>NZ_JBHSOZ010000005.1:0-463878 GCF_042656525.1 Thalassorhabdus alkalitolerans
GCGGTTACAACGACCTTCACCGTTCGGGACTTTAACCCTAGAGTTTATACCCATGCCGGGCACACAATAAAAAAAGACAGTGATGCTCATCACTGTCTTTGCGATTATGTAATTAAATCATCATTATAATTGGCGCGCCTACCAGGATTCGAACCTGGAATACGAGAACCGGAATCTCGCGTGATATCCCTTTCACCATAGGCGCAGATTTTTTAAGACAATGACAATTGTATCTAATTCTCTTTGTTGTGTCAATCATTGTTTTTAAGGTGAAAAGGACTGGCACCTATACCAGCCCTTTTCCGGTCATTCTTTTTCTGCTGTCGCAGTGTCTTCTTCTAACATTTCTTTAAACCTTGCCCCAATTTCCTCATCATTATAACCAGCATCATGAAGACGCTTTGTGAAATGCTGGGCATATAGCTTAGTACGTTTGGCCATACGCTTGTATTTCTTTTGTTCCTTTGTCGTATCAGCATGTTTGGCTCTATTTTGGGCGTTGGACATAATACTTTCAACAACAAATAGAGCTTTCCAGACATCTTCCTCAGATAAATCTGCAGATTCTTTATCCAAATATTCGAGTACCTGCTGATAATATTCATTAAACTCTTTAAAGTCAATTTCTTCTTCCATATTAAGGTATTCTTGAACTTGTGCGTAAAATTTATCCATCAAATTTCATCCTTTGTTAACAGTCCTTATACGTTTTTTGGCGATTACAAGTTCTCATCGAAAGCTTTTTCCAGCTTTTGAACAACATGAATAGGTTCATGTCCTTCGATTTCATGGCGCTCAACCATGGTTTTGATTTCTCCGTCCTTAATTAAAGCAAAGGAAGGGGAAGAAGGAGCATAACCAGTAAAGAAAGAACGGGCTTTTTCAGTCGCTTCCTTATCCTGGCCAGCGAAAACTGTTACATAACGATCAGGCTGCTTTTCGTAATTTCTCATATAGGCTGCTGCAGGACGAGCAATGCCTCCGGCACAACCGCAAACAGAGTTTACCATAACAAGTGTGCTGCCTTGCTTTGATAAAGTCTCCTCTACTTCTTCAGCAGATGTTAATTGTTCATAACCTGCCTCATCCATATCCTTTCTCGCTGCCTGAACTACATCATTTATCATAAAATTAAAATCCATCTCTAACCATCCTTTCTTTTCCTAAACCCATGTACTACTTCTATTGTAAACAATACCAGAGTGTATTCACAAGTAAACCAGCTTCTTTTTATTTTTAAAAGAGCCAACAACTTTATCTTCAAGGAGCCTGAATGAACACCTTTTTCTATTCACTTATTACTTTGAAAACAAGTGAATAGCTCTGGCTTTGTTAGTACAAGGACTCGCTCTCCGGATCAAAAGACTCCAGGCGCGTTTTAATACTTGAAAGAAAACGTCCGCATACTAATCCATCCAGCACCCTATGATCTAAAGACAGGCACAAGTTGACCATGTGGCGTATCGCAATCATGTCACCTTCCATCACCACAGGCTTTTTCACAATGGATTCTACGGAAAGGATAGCTGCCTGAGGGTGGTTAATAATAGGCATCGACTGAACTGAGCCAAAGGATCCTGTGTTGTTTATCGTAAAGGTTCCTCCTTGCATTTCTTCACCTTTCAACGTGCCATTTCTCACTTTACCCGCCAAGTCCTGAACAGACCTGGCAAGTCCTTTTATGCTTTTTTCATCAGCATGCTTTACCACAGGAACAAACAGAGCATCCTCCGTGGCAACTGCAATAGACAAATTGATGTCTTTCTTGCGGATGATCTTATCTCCTGCCCACGTAGAATTAAGCTCTGGGTATTCTTTTAATGCCTCCACAACAGCTTTCATAAAAAATGGGAAGAAGGTAAGACTGATGCCTTCTTTTTCTTTAAATTTCTTTTTGTTTGCTTCCCTGAACTTTGCAATGTTTGTAACATCCACTTCAACCATCGTCCAGGCATGAGGGATTTCATGTTTGCTTCTTACCATGTTAACGGCTATCGCTTTTCTAACTCCGCTCACAGGTATTTCTTGATCACCAGACTCACTTTTCTGCTTCTCTTCGATCTGTTGCTTCTGTTCAATGGAGGGAGCTCTCTTCTTTGGTTCTTCATAAGTATCATGCTTTTCTTCCCTTGCAGGTTTTGCACCTTTGTTTACAAGAGAAAGTACATCTTTCCGGGTAATTCGGCCTCCTCTCCCGCTTCCTTGCACAGTGGATAGATCAATGTCATTTTCCTGAGCAAGGCGGAGAACGGCTGGCGAATAGCGCGTTTTCATTGACTGGGCCGAAGAGTCTGTACTTTGCTTTTCTTCTTCTTTTGGAGGTTGAACATTTTCTTTACTGCGTTGATCAGTGCTGCCTTTTCCTTCAACCTCCATATAGCATATTAGATCGCCTACCTGGATTGTCTCATCTTCCCCTGCTACTAATTCGGTTATTGTCCCTGTAAAAGAAGAGGGGACTTCTGCATTCACTTTATCTGTCATTACCTCGGCAATAGGATCATATTTATTTACCTTGTCGCCAGGCTTTACAAGCCATTTACTGATCGTCCCTTCTGTTACACTTTCTCCGAGCTGGGGCATTGTAATTTTTTCAGCCATGAACAAACACCTCCTTTAAAATTCTGCTAAATCTTTTATCGCAGCCTCTACTTTTTCCGGGTTAACCATAAAGTGCTTTTCCATTGTAGGGGCGTAAGGCATGGCTGGAACATCTGGACCTGCCAATCTTTGAACAGGAGCATCAAGGTCAAATAAACAATTCTCGCTGATGATTGCAGACACTTCACTCATGATGCTTCCTTCTTTGTTGGCCTCAGTTATTAAGAGAACCTTACCTGTTTTGCTGGCTGCTTCAATTATTGCTTCTTTATCAAGGGGATACACCGTCCTCAAATCAAGTATATGAGCAGAAATCCCTTCTCCGGCAAGCTTTTCAGCGGCTTGCAGAGCAAAATGAACACAAAGGCCATAGGTAATGACGGTCACATCTTCCCCTTCTCTTTTTATATCTGCTTTCCCAATTGGAAGGGTGTAGTCTTCTTCGGGAACCTCACCTTTAATGAGGCGGTATGCTCGTTTATGTTCAAAAAACAAGACTGGGTCTTCATCACGGATCGCCGCTTTTAATAGCCCTTTTACATCATAAGGAGTTGATGGCATTACAATTTTCAAGCCAGGTACGTTTGCAAATAGAGCTTCTACGGACTGAGAATGATACAATGCACCGTGAACACCTCCGCCGTAAGGCGCACGAATCGTTATCGGGCAGCTCCAATCGTTATTTGAGCGGTAGCGGATTTTTGCGGCTTCAGAAACAATTTGATTGACTGCCGGCATAATAAAGTCAGCAAACTGCATTTCGGCAACAGGCCTCATGCCATACATCGCTGCTCCAATCCCCACACCGGCAATAGCTGATTCTGCAAGAGGCGTGTCAAGAACCCTCTCTTCACCGAACTCCTCATAGAGTCCTTCGGTAGCTCGGAATACTCCACCTCTTGCCCCCACATCTTCTCCTAAAATAAACACTTTTTCATCCCGCTGCATTTCTTCTCTCAGCGCACGTGTTACTGCTTGTATATAGGACATCATTGTCAATGTTCTTCACCCCTTTCTATTGTTCTTTATATACATGTTTAAAAAGATCATCCGGATCAGCATAAGCCGCTTCTTCAGCAGCATCAGTAGCTTCATCTACTATGCGTTTGATTTTTTCAAGGAGCACATTTTCTTCTTCCTCTGTCATTACGTTATTTTCTTTTAAATAAGTGCTGAAAGTAAAGATAGAGTCCCGCTTTTTTGCTTCCTCTACCTCCTCTCTTGATCTGTAAGAACGGTCATCATCATCACTTGAATGAGGGGTGAGTCTGTAGGACACTGTTTCTATCAAGGTAGGCCCCTCACCCTTCCTTGCACGATCCGCTGCATTTTTCACTGCTTCATAAACAGCAAGGGGATCATTTCCATCTACCGTAAAGCCAGGCATCCCGTACCCTATCGCCCGATCGGAAACCTTTTCACACGCTAGCTGTTTTTCTATAGGAACGGAAATAGCATATTTGTTATTTTCGCACATTAAAATGACAGGAAGCTTATGAACACCGGCAAAGTTTGCTCCTTCATGAAAATCGCCCTGGTTGGAAGAGCCTTCTCCAAAGGTCGTGAAGGTAACGAAATCTTTCTTTTCCATTTTGGCTGCCAAAGCAATCCCAACGGCATGCGGCACCTGGGTTGTTACAGGGGATGAACCAGTTACAATCCGATTTTTCTTCTGTCCAAAATGCCCTGGCATTTGTCGTCCGCCTGAATTTGGATCCTCTGCTTTAGCAAATCCTGACATCATTAAATCCTTTGCCGTCATCCCAAAGGCAAGGACCACTCCCATATCACGGTAATACGGGAGCGCATAATCCTTTTCACGATCTAACGCCATGGCTGCTCCGACTTGAGCGGCCTCCTGTCCTTGACAAGAGATCACAAAAGGTATTTTTCCAGCACGATTTAAGAGCCACATTCGCTCATCGATCTTACGGGCCATAAGCATTTGTTCATACATTTCAATTACCTGCTCTTTTGAGAGCCCTAATTCTTCATGTCGTAGTACGGCCATACATATCCCCCCTAGTTATTATGAATGTATCGCTTTTCCATCCACTGCCAGAGCAGCTTCACCAATGATCTCAGATAATGTTGGATGCGGGTGAATCGCCTCAGCCACTTCAAAGCTTGCTGCATCCAGGAGCTTGGCAACGGCTGCCTCTGAGATAAGGTCTGTTACATGCGACCCGACCATATGAACACCTAGTAGATCATCAGTTTCTTTGTCAGCAATAAATTTAACGAACCCTGATGCGTCTCCATTCACTAAGGCTTTTCCTATTGCCTTAAATGGGAATGTACCTATTTTGGTATCATAGCCTTCTTCTCTGGCCTGCTCTTCTGTCAAGCCGATACTGGCCACTTCGGGACGACTGTAGGTGCAGCGGGCAACAAGAGAAAAATCTAATGGGTGAGGGTGGTTTTCTGTCATATGCTCAACGGCTATGATTCCTTCGTGAGAAGCAACATGAGCAAGCTGCATTCCTCCGATAACATCACCGATCGCATAAATGTGAGACTCTTTCGTCTGCTGCCACTTATTTGTTTGGACAAAACCTTTTTCCACCACAATATCCGTATTTTGAAGTCCAATGTCTTCCGTATTTGCTTTGCGCCCTACAGAGAGGAGAACAGATTTGGCCTGGTAAGCCTGCTCTTTCTCACCTTCCAGAGCGTATATTGTTACGTCTGTTTCCCTTTTTGTTTTCTCAGGGAGCACTTTAGCATTTGTAACGATCTTGACGCCCCTTTTTTTCAGCTGACTGGCTATTTCTTTGGATACCTCTTCATCCTCACCAGGAAGAATTCGCCTGCTGTATTCCAACACTGTTACTTCCACTCCAAAGTCAGAGAGCATTGAAGCCCATTCAATCCCAATGACGCCTCCTCCAATGATAATAATGGAAGAAGGCAGGTTTTCTAATTCCAACGCTTCGTCAGAGGTGAGAATTTGTTTCCCATCTGGATCCATCCCAGGAAGAGTATTGGGCCTGGACCCTGTAGCAATAATAACGTTTTTTGGTATAAGCATTTCATTTTCTTCTCCGCTGTCCATTTCTACAGAGATCGTACCCGGACTTGGGGAAAAAATAGAAGGACCCAGTATTCGCCCATGTCCTTTATAGACATGAATATCCCCTTTGTTCAACAAGTACTGAACACCTTTGTACAACTGGTTTACTATATTATCCTTACGTGACTGCACCTTATTGAAATCAAGAGATACCCCTTCTGTATTCACCCCGAAATCTTCGCTCGTTTTTGCTGTATGATACACTTCTGCACTGCGCAAAAAAGCTTTGCTTGGTATACAGCCTTTATGTAAACACGTGCCTCCAAGCTTCTCCTTTTCAACTACGGCCACTTTCAATCCTAATTGCGCTGCACGGATAGCTGCCACGTACCCGCCTGTTCCCCCGCCAAGGATCACTAAATCATATTCTTCTGCCATTTCTATCCCTCCTTATAACCGTAAATCTTCGGTTCTTCTTCCTTCTTTAAGACACGAAGAGCCCCTTCGGCAAGGGAACGAAGCTCATCTTCGCCCGGATACACGATCACATCTGAGATCCAGCTTACCATCTTAATAATTTCTCCAGTCAGCCATTCACTATGAGCCAGGCCTCCGGTCAAAATAATAGCATCTACTTTTCCACTTAAACAAACACTTCGGGCTCCAATTTCTTTTCCGATCTGGTAAGCCATAGCCCTCATTACTTCCTCAGCTTCATGATTGCCTTGTACTATTTGAGCTTCAACTTCCTCAGCATTATTGGTGCCAAAATAGCTTACCAGCCCTCCTTGTCCAGCGGCCTTTTTCATCATCTCTGATATGGTGTAACGCCCGGAAAAACACATGCTAATGACATCAGCAACAGGAAGCGTACCCGACCTTTCAGGAGAAAAGGGACCGTCTCCATTTAAGCCATTGTTTACATCTGCAACTTTCCCATCTTTATGGGCACCGACAGTAATTCCGCCTCCTAAGTGTACAACAATCAAATTGGCTTCTTCATAAGGTTTTCCAATTTCATCTGCAGCCTTCCTTGCGGCAGACTTTTGATTCAGTGCATGAAAAATACTTTTTCTTTTTATTTCTTTTAAACCGGTCAGTCTGGCTTCAGGCATTAATTCATCCACTACCACAGGGTCAACGATATAAGAAGGAATATTTAACTGCGTTGAGATCTCAAAGGCTATCAATGCACCTAAGTTTGAAGCATGCTCTCCATATTTCCCTTCTCTCAAATCCTTAATCATCGCTCCCGATATTTCATAAGTACCGCTTTCAATCGGGCGAAGAAGTCCCCCTCTGCCGACAACAGCGTCAATTTTTGACAAGCTGATCCCTTCCACATCCAGTGACTCCAGTATTGCCTGTTTTCTAAATTGATATTGGTCAACTATGTTTGAATACGCCTTAATGTCTTCTTGACGATGACGGACGACCTTTGAAAATAAGGATGCTTTATTTTCAAATACGCCAACCTTTGTAGAGGTTGATCCTGGGTTTAACACAAGAATCCGGTGGCTTGATATTTGCTTCAAGGGCTCTGCCTCCTATTCCTGCCGCGGAAGATAAACTATCTTCTACGGCTTAAAATATGATGTTCATTACGCAAAAACTGCTTTCTTGAATTTTTCATTTTTCTGATCCGTTCCTCCGCCATGCGGTCAGCAGCTGCATAAGTCGGGATATTATCTCTTTTAGAAATGCTGATTACTTTCTCTATGTTTTGGTAAACCCCTTCCACCTTCTTTAAAGCACGCTCACTGTTATAGCCGTTCAGCTCATCAGCCACGTTAATCACTCCGCCAGCGTTGATTACATAATCGGGTGCGTAGACGATTTCTCTTTCATGGAGCATATCACCGTGCTTGTTTTCTTTTAATTGATTGTTTGCAGCGCCGGCTATCACTTTTGCTTTAATAGAAGGAATGGTTTCGTCATTTAACCCAGCTCCAAGAGCACACGGGCTGAAAATATCACATTCTGTTTTATAAATGTCCCTTGGATCCACTGCTTTTGCATTGAAATCGCTTACAGCTCTGTAGACTGCATCTTTATTGATATCGGTTACAATCAAAGTAGCTCCCTCTTCATACAGGTGCTTGCAAAGATTATAAGAAACGTTCCCGACTCCTTGCACCGCCACTTTTTTCCCGGCAAGCTCATCTGATCCAAAGGCTTCTTTTGCTGCCGCTTTCATCCCTACATAGACCCCGTAAGCTGTGACAGGCGAAGGATTGCCACTCGATCCAAAAGCAGGTGAGATTCCTGTGACAAAGTCGGTTTCTTCATAAATAATATCCATATCTTCAACCGTTGTACCTACATCTTCAGCTGTAATGTAGCGTCCGTTCAAGCCCTGAATATACCTTCCAAACGCCCGGAACATTTCTTCATTTTTGTCCTTACGTGGGTCACCGATAATTACTGTTTTGCCTCCCCCAAGGTTCAAGCCGGCTGCAGCATTTTTGTAAGTCATGCCTTTAGCCAGGCGGAGAGCATCTTCAAAGGCCGCTTCCTCAGACTCATACTTCCACATTCTTGTCCCCCCTAATGCAGGGCCAAGAGTTGTATCATGAATAGCAATGATAGCTTTTAGGCCTGATTCAGCATCCTGACAGACCACCACTTGCTCGTAATCGTATCTTTCCATATATTTGAATAATTCCATAACCTTACCTCCTTAAGCTAAGGTGCTCTGATATTCGCTGACATGACAAGCGATCGCAATAGAGTAGAGCTTACTCGCTGCAGTGTCAGCTCTTGATGTTAAAATGATTGGAGCCTTGGCCCCGGCTATAATTCCTCCTACTTTCGCTCCTGCAAAGTAGACGAGTGATTTATATAAAATGTTTCCTGTCTCCACAGTTGGAACTAGAAGAATGTCAGCTCTGCCAGCCACTTCTCCTCCTACCCCTTTATAGTTAGCAGCATCAACAGATATTGCATTATCCAGTGCTAGTGGCCCATCTATTACACAATGATTAATCTGCCCCCTTTTATTCATTTGGCTGAGAGCAGCCGCATCAATGGTAGCAGACATATCAGGGTTAACTACTTCCACCGCTGAAATAGGGGCTACTTTTGGATTTATTACCCCCATCGATCTTGCCACTTCAACAGAGTTATTTGTGATTTCCACCTTCTGTTGTAAATCAGGGGCTATATTCATGGCTGAATCAGAGACAAAAAACAAGCGCTTAAAACCTGGCACCTCAAAGGCTGCTACATGAGATAAAACCTTCCCTTTCCGCAAACCGTACTCCCTGTTTAATACCGCTTTCATCAATACACTGGTGGGAATCATACCCTTCATTAATAAATCTGCTTTGCCCTCACGGACAGACATGACAGACAATCTTGCAGATTCTTTCACATCCCTTGCCGGAATGACTTTGATAGAGCTCATTTCACTTAACCCTTTAGATGTAAGGAATGAACGAATGACTTCCTCATTCCCGTATAACCTGAATTCACCGAGCTGATTGTTTATTGCTTCCTTGACCATATCAATTACTCGTTCGTCATCTGCCGCCGCAATCGCTATGGTTTTCTTCTTATAAGCAGATGCATTTTCCATTATTTCTTGTAAGTTCATTACAATGACTCCTTCGTGACGGACTACTTATACTTTAATGCAAATATCATGCCAATTTCAAACCACACTGTGAAAGGTTTTTCTCTTCTTTCATAACGAAACACCGTGAAATATTTTTCACGGTGTGCAATTTATTGCATGCTACTTTCTTCAATACCATGTTTTTTTAACTTGTAGTACAAATTCCGAATGGAAACCCCCAGTTGTTTGGCTGTTTTTGTTTTGTTTCCTTCGTGCTCCTTCAATGCGTTCAACAACACCCGTTTTTCAAAGTTCTCTACCTGCTCTTGCAACGTTATAGTCTGTTGATGCAGATCAGTTGCAAAAGAAGGTAACTGGCTGTTAGGAGCGGTTTTGGCAACCTCCAAAGGTGGAAGATCCTTACTGTCAATAAGTGTTTGGGAAAGGGGCATTGTAATTACCGCTCTTCCCAAAACATTTTCAAGCTCTCTTACATTTCCTGGCCAGGAATAAGCTTTAAGCATTGCTATGGCCTCTTCTGTAATGCCTTCTACTGTTCTTCCAAAATCCTGGTTTATTTTTTCAATCATTCTGTTGCTAAGAACTGCTATATCTTCTCTTCTTTCCCTTAACGGAGGAATAAAGATAGGGAGTTTATTAATCCGGTAATAAAGATCTTCTCGAAACACTTTTTTGTGAATCGCTTTTTCAAGATTGACATTTGTGGCAGCAATCACTCTTACATCAACCTGAACAGCTCTTGTGCCGCCTACTCTTACGATCTCTCCCTCCTGAAGCACACGAAGAAGCTTCGCCTGTGTAGATAATGTCATTTCTCCAATTTCATCCAGAAATATGCTTCCTTTGTCAGCTTCTTCAAAAAGCCCCTTTTTCCCTCCTCGTTTCGCTCCAGAAAAAGCGCCCTCTTCATAGCCAAATAATTCACTTTCTAAGAGAGATTCAGATAATGCAGCGCAATTAACGCGAATGAATTTATTGAACTTTCTGTTGCTTTCATTGTGAATGGCGTGAGCAAACAACTCCTTTCCTGTGCCTGATTCACCTCGCAGAAGAACAGACATCGGAGCAGCCGCACTTACTTTCGCTTGTTGAATGGCCAAAAGAAACTCTTTAGAATGTCCGGCAATATCGTCAAATGTATATTTTGCTTCAAGGGTGCGTATGATCTGCCTTGCTCTTTTTAACTCCTCGGTTAACGTTTTAATTTCAGACATATCGTGGATAACCCCTACGCTTCCTTTAAGCTTTCCATCCACAATAACAGGCGCCACATTTACGATCACATCTCTTTTATTAGGGCCAACTTTCAGCCTCACCCCTCGAACGGCTTTTCGTGTTCTTAGGACTTTCAAATGCATGCTCTCTCCTTCAGAAATGTCTGCTGTAGCAGGCTCTCCAATCACATTTTCCTGCCTTAATCCCGTAATTTTTGTGTAGGCTGGATTAATCATCATTCCCCTGCCGTTTTCATCCACTACAGAGATTGCTTCCTCGGAAGATTGAATAATCGCTTCCAGCATTTTTTGAATGCTTTTTAAGTTTGTGACTTCCTCAGCCATCCGCTCAATCTCAGTAACATCTCTGAAAACAGCAAACGCACCTACACGAATATTTTCGAGCCATAATGGAATTCTGGTACTGAGTATTGAACGTCCGTTAGCAAAAGTCAGCGGCTGGTTTTCTTCCGCTTCTCCTTTATGAAGAACCCTTGGCAGCTCACTTCCTGGAATCACATCTTTTATGTACCGGCCTAACACCATTTGTTCTTTTAGATCCGTCATCTCTTCTGCAGACCGGTTAAATAAGATAATTTTTTCTTCATCATCAATTGCAATCATTCCATCATGTGTGGCATTTAATATCATACTTTGAAACTGGTCATGGGCTTTCACTTCCTCAATCAGCTGCTCTTTATCCACGAGCAGCTCATAAAGAATACCGGCTGCCTGTCCAGGAACAACTGCTGTTTCTGCCTTGGCAAATGTCTGTATTTCATGATAAACCTCTTTTTTCCCTGTAACCTCTATAATGATATCAGGTTCAGTGGAGAGCAGCGTTTTCCAATCAGCTGCTGTCTGTATGCCATGCTCCAAGGCAAGCTTCATACCGGGAGCTTCTTTATTTATATCAGCCAGTCCGGCAACCTTCATTCTCTCGTTTTCCACGAGCATTCTTAACAATGAAACTCCGCCCTTGCCTCCACCAACAATGACAGCTTTTTTCATTTTTTCCCCTCCCGTTACTCTCTCCTTACACTATCTATGAAAAACTCGTGACATTCAACCAGAACCTTTGGAAATCTTACAAAAAATAAAGTACAATGTAACTTGGAAGAAAACCATATCTGTTAGTAAATATATCGTTCCATAGTATCACTTTTATTCACATCAGCTTGTTCAAAAGAGAGGTGCAGAACATGCGCACAGTTGCTTTGATGATGCTTGTCATCCCCGGTGTGATTGCCGGCCTTGGGATAAAATTAATGAGAGACTTATTTTTTAATATTCTACACCCCCCATTTCCTTTTTTATGGGTGCAGTTTCTTGTTGGCCTTATTATCTTTGTAATGGGAATTGCCTTTATCGCCGGATTTGTCCTTCATAGAGACAGAAAGAATAATAAAGTAGGGCCCCGTTTTCAAAAGAAACAGAAAAAAGAAGTCCCCGCTGAGTAGCAGGGGCTTATTTTTTTGCTATTCCCCAACTGTCTATTCTGGAGAGGAAAGGAGAAGCCGCTATTGCCGACGTCAAGGAATGTCTTTCTGCATAAATGGTAAAAAAAAGCAGTAATCCAGAAACAACCGCTTGTAGAGCCAGGGGAGCATAGACAGCGGTTAAATAAAACAAAAGACCCCCTGATGCAGCTGCTCCATTATCCCCAAGCATCCCTTCTTCAGCAGCCTCAATATAAAACCAGACCACCATAATCAAGAGAAGAGAAGTGGTAACCGTTACTTCCTCCCTTATTACATACAACAAAAGAATCCCATAAACAAAAAATACTTTCCAAACACGAAGAGGCCTGGTATCAAGTAGATTAAACATATGGGGCCCTAGAACCAATAAGCTAAACGTAAAAAAGAGCGCCAGTGGATGTTCAAAAGGATATGCCATGGCAGCAAAGAAAGCAGCAACAACAGTAACAGTAAGCTTTAAAAGCCCGGTAGTCATTTCACCTGATTTAAAAAAATGATTTATATGCCCCTTGATTCCTTTGGGAAACGGCTTACCATAACGATCATCCAGCCAGCCTGCTATCCAAACAGCCACCAGGTAAATCATCCCGCTGATAAAGGGCAGGGTTACTTCACCCGGGACCCAGATAAAAACAAGGAAGCTAAGCACCAGCCACATCCCTGCTGTATATGGAGTCTGCTTTCCTTTAAAATTGGATACCGTCCATCCTTTATAAAACGAAAAATAAAAGATACCTTTCCATAGTCCATATAAAAAAAAGAGAATTAGTGCTGCTTTCCATAATTCCATAAGCACCGCTCCACTTCCAGCCACTGCTTTCCCCGGTGCCATGATCCCTTGACGGCTTTTCCATATTCCTTATGAGTGAATGGAAGCTCTATCTCAAGAATCTGCAGGCCATTGTTTAAAGCCTGGAGAGTCATGACCGTTTCTATGCCAAAACCAGTGGACCTCATAGATTGAAACAAAGGAAGGTGTGCTCTTTTAAAGGCTCTTTGGCCTGAAAGAGGATATTGTATATGTCTCCCTGTTTTCTTATAAATTTGAGCTTGAACCCTTTTTTTGAAAATCCCCCGGCCGCTTTGCCTTCCGGCAGGAACATTTGCAATCACCATATCTGAATCATTTTCCACAAGTGAGGTATAAAGCCTTTGACTAAAAACAGCGCTCCCTCTAAGATCTCCATCCAGACACATGATAATATCTCCTTTGCTATTTTCCCATCCTGCCTGGAGAGCTGCTGATTTTCCGGTATTCTTTTTAAAATGAATCACTTGGTCGCAGTATTTTTCCATTACCTTTCCCGTTTCATCTTTACTTCCATCGTTTACCCCAATGATTTCTTCGATCCAGTCTTCTTCATACAGGGCCTGAAGCGTCTTTTCAATGCTCTCCCCTTCATTAAATGCCGGGATAATTACGCTTGTTTTCATTTTCACCCACCTTTTTCTTCCTGGAGCATGTCCCCGTCTGCTTTCCACTTTATTCTCCTCTTAGCCCGGTGTACAAGCGGCCTTATATGATTAACAATTTTTTCAATATTGAAAGCCGGTAAAGGACTTTCTTTTAAGTAATGTATACCTTTCAAGTCTGTGACTTGACAGCCAGCCCACATTCTTAGTAAAAGTGAGGACCCCATTCCCTTTCTTCCCTTGCAAAGGTATTCTTCCATCCCTCGATGTCCGCCTACGATATATAACCTGGCTGCTTCTTCTTTGCAAGCCCATGCGATCGCGGCATCTTCACTCATACCGATAAAAGGAAGACTTTCATAAGCAACTTTCATTTCATCGAGTCTTTTCTTTCCAGGTGACTCCCCGTTTACTCTGCAATGCACCAATATTCGGGATACCTTTCTACAAGCTTGTTCACTCACAGAATCCATGTCTCCTATTAACAAGTCAGGACGAAGACTATGTTTGAACATTCCATCCGCTGCTCCATCAACAGCTATTTTATATAGCTTTTTTTTCTTCACCCATCTTTTAATAGCCTGGAGGTCTTTTTCGTAATCAGTTCCCCTTATTACTAAAAGAACTTCTTTCCCCCTTATTTCACCCTGACTCTTCCAATCGAACAAAGAATCAAGCATAGGAGAGAGATCTTTATCAGCATGGTACAAGGAGTTTTTTGCGAAGCGCCGGAATTCATTTTCATGCCGGCACAAAGCTTTCCGTTTCAAATGTGCCAATCGATCCTCGTCATAATAACGAGCTTCCCCTCCAAAGTTCCATTGGCCGTCACCAAAGGTCAAGCACTGATTATTTTCTATCTTAATTGGAAAGAAGTTTTCGACAGCTTTTCTTTTCCATTCAATATCAAACACGGGAATGTTTCTGTTTAACAAAACTCTTACTCCATCATGTTGAAATTTCCCACTCATGGAAGGCTCCACATTCACTACCGCTTGTATTTTCCGTTCCGCTAAACTTTCAGCAGCAAGAGGGTCTATATCCTGATGAGATAAAAAAGCAATATCACCGGGTTTTAATTGGGGGATTAAATGTTTAGTTTTGGCATGATACCTAGCCATGCCTTCTATTTTTGGATGTATCATAAACATCCCTCCCTTTTCCTGGTAGTATGCCCACCAAGAAAAAATAATACCCTCTTCGAATAACTGAAGAAAGTAAGAGAGATAGTATAGGTAACTTGGAAGGAGGAATCAGCATGTTTCGCTTTATTGAATCCAGACATGGATATGACGTCTATCAAGCAAATTATAATGGCCGCCATTACGTCATTCAATTTAATCCTCGTTTAAATCGCATTGAACAAATGAGACCTGCTGTAGATGGAGGAAGCGGAATAGTCAGCCACTTATTCCAATCCTACCTCTCCAGCCTTCCTGAAGAGTAGATAGAAGGTTTAATACAAAGGCTTTTTTACATTTTGTTACTGATTTTGATTACAGATCGCTTGCACCTAAAGGTACAATTGAGACATCCATTCACCCTTCACTACATTTCGCGTTCACAATGTCTTCGATGCCTCGATTTCTTAGGAAACCCATGCTTTAGGATCTTCAGCTCATGGGATCTCCATAAGTAACAAAAAACAAGCCCTCCTTTCCAGGGCTTGTTTTTTGAGATGCCATTTTTATGTTTTACATAAGGGTAAAGTGATAGTAAAGGTCGTACCTATCCCTTCGGCACTGTCTACTTTAATGGATCCATGATGCTCTTCTACAATTTTATGACAAATGAAAAGACCTAAGCCTGTTCCCTTTTCTTTTGTAGTAAAAAATGGCGTTCCTATTTTTTCTACAATGGCAGGACTCATCCCTTTTCCTTCATCTACAACTTGTATGATCGTCTGTGATAAATGTCTGGCCGCTTTAATGGTGATCCTGCCTTTATCCATTGTTTCCATGGAGTTTTTTATGAGGTTAATAAAAACTTGTTTAATTTTTGAATCCTCACAAATAATATGCATCTCTTCCTCTTTGAACTCAGATAGAATTTCTACACCAATTAATGAAGCTTGGGGTTGAAGCAGTTTAATAATACTGTCAATGATGGTCGTGATATTATGTTTTTTCAGAGCATCAGAGTGAGGCTTAGCCAGAATCAGAAGTTCTCCTGATATTTGTTCAATTTTAGTCAGTTCATCTTCGATTATTTTATAGTAGGCCTCTTCTGCCTCATGGTGTCTTAACAATTGAAAAAAACCTTTAATTGCTGTTAAAGGGTTCCTAATCTCATGTGCGATTCCTGCAGCCAGCTGGCCTGCAATCGTCAGCTTTTCCGAACGTACCATTAACCTTTCATTTATTTTTTGCTGTGTTAAGTCAACTAAAACATGAAGTTTTGCCTGGTCTCCTTGAAACCAAATCGGAATGCTTTTAATTTCAAAAGGAGTGATCTCTTCACTTTCCAACATTAACTCCATTTCTATTTTTCTTATTAAACGATTTTCATTTACCTTTTTTGTATGATCTTCTAGTTTTGACCGGGATTCGGGCGGTGCAAAATCGAGAAAACACCTTCCCTGAAAGGAATGGCCACTATTCACTTTGAAATTAATGAAAGCCTGTTTGTTTGCATAAACGATTGTATTATCTATTGTAATAACCATTGCCGTAGGAATTTCGTTTAAAAGAGTTCGGTATATTTTTTCTCTTTCTTCTATAGTTTTCTTTTGTTCATGAATTAACTTCTTTTGTACCGCCAGCTCTTTGTTTCGGCTTTTTAGTATTTTATTTTCCATCTCAATCTTTATTAATCTCTGCTGCTCTGTATAGGTTAAACTTTCCGCATGCTGTTTTTCATAAAAAGGGGAAAAAGAAACTCGATCATCCATCATTAAATACTCATGTGTTCTCATCATTTCACTTTGAATGTAAGCGGATGTTGTAAGACCATTATAGGCACAAACTACAATGAGGCGTTCTCCAAAAATTCTTTTGTCACACTGACATTCATACACTCTCAGCTGGTGCAAAACGGCTTTATCCTCCGGCCATATCACATGACCCCATACGCGAATCACTTTGTCTTTTTCCACTAACTGGTCCACTACGTCTTCGAGCTTTGCTGAATTACTTTCTGCATTAAATAAATTGTTAGGCATATAATGATATGTGTTATTAATGAAGAAAATATGATTGATTTCCTGAGATGAGTAGCCATTTTGCAAAAGCTTATTGACCAGTTTATTGAATAGTTTGTCTTCATCAATGAATACGACATGGTGGTTTTTGTCCAGACCTTCTTTAACAAAAGCAAAAGCATTTTCAATGTATTTACTTTCTTCATTGAAACTATATAGTATATGGGCTCCCTTTTTAACTTCTTCACTATTTGTAAGATCGGTGAGGGAAAATGCCCTTTCTCCTATTTTCACTCACAACTCCCCCTTGCCTTGAAAGTAAAAAACCCAATAAGCCACTTAACGCTTATTGGGAGAGGTACCATCTGTGACTGTCCATCTACCTTTAAAAGTCATACCTTTAGTAATAACGTTGGTCAGCTTACTTTATGTTCAAGACGGAGCTTGTCCGCAACCATTGCGATAAATTCACTATTTGTCGGCTTGGCTTTTGAAATGTTAACGGTATAGCCGAACATTTTGGAAATAGAGTCTATGTTTCCACGGCTCCAGGCTACTTCAATCGCATGGCGGATGGCGCGCTCTACACGGCTTGATGTTGTATTAAATTTCTTGGCGATATCCGGATAAAGGACCTTGGTGATCGACCCTAACAACTCAATGTCATTATAAACCATCGATATCGCTTCCCGCAGGTACATGTAGCCTTTTATGTGGGCAGGAACACCAATCTCATGAATAATATTGGTAATGCTCTGGTTCAGGTTAATAGGCTCAGGCTCTTTCTTAGCACGGGAAGGCATTGGGGACTGGAGAACCGCTGACTGACTTCCACTGATTTCTCTTATATTTCCTATTAACGTTTCCATATCAAAAGGTTTCAGTACATAGTATGAAGCACCCAGGTTAACAGCTTTTTTTGTTACATCTTCCTGTCCAAAAGCAGTAAGCATAATAATTTTCGGACGCTTTGTGACCGCCCCATTATTGATTTTTTCCAGAACAGCAAGACCGTCCAAGTGAGGCATAATGATGTCCAAAACGAGAACGTCCGGCTCCTTTTCTTCCACAACAGATAAACATTCTTGTCCATTAAAAGCGTAACCGGTGACTTCCATGTCCTCTTGAGAGCTAATGTATTCATTAAGCAAATTAACTAATTCACGATTATCGTCAGCCACACACACTTTAATATTTTCCACACCTGTTCCCCCTCGTTAAGTTATTCCCAAGGTATCATTTCGACGCATTCAGTGAGAGTCCTGTTCTACAACCAAATATTCCTCTCAAAGACCCAATTACTTCTCATGTATCATTAGAACTTGACAAACTACTACAATCTGTGATTTGTCGAAAAATATTGGATATTGACTAAAAAAAGAAACACGTTATGTTAAAACCCGTGTCACATTCCTTTCTTATTTTGAGCTTATCATAATTTTCAAAAATGGAAAAGACTACAAACAACAATTATTATGTAAATAACGAAAGGCATAGTCGTTAACTTGCCTTTCGTTTTTCAATGTGTGTCTCAACACCTGCTTCTTCAAGCATCCATTCAATGTGACATGCATATCCTGACGTTGCATCATTTACAAAAACATGCGTGACAGCACCAATGATTTTTCCATTTTGTATGATTGGGCTTCCGCTCATCCCTTGAACAATTCCGCCCGTTTTCTCAAGCAGTTTTGGGTCTGTAACTTTAATAACCATTCCTTTTGTGGCAGGATGTGATTGAGGAAAAGATTTTACGACTTCAATACCAAACTTTTCCACCTTCTCCCCTTCCACTACCGTAAGAATTTCTGCTGGACCTTCTTTGATTTCTTCTGCAAAAGCCACCGGTAGAGATTCATCCATAACATTATTTTTTAATTGGTGGTCATTATTTAACACTCCAAAAATACCGAATGAACTATTTTTGTTAATATTCCCTAATATTTTGCGATCTTCTGTCATTCGTGCTAATTTTTCACCTGGATCGCCATTGGCTCCTTTTTCGATGGAAGTGACTGATGATCGAACAATTTCTCCATCATGAACAACAATTGGCTTTTTCGTGTCAGTATCAGAAATAACATGACCTAAGGCACCATATTTCCCTGATTCTGGTTCGTAAAAGGTCATGGTCCCTACTCCTGCCGCGGAATCGCGTACGTATAACCCCATACGATATCCTTCGCCTTCCTCATCTTTTACTACCTTCATTTTCTTTTCAATTGTTTCCTGGCCTCTTTTAATCGTCAGGAAAATTTCTTGTTTATCATCCGCTGCTTTCTGAACAGCGTCAGCTACTTCTCCCATATGCTGGACTGTTTTATCGTTAATTTTTTTAATAACATCTCCGACTTCAATGCCTGCCTCTTTCCCAGGAGAAATTTTGCCTTTTCCCGTAGGAATTTGATGGTGGCCAACGACCATCACTCCCTCGGAATTTAATTTCACCCCAATGGATTGACCTCCTGGAACCACTTCAATATCAGGAATCACTCGGACATCCACTTTCTTTACTGGAAAGGAAGCTGCTGTGATTGTAAGTGGGATACTTTCACCAGCAGTTGTCAAATCATCTTCTGTGACTTCTAGTGATAAACCTTCTAAATCCAGTTGTTTTAAAGCTGCCTGGACCGGGCCGCCTGCTTCAGAAAATTCTTTCTCATATATAAATAAACTGTCAGGGAGCTGGATATACTTTTGAACAGATTCATTTACGCCTATGCCTATTAGCAAAATCAAAAGAAGTATCCCAATCATTCTTCGGGTTAATTGATAATTCATGTAATGTTTTCACACTCCTCGCCCCACCTCGCACCTCTCTTTCTTACTTATAATGTTGCCTTGGAGAAGAACAAATATAAGTACCAACAACTAAAAAAGCTGACCTAATTTGGTCAGCTTTTCATACTTTGGGTTTCATTTTTCCGGCCATCGTCACTAATTCTTTAGCATGATCCTTTGTGAGCTCCGTCACTTCAACGCCTGAGATCATTCTGGCAATTTCATCCACTTTCTCCTCTTCTGCCAATGGAGCAACCGAAGTAGTGACTCTCCCTTCTGATTCTCCTTTTTTAATGTACAAATGAGTATCAGCCATGGCGGCTACCTGAGGAAGATGAGTAATACACAACACTTGAGAATCGATGGAAACATGATGAATTTTTTCTGCGATTGCCTGAGCTACTCTTCCGCTTACCCCTGTATCCACTTCATCAAAAATAAGGGAAGTCATATGTTGAAATCCAGACAATATTGTTTTCATAGCGAGCATGATACGAGAGATCTCCCCTCCTGAGGCTACTTTAGCCAAAGGTTTTAGAGGTTCACCTGCATTTGGTGATAACATGAATTCAACACGGTCCGTCCCTTGCTCCGTAAATATGACTTCCTTGCTGTTAACCGTATACCTTTCTCCTTTTTGCGGGGTTCCAATTTCCACAAACAGTTCTGCCTTTTCCATATATAAGGCTTTAAGTTCTTGTTTCACCTCATAAGCAAGCTTTTCTGCCGCCTGCTTACGAAGGTCGGTTAATGTTTCAGCTTCAGCAAGCAAGTCAAGAGAAAGATCTTCAAGCTGCTTCTCATATTGCTGAATTCTTTCATCTTTATTTTCAAGAGAATCTTTTTCTTCCTCAATACGTGAAGCATATTCCAAAATTTCCGTGACGCTGTTTCCATATTTCCGTTTTAATTGCTGAATTTCGTCCAGTCTTCCTTCTATAACGTTTAACCGGTCCGGATCAAATTCTAGGGAATCAACATGATCACGTAGTGAGTAGGATGCTTCTTCGAGCATAAAGTAACAGTTATTTATCGTCTCTGATAAGCTTTGCAAGTCAGGGTCAATCGAGGCAGCTTCTTCTCCATGATTCATGGCAAGTCCTGCCCAGTCCAGTCCCCTGCCTTCCCCATGCAGACTTTCATATGCTTCTTTTAAAGATCGGAAAAGCTTTTCACTATTAGCCAATTTATACTTTTCCTTTTCAAGCTCTTCGTCTTCTCCTGGCTGTAGCTGCGCTTCTTCTATTTCTTTTAGCTGATATTCAATAAAATCCAGACGATGAGCAACCTCCTGATCGTTTTCTCGGAGCTGCTTGACCTTTTTTTCAACACTTCGAAAAGTAGTATAAATGGTTTGATATTCCCGAAGGGCCTCCTGGAGTTTTTTTCCTGCAAATCGATCCAGCATACCCGCATGTTTTTCAGCTTGCATTAGTTCCTGGTTATCATGCTGTCCTTGTATATCAACGAGACTTTGGCCAACCTCACGGAGAATTGCCAGAGTGACAAGCTTGCCGTTTATACGACAGATGCTCTTGCCCTGCTTCGTAATTTCTCTTCGAAGAACAATCATCCCTTCTTCGATATCAATGCCAGCCGATTCGACCTTTTCTTTTGCAATTTGTCCAGCGTCTATATGAAACAACCCTTCAATTTCTGCCCGTTTTGCTCCATGCCTTACATATTCAACAGAGCCGCGTCCGCCAATTAATAAACCAATGGCATCAATGATTATGGATTTCCCGGCACCAGTCTCTCCAGTCAGCACAGTTAATCCGCTTTCAAAAGACACTGATAATTGTTCTATGATAGCAAAGTTTGTAATTGAAAGTTCTGCAAGCATGAAAACACCTTCCTGCCATGAAAATGTAATTACAGCATATCAAGAAATCGGTCAGAAATGTGTGAAGTTTGTTCTTTCTCACGGCAAATAAGGAGGATCGTATCGTCCCCGCAAATGGTTCCCATAACTTCCGGCCAATCTAAATTATCAATCAGAATTCCAATCGCATCTGCGTTACCCGGGAGCGTTTTCATAACAATCATGTTTTCAGCATGATCAATGCTCACAAAAGAGTCAACCAGAGCTCTTCTCAGCTTCTGGAGCGGGTTAAAGCGCTGGTCAGCAGGCAGGCTGTATTTGTACCTTCCATCTGCCGTTGGTACTTTTACAAGATGAAGTTCTTTGATATCTCTTGAAACGGTTGCCTGAGTTACATTAAAGCCAGCATTCTTCAAGCGGTCAACTAATTCATCCTGCGTTTCAATTTCATTATTCGTAATAATTTCTCGTATCTTTATATGACGTTGTCCTTTGGTCATTTTGATCCTCCTAAAAACACAGTAAACATTCTCTGGCACTTAAAAAAGATACACAGAGCTGGCATGTTTTGTTTTCTATTGTTAAACAAATTTCTACAAATATCATAACTGATTTTCAATATTCATACAAACGTATTTATAAATTAATAATGAGAAACCCTTGTGAATTTAAGTGTTTATGACTTGTCTTCACTTTCACCTTCACTTTTTTTGAATAAAAACCCCTTAGTTTATTCAGCTTCCTAACGAAAAAAGGGTGTCCCAAAAAAGTCTGTTTTTGGTGACACCCTCACGTCATCTCTAGCTATGTAAAAAAACCGGTCTCCTCTTCGCAATGAACCAGGCGGTCTTTGGAGACCCTACACGTTCTACATATGGTGATGTGCATTATAAACGATTTGTTCAATTTTCTCCTCATTTATCTCCCGGCTTGCGGCAGCCCCTTGATCCCAAAGAAGATGAAGTAAAAACTCAATGTTCCCTTCTCCTCCTTTAACTGGTGAGTAATCAAGGCCAGACGGATGATACCCGATACCTTCAGCAAACTCAACAATGTCTTGAATCACCTTCTTGTGAATGGATGGCTCTCTCACAATCCCCTTTTTCCCAACTTCATCCCGTCCCGCTTCAAATTGGGGTTTAATTAACACACATACATTGCTTTCCGGCTGTAGAATCTCCTTTAAAACCGGGAGGATAAGACGAAGAGAAATAAATGAAACGTCTGCCGTTGCAAAATCAGGAGCTCCTTGTGAAAAATCTTCCTTTGTGACGTAACGGAAATTAGTTCTTTCCATAACGACAACACGCTCGTCGTTTCTCAGCTTCCAGGCCAGCTGATTATAGCCTACATCCAAAGCATACACAAGCTTGGCTCCGTTTTGAAGAGCACAGTCTGTAAAGCCTCCTGTAGATGAACCAATATCAAGCATCACTTTATCTTTTACCTCAAGATTAAATGAACTCAATGCCTTCTCGAGCTTTAAACCTCCTCTGCTTACATAAGGGAGAAGCTCCCCTTTAACTCGAAGGGGAGCTTGTACATCCACTTTCATGCCAGGTTTGTCCACCCGTTCATCATTTACGTAAACAAGCCCGGCCATAATGGAACGCTTGGCTCTTTCCCGGGATTCGAAAAAGCCCTGCTCCACTAATAAAACATCTAATCTCTCTTTTTTCATACGTTTACGCCCTTTGTCTCTTTCTTGGAACCATTGTTAGTACCTTATCCCTGACTCTTGCAGGTGTCAGCCCGATTTCTTCGTACAATTCAGGCACGCTTCCATGCTCAATATAACGATCAGGAATTCCCATTCTCTCAATGATCATTCCATGGCTGTCATGGTCATGATAATACTCGAGCACTGCGCTTCCGAAGCTCCCTTGAAGAGCAGCTTCCTCCAAAGTCAGTATTGGTTTTCCTTCTTCCTTTAATTCCTCGAGAAGCGATTCATCAAGAGGCTTGGCAGAGGTTGCATTTACCACTCGGACAGAGACCCCTTGGCTTTCAAGTGATTCGGCTGCTTCCATGGCTACTGGAATCATCGTCCCAAAAGTGAGGATGGTTAATTCACCGCCGTCACGCAGAACTTCCCACTTTCCAATCGTAAGTTCTTTTAACTCTTTATCCATCTTAATACCATAACCGTTTCCTCTAGGATAACGGACTGCTACTGGCCCATCATCATGCTGTACTGCTGTAAAAATCATATGCTGAAGCTCATTTTCGTCTTTCGGCATTAATATTTTCATATTCGGCAGGTGGCGCAAATAAGCAATATCAAATACACCTTGGTGGGTTTCTCCATCAGCCCCTACCAGGCCTGCTCTGTCAATTGCAAAGATAACATTTAAATTCTGACGGCATACGTCATGAACCAGCTGATCGTAGCCCCGCTGCAAGAATGTGGAATACACCGCAAACACAGGCTTCATCCCTTGGGTTGCAAGTCCGCCAGCCATAGTTGTTGCATGTTGCTCTGCAATCCCCACATCAAACATTCGGTCAGGAAATTCAGCTGCAAATTGATCAAGTTTCGTTCCTCCAGGCATAGCTGCAGTAATACCCACCACCCTTTGATCGTCCCGGGCAATTCTGCGCAAGGTATTACTAAAGACACCGCTGTAGCTGGGAGGTCCTGGTTTTTTTACAACTTCACCAGATTCGATCTTATATGGCCCAAGCCCATGCCATGTCCCCTTTGCATCATTCTCAGCAGGGGCATACCCTTTTCCTTTTTTGGTAATAACATGAACCAGCATCGGGCCTTTTGTTTTCTTGGCATAGTTGATGTTTTCAATTAAGTCATCATAATCATGGCCATCTACCGGGCCTAAATACGTAAAGCCCATTTCCTCAAAAAACATGCCGGAAACAAGCAGATACTTGAGACTGTCTTTCACACGTTCAGCGGTTGTTGCAAGTCTTCCACCAAAGGCAGGAATTTTTTTGATTAGATACTCAAGTTCTTCCTTGGCCTTCTGATATTTCCCGGCAGTCCTCATTCTGCCCAGCATGCTGTGAAGGGCTCCGACATTGGGGGCAATCGACATTTCATTATCATTTAAAATAATCGTCAGATCCGTTTGCTCATGTCCAATATGGTTAAGAGCCTCAAGAGCCATACCGCCTGTTAAAGCACCATCCCCGATTACCGCCACAACGCTCTCATCCGTCTTTTTTAAGTCGCGAGCCAGTGCCATCCCCATCGCAGCAGAAAGAGATGTTGAGCTGTGGCCAGTTTCCCATACATCGTGGTCGCTCTCACTCCGTTTAGGAAACCCGCACAACCCCTGGTATTTGCGGAGCTGGTCAAATTGGCCGGCACGTCCTGTTACTATTTTATGCACGTAGGCCTGGTGTCCCACATCCCAAATAATTTTATCCTTAGGGCTTTCATACAAGCTATGAAGAATTAATGTCAGCTCCACAACACCTAGATTGGGACCCAGGTGTCCTCCTGTAACTGATAATCGCTGGATTAAAAAATGGCGGATATCCTCTGCCAGCTTTTCCATTTCTTCACGGGAACAGCTTTGAAGAAACCCGGGGTCCTTTATCGTTTCCAAATCCATCTAAAGTGCCCTCACTTTCTCACTGGTGATTTTTACTTTTCGTTTTTTTCTTGCTTTTTCGTTTTCCGTTGTCAGGAAACACCTTTATTTTTAATTTTACTTCTAAAACATACAAAATTCTACCGACATGGTAAATGATCGGTGTGGAAAAGTGAATAGCTAACGTTTTCCCGATGGATTTACCCCCGACTGTTAATGCTGCTATCACACTGGTAAATACAACCGATACGACAAATTGTACTAGGCTTCCTTCTCCATGTCCAAAGGATAACGCTAATTGAAGGACAACAAACGCGGAAGCGGTTCCACTTATTATCCCGGAAATATCGCCAATTACATCATTACAAAAGCTGGCAAACCGGTCAGCGTTTCTTGTAATCAACATCGCATGCCTTGCCCCAGGGAGCTTCTTGGCAGACATGGAATGGAAGGGTGTTTCGTCAGCAGCGGTAGCAGCGACCCCGATTGTGTCAAAAAATATCCCCATGAACACAATAATAAAAACAATAAGCATCCCTATGGCCCAGCCAACACCAGCCAGGATCCACGTTGATATAATTGAAAAAATAGCCGCTAACACCAAGGTGATAACGGCAATTGTTAAGCTGAAATTTATTGATTTCTTCCAAGAATTCCTCATCTATTATCATCGACACCTTGTTTTTCATTCCGTCCACTCATATGTAAGTCGAGTGGTCATTTAAAGAGTAAACATTGTGGCATAGGTCCAGTAGGATTTCCCAGCCGGCTGCCAGAGCGTCGCCGCCCTGGCGGTTTCCCTTTAAAGCCGGCTTAGCGCCGTCACCGGACGCTAGACTGGATTACCACTTAGCGCACACCGTAATCCCCTTTAAATGTCCAAACGAGGAACAGTCTAGGAGTTTTCCTCAGCGGTCCCTTGCCATTCTCTTAGCCTCTTTTGCAGAGCAGGTTTCAGATGGATAAGAATTGCCGTTGGCCGACGGCTCATTCTCCAGAAATCATCTTCCCCGCTGCTCCACTCAAGGCAGGCTACGCTGCAGACAAGATCCCTTAGGCTTGTCGTGCAGGTCTTACCCTGTCTCTCTCTTGCCGTACGTCGCCGGCAAGGAAAGAACAGGGCCTCCGCGGCGGGAGGGTCAACGCCCACATGCCATTGTGGATCGCCCCCACCGCCTTAACTCCCAGCTTTGACCCAGGGCTGGGCGCCTCGAGCCAAAACCAGGAACTTCATCGATGTGCCCTTCAGCGGATTTTTAGGCCCGCCCTCGAGAATGGAGAACCGACTAGAATACTGCACCACTCGGTAATGTAAGCTTATTATATCATAGAGAATTCAAGATCAGCAATATTAACACTTTGGGTTAACTACTAATTTCAACCTCTAATGGTCACGTTCGACAATGTAATCAGTAAGCTCATTTAACAGTGCCATATTGCCGCTTACTTTCGACAAGGTTTCCTTTGCTTCTTGAGCATGATAGGCAAGTTTCTTCTTTGCTCCCTCTAATGTTAAGAGGCTTGGATAAGTGCTCTTGTCTTTGTCATCATCGCTGCCAACCGGCTTCCCAATTAAAGAAGCATCTCCCTCGACGTCAAGAATATCATCTTTAATTTGAAAGACCAGTCCCAAAGCTTTTGCAAAGCTTCGAAGCTTTTCGATGTCCTGCTCAGGGGCATTTGCCATAATTGCTCCAGCTACTATGGAATAAGTAAGCAAGTCCCCTGTTTTATGATGATGAATGTACTCCAACTCCTCCAGGGACAAGCTCTTTCCTTCTCCGTTTAAATCAGCAGCCTGGCCTCCCACCATACCTTCGGGACCTGATGCTTTTACGAATTCTGATATTAAACGAATTTTCACCTCGGGAGAGAGGCTGTTTGTTTCAGAAGCCATTATTTCAATGCTTCTTGTAAATAAAGCATCTCCTGCAAGGATCGCTATGGCCTCTCCAAATACTTTGTGATTGGTCGGCTTCCCTCTGCGAACATCATCATCATCCATAGCAGGAAGGTCATCATGGATAAGAGAATATGTATGCACCATTTCAGCAGCGCATGCAATATCATAAGCATCGTCAAACAACGAGTCATACGCTTTTAACACAGCAAGCATAAGAAGGGGCCTTATCCTTTTACCGCCGGCGTTTAAGGAATAAATCATAGATTCTTTTAAGTTAGGAGGTGTCTCTAATGAATCAATAAGCTCTGGCAGGCGCTTATCAATGATGTCTTTGTATTTCTGAATAAAAGCTTGCAATGATTCTTCGGTCACTCTTCTTCCTCCTTAACTTTTAAAAGTTCTATTTCCCCATCCTCGCTCATCATTTGATCCATTTGTTTTTCAACTCTTACAAGCTTGTCATGGCAAACCTTGGACAAATTCATGCCTTCTTGATACATCTCAATAGCCTTTTCCAAGGGCACGTCGCCCTCTTCAAGTTTTTCTACAATGCCCTCCAGCTCTTCCATTGCCTTTTCAAACGTTATCTGTCTGTCCTGCTCTTCAGCCATCAGCTTCTCCTCCTTTACTTTGCACACTTTCTGTTTTCACCAATGAAGGACCGGTACTTTCAACCTGGCAGTTGATGCTGCCGTTTTTCACCTGTATAGATACCCGGTCTCCAGCTTCAACGTCTTCCACTCGCTGAACGAGCTTTTGATTCTCATCATACGTCACATTATATCCTCTGTTCATTACTTGAAGTGGATTTAATAAATTAAGCTTAGAGATATTGTTTTGGAGTTCTTCCTGCTTTTTGGCCAAGATTCTTAAGATCTCTTTCTTAAGGGCTGCATCCCCTTGCTCCAGGCGTGTACGGCTTCTTTCAGCCAGTTGAGAAGGGTGGGACCTAAGAAGGCGTGCATACAGTCTCTCAGCTTGTTCAGCAGATTTATGCAGCGATCTTGTCGATCCTTTAGAAAGTCGTTCTATCAGCCTGTCTAGTTCTTGTTCCTTTTGTCTGAGAAGCTGCTCCGGATATTTAAACGCATAGGATTTCTTTAATCGCTCAAGCCTTTCTCTTTCAGAAGCAACTCTTCCTCCGGCTGCTTTAATAAGACGGTCACTAGCCCGCCTTAAGCGTCCTTCCACTTCAACGATATCTGGAACAATTAGTTCTGCCGCCGCAGTAGGGGTGGCTGCTCTGACGTCTGCTACAAAATCGGCAATGGTAAAGTCAGTTTCATGACCAACTGCAGAAACAACCGGCACGCTGAGTTCAAACAGAGCTCTAGCAACAATCTCTTCATTAAACGCCCACAGGTCTTCAATTGATCCTCCGCCGCGCCCTACGATTAAGACATCAAACATTGACGTTTCATCCGCTTGTTTTATCGCGTTTGCTATACTAGGTGCTGCGTCCCTGCCTTGAACAAGCACAGGAAAAAGTGTGACACGAGCAAGGGGGAAGCGTCTTTTTAAAGTAGTAAGGATATCTCTGATCGCCGCTCCGGTTGGTGAAGTGACAACGCCGATTTCTCTGGGCATTTTAGGCAGCTGTTTTTTAATCTCTGGTCTAAAGAGCCCTTCTGTTTCAAGCTGTTTCTTTAATTGTTCAAACCTTAAGTATAACTGCCCAATACCATCTGGTTCCATTTCCCTCACGTACAGCTGGTATTGGCCAAAGGGTTCATAAACAGAAACCTGCCCTTTAATCAGGACCTTCATTCCGTTTTCAGGCTCAAAAGATAACTGTCTGTTATTACCCGCAAACATAACAGCTGATATTCTTGATTTATCATCCTTTAAGGTGAAATACATGTGACCCCGGGAATGCTTCTTAAAATTTGATATTTCTCCCCGCAGCCAAACATGCTGCAGGCCGTCATCCATTTCCAGTGCAGCTTTTATCTGCCTGGTTAACTGTGATACGGAAATCCACCGGCTTTCGAGCCCGTTCATTAGGATGATGCTCCTTCTAGCGTCCGTTTAGCTGATTCTACTGTATTATATAGAAGCATTGTAATCGTCATTGGTCCAACACCGCCAGGAACCGGGGTAATGTAAGAAGCCTTTTCAGCTGCTTCCTCAAATAAGACGTCTCCGTATAATTTTCCGTCTTCCTTTCTGTTTACACCGACATCAATCACTACTGCATCTTCTTTTATGTAATCTTTCCCAATAAATCCGGCTCTTCCAACTGCTACTATCAATATGTCCCCCTGCGTAGTGATCTCTTGCATATTTGCCGTTTTGGAATGGCAATATGTAACTGTCGCATTTTCATTAAGTAAAAGCTGCCCTACCGGCTTCCCGACAATATTGCTTCTTCCTACAATGACAGCATGTTTGCCTGATAGAGATATTCCCTGGGATTGAATCATTTTGATAATTCCATGGGGCGTACATGGAAGAAAGGCTTTCTGGCCGGTCATCATTCGTCCAATGTTTACCGGATGGAAGCCATCTACATCTTTTTCTGGTGAGATGGTTTCAATCACTTTTGTCTCTGATATATGGTCAGGGAGAGGAAGCTGAACAAGGATACCATGAATGGTCGGATCGTTATTCAAATTCTCGATTCTTTGAAGAAGTTCCCTTTCCGATACTTCGCTTGTGAGCCTTGTAACACTGGAAAAGATGCCCGTCTCATTACATGCTTTTTCCTTTCCACGTACATAGGAGTGAGATGCTGGATCATCACCTACTAAAAGGACAGCTAAACCCGGAGTAATTCCTTGTTCCTTTACATTTTTCACTTCTCCTTTGAGTTCTTCTCTAATTTGCGCAGCGACTTCCTTCCCGCTGATAACTTTGGCTGTCATATGAAATCCTCCCCTTTACAGTCTTTTACAGTCTTCCAGTACTTTTGATAATACTCCGTTGACAAACTTCCCGGCCTCCTGGCCGCCAAATGATTTAGCCAGTTCGATAGCTTCGTTCACACTTACATGAAGAGGAATTTCTTCCACGAACAGCATTTCATACACAGACTCACGCATAATAGCACGGTCTACATTACCTACCCTTTCTAACGTCCAGTTTTGCAAATGGTTTTTTAGATGGGAATCGATCTCGTCTTTGTGGTCAAGTGTCCCTTTGACCGTTTCTGTTAAAAAGGCATCTGCCTCTTCCCCTTCATCCAGGGTGTTTTCTATCGCTTCTTTCCATCCAGCGTCTGTAAGATCCACCTGGTATAGAGCCTGTACTGCCCTTAGTCTCGCTAGTCTCCGATTCATGGTCTTTTCTCCTTTGTTTCAATCTATCACTGATCATAGCATATATAAATTGCTTAAAACAGTATGATCCTCGTGCTCTTGATCACATTAAACGATACAAACAGTCTTTCCTCTTTATTGGTAATTTACCACTATTATTAGGGGTTTCTATTGCTTTTAGTAATAAAAAATAAAAGATGCTTGAGGACTACCCCAAGCATGGTCTTTTATTCTATTTCTTCTTTTTCTGCTTCTTCCATGTTTTCAAACTGAATACCTACAACATGGACATTAATAGCTTCAAGATCAATCGATGTCATTGTTTGAAGCGTCTGCTGAATATTTGTCTGCACCTGTTTAGCGGTTTCAATGACTGATGCTCCATAAAGAATAACAATGGAAATCTCAATGGTAACCCCATCTTCACTAAGTTCCACCTTCACGCCTTTTCCGTGGTTTTTCCTTCCTAGAAATTCCCCCACGCCTGAAGCAAAATTCCCACGAAGAGTTGCTACCCCTTCCACCTCAGAAGTGGCAATTCCCGCTATCACTTCAATCACTTCAGGAGATATCTCAATACGTCCCAATTCATTCTTTTGTTCTTCAATATCTAATACTTGGTTTTCGTTCATTTACTCCACCTCCGAGTTAACTATTCATATCTATGACTATTCCTCGTTAATTTCTCTTATCCTTCATTTTCTTCTTTAGAGACATAATCATTTTTGTATTGACGAAAAACAGGAAACTCAGAAAGATTATCCGGTATCTTGCCATTTTCAAGAAGGATAATCTTTACGATATTTTTGTTGCGAGCCATATGATATCGTTCACCGTACTCATTGTGCTGGGTAAATTTCTTGAGATTTTGGTAATCCTCCTCCTGAATGGACACCGTATAGCCGCTTTCTTCATCCCCGAATCTCTGTTCATAGCCAACCTCAAATTCAACAATTTGAATTTGGTCGTTTTTTAAATTTCTTGTTTGTTCCAGGACCGCCTTGGCCCCTTCTGTCAGATCATTCCATTCCATGTATGACAACTCCTTATTCCGTGCATTCCAGCATACGAAAAATGCTTTAGATACTTGTTGATTATACCATGAGTGCCTTTATTTTTCATTACGATCTCATATTCCTGTGATAAATACGGTAACTTTCCCATGATTTTCTTCATCTAGCTTATCATTTACCAAACGAAAGAAGAATATAGATAAAGCTTCAAAAAAACTCTGCGAGCCTAAAAATAAAAAAAAGCAAATGAAAAATCATTTGCTTTAAGGTGCTACATGATAACCAACAGCTATGTCTTTCTTTCCTAAGTGTTCTGCTGCCAGCTTATTTATTTCTACAACTTCTTGTTCAGTTAATTTTTCAGCCTGGACAATGATCTTTACCTGGTCCTCTTCTGTAATGACTAATGCGTCTTCGTACCCTTGAGACTGAATTAATGTTTCAAGCATACTTTCTTGCTGTGCTGTTTTTTGAAGATTTTCCTTTTTTTCATGTGCATCATTTTTTTCAGCAGCTGACATGTCTTCTGAAGCTATAGTATTCGTATAGTCCTCTCTTAAGCGGCTTCTTGTTTCTTCTCTTTCCAGCCTGAGCGCACTGAACATACCTTCTGCTGCTGCAGGTGCAGCAATAGTAGAAGCTTCTTCTGCTTCTGTTTCCTGCATTTGAGCTGGGGCTTCCTCTTCCTCTTGCTCTTGCCCTTCCTCAGCTTCCTCTCCGCCTGCTTCTCCCTCTTCTTCTCCACCTTCTTCTCCCTCTTCTTTCCCTGGTGTTTCCTCTTCTGCCGACGGCACTTCTTCACCCGGCTCCTGTTCGTCAATTAAAATGTCAACTTGTCCGTCCTCAAGCCATTCCACCCATTCCTCATCGGTGAGTTCTGTACCTGGAACCTCTTCTTCTTGAGAGGCCTGTTCCACTGCCGGAGGTGCAGTCATATAGTACACTCCAAGTACCACTATTAAACTTACCATCGTTACCAGCCAAACGGTTTGTTTTTTCAGCACCATCTACTCATCTTCCTCCTTCATTTTCTTGGGAAGGACAGAAACACGGTGTGGAGGCACATCCAGTACTCTTGTCACAGCCTCTACCACCCATTCCTTAACCTTCATATTTTCCACTCCTTGAGCAACTACCAGGACTCCTCGCACTTCAGGCTTTTCTGTTTTCACGATTAATGGCTCTTCTTGATCTCCCTGACGGATAATAACCACTTGCTCCTCACTGCTTCCATCCTCAACCTTTCGCTTTCCGCCCTCGCGATCAGTTTCATCGGTAATCTGCTGGCGAATGGTTCTATTCTTTTCAATAACCTTGTTCTCTGTCGCGTCAAGGTTGACCATTATTGTTACGTCAGAAACCCCCGTGATGGCCTCAAGAGACTCGCGCAGCTGGTTTTCGTAAAGTTCCTCATACTTAGAAATGCTTCCTGGTTCTTTTTTGTCTTCACCTTTAAATGCCTCCTCTGCAGGCTGACTTTCACTATAAGCAGGCTGAGAAGCGTCCTCCTTTTCGTTTCCTGCCGTGCCTAAAAACATAAGGGAAACACCAACTATCAGAACTCCTCCCACATACACCATGGAGATTTTTTTCTTGTCTTTTGTTTCATTCTTACGCAGCCATTTTTTAAAGCTTTCTTTTAAGCTTTCATTTTTATTTTCTGTTATGGGAACCGCCCCCCTTCCATTTCTATGGAGAGGTTTTGTTCCTCAACCTCCCAGTTAGAGGCTAAGAACCTTTCGATTTCACGAAGGCTCGATGGAGGGGATGATTGTTCATTCTCGGACTCTGTTTGTATATGAACTGGGGCGATGGCTTCTACGGCTCCCTCCTGCTTTTTTTCATTTAATGTGACATGTACAAAAAAAGCCTGACTAGGATCAATAGTGTCTGCGTTAACGTCTTCCAAAAATTCCACCTCCACTCTGCTCAATTCCATATTCCATTTCTTCTCTACTTCCTCTGCTACTTGCAGTTCCATTTGTTCAGCCATCTGTTCTGAAATATATGCATCTTGTCCGGCTTGTATTTCTGTTTTCTTTTGAATCATTTTTTCTTCCATCCATTCAGCTGAGACAATCTCTCCTTCGTAATATTCAGGGAGAAAAGAATGAATATCTCTTTGAAATAAATCGAATAAAGGCTGGAGAATAATTACCATTAATGTAAGGGACAGACAAAGACGAATATACCGCTGAAATTTTGAGGAAGGCATCAGCATCTCTATAAGAACAGCTACCAGGATAAAAACAATCAATGTGGTAACCCAGTCGGTCAAATACTCCATAATTGCTCCCTCCTTACCTGACCATTAGTGATAAATTCCCAGACGCAACTACCATCGTTATAGCTAAGAAAAACATTAATCCTACAATTGCCAGGGCTGCGAACATATATAAAACTGTACGTCCAAGAGTGGATAATGCCTCCAGAAGTTCACCAGCACCTAAAGGCTGCAAGACAGCAGCTGCTGCATGAAATATAAGAGCAATAGAGAGAACTTTAATAGCTGGAAAAGCACATATCATAAACAATACCGCCACTCCTGCCATACCTACTGTATTTTTTAATAGTAAAGAAGCCCCCATCACTGTATCCGCTGCATCTGTAAATACTCGTCCCACAACTGGGACAAAGTTACCCGCAATGAACTTTGCCGTTTTTACAGCTACTCCATCAGTTACGGCCGCAGTCGCTCCCTGAACAGAGATCACTCCTAAAAATATTGTAAGAAATACCCCGAGTGCCCATAGCGCAATGGAGCGAAGAAGAGTAGCCAGCTTCGTTACCTGGATGTACTCACTTAGAGAACTTACGATGCTTAACAGGGCTGAAAAGAAAAGAAGAGGGAGAACAAAATACTGAATCATCAGTCCGCTCGTATTTACAAGAAACATGATCAGCGGATGAAATAAGGCAACGGTAGTAACGGCTCCCATAGATGCAAGGAGGGCCATAAGCAAAGGAAAAAGGGCAATCATAAAATGAACCATATTTGAGACGGATTCCTGCACATAGATCATCGCAACGTAAAAACTGTTAAGTGCAATCACTATAAGAACGATAAATGTAATACTATAGGCAACCCGGCTGACCGCATCATGTTCAAAAGCGTTTTGCAAGGCTCTTAACATCGTGCTGAAAATAGAAAGGAGAATTAAAGTTCCGAGGAGCTTTCCGTTTGCAATGAGTTCGTGAAATAAAAAATTTAGAAAAGCATATCCCCATTCTTTAGGAGAAAATGTTTTTTCTCCTTTTACAAACTCAAGCAAGGATCCTTTTTGACTTTCCGGCAAAAACGCTCCATAGTCCTGCGAAATCTCCTCCCAAAACTGATGTATATCCTCGAGTCCTAATTTATCCAGTTGATATTCAGCTATCTCACGCTGTTCTAATCCAGGTTCTTCTTCCGCAAGTACTGGCTGTGCTGCCCAGAGGAAAGCAAGGATAATCAAACATATAGCTGCCGCGGCTTGTCCTTTTTTAATAGCCCATCACCTCTTTTCACCCTGGTATGAGGGACAACACTGTTTCCACTAGCACGTTAAATATAGGAATGGCCATTACTACAATCAGCACTTTTCCGGCAAGCTCTATTTTTGAAGCCATCGCTCCCTGTCCGGCATCCTTTGCAATCTGTGATCCAAATTCAGCAATATAAGCAATCCCGATAATTTTTAAAATCGTATGCAGGTATATCATATTAATACTTGCCTGACCGGCTAAATTTTCAATTAACTGGATGGCTGTACGAATATGTTCAAGTAAAAAAAGAAAAATGACGGCTCCTACGAACAATGTCAGTAAAAAAGCAAAGACCGGTTTCTGCTCTTTCACCACAAGCGCAAGAAATGTGGCGATGAGTCCGAAACCGACGATTTGGACGATTTCGATAATTCATCGCCTCCTTTCATCCTTGAAACAGGAACACGCTTCTTATTTTTTGAAAGAGGTCGTCCACTATCGTTGCGACCATATATAAAACCACGACAAATCCTATCAATGTTACCCAATGGGCCCAGTCTTCTTTCCCCATTTGTTTTAAAACGGTATGAATCATTGCGACAATAATACCTATACCAGCAATTTGAAAAATCGTGTTAACATCATAGCCCATTACTCACCCCCCTTTACGTTTAGATCATGAGCACGATGACAAGCATACCTGTTAAAAACCCAAGAGATTTTGCCATGCTTTCAAACCGTTTTTGACTTTCCTTTGCATCCTGCTCCTCTCTTGCAAGGTGAGAAAGGGCCAGTCTTATCTGCTTTTGCTGTTGAATCCGGTCATGCTGTCCCAGCGTAGCGCCAAATTGTTTCATTACTTCAAGTTCATTTTGCTGAAGAGCGGTAAGAGGCCACGTATCTGATAAACAAGCATCCCAGGCCTTTTCTGCGCTCTCTTCCCCTTTTTGTAAATAATAGGCAAATTGAGCAAACATATAAGATATGGGCTTTGGAATTTGCCTGCTTAATTTCAAGCTCGCTTCCATCAGTGGAGTCAGCCCATACATCATTTCAGCCTCGAATGACTGAAGAGCTGAAACGAGCATTCGAAGCTGGCGGGGCCTGTCACTTAAACGGCGGGCAAAAGCGAAACCTGCCCAAGTACAAGCAGAAAGAATCAATATTGCCCCAAGCCACTTCATCGTTCTTTCACCCGAAACCGGTCAGTTAAGTAACTAACTTTTCCTTTCCGACCGCCCCTGCCTTCAGAACTGATTTCCAAAATGCATTCGAAGATTCCCTCACTGACAAGCTGTGTAATCATCGGTCTCTTCAGTACCTCTTCTTTGCTCCTTCCATGGGCAGTTGCAAACACAGTAACCCCCGCATGAATTGCTTCAAAAATCGCTTCTGCGTCTTCCTTTCGACCAATTTCATCCACTACAAGAACTTCAGGACTCATAGAACGAATCATCATCATCATCCCCTCTGCTTTCGGGCAGCTGTCAAGAACGTCTGTCCTTACTCCTACTTCATGACGTGGAATGCCTGACCGGCAGGCAGCAATTTCTGATCTTTCATCAATAATCCCCACTTTGGAAGAAGGTATATTTTCCTCTGGTTCCCCAGAGCTTGCAATTCTAGCTAGATCACGCAAAAAAGTGGTTTTGCCCGCTTGTGGCGGCCCGATAATTAAGGTGGTAAGCCAACGCCTGTCATATAGGTACTTTACGTATGGACGAGCTACTCCCTGTTTTGCCGAAGCTATTCGAACGTTGAAGAAGCTTACTCCGGTTATCGTCCTTACTTTTCCGTTTTCTACAAGGACCTTGCCTCCCACCCCGACACGGTGTCCACCTTCTAATGTGATAAACCCTTGACGCAGTTCTTCTTCAAATGCATAAATGGAATAATGGCTTAGTTGATTCAATACGTAACGAGCATCCTCTTTCGTAAATTCAACTGCTTCTCCAGTTTTTTTTGTAAGAAACAGCGGTCCTGCACGAAATAGCAATTCAACGGGCATCCCCACCCGCAGCCGGATTTCTTCAAGGTCGTTTTTTGTGTCAAGGAAAGATCGGACGATTGATTGAAGGGGCTGGGGAAGTATCGAAAATACAGGCAAGGCAGTGTCCCCCTTTTTTTCAAGCTTTATCCCTTATTAAAGCCATAGTTCATAAGGCAAATGCCGCCAAGAAGACATACAAGCTGACGAAAGGATAAACGATCAGAGATAGAAACAAGTCCAATGCTCATGGTTATGAGTGACACGACTGGCCCTGCGACTGAGGGAATAACGTTTTAGATAAGTATTTGCCCCATCTTTTGCACTTTTGCCATGAGCAGGGCTATAGCATTTCTTCATAGCACCCTCCCATTGATACTTGTTTGTACAACCTTATTCACCAGCAGGAAGTTTAGAACTAAGGGGGACAAAAGCTTCCGCGTTCTTGACGCAAAAAAACCTCTGGCACGCAGCCAGAGGTCATTCTTTCTTAATATACCTATCTCTTATAGAGGGTGGAATTTTAACAGGGAAAATCATTTAAAGAGGTTCTTTCAGGTCACATATCCTTAAAAAAAGAGGTGCACCTAAGCTTTTAGCACCCTCTCTCATAACTTTTCAATTACGCCCGGGATACATACTCTCCCTTACGAGTATCAATAATTAACCTTTCCCCTTCATTAACGAAAAACGGAACTTGCACGGTTAATCCTGTTTCAAGGGTAGCCGGCTTCGAACCTCCGGAAGCAGTGTCCCCTTTAATTCCAGGTTCAGTTTCGGTAACTTCCAATTCTACTGTATTCGGCACCTCAACACCGAGAGTTTCACTTCCGTAAGTCATGATTTGAACTTCCATGTTTTCTTTAAGAAAGTTAAGTTCATATTCAATTTGCTTTCCATCTAATTCAAGCTGATCAAAAGTTTCATTATCCATGAAAGTATGTACGTTCCCGCTTGCGTATAAATATTGCATCCGTCTTTTTTCAATGTGCGCTTTTTCTACTTTCTCACCAGCTCTGAACGTCTTCTCCTGTATCGCTCCTGTGCGAAGGTTACGCAGCTTAGAACGAACGAAAGCCGCCCCTTTTCCAGGCTTGACATGCTGAAAATCAACAACCTGCCATATTCCATTATCCACTTCAATTGTTAGTCCTGTTTTAAAATCATTAACTGAAATCATCTATGAATTCCTCCATGTTTAAATATTCGCTTATTGCATAATATACTACATAACCTTTGTTACTCTCCTAATATAATCAGTTCTTTTGGGGAATGGGTAAGAGAACGGTTTCCATTCTCCGTGATTACTATATCATCTTCAATGCGTGTGCCCCCAAGACCAGCCACATATATACCAGGCTCCACTGTGACAACCATACCTGGTGTTAATTCCTTATTGCCTTTAGGAGATAGTCTGGGCTCTTCGTGAACCTCCATCCCTAGTCCATGGCCGAGCCCATGACCAAATTTGTCTCCAAACCCATTTTTCTTTATATGCTCTCGTGCAACAGAATCGGCTTCGACACCTGTCATGCCCGGTTTGATCTCTTCCATTGCCTTCAGCTGGGCTTCATAGACTGTCTGATATATTTTCTTTAACTCCTCATCAGGCTCACCGACAGCAACTGTTCTGGTGATATCTGAACAATAGCCTTTGTAATAAGCACCAAAGTCTAATGTAACAAGCTCTCCACTTTGAATTTTCTTTTCGCTTGCTACACCGTGGGGCAGAGCACTTCTTTCACCTGAAGCAACAATGATGTCAAAAGAAGAGGAATCGGCACCTTTTTTCCGCATAAAGAATTCTAATTCGTTGCTTACCTCTATCTCTGTAACTCCAGGCCTTATGTAAGTAGTAATATGATCAAAAGCAGCGTCGGCAATGTTAGCTGCTTCTGCTAAAATGTTCAGCTCTTCTTCGTTTTTATTTAAGCGAAGTTCTTCTATGATACCTGAAACCGGGACTAACGTTCTGCTTACTTTGCTTTTATACAGCTCATATTCTTGATATGTGGTTTGATGTTTTTCGAAACCCAGCTTTTTAATACCTAATTCGTTTGCCTTTTCTCCGATCATTTCAGGCATGGAAGCCTTATGCTCGACTATATCATACCCTTTCACTTGAGCCTGGGCCTGTTCAGTGTACCTGAAGTCAGTAATAAAGACAGCGCCCTTTTCAGAAATCAACACTGCTCCGGCTGTTCCTGTAAATCCTGTTAGATAACGTCTGTTTACAGCACTCGTTACTAACAAGCCATCGATTTCTTGTGCCTGCAGGCCTTTTCTTACCTTTTCCAATCTTTTCATTATTGTCCTCCTCTGCTATAGCCGCCATGCCAGCCGACCGTGAAGAATATGATGTAGCTGCAGTTATAATAAGGAAACAAATCTTATGAATTAATAAATAGAATTAGGAAGCCGTTAATTCAGCTAAGGGTATCCGCTGCGTATGATTTGTAGGCAGACTCACGCCATGCCAGTGCTCAGTGAACACCCTTTATTCTATCACAGGGTTTATTATTTGAATAGATGTCAGGAGCTCTCCTTCATCGTTGTATATTCATAAGAGATTGAATAACCGATAAACACTCCATACAGAATGTACAGGCATATATTGGTGGCTATCGTATTAAAATCTAATAAGGGAAGCGGCTTTAGACCAGGAAACAGAGGATTTAAAATATAAAAAACTAAAAGCCATAATACAAAACCATATATCATGCCTGGTATGAGAGAATCCCATTTTTGAAAGATCACCTTATAAAGGTAAGCACTTAGTATAGAGAGTAATCCGATCACGAGAATACCAATCCACTGACCAAGATACCCATTTTTCCAATCCCCTAATGCCCATGGCATTAAAACAAGCGCAGGGCCTACACGGGAGAAATTTAAAAAGAAGGCTATGTAGCCTATGATGCTCCATATGATCCCACCGCATATCCCGATAAGAGCTACTTTACTCATGTAAGATAGAGACTCATCTGTGTCATTGTTTCTTGTTTTCTGCGCATTTGCCATTTCTATCACCTCTCCCTGTAGTATTGCTTACAGTTCATTCTTTCATTCTAAAAAGAGCAGGAATGTAAAAGGAATTAATGGTGTATTTTCATGAGAATAGGGAAAGATAATTTGTAAGGTTCATTATATTTTGCTCCCTGTATATCAAAGCAATAGAAACATAGGTAATGCCGCTTATTAATATAGAGGAATCAGAATTAATGATGTAGAATATAAACTATAAGAACTTCCCTTCAAACTTTTTTCCAGTTGTATATGTACTTAATGTTGATTTATTTCCTTTAACCCACTATTTTTCATAAGTTCTTCTTTTAATTTTCAGGCAAAACGGGAAGTGAAATATAAGAATCAGTTTAAGAATAGAAATGTAAACTTTGATGTTCTTTATAACATGTGAATATTTTCCTTACACTGTCTCCATTATATAAATACAAGAGGTTTCCTGCTTCCAAAAATTACCGCTAGCAGTATTAATATTTCCGGAGGTGATGAAAGGTGTCCAGACTTACTGCCCATCCTGTCTTAATTGTTATCTTTGGTCTCGCTGCCCTGGGTCTTGGTTATCAACTTATCACTAATCCTTTAGGCTTACTTACCTACCTCCTCGTTGGTGCAGCCGTAGCAGTGGGTATCTACTTCCTATTTACCAGAGTCATCCTTAAACGGATGAGCATGAATCAATATCAAGCTCAAGCCCGACCCAGCGCGTACGGCGGTAAATCAGCAGCTGGTGCAAAAGGCAAAGGGGCTCCTAATAACCGCCCTACACCCATTAAACAAAAATCGCAAAAAAAACGACCTGCCCGTGCGGTAAACAAACGGCGAAATGACCATAACTTAAAGGTGATTGAGGGGAAAAAGAACAGAAAAAAGAATCGGGCACTCTTTTAACAAAGTGCCCGATTCTTTTTTCTTATGTTTATGGTTTTGCAAAATAGTTAATATATCCAAAGCGTCTTAGAAAAAGTAAGAATTGTACTTGTGTCGGGGAGGAGGAGTCGGCATGCTACAGGTAGAAGCAACGGTATCAGAATGGTTTCAGCAATTGCAAAATCCAGTCTTTGACTGGTTGACATCTGTAATATCTTTACTGGCAAGTGAATGGTTTTACGTATTAATCATACCGCTTATATTCTGGATGTTTGATAAACACCTGGGGTTTCGGCTGCTTTACGTGTATTCTTTTTCCATGTACTTGCATGTGTTTCTTAACCAGATTATTATAATCGACCGTCCTGCCGCTGGAATTCAAGGGAACGGGCTTTCCACGTTTCCAAGCGGGCCTGTTCAGGCTGCTACGACATTTTGGGGGTATCTTATTCCAGAAGTCGCCAGGCGCTCGTTTTCTCTGCTGGCAGTCCTTATGATAGGCATCATCTCTTTTGTCACCTTATACACGGGAGCACACCTGCTTTTTGACGTACTCGGTGCTGTCTTGATTGGTTCCTTTATTGTCTACGCCGCTTATCGGTCTCTTGATTGGGTTGGGGGAATGCCTGATCCTTTCCGTTTTTCTTTTTCTCTTGTATTGCCATGTGCTCTCTTGCTTTTATTTCCTGAATCTGCTCACTATGCGGGGCTATTGCTTGGAACAGGCATTGGTTTTTCATTTGAACAGGTTAAAGTGAGAATGCTGATTTCTCCTCACTGGTCCAGGAAGTTTCTAGCAGCCATAGTTGGATTGACTGGTTTGTTTCTAATCGTGTACATTGGCACTTTCCTCTCACCAACTGTGCTTATCCACTTTCTTCATTTTACTTTTTTAGGGCTTTGGATCACTTTAATAGCACCGTATCTTTTTGTGCGTCTCCGCCTATTTGAACAGGATGGAAAGATTTATATGGATTCCTGAAATGGAGTAACGCAGCCAGCCCCCTCACTGATGAGGGGGCTATATCCATTCCTTGAGAAACAATTTCGTTTTCATCTTTCCTGCCTCCATTAATTTCTTTTTCATAATTTCATCAATGTGAAAGTCAGTAGCCTTTATTTGATGAACCGGAATGAAAACAATATTTTTTGCATGAGTTTTCGTGATATACCGCATGTCGTGAGCATTTCTCATTGTTTCAAAAAGAGACTGGTACATATCAAAGGCATTGCGGATTTTTTTCTCCCGAATTTCTTCCAGACTTGGTGTCAGCTGAAACCCTATTACCGGGCGAACGGGTTTGTCTCCTGCTTTTTTTATAAATATCCAGATAGGGAAATTACTAAGTAACCCTCCGTCCACTACTATACTGGGTTCTCTGCCCTTCCCGTAAAGCTTAACCGGTTTAAAAAAGTATGGGAGACTGCAGCTCATCCTCACTGCACGAGCTACTGAAAATGTTTCAGGAATAACTCCATAAAGTGGGAGGTCATCCGGCAGAACCAGCAGGCGTCCTTTTGTCAGATCAGAGGCAATGATTTTTAAGCTGCCATCCGGCAGGTCTCCAAACGTTTTTATGCCTTTTGCTTCTAAGCATCTATCAATCCACTTCTCCAATTCGTCTCCTTTATATAGGCCGAGTTTCCAGTAAACTGATATCCACTTCCATAAGGGTACCTTATTTTGTAACCAGGTTTCATCCAAAAACGTCTTCAAGTCCACGCTATTTAGAAGCTGTAAAATTTCTTCGCTTGTATAACCTGCTTTAATGAAGCTGGCTGTAATAGCGCCTGCACTTGTGCCGGCAAGCCGCTGAAAACAATATCCCCGTTCTTCAACAACCTGGATCGCGCCAATAAAAGCAAAGGCTTTTGCTCCTCCGCCTGCAAAGACACCGTCGATATTCATTCTTCCCCCCTCCTCTCAACAATCCTATGCAAAGGTAAGGGGAAGAAGTACGAAATTCATCGTATTTCTTACCTGTTTGTCCTTTCTTGTCTCTTTAAATTGCCCTGCTTTCCTCTAGAGCCTCCCCTGACAGAACAAAAAAGTGAGCAGCCTGGTTATATAGCTGCTCACTTTAGATTACTCGTTTTCTTCACTTATTTCGTTCTTGCGCTGGACTTCCCTTAATGCTTCTATCCTTGTCTGCTGCTCTTGAAAATACTGAACCAAGTCACCGATGCGGTCAATAGCATCCCAGCTTAAATGATGTTCAATGCCTTCTACATCAGTATAAATATTTTCCCCTTCTACCCCTATAATCCTGAGAAAATCTTCCAATAACTCGTGTCGGTACACCAGACGCTTGCCTACTTTTTTTCCTTTTGGGGTTAATACAAGCCCTCTATACTTTTCATAAATTAAATATTCTTTTTTATCAAGCTTTTGTACCATTTTCGTTACCGAAGAAGGGTGTACTTCCAGGTTATCGGCTATATCAGAAACCCGGGCATATCCTTTTTCCTCGATCAGCTGGTATATTCTTTCTAAGTAATCTTCCATACTTGGTGTAGGCATAAAATATCCTCCAATGCTCGACCTGGCGTTATGCGAAAAAAAATTGCACTATGATTATTGTACACCATCTACTTTTCTTTCACAATACAAGCAGAGCCTTGAAAATAGAAGCAGTTCTATTGTTTCCCAAGGGAAACATTTTTTCCAAAAAAGAAGCCGGGGATCACCCCAGCTTCCTTACAATCCACATTTCAGTTGCGCTCCACAGTTGGTGCACGTGTTGCATCCCCCTACATCCTCAACGGTACCTTCCCGGCATACAGGACAAGTATCTCCTATTTCATTTCCGATGTTCACTGTAGTTGAACGCACGTCCTTGATGGTATCCACAAGAACGACTTTGCCTTCATTTTCTTTTTTCTCGTTTTCATTCTCTTTGTCAAATGTATTCTCTTCTGCTTTCAAGGAAAGAACTTGAGCATCACGGCTGCCGTCTACATAGACTGTGCCGCCTTTTGCTCCGCCTTTGTAAAGTCTTTCATACACTTTTTGAACCTGTTCGACAGTGTAACCTCTTGGCGCGTTAACCGTTTTAGAAAGAGAACTGTCCACCCACCTTTGGATCACACACTGAACATCCGCATGAGCTTCAGGCTCAAGCTCCATTGCTGACACGAAGAAATCCGGCAGGTCAGTTGAATCAGCATCAGGATTACGATCCAAGTACTCTTGCACTATCTCCGCATTCACCTCTATAAACTTGCCAAGACGCCCGCTGCGGTAATATTTAAAAGAGAAATAAGGCTCTAATCCTGTGCTTACTCCTACCATCGTTCCTGTGCTTCCTGTAGGAGCTACAGTGAGAAGGTGTGAGTTTCGTATACCGTGCTCCAGAACGCCCTGCCTGATATCTTCAGGCATATTCTTCATGTACCCTGTATTGATAAAGGCTGTGCGCAATTGTTTTGTCTGCTCTTCTGTTTCACCAACAAGGTAAGGAAAGCTGCCTTTTTCCTTTGCTAATTCGATGCTTGTACGATAGGCGGTAGTAGCAATGGTTTCAAAAATCTGATCAATCAGCTGGTTTCCTTCTTCTGATCCATAAACGGTCTCCGCATAGATCAAGAGGTCATGAAGACCCATGACACCAAGCCCGATTCGTCTTTCTCCCTTTGCCTGCCTAGTATTCTCTTCAAGAAAGTAAGGTGTGGCATCTATGACGTTATCCTGCATTCGTACACCGGTTTCCACCGTTTCTTTAAGCTTGGCAAAGTCAACTTTGCTGTTTTCTTTATCTGCCATTTCCGCAAGATTAACAGCTGCCAGGTTACAGACAGAGTAAGGGGCAAGGGGCTGTTCTCCGCAAGGATTTGTCGCCACAACTTTCTGTCCATAGCTTTGGGCATTTGTCTGTTCATTTGCATTATCGATAAAGAAAATTCCCGGCTCAGCTGAGTAAGTCGCACAAATGTTAATCAGCTTCCATAATTCTCTGGCTTTGATGGTGCGGTAGGACTTTACGTTGTGACCCATTTTTTCCCATTCTCTTACATCACCGATGCTTTGCCAGTTCTCATTGTAAGCCGCCATTTCTTCCTCATTATAGTTTTCAACGTCAGGAAAGCGCAGGGTATAGGTGCTGTCACTTTCAACAGCTTCCATAAACTCCTTTGTCAAGCATACTGAAATGTTTGCACCCGTAAGAAATTCTGGGTTATTTACACTGTATGTTCCCCCAGTATGCAGCTTTTCTTCTGCTTCCTGGATAACCTTATTATCGAACCCGCCTTGGCCAGGAATACTTTTATAATTGAGAATACTTTGGTACATCGCATCTTCAACTTCTGTAAGCGGGGTAAATTTAAGCTTTTCTTTTACCAGGCTCTGTATCTGCTCATCCTCTGTATGTTCAAGCAAGAAACGTAAAATACGAGGATTTTGCATTTTTGAAATAATGAATTCCAAAATATCAGGATGCCAATCTGAAAGCATGATCATCTGAGCGCCTCGTCTTGATCCTCCCTGCTCTACTAAGTGAGTGAGCTTAGCGATATCATCAAGCCATGATACAGATCCGGAAGACTTCCCATTTACTCCCCGGGCGAGTGTATTTCTTGGACGAAGGGTAGAACCATTCGTTCCAACTCCGCCGCCGCGGCTCATGATCTCCATTACTTGCTTACGATGCTCTGATATCCCTTCACGAGAGTCCTCCATAAATGGCATAACATAGCAATTAAAATAAGTAACATCCGTTTCTGCCCCAGCTCCATACAGGACCCGTCCAGCCGGAATAAAATTCATATGAACTAACTGTTTATAAAAGTCTTGGAATGATTTCTTTTTCTTTTCTTCTGTTGTTTCTACTGAAGCAAGGCCTGTAGCATTACGTTTAGCAATTTGTTCGTAGAATATTTCTAAAGGCTTTTCAATAGAATCCAGAGACCTGCTGACTATTCCTGTCTCCGCCTCTTCCCCGTCCAGTACCCCAAGGAATTCTTTGTCTACCTGTATCTTCGCTTTATGGGCTTCCCAATCAAGCTCTTCAACAAATCCAAACCCTCTGGCCGGAAACTTAGGATCTTCTTTCACGGTTAAGACAACAAAGTCCCCTGTCTTGAGCGTTTTTTTCTCTGTATCTTTAAATGTATATCTGTCTAGCATGACAAGGCGGGAAACTCCCTTTTTTGTCATCGTCATGTCATTAGTTATCTTGTGTACTTGTGGAAACTGTTCGATGTCTTCATTTAATTTCTTTACATCAATTTTCCTTACATCCTGCATTGTTGTTGCCATGTGCAGTCCTCCTCTTCCCTTCTAAGGATTCGACAAAATCTCCCCATTACTTTCTCTCGTTCAGGAATTGAATTCTGTTTTCCTACTTTACCATACAAACAGCCGAATTCCAATATATTGTGTACAGTTTTTCTTATTCCCCACTATATATGGTAAATAAACAAAAAAAAGAAACCTTTGTCAACTAGGGAAGAAAGAGAAAAACAAAGCAAAAAAGAGGAATCATAGAGGAAATTGTCAAAATCCGCGGAATTTCATTTTTTTATTTTAAGTTTTATTTATGATTACAGTACTGTTCTTTCAGCTTCGCCCTGTAAATACGGGCTGTTTGCTGCCAAGCTGACATCATCATTCAATCGCTGTCCTTACAAAGCCTTGTATGCATCATTCAAACCGGCTCTATCACATTTTTTTTAAATGAATCCATTGTTTTTGTTTATTAAAAAAATGGTAAACTATAAGTTGTAAAGGAGGTTTTCATATGACCTATGTAATCATACAAGATGAACTTGTCCATCGACAAGATGCGACTATCTCTTTTGACGACCGGGGCTACTATTTTGGCGATGGGATCTACGAAGTCATCCCTGTTTATAATGGCCGGCCCTTTGCGTTAAATGAACACTTTCAACGTTTTTTAGAAAGTGCTCAAAAGATCGACATGCCCCTGGCTGCTCCTGTCGATAAAATTAAAAGCCTGGCTTGTTCTCTGATTGAACAAAACAATCTGGACAATGGGTATGTCTACATACAAATGACGCGAGGTGTAGCGGAACGCAACCATTTATATGAGCGTGATCTGACGTCGTTTCTGACGGGTTTTACTAAAGAAATGACCTTTCCAAGGGACAAGCACAACGGCATCTCTTTATATGCAACCGAAGACATCCGCTGGCTGCGCTGCGATATCAAAACCCTCAATCTCCTGGGCAATATCATGGCCAAAAGAAAAGCTGCTGATCACAACTGTGAGGAAGCACTGCAGCACCGCGGTGATGTCGTGACTGAAGGCTCTTCGAGCAATATCTTTATGGTAAAAAACAAAAATATTTACACTCATCCAGCAAATAACTTTATTTTAAATGGCATCACACGCCAGGTTGTCATCAGCCTGGCTGGAGACCTTAAATATAATGTTATTGAAGAAGCTTTTTCCCTCGATGATATCGAACAGGCTGATGAGGTATTTATCACTAGCACAAGTGCCGAAGTTACACCGGTCAGTAAAATTCAGGGAACGATTGAAAGTTCCTACCTTGTCGGCCCGGTCGCCAAAACGCTTCAAGAAGCATTTTACCGGACAACAAACTTATAAATGGGAAAAGAAAGAGAGGCTTAAAAAGAAGCCTCCATTTCTTTTTATTTACGAAATGTCCAATCATCTGATTTATATTTCTCTGCAAGCTCTAATACTTCCTGATGCTCTTCACTGCTTAATTTATAAGGCTCTAGGTTGATTTGTAAGCCTTTTTCAAAGCCATATTTAAAGGCCTTGCTAACTTCCTCCAGGGTAACAGGTTCATCTTTTAGTTCGTTGATTGCTACTGCCTTTTTCTTAAACGCCTTTTGCATACGCTCTCTTACACGCTCGCTAGGATAATTGAATACATCGAAAAGCATATCTTCATCATAGTCCAGAATAATGGAGCCGTGCTGTAAGATGACACCTTTTTGCCTTGTTTGGGCGCTTCCGGCAATCTTTCTTCCTTCCACCACCAGCTCGTACCAGGAAGGGGCGTCAAAACAAACAGCTGAACGAGGACTTTTTAATTCCTCTTCTTCTGCTTTTGTGCGGGGCACTGCAAAATAAGCTTCTAGCCCAAGTCTTTTAAATCCTTGAAGAATGCCTTCTGAAATCACGCGATAGGCTTCAGTTACCGTAGCAGGCATTTCAGGATGCTCCTCTGAAACAATTACACTGTATGTTAATTCTTTATCATGAAGCACACCACGTCCGCCCGTAGGACGGCGAACCAATCCCAGGTTATGATGTCTTACTGCTTCCAGGTTAATTTCTTTATGTACCTTTTGAAAATAGCCAACAGATAGCGTTGGAGGATCCCATTCATAAAAACGGACAACCGGAGGAATCTTGCCACTGCTGTGCCATTGAAGAAGCTTTTCGTCCAGAGCCATATTATAAGAAGGGGATTGCTTGCCAGAATCTATAAAGTACCATGTTTCTTTTTCCATTATATACCCTCTTCCTTTCAATTAACCTGCAAAACATAGTCTATCAAAAGCGCCAAAAAAACAAAAGAATGTTTAATCAGTGGTACAAATTGCAAATTTTGTTTTGCGTAAAGGAACAATCCTTATTATAATACATCATGTAACCTTGTCTAGGGCAAAAGGGGTGAAAAAATGATTACGTGGATTTTATGGGGGGTTTTACTAGGTATCCTTGCTTTTATGCTGGGACGCCGCTTAGTCAGCCCTAAATATTTAACGGAGCTCGATCAGGAAGAATTCCGCAGCGGTTACCGTAAAGCTCAGCTGATTGACGTGCGGGAACCGAAAGAATATAACGGTGGCCATATTCTTGGGGCTAGAAATATACCTCTCTCTCAGTTAAAGCACCGTATTACAGAAATTCGTACAGACCAGCCTGTTTACCTGTATTGTCAGTCTGGAAGCCGCAGCAGACAAGCAGCACGGACAATTCGCAAGCAAAGAGACATGAAGGACCTTTACCACTTGAAAAAAGGCTTCAGAAAATGGACAGGAAAGATCAAAAAGAAAAATTAATAAATAAAGAGTATATACAGTCAGTGTAAAAAACCCTATTGTCAGTCTTCCTTTGACAATAGGGTTTCTTTACATGCGCCTGGCTCTTTACTCGTTGAATGAAACCAGCCTCTTTTTAAATTTGATAACTCAATAACCCTACATGTTTTTCTCGTACCGAAGGATAGGTGTTCTTGCAGCCCTCGTTTCATCTAAACGGTTGACCACAGTATTAAACGGTGCTTCCTGAACTTTTTCTGGTTCCTCTTTTACTTCATTTGCGATTTGAATCATGGCTTCTGCAAATTCATCTAACGTTTCTTTCGCTTCTGTTTCCGTCGGTTCTATCATCATGCATTCTTCCACATTGATTGGAAAATAAATCGTCGGCGGGTGATAGCCAAAATCCAGAAGACGCTTGGCTATATCCAGTGTACGCACTCCCAGCTTTTTTTGAGACCTTCCCGACAAAACAAATTCATGCATGCAGTGGCGATTATAAGGAAGGTCAAAATGAGGCTCAAGCTTTCTCATTAAGTAGTTTGCATTTAATACCGCATATTCAGAAACCTTCCTTAGACCCTCTGCCCCCATCGTGCGAATATAAGCATAAGCTCGTACGTTGATCCCGAAATTCCCGTAATAAGGTTTAACTCTTCCAATCGCATCCGGTCGGTTATACTCCCAGGTGTAATGATCTTCTTCTTTTATGAGAAGAGGCTTAGGGAGGTATGGCACCAGGTCTTCTTTTACACCTACCGGTCCGCTTCCAGGACCGCCTCCGCCATGAGGGCCGGTAAATGTCTTGTGGAGATTCAAATGCACCACATCAAATCCCATGTCTCCAGGTCTGGCAATTCCCAAAATGGCATTTGAATTTGCTCCGTCATAATACAGCTTCCCGCCGGCTTCGTGAACTACTCTTGCCATTTCTTCAATATTTTCTTCAAATAGGCCCAGGGTGTTTGGATTCGTCAGCATAAGAGCAGCTGTATCTTCACCCGTCACTTCTCGAAGATGCTCAAGGTCAACAAGACCTCTTTCATCCGTCTTTACTGTGACAGCTTCAAATCCTGCTACTGTCGCTGATGCCGGGTTTGTTCCATGGGCTGAATCTGGCACTATCACTTTATTACGATGAGCTTCTCCCTTTGCTTCATGATAAGCCCTGATCATCATTAAGCCCGTCCATTCCCCGTGAGCACCGGCAGCTGGCTGCAGGGTCACTTCATCCATTCCGGTAATTTCAGCTAATGATGTTTGAAGGTTATACATGAGCTCCATAGCTCCCTGCACCTGTTCTACTGGCTGATATGGATGAATGTGAGCAAAACCAGGATAACGGGCCACGTCCTCGTTAATTTTCGGGTTATATTTCATCGTACATGATCCTAAGGGATAAAACCCTGAATCCACGCCATGATTTCTTGTAGACAATGCAGTATAGTGTCTCATGAGCTGAAGTTCAGAAACCTCTGGAAGCCCTGGTTCTTCTTTACGAATACATTCATCAGCTAAAATATCCTCCACAGGAACCTCTGGGATATCAAGCTCTGGCAGTGCATGTCCTATTCTTCCGTCCTGACTCAGTTCGAAGATTAGCTTTTGTTCGGGCTGTCTCATGATACAAACGCCTCCAACTCTTTAACAAATTGATCAATTTCCTCTTTCGTTCTCTCCTCTGTAACACATAGGAGCATCTGTCCCTTTCTTTCCTCGCTGACCAGACCTAAATCATAGCCCCCGATAAATCCTTTTTGCAGAAGCTTTTTATTTATTTCTGCCACAGGCTTATTTATTCGGATAACAAATTCATTAAAGACAGGCTGTTCATCCATAAGTTCGATACCTGATTTTTTTAATTTCTGCTTGGCGTAATGAGCTTTACGGAGATTTTGTACGGCCATTTCCTTTACTCCGTGTTTGCCAATTGCACTCATCGCAACAGAAGCTGCCAGAGCGTTTAATGCCTGGTTTGAGCAAATATTTGACGTAGCTTTATCACGGCGAATGTGCTGCTCACGAGCCTGGAGCGTCAGGACAAATCCTCGTTTTCCATCTTCATCAACCGTCTGCCCGACAAGGCGACCAGGCACCTTCCTCATCAATTTCTTTGTTGTAGCAAAATATCCGCAATGAGGCCCACCCATCTGGGCTGGGATACCGAAAGGCTGAGCATCCCCGACTACGATATCTGCGCCAAAATCCCCAGGAGGGGTAAGAACTCCTAAAGAAAGAGGATTACTGGAAACAACAAACATGGCTTTCTTTGAGTGAGCGATGCTTTCTATTTCTTTAAGATCTTCTATGTTCCCGTAGAAGTTAGGATACTGGACAATGACACAAGCTGTTTCCTCATCTACTGCTTCTTTTAAGGCAGCTCCATCCGTGCGCCCTTCTTTTAGTTCAATTTCTTTTACTTCAAGACCCGGACCGCTGACATAGGTTTTCAGCACATCAAGGGCTTCAGGGTGTATTCCTTTGGATACAACTACCTTTTTCTTTTTCATGCGGCTGTGGCCGTAGCTCATCATGGCTGCTTCTGCCAAGGATGTTGGCCCGTCATACATAGAAGAGTTTGCAATATCCATACCTGTGAGTTCACAAATCATGGTCTGAAATTCAAAGATTGCCTGAAGTTCTCCTTGTGATATCTCAGGCTGGTAAGGGGTGTATGCGGTGTAAAATTCTGACCGTCGAATAACGTGATCCACCACAGAAGGGATATAATGATCATACACGCCCGCTCCGAGGAACGATGCATGACTCTTTAGGTTCACATTTCTTTCTTCAAGCTTTTTAAATTCCTTAATCAACGCTGGTTCAGAAAGAGGAGCCGGCAGATTCATTTCTCCATTAAATCTTATTGAGGAAGGAATATTTGAAAACAGCTCCTCCACAGATTCTGCACCGATGGTGTGAAGCATATCCGTTTGGTCTTTTTCTGTCATTGGCAAGTACCGAAATTTCATAATTCTCTTTCCTCCCTTTACGATTTAGACCGCCTGTAAAAAGGCGTTTTGATGACTTTTGCTTTCAAGCGTTTTTTTCTTATTTGGACATAAAGAGTGGTGCCTACCTCTGCCCATTCTGCATTTATAAGACCGAGCCCTACGTTTTTCTTTAAGGTTGGAGACTGGGTACCGCTGGTAATATGGCCAATCTGTTCATGATTTTCATTAAAAATCTCATATCCGGTCCTCGGGATGCCCTTTTCTATCATTTCAAGACCTGCAAGCTTACGGGTCGGTCCATTCTCTTTTTCCTCTTGTAAGGATTTCTTTCCAATAAAATCCTCTTCCTTATTCACTTTAACTGCAAATCCGAGCCCTGCTTCCAGCGGGCTGATCGTTTCGTCAATCTCCTGGCCGTATAACGGGAGACGTGCTTCAAAACGAAGAGTGTCTCTTGCACCAAGACCACAAGGCAAGAGCCCGTCTTGCTCGCCAGCTTTCATAAGTGTTTTCCAAAGTGCTTGCGCATCTTCAGAGGAACAATAAATCTCAAATCCATCTTCCCCTGTATAACCAGTCCTTGACAGGAGAGCTTTGACTCCTCCCAGGTCTGCCTGGTGAAGAAAACGGAAAAAGGATATATCCGAAACATTAATTTCTGTTATAGACTGTACTATTTTTTCTGCCTTAGGGCCTTGAATGGCAAGGAGGGAGTATTCGTTTGAAACATCTGTTACTGTCACTGTGTTATCAGCAAACTTATGTAACCACTTAATATCTTTGTCTGTGTTAGCTGCGTTCAAAACAAGGAAGTAGTGATCTTCAGCAAGCATATAAATCAGTAAATCATCGACTGTGCCTCCATTTTCGTAACACATGAGAGTGTACTGGGCCTTTCCTGGAGAGAGCTTGGAAACATCATTGGTTGCTATTTTCTGCAGCAGTGAAAGGGCCCCCTTGCCTTTCACCTCAGCTTCTCCCATATGAGAGACATCAAAGAGACCAGCATGTTCCCTGACAGCAAAGTGTTCTTCTTTGATACTGGAGAATTGGACAGGCATATCCCAGCCCCCGAAATTTACAGTCTTTGCGCCATATTCAGAATACAAAGGATACAAGGCTGTTCGTTTTAATTGACTCATAACTCATCCTCCTTTTATTTGCTCTTAAGTAAGTATTACCTTTTTAACGGAGAGGCTGGTTTTTAGCAGTGTACCAGTGAACCGATCAAACGGTGCTTTAAGGGTCTTTCAAGTTCCCTTCCTCCCTGATATTGTCCTTTCTCGCACTCTTACGAAAATTCAGCTTACTTCTTGGAACTAAAAAAGGACAGATGGATTCCAGCTGTCAGCTGAAAATCCCTCTGTCCTGTAACCAGAAAGTTTCTTCCTTGCCTGCCCTGGCAAGGAATGTCTTCGTGGGTGGTCTTGGCAATTGCCAGACACTCTCCAGAGACGCGTCAAGCAAAAGTCTGTTTGCCTGAGAGATTCATACCTCTTTGGTACTTGCTCCTTCGGCGCCGCCTTTCGCGGTCTCTCCCTTTGCCTTCATCCGCTTACCTTATTCTTATACTCTTGTATAAGGTGGTATATGTATGTTGAATACTAGTAACAGATCTATTTTACCATTAGTGAACTTTCTTTGACAATGCTTTTATTATGGAAAGGGCGAACAATATGTATATTGATATTCACTTCCCTTCGGATTGGGAACAAGAGTGGAACAATAAAATGCAGGAAAACAAGGGATGGTCCTCATGGGAACAATTTCAACTTGCATTTAAATCCGAACAACACACGATCGTTTCCTCCTTTTCCGGTCTCGTATCACCACCTCACCTTCCTCACTTGCAGTTTCATTCCTATCAGGTGGAAACTGCTCAACGAGTTATTGAAGAGATGAACGGAAAAGCAATTCTTGCTGATGAGGTAGGGTTGGGTAAGACAATAGAAGCGGGTTTAATTTTAAAAGAGTATATGATCCGGGGGCTCGTGAAAAAAGCTTTAATCTTAGCTCCCGCTTCTTTAGTAAATCAATGGGCCCGAGAATTAAACGAAAAGTTTTTTATTCCCGCAGTTCCACAAAAAAAAACATATGTATGGGAACAATGTGACGTGGTAGTGGCATCGATTGATACAGCAAAAAGAGCCCCTCACCGAGAGATTGTGCTTAATCAGGATTACGATATTGTTATCATTGATGAAGCTCATAAACTTAAAAACGCAAAAACAAAAAATTATCAGTTTGCCAAGGAACTGAAAAAAAGATTCTGTCTGCTGCTTACTGCCACCCCTGTCCAAAACAAAATAGATGAAGTCTTTCATCTCGTTTCCCTGCTCAAACCTGGTCACCTTGGTAACGAAGAATCCTTTAAAGGAATGATGAAACAGGCAGAACAGGAAGACCTTGCTCACATTCAAGCCCTTATTAAAATGGTGATGGTTCGAAACAAAAGAAAAGAAACAGGCCTGAATTGGACAAAAAGGAAGATTTCCTCGATCTCTATTGAGTTTAACAAAGAAGAACGAGAATTATATGAGGCCATTTCTTTGTTAAAGAAAAGAAAGGATAACACGATGCACGGTTTCTTAACCACCACCCTCCAGCGTGAAGCATGCAGCAGCCGCGAGGCAGTCTTTATGACCCTTCAAGGATTGGCAAAACGTGAAGGAGAACTGAGCCCAGGCCTGGAAAACGTGAAGTCGAAGATTGAAAATATTACCCAAAACAGCAAAGCTGAAAAAGCTCTGGAAATTATCAAGGAACATGATGATAAAGTAGTTATTTTCACCGAGTACAGAGCGACCCAGCTCTACCTTCAGTGGTTTCTCGGTCAGCACGGCATTAAGTCTGTACCTTTTCGCGGGGGTTTTAAAAGAGGGAAAAAGGACTGGATGCAGCAGCTCTTCAAGCAAAATGCCCAGGTTCTCATTGCCACAGAAGCCGGCGGGGAAGGAATCAACCTTCAGTTTTGCAACAAAATCATTAACTATGACCTCCCTTGGAATCCTATGAGAATCGAGCAGAGAATCGGCCGTCTTCATAGATTGGGCCAGGAGAGGGATGTTCTTATATATAATTTTGCTGTCAACAACACGATTGAAGAACATATTCTTTCTCTTTTATATAACAAAATTAACCTTTTTGAAAATGTAATTGGCGAACTTGACGAAATATTAGAAAGGCTCTCTTTATCCTCTGTGGAAGAGTATGTTGAAGACGCTGTTCAGAATTCTGAAAGCGAAGGTGAAGTTCAGCTAAAGCTCCGTCACTTATCTGAGATGATTGAAATGGAAAAAAATGAGGAGAAAGGAGATGACTTATTTGCAGCAACATGAAATCCATCACTTCTTAAAAAGATACTTCACCTCTAACGGCTGCTCTTTAGTAGAAGATGAGATGGAAAAGCTTTCTGTACAGCTGAATATTGAAATGGACAAGGAACTTATGAACCGCCCCTTTTACTGGCACTATTTAGAAAAAACAGGGGGAACTCCTAGACCGATGTCCTTAACCTTTTTAACCAGAGGGCAAAAAAATGATCCCAAAGAAAAAGGAGAAGTTATTCATTTTGGAGCTCCGCGGCTTCACCAGATTTTCCATTCGGCCAGAAACAAAGGAAGAATGACAAAATTATATGAAGAAATTCCCGGACTGGTTCGGTCTGCCCCATTATACCCTTGGCTTGTTTTGAATATAAAAGTTTCCTGCCAGGCTCATCAAAGAAAAGACAAGATCTTTTCCTTTGGCCTTCAGCTCATTAACGGCCAAATTGTTGAAAATTTTATGAGCAAGCTTTCAGATAAAACCATTCATTCCTCTATTCCTGATCTTACCTTTACGATGGCTGCTTTAATTAAACCAGAAACAGGAATTCAAAGAATCAAAAAAATCGTGCTGCAGGATATTCAGATGCAAGAACATAAGTGGGCTGAAGAGGCTGTTGAACGCATGAACGCAGACCTGGATCTTTTAGAAAAATTTTATGAAAACAACGAGGATAAACCAGCTAGTTATGAAGCAGAGCGAGAAGCCATCAAAATGCAATACTCCCCTTCCATTTCTATTACGATCATTAATGGAGGTCTTTTTTACCTTCAAGACCAGTTCTTTTAAGGGCATTGCTTTGCACGAGTCCTGAGTAAATCACGAACATTTACCTTTCACATAGCTACTTGTAAAGAAAAATAAAAACCGACGCCAATGGCATCGGTTTTTATTCTTTTCTTATGCTGGAGCCCCGCTGACGAAAATGGTCATAACAGAGAACCATCCAAATACAGCTAGCGAAAGAGCAGCAAAGGCTACGCCAAAGAAATTACGACGTTTTGTTTCCCGGATGACAGCAAGTAGTGACAAAATAGCTACAAACAATAGTGTAATACCTAAAGCCATGGTAAACTCCCTCCTTTTATGTATGATTCATTCTTGAAAAAAAGGGCCATTCCTGGTGGTCTTGTACATTGTACAATTGACTGTAAGAATGAGAACAAAAATATTTTCCGACCCTTATTATACCCTTGTTTTCAATGAAATGCATCTTCATTTTCGAAACCTATTTGAACTTTTGAAAATAACGGTTTCATTTTACCTTTATTCTTCCTTTTTGTCGAGTTTCTATCTCTCATTATTCTTTCCTTTCATTTGTTGTCTTTTCAATTTTTCTCAGTGTAAAATGAAAGGATGAATACAGTAAGGAGGAATTAATGTGGAATGGAAACAGATGCCTCTTGGTCCTTTACAGACAAATGCCTATATTCTTATCAATACAAAAAAAGAAGCTGTTATATTTGATCCTGGCGGGGAAGGCGCTTCCTTGAATGACTGGCTTCAAAAACAACAAATCACTCCGGTAGCTATATTATTAACACATGCCCACTTCGATCACATTGGAGCAGTTGACGAAGTCAGGGATGAATGGTCTATTGATGTCTATCTTCACGATAATGAAAAGGATTGGCTGTCTGATGGGACTAAAAATGGTTCTTCCTTTTTTATGAGCGGACAGACAATTACTGCTCGTCCTGCCGAACAATTGATAACAGAGGAAGGAACACTCCAGATAGGTGATTTCACCTTTTCGGTATTCGAAACACCTGGTCATTCCCCAGGCAGCATCTCTTTTTATCACAAGGAAACGAACACTGTGTTTTCCGGTGATGCTCTTTTTGCCGGAAGCATTGGACGGACAGACCTCCCTGGAGGAAGCCAGGAAGTGCTGCTACAAAACATTCACGATAAGCTGCTGGAGCTTCCAGAGAATACTCAAGTGGCATGCGGGCATGGTCCTGTGACTTCCATTGGCAAAGAGATGGACAGCAACCCTTTCCTAAGCGGCTTTTAAACATAACTTATAAAGCCCCAGGCGCTTATTTACGCCTGGGGCTTTATAAATTGCGACAAAAAAAATAGACCTCCCGGGGGAGGAGGCCTAACAAGGGGAGTAAATCGTATTGAAAAATGAACTATGAGGGGGAGGGGGACTCCCTATCATCATTGTTCTAACAATATACGTAAAGTATATTATCCTTTTAACACTATGTCAATAGTATTAACATTTTTTCCTATCTAAAGCATGCAATAAAAAAACAATGAGGAGCCCTCCTCATTGTTTTTTTCGTCTATGTAAGACGCCGGGTATTTCTTAGTGACCCCCGAATTCTGGAACCATCAAGAAAGTTGTGTAGTATGTGAAACCTACCATAAATAAAGTTAAGTAAGCGCCAAAGATATAAATATACATGCGTTCTGTCAATTTCATATACCCTAAAGCCAAGAACGCAGCTGTTTGTGCAAAGAACAATAGCGCCATGTTAAACATGTCCCCTACGAAAAACAAGACAGCAAAAATACCAGTCCAAAAACTAATCATTCGATACATGCGATCCATTTACTTTTCCCCCCTCTTCTACGGATGTCATTTTCTGCTTCACATTATTAGACAAAAAAAAGCAGACAGAAAAAGCGATAAAATAGACATAAGGCCTTAAACCATACTACCCCTATTATATAGAGGGTGATTATGCTTGTAAATGCTTAAGGTCATCTTTCCTTTCTATGTTAACACAATGTTCAACTTAATTGGACTGCAGTATAGGAGCATGAAGAATTTCTGCTCCCATCCATTAAGGATTGCTCTGTAAAGCTGACGTCTTGAAACACCCCTTCAAACATGCCTTTCATTAAGGCATGATGCATCTTGCACAGGGATCCGGAATGTGAAGGCAGCAATTCTTTAAACGGACAATTATAAATTTGAAAGTGAATCACTTTTTCTTCAGCATCATACGACAGTTCAGGATTTAACCCCTGCTGTGCAGCCACCATCTCCACGACATTCATCTTCTCTGAAAGGTCCAGTGACTCCCCAATTGTATTTGTGTCTTTTAAATAGGAAAGGACTGCTTCTTTTCCAAAAGAGTGCCCGAGACGATTTAATGCAAGCTGCCCTTCTTCTCCAAACGAAGCCAGAGACTCCATCGCCAAGACAGCCAGCCGGTGATAATCCCGAAATGGAAACTGTATGTGAACACCTTGATCCGAAATATAATAACAACGGCTTGGTCTTCCACCCTTGCCCGTCTTTTTTGTCTCAGATGCAAGCAGAGACACACTTTCTAACTTTGTAAGGTGAAGCCTGGCTACGTTTACATGAATGTCAAAAACCTCTGCCACTTCTTGTACAGTAACTTCCCTGTGCTGTTTTGCAACGTATTGGTAAATTGAAAAACGTGTAGGATCTGCCAGGACACTAGTAACTTTCAATGTATTTTGTTCCATAGGCATTCCCTCCTCGCCTGAACTCTGTATACTGATCTATTATAATACAGCTTCGGTAAGGAATAAATGCTTTTCTTTTTATTAAGGTCTATTGTTCGTCTACGCTCTATGACACACTATTTATGTGGTTCTTCTTAAACGCCTTTTTTGTTTCTGAAAAGTCACCTTTATGGCTGTAGGCAAAAGGCCAAACCAGCGAAAAAGCAGTGGGGGCCTTTCTTCCTTCCTCTTTATCTTTCTTTGTTTCCTCGTGTCTTCCGGTTCTTCGATTGCTTCTACAAAACGTTCAATAAGATATTGAATAAACGGGTTAGGCTGCATGGTCATCCCTCCTGTCTTTATTCTGGTCAAATAAAGACAACTTTACTCAGTTTTATAATATGTAAGGAAAAGTCTTTCTCATAAAAACACAAAAAAAGCTGGGACAAAACCCAGCTAACGAGAAGAACCCTCGTCATCGGTAAGAGCTCTTTTTTGTCTCCAGTATGTCGTTGCTTGTTCAAAAATACTCACTTGTACCTGAAGGCACAAGTGCGACATCCGCTCATGCTTCATTTCATTCGCTTTCACGGTGTCTTCTATGCACCTAAAGGGACAAGTGCGCCATCCGTTCAAGATCATTTCATTCGCTTTCACGGTGTCTTCTATGCCGCTGGCAAGGCATCAGCTAACCAGCGAGGATCGTCCTCATGGATCTAAAAATAAGGCTCCAATTATCGTCATTTGATAATTGGAGCCTTATTTACTTAGCTGAGGCCGTTTTGTCCCAGTTTCCTTTCTACTCTGATCCTAACTCTCAATCATAGCCTTTGCTTCTGCTGCTTTTTCAGCTTCTTCTTTAAACCTTTTTACTGCATCCTGGGCCGCTTGAGTTAAACTGATGCTGGCACCTACACGCAGGCATTCCCGGACAAATTCTTCATCGCTGTCCCTGGCAGGAAGCCCCTGAGAATGGAGACGCCAATGAACCAGCTCATGGAGAAGAGTAGCAAGCACCTCTTCTTTTTTTCTTCCGCTGTTTCTTTTCTTGCTCATTCGGATAAAACGTTCCTCTGTCCCTCTGTCATAAATAAAACAACCATTTCTTGCTGCCCAGTTTCTACTAACAAGTTCAATTCTACCTGTATATGTTATTCCCCAATGCTCCATGCACAGTCTGTTTGCGTGCTCATAAAGCTCTTCGAGACTTAAATTACCGTCCTTTACCATCCATGTCCCTCTCCCATCCGGCTTTCTTTGCCAGCACTAATGATGCATTATTTATGCCTATGTCCTTTTCGACTTTCCTATTCCGTAAAAGCAGCCCTTTCTCATTAGAAAAAGCCAGCTTATGTGACCCCATAAAAAATGTTAATTCTTTCATTATTTGTATTATGCATAATTCGACAAAATATTTCAATATGTTTTTCCTTCGTTGTATCCTTCATTGCGTTAACGCTGGGATATGTTACACATTTTATCACATTTTTCATGTTTCCAGAAAGTACATTATGGGTAAAGAAGAGAATTATACTTGTGTTATTTTTTGGATCGCAGTGAAGAATGATTATTGATGGGGCCTCCTGCATTCATTGCTGGGGCTGTTTAATCTTTAGTTGCTGTCTTTAAGCTTACCTTCAGAAACTCCATACTCGTTCTAAGCGATTTCGTTCTCATAGTAAGCACACACGTATATGATTATATGTTTTACAGTTGGGTTGGATCATAAGCTAGAGGTGAGGACATGAATACGACGAATATAGAAGCCCTTCAGGAATATTTAGAGAATCAAGCAGGACACATTGTGACTGAATGGCAGCAGATCGCCAGCAAAAAGTCTGGTACAGGGGAGATATTTTCTAATCACGAAAAGGATTTTTACAAAAACGATGAAGAATTTGTACGCACAGCGAGCCAAGGACTGCTTGAAGAAACCAATTTTAAAGACTGGACTGAGCGTACTGCAGCTAAAAGGATTAAATTAGGAACACCCTTATATCACTCCATTCAGAAGTTTAAAACCTTTCGTATGCTTATGAATAAGAAGGTTCAAGACTTTGTGTCTGTCTATTCTTCTGAGGTTAATCCAATAGAAGTGCTGACTTGGATACAGAGGCTGGATCAAACACTTGATGAAGCAGCAGAACTTTTTATTCGCAAGTACCAGGAGTTTGACACAGAAAAAACAGAAGCTCAACAGCAGGTCATTTTGGATTTGAGTGTACCCATTATACCAATATCAGACAGTATAGGGGTTCTTCCTATTATTGGGGAAATCGATACATATCGAGCAAAAATTATTCAGGAACAAGCTTTAAAGAAAAGTTCTGACCTGGAAATTGAGCATTTAATTATTGATGTTTCTGGTGTTCCATTTATGGATACGATGGTTGCCCATGAAATTTTCCAGCTTCATAAAACTCTCACCATACTCGGTATAGAAACAATTATTACAGGAATCAGGCCAGAAATAGCCCAGACAGCAGTCCATCTTGGGATTAAATTTAACGGCTTAACAACCTATGCTCATTTAAAACAAGCAGTATTCACGTTGTTAGAAGAAAAAAATAAATAACAAACTGTGCCTCTTCAGAAGGGGCACAGTTTTTCTGGTTTTATGGCTCCGTATCAGGCAAGTGATAAAATATATAGTGCTGACGTTCCTGACCGCTGTCTGTTTTTGCAACCCAGCGAACATGGACAAGAGAAGAGGTAAGCTCAGTGCTTTCATACGTGATACTGCCTGCAGGGTAAGTGATTGTTTTTTGTACCACTTTCTGCTTTGGGTCCCACTCTTCCCACCAGTCCCTTTCTCCTTCTATAATCATTCGGTCAAGTAAAAACGAGGAGCCTGTCTCTTTCATCATCATTTTCTCATTTCCAAATAACAACAGGTGATGTACAATCACCCCTCCCAGCAAAAGAGAGAAGAATAATACGGCTGGCATTACTGCCCCCTGCTGATCCATCCTTCATGCACTCCCTTCTCAAACTGAGATGGTCCAATATGAACAAAGCCGGAAGCCCCGCTTTCTGCTGTAACTACGACTTTTGCCCCCTCTCCAACCATTTCAGCTTCAAAGTCAGAAACATGTTGAAGGACAATCTCATACCCCTTTTGATTTACCTTTCGTACAATATTGGTCCCTATTAGTTCATAGGTGATTATCTCTGTTTCTTCCTCAAGTTCAATTCTTTGCACTCCAGTAGTTATCATGCCAGTATATTTTGTATCAAGTCGCAGTTGCTGAAAAAAAATATCTTTCTCCTGTTCACTTTTCATTCTTTCAATAGAGCCGGTACCGTCTAAGGAAGAAATGGCCAGGGGAAGAAAGGCAGCGATGGCGGTTACAATCACAAGACTTATCAATGTCTCTATTAAGGTAAATCCTTTATTTAAAATAGGCACAATGCTCACCGGGCCTCTGTTTTACATTTAGCCAACTGATACAAATTTCATTCCAGTCTTTTCCTTCTTTTGTCTCAATGAAAAATTCATTGTCCCCCAGCCACCTTGTTTTCTCATGATCAAAAGTAGAGGCTGCCTCATCAATAAAATACATTTCTTCCTCAAGAATAGAGAGTGCTGCTCTTTCCTGGGCGATCACTTGTCTCTCTGTCTGAACAAGAGTATAAACGGGGACAAGAACAGCTGCGATTACTGTAATGATGCTTAAGGCCCCTACGACCTCTATTAATGTAAAGCCATTAGTATTCTTGAATATAAAACCTCCCCCTACCAAGCAAAAATACTATTCGGTATTGTTTATCGCCTGCTCTTAGAAAAATAGTTCCCGGTTTAAAAATATTTCCATTCGCTAAATACCTGATTTCATCTGCATTTATCGTATGAAAGGTAAACTGAACGTCTTCCGGGATAGATCTTACTTCAAGCACCTCGCTGTATGTTCGTATTTGATATTCATTCCGGTGAGGATAAATGCGCAGAAGCACTGTTTTGTCTGTAACTAGAGCAGTCTGTTGCACTCTGAGTAAGTCGTTCTCTAGCTGTTCAATAAACTCTTTACTTTTTACCGAAGATTGAATAGTCGAAAAGTATAAGAAGGGAAGTGATAAAGCAACAGAAAGGATCGATAGAACCAAAAGCATTTCAATTAATGTATGACCTTTTTGGTTTATTGCATGAGGGAAATTACGAGGAGCCATTTCTTACAACAGTACCATTAGACAAAGTGAGAGAAGAGCCATCTGGACAAGTAATCCGATCTACATACCCCTCTTCAAGTAGATTATTTAAAGAAGAAGGTCTATCTCCATGTTCAACTTCATAGGTTGCTACTTGAGTTTGAAGCAGATCTACCGTCGCCTCGCACCCTTTTGACTGGGCAACAGAGTTATTTTTGACCATATTAGGAACAGCTATTAACAGTAAGACTGTAATGATGAGCAATACAATCATCATCTCAATCAGTGTGAAGCCTTTTTGATTTTTTATGTGTTTCATTCTATCCCTCCTGTTTTTCTTACTCTTTCAAAGCAGACCATTTCTACGAGTGACTTTACATCTTCTTGCTGGCTCGTTTCCATCTGCGAAATTCTTTCCTCTATGCCTTTTATTTTCTCTAAAAGAGTTCCCCATTCGATTTTTCCGGCTTCTTTTCTGATCATTCCCACACCTCCTTTCAAGAATTGTTTTACCCTAGAGAAGTCATCAACTGGAAAATAGGAAGAAAAATTGATAAGAATAAAGCAAGGACCAATGCACCTACAATCAGGAACAGAGAAGGCTGAAGAGCCATAACCCATTTTTTCATCAGGCTCTCGATGATCCCCATCAATCGTTGCTGATAAAAATAAAGGTCTTCAGCAAGCTTTCCAGATGTTTGCCCATGGTGGATCACAAATACCAGATCCTTAAGAAACCACCCCCTTTCATCAATCACTTTTGGAAACTCAATACCTTCTTTTAATTTCTCTTTTAATTGTTTTCCTTCTTCCTGGAAAAAAAACAAGTGATCCTGTCTTTCAAATACAGTTAAAGCATCATGAATAGTCAAGCCACCCTTTAGTAAGCTGCTTAACTGAGAAGAGAAATAATAGGTAATAATCATGCGGAAAAAATGAGAAAGAACCGGAATGCGGTACACTTTTTCCATTTGAGTGTGTGGGGATAAGCGTCTGAATACTTTCATATAGTACAAGAAACTAATAAATAAGGTTAGCACAAAAATGCCGGCTGCCAGGGGAGCCAATTCCATTATTTTGATCATAACTCTGGTAATGAGGGGAAATTCCATGTCCATAGAAGAAAACAGGAGGTTAAACTGAGGAAATAAATAATGCACCATCATAATACATAAGAGCGATAAGATCCAAATTAACAAAATTGGGTAGCGGGATAAAATTCTCACTTTCTCTTTTATTTCTTCTTTCTTACTATATAACCTTCCAGCTCCTTTAAAGCCTTCTTCCAGGCTTCCGTAATGCTCAGAAAAATACAGGAAGGCAAGCACATCTTCAGGATAATCCAGAAGACGCAGACTTTCATGAACTGAAGATCCATCTGCTATCGAGTTCATCCATTCCTTGCAGAGAAGCTGAACCTCTTCCGTTTGTTCATAGGTTAAAAATGTAATACTTTCAGGAAGTGTGTACCCCTGTTCAATCAACTGGCCAAGCTTAAGTAAGTATGCTGCTTTATCTTTTCCTTTCCATTTCTTCCGTCTCAATACCCTGGTCACCTCCATCTTTCCATGAATTCATGGGGAGATATCCAAGAGCTATTCCCTTTAACAAGTAACCAGGAAGCTTATTTCTTATATGCTTATTGTTTATTTTCGGCAGCATCTCTAAAGCACCCTCCAGCTCTTCATTGGCAAGGATATCAAAAAGAGCCGTTCTTCCTCCTCGAATGTATTGTGGACAATAAATAGAACAGTTCCCCTGACAAAACGTACATTGCTTTCTAACAAGACGCTGGGAAACAACTCCAAGGAGTGTTTCTTTTAAGTCAAGCTTATTAATGCCTAAATCCTGCAGGCGGAACAATGCTCCAACCTTATCCCTGCTGTGAAGCGTGCTGACAACAAGGTGTCCAGTCAAAGCAGCACGAATGGCAGCTGCCGCCGTCTCTTCATCTCTGATCTCGCCAATCATAATGATATCAGGGTCATGACGTAAGGAAGAGCGCAGTCCTTCTGCATAAGTAATACCAGATTTTGGATTTACTCCTATTTGCAGGAACTTATCTGTTCTCTTCTCGATCGGATCCTCAATTGTTAAGATTGTAGGCTGCTTTTTTTCATATAATTCATGAAGAAGGGAGTAAAGTGTAGTGGTTTTCCCGGAACCAGTGGGACCGGTGAATATAAGGAGGCCATAAGGATGGTGTATAAGTTTTTTTAAAAGTGTAATGGGCTGGGGAAATAATGACAGTTCGGAAAGAGAGAGGCTGTTATCCTGCGGGAGAAGACGTATGACTAAACTTTCCTTATAGGGGGTCGGAAGTGTGGAAAAGCGCAAATGATGAGGCGGCGAAAGCTGAGAATAAAATAAGGCACCATTTTGGGGCCGGCGTTGTTCACCAATGTCCATGCCGGATATAAATTTGAAATGAGCGATCAGCCTTTCAGCTCTTCGGCGGCTGATGTGTGTTCTAAAGTGAAGGTCTCCTTGAATACGAAATAAAACAGCCGTTCCATTTTCACGGGGATGGAAATGAATATCTGAAGCTTTCCTATTCACAGCATCTGTCAGCAGAGCTATGCTGTCTTGTTCTAAACTTGGCATATAACACAACCTTTCATAAGTGATGAGTATATTCATTCGACACTTTTTTTGTTTTTCCTTTTCTTTTTTTTAAATTATTGCATAAAGATTTTTTTACTGAGCACAATACTAAATGTTGATGGGATGTAGCCAAGCGGTAAGGCATCGGACTTTGACTCCGTGATGCGCAGGTTCGAATCCTGCCATCCCAACCATACATAAAAAAGCATGGGCTTTGCCCCATGCTTTTTTACATTACTTGTTTTCGACTTTTTCTTCTACTTCTTGTACCTTTTCATTCATGTCTTCTTCAGCATCACGGCGGTCGTCAATGCGGATATTCACTGCTACACGCTTCGTATCCTGATTAAATGATTCTTCATGAAGCTTTTGAATGATTTGGTATAAATCGTTTACGTCTCCCTCCAGAATCGTACTGGTAGGTGTCAGCTGGAATTTCACTTTATCCTTATAATCTTCTAGAAGCTTATGAACATCAGCTACTTCATCACTCATGCTTGTTGTTTCCTTACCAAGAGGGGTAATATTAATATCTGCAATTGCCATTTACAATTCCTCCTTTTCCGTTCTTGGTTTATTACATTCCACTATAGGAAGCTGAGGAAACTCCTGTTTTGCAAATGCCTTGTATCCATCGATTGCAGCCAGCAGGTGAATACGCTCTGGATCAGCGCAGGTTACTTTTCTTTGCAGCAAAAAAGATATTTTCAATAAAGGCTCCCTCACTCTGGCTCCTCTTCTTTTTTGAAGAATTCTGTGAGAAAAGAAAGAAGCAGGAACACTCCCATAAGCAGAAGCTGCTATTGCATTTTCCCATCCAGTAAAAAATTGAAACATTAATGTTCCCATGAGCAGAAAACAAAAGTACAGGAAAGCAATGTTTGTTGAACAATATCTGTTTGTAATAGAAGCTCTCTTAAGAGCCGTCAAATCAGCACGGTCAACATTACCTTTACAGCTGAATAGCTTGTGTTCAGCTCCGTGGAACTTTTTCCACTCTTTAGGAAACATAAAGTGGCTGCCAAAGAAGAAAAGAACAAGGATGTACCAAGGGAGGTCAGGAACATTCCAAGTCGGCCAAAGCCAAGATTGGGTTAATAAAATGGCGCTGCACAAAAAGAAGGCGGTTCCTTTGTACCACCAGGGCAAAGAACCAAAAACATAACGAACAGCCTTCCACAATGTTTTTATAGTTAAGGGAGCTGTCCATGTTTGAATCTGGCCTTCTTCTACATGAGCCCCTCCTGCAAAACGTCTTCCAAAGAATAGAATCCCCTTCTGATAAGAGAGACCTTTAGTCATTCATTTGCGCTTTCTTCATTATCTACATACCTTTCAATTACCCAGTAAGAGGAGTCACTGTCTCTCATTCCAGACAGGACAGGCTCAAAAAACCGGGCATCTGTTTTTTCTAATCCATCATGAGCCTCCCACGTATGCAGATAGCTCACAATCGCTCTCTGTGGATTGTCTTCCGTTTCTACTGTCACTTCTATGTTGCCTCTATCTCCAAAGCTTTGATGCTCGTCTGTTTCGTTCGGAAAGGAAAAGACAAAGCCATTTTCTACGCTCACCGCTTCGTCTTCATAGACGACTTCATTACCATAGGTTAAATGTATATGGCTCTCATCAGCAAGCTCGGCTTGCATCGGCTGGCCGTCTTCGTCTAAAAACGTTACCCCAATATAATCCTCGCCAGCCAATCCCTCACTTGGCATAGCTGTCCATTCCCAGGCTGCCCTGAGAGTTGTGAGGCCTTCATTCTCACCGTTATGTGTCATCAATGTTTCCCACTCCACTTCTTCATGGAGAGCTTCATTGGTAACTTCTTCAGACTGCTGCACATAAACAGCCCCGCCTACAAACAAAAAAATCATTAAAAAAACGGGCAAAATCACAACTAATTTGTTTCCATTTAACACTTTTATCCCTCCTCTTTTTACTCCCTCTCTATTAATTGCATCCGGCTGTTAAAGAAGAACCTGTAAACGATTAAAACAGCTAACATTGCGCTTAACGACACGGCTACAAAAATACTTAAAGAAATGACAATTTGAAACCGAACAGCAACTAAAGGTGAGACTCCACCCAAAATTAATCCGGTCATCATTCCTGGAAGCTGGACGATCCCAATGGTCTTTAACCCATCAATGTTTGGAATCATAGCTGAACGTATAATTCTTTTAACAAATGGCTGAGTAGCTTGAGCAGGAGAAGCACCTAATGCTAGTGAAGCCAGGATTTTTTCTTTTTCTGTTTTCATTTCGCTTTTTAGCTTATCTAGAGCAAGTCCAATTGCTACCATGCTATTGCCTATAACCATTCCGCTCATAGGGATGACCTGGTCAGGCTCAAAGTCAATAATCTGGAAGCTGAGCCATAAGGCGAGAACCATTCCTTCTATTACAACCATTATTATAAATACTACTGGCAGAATATATGGTATTCCTTTCCCCTTTTTAGCCGCATGCAAAGCCGCGGTCATAATCATAATCGCAAGCATTAGGGGAATCCCTTGGAGTGGTTCTAACCCGAATAAAAATGTAAGTATATACCCAATAAGAAGTAATTGGGAAATTCCTCTAAAAGCTGACCACAGAATTGACCGAGAGAGCCCCAAAGAATAATAATAAGATAAGCATACAGGAATAATGATAAAAACAAGTAAAAAAAACAGGGTCGTGTTTGTTATTTCAATTTCGTTCATGAAATACTATCCTTTAAAAACAATCTAAGCCACTTTGTTTTCGGTTCACTAATCAATGACTCTGGAGGACCTTCCTCAATAACCTTCCCTTTATCAATGAAGTAAGCATAATCAGCCAGTCGCCTGATTTGGTTTATATTATGACTCACCATTACAATCGTCTTTCTCTCATTTTTTACTACGTTCTTCAGAAGTTCCTCTATTGCTTCTGTGCTTTTTACATCCAGTGCACTCGTCACTTCATCAAGAAGCAGCACGTCTGGGTCATTGGCAAGTGTCCTTGCGAGAGCCACTCTCTGTTTTTCTCCCCCTGACAAGCTATCAGCTGACTTAGATAGAAATTCTGCAGGAAGCTTTACTTTTCTTAATAACTTTTCGCCATCATTAGGAGACCAGGAATGGTGTAAAGCTGGCCCGTATTTCAGGTTATCTTCAACCGTGCCTTCAAACAAAGCAGACTCTTGAAAAACCATTCCAACATCTCGTCTCAACTTCTGGACAGGTAAACTGGCAAGGGAGGTTCCACGGTAATAAATGTCTCCAGCTCCCTGGTCTGACAAACGGTTCAGCAAGTACAGGATACTGCTTTTTCCCGCTCCTGAAGGTCCAAATAAGCACGAAATTTTCCCCTCTTCCAGCGAAAGATTAACATCGTTTAAGTGTTCAGTTGAAACATTGCACAGCTCAAAAACTATCTCTGCCATGGAAAATCTCCTTCTTACTAGCTGTATCATAAGTATAAATCCTGAAAGAATGAAAGGCAAAGAGACAGCCACAGACATGGAAAAAGAGCGCACTTGCGCTCTTTTTTCCTTGATCATCCTACTTTTTTAATCGGTGGGCTGCGTGATTTGTAGGACCTATTCCTGTGCCTAACATCAAGGAATGCTCAATTGCTGCTGTAATAAATTGTTTAGCAACTGTCACAGACTCTACAAGAGAATTCCCTTTCGCAAGCTCAGCTGCAATACATGCAGCAAATGTGCATCCTGTTCCGTGTGTATGTTTTGTATTTATTCTTGGGGTTTCAAAAGGAATCATTCTCTCTCCGTCAAAAAACAAGTCTGTCGCTATCTCGTCTTCCAAGTGTCCTCCCTTTAAAACAACTGACTGTGGTCCCACACTTTTCAGCTCTCTGACTGCTTCTTTCATATCACCAAGTGTTTTAATACTGCCTGCTCCTAGTATCTTTTCCGCTTCTGGAAGATTAGGCGTAATCACTGTGGCTAATGGAAGCAGCTGAGTTGTCAGAGCTTCTACAGCCTCTTGCTGTAAAAGTTCTGATCCCCCCTTAGCAATCATTACCGGATCCACCACAATATTAGTAACGTTATATTCCTTACACAACTTGCTGACAAGCTCAATAATTTCTGCAGAAAAAAGCATCCCCGTTTTTAAGGCGTCAGCTCCAATATCAGAGAGGACCGCATGTAACTGAGCTTCAATGCTTTCAAGAGACTGGGGATACACTCCATGTACCCCCAACGTATTTTGAGCAGTTACCGCAGTGATTACGCTTGTGCCAAACACGCCTCTTTCCTGGAATGTTTTTAAGTCCGCTTGAATTCCTGCACCGCCGCCGCTGTCAGAACCGGCAATGGTTAGTGCTTTTGCCATTGTAGACATGTTTGCACCTCCTTCCACATGCAATTTTCTCTACCTAAAACCGATTGGGGTCAAAAAGATGAAGAGGAATCTCCGCTTCTTTTCCATCAATAGTATCTGCTACGATTTCTGCAGTCACCGGGCTTAATAATATTCCATTTCGGTAATGCCCTGCAGCAAAGATAATATGGGCGGCTTCTTTCTTCTTTCCAATCAGGGGATAGCCGTCTTGTGTGGCAGGACGAAGGCCGGCCCAGGAATGGAATGGTTCTTTTCCCTCAAGAAAAGGAAAGACATTTTTATTCCATTTAACCAGACGGTCAATTCCTTTTTTCGTTACCTCAGTATTAAAACCTGCAATGTCCTCAGAGGCTCCGTTAATTAATGATCCGTTTTCTTTTGGGACGAGATAGCCTTGAGGAGAGTATACAATGTGCTGTACCTCGCCGTTGTTAATCTCATAGGCGCAAATCTGTCCTCGAATCGGCACAATGGGTATATTCATCTGAAATACGTTTTCCATTTCTTTTGCCCAGGCACCAGAAGAAATGACGAGTTTGTCGGCCGTAAACGTTTCTCCGTTCTTTGCTTGAAGCAAAACAGCCGACTCCCATTCCTTGACTGTTACTTCTTCCAAGTGGTCTTTAATAGTTACTCCAAGGTTCCGGCATGCTTCTTCTAAAGCCTTTACATAACCTGGTGCATAAACATGACTTTCTTCCGGGTAACGCATGGCTGCTATAACGTCTTTTGACAGTTTAGGCTCAAGGTCAAAAAGCTCTCTTCCTTTTATTATTTCAGCCTCTACTCCGAATTCACCCTGCCAGCGCTGCCTCGACTCAAGAGACAATAAATCAGCCTCATGGTATACGACATGAAGGCTGCCTGAATTACTGAACTCAAAGTTTGTTTCCGAGTTCTTTTTTACATCTTCAATCCACTGAGAATAAAGCCTTAAGCTTCTCAGACCCAGCCTGAAAAAATCGTCGGGGTCTTCTTCAATTTCAGAAAACGGTGCCAGCATCCCTGCTGCTGCACCAGAAGCTTGTCCCCCGCAACTCACCTTTTCAAGAAGAGTAACGTCATGGCCCCGCCGCCTGCACTCAAAGGCAGCAGCCAGGCCAATTACTCCTCCGCCAAGAATAATAATTGATTCCTTCATCCCCTGTACACCTGCTTTCTCAGCCTTCATCAGCCTCTGTCTATTTTGATATGAAGGTTTCATAACCACTGCTTGCTGTTGCATACCGTTTCTTCTGAATCCTTCCGGCTTCATAAGAAAGACGTCCAGCCTCAATCGCGTGCTTCATGGCAGCAGCCATCCGAACAGGGTCCTTGGCTTTAGCTACAGGAGTGTTCATAAGCACCCCATCTGCTCCAAGCTCCATAACTTCTGTTACATCTTTGGCCGAGCCAAGCCCCGCATCGACAATAATTGGTACGTTCGCTTCTTCAATAATCAAGGAAAGGTTATAAGGATTCAACACACCCAGTCCTGTCCCTATTGGAGCAGCCCCCGGCATGACAGCAGCTGCTCCTGCTTCTTCCAAACGTTTGCAAAGTACTGGGTCATCTGAAGTATAGGGAAGAACAGTAAACCCTTCTTTAGCCAGCTGCTCGGTAGCCTTTAGTGTTTCTACCGGGTCAGGTAAAAGTGTTTTTTCATTTGCACTGATTTCAACCTTAATCCAGCTGCTCAAGCCAGAAGCCTTTGCCAGCTGAGCAATTCTAACCGCTTCTTCTGCCGTTTTGGCACCGGAAGTATTGGGAAGGTACTGAAAGATTTTTCCTTCCACATGCTGTAGAATAGCATCCTCATCCGGGGCCTCCAGATTTACACGGCGGATAGCAAATGTCAGTACTTCAGTCCCACTCTCACGTATTGCTTCATTTTGAACAAACGGATTCGGATAACGGCCTGTGCCCAGGAAGAAGCGAGAAGAAAGCTCTACATCTCCTATTACTAACTTATCCTTTTTCGTCATTGTGATCATCCTCCTCCTACAAAGTGAACCAGTTCTATTTTCATTCCAGGCTGTACTTCCGTCACGTCCCACTGATCACGGTCAATAATCTTTCCTTCAACTTCGGTGACAATCATTTTATCCTGAAGATCAAAATGCTCAACTACCTCAATTAATGTCTGTACTTGCAGGTCCTTTTTTTCTCCGTTCACCTCAATGATCATTTTTCAATCCTCCTCTTTGCATCCAATTTATCTAAAAAGCCCTGGCATGTTCCTTGAATATCTGTACTGCCGACAATCTCACTGATGGCGCAAATCCTGTCTGCTCCAGCATCAATTACCTGATCCACGTTATGAAGCTTAATGCCTCCAATCGCCACAAACGGGATAGTAATTTCATCAGCTACCTGCTTTACATAAGAGGTCGTCACTGGATCAATGACGTCCACTTTGCTTTTCGTGGCAAAAACCGGCCCCACCCCAATATAATCGGCCCCATTTCGTTCTGCTTCTCTTGCTTCTTCAATCGCATGGGTGGAAATTCCAATAATCATATCTTCGCCTACAATTTTCCTTGCCTCTGATAAAGGAAGATCATCCTGGCCTAAATGAATACCATCAGCTCCTGCTGCAAGAGCAACATCAATATGGTCGTTTACAATAAAGGCAGCCCCATAACGGGCAGTCATTTCCCTTAACTTTTTGGCTTTTTCAAACACTTCTTTTTTGCTGCTGAATTTATCCCGAAGCTGAATAATATCTGACCCGCCCTTTACTGCTTCTTCCATTACCTCAAGCATAGAACGGCCGCTATGAAATTCTTCTCCAGTTATCGTATATAAGCGAAAGTCCTTCATACTTCCGCCTCCTTTCTGATGCTAAGTCCTTTGTTGTGAAAGAGAATCTTAAAACATATAAAAAAACGTCACCCAGCGCAGTGGATGACGTCAGTTTCCTACTCATCGACTTTCCTACGCTGGCATCAACCAGATCAGGTTCAAGGGTAAAAGGACCACCTTTTTCTCAGCCGGCTTCCTGTCCGGCACCCCTAGTCATCTATAAAGGTCTATTATTTTAAAGAATACAATATAAATATTATCCCATAAATTTAATAGATAACAACCCATTTCCCTCAATCCAACGAACATATTTTGATACTTTTTTCATGGCATTCTCCCTGTTCTTCCAAAAATAAACCGCAAAAAAAGCCAGTCAGAAAAACTTCTGACCAGCTCCTTGCATTAATCAAAGATAAAACGCCCTCCAGCTATTCCTGGGTTCGTCATTTCTTTTGCATTGAGTATTTCATCAAGCTCTTCTTCGGTAAGAATTCCTCTTTCCAGGCAAATTTGCCTTACACTCATTCCTGTCTGAATAGCTTCTTTTGCAATTCTGGAGGCTGTTTCATATCCTACATGGGGATTAATAGCGGTTATTATTCCGACACTGTGCTCCACCATGTGTTTCGTTCGTTCCACATTGGCGGTCAAATCCTCCAGAGCCAGCTGCCTGAAGGAATTTAGTCCGTTTTGTAAAATGGAAAGAGACTGAAGCAAGTTAAAAACTAAAACAGGTTCCATTACATTTAACTCAAGCTGTCCTGCTTCTGAGGCCATGCATATTGTATGGTCATTCCCCATCACTTGAAACGCAATCTGATTAACCACCTCTGCCATGACCGGGTTAACTTTTCCAGGCATAATAGAGGAACCTGGCTGCCTTGGCGGAAGGTTAATCTCATTAAACCCTGTTCTTGGACCTGAACTCATTAATCGTAAATCGTTTGCAATTTTTGATAGGTTAATAGCATGCACTTTAAGAGCTGCGGATAGTTCTGTATAGGCGTCTGTATTTTGCGTGGCATCTACAAGATCTTCTGCACTGAACAAAGGGAAACCAGTTAGGTCAGCCAAATATTCTGCCACTTTTTCAATGTACTCAGGCTTCGCATTTAAACCTGTTCCTACAGCTGTCGCCCCCATGTTAATTTCAAACAAATGGTCCACAGATTTTTTAATACGGTTCAAATCCCTCGTCAGCACTCTTCTATAAGCCCCGAACTCCTGTCCAAGCCTAATGGGTACTGCGTCTTGAAGATGAGTTCTTCCCATCTTAATGACTTCATCAAATTCCTGCTCTTTTCGTTTCATGGTATCTACAATATCCGAGAGTGCCTGGGTCAGCCCTTTGGACAAAAGCAAGGAAGAAATATGAATGGCAGTAGGGAACGTGTCATTTGTTGACTGAGCCATATTAACATGAGTATTAGGACTCACCTTCAAATAATCCCCTTTTTCTCCTCCTAGCAGTTCAATTGCCCTGTTGGCGATCACTTCATTTGTATTCATGTTAAAGGAGGTGCCGGCTCCTCCTTGAATGGCGTCCACAATAAACTGATCATTATACGCTCCTTCAATCACTTCATCTGCTGCCTGGATGATAGCCTTGGCAATTTTTTTGTTAAGTACGCCCACATCTCTATTTGCCATCGCTGCAGCCTTTTTGACATAACCGAACGCGCGAATAAGCTCTGGGTGAGGTGGATAGCCAGTGATCGGAAAATTTTCTTTGGCGCGGATCGTCTGAATCCCATAATACGCATCTTTTGGCACCTTTTTCTCCCCGAGAAAATCTTTTTCAATTCGGAATTCTGTCATACAATAACGCTCCTTCTCAAATGAACTAAGTTTCATTCGTATTATAGGTATGTATACCCTTTCTCCAACAAATTATGCTATCCGCATATTCAGCCCGTGTAAAGGCATAACACGGGCTGAATGCAAATTAATTTGCATGATTCATTTTTAATGATTCTCCGGAAGAATACCTAAAGATTTAGCGGCAAGCCAAGCCGCTCCCGTTACTCCTGCATCATTTCCTAATTCTGCAATAACAAACTCTGTGCCTTTTGCTACTTTTTCCAAGGCGTAACGTTGAAAGTATTTTTGTATAGGTGACAGGAGAGCCTCTCCGGCAGCCGACACTCCGCCGCCAATAACAATTCTTTCTGGATTCAGCAATGTACAAGCATTGGCTGCCGCAAGGCCGATGTACAACGCCGCTTCCTCAATAACTGCCGTAGCAAGGGGGTCTTTCCTGGCAGCGGCCTCAAAGATTTCCTTTGTCGTCAGCTTCTCCTCGCTTGTACTTTGAAGAATGGAAGTTGGATACTCTTTATTTTCTCGTTTCTCCGTTACTGAACTTACCATTCCCGTAGCTGACGCCACTGTTTCCAGGCAGCCAGTTTTGCCACAATTACAGGTTTTCCCTCTAAAAGGGTCAACCGTAATATGCCCGACTTCTCCAGCCATCCCTTCTACGCCATGTACAATATTTCCCCCTACGATCACACCGCCGCCTACACCAGTGCCTATCGTAAAACAGATCATATCCTTTGCTGATCTGCCGGCTCCCTTCCAGTATTCTCCTGCGGCTGCCAGGTTAGCGTCATTATCCAGGAAAACCGGTACAGACAGACTTTTCGATAAAATTTTGGCCAAAGGAAAATCTCTCCAGCCAATGTTGACTGCAAATTCAATTGTTCCATTCTCTATGTCCACAAAACCAGGAACACCAAGACCAACTCCTTCAAGCTGTTCAAGTGTGATCCTTTCATTTTCCAGCTCTTTTATCACTGACCTTTCAATATCATCAGGAATATAGCTGCCTTTTTCTCGTTTATCTGTAGGAATAGACCATTTCTTAATCATTGGTCCTTCTTTCGTAAACAAAGCCATCTTTATGGCTGTTCCGCCCACATCAATGCCAAGCAGATATGTATTACTCATGAGACTCACCTCTTTTCTCTCGCGAAATTTTATTTCGTTCCTGTCTGACTATTAATAAAGCTTTTTGATATGAATCTTTATCGAGTACGCCCATGTTATAGGCTTCTTTTACTTCCTCTTCTATTAAATCAAGATCAGCCAGTGGATCCTTTGTATAGATTACTGCCCCGAAGCTTATCAGCCACTTTTTTAATTCATACAAATTATTCATTCACAAACACCCTCGCTCATTATATCAGTAAAATGACAGCAAAGAAAAGAAGGAGCATCGGTGGGAGGAATGGCAGAAAAGTAACACGAAAAAACTTCTGCTGCACAAAAAACTGACCGTATCCTCCTGCTGCATACCCTATAAAAAAGACAACTAAAATCAATCCATACCATAGGAAGTGCGAAAAAAATGCAGCTGTCTGCACCCCTGTATAGAAGAATAACATAAAAAGAAGAAACCACATGCCCTTCGCCTTTTTCGAAAAAAAGCCCCAGCCTGGCCTATACTCTGTAAACGAGAAAAATAGGAAAGCTCCTATTAAGAGGAGACGAATCACATGACTCACCCAATGCCCGGCCAGTATTTCTGTCCATTCCCACCTGCCTGTTAAAAAACCTAAATACCCAGCAGAGGCGAAAAAAAGAAAGAAAAGAAGAGCCAGCTTTTGAAAGGAATTTCTCGTATAAATGGCCATGCCGCCTATCGCAGCACCGAGTATAAGGGGTTCTACTATTATCCAAACCATTCGGGCCACCGCCTTTAGGTAAAGTAGCTTGCGAAAGCTCCACTTTTTACTCACCATATGCATACTTTAATGAAACATGCTTTGCTTCGGTGAGTTTCCTATATTTATTGATATCAAGTAGAGAACCATTATACCTGACGGTCAGGGACCACCCCTCTCCCACTAGCAGAAAAAAAGCCCTCCTGTGAAAAGAGGGCGGTTTCTATGTTGCCAATTCTGACTGTACATAATAATAAAGCAAGCCAAAGGTATGGAGGAGAGAATCTGTGTGTGTTCTTTCATGGGAATGAGAAGCATCTATTCCAGGCCCAATAAGGCCATGGGCAATATCATACCCTGCCCGAATGGCAGCAGAGGCGTCTGACCCGTAATAAGGATATATGTCGACAGCATACGAAAGCTCATGTTCTTTTGCAAGCTCAACAAGCTTGTTCCTAAGCTTAAAATGATAAGGGCCAGAAGAATCCTTGGCACAAATAGAAACACTATGTTCATCAGTTGTCTGACCGTCTCCGATCGCTCCCATATCTACAGCAAGATACTCTTCTGTTTCAGGTGAGATATTTGAGTTTCCGCCGTATCCAATCTCTTCATTGTTTGAAATAAGAAAGTGAGTTGTATAAGGCAGGACAATTCCTTCGGTCTCTATCACGTTTATCAAATGAATGAGAAGTGCAACACTTGCTTTATCATCAAGATGCCTGGATTTAATATAACCGGAAGCCGTTTTTTCAAACCGGGGTTCAAAAGCTACAAAGTCTCCTGGCTGAATACCCAGCTGTTCCGTCCCTTTTTTACTATCCACTTTTTCATCTAGACGGACTTCCATATTTTTTTCATCACGCTTGATATCTCCGGCATTTTTATAGACATGCACAGAAGCCTGGTGAAGCAAAATGGTACCAGTGTACCTTTTATCCGAAGATGTGATGACTCTGCAGTATTCTCCTTCTGCAGCATTCCAGCGAAACCCTCCTATATTCGTCAGTCTCAGCCTGCCATCTTTTTTCACTTCTTTAACCATCGCTCCCAGAGTATCCACATGGGCAGTCAGCATGCGGTGGCGTGTCTTGTCTTTCCCGGGCAGAGTAACAAGCAGGCCCCCTTTGCGGTTTCTTGTCACTATAACATTTCTGTTAAGGAGCAGTTCTTCTACCCTGGTTATAACCTCTTCCGTATAGCCTGATGGGCTTGGAATGTTAACAAGTGTTTCAATATAGTCGGTAATCGTTTGAATATTGCCTTTCATATTTTCTCCCCCCATAAAATGGTATATGTAACTGACACACTACATATCAATGGGTACAACCCTATTTACGAACGGTGGGATAAAGGTGATCAAAAAAAAGACCGTACGTATGGTCCTGGCCATCGCGGGGGTCCATCTTGTTTTCCTTTTGATCTGGCTTAACGCAGAACCCTCTGGATTAAGAGAGACTTTTTCCATATATCCGCCTGACCCAAAAGCAAGCTATGAAGCCGCTGAAACCAGCCTTGATATTTTGCACATAGAAGATGATGATGAGTACATTCTTGAGTGGTCTATTTCTTCTTCGTTAAATGAAGAAGCGAGTCTTCGCCAAGACCTTTCCCTTTTCTTTGAGAACGGATATCTCCGTGACGTGATGACCGTGTGGGAAGAAGATAGTAAAGATTTATCCTTTAAGAAAAAGCTAAAAGGGGAAGACAGCAATAAATTTGAAGTCCTTACTCTTCACCACGCAGAAATATTAAAAGATCAGGAAGGGTGGAAAAGCAGACAATCGATGAGCCATGACAGTCTGTACGTGCTTGACTCCCCTTTTACTGAGCTTCACTCCTTTAAGAATAATCCTTCAAGCAGTGAAGATCAGGATTCAAAAGAGGTACTTGATTATATTATGGATCAACAGCTCAACCATGTAGAAAAGGGTCTTAGAAAACACTTTTCCCTGGAAGAAGATATCGATCTTTATCCTATTACGGCCATTACGTCATGGTACGAGGAACCCCCGGCCTTTCTGCCTGAAGACCGGGTAGATGCCTTTATAGGAACAATCTGGGAAACTCTTTATCATCATGTTCTCCTGGACAAAAAAAGTGCTTCTGGAACAAAGGACGTACCCTTAGGACACTCTATGCCTTTTATAGCCTGGTCTCAGGAGGAACAATGTATATACCTTATGGTTAAGATGCAGGATGGGAGTCCCGTAAAATGGAAGCGGCCTTTTAAGATATAACCTTACTCCTCGAGGTCCTCTGCAAGGTTTTGATACAGCTCTTCGTCCGGCTCAAGTTCCAGCGCTCTTTCTACCGAATCCCGGGCCTCATCCAGTTCTCCCAGCTCTCTGTATACAAGAGCCAGATTATAGTGGGCTTCGTGAAACTCAGGACGCAGGTCGATAGCCTGCTCCAGGTTCCCGCGTGCCTCTTCATACATTTCTAAATTAGCCTCTGCGTATGCTAAGAGAAAAAAGGCTTCCGGCCGTTCTTCCCCCTCTTCAATGGCACTTTCTATTAAAGGCCGGGCGTCTTCATATTCTCCTTCTTCAAGCAATTCCTGGCCCATCTGCAGCTGCACAAGAGGGGTGCTTCCTTTATCCTCGTTAACAAACCCGTATGCAAATAACCCGGCTCCTGCCACTAAAGCAGCTGCTAAAAAAAGCAGCTGTCTTACATGTTGGCGGTGCTTAGGCAAATGAAGGAAGGCGGAAGCTATAAAACCACCAATCAAACCGCCAATATGAGCCCCATTATCAACCATAGGAACCAGGAAGCCAAACGATAGATTAATAATTAATATGACAATTACACTTGTGCCCATCGTTCGGAAAAAAAGTTTTTTGTGGATCAACCCAAAATAAAGGAGAGCTCCGAAACAACCAAATATAGCCCCTGATGCTCCAGCAGATATTTGTTCATTAAAGGCAAATGATGCAGCCGAGCCAAATAAACCTGCAGTTAAATAAATGAAAAAAAAGCGGAACGTTCCGTAAATCCGTTCCACTGCCCCGCCGAGAAAATACAGAGCCAGTGAATTCATAAACAAATGCAAAAAACCAATATGAAGAAACATGGCGGTAAGAAGACGCCACCATTCACCATCAATGATCGCCGGATTATATTTTGCTCCAAAATCAATAAGAGTCGTGATATTGGTGGAGCCTCCCTGCTGTTCCACGATAAAATACACTGAGAGGATACATATCAACAGGATAGTTGTCAGAATAGGCTTCCCATATAAAAACAAGGACCGCTCTCTTTGAGTTCTTTCTTCTGCGGTCTTCTTTACTTCCCTTATAAGGTGCTGGGTTTCCAATTCCACATCTTCACTGACGTACTCCATGTCTTTCCAATGGCTCTTTGTTTGTAAATCCTTTAACAAATCCTCCACTCGGTCACTCTCTTCCGCCGTGTTTGAAGAAGCAATGACATAAGTTGACATAGACATCCCCGGGTAATCAGCCTGTTTTTTTGCAGCATCATTCCAATTATCTATCGGCGGATATGGAGAGACATATACGTTATAAAAAGGTGCTTTTTTAGCAGCTACGAAACGCTTAGCCTTCTGAAAAGATTTTTTTGCTTTTTCGATATCTTCTTTAAGCCATTTACTCCAATCGATATCAGCCCGGAAGACCCTGATGACAGCGGGGTTTCCTTCTTGATCTTTTTCCAGCCATACCTGTTTTTGGTCAGGGCTGATCTCGATAACTCTCATTTTTTCTTCTATTACGAGGTAGTGCACGAGACGCCAAAAAAGGTAGTTCTGTCGAAGTACTTCCATCTGCTCACCCTTCTTTCAACCCTAAACGTTCATAAATGAATCCCGCTGTTTCCTTTAAGGTCTTGCATTCCAAGATTGGATGGTGCGAGGTCAAGGGCTCCTCTCCTCTGGTATTTAAAAAAATTGCATCCCACCCCGCATCAATGGCGCCAGCTACGTCTAACGACCAGGAATCCCCTATAAAAAGAGGGGAAAGATTCTTTTCCCCCATTTTTTTTAAGGCAAGATCGAAAATAGCTTTATCTGGTTTTTCCACTTGGGCCTCTTCTGAAATGATTATATGCTCTTTGGGAATGTAGCTTTCCAAACCAAGGTTGTCCACTTTCTTTTGCTGGGTTTCTATTCCGCCATTGGTGATAATTCCAAGCTTCACGTTTTCCTTTTTCAGAGTATTCAGGAAATCATACAATCCTTCAAAAGGGGTACTGAAGTTCCCCACCACTTGCTGATACCGTGCTTGAAAACGGCTGGCATCATTTTCTTTTATGGGAAGGCCGAAAATTCTCATTGTTTCTTCGTATCGCTTTTTGCGATACTCCTCGAGCGTCAACCTTTCCTCCTCTAAATCCTCCCAAAACTCATCACTATGTTTCTTAAAAAAATAGAACCATTGATCCGTTTTTATGTAAGGGACAGAAGAACTTTCACTTTTAAGTTCTTCAAATTTTTCATCAAAGCAAAAACTAATGGCTTTTTCAAAAGCCTGCTCATGACTGAAAAGTGTATTATCTAAGTCAAAACAAATGATATTCCAATGCATGGTCTCCCTCCACTATCCCTCTATTATACCAACGAGCCTTTTTGAATTCGAATATTTCTTCTTCTATACCCTATCCAGGAAATGAGGTAACAGCCCTTTTGCTTTTTGGTTGTTTAATTAGTCAAAATCAAAATAAAATATCCCAGTTTGAGTCCCGGGATATTTATATAATCGATTATGTGACTGGCAAAGAAAGCGAGCGCTGAAAAAACTTCTCTCTAACATAAGGAAGCTGTAATGCAAACGTAATAAGCATAACTCTAAGCCACCTTTGGGAAAACAGGACATTAACAATTCGCCAGCGAACCCGGTACACCATCCATAAGAGAATTACACATAATAAGGACCAAAACAAGGAACGAACCATCCAAAAAGCCCCTTTCTATTGGTTTTCCTTATATTGTGTTCTCCTTGATACGCTTATACCTTATTTGTAAAAAAGCCTTCATTACTCTTTTATTATAGATGCTGCAGCTTCTTTTAAAGTGTTTGCTGAATAGGAAAATTGCTTTTTTTCCTGTTCATTTAAAGAAAGCTCAACGACTTCCCTGATTCCGTTCCCATTAACAATCGCAGGGACCCCAATGTATACATTCTCTTCCTCGTACTGGCCTTCAAGAAGTGCAGATACGGTTAAAATTGAATTCTCGTTACGCAATATTGCTTTTGTTAACCGAACAAGGCCGAGGGCGATCCCGTAGTAAGTAGCTCCTTTTCTTTCTATAATGTGATAAGCTGCATCTCGCACTTTTAAAAATAATTCATCTAAATCCTCCATTTTGGCATGATGCTTTTCATCATTCACCAATTGTAAAATCGGCTGTCCTCCTATGTCCGCATGACTCCATAACGGAAGCTCCGTATCTCCATGTTCTCCCATAATGTACGCATGAACATTTCGTGCATCTACATTAAAATACTCTCCTAAAAGATAACGAAACCTCGCCGTATCCAGGATCGTCCCTGACCCAATTACTCTTTCAGGAGGGAGCCCGGAAAACTTCCAGGTCGCGTAGGATAAGACATCCACTGGGTTGGTTGCAATCAGAAAGATACCGTCAAAACCATTTGCCATCACTTCTTCTACAATTTCTTTAAATATTTGAGTATTCTTTTCAATTAAATCAAGCCGCGTTTCCCCAGGTCCCTGATTTGCCCCGGCAGTAATGACAACCAGATCAGCGTCCTTGCAGTCTTTGTAGCTGCCTGCCCATATTTTCATTGGAGACCCGTATGGGATTCCATGATTTAAATCCATTGCATCCCCTTCAGCTTTTTTTGTATCCCTGTCTATTAACACCATTTCGTCAACAACTCCTTGGTTCAAGCAGGCGTATGCATAACTTGAACCTACAAAGCCAGTGCCAATAAGAACGACTCTCGTGGTTTTTTGATATTTCATTTTGCTTCCCCCTTTATCCTTGGTTTGTACTTCGTTGTTATTTTCTATTTTACCTCTTATTTTAAGTTTGTGAAATAATGAGCAATGATTGTTCACAAAAAAGTGAACTCTTTATATCGTTCACTTTTTACAATCCTATATAACGAGAAAATAATGTCTTTGCTCTTGAAACATCCTCTGTTCCTTGAACAAGGACACGTCCATCCTGAAAGATAACCAGTCTTTCCCCTTCATCAAGCTCCACTCTAATAAGAAAGGGAGTTTTTTTAACTTGTCCTGCAGTCCGTAACTTATCAGCCCATTCTGCAAGATCAAAAGTGGTATTTGCCTGGATCTGAACGGTTTCCCGTCCACAAAGGGTCGTAATACTGTCCCCTTCAGACACATATAGATCAGGGTATTCTTTCTTCTGACACGTAAGACAATTTCCTTTTGGCTTAGGAAAGCCCATCTCATGGAACCTAAAATTCCATAAGTCAAATTGGACAAGGGACGTCCTCACATCTGAAAATTTCTCAGTTAGTATCTTAATAGCTTCAGCTGCCTGGAAGGAAGCTACCATGTCTACGACAGGAGAAATAACTCCCACCGTATCACATGTTTCTCCCGGGGAGCTCTGGCCATCACCCAAAAGACATCTTAAACAAGGAGTACGACCTGGGAGAAAAGGAGCAGACATACCTCTTGAACTAACCGCCCCTCCATAGATAAAAGGGATCTCATGCTTAAAGCTTGCATCGTTTAATAAGAACCTCGTTTGAAAATTATCCGTCCCATCAATGACGAGGTCCATTCCTTCAACAAGGTCTTCAATGGATGATGAGTTAACATCTGTCACTCTTGCATCCACAGTAATATCTGAATTAATGGCTGTTAATTTCTCTTTGGCAGCAACTGCTTTTGGCTTCGCCTCTTTTGCATCTTGTTCATCAAACAGCATTTGCCTTTGAAGATTGCTCGCCTCTACATAATCTCTGTCAGCAATCCTGATATACCCAGCTCCAGCTCTGGCAAGATGGTTGGCAGAAACCGTGCCTAAAGCCCCTACTCCAACAATTAACACTTTCTTGGTTGAAAGGAGGGCTTGTCCCTTCTCACCGATCTGAGGAAAAAGAATCTGTCTTGAATAGCGAGAATTCATTCTCTCACCTTCCTATCCTGTAAATAAATAAAATAAGGCTGCACTGCTGACAGCTCCAAATATGGTACATAAAAAATTAACTGTTTCATTGTTCATGGACCGCCACCCCTTTACCTGGACTGTCCGGCCATTACAATGATGAGTTCTTTCCGTCCGCAGCCCGCAAGCTGCACATTTATATTCAACTTGAATCAATGCTCCAGCTAACGTGTCTATTATATTACCAAAAAAACCTGCCGTGGCAATAATAACGACCATCATCCAGTACGGACCTTCACCTGGAAACAAAAAAGCAGTGGTTATTCCAATCATAGCAGAACCTAGAAGAGAAGCCAGCGTGCCTTGAGGGGACACGGCCCCGGATGTGCCTTTAGGAACCTTCTTACGTGTCTTGATATGAATTGGTTTTCCTTTTGCTTTTCCCCCAATTTCAGAAGCCCACGTGTCAGAGGCAGCGGCAGCCAGGGCGCCGGCAAAGCCATACACCCACAGTGTACTTGGCACAAATAAATACAGTAAGGCAAAAAAGGCGGCTGTGCCCCCATTGGCCAGCACTTGTCCCCCATCCCGCTGGCCCCCTTTTTCATTGATTTCATCCTCACCATTTCTCTTCCATTTACTCCACATGGTTGAGGTAACAAAGAAAAGGCCAAGTATGAACAAGCCAGCCAATTCAAACCCTAACGCTATCAGGATGCCAATGCATAAAGCCGCAGCCGCTCCCCCTCTGGTTAATGCTTTTAATCGATAGGCAAGGATACTGAAGAGAAGGACTCCTGCAATCATTACAAAAATCATCTAAATACTTTCTCCTCCGTTAACAATATATCTACCGGCTTATCGTGTTCTTCCCTGGGTAATTTCTCAAATAGTTGAAAGTCAAGGGCAAGTGCACATGTTGGTACTAGATGAGCTGCTAAAAATCTGTCATAGTAGCCGCCTCCGAATCCGATTCTATATCGTCCCCAATCGAAAGCCAAACCCGGCACGATCATAAGTTGGATGTCTTCAGGCAAGACAGGAGCTGCCTGGGAAGCATCAGGTTCCTGAATCCCGGCATACTGTTCTTTCAGCTGATTGAAACTTGTCAGTTTGTAAAATGTCATGGAATGAGTCAAGGGGTTAACCTTGGGTACAGCAACTTGCTTCCCTTCACTCCATGCCTTTTTTATAACGGCTCGTGTGTCGATTTCATTTTTGGTTGACAACGTAAGTGCGATCATCCGTGCCTGTCTCCATTGCTCGGTGCGATATAACTGGTTATGTACTCTTGAACACTTTTTGGTATACTCTTCAGCAGCCAGCTGGGCAAAATACTTCCGGACTGCTTTGCGAATGTCTGTTTTTGTCATCGTTATCCCCTGCCTCTACCTCCAATTCAACCACATTCTTAAAATTCCTTACCCTCTTTTAATGAGTATGATTACAAGGTTACTACTGCCCCAGTCCCATCCTAGCTAAAAGAGGACAAAGAAAAAAGAAGCAGAGGAATAAATTTCCTGCTGCTTACTTTGTTTCACGGTGAAGAGTATGTTTCTTCAAACGTGGACTGTATTTTTTCAATTCAATACGCTCAGGGTTTGTACGCTTGTTTTTTGAAGTAATATAGTTGCGGTCTCCTGATTCTGTGCAGGCTAAAGTCACTTGTACGCGCATGTTTTTCCCTCCCTACCAACAATCATTAATCATACTTTTCAATAATAGCAAATTGATGGGTGACAATCAAGTTGATATAATGAAAACTTCTTGCGAAGTTTTTCCTTTTCCCGCTATTTTGCGTGTATAATATTAGCATTATCACTTTATATTTATTGGGAGATGAAGCTTGCATGGAATGGATGATTATTATTTTACTGTCCATAGGACTTGGGTTGTTCATCCTGTCTTTCTGTGGAAAAGATACAATCAAAGAAACAGAAAAACAAATTGAGGACCTGTCCATAACTCATTTAACAGAACTTTATAAACTGAAAAAGAAAGTTAAGGTACTCGAGGAAGAGCTTTTAAGCAGCAGCGCAAATCCTGTGTTCTCAAAAGGAAGCACTGGGACTGCGAAGCTTAAAGAGGAAGCCAGCCAATTTGTAAATGAGGGACTTGACGTTCAGGATATTGCTCAAAAGATGAGACTTACCGAAGAAGAAGTTCAAAGATTATTGTGAAGGTAACGAGGTGACATAAGTGACGAAGCCTGGTATGAGAAATTTTGCTGCTGGCTGGTTTACCGTTTCGGCTTTCCTGGCTGTACTATATTTTTACACAGACATCATCCCCTCCTCTCAAGGTGACCATGCTGAAGGTTCTGCCTACCAGCCAAGCACTTTGGAAATGGTAGAAAGTCTGGAATCCAACGGCTACCTTGTTTGGGAAAAAACCGAATACGAAGAAAATCTGATAGCGCAGAATGAATCTTCTTCTGACTCTCTTGAAGAAGAGCAGATTTACATAACAATCTTACAAATAGAAAAAGGCATGAACAGTAAGGAAGTAGCTCAAACTCTTGAAGCTCTGCATATAATTCAAGATGCCGACTCATTCCAAGCCAAAATGGCCGATAAAGAGGTTACTCATTCCATTAAAACAGGAAGTTATGAACTAAAGAGTTCCATGAGTGCAGATGAAATTATAGAGGTGATTACCTGATTGTGCCTCCAAACAAATAAGCGGATACGGTAATTAAAAAGGTCGCAAACCCCATGGTGAGGTTTGCGACCTTTTTATCGTCACTGAAAGGAAAGAGGAAACGATTGAGATAGAAACTCCGTCTTTTTAAGGGGAACGTTCTTCCTCGCCCCTGTTCTTGCTCTTCTAGTTCTCAGTAGCAGTTTCTACTAGCTCTTCAAGCTCTTCAAGCTCTTCAAATTCTTCAAGGTCTTCAGGATCTTCCAGGGTTTCCTCATTAGTCTCTTCAGGTAGCTGATGAGGACGTTCTTCCTTTAATTCAAAATATGCATCCAGGGATTTACGGGCGATCGTATTGGCCAGCCCGGTGCGTCCCCCAGAAGTATCCCTTTGCACATATGGAACAATAACAGCAAAGGCTACCTCCGGGTTTTCATAAGGGGCATATCCTACTAATGCCTGATTGTTTCCTTGAACTACATTTCCTGTCCGGTCGCTCCTGACACTAATTTGGGCCGTACCTGTCTTTCCAGCCGCTACATAATTAGCAGAGATGAAGTGGGATCTTGCCGTTCCCTGTGAGCCGTTCATCACTCTCCATAAGCCTTCCTGTACTCTGTCCAGATATTCAGGCTGTATGTCCACTCGGTTTAGAACTTTTGGCTCTAACTGGCTGGAAATAGGGCCTAGTGAATCATTGTCCTCGCTTGGCTGGCGTATTTCTTTGACCAGTCTGGGCTGCATACGGTACCCATCATTTGCAATCGTCGAGATATATTGAGCCAGCTGCAGCGGCGTATAGGTATCAAACTGTCCAAAACTTAAATAGAGAAGATTACCTGGCATATTCCCGCTTCCTACAATACCGGTTGATTCTGAAGGAAGATCAATGCCTGTCTCTATACCAAGACCAAATTGATTAAAGTAATTTCTAAAGGTTTGATAAGCTCCCTCTACATCTTCCCAGCAGCATTCACGACCATAATCATAGCCTGCCATTCTCATTGCAATTTCAGCCATGTAAATGTTTGATGATCGTTCCAGAGCCGTTAATTCGTTTATACTTCCCATATTCCTTACAGACCTCATTGTAGGGGTCTGAGGAAGACTGATCGGCCTGTCATGGATAATACTTCCGGGCTGTATCACTTCGGTTTCAAGTCCAACCGCCACTGTTGCTGCTTTAACAGTTGACCCGGCTTCAAATGAACGGGAAACCGCTCCTAAATGGTCTCCGTATCCAGCAATGGATAAAATATCTCCTGTCTGTGGTTCCATCATCACTACATAAGCCTCAGGATCATTTATAAAAGTTCCCTGTGAGCTTTCCACTTCTTCTTTTATAATATTTTCTACTTCTTGCTGCAGTTCCATATCCAGTGTTAAGACTAGGTCATTCCCCCGTTTCCCCGGGTTTTCCACTGTTGCGTTAGCAAGGTTGCCAGAGCCTGCTTCCAAGACACCTTTTTGTCCTCTGAGTACCTCTTCATACTGACTTTCAAGAAAGCTGGTTCCTACTTCATCAGAACGGTCATATCCCCTGGCTAAGTAAGAATCTATGCCTTCTCTTGGAATTGAGCCAGTACTGCCAAAAAATCTTGGGAATGTGTCGCCATATACATAATTACGCTGTGCATCACGGTACAAGTCAACACCAGGAAGTTCATCCAAGCGTTCACTGATTTGGTGTGCTTCCTCCACTTCAATTCCTTGCTTAACACGGTGAGGCGAATGGTGGTATCCACCCGTCATTTCACGCCAAATAGCAGCTACTTTCATCTCAGCCTGTGAAAAAGATTCCAGCTCCCCATCAGGGATTCGTTCCAGCTGAAGCTGATAGAGTTCATTGTCTTCTAAAGCCGAAAGCTCTTCTGGAGTAATCAGCTCCTGCGCTTCTTCGTCATTTGTAATTAGCCAGAAGTCTCTAAGATCACGATCTGTAACCTTGTCTGTATCTACTTCAATAAATTCACTCAGGCGCTCTGCTACTTCAATTCGTTCTTCATTGGAAACCCCCGGCCTGTTTGTATAGGTAAGAGACAAAACTAACTCGTTATTTACAGCTACATTTCCATGTCGGTCATACATAAGCCCTCTTGGGGCATCTATGCGTGCACTTGCACTGTTTGTACCTTCAAGGTCTCTAATATAATTTTCTCCTTCAACAATTTGGACAAAGCCCAAACGAAGAATTAAAGCTGAAAATAAAATAAATACACCGAAAAACAATACATTTAAACGATACGGCACGTGGTTTTTCTTTTGCTTCAGTTTAGGCATGCCTCTTTATTTCCCTCTCCATCCTTCTCATTCTTACTGCAATAGAAAGAGACACCTGTTTTCCGGGCGCCCCATTATCTTGCAACGTATTTATTGTATCACATACCTTAAAGCATAGGTGAAGAAAGAATGGAAATTACACAGGATTTTCCCCTTCATTGTCTGGTTTCAGCACAGGGTTTTGGGGGGATGTATCAGAGGGTGAAGAATTAGTAAGAGGCACTCCCTTAATGACAAAATACATAGCAAAATGACCAGCCCCAAAGACAGCCAGCAGCCATGGAATAACTTGTTGTGCTTCCCATAAGGACACAGCTATTAAAAATACAGCTATAGAAGTAATTCTGCCTCCATTTACAAAAAATTCACGAACTAGAAGATACTCCACTCTCATTTTGGCGGCATTCCATGCCCTGCCGATGACGTCATAGGTTAAAGATACATATGGGACTAACAACAGCGGGTAAGCTGCAGAAATGATAATCCCGTATATAATAAGCCTTGTAAAACTGGGCTCAGGGATAATGAGAAAAATTGCTGCATATAAGAATAACCCGCCTATAAAGATACCTTTTTTACGGTATTCCTTTTTTATTAACCGGCTGACAAAATAATAGCAAAAAAATGATATAGAGGAGGTAATAAGGCCATATGTCCCAAGAGCCATCTCACTGCCTGAAGCAGTGTATACCCACAGAACAATGACAAATACAAAGATCCCTTCTCTCAGCCCCTGAAAATAATGAGCCCAGAGTATGCCATTCCAGCTTGTATCTTCTTTTCTTCTTTTCCAGACCTGCTTGACCCTGATTGCTCCTTTGGCTATTCTCCGACTGAGCCTCAGACTTAAAAAAACCGCTGCCAGAAAAAGCAGTAGTGAAACAGCAAAGATGACATGATATCCGGTTAATTCAGGCAGCAACGTAATGAGAGCTCCTGCACTGAAAGGTCCCACCATACCTGCAAAAGAGGATAATAGCCCGAAAAAACCGTTGAAAAAATCTCTAGTGTCCGGCTCGGTAATTTCGAAGGTCAATACATTAAATGCCATCCAATAAAATCCAAACCCGACCCCAAGGAGTCCTCCTAATAACAGAAGGTAACTGCTTGCCTGCTCCCCGATATAAAGAACGGCAAAATAAAACAAAGAAAGGATAGCAATCCCAAAACGTAATACGACAATTCTATCCACTCTCTTGGTCCACCATCCGGCAAGATAAAACGCGAACGGCTGAATAAGGGCACAAGCAAATTGATATAATGCAATATCTCTAAATTCACCAGACTGTTTCCACAAATAGACATTAACAAAAGTATTAGAAAGGGCAATCGCCAAGGCATATAACCCGCCGATAGTCAACAGCAGCGTTAGATCCTTGGAAACACTCACATTGCCCAGCAATTTCTTTTTTACCGAAGTCTTCATGGCCCACTACACCACCTTACCGGTAGTGTTTCACTAAAGAATCCGGTTATTCATTAATATCCTTTTGTAGCCCTTGAAGTCTTACAGAACGTACATATAAAAAGCCTGCCGATAAATCGGCAGGCTTCCATTAAATTATTTTGCTTCTTCGTAACGCTTTCCTACTTCTTCCCAGTTTACTACATTCCAGAATGCTTCGATGTAGTCAGGACGACGGTTTTGATACTTAAGGTAGTAAGCATGCTCCCAAACGTCAATTCCCAGGAGAGGAGTTTTTCCTTCCATGATTGGAGAATCTTGATTTAGTGTATCTTCAACCGCTAATTCTCCATTATCAAGTACGAGCCAAGCCCAACCAGAGCCAAAGCGGCCAATACCCGCATTTTTGAATTCTTCCTTAAAGTTGTCGAAGCTTCCAAACTTGCTGCTGATAGCGTCAGCTAGTGCTCCTGTTGGTTCGCCGCCGCCATTAGGGCTTAAAAGGTTCCAAAAAAGAGAGTGGTTAGCGTGACCGCCGCCATTGTTTCTTACTGCATTGCGGATGTCAGATGGAACAGAGTCCAAGTCACTGATTAACTCCTCAACGCTTTTGTTTGCAAGTTCGTCCTGGCCTTCAAGTGCAGCATTAAGTTTCGTTACGTAAGTATTATGATGTTTCCCATGATGAATTTTCATCGTTTCCTCATCAATGTGTGGTTCTAGTGCATTAGGTTCATACGGAAGTTCTGGAAGTTCATGTTTTGCCATGTTCAATCTCCTCCTTCGAATGATAACAATTATAGTCTCTTGTGTCTTGATGCCAAAACCAGCATAAGGGTTGACTCATGAAATCGGATTGTTTCATAAGTTTTCCAAATACAACGTTACCAAAACACTACTTTTTTTTCAACAAATTAGCTTGACTCTTAAGAAGTCCAGCTTATGTAACATTCCCTCTCCACCACCGTGTTAAACACAAAGTGTATGGTTTTATAATTTTTTTCTTTTTCCAAAACAAAAAAACAAACTGGTTAAGTTTGTCTGTTGTAAAGGGTATTTGTTTAATGGTGGACCCTGTAGGACTCGAACCTACGACCGGACGGTTATGAGCCGTCTGCTCTGACCAACTGAGCTAAGGGTCCTTTATCAAGACATGGGGCGATTGATGGGAATCGAACCCATGTGTGCCGGAACCACAATCCGGTGCGTTAACCACTTCGCCACAACCGCCATAATAATGATATTGGTAGCGGCGGAGGGGATCGAACCCCCGACCTCACGGGTATGAACCGTACGCTCTAGCCAGCTGAGCTACACCGCCATATGGCTCCACAGGCAGGATTCGAACCTGCGACCGATCGGTTAACAGCCGATAGCTCTACCACTGAGCTACTGTGGAATATTTGTTTTAAAAGTGGTAAGTACCTTTTCTATCACTTTCAGCGACAATGAAAATAATACCATGGATACCTAACATTCGTCAACAATATTTTAAATGTTTTTTCGGGGTATAAATTTTTCTTGGGCAAAAAGTAATATAGCATACTTTCCCCCTTCTAACAAGGGGGAGAAAGCCAGCACTGAATCATTAAATCAAAAGAGAAACACCCATAGTAAATAAACAAGGTTCATAACAAGGATCATTCCTTTTACAATCACTCCTAGTACAAAACCGACAACAGAGCTTAAGCCCACTTTCCCCATTTGACGCCACGTTTTTCCTCCTGTTATTAATTCTCCGATTACAGCCCCGGCCAGAGCGCCAACCAGGACTCCTACTACAGGGATAATAAAAGGCCCAACAATAAGACCGATCGCACTTCCCCATAAGGCGGCGTTAGATCCTCCACTCCTCTTTACTCCAAAAATGCTGATTAATGAATCAATGGCGAATAACAGAAACGCAACAAACCCTTGAATAACCCAAAAGAAAATCCCTAACGAGCCAAAACCTTCTGCCCATCCTATTAAAAGCAATGAAACTGCAAAAACAACGCCTGCTGGAATCACTGGATACACCAATCCTGCAAAGGCGAGCAAATAAAATATAGCAGCAAGCACCAGTAAAGTCCCTTCCATAAGTCTCCTCCTTTTATCTTGAATGAATAGTGTCTTTCAAACCTTAAGGCACGTCATGCTGACTGGAAACGGCATGCTGTGGTTTCCGCCATTTTCCCTTTTCAAATTCGTAATAACCTATTCTCTGCCCGGCCTGCATGACTTCAGACGTAGTAAGAGGGCATTAAAATCATAATGGAACACTTCAGAAAAAATTTGTCTGCCTGAGTAAATAAGACAACAAGGAAAATATCATAGAACACTACAGGAGCCTTTAATAAGTGTTGTTTACTACCCTTATTCACAAAGAAAAAGAGAGGGAAACCTCCCTCTCCTGACATTATTATTCATTTTCTGAAATAACCGTTTCAGCAATGTTCACGGCATGATCGCCAATCCGTTCAAGATTACTGACCAAATCTACGAAAATGATCCCTGCAGACCCTGAACAGCGTCCTTCATTTACTCTTAGGATATGTTTTTTCCTAAGTTTTCTTTCCATTTTATCAATTTCTTCTTCTTGAAGTACACATTCTTTTGCTATATCTATGTTTTCATGCTCAAGGGCAGAAAGAGAATTTTGTAATGTGTGGATCGTCAAGTCAAACATTTCCTCTAAATCATTCATCGCTTCTTCAGAAAGCGATACTTTATTAGTTAACTGATAATCAACAAGCTCCATTACATTCTCCATATGATCGCCCACGCGCTCTATATCCCGTATGGTATCCATAAGAACTGAATGAAGCCTTGAATTGTCATCAGACAGAGAGCGCTCTGATATGCGGATGAGATAATCAGTAATCTTTCGATCTAAATTATTGATAGCCTCTTCAAACTGAGTGGTCAATTCTGCATGCTTCTTTTGATTGGTCTTTACATACTGCCTGACTTCCTCGAGCCCTTTTTCAGCAAATTCACCCATACGAAGTGTCTCAGCCTTCGCCTGGGATAATGCAATAGCCGGTGAACTTTGAATAAACGCCGGATCTAAGTGCTTGGCTTTGTACTCAATTTCATATTCTTTACCTGGTATGAGCTTCACCACAATAAAAGCAAGAACGGCTACAAATGGAAGTTGAATCAATGTGTTAGACACATTAAAGATCCCATGAGCAAATGCTATCGTCATTGGCGGATTTAAATTTAGTGCCTGCTGAAGGTAAGCAATCAAACCTGTATAAGGCACCAGCAGAATCAGCACGATTGTTGTGCCCAACAGATTAAATATGACGTGGGTCAGTGCAGCTCTTTTGGCGGCAAGGGATGCCCCAATTGACGCCAGAACAGCTGTAATAGTAGTCCCGATATTATCCCCGAACAAAACAGGCAGAACTGCAGTCAATTCCATCGCGCCTTGATCATAAAGCTGCTGAAGCAGTCCAATAGCAGCCGTGGAACTTTGCACGGCCACAGTGAAAATAACACCAATAATAACTCCCAGGATAGGGTTTTCACTCATGCTGATTGTTAAATCTTCAAATGCCTGGAAATCTCTAAGGGGCCTCACGCCGTCTCCCATTAATGTAAGACCATAAAAGAGGGCTCCAAACCCAAATAAAACTTGTCCATAGTTATTTACCTTTTTATTTTTGAAAAAGAATATTAAAAAGGTTCCTAAAAAGATGATAGGCAAGGCGTATGCTGCAATATCAATCCCTATAATAAAAGCTGTGACTGTTGTCCCTATATTTGCACCCATGATGACACCAATTGCTTGTTGGAGAGTCATAAAACCAGCATTAACCAGTCCAATGGTTAATACCGTGGTTCCGGTACTCGTTTGAAGTAGGATTGTCACAAAAAGACCAGCAATTACACCCATAACGGGATTGGTCGTAAATTTATCCAAAATTTCCCTTAGTCGGTCACCTGCTACTTTTTGAAGGCCATCTCCCATAAATTTAATCCCAAACAAAAAGATGCCGAGACCACCAAAGAATGTAAACAATATCGTTTGGACATCCACTAATTCTCATCCCTTCAAGAAAAATTAAAAGCAACGTCATTCGACAATTCTTTTTTCATCCTTGTCTATTATTGAGTGAATAGCAAAGTTTGTAAAGGCATTATTCAGCTTTTTTTGCTTTCAAATATGATAATGGTCCGTAACCACCTGTTTTCGCTGTGTTTTATATATTTTTCTTAATTTTGTAAGCAGGTTCCTTTTACTTGTTCCCAGAGAATTGATGAAATACAATAATAAAGATGACTTTTACATGGAGGCCTTTCTATGAATGTGATTCAGCAATTTATACGCAGCCTATATTCACCTAAATATATTGCAGCCTTTCGCTTTTCAGGCATTGGAAAAGCTATTTCCTATATCTTTTTTCTTATGTTTATCACAAGCATACCTGCAGGAATTACGTTTACCTCGAGCATGCTCACGTTAACCTCTCAGGTTGACTCGGCTTTGCATGAGGACCTTCCTGATTTCGAGCTTCGCAACGGCATTCTCCATGCGGACCAGGAAGAGCCATTATACATAGAAGATAACGGAGATACAATTATCTTTGATGCAACTGGCACTGTTTCAAGAGAGGATATAGATACAGAACCAGCCATAGCTTTGTTAAGAGAGGAAGTAGTCGTTATAGAAGATGGAACAATAGAGTCCTTTTCTTACGGCCAGGCTGCCAACCTCCACTTAACCAAAGATGAAATTATCTCATTAATGGATACTGTCAGCGGATTGCTGCCTATCCTGATTCCAGTGTTTCTCCTTGGCCTTTATTTATTTGTCACTGCAATGAAATTTATTGGTATATTTTCTCTTTCACTTTTCGGCTTATTACTGAGGAGAAAAGTGGCTATTCGCCTGCCTTACCGTAACATTTGGATCATGAGTGCATACGCTGTAACACTTCCTACTTTGGTTCTCGCCATTATTGATGCAGCAGGTATTGCTCTTCCATTTTCCTTCACTGTTTACTGGGCCATAGCATTTATTATGCTTTTTGCAGCCTACAGGCGCCTTCCGAAACCGAAAAAGCCAGCCGCTTCATAATTCTCTGGGAAACCTGACACTGGAGCCTGAAAAAAAGAGGGCCGCTCTCAGACTATACTGGCAGGCACAAACCCTTATGTAAAAAATACCCCAAAAGGGCGGCTGTTGAGAAAGAAATTCTTAACAGCCGCCCTTTTTTAACTTTCTTTCTGTTCTTCTAGTTTCTTTACGAGAATTCGCGTACCATCCACTTCAATTACCTCTATTTCTTCCCCTGCTTTAATCCATTGGCCGCCGCTGGTAGCACTGTATTGACTGCCATCAATATCTATTGTTCCAATAGGCCGGAAATCAGTCATGGTTTTGCCTTTTTGCCCTACAAGATCCTTATATGTTTCATTTATGGAATTATATCCAAGGTCTCCTGTCATTTTGTCTTTCAAAGTAATTTTCGACCATAGCTCTCTTCTTGAGAAAACCCTCAAAAAGAAAGTTGAGGCTAATGCACCAAGGATAAAGCCCATGGCCGCCAAAGATCCATACAAAAATCCGGGAGCTGGAACAGCTATACCCATAATCATCATCAAAGCACCTAACAGTGCAATGGTGCCATCGCCAGTCACTTTTCCGTCAAAAATGATTAAACCAAGGCCCGCTCCGTATAAAAGTACGATCCACAAGCCAGATGCCGCATCTATGTGATAAGCAAAGAAAAGACTCATAAGAACTATTCCAATAACAGCGAATAAGCCTCTCATTTTCACTAACAGTTCCCCAACCAGAAACAACGTACCTAAAAAAACAACTAAAAAACCAACACTGGCATTATCTAACCAGTCCATAGAAGCACTCCTTTCTCTCCACTTATTATTGCTTCTCACTCTTACTAAAAGCATACCATGAACCATCGCAGAGACACCATTGATAGTATTTTTCTTATTTATATTATATACGGCTGGCACTCCTTTTGGTTTCGGCTGTCTGCCTCTCCCCCCTGAAAATTCAAAAGAGAGGCAGGATCTCTTCTCTTGAAGATTTCAACTGCCTCTCTTACCTATTTATTACTTATGATTCAGAGGACAACCATCCTCTTGCTGAGTCAATTAGCTGGTTAATAAAATCAAGAAAACTTGCGATAAAGGATTGAGTATCCTCTCGATTTAGAAAATCATCTAAATTGTTACGTACTTTTGAAATTTGATCCTGCACCTGGTTCCAGTCAATATTTAAATCTTGCATCCGGTCAAAAAGGGAAACCAGGCCATTAACCTCTTCTTCGTTTAAGGTAATATTCAACTCATTTGAGATATTAATAATTAAAGCCCGAAGGTCCTCTTCAGATTCGACCGACTGTCTGCCGATCTCTTCTTTAATCCTGGTGATCAATTCAGTGGCTTCTTCTGTGCCAATTCTCTCCCCAAGTTCTGCCGTCCGAACCATTTCCTCGTTAGCCACTTTCTTTTGTTCTTCAGGTATAACCACATCCGCCTGTACTTCATAGGCTTTGATAAGGCCTGTTAACGCAGCAGTTCCCGACACTTGAAATGGTGCTGTTACATAGATATCCGCATCCTTAACCCCGGCGGTAACTAAAGCATTTGCATACATGCCTTCTGAAACCCAATTGATGTTATTCGTTTCAACGTTCAGACCGCTGCCTTCCTCTGTAAGGGTAATTTTTGTGGAAGACAAAGCTCTTGTACCGATTTGACTTGCGCTGATGTAATCTCCTAAATATCTATGTTCTTCCTCATTACTTACATATATAATTGTATCATTTTCATCTGCACTCATTTCTTCAAGCAGTCTGGTTCTATCATCAGGGCTCAAGTCTTCTCCTAACGTAATAATCTCTTCCCCGGGCACAGCATCCCCCTTGGCGGTGCCAGGCATGGTAATCATTCCAATGACTAGAAGCAGCAGTGCCATCCAGCTTAATACTTGTGTTTTCATTTTTTCTCTCCTTTTCATTAGGAAGATGATTTATATATATCATCCCTATAAAAATACTTACCACATGGCGCTATAAAAGGGAAGAGAATTTCATACTTTTTCACCCTCTTTTGACTTTTGCTTTTATTTCCATATTTTATAAAGGACTTTTTAGTTATTGGAAGAATTTCCTTATTATATCCCCTGCTCACAGGTCTCCTCAATGGCTTTAAGAAAGTGTATTGGAGGTGGTTTCATGAGAAAATTATTCGGTTTTCTGCTTATTGTTATTGCTATTATAGCCGTTTATTACGACCTTACTGTCGGGACTCTTCCGACAGTCGTTGAGGAACCCGCCCCTCCTCAAGCTGAAGCAACAGAAACTGAAGAAGAAAAGAATGAGGAAGAACAAAATGAACAAGAATCTCCGCGCCCCCTGCCAGATAGTTCTTTCAATGAATCGGCTGTGGAAGTTACTGTAGAACCTGGACAAACTGTGCTTTCCATAGTGGAACAGCTTCATGAAGGGCCCGTGCCTGCGAGTATTCAGCAGGTCTCCCATGACTTTTCAAGGTTAAACAATGACATCTTGCCTGAAGAAATCCAGATTGACCAAACATACTGGTTTCCAACCTACAGCCCCTGACCTGATAAAAAGCGCCTCTTTATTTTTCTTGCCAAACAAATCATGGCGCTGATACAATAACGTTGTATTCGTTTGAAATTTTATGGCAGTATAAATAAGAATACTGACACAGAATATATCTTTGAAAATATAAAGGGGCGTATTCATTCATGACCCAGATTGTCCACCGTACGAACACCCGTCCTGTAAAGGTTGGGAACCTAGTCATTGGAGGAAACAACGAAGTTATCGTCCAAAGCATGACAACAACGAAAACACATGACGTGGAAGCAACCGTTAAAGAAATTCACCGACTCGAAGAAGCAGGCTGTCAAATTGTCCGAGTTGCCTGCCCGGAAATGCGTGATGCAGAAGCCATTCCAGAAATAAAAAAGCAAATCAACATTCCATTGGTTGTTGATATCCATTTTGACTATAAAATGGCTTTGAAAGCCATTGAAGGCGGCGCCGACAAAATTCGTATTAACCCTGGAAACATTGGAAGAAAAGAGAAAGTCGAAGCAGTAGTAAAAGCTGCCAAAGAAAAGAACATCCCTATTCGTATAGGTGTGAATGCCGGTTCTCTTGAAAAACGGATTCTGGAAAAGTACGGATATCCTACAGCTGACGGTATGGTGGAAAGTGCCCTTCACCACATTAAAATCCTGGAAGATTTAGACTTCCATGACATTATTGTGTCAATGAAGGCTTCAGATGTTAATTTAGCCATTGAAGCCTATGAAAAAGCTGCTCAAGCTTTTTCTTACCCTCTGCATTTAGGAATTACAGAATCAGGCACTAAATTTGCCGGCACAATTAAAAGTGCTGCTGGTCTGGGAGCGATCCTGAGCAAGGGGATCGGCAATACTCTTCGAATCTCCCTGAGTGCTGACCCTGTAGAGGAGATAAAAGTTGGCCGTGAGCTGTTGAAATCCTTTGGTTTGGCTGCCAATGCCGCCACTCTTATTTCTTGTCCAACTTGTGGAAGAATTGAAATCGATCTTATCAGCATAGCAAATGAGGTTGAGGACTATATCTCAACGATTAAAGCTCCCATTAAAGTGGCTGTGCTCGGCTGTGCAGTAAACGGACCAGGTGAGGCACGGGAAGCTGATATCGGGATTGCCGGGGCAAGAGGAGAAGGACTTTTATTCAGACACGGAGAAATTGTCCGCAAGGTCCCTGAAGCAACAATGGTTGAGGAACTGAAAAAGGAAGTAGACAAAATAGCAGAAGAACATTATAAAAAAGAAAAAGAGAAAAAAGAAGCTGCATCGTCTTCATCTTAAATAAAAACAAAAGTGCCCTCACGCGTGAGGGCACTGCTTATTTAGCTAGAAAAAAGGTCCGAAAAAGACAGTCATAAGAATAGAGAAGGCACCGACAGCTACCGCCCAGTATCCTAATCCTGTTGCCCCTTGGCGTGCAGCAATAAATCCGACAACGATACCTGCACCTCCAAGTAAAATGGGTAAAAAGAACAGGGAAAGAATGGAAGCAAGTAGAGCTGCAATACCTACACCCCGTCCTACAGTATCATCAGTCACGTCACTATCACGGGTTGTTACCTGCTCTTCTTCTTCTCTTTCAGGCTCAGCTAAATTTGCTCTATTGCCTACTCCCCACGTCCCCACTTCTGCAGCGGTTTCCTGGGTGTAATCCTCCTCTTCAAAGTCCGGCTCTTCATCGATGCTCTGTTCTTCATCAAAGAGCTGTTCTTCGTCAAAGAGGTCTTCTCTTGGACCCTCGTATCCTTCAGCCATTGTGTTATCACTTGGCCCTAATTGACCTTTGTTATTTTCGTTTTTCTGATTCATTTCATCCACTGTTATCCCTCCTTCCTTACTCTGTAGAGAGCAGTCTTAGTATGTGCGGAGGGAAGCTTCCTTAAAGCTGTAAAGGATGAGCATATCAGAGAATAATTAGAAATTATTTAGGAGTGAATTTCAACAAATGACTGAAAAAAAGTTAACATTTGGTTTAGATATTGACGGTACTGTCACTGACCCAGCCACTTTTGTACCTTATCTCAACAAACATTTCCAGGTTGATATTACTCTTGAGGATATCACAGAATATGATTTAACAAGCTTGCTGAATGTCAGTCAGCAGGAATTTTGGAAATGGATGAAAATTCATGAGAAAAGTATTTATTCAAATGCTGTATTGGCTCATAAGGTTGAACAAGCTCTTCTTGAGTGGAATAAGAACCATAAAATGATTTACATCAGTGCCCGCGGTCACCATCTTCATGAAGCTACCATGGAATGGTTTAATACTCACAACCTTCCATACCATCACATTGAATTAATCGGTCAGCACGACAAAATTGAATCAATCAAAAAACATCAAGTACATCTATTTTTTGAAGATAAACATGATAATGCGTGCAATATTGCCGAGGAATGCCAGATACCTGTCGTCCTCCTGGATACACCTTATAATCGCAAACCTGTGCCAGCCAATGTACAAAGAGTGCAAAATTGGCAAGAAGCAAAACTATGGGTGGACAATTGGACAAAAAACCGATAAAAAAAAGGCAGTCTCTGCTCTGTTTGCAGGCTGCCTCTTTTTGCTTATACGTTTGCTTTACTGTTATTTTTACAATCTGCACAATAACCATATACCTCAAATTTATGCCCGGTCACGCTAAATTCCTCATCGAATGGTGTGCCTAAATGTTCCATAGGACAAGCGTGAATGTGTTTTGTCTTTCCGCATTCCATGCATATGAGATGATGATGGTGATGGGGAGTAGAACAGCTGAACCGAAACTTCTTCTCTCCTTCAAGCTCAGTCGTTTCCAAAATTTCCAAGTCTGTGAATAAGGAAAGATTACGATATACGGTATCAAAGCTGACTCCAGGGTATTCCTTTTGCATGTGAGTAAGAACATCCTTCGCTGACAGGTAACGCTTTTCCTCGGCAAACAAAGAGACAATCATTTCCCTTTTCCCTGTATACTTATACCCTTGTTCTTTAAGTCGATCCAAGGCCTTTTCTAAATTCATACAAACTCCCTCCGGTTAACTCCTCGAGAAAATCATTTGCAAGCATGCAACAATGGCTAAAATAAACATCGCTGACATTACAATCGTGCCCCCTGTAGCGATATCCATATGATAAGAAATATATACGCCTGACAAAATGGCTGCTTCACCGAACAGCACTCCTAGAAGCATGACTTGTTTGAAGCTTTTTGCTACCCTGATAGCTGCAGCAACAGGCAGTGCAATTAATGCTCCTACCAGGAGGATTCCAACAACCTTCATCGACATTGAAATCACTAAGGCAACGAGCAGTGAAAATAAAAAGTTCATTCCTTTAAGAGAAATCCCTGATACTTTTGCATATTCCTGATCGAAGGATATAGAGATAAATTCCTTAAAAAAGAAGATCATAATCAGGAGCACGACGAATGCAGTTATTATAATAAATAATAAATCTTCCTGTGTAACAGAGACGATACTGCCAAATAAATAATTAAACCATTCTGTGTAGCCAGTTTGAGCAATACTGATTAAAATCGCGCTTAGTCCTATTCCCGCTGATAATATAATAGGAATGGCCAGCTCCTGAAAGTGTCTGTATTCCTGCCTTAATTTTTCAATAAGAAGAGATCCTATGAGCGCAAACAGCAGTCCGCTGTATAAAGGATTAACATCCATAAATTGCATCGTCTGCCCCATTAACACCCCCGCTGAAATACCTGTCAGCGTTACATGAGACAACGATTCAGAAATGATCGTTACTCGCCGCACCAGTAAAAAAGACCCGAGAAGCGGACAAATAAAACCTACAATCAAAGCGGCCAGAACGCCTCTTTGAATAAAGGTTAGATCCCCAAATAAAAAATCCATATTCAATTCCTACTCTCATTTAGTTCCTTCATTATTGTACAAGAGAAAGAATTCGAAAACAACGAACACCATCTACATTGTGTTCTTCACCTTCGTTACTCCTGTAAATTGCCATCCGGCCAGCCTTCTTGCTCCCATAGCCAGAAGGAGAAGAATAACAGCGATCATGACAATCGTCCCTCCAGGCGCTAAATCCAGATGGTAAGCTGACACCAGTCCCGTTATTACAGAAGTTTCTCCGAAAAGGACTGAATAAAAAAACATCTGCTTAAACCCTTTTGCAACCTGCATCGCAGCAGCGACCGGGAGTGACATAAGAGAAGAAACCAGCAATATTCCTACAATCTGCATGGATGCTGCAATAACCAATGCAACTAGAACTATAAAAATAAAATAAATGAAACGCTTTGGCAGTCCGGCTACCGTGGCCTGTTCTTCATCAAAGGAAAGAAAAAACAGTTCTTTATAAAATAAAATTAAAACAGCAGTAACTACAGCGGTTATAACTGTAATTGTCCATAGATCCCCTCTGCTTACAGCAATAACACTGCCAAATAAATAATTAAATAGATCGTTGTTAAAACCGTCTGCTAATGAAATGAATACAACTCCTAGTCCTATCCCTCCTGAAAGGATGATAGGGATGGCTAATTCTTTGTAATAAGTATAAAAGCCCCTGAGTTTTTCAATCAGCAAAGAACCGGCCACTGAAAATGCCATTCCCATATAAAGGGGGGAAAGAAGAGAAAAATATACAAAGTGATTGGCAAGTAATAAATGAAAAGCTATTCCGGTTAAGGTAATGTGTGATAAGGCATCAGCAATCAAAGACATTCTCCTGACTACAAGGAAAACGCCTAAAACCGGCGCCAGAAAACCGATCATAATACCTGTAATTAACGCATTTTGCAAAAACTCATAACGAAAAAAAACATCAAGCATGAATTAATGTCCCCCATGCCCGTGGTTGTGCGTAATCAGGTCAACCTCATGCCCGTAAAAAGCCGATAGGTTTTGCTCTTTTTCAAAATCCTGAGAAGTACCATGAAAATGCAAATACTTGTTTAAGCAGGCAACATCTGTCACATAGCTTGTCATCGCCCCTATATCATGAGTAATGAGTACAAGGGTAATATTCTTTTCTTTATTTAAATAGCTCAGCATATTATAAAAGCTCTGAACACTTTGGGCGTCTACTCCTACGGTTGGTTCATCAAGGATAAGAAGGTCCGGGTCACTGACTAAAGCTCTCGCTATAAACACCCGCTGCTGCTGCCCCCCTGAAAGTTCCCCAATGTTCTGATGGAGGTACTCTCCCATTCCCACACTCTCAATTACTTCTTTAACTTTTTGCTTATGAGCTTTGTTTAAAAAACGAAATAAACCAATCTTTCCAAACAAACCCATGGATACGACTTCAAAAACCGTAGCTGGAAATCCCGCATTAAAGCTGTTAGCTTTCTGGGACACAAAGCCTACCCGGTCCCAGTCTTTAAATTTTTCAAGAGGTTTTCCAAATAATGAAACCTCACCATGATGAGGGGTTAGTAAACCTAAGAGGCATTTAACCAAGGTGGATTTTCCAGAACCGTTTGGTCCTACTAATCCTAAAAATGTACCACGAGAAATGGTTAAAGAAATATCCTCCAATACGTTTCGTGAGCCATAATGAAAGGAAAGATTACTTATATCAATTACATTGGATTGTTCTTTTGCCTCCATTATAGAGATCCTCCTAATTTGCAGCTTTTTCGCTATACAAATATATATTTTTCGTATATGTTTCATGTGAAAGACCAGTGCCCAAATCAAACTTTAAGAACCATTACGATTTATTTACTTAAATGAGTATAACTGATTGAGTTTTTCCTGTAAACAACTGACTTTGCAGCTCAGTTTCCTCTTCTTGTCAAACATCCACTTTTTTGAGCTGTTTTTTTGATTTCTTCTCAAGAGTTACAGTCATACTAAACAATAAACAGGATATCAATCCAAGAAGGAAGTGGTAAACATGAAAAAAGAGAAGGTCGGCGTACTGGACATCGGTTCCAATTCAATTAGATTAGTGATTCACAAAATAGACGACCAAAAAAGATACCGCCAGTTACATAACTTAAAACAAGTGGCACGCCTCAGCTCCCATATTGACCTGGATGGCCGTTTAACCCCTGAAGGGTTTGAGGTACTGAAATCAGCGCTTATACAGTTTGAAGAAATCATTCAGCACCACCATGTAACCAAAGTAAAAGTTGCTGCTACAGCTGCCATTCGAAATGCGGTCAATCAGCAAGATATCCTTGATTTTATTCATAAGGAAACTTCTCTTTATGTAAGAGTATTATCGGGAAAAGAAGAAGCTTACTACGGATATTTGGCTGTTGTCAATTCCACCTCTCTGCGTGAGGGGATTACTGTAGATATCGGCGGTGGAAGCACTGAAGTCACCTATTTTCATCACCGCAGACTTATTTACTCACACAGCTTCCCTTTTGGGGCTCTGACGTTAAAAAAACAATTTTACGGGGAAGATGGAAACAGACAGGCCAACCCCCGACAGTTTTATCGTTTTTTAAAAAATGAATTTGCTAAAATACCTTGGCTGAAAAATAAAAAAGTACCTGTCATAGGCATAGGAGGAAGTGCCAGAAACATGGCACTGATTCATCAAAGAAAAGAAAAATATCCCCTTGCCGGCCTTCATCAATATTCTATGGCTCCTAAACAAGTGGAAAGTACTCTACGTCTTTTAGAACAGACCCCTTTAAGTAAAAGAGCAGATATTGAAGGATTATCGAAAGACCGGGCTGATATCATTGTTCCGGCAGTCCGGGTCATTCAGGGGCTTATGGAATACAGCAAGTCTCCTTTTTTTATCATGAGCAATAAAGGACTACGTGACGGCTTATTATTTGAAGAGATACTCCGTGATGAAGAAAACAAACTTTTCCCTAATGTAACCGAGGAAAGCTTTTATCAACTAGGCAGGGAATATGAAATTCAGCATGACCATATCTCAGAAGTGTCCCGTCTAGCTGAGCAACTATACAGTCAACTGGAAAATCACCTTCCTTATTACTTGAAACAGGAAACCAACGTTTATTTACTGAAAACAAGCGCGAAAGTGCTTTATATGGGTGAGTACATTGATGACGAAGCAAGTGTGCAGCATACATTTTACTTACTGACCAACAGATCAATTGATGGTATTTCCCATCAAGAAAGGCTGGCCATTGCGTTTATTTCTTCTTTTAAATCGCAATCATATCTTCAGCAATTTGCAACGCCGTATAAACGGTATGTATCTCAGCGATTATTACAACGGTACGAACTATTAGGAAGCATCTTAAAACTGGCTTATTCACTCAATAGGACGAGACGAAACGTTATTACTCATCTTGACACAAGGCGCGATGGAAAAAATATAGCGATTCATCTGTATTGTACACCAGGAGCCAGCCCGTATTTTGAAGAAATAAAAAGCGAGAAATACAAAAAGCATCTTGAAAAAACATTGGGGAAAAAAATCTCATTATACTTTCATAGAGAAGAAAGCTCTTATCATAAAGTATAAAAGAGGACACTATAGTCAATTGTTTCGCTGCCCTAGAAAGGTGGAGTCTGCATGCGAGAAAATAATATAGAGAGGCACACTGACTTAAATGACCCTTCCTATTATAATAACCGTGAATTAAGCTGGCTTGCCTTTAACGAACGAGTTCTCGAAGAGGCAATCGACGAAAGAAACCCTTTGCTGGAACGCTTAAAATTTTTAGCTATATTCAGCTCTAATCTTGATGAGTTTTTTATGGTTCGTGTGGCTGGTTTAAAGGATCAGGTAAAGGCAGGATTTAACAAACCTGAAAATAAAGCTGCCTATACCCCTAAAGAACAGCTGAAACGTATCGCTGATAAAAACCATTCGTTAGTTAAACTTCAGGACAATCTCTACAATGAAACCATGCTTCCCCTTCTATTTCATGAAGGCATAGAGTTCTTATCCACTGAAGAATTAACTGAAACTCAGATTCAGTTTTTAGAAAATCATTTTGATAATTATATTTTCCCTGTTCTCACACCAATGGCCGTAGATGCTTACCGCCCATTTCCAATGCTTCTTAATAAAAGTATTAATCTGGCGGTGTTATTAGAGCCTAAGGGGAAAAACCAAAAGGAATCCCTCGCTATTGTGCAGGTTCCCTCTGTCCTTTCCAGGTTTATCCAACTCCCTTCGCGTAACAGAAACAGGCAGTTTATATTACTGGAAAAGGTTATTACACACTTTATAGACAAATTATTTTCAGGTTATCAAATAAAAACGGTCTGTCCTTTCAGGATCACACGTAACGCAGACTTGACAATTTTAGAAGAAGGGGCCAGAGACCTCCTCCGTGAAATAGAAAAAGAATTGAAAAAGCGAAAATGGGGAGCGGCAGTGCGTCTTGAAGTACAAGAAGGGGTCATAAAAGATGAGGTTCTATCTTTTTTAACTTCAGCCCTGGAAATCCATGACCGGGACGTTTACATGGTTAAAGGGCCTCTTGACTTAAGCTTTTTATTTAAATTTACAAAAGAGCTGGCACCTGACTTCGAACACTTGGTTAACCAGGCTTTTATACCTCAGCCGCCTGAAGATTTATTGGGAGAAGACGATATTTTTGATGCTGTATCAAAAAAGGATATCTTTCTCCACCATCCCTATGAATCTTTTCAGCCAATAATTGATTTTATTTCAAAGGCAGCCGACGATCCTGCAGTTCTTGCTATTAAACAAACATTATACCGAGTCAGCGGTGATTCTCAAATTATTGCAGCCCTTGAACGGGCTGCTGAAAATGGCAAGCAGGTAACCGTACTAGTAGAGCTGAAAGCTCGATTTGATGAAGAAAATAACATTCAATGGGCAAAACGACTTGAAAAGGCCGGGGTTCATGTTTTATATGGTATTACCGGGTTAAAGACACACAGTAAGATCACATTAATCGTCAGGAAAGAAAAAAACAAAATCAGGCGCTATGTCCATCTCGGTACAGGAAACTACAATGATGCCACGGCAAAGCTTTACACAGACATGGGGATTTTAACTTCAGATGAAAAGTTTGGAATTGATGCCACAAACTTTTTTAATCACTTAAGCGGTTATTCTGAAAAGCCAGAGTGGCACAGGTTATCAACCGCACCTTTTGAAATTAGAGAAACGTTTTTATCTTTAATTGAAAAAGAAATCGAGTATCACAAGGAACATGGAAATGGCCGAATCATTGCCAAAATGAATTCACTGACCGATAAACCTATCATTATCAAGCTCTATGAAGCCTCCCAAGCAGGCGTTTCCATAGACCTAATTGTCAGAGGGATTTGTTCCTTACGGCCTCAAATTAAAGGAGTCAGCGAAAACATTCGTGTGAGAAGTATTGTTGACCGTTTTCTGGAACATAGCAGGATTTTTTATTTTCATCAAGGTGGCGAGGAAAAGATATTTCTCTCCTCTGCTGACTGGATGACACGGAACATGGAGAGAAGAATTGAAATTCTTTTTCCTATTTTATCCCCAGTTCTCATTTTCCGCTTAAAAGAAATTCTTTCAGTTACGTTACAAGATAATGTGAAAGCCAGGGAGCAGAATTCTAATGGTGAATATCATTATGTAGAAAAAGAAAGCAGGGAACCAACCGTTCAAAGCCAGTTGTTATTTTTTGAATGGGCTTCTCGTTTTATAGAGGAAGATGAGGAATAACGTACCCCGTCCCAAATTTATGGGAACGGGGTATGTTATTGGTAGGCAACAGCAGATTCTTGATTCTCGGCGTTTTCCTGAATTTCAACAGCATACCAGCTCTTAGCATCACCATTATCTTTAATATACGCCTGCAGGCCGCCCATTCCCCGGTGATAAGCTGTTAAGGCATGATCCCAGTCATCATATTTATCATATAAATAGTCTAAATAAAGGACTGATAACTGAATAGAGTAAAATGGGTTAAAAAGCAGATCATCCTCATAGGGCAAGTCAGCTTTTTCAGCAATCCAGGGACCAGTATTTTTCATAAACTGCCCCATACCATATGCTTTTCCATACCTTGTTTCAGGTCCCACAAGGGAAGGATCAAATGTGTCTCCAGTTTCTACCCTGAGGAGTTCAAATATCAAAAACGGGTCGATTTCTCTTTTCTTAGCTTGATGAGCCAGAAAAACCCCCCACTCCATCTTAAAGTTTTCATTAGAATCGTCATAAAGGTGTTTAGCCGTTTCTCTAGCTTCCAGCCACGTTTGGTAATTAAGATCAAACACGACTTCGTCAGAATCTTCCAAAAAGAAAAGCTCTTTTTCTACGATATTTTCAGCCTCTTGCAAGGCTTTACTTTTCTCTTCCAACAGTTCCATTCTCTGTTCTACTTGCTGTTCGTCTATGGCTGAAAAGAATAAAAGCATAACAAGGAAATGTAAGCTGCTCATATATTACCTCCATCATTACTTAAGTCGTAGTCAATTCCTATATCCTAATTGAATAGATCTTTGAAATCAACCACCAAAACTTAACAGTAAGCATGGTACAAGTAAGCTTTTTCCCTTCTTTTAGCGTGAGTAAACAACCAATCATTGATGCAGAGAAGCCTTTTCAATGAGATAGTGTCTTCCTTCATGCAAGAAATTCTGTCTTTAAAGGAAACCTTTGTAACCTCTCCTCCCCTGGTTCGAAATATGAATGAACAAGGAAACAAGAGCTGATGACTCCCTTTAAAACATAAAGAAGGCCGCAGACCTCTTGCCAGAGGATTTGCGGCCTTTTTTTCGCTGCAGAAAATTACGAAAATGAAATGAGGTGAAAGACAACAGCATTTGAAAGAAACTGCTTTTTCGTAAATTTTATGCCATATAAAAATCAAAAAATGTATAACTTACTTAAGCGTGCTGCCTAGCCCTGAAAAACTTAATAACTATGCCCTGCTTTGGAGAAAAGAGAAAGGCTAACATGAAAAAGGCAGTAGCAGCTAACACTATAGAAGCCCCTGAAGCTACATCATATACCACAGAAACAAACAATCCGACTACTCCTGCTAAAGCACCGCAAATCGGGGAGAGGATCAGCATAATTTGAAAACGGTCTGTAAGAAGGTAGGCGGTAGCTCCTGGAGTAATCAGCATGGCGACAACAAGGACAATCCCAACCGTCTGCAGGGATGCGACTGTGACAAAAGAAAGCATAAGCATTAATCCATAGTGAATATACTTAACATTTAGTCCTGTAGCTTTTGCCATGGTAGGGTCAAATGTACTTAACAATAAAGGTCTGTAAAAAACAAAAATCAAAATGAAAATGAGAATTCCAATCGAAAAAATCAACCAAAGGTCAGTTGTTGACACGGCCAGCACATTTCCAAACAGAATATGCCAAAGATCCACTCCTGTACCTCTTAGGCCGGTAATTAAAATGATCCCGAGAGCAAAGGCTGCGGTAAACATAATTCCTATTGCCGAATCATCTTTAATTCGACTGTTTTGAGATACGTAACCTATAGCCAGGGCTGTTAATACTCCCGTTATGACAGCCCCAATAAAATAGCTTACACCTATCATATAAGCAATAACCACACCAGGTAGAACAGCGTGAGAGATGGCATCCCCCATCAAGGCCATTCCACGCAAAATAATATAGCAGCCAATAATGCCGCAAATAATCCCTACAAGCACTGCAGCAATAAAAGCCTGCTGCAAATATGGATAACGAAGGAGCTGATCAATGAAATTTGCAACCTGGTTCATCAATTCCCCACCACCATGACTTTATCATCTGAGAATAAGTGGAGGCTTCCTTTATAGGCTTCACTGAGCCTTTCCGGATCGTACACTTCCTGAGAAGGGCCATATGCAATAAGTTTTTGATTGATCAACAACAGGTTATCAAAATAACTTTCTACCTTACTTAAATCATGATGAATAACAAAAATTGTTTTTCCATTCCCCTTTAAATTCCGCAACAGATTAATAATAATTTCTTCAGATTTTACATCAATTCCAACAAAAGGCTCGTCAAGGAAGAAAATTTCAGCATCCTGAACTAATGCCCTCGCTATGAACACACGTTGCTGTTGCCCACCTGAAAGCTCGCCAATCTGGCGTTTACTGTAACTTTCCATCCCTACTTTTTCAAGAGCCTCACGCGCTTTTTTCTTTTCATTCTTTCCTATTTTTTTATACCACGGAAGATGGGCATATCGCCCCATTAATACTACATCTTCAACCAGAACAGGAAAGTCCCAGTCAATGTCACTTCTCTGGGGAACATAAGCCAGTTTTTTTCTGACTTTTTCTACTTTCTCTCCTAACACTTCTATCTTTCCGCCGGTTGTTTTTTCCAATCCCAGCAATGCTTTCATCAATGTGGACTTCCCCGCTCCGTTTGGACCAATAACGCCAGTCAATATGCCTTTTTTAGATGAAAAGGAAATGTTTTGTATGGCAGGGTGATGATCATAGTATACTGAGATGTTTTCTACTTTTACTGTTTCACTCATGAGTTCACTCCCCCAATCAAGTCATAACTTTACCGAGTAAACTTTTTTTGCGCAAGACCAACTTTTCCTGATAAAAAAAAGAATACCTCTATTTGTATTTTATTATATGCGAGCATTACAAAAATGTGTTATTCAACTATAAAAAGTTTCCTTCAGGAAACTTTTTATCCATTTACATAAATTATAAGGGCAAATGATTGTTTTTGCAAACATCATTTGCCCTTCCTGTTGGTCACATATTTAATACAGCTCAGTAATTTTTCACTAAGGGAAATGTTAGAACAATACTTGTCCCAGAATCAGGATCACTTTTGATGGTAAATGTTCCATTATGATCTTGCATGATTGTTTTGCAAAGAGGAATACCTATACCTGTCCCTTGATCTTTCGTAGTGAAGAAAGGTTTCCCTGCCTCTAATTTTTTAAGGATGTCCTTCGGAATGCCATCCCCGTTATCTTTAATAACTATCCAGTATTCTCCCTTTTCAACAAAACTTTTTAAAGAGAAGCAATTATTCTTATTCTTTTGAGTAAATGCTTCCATAGCGTTGCGTAATGCGTTTAAAGCTACCTGCTTTAAAGAGGAATCATTCACTTTAATTTCTTCTGTTCCCTGATAAATATCAAAGGTAAAGTTTATTCCCTTCATTAAACACTCAGAGTGTATAATATCAGCTATACTATGGAGGAGTTTAGCAGGATTTTGTACCTCTTTTTTTATGTTCCTGCGCGCCATGGAAAGAAAGTTTTCAATGATGCCATTCATACGGTCTACTTCAGATAAAATGGTGGACGAGTATTTATCATAGCTGTTGGTTAAAGAAGAAAGCTGAAGAAAACCTTTAATCACTGACAATGGATTGCGAAGCTCGTGAGCTACACCAGCAGATAAATGTGATACAGATTCCATTTGATTTTGAAAAAGCAGCAAATGATTATAGCGCTTTTCAAAGGACTGATCATAGATGAAAATAAGTACACTATACCTTTCTGGCAGATAGATACCTTTCAGCCTGAAATAATCCCCTTTAGATTCATTATTGTAGTCTTTTACAAGAGGCTTTTTTTCCAGAAAAACTTCTTCTGCAAAGGAAGTGATATAAAAAGCACGATGATTCTCATCTTCTTTGTATGCTGACAGCCTTTTTTCTACACTATCTATGCCTAAAAAGCTTGCAAATTCATTGTTATGTTTAGAAATCATTAAATCATGATCGAGAATAACATAAGGATGGATGAAATGAGGAAGGACTTCCTGATCCCACATGCCATAGAGGGTATCTGGCTTTGGATTATGACGCAGGGATCCTAAGAGAAAAAACTTTCCGTTTTTATACTTTCCGTTGTAGGAAACTGTAAATATGTGAGAGTCGAATTGATGTGTTAAATTAAATTCAAAGATCTTTCCCTGAAGAAAAATTGACTTCAACAAAATAATTGCTTTCTTACATTCTTCTTCGTCTAAATGAAGAAAAAAGCTTTTCCCCCGTTGAAACCACCTTGCCGCCTCGTCATTTAACGATATCACTTCACCGTCATTTGCTAATACAAAACGCCACTCCGAAGAGACTTCCTTGAATTCGTCTTCAAACCCCTCAATTTCCGCTGTATATAATGATTGGTACATATTACCCCCTCCTCAATGAAACCAATCAATCATATTTCACTGCCAATTTCTTTCCATTTTATTACTCTTATTTTTGATTATACTAAATGACAGAGTGCTTGCCTACTCTTTTTGGTAAAATTTATAAACTCCGCACTAAAAAGAGCGACACTTCAAGATAACATGCATATCATATATTATTATGAATTGAAACTATAGGAGGCTCTTAATGAATCCTTTTTTTCAGCAGGTGGTTAAACAACATATTGCTCAGATGACACCTCAGGATGTTATGGCTTACGGCCAGCAATATGGGGTAACAGTAAGCAGAGAGGAAGCGGTTAAGCTCCTGACGCTTGTAAAAACAGAGCCATGGGATTTTAATGATAAGCAATCACTTCATGCTGTGCTTCATAAAGCAAAGAGCAACGTTTCACCGGCAACTGGAGAACTGCTTGAAGCCCTTTTTGCTCAGTATATCCAATAATTGTGGAGTCTTTTTCCGAAGAAAGCTTGAACGGATGTCGCACTTGTGCCTTTAGGTGTATGCGAGTGGACCTTTGAACAATCAACCAATAGAATACAAAAAAGAGCTCTCACCGTGGTGAGGGCTCTTCCCTTTTGCCGGGTTTTGTCCCGGTCTTTTTTTCTTTAAGATGATGTTATACGCTTTACTGGTTAAATACTTCGTCTTTTAAATTTTCGTTAAATGCTTTTTCCTTCAGCATATTGATTTCAAATTTGTAAGGTGGTTTTTTATTTTTCTTATCTGTTCCAACATAAGGAGTTTCAAGGATCTTAGGAACCTCTGTAAAGGAGGGGTGATGAACAATATAATTCAACGCCTCAAATCCTATATAACCGCACCCTATGTTTTCATGACGGTCCTTTGCTGCCCCGCACTCATTTTTGCTGTCGTTGATGTGAAGAACTTTTAACCGGTCAATACCGATCAATCGGTCAAACTCATCTAAGACTCCATCGAAATCATTTACAATGTCATAACCTGCATCATGAGTGTGGCATGTATCAAAGCATATGGACAATCTCTCATTATGAGTAACTCCGTCAATAATCTGAGCCAGCTCCTCAAAAGATCGGCCGCATTCAGATCCTTTTCCTGCCATGGTTTCCAAAGCAATTTGTACCTTACTCTGGGGATCAATCACTTCATTTAGTCCCTCTATAATTTTCTTTATTCCTTTGTCTGCTCCTGCTCCCACATGTGCACCCGGATGAAGAACAATCTGGGTAGCCCCAAGCGCTTCCGTCCTTTCTATTTCCGAACGAAGAAAGTTGACGCCAAGTTCAAAGGTTTCAGGCTTTGATGTATTCCCAATGTTGATTATATATGGGGCATGCACCACTACCTCGTTTACCCCGTGTTCAGCCATATGCGCTACTCCAGCCTCAATATTAAGTTCTTCTATTGGTTTTCTTCTTGTATTCTGAGGAGCTCCTGTATAAATCATCATAGCCGTTCCACCATAGGATGCAGCTTCCTCACTTGATCCTAAAAGCATCTTTTTCCCGTTCATTGACACGTGTGATCCTAAAAGCATAGTTATCTCTCCCGTTTCACTGTAAACCTGTATTATTTTTTGTTGTTTCTCTTCGTTTCAATTCTTCTTTGTCGTTTAGCCTCTTGTGCAAATTGCTGCTTCGCTTTTTTCTTATATCCAGGCTTAACCTTTTTCGGTTTTTTTGTGCCCGTGGCCGGTTTCATGCCGGCGGCCGGTGAAGCTGTTGACCTTGTCCGGTTTTTCTTTGTCACAGTCATATTTTCTACAGAGACCCATTCTCCCCGTCTTAAATCTTTATACTCAAATGAGATTCTCTTTTTAGCGAGCTTTTGCAGAGGCTCCTGCTCATTTTTTTCTACAAGAGTATACGCTTCTCCAGTATGACCGGCTCTAGCTGAACGTCCAACACGGTGGACATAAAATTCAAGCTCCTTTGGAAGAGCATAATTGATGACATGAGTGACCCCTTTAATATCGATTCCACGGGCAGCTAAGTCAGTAGCAACCAGATACTGAACGGAAGCATCATTCACCCGCTTCATCACTTGTTTTCGTTGACGGGGGGCAATACCCCCATGAAGCAAGTCCACATTCAGCCCTTCTTCTACCATCGCAGCAAACACTTCATCGGCTTCTTCTTTTTTATTCGTAAAAACGATGGCAAGATAAGGATTTAACGACGCTGCAACCTTCACTGTCAATTCCGTCCGGTCCCGATGGCGGAGAGGCACTAAATAATGATCGATTTTTGATGGAGTGGCTTCCTCGGGCTTCACGTGCACATGACGTGGCTGGCTCATATATTTTTTTAAAAATGGCTGAAGCTTTTCAGGAATAGTAGCTGAAAAGACCATCATCTGTAAATCTTCTGGCATATTGGAAGCAACCTGGTCCACCTGTTCAATGAAACCCATGTCCAGCATTTGATCAGCTTCATCTACAACATAGAATTTTGTTTTATGAACATCCAGAGCCTGGCTTTTGACCATATCATGAAGACGCCCTGGTGTACCAATAACGATATGGGGCTGATTTTTCAATTTATTCATTGTACGAAGTCGGTCAGTTCCGCCTACCACCAGCCTTGATGTAATTTCCTCCTCCTTGTCTTCTCCAAGAAGCTTCAGTAATTCATCGTACAGCTGGCCGGCAAGCTCTCTTGTCGGAGCTGTGATCACAGCTTGAGTGTAATTTTTTTTTGTATCAATTCCAGATACAAGCGGAAGCAGAAAGGAAAGGGTTTTTCCTGACCCCGTCTGCGACTGCCCTATAACATCCTTGCCATTTTTGATAGCAGGAATCAGCCTCTCTTGTATTTCGGTCGGTTTTTGAATGTTTTGTTTTTGTAATGCTTGTATAAGAAATGGGGGTAAGCCAAATCGTTCAAATGCTTTCACTTTGTTTCCGCCTTTCTTTTTCAATACCTATATTTCTCACTATAACCAGGTCATGTCACGTTCCTGTAGGCATCATCATATTTTATCATAAACCATCTTTAAACACAGCAATTGTCTACGTAATCTGTAACTTGAAAGGGTGAAATTCATCATGTACCCGTCACCATTTTATTTTCCCTCGCCGTTTCCTGCCTCCCCGGTGACTTCACCTCATACAATGGCAGGGTTTTTACCTCCAGCAGCAAGGTCCCTTCCTTTTGGAAAATTGCTTTCTGGTCTTGGCTTTAATCCAGCTATGGGTGGAGGAATGATGGGCGGTGGAGGGATGGGACCCGCAATGATGGGAGCTGCTCAAGGCGGAGGGATCATGCCTTGGATTCAATCTGCCCAAAAGATGTTAGGTATGATGCAGACTGTAACTCCGATGGTCCGCCAGTACGGGCCGATTGTCAGACAGCTTCCTGCCATTTGGAAGGTAATGAACAGCAGTCCTCCTGCAAACCCATCCGAAGAAGCAGAGCCTATAGATAAGGAAGAAACCACTTCTTCCCCAGTGACACCAACGACACAAGAAATACCGGTAAAGTGGGAAGAGAAAGAAGACTCCTCTTCTTATTCGTCTACTGTGCCCCGGCCTAAGTTATATATTTAAGTTTTTAGCCTGATCCTTAATTTTGTGCGGCACCATAACCAGGTAGAATCCACGACTGAACAGAAGAAAAAAGACAATTTTCTCCTTATAACTTTCTTTCAGCCTCTATCCTTTCATTTTTATTATGCAAATAGTATAATGACCCTAGTCTAAAAAGGATAACTCTTTTTAAGAGGAGGCAGTTATGAAAGTACTAAAAATTTCTCCCCGCGGATATTGTTATGGTGTGGTAGATGCAATGGTTCTCGCACGCCAAACAGCTAATAACCTGGATTTGCCAAGGCCCATCTATATTCTGGGGATGATTGTTCATAATAAGCACGTTACTGATGCTTTTGAAGAAGATGGCATTATTTCTCTGGACGGACCTAATCGCTTAGAAATTCTTCAAAAAGTTGACAAAGGCACTGTAATTTTCACAGCCCACGGTGTATCCCCTGAAGTAAGGGAACTTGCTCGTAAAAAAGGACTGACTACTGTCGATGCAACATGCCCTGACGTCACACGAACCCATGACCTGATTAGAGAAAAGAAAGAAGAAGGATACCAGGTTGTGTATGTCGGTAAAAAAGGACATCCTGAGCCTGAAGGTGCCATTGGTGTTGCTCCTGATATTGTCCACTTAGTCGAATCGGTGGAGGATGTAGAAAATCTGAACCTTGATTCTGAAAAAATTATCGTGACTAACCAAACCACAATGAGTCAATGGGACGTTTCTGATATTATGAATAAAACACTTGATAAGTATCCCCACGCTGAGATACACAATGAAATTTGCATGGCTACTCAGGTAAGGCAAGAAGCAGTAGCTGAGCAAGCGAAAGAAGCAGACTTGCTTCTTGTAATTGGGGATCCGAAGAGCAATAACTCCAACCGTCTGGCACAGGTTTCTAAGAAGATTGCGGGCACGGAAGCATACCGCATTGCAGATGTTTCTGAAATTAACCTGGATTGGTTTGAAGGTGTAGAAACTGTGGGTGTTACCTCAGGAGCTTCAACTCCTACACCAATTACAAAAGAAGTCATCAGGTTTCTCGAACAATACGACAAAAATGACCCATCAACATGGGTAACTGAAAAGAAAGTACAGGGAACCAAAATTCTTCCGAAAGTAAAGGCTAAAAAGTAAAGGAATAAGAGGGCTGCCCCATTCTGGGCAGCCTCCTTTTTTCCTATTACCCTTTTTATATAAAGGTAAATGGATCTGTATTTACCTCAGAAGCCAACACTTCAACTTCATAACCCTTCTTTTGCATTTGTTCTTTCAACCGCTTTTGAACCCCGACCTTCATCACTTTTTCAACATTATGGCCTGGATCAATCATTTTCAAACCGCTCATCATGGCATCATGGGCTACATGGTAATATAAATCTCCTGTTACGTAGACATCAGCTCCCATTCTTTTTGCATGACTCCAATATTTGTTCCCATCTCCTCCTAAAATAGCCACCTTTTTCACCTTGCTGTCTTTCTCCCCGACTGCTCTTACTGTATTTACATCAAAAGCATCCTTAACATGAGAAGCAAAATCTCCAAGGGTCATTTCATTCTCCAATGAACCTATGCGTCCAAGACCAAGAACTTCCCCCTCCATGTCTGAAGGATAAAGATCATATGCCGGTTCTTCATATGGGTGTGCTTTAATTAAAGCATTTACAACCTTTTTGACTTGTGATTCGGCTAGAATGGTTTCAATTCGTTTTTCTGAAACAAATTCCATTTTCCCCTGCTCTCCAATATATGGATCCGCCTCATCTCCTGGCATAAAAGCGCCTGTTCCCTCTGAGGTGAAGCTGCAATGGCTATACTCGCCAATATGGCCGGCGCCCGCGTCCCCTAAAGCGTGTCTCACTGTTTCAAGATGATCCTCCGGAACAAAGGCGACCAGTTTTTTCAGTTTGTCTTCCATAGTAGGCACAAGCACTTTCGTATCTATAAGGCCAAGAGCTTCGGCCATCATATCGTTTACTCCGCCTTTAGCAACATCAAGGTTAGTATGAGCAGCATAAACAGCAATATCATGCTTAATACATTTTTCAATGATCGGGCCTTGTCCTGTTTTTGTATTAATGTGCTTTAAGGGTTTAAAGATCAGCGGATGATGAGCTATGATAAGATCAACTTCCTTTTCCACAGCTTCATCTATAACTTCTTCTAAGACATCTAAAGCGATCATTACCTTTTTTACCGGCTTATCCAGTGTTCCTATCATAAGGCCTATTTTATCTCCCTCGACAGCTAAGGACTTAGGTGACCAGCTCTCAAAGCTTTGTATGACAGTTTGACCATTGATCGTTTTTTTCATGATAATACCTCCTCTGTAAGCTTAATTTTTCTTTCAACTTCTTCCTTTCTGGCTGTGATTCTGTTTTCATCCGAAGCTTTCTCCAGTTCCCGAAGAACTCTTCTCCAATTATTTAATTCCCTGCTCCATTTTTTAATAAAAGCATCATTTCTTTCTTTTAATAAAAAAGGTCCCAGGAGCAAAGCTGCCTCTTTGTTTATGTCTTGGTAAGGCTTTTCCCATTCACCACATTCTGCAACGATGATTTCATAAATTCTATTATCTTCTTCTAAAATATGTTCATTTTTAATTTCCCAGCCTTCTTTAAGAAGCCACTCTCTGACATATAGAGCGTGGATGTTCGGCTGAAGAATAAGCCTTTTTACTCCAGGTAACTTTTCTTTTCCTTCCTCAAGGATTGCAGAGATAAGAGAGCCGCCCATTCCGGCAATCACAATGGTATCTATGTTGTCTTCTTTTTTTATAACAGAAAGCCCGCTCCCAAGGCGTGGAATGACAAAACCCCCGCAATGCGAGGTTTCTATTTGATTTTTTGCTGCTTCTAAAGGTCCCTCGTTCACATCTCCGGCAATCGCTTTTTTAATTTTACCCTGACTGCACAAATAAACAGGTAAGTATCCGTGATCTGTGCCTATATCCGCCAGAACTGCTCCCTCCTGCACTTCATCGGCAATAAATTGCAGGCGCTTTGACAACACGTCCTTATTCATGTTCAGGTCGTCCTTTCTTTGCATAATAAAAAGGAGGGGCTCCCCCTCCTTTTTTATTGGTTACTCTGAAATAGAAAGCAAGTATTCGCCAATGGCTTCAGCATCTTCACCTTCAGCCCAGCCACCAGGCATGGATCCAATTCCATTTTCAGCAATATCAGCAATTTCTTCTACAGTAAAGTCTCCTTCGAGATTATCAATGGCAGGCCCCTGACCGCCTTCAAGATTGTCACCATGACAAGAAATACAGTTTGAATTTACGAGCTCTTCACCATGAGCAATTGGATCTTCAATCTCTGTTTCTTCTTCGCCATTTTCACCATTCTCCTCATCTTCGATGGAAGCTTGCTGGTCAAGTCCAACTAGAGATAGAGATAACATTAAAAGGATTCCAACTACAGCTGTTATAAAAAACGGAATAAGCGGACTTCTCTTCATCTTTATTTCCCCCTTTCCCTTCAACTTTGTACATGTCGTGGACTATGTAACCGTATCCCTTGTATATTTTACTGTAAAAACCCTTTTTAGAAAAGGCAAAATAGAATCTTTTGCTTATTTTGTCACCTGCTGTTCAATATTTCCTCTTGGCGGCAATCAATTCCCGCCTGTTCTTTTTTATTACATTTTCTACTATTGCTTTATTCCTTACGTAATATGCGTCTGTCCTACATCTTTAACGGAAAATGAAATTTGCAATAGTAGAAGAAACTGAGTAAAATAAATATCAATTACAGCTTCCAAAAATTTGAACTTAAACAAGAACATGAAAAACGGCTACCCCTTATATAAGGGTAACCGCAATAGAAAGGTCTTACTCAAGAAAATCCTTCAGACGCTTGCTTCGGCTTGGGTGTCGAAGCTTACGAAGTGCTTTGGCTTCGATCTGACGGATTCGTTCTCGCGTAACGCCAAATACTTTTCCTACTTCCTCCAGCGTTCTGGTTCTGCCATCATCAAGGCCAAACCGAAGCCGGAGAACATTTTCTTCCCGATCCGTTAAAGTGTCAAGGACATCTTCCAATTGCTCTTTAAGCAGCTCATATGCTGCAGCGTCGGAAGGAGCAAGTGCTTCCTGGTCTTCAATGAAGTCCCCTAAATGGGAGTCGTCTTCTTCACCAATCGGAGTTTCTAAAGAAACAGGTTCTTGAGCTATTTTCAAAATCTCTCGAACCTTATCAGGAGTCAGGTCCATTTCCTTTGAGACCTCCTCCGGTGTTGGCTCTCGGCCTAAATCCTGAAGAAGCTGACGTTGTACACGAATGAGCTTGTTAATCGTTTCAACCATATGGACAGGGATCCGAATGGTACGGGCCTGGTCGGCTATGGCACGAGTTATAGCCTGACGTATCCACCAGGTAGCATACGTACTGAATTTATAACCTTTATTGTAATCAAATTTTTCCACAGCTTTTATAAGACCCATATTTCCTTCTTGAATTAGATCAAGAAACAGCATTCCGCGTCCTACATAACGTTTCGCAATGGATACAACGAGCCTGAGGTTAGCCTCAGCCAAACGGCGTTTAGCTTCCTCATCCCCATCCTCAATTCGCTTGGCAAGCTCTATTTCCTCCTTTGCAGACAAAAGAGGAACGCGGCCAATTTCCTTTAGATACATCCGTACAGGGTCATTAATTTTAATTCCAGGAGGCACGCTTAAATCGTTTAGATCAAGCTCTTCTTCTTTTTCTACTTGATCCATGCTTGGCACTTCTTCTCCTTCGTTGAGAATATCAACACCCTGCTCTCCCAGATATTCAAAAAACTCATCCATTTGGTCAGAGTCTTGATCATAAGGGGCAAGCTTCTCAGTAATTTCAGCGTACGTAAGCACTCCCCTTTTTTTCCCGGCTTCTAATAATTGTTCTTTTACTTGATCGATGGACATTTCACCTTCCGCCAACGGGCGTATTGGTTTCTCAGCCATTCGATCCCCTCCTTCCATTCTGCACAACACTACTTGTCAGTTACCTTCCATTTATCTCTACAAAAATAATCAAAGAAGAATACTCTTCTTTATCGTGCATAAAAAAATAAATTGTTACTATAAGAAATAAGAACTGGCTTCTTTCTACAAACATCGACACTCTTACTTGCTTTTTAATGCTTTTTTCATTTCGACCAGTTCATTTGCCAATTGCAAGGCATGTTGCAGATCATGCCTGCGCTCCGCCTCTTTCATTTCTTTTTCTTTTTCTTCTATTTCTACCCACTTTGGATAGTTCTTAATCTGTTTTATATAATCAGCCAACTCATTTTCTGTCAAGTTTCGATTAATGTCAAGCATTGAGAGCTCTGCCGCCAGTTTCATTAAGCTTTCATCCGTAAGGCTGTGGATAAAATCGGAGCTGTCCCCATCCCTGCCTGCCCCGTAAAAGGCATATAAATGTGCCGCCAGAGCGATGTGATTCTCTACATTAAACTCTCCTCCTACTTCATCTGCTACCTGATCTGTAATTTCCTTACTGGAAAGCATATGAGCAAGAAGGATTCTTTCCGCATTGAAAAAGGCAGGACGGAGTCTTTGTTCCGTCATGTACTGACTGGCTCTCCGTTTTGAAGAGTCACTTGAATAACTTGTACCTGCATTTTTATTTTTTTGTTTATTCGCTCTGAATAGCCTGTGTTGTTCTTGCTTAAGAGCTTCTAAGGAAAGATCAAATTCATCGGCAACCTGCCTCAAATAATGATCTCTTTCAACTGCTTTAGATATTTTGCTTATTTCACCTACTATTTCTTCTATATACTGAAGTCTATCTCCTTCATGTTGCAGGTTTTTCTCTTTTTTAAGCTTTTGCATTTTAAAGCTCATCAATGTAAAGGGGGCTTTAATAATTTCATTAACAAATTTATCTTTGCCATGGATCTTAATGAAATCATCTGGATCGCTGCCCTCAGGAAGTAAAGCAACCTGTACCTGGCAGCCTTCCTGTTCAAGAAGCTCCGCGCTTCTCAAGGCAGCTTCCTGTCCTGCTTTGTCTCCGTCATAACATATAATTGCCTGTTCGGCGTTACGTCGGATAATCTTAGCCTGACGGGCAGACAGCGCAGTACCCAGTGTAGCCACACCATTATTTACACCTGCATTCCAGGCTGAGATAACATCTGCGTAGCCTTCAAAAAGTATCGCTTTGTTTTCTTTTCGAATCGCTGGGCGTGCCTTATGAAGAGCATACAAGGTTTCATTTTTATGGAAGATAGGAGTTTCCGGACTATTTAAATATTTCGGCTGTCCTTCTTGAAGAGCTCTGCCCCCAAATGCAATGACTCTACCCTGATTGTTCATGATGGGAAACATCACACGGTTTCTAAAGCGGTCCATGTATTCCCAGCTGCTTTCCTTGCGTAAAAGCAGACCAGCTTCTTCCATTTCACTTTCCTGAAATCCTCTCTTTTCCAGGAGAGCTTTCAGTGCCGCGGGATTATCAGGAGCGTAGCCTATCTGAAAAGCACTGATCATATCCTGGGTAAAGCCTCTATCAAGTAAGTAATCATAGGCAGCCTTGCCTTGCTCTGTCGTTGTTAATAAATGATGATAAAATTTGGCAGCAAGCTCGTGACCTAGTATTTTACTTTCATGCTTTTTTCCACTTTCATTCCCTGAAACACCTTTCACGTGTTTAGGAAGAGCCATATCAATACGTTCAGCCAGTTTCTCAACGGCCTGGATAAAATCTGCACCTTCCATTTCCATCACAAACGTAATGACATTTCCGCCTGCTCCACAACCAAAGCAGTGATACAGCTGCCTTTCGGGCGAGACAGAAAACGAAGGTGTGTTTTCACCGTGAAATGGGCATAAACCTAAATAATGGCGTCCTTGCTTTTTAAGCTGAACATGGTCGCTGATGACATCCACGATGTCATTTTTATTCCGGACTTCCTCGATCAATTCTTCAGGTATTCGTTGCTTCACTAATTTCCTCACCTGATCTTCTTAAGATTCACTCTTTAAGTATTCTGCTTAATGTCTCAGTAAAATTGTTCCGGTCCGATTGACTAAAAGGCGGAGGTCCTTTCAATCTCATCTTCTTTTGTTTTTTTGCCTGAATTCCCTGAAGCCTTCCAAGCAAAAGAGCATCTGTATCTTCATTCTTCCACTCTTTGCCTCGAAATGAAATCACCTTGGTTCCATTGTGTAATAGCATAGCAGCCAGACCATTATCATGAGTGATCACTACATCGTTTTTCTTTGCATGGTTAACGATATATAAATCAGCAGCCTCAGGTTCAGCGTCTACCGTGATAAGTTTTCCTTTATACTTATCAGACGAAAAATGGGAATAACTGGCCACAAAAACGGCTTCCGCTCCATGCTCCACCGCCAGCTTATCAATTTCTTTTTTTACAGGACAAGCATCAGCATCAACATAAATGGTTATCGATTTTTGTCGCATTTCAGAGTATTCTACAATTGTAATGGAAATCCTCCTTGTTATTGGAAAATTACTTTTTTGATTTACTTACTTTACTTACTTATTATCTCATTACACACAACATTTCATTATAATTTAAAAAGTGAAAAAATACCACTAGAAATTATACTATGTGTATAAATTTCTTAATTTTTTTGAAGTGAAAAGAGTGCAGAACGTATCTTCTGCACTCTTACTTTTCTTAGGATTTTTGAAACATGTTTGAAATTAAGTTAGCAGTTTCTTCTACTGCCTTATTGGATACATCGATAACCGTACAACCAATCTTATCCATGATTTTAGAAGAATATTCCAATTCATCTTTAATTCTCTCGATATTTGCATAATTAGCTTCGGCTTTTAAACCAAGTGATTTCAACCGTTCTGAACGAATCCCATTTAATTTTTCCGCACTGATTTTTAAACCTATACATTTTTTTGGAGAGACGTTAAAAAGCTCTTCTGGTGGTTCAACTTCAGGAACAAGCGGAACATTCGCCACTTTTAACCGCTTGTGGGCTAAATATTGGGACAAGGGAGTTTTGGAGGTTCGCGACACACCAATCAAAACAATATCTGCTCGTATAATCCCTTTTGGGTCACGGCCGTCATCATACTTCACAGCAAATTCTATCGCCTCTACTTTTCTAAAATAATCTTCATCAAGGCGATAGACCAGACCCGGTTCATATTTGGGCTCACTATTTGTAATTTTGCTCATTTTCTTAAGCACAGGGCCCATAATATCCACGGTTTCTACTCCCTCTTCATTAGCTCTTCTCTGGAGATATATGTTTTTCTCAGGGATGACCAATGTAAAGGCAATAAGAGCCTGGGCTTCTTTTGCCAGTAAAATAACCTCTTCAATGGTGCCTTCATCTTCCACATATGGAATTCGGCGAACCTCCATCCCTTTATCACCAAATTGGCTTGCAGCGGCTTTTACTACCAATTCAGCTGTTTCGCCCACTGAATCTGAAACCACATAGACAATGGGGCGTTGATTAATCTCCTCCATTGAAATCCTCCTCATTTTTCACTATCCATCATTCATTCCTTCTATATAAGCTCATCATATGCTAGATCAACGAGCACTTTCGTAATGTTTGTTTTTGTTAATCTCCCAATAACTTCAACCTTCGTTCCTCTGTCCACTTCCTTGACCACTGGCAAAGCATCTATTTGCTTATCTATCAGCTTTTGTGCCACATCAATAATAAGATCATCTTTTTGGCACACTGTAATATTTGGCATACGTGTCATGATAATACTCACAGGCACGGCTTCCAAATCCTGTTTCCCCAGGCTGGTGCGAAGCAAATCTTTTCTTGAAAGCACTCCTATTAGTGTGGAATATTCATCCACAACAAACAACGTGCCAACATCCTCTAAAAACATCGTACAGATCGCATCATATACCGACGAGGACTGATTAACCACGACTGGAATTGATTGATATTCCTGCACGGTAATCTGCTTTACCTTTTCTGTTAAAAGCTGCGAACCAGTTTTGCCTGTATAGAAATAACCGACGCGCGGCCTTGCGTCCAAAAATCCAGACATAGTTAAAATGGCTAAATCTGGACGCAGTGTGGCTCGCGTCAGAGACAGTTTCTCTGCAATCTGCTCCCCGGTAATAGGGCCGCTGTTTTTCACAATATCAATAATCTGTTCTTGTCTCCCTGTCAGTTCGATTTTCATCACCGCCTTCATAGCACAATGTGTTATGCTATTTCTTCATATATTATATCTTATTGAGCAGGGAGTGGAAAACTTTTCGCTTATTTTATTTTAGAAGGACATTTGTTTTTAGTTTATGGAAAGACAATATGTTGAAAGGAAGCAAACTTTTTGATTTCTTCAGACAGATGCTTCATCTGGGCCAGCCTGTTTTCTTTCACCGCTTCATTTTCAGTCATAACCATTACATTATCAAAATAGTTATTAATGGTCTCTTCCAACGAAGACAGCTGCTCATAAGCTTCCTCAATACGCCCTTCCTTCAAAAGGCCTGGCAGCGTAACCTTTAGCTTTTGATAAGCGGTGTATAAGGTTTTCTCTTCCTCACTTTCAAATAGGTCCTCTTCAATTGAGTTCTCAAGTTGTTGAGCTTTTTTAGCGATATTGGTGATTCGGCTTAAAGCTTCAACCGTTTGTTTGAACTCGTCTTCATCTGCTTTTTTATTTAGAAACTCTGCTTTGCTGAGAAGAACATCAAGCTTTCCGTATTGCCCGGGAAGTACGGCATCAACAATATCATAACGAACTCCACGTTCAGTAAGCAGATTTTTGATACGCAGGCCAAAGAATTCAAGTACTTCTTTTGCTGTGACTTTACGATCCATTTTCAAAAGTCCGGCCTGCTCTGTTGTAGTAAGAGAGAGCTGGATAATTTCCTCTAAATTAAGATCCAGGCGGTATTCTACAGCTGTCTGGACAACGCCTGCCGCCTGTCGTCTCAAACCATAAGGGTCCTGGGAACCGGTAGGAATTAACCCTATACCGAAACATCCAACGATTGTATCAATCTTATCAGCAATCCCTACCAGTGCTCCCTGAATACTTTCTGGTACGCTGTCACCGGCAAAGCGAGGACTATAATGCTCGTTTACAGCAGCTGCGACTTCCTTTTCTTCTCCTGCCAAGAGAGCATACTTCTCGCCCATAAATCCCTGAAGTTCAGGAAACTCATCTACCATATGAGTTACCAGGTCAAACTTGGCCAGGTGAGCCGCTCGTACCGCTTGGCTGACTACAGTGTCACTGAGATTAATGCCCTTTCCAAGGGCAGCTGTAAGCTTTTCGATCCGGCGGACTTTATCACCGATTGAGCCTAAGTCTTCATGGTAGACGATGTTGTCTAATTGCTCTACACATTGGTCAGGCTTCTTTTTCTGGTCTTCTTTATAGAAGAAAGCAGAATCTGAAAGTCTGGCCCGGAGTACTTTTTCATTTCCTTTTTGTACATTCTCGAGGTGTTCATCATTCCCATTTCTCACTGTAACAAAATGGGGAAGGAGCTTTCCTTCTTTGTTTTCCACTGAAAAATATCGCTGGTGCTCTCGCATTGAGGTAATCAGGACTTCATCCGGTATTGCCAGAAAATCTTCATCAAAACTTCCGTATAGTGCCGTAGGATATTCAATTAAATTGTTGACTTCTTCAAGCAACTCTTCTTTAACAGGAATTTTCCAGCCTTTTTCTTCTTGGATCATTTTTATTTGCTTTCTGACAGCTTCTTTTCTTTCTTGTGGATCAGCGATGACAAATTCGCTTAATAAGGCTTCTTTATATTGTCCGGGCTCTTCTATAACTTTTTCATTCCCCAAAAAACGATGTCCTCTAGTCATGTTTCCTGTTTGTACGTCTGTAATAGAGAAAGGAATCACTTCAGAGCCATATAAAGCAATAATCCAATGGATCGGCCTTACATAACGTAGGTTTTGTGTTCCCCACTTCATATTCTTTGGAAAACTCATACCTGTAATTAAGCTTTCCATTTGAGAAAGGAGCTCTTTTGTTTCTTTGCCTGCAATTTCTTTTTTCGCAAATAAGTACTCCGTGCCTTTTACTTCTTTTACAAATAATTGATCAGGGTCTATCCCTTGACCTCTGGCAAATCCTTGTGCTGCTTTCGTCCAGCTTCCGTCCTCAGCGACAGCTATTTTCTTTGCCGGCCCTCTTGCTTCTTCAACTACATCCCCCTGCCTGCCTGCAAGGCCGGTTACCACAACAGCAAGACGCCGAGGAGTAGAGAAAGCCTGGACCTCGGAAAATTCCAGCCGTTGTTCATTCAGCCAGTCAGAAACTTTTTCTTTTAATTGATACATTGCTCCGGTTACAAAACGGGCCGGCATTTCCTCTAGCCCGATTTCTAATAAAAAATCCTGATTACTCATAAGTTGTCCCCTCCTTATCGTTTAACAAAGGAAACCCTAAACGTTCTCTTGCCTCTAAGTGAGTTTTTGCGCATTTCCTGGCAAGATTTCTTACTCTCCCTATATAACCGGTTCTTTCCGTCACAGAAATGGCTCCACCTGCGTCTAGAAGGTTAAACACATGGGAGCATTTTAAAACGTAATCATAGGCCGGGTAAACCAGACCTTCCTGTAATGCTCTTTCGGCCTCTTTTTCGTATGTGGTAAATTCATTAAAAAGCATTTCATGATCGGCAATTTCAAAGGTATATTTAGAATGCTCATATTCAGGCTGCAAAAAGATATCCCCGTAGGTGAATCCGTCCACCCACACCAAATCAAAAACGTTTTCTTTATCCTGGATATACGACGCGAGCCGCTCAATACCATACGTTATTTCCACAGCGACAGGGTCAGCATCAATGCCGCCTACCTGTTGAAAATATGTAAATTGAGTGATTTCCATTCCATCCAGCCATACTTCCCATCCTAGCCCCCAGGCACTCAAAGCAGGGTGTTCCCAGTTATCCTCAACAAAGCGAATGTCATGTTCTCTTGGATTGATACCCAGCTGTTGAAGGCTTTGCAAGTACAATTCCTGGATATTGGATGGAGAAGGTTTCATAATTACTTGGAATTGATGATGCTGGTAAAGCCTGTTAGGATTTTCTCCATACCTTCCATCCGCAGGACGTCTAGATGGCTCTACATAAGCCACATTCCATGGTTCCGGCCCTATGCTCCGCAAAAAAGTCATTGGATTTAGCGTGCCAGCGCCTTTTTCTACATCATATGCCTGCATTACGAGGCAATTTTGTTTAGACCAAAAGTTCTGCAATGTTAAGATCATATCTTGTACATTCATCGCTATCCCTCCTTAAGGGGTATATTTGTACTCGTGCGATGGAGTGGCTGTTACTTGGCAATCTCCTGCAATAGAGTCCTGTCATCACAAAAAACCCGTCCCCATGCCATCATTTGGCATAGGGACGGGTTTCGTCTCGACCCGCGGTTCCACCCTACTTGCTGTTTCATCAGAAAACAGCCGCTTCTCATCGTCTGTGCTCAAGAACGCCTTCACTACCATTTACCGCGCGGCTTCCACCATCCCACGCTCGCTTTTAGGTAAAGAGGGTACTTACTACTCTCTGTCTTCGCACCATATGAATTTATTTGAATCATACTTGAAAGGTTCATAGGCTGTCAAGTTTTCTTATAAGTCCTTACAGCTTCCATTTTTCAAGTTGGCTAAGAAACCTTTTGCTCTTTAAGTGAAGCCCGGAGTATTCGTCATAATATGTCTCAAGTACAGTCTTTAGCTGATCCTTTGTTTCCTGCTTTAACGAAACCGTGCCAAGCCTTGCGATATCCATATAAAAGAAAAGACGCAGCAGCCTGACGGTCTGCTGGCTGATAGGGATTATCTTTTCATCAATATGAGCACACTGCCTGCAAAGAAATCCTGCTTCCTTAACGGAAAATGAAAACTCCCCTTCTTTGTTCTGGCAGCTTGCACAATGGTCTAATTCAGGTTTTATTCCCGCAACTGCTGTCATTTTTGTTTCAAAGATGCGCATCAGCACTTCTTCATCCATTTCTTCATTTAAGTATTGAAGCAGCTGCAGAAGCAACTCGAACAAATAAGGATTTCTTTCCTTCTCTTCGGTGAGTTTATCGACCATTTCTACAAAGTAAGAGGCATAGGCAGTTTTATTAATATCTGCCCTGAGCAGCTTAAAGGAATTCACAGGATCACCTTGGCTTAACGTACTCATTCCAGATCCTTTGTAATATAAAAACATTCCATACATAAAAGGCTGAGTAATGGAGGCAAGCCTGCTTTTTGGCTTCTTTGCTCCCTTAGCCATCACGGCTAATTTACCTGCTTCCCTCGTGAACAACGTGACTATGACATTTGATTCCCCATAGGAAATGGTGCGAAGCACTATTCCTTCCGCTTTATCAAGCATAAATTACTTCTCCTCATTCTTCGTAAGTGACGGCAAACGAGGGCTAATTCGGTGTACTATCAAGTGGTGTGTTTTCCTCACTAAGAGGCAGGGCCTCCTCAGTTCCCATGTCCTGTTCAATCTCCTTAATCAAGAGGTACGTATCTACATTCCCAGTTATGGAAAATACCTTCCAAGAGAAATCCAACATGTTCTTAACACTCCTTTTTTGAAGCAGTTAAAAGTAAGCCTGCACTCTTAGGATGACCTCGTTTACCTGTAACAATGTTATGGAAAAATTGACAACTTTACTTGCACATAAAATACAGAAAAAAGAATAACATATAATGTTTGATAAGTTGATGGTTTCTTATTACCCTATTTGTATAGTTTTACACCGAAAATACAAAAAATTTCGAAAACAAAAAAGTATTCCTAACAATGTTTATTTATCATTATCATAATAACTTTTTTATAAAAAGACAATGGCATCCAAATATTGCCATTGTCTTTTTTCTCTTAATATTCGTCTTCACGATAGCCATGCTCACTTAAATGGAACTTTTTATTACGCCAATCTTTTTGTACTTTTACCCATAAACCTAAAAATACTTTCGACCCAAGTAGAGCTTCAATATCCTCCCGTGCCCTCTGGCCTATTTCTTTAAGCATTTTCCCCTGCTTTCCTATAATGATTCCTTTTTGAGAGCTTCTTTCCACAATAATGGTGGCAGCAGCATAAATTGTGCCTTCCTCCCGCTCTTTCATTTCTTCGATTCCAACTGCTATGGAATGTGGGATTTCATCTCTTGTTAAATGAAGAACTTTTTCTCTGATTAACTCACTGACCACAAACCGCTCTGGATGGTCCGTGATTTGATCAGCCGGATAAAATTGAGGCCCCTCCTCAAGGTAGGCTTTTATTTGATCAATGAGAGTAGGAACATTGTTTCCTTGCAGAGCAGAGACAGGAATGACCTCTGCAAACGGGAAACGATCCTTATAGGCTGCTATTTTTTCAAATAGTTCATCAGGGTGGATTAAATCAATCTTATTAATAACTAAAAACACCGGGGTTGAACTACTTTCCAATCTGGACAAGATAAATTGCTCCCCCGATCCAAACGGTTCTGTAGCATCGACTAGAAACATAACCAGATCCACTTCTTTGATTGTCGTGGTAGCTGCTTTTACCATGAAATCGCCAAGTCGATGTTTAGGTTTATGAATTCCTGGAGTATCTATAAAAATAATTTGAGCATCGTCTGAAGTATACACTCCCTGGATTTTATTTCTGGTTGTTTGCGGTTTATCGCTCATAATGGCAATCTTTTGTCCAATGACATAATTGAGAAGCGTTGATTTACCAACATTAGGACGGCCAATCAATGCTACAAATCCAGATTTAAATGGCTGGTTACTCATAAAAATCCTCCGCTCCAAAAGCTCCTGGCAGCAGCTCATTGATCGTGGTCGTTTCTGTGTCTCCCTTTAAATTGGTTAATATAACCTTACCGTTTGGAGGGAGAAATTCAGATAGCACCTGGCGACATGCTCCGCAAGGCGAAACAGGACCATCAGTATCTGCGACAACGGCTACTGCTGTAATATTGCTGCTTCCCTCAGATACCGCTTTAAAGACTGCCGTACGTTCTGCACAATTTGTTAAACCAAACGAAGCATTTTCAATATTACAGCCAATATAGACTTCTTTATTTTCAGTCAGCACAGCAGCACCTACAGGGAAATGTGAATAAGGGACGTATGCATTATTTCTTGCTTCGATTGCTTTTTGGATAAGTTCTTTATCATTCATCGCGATTTCTCCTTTCTTTCTTGCCCTTCACGTTAATGACTAACCTTTTGTTTTTTAAATCTTCTTCAACGTAAGTATCTCTTTGTGGCGTCTCTGGGTCAGGAGGAACTACCACACCTCCTGAAATAATAAATTTTAACCCTTGTTCCACTGTCATTTCAAGAATTTTCACATCTTCTTTTGGAACAAGGACTAGCCAGCCCGATGTTGGATTTGGTGTAGTAGGGAGAAAAACATTAATGCACTCTTTATTTGTCAGCCTCTGAACCTCTCCCTTTGATTCCCCGGTTAAAAATCCAAGGGTATATAAGCCTTTTCTGGGGTACTCCAATAGAACAACCCGCTGAAACGAAGAGCGTTCCTGGGCAAACGCATGGACGACCTGCTCCACCGACGTGTAAATGGAGCTTGCAATCGGTATCTTTCTAAACGTACGGTCAATGGAAGTAAATACAGGAGCTCCCTGGCCTTTAATACGCATTGAACCGATCCACGTAATTAAAATGATTGTCAACACAAAGCCTATACCGAGAAGACGTTCTGTGAAGGGAGTGTAAATTCCCAGAAAATGAATGCTTCCATCTTCTACTGTTATGACGTTCAACGTCCGAAGGACATCAGTGATAAATGAACCGAGAAAAGCATCAATTAAAGAAAAAAGAAATTGCAGGACGTATATTGTAGCAATCGCAGGCAGTAGAAATATCAAGCCGGCAAGAATATTTTTTTGAAAGCTTTTCCACATGAATGTTTTCTCGACTCCTCTCCCTTTATCGTAACAGCAGCTGATCTTATACTTTTATAGCTCTGTAAACGCTTGTACGCTTCACATTTGCTGCATTCTGTCTCTTTTTACGGACAGGGAGGGATAACAGCAGGACTGCACAAGAACAAAACAAATACCTTTCACAGAGCTTACTTTATAAATAAATTTCTAAGCGGCTCCAGGAAGATCACAATACCAACAATGACAGCTATCAAGCTAAAAACAAATACTCCGGCTGCTGCGATGTCTTTGGCGGCTTTTGCCAAAGGATGATACTCATCAGTAACCAGATCTACCGTTCGTTCTATGGCCGTGTTTAATATCTCTAAAGACCAGACTCCTCCTATGGTGAGGAGTAACAGTAACCAGTGAACTTTTGGGATTCCTAACAAAAAACCTGCGAGCAAAACTAAGATACCAGCTGCCAGGTGAATCCTCATGTTTTGTTCGTGTATGATTACATGCTTTATCCCGTAGGAAGCAAATCTAAAAGAGTGAAATAGACGCCGCCACCTTATGTTGCCTTTACCTTTCAAGCCCATAAGCTTTCAGTATTTCTTCCTGACGGGAAATCATTTGCTTTTCCTGTTCTTCGGTCTCATGGATGTAGCCTAAGAGATGGAGCACACCATGAACGGCCAGGAAGCCAAGCTCTCTTTCGAAGGAGTGCCCATAGGCGGCAGCTTGTTCCTCTGCTTTTGGAACACTGATGATTATATCTCCTAAAAGGTTGGGAACGGATGGATCAACAGGACCTTCTTCTCCTTCGTCTAAAGCAAAAGAAATAACATCTGTTGCGTAATCCTTTCCTCTGTACTCACGATTAATGTCTTGGATCGCCTGATTATCTACAAATGTTACCGAAACCTCTGTTTCAGCTGGAACATTTTCCTGTAGACAGGCAGATTCAACTATTCTTCTCACCAGTTCCTGTTTCTCCTGAGTCAGGCTCTCCGTTTCATCTAATAGGTCTATGATGTAGGTCATTCTTTTCCTCCTTTGTTCTTGCCTTTATTCTTCCCTTCCTCTGGGTACTCAATGCGTGAATGAAAGGTTCCCTGAAGTGTTTCACAGATAGATTTGGCTATGAGGTCCAATTCTTTTAACGTCAGATCGCATTCATCAAACTGGCCATCTTCAAGCCGTTCTCTAATAATTTTTTTAACGAGCTGTTCGATTTTATCAGGCGTTGGTTTTGTCATCGACCGGACAGCTGCCTCTATGCAATCTGCGATCCCTACAATAGCAGACTCTTTAAATTGTGCTTTAGGTCCAGGGTATCTAAATTGAGACTCTGGGACTTTCTGCTGACTTTGTTCATTTGCTTTGAAATAGAAGTACTTAAGCAGACTTGTGCCGTGATGCTGTTCTGCAATGTCTATTATTTCTTTTGGCATTTTGTACTCCTTAAGCATTTTCGAACCATCATATGGATGAGAAATGATAATCGTTTTACTTAATTGCGGTGAAATTTTGTTATGAGGATTGTCAATCTTCATCTGATTTTCAATAAAAAAGTGCGGGCGTCTCGTTTTACCTATATCATGGTAATACGCACCTACCCTGGCCAGGAGTCCGTGTGCTCCAATAGCTTCACACGCAGAATCCGCAAGATTTGCAACCATCACACTGTGGTGGTAAGTTCCTGGTGCTTCAAGCAGGATCTTACGCAGCAGGGGATGGTTAGGGCTGGAAAGTTCAATGAGCTTTGTTCTGGAAAGAATGCCAAACCCGGTTTCAAAAAATGGCATGAGCCCCAGGGTAAGCACTGCAGCAAAAAAACCTGAAATAAAGGCAAAGGAAATGGCCGTTCCGTAATCAAACCAGCTGCCAAACCCTCCTTTCATCATGTGGAGGGCTGTAATAGTAATGATATTGATTAAGGATACAAACAATCCTGCTTGTAGGATTCTTACGATGCGATTATCTTTTCCAAGAAAAAAAGCCCCGGCAAAACAGCTGAATAAGATATAAACCCCTGTAGTAAAATTTAACGTCCCTACAGCACCATGATTAAAAATTACACTGGCAACCAAAGCAAACATCATGCTGGTCATGAGGCCTACCCTAAAGTGGATAAGACTGGTGATTAACATACTGCCTACTGCTGCCGGAACAATTAGTTCCAGGGAGGCAATATCAAGATTTTCAAGGAGGCTTATTGATTTCATTACCACTACAGTCACTAAAAAAATAAGAACATACATTAATAAATGGCTGTTGTTATTCTGTAAAGTGGTATTAGCTTCTTTAAAATAATAAGCAAGGGTTCCAACAATCAGGAGAACAAATAAAGCCAGGCCGATGTATGGGAAAGGATTAAAGGTATCATCAAGAAGACCTGCAAGCCTCAGCTGTTCATAAACAGCATGATTAATAATTTCCCCTTCTTTAACAATCAGCTGGCCCTCGCTTATCATTACCGGTTCAATAGATTGAACCATCTCCTGTCTCAGTTCCTCCGTTGCTTCATCATCGTATAAATAATTTGCTGTAATGGATATCCTGGCTGTTTCAAGCATAGCTTCATATAGCCGTTGATTTACGCTCGTGAGCGCTAGTTTTTCAGCAACTTCGTCTCTTGCAGAGGAGATATCATCTAAAGCGATAACTCTGCTCATGGACTCATAGACAGCGTTCTTGACTGTTTCTCTGGCAATCTGCAGCTGACTGTCTGTAGCGTCTAAATATGTTTCCACAGATTCTTCAGAAAGCCCCCGGTTAGACCCGGATGAAAGTATTTCTTGGATATAAGAGAGCTGGTCTTCTATTTGCGGATCTGTGACTGTTTCTCCATCAATAGTCAGCACTTCCTCAGTTCTAACTTGTTCAACGAGCTCAAACACATCATTTACCTTTTCTACTTGATTTTGAGCATAGTCACTCTTGTGGACGTACACAGGATCCACACTATTTAATGCTTCTTGATATTTAGACTCTGTCTCAGCTTTATTTTCCACAGTGACCGGAGAACGGATATCTTCTTCCGCAACACTCGACAGGCTCACTTCATAGGTGTCAGGGATCACGTTGCCGAGCATGGATACATACAAAACAACAGCCAATAAGACGTATAGCAAAATTCGTATATAGCGCTGATTTTTGACTTTTTTCCACCATCCAACATGTTCTATGGATGTTCTCTTTTTCAACCTTTTTCACCTCTTACCAAAAGCCTCTCCAAATAAACAGGCCAGTAGACAACAAACCATGCATCCCCGTCAATATGTAAGACGAGGCCGGCCCCAAAATGGAACCGGCCTTGTGAAAGATCATAGATGTTACTTTTCTTTTTTGGATTGGTCCGTAGTTTCATAAGCATCCAATATACGCTGGACTAACGTATGTCGCACGACATCAGCCTGCTTAAGATAAATAAACCCAATGTCTTCAATATTCTTTAAAATACCAATGGCTACCTTCAATCCTGATTGTTGACCTCTTGGAAGGTCAATTTGCGTTAAATCTCCGTTTACTATCATTTTTGAACCAAATCCAAGTCTCGTTAAAAACATCTTAATTTGTTCTTTTGTAGTGTTTTGAGCTTCGTCTAAAATAACAAAGGCATCTTCCAGCGTTCTTCCTCGCATATAGGCAAGAGGTGCAACTTCTATGGTTCCTCTTTCCATTAAACGAGCGGTATGCTCAACACCAAATATATCATGAAGAGCATCATAAAGCGGACGAAGATATGGGTCAACCTTTTCTTTTAAATCTCCTGGAAGAAAACCAAGGCTTTCCCCTGCTTCTACAGCAGGACGTGTCAGAACAATACGTTTAACATGTCCTTCTTTCAAAGCGTTCACTGCCATGACCACTGCAAGATAGGTTTTTCCGGTACCGGCAGGCCCAATACCAAAAACCATATCACGCTGTCGAATCGCTTGAATATACTCTTTCTGTCCAAGGGTCTTAACCACAATGGGTTTTCCCTTGGAGTTAACTGCTATCTTCTCCTGATAGAGATCAAGCAGCTGATCTAACTGCCCGGCCTGCTCAAGTTGAATAGCATAAACCACGTCTCTCTCAGAGACATTTACTCCCTTGCGTATCAATTCCACTAATGCTTCAAGTACATTTGAAACCAGACCGGCTTCCTCTTTCGTGCCGGCAACCATTAACGACTCTCCTCTGGTAATGAGCGTGACGTCTAGCTTTTCTTCTATACGCTTTAAATGTACATCACCAGGTCCAAATAACGCTTGAGCTTCATTACTATCTTTTACATCAAGCTGGATGACTTGTTTTTCCGTCAATATTCTCAATCCCCTTGAATGATCGGTGCTTCCGATGTAATATCTTCAATTACCTGATAGTGAATTACTAATTTCACTTTACCATTCTCTTCAATTTCGTGCAAAACTTTTTCCCCAATTATTTCCGCATCCTCTGGAAGCCTCGAATGTAATTCATGCCTGCCCATGATCTCGGCAACTTTTGATGCTTCTTCCTTGCTGTTTTCCTTTATAATCTGCTCTGTCTCCCTATATTTTATTTTTTGCCATGAGAAGGGAAGATTAAAACCTTTTATTGTTATTGTTGATTCATTTTTTTCTTCTTTCGCACTTTCAAATGCCTCTTTGCTTGTAAAGCCCCACAAAGGGATGTCCACATCGAATACCTTAATAAGGTACTTTCGTTTTTCCTCTCCTGTCAGCCCTTCCATGACAACTTTTTTTGGAACCTCCACCTCGGCCTTGTACCATATTTCTCCGAGAATCTGCCCTTTCGCTGCTACCAGGCTTGTGTATTCTCCCTTTCCAACAAATCCAGATACAAGCATATCCCCTTTGTTTACAAAGTCGTTTGGCTTTACCTGAGCCTGTCCGTGTTCAACGAATATATCGTGAACGACTGCTTTCTTTTTAGCAACCAAATGTCTTGGATTCACATATTGTGCTTCTTCAGGCAGAGTTTGCTCGACAACGTGAAAATGGTAGGTTGTGCCTTTGACTTCGACTCCTATCCATGTTGCTTCTTCAATGCCATTGGTGACTTGCAGCTGCAGTTCTTCAGGAGAGGGAAGTGTAAATTGAAACGCTCCCCTGGTGACTCCTATCTCTTCTGTCAACTTTCTTAGCTCATGCTCTACTTGAGGGGAAGCCCCGTCAATTTGAACGTCCCATACCATATTTGATAATAAATACAGCAAAACTACAAATAAGCATGCTCCTGCAGTAAATCCCAGCCTTCTTCTGAACCATTGAAGCAAAAAAGGCAGGCCTTCTCTTTTTTGAAACTGGAAGCGGCACTCTGTTTCTTTTGCTATTTGTCTTAAATGCTTAATGTCCTTTACATTAACTTGACACGTTATCATCTCATTGCCTGCTTTAGTAACAGACCAGACAGGAATACTGCGGTGCAGACAGCTGTTGATAAACCTCTCAGGGTGAAGACCCTCTACCTTAATCACAACCGTGCCGTTCCATTTCCTCTCTATCCATTGATTTTTCATTAGCGCTCCCCACCGTTTTGTTCAGTAATATATGTTACCTTATCTATTACTCCCTCTAACAACAGTTCTTCTGGAAGGATAGACTTAATCACAAATTCTTTCCCTTCTACCAAAAGCTCTCCCTGTGTTAAGCGGAGGCGGATTTGTGTCTTGGTAAAGTGGAGCACCCCGCGATGATTTTCTATATATAAATGCAGCTGGCCAATCATAGTTATACGCGGAACGTCCATTAACACATCGGCAGGAAGGTCCATCTCTCTTGTAAGCCACTGTTTGAATGTCTGCTTCCATCGTTTCATGGTCCCCTCGCCCTCCTCTTCCACCATACTTATGTAAAAAAAGCAGAACCTAGCACAATTATTAAGCTGAGAGGGGATTTTCCTGCCCGGTTGTTGTCATCCCGCTTTTTTTGTATATCGAAAGCAGAGAATAAAAAAGAAGCTAAGTCACTCGACTTAGCTTCTTCTCTGGCGTCTATAAAGAGATGCACTTCGATGGGGCTGATTTGCCCTTGGTTTCCCTAATACCTCAGACCAAATCACGCCTTGCATAGCTTCTTTTTTGGAAATACGGCTGAATTGAAGATCCACCTTCGATTTTTGAGAAGAAGGGGAAGAAAGTTCATTTCCGAAAATAGGAGAATCCGAAATCTCACCTATTTTTTCTTCTGCTTGTTTCTTTCTACGCTGTATTTCTTCCAATCGCTGTTCATACTCACTTTTAGCATTTCGGGTCTCTTCCTCAACGCCTGCAGGATCTGAAGCAGCCGTTCGGCTGCCCTGCTGAGGACCTGAAGAACCGCCCGGGGGGGTAGGACGGGGAGAAGGCTGTCCTCGGCCCGGGTCATTTTCTTCCTGCTTGAAAATTTCTTTCCAATCTATTTCCCCCTGCTTGCGCTGCTCTCCCTGCCCTTGTCCTCTTTGTTGGTTCCCTCCGCCCTGCCTGGAGATCATGCTGATGATTCCCCCGACAATTAAGAGAATAATAAAGAGGTTTGCAAAAATAAACTCTATGATCGCTTCCATATCCTCACCTCATTTCCCTTTCAGGGAAGGTGCTGCCCAACTTAGTAACGGCGGTTTCCGCTATTAGAATCGCCGGAAGATGAGTTATTATCATCTTCTCCAGTTGCTTTACCGATATTTTCTCTCATGTCAGTATCGGCCATGACATTTTGGATATTCATATAATCCATTACGCCAAGGTTACCGGATCGAAGCGCTTCCGCCATTGCAAGAGGTACCTCTGCTTCAGCTTCCACAACTTTTGCACGCATTTCTTCAACGCGGGCTTTCATTTCCTGCTCATGAGCTACCGCCATTGCACGACGCTCTTCGGCCTTCGCTTGAGCAATTTTCTTATCTGCTTCTGCTTGGTCAGTCTGCAATTCAGCTCCGATATTTTTGCCGATATCAATGTCTGCGATATCAATGGAGAGAATTTCAAAAGCTGTCCCAGAATCCAACCCTTTAGACAATACTGTTTGTGAGATCCGATCTGGGTTTTCTAATACATCTTTATGTGCCTCTGAGGAACCAATCGTGGAAACGATCCCTTCCCCGACCCTTGCAATAATTGTTTCTTCACCAGCACCACCGACAAGACGGTCTATGTTCGCACGCACAGTGATACGCGCCTTAGCTTTCACTTCAATTCCATCCATTGCCACACCGGCAATAAAAGGTGTTTCAATTACTTTAGGGTTAACACTCATTTGAACGGCTTCAAGAACATCTCTTCCAGCAAGATCGATGGCTGCACAACGCTCAAAAGTCAGTTCAATGTTTGCTCTTTGTGCAGCAATTAACGCATTGACCACCCGATCCACGTTACCCCCAGCCAGGTAATGACCTTCTAATTTGTTCAGGGTAATCTTCAGCCCTGCTTTTTCTGCCTTGATCAGCGGGTTAACCACTCGCGCAGGGATGACCCGGCGGAGCCTCATTCCTACTAATTGAAAAATACCGATTTTTACGCCGGCTGCAAGTGCCGAGATCCAAAGCATTACTGGCACGAACGTAAATAGAACGGCTAATGCAATGATGACAAGAGCCACTACGATTAATAATGATAACTCTACTGGCATTTTCTTTCCTCCCAACTAAAATACAATTTATTCCTCGTCTTTCAACTCTCTTACCACAACACGTGAACCCGAAGTGGCGACTACCTTAACTTTCCTGCCCTGTTCAATATATCCTCCTTCCGAGACAACGTCAAGGCGTTCATTGTTCATTACTACAGAACCTGACGGCCTTAATGGAGTTAACGTTCTTCCTGTCTGATTGATCAGCTCTTCTCTTGTAACACTTGAAATATAGCCTTCTTCCGTAGTCGTAGAATCATGTAAAACCATTTTTTTCATTGGCCCTCTTTGACCAAAAAACTTAAAGAGCACTATAGCTGCTATAGCTGCCACTGCTACTGCAATCAAGATAGAAACAAGTATGTTGAATGTGGAGAACGAAGCAAGGATCATTCCACCAATCATTGAAGCAATACCAAGGATTCCAAATATCCCAAATCCGGGCACAAATATTTCAATGAGCATCAAAATGATTCCCGCCCCAAAAAGAATAAAGGTTTCCATTCCGGCAAACCCTGCAAACATATGGCCGAAAAAGAACAAGAGAAGCGCGGATATACCCATAATTCCAGGTATTCCAAAGCCGGGGGAGTATAGCTCCAGTATGAGCCCTAAGCTTCCCATGGATAGTAAAATAGGGATAACAACTGGATGGGTTACAAACCGGGCCAGCTGTTCAGAAAAAGATACGTCCATTTCTTTTGCCACAACGTCTTCGATGCCCATCCATTCAACTACCTCTTCACGATTGGAAGCTACAGCTTCAGCATACCCTACCTCCAATGCTTCCGAAGCAGTGAGACTCAGTAAATCCCCTTCCGGTGCCCTGTAATCAGGAAGATCTACACGGGGATCGGCCATCGCTTGTGCATAAAGAGGATCTCTGTCGTTCAACTCAGCTGCACTAATCATGTTGGCTACCCAGGCAGACTGAGCCTTATCATCAGCAGCGTTGCCGGTTCCGTCTATAACCTGGGCAGCGCCCATTCTGGAACCTGGACTCATGACTATATGATCAGCATTCAACGAAATATAAGCTCCGGCTGACATTGCTTCGCCTGTAACAAAAGCAATGAGGGGAGTATCTGTCCCTTGAAGGAGATTAGCAATATTTCCTGCGGCATCAACGGCCCCGCCAGGAGTGTCGATTTCAAGTACGATGAATTCTGCCCCTTCTTCTTCTGCATCTGCAATGGACCGTTGTAAGAAAGCTTCTAATCCTCGTTCAACAGTCTGCTCTACTGGAATAAAATAAACAATTGGCCCTTCCTCATTTTGCTCCTCGTCTTCTGCCCATAAGCTTGCCGCCGGGTAAAAGAGTGCAGTCGCAATAAGAAGGAGATATATAAACAAACGAAGCATTTTAAACATATTTTCCCCTCGCTTTATCGCCATCACAAAGTTGTGTTATGACTCTTATTAACCTTACTATAATTTAATCATGAACGTAGCCTGTTCACAAGAAACTAGTAAGGCATTTTAGTGTCTCTACGGCTGACAGCAGATATCGTTTCACTTTATTATCGATTTGGGTATGAACAAAGGAAGTATGTGACTTTAGATGAAAATAAATTCATAAAACAGAAAACGAGGATGTGAAGGCATCGGAATCCTATCTTTTCAATTTAGCAAATGATACTTCATCTTTAAAAAAAGGCACCTCCATGGTGGAGATGCCTTTTTATTTTATTTTAAGATAACTGCTTCTGCACGAGTTGATTTACTTTGCCGCCATCTGCTTTGCCTTTTACTTTCGGCATGATGGCTCCCATGACCTTTCCCATATCGGCTTTGGTGCTGGCACCTACTTCATCAATTGTTTCCTTGATGACCGTTTCCAGCTCCTCATCAGAGAGCTGTTCAGGTAAATAGTCAGACAGAATTTCAATCTCGAGTTTCGCTTCATCTGCTAAATCATTTCTTCCTGCTTTTTCAAACTCATGGAGGGAATCTTTCCGTTGTTTCACTTCACGGTTCAAAACTGAAAGAGCATCCTCTTCACTAAGTTCTTTGCCTAACTTGATTTTTTCATTTTGCAAAGAAGATTTGACTCCGCGAATTACAGAAAGCCGTTTCTTTTCCTTAGCCTTCATGGCAGATTTCATATCTTCATTCAAGCGTTCCATGAGTTCCAATGATTAGCACCTCTCTTAAAACTTACGCTTTCTAGCCGCTTCAGATTTTTTCTTACGCTTAACACTAGGCTTTTCATAATGCTTGCGTTTACGAACTTCACCCATTGTGCCTTCTTTAGAAACCGTCTTTTTAAAGCGACGAAGAGCGGCGTCAATGGACTCATTCTTGCGAACACGGGTCTCAGCCATTTGATTCCCTCCCTCCGGACAACCAATACCACCAATAAACTCTAAAGAGTTTTTTTAGCAGAAATACCACTAAAATGTGATTGGATAGTTTATCAAAGTATAAAACAAAATGATATAAAATGCAATCATGTGTCTACTATTTATTTCAGAAGCAGACTGTATTATTTTATACTGATTCACCAAGCATGACAAGCCTTTTCCTATCATAAAAATGAAAAGGAAGGGAGGATCTCATGTTTGATTGGGTGACGACACTATTTGTTTATATAGGAATTTTCCTATTTGGTATTGCTCTTTTGCGTACAGGATTAAATAATGCAGCAAAAAACAAAATAGAAAAACTGCTGCAAAAAGGGGTCTCCTCTCCTTTATCAGGCCTTATTTTAGGAACTGCTGTCACTGGGATCCTGCAAAGCAGTTCCGCAGTGATTGTCATGACTGTTGGTCTTGTTTCAGCGAAAATTCTAACTTTTCGTCAGTCTATCGGCATTATTCTTGGTTCAAATATCGGTACATGCCTCACCCTGGAGATGCTCGCCTTTTCAGTTGAGGAGATGGGCTGGATGCTTTTGCTGGCTGCAGCTGTTTTGCTCATAATGCCTTCAGACAAAACCTTTCATCTTGGTACTGTATTGTTTGGTTTAGGCTGCGTTTTTGTTGCCATGCACAGCTTAAAAAATATAGGGCCTATTGTTTCCACTATGCCCTATTTTACGGATCTTCTCTCTCAGGCAAATGACCATTTGCTATGGGCTCTGGCAGCAGGAAGCAGTTTGTCTGCCATTATTCAATCAAGTACAGCTTCTACAGCGCTCATGATGACAGCCCTTGGTTCTGAATGGCTAACGCTGGACACGCGTATTACGGTTATGCTCGGCGCTAACATTGGCACATGCATGACCGCTCTTTTAGCAGCCATACTTTCGTCAAAGGAAGCGAAATTAACAGCTCTTGCACATCTTTGGATTAACATAGCTGGTGTATTGGTTTTTATTCCGATTCTTCAGCCCTTTACCACTATTGTAACCTATTTAAGCCCAGATCCTTCTGTACAGCTCGCTCATGCTGCTACACTGTTTAACGTACTGACTTCTATGCTGTTTCTCCCTTTTGCCTACAGAATTGCCCAGCTTATAGAATTCTTTCATAAAGGAGTGTTTAAACACCTTTAACTTACCGGGCTCACAGTTTGTTTGAGTACTCGCACCTGCGAGTACTCAAACATATAGGAGGTATCGTTAATAGTCTTTGCTGTCCCCATTCGTATTGGTCACGATAGCCACTCCAGAACTTGTCCCGATTCTGTCAGCACCTGCTTCTGCCATTTCAAGAGCTGACTCGTAATTTTTCACTCCTCCGCTTGCTTTTACTTTTGCTTTGTTTCCTACTGCTTCTTTCATTACCTTGACATCGGCTACGGTAGCACCGCCCCCGGCAAATCCTGTAGAGGTCTTAACAAAATCAGCTCCTGCTTCAACAGCAAGTCTGCAGGCTCTTGTCTTCTCCTCATTCGTTAACAGCACTGTTTCAATGATGACCTTGGTAAGAGCTTTTCCTTTGGCGGCCTCTACAACTGCAAGTATGTCTTTTTTTACCGTTTCATCTTCCTCTGCTTTTAAAGCTCCTATGTTGATTACCATATCTACTTCCTCAGCACCTCTTTTAATGGCATCCTCCGTTTCAAATGCTTTCGTTTCTGGGGTCGAAGCGCCTAAAGGAAACCCTATCACCGTACAAACTTTCACCTCTGTTCCTTTTAATATCTCATAAGCTGTTTCTACCATGGCAGGGTTCACACATACAGAAGCAAACTTGTGCTCCTTTGCCTCTATTGCAAGGTCAATCACTTGTTCTTTAGTGGTTTCTGGTTTTAATAATGTATGGTCTATCATGGCTGCTACGTTTATAGCCATATTTTTCACCCTTTCTGAATCTGAATTGTAACTTGTTATGTACTTCATTACCCTATCATATTTTCCATGAAAGAAAAAACGTCGTACCAAGGCTTACAGACTGTCTGATTGTTTTCAAAGATTTGTTTTGATGAGTACATACATATCCTTTGTGAAAGACAAACACCCCAAATGTTAGGTCAATTACATCTAACACTTGGGGTGCAGCACCGTCTTATATTATTATAATAGATCTTTCCTTCTATAAGTGATAGATGTTGTCTCTACCTGTTGGATGACGCTCTTTCATACAAAAGTGTGCTTTAGCCGGAAATCGTTTCAGGAGAAACTTCACTCAATACCCTGACAAATTCACCTTCATTATATGGGTAGCCTGCTTTGACAATTTTCACCTTGACGAGCTTCCCGATCATATCTTCAGTGCCTGCAAACTTCACCTTCATATAATTATCGCTGTACCCTGTCAAAAGGCCGCTTTCTGGATGTTCTTTGTCCCTTTCTTCCGGGATGACCTCCAGCACTTCCCCTTCAAAACCTGAAGCGTACTCTTTCGCGAGTTGATTAGACAGCTCAATCAAGCGATGGACACGGGTGTTTTTGATATCCTCATCAACTTGATCGTCCATTCTTGCTGCTGGTGTTCCTGTCCGCTTTGAATATGGAAACACATGGAGTTCTGAAAACTTATGGGTTGAAATAAAATCGTATGTCTCCTGAAATTCTTCTTCTGTTTCTCCTGGAAAGCCGACAATAACATCACTCGTTACTGCAAGGTCCGGAAGCACTTCTTTCAGTCGGTTTAACCTTTCCCCGAAAAATTCCATCGTGTACTTACGACGCATTCTTTTCAGTACAGTGTTAGACCCTGACTGAAGAGGTATATGAAGGTGGTTTACAATCTTATTGGACTGATCAATTACCTCGATTACTTCGTCAGTAATCTGGCTTGCTTCAATGGAAGAAATACGAATCCTTTTTAGCCCTTCCACTTTTTCAAGTTCCCGAAGTAAATCAGCAAAATTGTATTCTTTTAAATCTTCACCGTACCCGCCAGTATGGATACCTGTTAAGACGATTTCCTTATAGCCGGCCTCCACAAGCTGTTTTGCCTGTGTTAGCACATCTTCGGGGTTTCTTGAACGAAGCAGTCCTCTGGCCCATGGGATAATGCAGAATGTACAGAAGTTATTACAGCCTTCTTGAATCTTTAATGAAGCCCTGGTACGGTCTGTGAAAGAAGGAACTTCAAGTTCTTCGTAAACGCGGGCTTTCATTATGTTTCCTACTCCATTGATCGGCTCACGCTCTTTCTTGAATTCCTCTATATAAGAAAGCATTTTTTTCCGATCCTGAGTTCCAACTACAATGTCCACACCAGGAATATCCATTACTTCTGCCGGTGATGTCTGCGCATAGCAGCCTGTCACACAAATAATAGCTTCAGGATTTCTGCGTATGGCGCGTCGGATCACCTGACGGCTTTTTTTATCTCCTGTATTTGTAACCGTACAGGTGTTGATAACGTAGACATCGGACCGCTTTTCAAATTCAGATTTCTCATAACCTTCTTCTTTAAACAACTGCCAAATTGCCTCAGTTTCATAGTGATTTACTTTACATCCTAATGTATGAAAAGCCACAGTTGGCATCTTCTTCACCTCGATATTTCAAAATGATACGAAATGGCTGATAAAATATATAATGGAGCCGTTTCACTTCTTACGATTCTCGGTCCCAGGCTGACAGATAAAAACCCGTTTTTTTCAGCTTCCTCAGCTTCCCGGGGAGAAATTCCTCCTTCAGGACCGATAATAACAAATAAAGCCTCCCCTGGTTTAACTTCTTGAAGGGCGCGAAACAGCACAGGATGCTTTCCTTCTTTTGCAGTCTCTTCATAAACAAGAAGCTTGTGGGCAAACTGCTTCCCTGTTTCTATAATCTCCTTGAATGTATGGTGGCCTTTTACTACAGGCATATAGTCTCGATGAGATTGTTCTGCTGCCTCTTTTGCTATCTTTTCAAGGCGTTCCAGCTTTTTTGGTTCTTTTTTATCATCCCATTTTACCACAGAACGCTGAGCAGCAAAGGGGTAAAAACAGGAAGCACCCAGCTCCGTCCCTTTTTGGACGACCGCCTCTACCTTATCTCCCTTGGATAATCCATAAGCGATATGCACGTTGACTGGAAGTTCATGATTTTCATTCAGCTGCTCTAAGACCTTTGCTGTCACTTTTTCTTTGGACAGCTCATCAAGCTCACACCTTGCTGAAAAACCGTCATTATCATTGCAGATAATCTGATCGCCAGGCTCCATGCGCATAACCTTTGAAATATGCTTAACATCCTCACCGGTTATAGTGACAACACCATCTGAAACAGCTTCTTTATTCACGAAGTATCTTTGCATGCCATCCTCCACATATTGACGATTATTGCCGAATTTATTTTACGATGTTTTAGCTATAAAAGCTACCCAATCTTCAAGCTCAAGCGTTTCTTTAATTTCAAAACCGCTGCTCTCAAGTTTGTTTTTTACTTCATCCTTCTTTGCAGCTATGATGCCTGACGTAATAAAGGTCCCTCCCGGCTTAATAACCTTTCGGGCATCCTCAACCATGCGAATGATAATCTCTGCCAAGATATTTGCTACGACCACATCGTACTGTTCATCAATTGTTTTAAGAAGATTATTCTGTCTGGCAGATACAATGCTGTCTACTTTATTCACCTGAGCATTTTCCTGTGCAATGTTTACTGCCATATCGTCCACGTCAAGGGCTGTGACAGACGAAGCACCAAGCTTGGCTGCTGCTATGCTAAGGACTCCGGAGCCGGTTCCCACATCAACTACCGTATTGTTTTTCTTCACTTCTTTTTCCAATGCCTGCAAACAGAGAACTGTAGTGGCGTGCGTACCTGTGCCAAAGGCCATGCCAGGGTCCAGCTCAATAATATGTCCGTTTGCATCAGGCGTGTAATTCTCCCATGTAGGAACAATAGTGATCGTCTCTGTAACTTTGACTGGCTTATAGTATTTTTTCCATTCATTGGCCCAATCTTCCTCATCAACTTCGGACAATTCAATTTTGCTGCTTCCGGCATCTATCCCGTACTCCTGGAGCCCATTAATTTTCAATTTGATCTCTTCTATTGTCTCTTCCAGGTTGTCATGTAAAGGAAAATATGCTTTCAGAACTGCACCTTCTGCGGGGTAGTTGGAAGGAGAAAGAGCAAAAATTTCATCTTCTGCCCCCTCCCATTTTTTTGTTAAGTCGGCAGTATCCTCTATCACAACACCACTTGCTCCACTATCATTTAAAATACTTGATACTGGCTCGATTGCTTGTGGAGTCGTGTGCACACTGCATTCTATCCATTTCATTATTATCAACTCCATATTTTCCCAGGATCCAAAAGCAAAGTGTCCCGGGGATTTCAGCACAGCTTTATAATAAAGAAAAATGCGGGCTCTCCCTTAAAACGCATGACGTTAAAGAAAGAGTGTTCCGCTTTTTCTTTGCTTTCCATTTTCTTTTTTAAAGGCTTTGTTTACGTCTTGTTGTTGATTTTTGTTAAAATAAGCTCCCTTCCACTAAAGGTTATGCCTCCAGCATTCTAAGGGAAAAAGCACCTCGGGATCTTCGGCTAATGCTCTTCTCGAAGGAATAACTTATAAAAACTCAACCTTCCCCTATCACAAAGCCTTTACTCTCCCCGAAAAGCTCTTTTTACTTTTGCGAAGAAATTATCATTTTGCTCATCGGCATGTGCATCACCGCTTATCTCAGAAAACTCTCTAAGCAGTTCCTTCTGCTTTTCTGTAAGCTTCTTTGGAGTAACAACCTGTACCTTCACAAATTGATCCCCGTAACCGCGGCCGTGAACGTTTGGCACTCCTTTTCCCCGGAGCCTAAACTGCACGCCGGACTGCGTGCCAGCAGGGATTTTCTGCTTGACTCTTCCATGAAGTGTCGGCACTTCAATTTCATCCCCCAAAGCTACCTGGGTGAAGGTGAGAGGCATGTCACAGTATATATCGTCGCCGTCACGCTTAAAGAATTCATGGGGACGGACATTAAAAACTACATAAAGATCCCCGGAAGGACCGCCATTTTTCCCGCCTTCTCCTTGACCTGCTACCCGGATTTGCTGGCCGTGATCCACGCCTGCCGGAACCTGGATATTGATCTTCTTGCGTCTGCGGACCTTACCTGCTCCTCCGCATGTGTTACATTTGTCCTTGATTGTTTTGCCCGTGCCTTCACATTGGTCACATACTCTTCGGTTAACGACTCGGCCAAACGGTGTATTCTGTTCAATGTTAAGCTGGCCGGCACCGCCACATTTTGTACAGGTTTCTGGCTTGGTTCCCGGCTTTGCTCCAGAGCCGGAACATGTATTACATGCTTCTTCCCTTGGAATTTCTATCTCGGTCTCTTTTCCAAATACAGCTTCTTTAAATTCAATCGTCATCGTATACTGCAAATCGGCTCCTTGGCGTGGTGCATTAGGATCTCGTCTTCCTCCGCCACCGCCAAAGAACATATCGAAAATATCCCCAAAGCCGCCAAAGTCTCCAGCTCCGCCAGCTCCTCCAAACCCCTGGTTAGGATCTGCATGGCCGAAACGGTCATAATTGGATTTCTTTTGTGGATCGCTTAACGTATCATAAGCTTCCTTAACCTCTTTGAACTTTTCTTCCGCATCTGGTTCTTTGTTTACATCCGGGTGATATTTACGGGCGAGCTTTCGATATGCTTTTTTCACCTCATCAGTAGATGCCTCCTTACTGACACCTAGAACTTCGTAGTAATCTCGTTTACTCATTCCTCAACACTCCCGTATTCTATTCCATAACGCTAATCATATCATCCAAACAAAAAGCCAATCAACCTGCTTTATGGATTCAACCTTCCAGGCAGTCAGGTTCTCCTTTTGTGTTCGAGTCAGCTAAGCGTCATGATACCTGAAAAAAGTCAAAGTCAAGAGACCCTGACTTTGACTTTTTTACTTTTTCTATTTCCAGGATATTATTTATTGTTTTTATCGTCTTCGTTTACCTCTTCGTAATCTGCGTCTACTACGTTGTCGTCTTGCTGAGCTCCGTCTGCTCCCGGCTCTCCTTGAGCTTGCTGTGCTTGCTGAGCAGCTTGCTCATATAGCTTGGTAGACAGCTCCTGCACTACTTCTTGCAGTTCATCTTTAGCAGATTTAATTGCTTCAACGTCTTCTCCTTCAAGAGCAGTCTTAACTTTTTCCTTTGCGGCTTCCGCTTTATCAATTTCAGCCTGTTCTACATTGTCGCCAAGATCCTTCAATGTTTTTTCAGTAGTGAAGACAAGCTGGTCCGCTTCATTTCTTACTTCCACTGCTTCTTTACGCTTTTTATCTTCTTCAGCGTTTTCTTCGGCTTCCTTGACCATGTTTTCGATTTCTTCATCAGAAAGGCCAGAAGAAGAAGTGATCGTGATAGACTGTTCTTTATTTGTTCCTAAATCTTTGGCACGGACATTAACAATACCGTTGGCGTCAATATCAAATGTTACTTCAATTTGCGGCACACCCCTCGGAGCCGGAGGAATGTCCGTCAATTGAAAACGTCCTAACGTTTTGTTATCCGCTGCCATTTCACGCTCACCTTGAAGAACGTGGATATCTACGGAAGGCTGGTTATCAGCAGCTGTTGAGAATACTTGAGATTTACTTGTTGGAATCGTTGTGTTTCTTTCAATCAATTTTGTATTTACTCCACCCATTGTTTCAATTCCTAAAGATAAAGGAGTTACGTCCAGAAGAACCACGTCTTTTACATCGCCGGAAAGCACCCCTGCCTGCACAGCAGCACCAAGAGCAACGACTTCATCAGGGTTTACGCCTTTGTGTGCATCTTTTCCTGTCAGCTTTTTAATTTCTTCTTGTACAGCCGGAATACGAGTGGAACCACCGACTAAAATGACTTTGTCGATCTCAGATGCGCTTAAGCCTGCATCTTGCATCGCACGGCGGGTAGGTCCCATTGTTCTTTCAACAAGGTGGGAAGAAAGCTCTTCAAACTTCGCACGAGTCAATGAAAGCTCTAAATGTTTTGGACCGCTTGAATCAGCAGTAATAAACGGCAATGAAATTTGTGTCTGTGACACTCCGGAAAGGTCTTTTTTCGCTTTTTCTGCTGCGTCTTTTAAGCGCTGCATAGCCATTTTATCCTGTGAAAGATCAATGCCGTTTTCTTTTTTGAATTCAGCCACTAGATGATCAATGATGACTTGGTCAAAGTCATCTCCGCCCAGCTTGTTATCACCAGATGTAGATTTAACTTCGAAAAATCCATCGCCAAGCTCTAGAACTGATACGTCAAATGTTCCGCCGCCAAGATCATAAACTAAAATGGTCTGATCTTCTTCTTTATCAAGACCGTATGCCAAGGAAGCAGCTGTCGGTTCATTAACAATTCTTTCTACTTCAAGTCCGGCAATTTTCCCTGCATCCTTTGTTGCCTGGCGCTGAGAATCATTGAAATATGCCGGTACAGTAATAACTGCTTTTGTTACTTCTTCGCCAAGGTAGCTCTCCGCGTCGTTTTTAAGCTTCTGAAGGATAATTGCAGAAATCTCCTGAGGAGTATATTCCTTGCCTTCTGCTTCTACTTTGTAGCCTGTGCCCATGTGACGCTTTATGGATTGGATTGTATTTGGGTTTGTAATGGCCTGGCGTTTTGCTACTTCTCCTACTTGACGCTCCCCATCCTTGAAAGCCACTACAGAAGGAGTTGTTCGATTACCTTCCGGGTTCGGGATAACTGTCGCTTCTCCTCCCTCCATAACTGCTACACATGAGTTTGTTGTTCCTAAGTCAATTCCAATTACTTTACTCATTTTTATTCCTCCTGTCCATTTTCATCTATGTAATTATGCATTCACTTTAACCATTGAAGGCCGGATAATACGGTCCTTGAGCTTATAACCCTTTTGTAATTCTTCCACGATCTCATTTGTTTCAAACCCTGCTTCTTCTACTTGCATTACAGCTTGGTGAAGGTTAGGGTCAAACTGTTGGCCCTCTGTTTGGATAACTTCTACTCCTTCATTCTCAAGAGCTTCTTTGAGCTGGCTGTACACCATGTTCATCCCTTGAAGCAGAGATTTCGCTTCTTCTCCATCAGGTTCAATTTGAAGAGCTCTTTCAAAATTATCAAGAGCAGGGAGTAGAGATTCCACTAAACTTTGAGCCTTATATTTGGCTGCTGTTTCTCTTTCTTCCTTAGCTCTTCTGCGGAAGTTCTCAAGGTCTGCCTGGACACGCAATGTCTTGTTCTTCCATTCATTTACTTCATTTTCAAGCTGGATGAGGCGGTTGTCTTCCTGTTCTTCAGTTTCTTCACCAGCATCATCTACTTTAAAGCCATCTTCAGCAGTCTCCGCTTCTTCTAATGGCTGCTCTTCCTCTTTTTCTTCATTGACATTTTGTTGTTCTTCTTTGGCCACTAGGTTCACCTCCTGTTGTGCTTACCTCTATCATTTCTCTGAATAAACAAGCGTCTTTCATAAAGGAATGGGAGAGAGAACTCTCCCATAACCAATTGATAATATTACCATTAAGGACCTTTATGATACAAGTCAGTAAGAACTTTGGTTAAGTCTCTTGACAAATGGTCCAATAATCCAATAACACGCGGGTATTCCATTCTTGTAGGCCCGAGAATACCAACTGTTCCCACTGGCTTTCCCCCTATGGAATAAGTGGCCGTAATGATGCTGCAGTCTTCAAATGCAGCAATATCATTTTCCTGGCCTATCTTCACTGTAATTCCATTATGCGAGGCGCGAAGCAAGCGATTTACAGACTCGTCTTGTTCCAGGAACTCAAGGAGAAGACGTGCTTTTTCTACATCCTTAAATTCAGGCTGTCCCAATAAGTTGGTTTTACCGCCATAAAAAACTTTCTCAGGCTTTCCTGTCTGCAGGGAGCCTTCTAAAAAGGAAAGGACACTCTTATAGTTGTCTACATTATTCTTCAGAACATCTGCAACCTCGTGCATCAGCTTTTGTTTCATCTGAAACAACGGAACTCCTTGAAGCCGTTCGTTCAAAATGTTAACTACCTTTTCAAGGTCTGAATTATTCAGACTCTCTGGAAGTGTCACTGAATGCTTTTCCACATGCCCCGTATCTGTGACTAAAATGGCGATCGCAGTTTCATCACTTAATGGAATAATCTGCAAATGCTTTAACTTCGTATCAAATACTTCCGGGCCAAGGACGATTGAAATGTAGCTTGTTAATTCTGAAAGAATTTGTGCAGACTGCTGAATAACGTGCTCTGTTTCGAAAATCTTTTCAGCAAAAAGTGCTTTAATATCCGTTAATTCCTCAGTAGACAAATGATGCGGCATGAGGAGGTGGTCCACATAATACCTGTATCCCTGATGGGAAGGAATCCTTCCTGAAGAGCTATGTGGCTTTTCTAAAAAACCAAGCTCTTCAAGGTCTGCCATTTCATTTCTAACGGTAGCCGGACTGTACCCAACGTCCTCCCTTTTTGAAATGCTCCGGGAACCAACGGGTTCTGCAGATCGTATATAGTCATTTATAATTGCCTGTAAAATAAAGAGTTGTCGTTTCGTCAACATCCCCTTCATCACCTCTGTTAGCACTCAATCATTACGAGTGCTAAATCTAATGTTAAATTATCAAATGCCTCACTTTTTGTCAACGATGACCCTTCACTATTTTATCAAATAAGGAGAAACCTTTCGAACACTTCGTTCCCTAACAGCTTACCTCTTTGTGTTAACCTTATCGTTTCCATCTCATTTATAATTAAATCTTCTTCTTCCAAGGAAGAAATCTGACGAGAAAAAACTTCCTCTATTGATTTCTGATATTTTCTCAAAAAGCGCTGCTTATCCACGCCCTTATCCATTCTCAGCCCCATAAACATTTCCTCTTCCATTTTCTCTTGGAGAGTAACGTTATGACTTTCTTTAATTGGAAGGTTATTCTCTTGTACAGCCGATAGGTAATGTGGCAAAGGGCCGATGTTTGCATAGCGGACTCCTGCTAAGTAGCCATGGGCCCCTGCTCCAAATCCGTAGTATTCTTCATTTGCCCAATACGTTTGATTATGGAGGCTTTCATAGCCTTCTTTAGCAAAATTGCTGATTTCATAGGGATGAAGAAGTGAGCGACTCATTTGTTGCAACAGTATCTCATACATTTCTGCTTCATCATCCTGAGGAACGAGTGACAGTTTTCCTTTTCTCATCATGTTATGAAAGATTGTCTTCTCTTCAATCTTTAGAGAGTAGGCAGATACATGTGGAAGGTTGAGAGCCACTGTTTTCATAATACTTTCTCTCCACTGCTCTATCGTCTGATTTGGGAGCCCAAACATTAAATCAATGGAAATATTACTAAAGCCGTTTTTCTTAGCTTCTTCTATTGTAAAATAAACATCTTTTTCACGGTGAGTGCGGCCGATTGCTTTTAGTAGGTCATCATCAAAGCTCTGAACTCCCAGGCTTAAACGATTTATACTGTACTGGCTCATTACCTTCAGCTTCTCAGCATCCGCCCCTCCTGGATTTACCTCTACCGTATATTCCTTTACAGGGTGACCAGAAAGCATTTCATCTACCGCTCTTAATAGTTTATCCAACTGGGCCGAGGACAATGCTGTAGGTGTGCCCCCTCCGATATAAACGGTTTCAATCTGATCAGGAGGCTGTGCTGAAAACACCATTTCCATTTCTGTAATCAGCGCGTCAATGTATGCATCAACTGGCTGATTTTCAACATATACCTTGTTAAAGTCACAATAAAAACAAATATGCTCACAAAAAGGAATATGAATATATATTGATTTTGCCATACCTCTTAAACGCTTCCTTTGCTCATTAATAGTTTCTGATTTGGAAAAGCCGCAGGGTATCCCTGCGGCAAGTGGCCTTACTTCTTATTGCTGTCGTCCATTTTCAGAACGGACATAAATGCTTCTTGAGGAACGTCAACCTTCCCGACGCTTTTCATTCGCTGTTTTCCTTCTTTTTGCTTTTCCAAGAGCTTCCGTTTTCGAGAAATGTCGCCCCCGTAACATTTTGCAAGCACGTTTTTCCTCATGGCCTTGATTGTATTTCGGGCGATGATCTTATTTCCAATACTCGCTTGAACTGGGACTTCAAACTGCTGCCTTGGTATCAATTCTTTAAGTTTATCCACGATCGCTTTTCCTCTTTCATAAGCGAAATCCCGGTGGACAATAACCGATAAAGCGTCAACTGTTTCCCCGTTTAATAAAATGTCCATTTTTACAAGTTTGGAGGTCTTATAGCCAATCAGCTCATAATCAAAAGAAGCATAGCCTTTCGTACTTGATTTCAGCTGGTCAAAGAAATCATACACAATTTCAGTAAGAGGTATTTCATATACAATATTAACACGGTTCTCATCCATATACTGCATATCAATAAAGTCGCCTCGTTTCCCTTGGCAAAGCTCCATGACAGCACCTACATAATCATTAGGGACCATAACCGTTGAACGGACATATGGCTCCTCCACACTGTCAATCTTTTGCTGGTCAGGCATTTTGGATGGATTATCAATTTCAAGTACTTCTCCATCTGTTAAGTACACGTGATAATTAACAGATGGTGCTGTTGTAATTAGATCAATACCATATTCTCTTTCAATTCTTTCCTGGATAATTTCCATATGAAGGAGTCCAAGAAAGCCGCAGCGAAAACCGAACCCAAGTGCCTGTGAGGTCTCTGCCTCAAATTGCAGAGAACTGTCGTTTAGCTCAAGACGTTCCAGGGCATCTCGAAGTGGGTTGTAATTGTTGGCATCAATCGGGTAAAGACCGCAGAAAACCATAGGGTTCATCCGCTTATACCCAGGGAGCGGCTCGGCAGCAGGTGCGTGTACATGGGTAATCGTATCCCCCACCCTGGAATCGCCAACGTTTTTAATGGCAGCCGTAATAAACCCAACGTCTCCGACCGTTAATTCATTACAGGAAACAGGTTTGGGTGTAAAAACCCCCACTTCCGAAACTTCAAACTCCTTACCGGTTGCCATCATTCTAATTTTCTGTCCGGGCTTTACCGTGCCTTCTACAATCCGGACATAAGCAATGACTCCCCGGTATGTATCATATAAGGAGTCAAAAATCATGGCCTGAAGGGGCGCCGCTGGATCTCCTTCAGGAGGCGGTACCTTTTCAACAATCTGGTCAAGAATATCATCAATTCCAATGCCGCTCTTCGCAGATGCCAAAACCGCATCAGAAGCATCAAGACCAATAACATCTTCAATTTCCTGCTTTACTCTTTCTGGCTCTGCACTTGGAAGATCAATCTTATTGATAACAGGAATAATCTCCAAATCGTTATCCAGTGCAAGATAAACGTTGGCAAGAGTCTGGGCTTCGATCCCTTGAGCAGCATCAACAATTAAAAGAGCTCCTTCACAAGCTGCCAGGCTTCGGGAAACTTCGTATGAAAAATCGACATGGCCCGGTGTATCAATCAAATGAAAAATATATTCTTCTCCGTCCTTATGCTTGTGCTTAAGCTGGACTGAATTCAACTTAATCGTAATGCCTCGCTCTCTTTCAAGATCCATCGCATCCAGCATCTGGTCTTTCATTTCCCGCTGGCTTAACGCACTGGTTGATTCTAAAATACGATCGGCAAGAGTGGACTTGCCGTGATCAATATGAGCGATAATGGAAAAATTCCGTATTCTTTGCTGTCTTTCTAACTTTTCTTCCTTCTTCACTATAAATCACTCCCATGGTGGAATGAGCTCTTTGTCTCTATGTACTAAAGCACGTTCAACCCGCTCTTTTCGGAAAGACTATCCTTTATTATAACAACCGCCCGTATTATATTCAATTGCTTGCCATGAAACTTTCTGTCCTGTCCCCTAATAGGAAGTTGTTTTCCTTTTTGTATAAAAAAAGAACTCTCATTGTCCTGTGACATTGAGAGTTTTTCCTAATTTAGAGAAAAAGTTAACAGATCCTCTTTCCGCTACTTCTTCCTGCTTTTGTGTCAGGTCATCTGTAATTGCTTGTCTTTCTATGCTTTTTTTCTCTTCCTTCTTTTCTCTTTCCTTCTTGGCTTGTTCGATCACAACCAATTCTCTTTCGTACTCGGCTATCTCTTTAAACTGTTCGTGCGCGTGATAATGTCCCACGAGCATTCCACTGATGAATAAGAGAGTGATAATTAACAGCCCGGCAATAATTTTCAAATTAATCATCTCCTTGTGAATCTACTTCCTCTCCATCCCAGTAAAATTCACTAATTACCTCGGCCATAATATCCGTTGAACGATAGACCTCTTCCAGGGTATTCTCAATTCCTCCCATTTCAATTAAAATCGATCGTTCCGAAAGGTCCTGATTATACCTCCCGTTGGAGCCCCCGCCGCCTTTCACAAGGACCCCCCGGCTTAATCCCGGGTAAGATTTCTCTAAACGGTTATGGAGGTCTTTAGCCATCGCTAAATTCTTCTCATAATTGGCATGATTTTCACCAATGACAAAAAAGGTTCGTGCATACACTTCTCCATTGATCGTGATTGTCGTAACGTCCCGGGGTTGTGAATCTCGATGAATTTCAAAAAACATGTCCAGTTTTTCATTTTCGGCGATCGCTTCTTTTACCAGGTCTCTTGAAACGTCATAGGATTGAGGAAAATCGAGTCCCTGTTCCTGAAGCATAGCTTCGATATCGCTTGTATCTACATCGGTTTTTATCCCCCGCTCTTCTAATGCTTCTCCCAGCTTTTCGCCGACTTTGGTGATGTTAACATCTGGATGAAATGCAATCTGTGTCCCTTCCTCAAGCTCAGGCAGAAATGATTCACGGCTGTGGGAGTGAATGATATGGGCGACCGCTTCTTCTCCAGGCTCTCGTACCGCTTCAGGAGTCTCTTTAGTTTTTTCTGTTTCATTCATCGCGACTTCAGAAGCTGCCCGCTCTTCCATTAATACTTCCATTGGGGGAGCTGATTCAATTGGCATGGTTGTAAAATCAGTTCCTTCCCCTGCTACTACAATCCGGCCATCAAATAAAGCAAAACCAGGAAGCTCTCTCCCTAAAAATGTTCTAGGATCCTCAAAATTTACACTTGTCATCATCTCAAACGCCATAGCCGAAAAGGAAGGTGATGAGTACCCCTCCGGGAGTGCTTGTCCAAAGTAAACATTTTCCATAGAAAGAAATTCAACAAGGACCTCATTATGGACCTTATTTGTCCACCCATGAACAGCTGTTGATGAAAAATGCTTATTATGCTCAAAAGAGGTTAACATTGCAACCAAAATAAAAGTCATCATTAGGCCAAACACAACAAAAAGGATAAAACTTTTAATGCTTGTCCGTTCCACAGCAAAAATAGGATGGATACGCTGCTTTTTGAAATTTTTCATAACATCCCTCCCATAGCTTTATTTTATGTACTCATTCCTTAGCTGTAGAACAGATTTCTATTAAATTTTGATAGGTTTATCTCTGCTATGTTGATAAGGCTTACAATGAGTTGTTTTAAGTCAGACTCTAATTAAGGGGGGATGTTGATCTTATGAGTCAATTGTATTGTAGATAAACGGATAAATAACACGATTCGAAGGTCCAGCAGGAGGGTTCCTGAGAAAGCACAGGCTAGATCTGTATCGGGAACACGAATGGGGGATTGGTTACCCACGGGTCTGCGGAAATGTCCGGCGGCTTAAGAAAACAGTGGCGCAAGGAGAAATCAAACTTTATGGACAATAGGGAAGGAAAAGCCGTCACGTAAAAAAGCACCTATAAACAAAAAAACCTACTCTTCATTAATGAGAGTAGGTTCCAGTATTATCCTGATCAATTGATTTATGCAAAGCAGCATTCAGACCTTCAGCAATAACATTGGCCATATCTTCCATAAAAACGTCCACTTCCTTTGGAGTAACCATCAGGTTATGGCCAAGAGGAGCAAGAACCTCCTGAATCAACTGCCTCTTTTCATTTTCCTCAAGGCTGCCAATCATCCCAAGAATAGATTCTCTTTTTTCTTTCTCCGGCATATCCTCGTCTGTGAATTCTTTCTTTTCACCAAAGGTCATCCCTGCTGGAGCTAACGCCCTTGAAGGTCGATTCCCTTCTTTCATTTCTCTTCCCAGGTGCTTTAGCAAAAAGTCGATCGTATCGCTTGTAATGGAAACTGCATCCACAACGGTTGGAATGCCTACAGCTATAACTGGAATTCCCAGTGTTTCTTTACTAAGCTCTTTACGTTTGTTTCCCACCCCTGAACCCGGATGGATTCCTGCATCAGAAACCTGGATTGTCGTATTCACTCTCTCAATGGAACGAGAAGCTAAGGCGTCAATAGCTATCACAAAATCCGGCTTCGTTTTTTCTATAATTCCCATGATAATATCACTCGTTTCAATTCCTGTGAGCCCCATCACACCAGGCCTGATCGCACTAATGGAGCGAAACCCTTCCTCCACCTGTTCAGGAGCCTCTTTAAACAAGTGCTTTGTTACAACAAGCTTTTCAACAACCATTGGCCCTAAGGCGTCAGGTGTCACATTCCAGTTTCCAAGTCCTACTATTAGACAGCTGGCCGAATCCTCTACCCCTATATTATTTAAAAATGCGTTGAACTCCCTTGCAAAAATTCTCTCTAAATTTTTCTGGAGTTCAGTGTCTTTCTTTCTAATCCCCTGTGCTTCAAAAGTTAAATATTCTCCTGCCTTTTTTCCTATTCTCTCTGAGCCCTTACTGTCGATGGTTACATTTACCATTTTCACTCCATCTTCAGTTTTCTCTTTTACTATCACACCATTGATTTCCTTTGCGGGCTCTTTTGTACTCTGTTCTCTTTCCTTTACCATCTGTTCTGCTTCCATTGCCAGGTCCGTTCTTACCGAAAAGCGAGATAAATCTAGATCTTCACCCACTTCTATCCCCCCTTGTAAAATGATAGCCAAAAATATTTTGTTTATATTTTTCCTATCGTGTCCTGTTTTAGCCGTTTTATTCTTGTATTGCATAGGCTGCGCTTTTTTGGTAGAATCCATTATGTTGTATTGATTTAAAAAGAACCAATGGATCCCCATCAAGGAGGTGAAGTAAATGGCAAATATTAAATCTGCCATCAAACGCGTTGAGCTTAACGAACAACAGCGTGTGAAGAATCAAGCGTTCAAATCTGCTATGCGTTCTGCAGTTAAGGAATTCTACAAAAAAGCAGATAACAACGATGTTGAGGGAGCAAAAGAATTGTTCTTCCTTGCTACGAAAAAATTGGACAAAGCTGCAGGTCAGAATTTGATTCATACAAATGCTGCATCTAGAGAAAAATCTCGTCTGCAAAAGCGCTTAAACGAGATTGCTCAATAAATTTTTGAGTAACCATGCGAAAAAACGACTCACTGGAGTCGTTTTTGTTCGTATGTAGAGAATCTTTACTTATACAAAAAAGCAAGGCTCTTAGCGGGGCCTTGCTTTTTTTGGCTCTTTTTTTAACTGGGTAATAAATAATTCCAAAATCAGCTTCTTGTCCATTTTACCCATTTTCATTTGATAATCCATTTCTGCCAGTTCCTTCAAAATAGTGGCCAGCTCTTTCTCGGAAAAACCCTTTGCCTGCTGTTCAGCCATTTTAACAGCATAAGGGTGAAGCTTTAAATGGCCTGCTATTTTTTGCCGGGAATACCCACGTCTGCTTAACTCTTTAATATGAAGAATAATTCGGAACTGACGGGCAAACAAGTTAAGGATCTTTACAGGCTCTTCATTCTGTTTTAAAAGGTCATAATAAATACGTAGTGCCTTCTCTGTCCGCCCATATACCACATTTTCCACCAAAGCGAATATATTTTCCTCCAACGTGCGTGCAATAAGCATTTCAACTGCTTCTACAGTAATGGACTTGCTTTCTCCGGCATAAAGAGCCAGCTTTTGAAACTCAGAAGCAAGCTGCATCAAATCTCTGCCCGCCAGCTGAAGAAGCTTTTCCTTAGCCTCTGAAGGGAGGGACAGGTTCATTTCTTCTGCTTTATCCTGAAGCCATTTTGCTTTTAATTGATCGTCAAATGAATCCGCTTGGAGCACTTCTCCCCCGCTTTTTAATTTCTTCACTAACTTTTTCCGTTCGTCAAGCTTGGCATATGGAGCGATGATAATAAACAAGGTTTCACCAGGCGGGTTTTCTATGTATTCTTCGAGCACTTTCAGGTTATGTTCTATCTTATCTTTACCTTTTGCTCCTGTTAAAAACGAAGCATTTTTTATAATCACCACACGCCGGTCACCAAAAAAAGGAAGAGTCTGCCCTTCTTCTACAGCTGAATCGACAGGCTGCTCCTGCATATCATATACCGAGAGGTTAAAATCCCTTTCTTCATCGGTCAATGCCTTACTAAGAAGCTGCTGTGTAATTTCATCTATTAAGTATTGTTCAGTGCCATAAAGCAAATACAAAGGAGCTAACTGTCCTTTTTTTATCTTTTCTTTCAGTTTTATATATGACATACAGCTTCAGCCTCTTTAGTTGATTTTTCTTATCACTCATACCTGTATAAAACAAGGCAGGACAAGAATATTTATTTTTATACTATCTTTTCTACTCTTATTTATCAATCATAACTTAAAGGACTCCACCTTTCTCAGGAGGAGTCCCATTCAGTAAGTAAAAGGAAAGTACCAGCACGGAAAGGCGGCACTTTCCATTTATGATAAACGTTAAGAAAAAGACCTAGGAACCCTCTTTCTTAACGGTTGAGCGTTCTTTCTTTCTCTCTTATGGTATCCTATGCGGCAGCAAACTATAGGTGACAACTCTTTACAATCAGGGGAATACACTCCTTCCTGTGTTATATTCTTCAATCAGACTTGTCTGGAGTTTTCAATGAGGGAAATTCTGTTTGTGAATTTAGTGAACGTTATGGATTTTTAAAATAGCTTCGCTTATACTAAAATGTGTACGAGGAGGGATTAAATATGAATCATTTTGAAAAAGATGTTCAAAGTAAGCGGAATGACGCTATTGATTCAGCTGTTGGATTTATTGTTTCATTTGTATTTTTTACCCTTATCTTTGTTGTGGCCACGGTCGTTGAAGTGGTTGGCAACCTGTAAGGCATAAAAGGACTGTCACCGGGACAGTCCTTTTGTATGTTATGAACAGCTCACTTCCCCTTCTTCTGACCTCATTACCTCCCATCCTTTCACGCCCATTTCCGTAAATGTAAATCTTACCGAGCCATGAACATCGGTGCGAAAAACCATGACATCCTCTTGTTCCAATGATTCAAGGACAGAGGAATGGGGATGCCCAAATCGGTTGCATCTCCCCGCTGGAATCAGAGCTGCTTTCGGCTGAATTTGTTTTATAAATTCTGGCGAAGTCGACGTTTGACTGCCGTGATGTGCAACTTTTAAGATATCAGCCCTTACGTCTGCATGCTCTTCTATAAAACGCTTTTCACTTTCTCCTTCCATATCACCCGTGAACAGCCAATTCTCTCCTTTTGTTTTCATCCATAAAACAATGGATCGGTTATTTACACTGCTTTCATTTCCTTTTGGCGATAAAACAAGAAAATCAACTCCCGATGCACTCCACCTGTCACCTTCTGATACAGCGTATACAGGTATTTTCCGTTCGCTCATTGCGGTAAACAACTCTCTTTCTCCCTCTCCTTCAAGAGGAACATTTCCATATAACACGCTTTTTACTTTTGTTTCTTTCATCACAGCAAACATTCCGCCGTAATGATCCCAATGTCCGTGAGAGACGATCATTTTGTCAATTTGCTTAATTCCTCTTTGCTGCAAATAGGGAACCACCACCCTGGCACCTGGATCATAAACTGACGACCGCACCTGCCACTCTTCTCTTTCAAAAGCTATGTGACCGCCCGCATCAATTAAATACACACCTTCTCTGAATGGAAGCTCAATTAGAATACTGTCTCCCTGTCCCACATCAAGCAGCGTTACATATCCATTTTTATCAAGGTAGGGAACAGCCAGCTGAATACCTGCAGCCATTACCCAGAGTGAAGAAGCAGCAACAATTGCTCTTTTTTTCTTTTCAAAAGATAGAAACAGGATATAAGTGGTTATTATAAATAACCCTATTATGACCGAGGAGGGCTTGCCAAACACAGCTTGGGCCTCTGGAATACTTGCTGCCTTATGCAGCACCTCGTGTGATAACGTAACAATGGAAGTAAAAGGAATAATAAAGAGGTTGTATGCTGGAGGAAACCAAAGAGAAAGGAAAAATAAAATAAAGGAACCTGGAAGAACGAAAAGAGAGATAAACGGTATAAAAAACAAATTAAGCGGATAGCTGAGGAAAGAAACCGAGTAAAAATGGAGAACCAGTAAAGGAAAAGAGGAGAGCTGGGCGATAAGGCTGGCAAAGCAAAGTTGAAAAGCCGCTCCCTTTAGGTTTGAAAAAATTTTATGACTTGAGACAAGCAGGGAAAAGCTCACTAGAAAAGACAGCTGAAAGCCAATATGAAAGAGATAATAAGGGGTGTGCCACAATAAAAAAATAAATACCCAGGCTATTGCATCTATAGGTGAAATGGGAAGCTTCAATTTTAAACATATCAACACAAGTAAAGTCATCATGGAAGCTCTTATCACTGAAGGAGCACCGCCTGCTAAAATAATGTAGGCCGGGTGAAACGCAATTAGAAGACTGTACGTCCGTTCCCGTGTGATTCCCAGACGAATGAATATGTAGAACAAAGTTCCAGTAATAATACCAACATGAAGGCCTGATACTGCGAGCAGGTGTACAAGTCCCAATTTTTGATAAGATGAAAGAAGGTCAGGTTCCAATAGGGTTCGTTCTCCAAAAATGAGTGCTGCTATTAGTCCTTGTACGTCCTCAGGAAAGACGTTTTCAATCCAGTGAATGCCCTCGTGCCTCCATACTTTCAGTCTGTCCTTCATATCAGTACTCTTTGAAAGACAGTGGGATGCTGTTAAATGCTCCGGTGTAAACACCCAATGTGCAGATTGCCTGTACAGATATTGCTGATAATCAAAGGCTCCGAAATTGGAAGGTTTTGAAGGAGGAGATAGTGAACCAGGCAGCCGGCAGTGAAGTCCCGGCGCAAGAGTTTGCAGTTCTTCTTTTTCTTCTGGGGAAGAAATAATATAGCTTACAGGAAGGATTTCTTTATGAGGAAGAGAGAGGGTCATCGTCAACAGGTTACCATCTATATCAGGACCTGCCATAATCTTTCCTTCAACAAAGGAGGTTTCAGGAGAAAGAGAAGTTACGTTATTGCTGTCTGCAGCAATCCCTCTAAAGAGGGATATAAGAAATATACAAACAATAAAAAGATAAACGCTATGTTTTTCTCTTTTAAGAAAGCAAAGGACAAGAAGAAGGAACAGTGCTCCTCCTCCCGCCTTTGCCGAAGCTTCCATCGCTGCAGCTGTGCCAAGGCATGCTGCCAGCGCCAGCAAGTAAACCTTGCCTTTCACCCATTCATCACCTGCTTTTCTCAAGAGGATGTGAATAACTGGTTTGCTCTTTCATGCAAATCCTTCATTTCAACGGAATCTACACCGGCTTTTTCTAATTTCTTGAGCAGGTCTGCGGTAAAGGAAAGTTTTTCACTTTTATTATAGTCCAGAACTGTATCTTCAAGTTCTTCCTGCATGACACTCACACCGGCTTTTTGAAGGATATCCTGTGCATACGGGTGATTTTTGTAGTCCGTAGCATAAATGACTTTTTTTATTCCGCTTTGGATAATTGCTTTGGCACAATGAACGCACGGAAAATGAGTGACATAAAGTTCCGCTCCCTCTGTAGCCACCCCAAACTTGGCGCATTGTAAAAGAGCATTCATCTCAGCGTGGATCGTACGAATACAGTGGCCATCCACGACATAACAGCCTTCATCCAGACAGTGATCTCCGCCGGAAATTGACCCATTATAGCCCCCTGCAATAATCCTTTTATCTCTGACAATCGTGGCCCCTACCATCAATCTCGTACACGTACTCCGTAAAGCCAGTAAATGACTTTGCGCCATATAATATTGATCCCAGGAGATTCTCTCCATGCTTTTCACTCCTACACAATCTATTTCAGATAATAGTGTAGAGCAGGAACGACCAGCCGTCAAAGCTTTCTTTACTCCTGGCTTCTTTTTATGGCTTGATCAAGGTCAGCGATAATGTCGCTGCTGTGCTCAATGCCCACTGATAGACGGATAAGATCAGGGGTAACACCTGCAGCTTTTTGCGCCTCCTCGGTTAATTGCTGGTGAGTGGTGCTTGCAGGATGAATCACAAGCGATTTAGCATCACCCACATTTGCAACGTGCGAATGAAGCATTAAAGAATCAATCAGTTTCTTGCCTTCTCTTAACCCCCCTCGTATTCCAAAGGTCAAAATAGACCCCTGCCCTTTAGGTAAATACTTCCTGCCAAGCTCATATGTTCTATGAGATTCAAGGCCTGGATAATTCACCCAGTCCACTAGTTCATGGCCTTCTAAATATTGTGCTACCTTAACGGCATTCTCACAATGGCGCTCCATGCGAAGGTGGAGAGTTTCAAGCCCTTGAAGTAATAAAAAGGAATTCATTGGTGCAATAGCCGGACCCAGGTCTCTGAGCAATTGGACTCTTGCTTTTATAATATATGCCAGGTCACCGACTGCTTCTGTATAGACTACTCCATGATAACTTGGATCCGGTTCGGTCAGCCCGGGAAACTTTCCATTCTTCCAATTAAACTTGCCGCTGTCTACAATGACTCCTCCAATAGAAGTTCCATGACCCCCAATAAACTTGGTTGCAGAGTGGACAACGATATCTGCTCCATGCTCAAAGGGCCGGCATAAATATGGCGTAACCAGCGTAGCATCAATTATTAAAGGAATGCCGTGACTATGTGCCACCTCGGCTATTTGTTCAATATCAAAAATATCACCATTAGGGTTGCCTATCATTTCGCCAAAAACAAGTTTTGTTCTTTCATTGATCTTTTCCTCATAGGCTCCTGGGTTGTTTCCTTCGACAAGGTGAACCGTAATCCCTAGCTTAGGTAAAGTGTGCATAAACAAATTATAAGTACCGCCATAAAGCCCGCTGGAAGCTACAATTTCATCCCCGCTTTCACATATATTTAAAATAGCAAGGTGAATGGCTGAGCTTCCGCTTGCCGTTGCCAAAGCTCCCACACCGCCTTCCATTTCAGCTACTCTTTTTTCAAACACATCCTGGGTAGGGTTCATTATTCGGGTGTATATGTTCCCAAATTCAGATAAGGAAAAGAGATCAGCCGCATGGTCAGTGTCTTTAAAACCATATGACGTTGTCTGATAAATGGGCACTGCCCTTGCCTGAGTAGCAGGGTCAACTTCCTGACCGCTATGCACGGCCATTGTCTCTAATTTCCATTCATTCTTACGTTCCACCACTTCTCCTCCTCATGCAGCAAGCTGCAATTCTATTAATCTACAGAAATATACTCCTTCATTTGTTCTATTGACTTTGGTCCAATTCCTCCTACTTTTTCTAAATCATTAATTTCGCTAAACCGTCCATGATCCTCTCTATAGGTAATAATCGCTTGAGCTTTAGCCGGACCAATCCCGGGAATGGCTTCGAGTTCCATAGCATCAGCGTAATTCACCCGGATTTTAGTTGGACCGCTGTTGTCAGTCCCGAAATGATATTCTCCTTCACCATGCTCCCCTTCCCTCGGTACATAGATCACCATTTCATCCCGTAATGTTTCTGCTAAATTCACGTGTCTCTCATCTGCTTCATCTGTTAACCCCCCTGCTTTTTCAATCGCATCAATAACTCTCTTTCCTTCCTCCATTTCATACACCCCTGATGCTTTTACTTCTCCTTTTATGTCTATTTTAATCCATAGTGGGTCAGCCTGTATGTGTTCCTCTTTATTGACCTCTTCATCTGAGTAAATATCTTCTTCCTGGCTCCAATGTGAAAATTGCAGCTCTTCCGTATTGTCATTAGGAAGAAACCAAAGTACACTAAGTGTGGTTAAAATACACCCGCCGGCTATATAGCTTATCCATTTAACCTTTTCCAGCAAAACAAAACACCTGCCTTTATTGAAAATAGGAGGAATATAACATGAGTGTTCATCAAGCGATATCAGGACAAATAGAGAAACGGTTACTAAAGGAAAAAGAATTTTTGGCACTTGATCTGCGTAGAGAAGAGGCAATTGAAGAAACACTGACACAGGCCAAAAAAGACCCTGGAGAAATTTCAGTACAGCGTATTAACCAAATTACAAAGGAAATGAATCAAATTGCGGCACATTACCGGTTTCCTCAGCGAAAAAACGTGACAAAAGAAATGATTCAGTCATACATTAATCGAAAGTCATAAAAAAAGTCACTTTCTCATATCGATGAGATAGTAAAGAATAAGGGAAAAGTATGGGGTCATACTGAGCCTTTAAAGGAGGCATATAGTATGCAGGTGGGTGTCATTGGGACTGGAAACATGGGAAGGATATTAGTGGAAACTATTGTTGAAAGCGGAGCTGCTCAAAAGGAAGAAATGATTATTACCAATCGTACGCTGGATAAAGCCAAAAAGCTGGCAGATGCTTATCCCGGCATAAAGCTGAAAAAGAAGATATCTGATGTAGTAAAGCAAAGCAACTTACTATTTGTTTGTGTAAGACCTTTACAATTTCCAGATGTTCTTCAGGAGATCGCTCCCTACGTAACAAGAGATCACATTGTTTCATCAATCACAAGTCCGGTAGAAATCGGTCAGCTGGAACAATCGCTTCCCTGTAAGGTTATGAGATCTATACCAAGCATAACAAATCGTGCTGGTAAAGGCGTCTTGTTGTTGACCTACGGTTCGAACTGGGAAACTCACGAAAAAGAAAAGATCGCAAATTGGTTTTCGGAATTCAGCCACCCTTACGAGATTGAAGAAAAAGTAACTCGTGTAGCAAGCGACATAGTAAGCTGCGGGCCTGCTTTCTTTAGCTATCTGCTTCAGTCTTTTATAGATGCTGCGGTGAGTGAAACGGAAATTGAGAGAAAGGATGCAGAGTACCTGACTGCAGAAATGATCCAAGGGTTATCCTCTCTTTTTGAAAAGGGATTTTATACACTTCCTTCCTTGCAGAAAAAGGTCCACGTTCCAGGGGGAATTACTGGTGAGGGACTTAAAGTTCTCCATAGACAATCAGAGGGAATGTTCGAAGATTTGTTTAAGGCCACACATGAAAAGTATTACGAGGATAAAGAACTGCTCGCTGAGAAATTTACGAAGAGACAGGACTCTTAAAGAGCCTGTCTCTATCTTACTGAAAAGTCTTATTATTGTAAATCTTTTTTAATTGCAGTAAAAAATATCCTGTCACTGCCTTGACCAGGAGGTTGGTCCGTAAAATCAGCAGTAACTCTTACATTTTTAAATCCCTGAGCCCTGAGCATATCTTCATACTCCTGCTGAGAAAAGGTTCGCTGATAGTGAAATTCGTCAAATCTTCTATATCTGCCGTCTTCTTCTTTAATAAAAAATGTCAGTTCATGCTCCACTGAGTATGGGTCCTCGCCATTATAACAATTCCATATACAGCTTCGATTTTCTAACGATTCAGCAAACTGAAATCCTGCCAGTACATCTTCCATGTACGAAAGAGAATGAACGTCAAATAATAACAGTCCTCCTGTTTTTAAATGAGAATAAAAGGAAGCAAAAGCTTTTTCCACATCCTTTTTTGTTAAAAGGTAATTTAAGGAATCGCACGTTACTATAACAGTATCAAAAACTCCCAGCCCTTCGAGTTCTCTCATATCCTGGCAAAAAAGTCGTGATCCCTGATCTTTTGGCATTTTCTCGTTAGCGACTGCAAGCATTTCCTCTGAAGCATCAACACCATCTATTCGGTATCCTTTTTTTATCAAATCAGCCATGATCGTACCTGTACCGCAGCCCACATCTAACAAATGAGGAGCTGTCACTTCATTTGCAGTTAATGTTTTTTCTATCCATAATACCCATTCTTTATAAGGAGCCTCCTCCATTAATTCATCATAATAATAAGCAAAGCCCTGATAGGCGTTCATTTTGGTCTCCTCCTTACTTTAATAAAATATTACTTATACACAATTATCCTTGTCTGTAAAGGCAGGAACCCCAGTCGTCAAAAAAACGCCGACCCCGCTTCAGGATCGGCGTTTTGTATATTAATTTAACACCTTTTCAAGCTCTACATATTGGGCATCTCCCCAGAGTTTTTCAAGGTTGTAGTAATGGCGGTCATCTTTGTGGAAGATATGCACTACTACGTCACCAAGATCAACTAATACCCATTTCGCTTGTTCATACCCTTCAAGGCGTTTTACCTCATATCCTTCTTCCTGGGCTGCTTTCTTAATTTCGTGAGCAATAGCCTGGACCTGCTTATGGGAATTACCATGACAGATAACAAAATAATCTGCGATTAGGGAAATTCCTTTCATATCTAGCGCTACAATGTCCTCAGCTTTTTTATCATCTGCTCCCTGCACAGCCATTTGAAGAATAGTATTATCTTGCATTTAAACACCTGACCTTTCGATTTTTATTTTTTTTCTAACACCAGTTCGTTATATGCAGCCAGTGTTTCCGGAAAAACAGGCTGGCCTTTTTGCAGTAAAAATTGAATGGTATTACGAAGAGACATAATAATTGCACTGTCCAGATTGTGGTATGCTTCTTTTCTGACCTCTTCCACGCCTGGAAAAGAACGGTTAGGCTCGATATAGTCGGCAATAAAAATAATCTTCTCCAGCAATGTCATTCTCGCTTGTCCGGTAGTATGCCAGTATATAGCAGAAAGTATTTCCTTATCCTTAATTCCTGCTTCCTTTTCAACTAAAAACGCTCCAGCAGGTGCATGAAGAAGAGCATCTCCATACCTTGGGAATTCTTTGCTGACTTTCTGCTCCTCAATGATATCAAGCATTTCACTTTTTGAACGAAACTTCGCATAATCATGGAAAATAGCAGCTGTCTCAGCTTTTTGTACGTCTGCTCCGTATAATTTCGCCAACTCCACGGCAGTTTCTGTAACTCCTAATGTATGCGTGTAACGTTCGCCTGTCAACTGTTCCTTTACAATTTCAAGAGCAGTGGCTCTATTCATATAATCCCCTCTCTTTAATATATTCTCTCACTGAATCAGGGACTAAATATTGAATATTTTTTCCCATTTTAACCCTCAAACGAATATCAGTGGAAGAAACATCAAGCTGCGGGGCTTCCATTATTAAGATTCCTTCCTGAAAAGGTGGTGATGATTTATATGGCGGACGGGCGGCTACCGTAAAAGTGACCAATTTCTTAAGAGCATTAATTTCATGCCACGTATCCAGCTGCTCTGCCATATCGCCCCCTATAATAAAATAATATTCATGAGACGGGTTTTCTTTCTTAAGTTGTTTAATTGTATCTATTGTATAGGAAGGACCATTACGTTCAAGTTCTATAGTAGACAGTTTAAAGAAGGGATTATCATTAATAGCAAGTTGAATCATTTCTTTTCTTTGACGATTACTCGTCGTCGAAGATCTCTGTTTATGAGGAGGTACATTTACTGGTATAAACCAAACCTCGTCGAGCCCGCATTCCGTTAAAGCTTCCTGAGCTATCATCAAGTGAGCATGATGAGGTGGATCAAACGTTCCTCCGAGTATTCCAACTTTTATTGCCACTTAGGTTCACTCCTTAGAATTTAAGGAAGCTCTATAGATTTATTTTCCTTTGATTCCTTATATAAAACAATGGTATTGCCGATCACCTGGACAATTTCTGCTTTTGCTCCTTTACCTACTGCTTCTGCTACCTCATGTTTATCATCCATGCAATTTTGCAGTACGCTTATTTTAATTAATTCCCGTGCTTCCAAGGCATCAATCACCTGTTTTATTAAATTCTCATTTACTCCTCCTTTTCCAACTTGGAAAATAGGCTTTTGGTGATGAGCCTGGCTCCGGAGAAATCTCTTTTGCTTACCAGTTAACTTAGTCATTTTTGCCTCCTAATTGTTGTAACACGGTCTTCGTCATGATTTCCAGGTCAGCTTCCTGTCCCGTCCACTTTTTAAACGCCAGAGCGCCCTGCCTCACGAACATTCCTATTCCGCTGTGGGTCACGGCACCTCGTTTCTCCGCTTCAGCCAGCCACCTTGTTTGTAAAGGATTGTATATTAGGTCGCTTGCAATTGTCTTTGGTTTCATCCCTTCCACACTCATCGGCATCTCGTCAGTGTTTGGACTCATACCAATTGAAGTGGTGTTAATAATAACATCAAATTCTGAGAGCATTCCTTCTGCTTTTTCCTTGCTGATTACCTGACCTCCGCAGTCCTTGGATAAGGCTTCAGCCCTTTCCTGGGTTCTGTTTGTAATCATTAGATCGTTTACCCCGTAACGGCATAAAACGGTAACTACCGCTCTTGCCGCTCCCCCGGCACCTATTACAAGGATCTTATAATCAGAAATATCAGGGCCAGTCACTTCAAGAAGTGATTCAAGATATCCCTGTCCATCTGTGTTATATCCAGTTAATACACCATTTTCATTTACAATGGTATTGACTGCTCCAATGATCCTGGCTTCTTCATCAATATGATCCAGATGTTTCATGATTTCAACCTTGTGGGGAACCGTGACATTAGCTCCAGCAATGGAAAGGGCCTTGATTGCCTCCACTGCTTCTTTTATTTTTCCTGGCTCCACGTCAATAGCGTGATAATGATGAGGTATATTCAGCAATGAAAATTGTTCATTGTGCACAATCGGCGACATAGAATGACCAACCGGGTGGCCAAACAACACATACAAGTTTCCCATTTCTTTTTTCCTCCCCCGAACCTCTCTTTTTAAGAATTGGCTTATTTCATTTTATTTACGAATACGGTTCGCTCGTTTATCTATAAAAAATCAACACTCTTCTTAATAGAACCAGCGGATTAAATAATACCCTCACGTATGGTGACATGAGACCCCTCTGGTACATATACAGCAATTTTTGCTCCCGCTTCACTTACGTTAATCCAGCCCAAACCGGAAATCACCACGTCTGTTTTCTCCTCTTTAACGGTGATCTCCTGGCGTTTTAAAGGCGGAAATTCTTTGGCTGTTTCCTTACCAGGAGGAGAAAGCATATCTCCTAAGTGATTTTCATAAAGCTCGTCAGCTTTTTCTGTCTTTGTCCTGTGAATCGAAAGATCGTTTGCAAAATAACAAACAAAGGAGTTTCTTTCTCCTTGAAGGAAATCCAACCGTGCCATGCCGCCAGCATAAAGAGTTTGTCCTTCATTAAGCTGAAAAATCTTTGGCTTGATCTCTTTCCTGGGAGTGATTTCCTTTAATTCCTTTTGGCTGACAAAATGAGCCATTTGATGGTGATTAATAATACCAGGGGTATCGAATAGGCTTTTTCCATCTTCTAACGGTATATCAATCATATCAAGAGTCGTTCCTGGAAAGTGAGAGGTCGTGATCAGCTCCTCCTCTTCCCCTCCGAATTGCTTAATAAGGGAATTTATGAAAGTGGATTTTCCTACATTTGTACAACCTACAATATAAACATCACGATTCTTCCTGTATTGTTCAATTGCTTCCGCTACTTTGTCGATGTCGTATTTCTTTTCAGCGCTCATGAGCATGACATCAGCCGGCTTCAGTCCCAGTTCCTTCGCAGACTTTTTCATCCATTGGATTACTTTGTTTTGCTTTACAGATTTAGGGAGTAAGTCAGCTTTATTTCCGACGAGAAGGACTTGATTGTCTCCTACGAAACGATGAAGGCCCGGGAGCCAGCTTCCGTTAAAATCAAAGATATCTACAATTTTTACTATAAGAGCATCTGTCTGCCCTAACTGATTTAAAATCGCAAGAAAATCATCATCTGTTAAAGGCACATCCTGCACCTCATTATAATGTTTTAAACGAAAACATCTTTGACACGTAATGGTATCTCGCTCTAATGCTGATGGCGGGGTATAACCCATTCCCTGCTTATCTTCTGTTTGAATAGTTACCCCACACCCTGTACATACAATTTCCTGTTCACTCACGATTGGAATCCTCCCATTGGATAAGCCCTCTTTTTTTCAAACGTTTAAGCACTCTGCGCTCAACCCTTCTGTTAATCTTCGTAAAAAAACCATCAGTGGAAGCTACCGGAACCACTAATATTGTCTTAAATCTGGCTCTGTTGCCTCCAAATACATCCGTCAGTACCTGGTCACCCAGGACAACAACCTCTTCTCGCTGCAGCCCCATCTCTTTACAAGCTTTTACAAAAGCTTTTCTGCTTGGTTTCTTGGCGGAATGTATAAAACCTATCCCTGTTGGCTCAGAAAACAAACGGACACGTCTTTCGTTATTATTAGAAACAATAGTGATCTTGAACCCACTGTCCCTTACTTTTTTAAACCATTCAAGAAGTTCAGGCGTAGCCTCAGGCCTGTCCCATTCCACTAACGTATTATCAAGGTCCGTAATGATCCCTTTAATGCCCTCTTCTTTCAGTTTAACCACATCAAGTTCATACACACTCTCAATAAATTCATCCGGCATAAATTGTCGCAGCACTCAATTCACCCTCATTCTTAGCTTTCTCCATCGTTATGTTTTCCTTAGCCGTACCATTATGTAACTAAACTGAAAGTATAACGATAATAGGCTCTTTTTTCAAATATGCTAACTTTTTTCCAAAACTTTTCGACAAAAACCAAGCTCGTTTCATGGTTGTGGATAATTATATCCCCAAATTAACAACCGACAGTACACTGAAAAATGAATTTATATACAGATTGTACACAATTTATCCACGGGAAATTGTGGATAAATCGAACGATTGTTCTCTTACCCATTACATGATAACATTTGATTTAACAAATTGAATCTGATTCCCACCTACATACATGAATAAGTCATAAAAGTGAATAAATGAAGGAGGTGACCATCCGCTTATCAAGCGGATTTACCTATGGAACAATTGCCAGATGATTTGCTAGTGGAAGCATATCTGAAAGCCGTATCCCTTCGTCTTAATGAAGACTTTATTCAATTAATTGAATCTGAACTTGAGCGCCGTTCACTTCATGTCCGTCTTCCTTTGACAAACAGAATGTCATCTTGAATTCATTGGAAAAAGCAGCCGTTTTTTGTTAAACGGCTGCTTTTTTATGAACTCTGCTCATTTTCAATTCCCTGATAAATTCGAATGTATTCCCTTGGGAGAAAGGGTTCAGGCCTGGCATCAGTCATTGGAGTCTCCGCTTGAAAAATCTCATACTCATTTTCATTGCTCTCCGGGGGCATACTAGGAAATGGCCGGGAGGTGTACGAATTTAATGCAAAGGCAAGACTGAAAAGAGAAACAAAGATTGCAATTGAAACACCAGCTTTTCTTTTCATATTGAAAAATTCCTTCCACCAAAACTATTTTAGCGTTAGGTTCGCCTTTTTCGACACTTTTTATACGTCTTGAGAATAGGGAGGATAAGGAAGAAATAAGACAATCAGTTTCCATACTTTACTTTCACAAAACCTTCAATTTAAAAAAATTTAAGCTTGGAACAGCGTATTTCTTCCTATATATAAATCCTGTAAACCCGAAAGGAGTCGCAATGCACCAAGGGTGCAACAACAAAAATTTTAGGTTATAATTTGACATAGCTTTGCAATTGTTCGGTCTATTGGAGCAAAGAACACCTAGTTCATTTCACCCGAGGAATTGAAGTTCTCTTATGCAGGAAGCTGATTTTCTACAGTTAGCGCATTGTTTCGCCTGCATAATTTTACATTTTTTTGCATTTTTCATTAAAAAATAAAGGAGGTTTTTTTGTTCATGACTCTGCTTCACTGGGCTGTCTTATCACCATTCTTGCTAGCTATACTCATTCCATTCTTATATAGATATGCAAGAGCTGTTCATACCGGCTGGTTTGTTATGATTCTTCCAGCTGTATTATTTATCTACTTTTTAACCTTTCTTCCTGTTACCTCTGGAGGAAGTGTAGTAGAACAAACTGTTCCGTGGGTTCCTTCCCTTGGAATCAATTTTACGGTTTATGTTGATGGATTGAGCTTACTATTTGCTCTCCTGATTTCGGGTATTGGTGCTTTGGTTGTTCTTTATTCCATTTTCTATTTATCAAAGAAAACCGAACGATTAAATAATTTTTATGTGTACCTTCTTATGTTTATGGGGGCAATGTTTGGAGTAGTCCTCTCAGACAATTTAATTGTGCTTTATGTATTCTGGGAGTTGACAAGTCTTGCTTCTGCTCTGTTAATCAGCTACTGGTACCATAGAGAAAAGTCTACATACGGTGCCCAAAAGTCTATGCTGATTACAGTATTTGGCGGATTTGCAATGCTTGGGGGCTTTATCCTGCTTTATGTTATGACTGGAACCTTCAGCATACGCGGGATTATTGAACAAGTGGATGTAGTGGCAGCAAGTCCTCTATTTCTGCCGGCTATGCTGCTGGTACTTCTTGGTGCGTTCACCAAATCAGCTCAGTTCCCGTTTCACATCTGGCTTCCAGATGCTATGGAAGCTCCAACACCGGTCAGTGCGTATCTGCATTCAGCCACGATGGTTAAAGCAGGTATATATTTAGTTGCCCGCTTAACACCTGTGTTTGGCGGATCGGCTGAGTGGTTCTGGATACTGTCCGGCTTTGGTATTGTGACCTTGGTGTGGGGATCTATTTCTGCGGTCCGGCAAAAGGATTTAAAAGGAATTTTAGCCTTTTCCACGGTCAGTCAGCTTGGATTGATTATGACACTTCTTGGTCTGGGTTCTGCTTCTCTTGCTTTTGGTTTCGGAGAAGATACTATGCTTTACAGTGCTGCTACACTCGCTGCCATCTTTCATTTAATTAACCATGCAACCTTTAAAGGAAGTTTGTTTATGGCTGCGGGGATTGTGGACCACGAAACAGGTACAAGGGATATAAGAAAGCTGGGCGGTCTGATGTCTATTATGCCGATTACTTTCACTGTTTCCTTAATCGGTACGGCTGCAATGGCTGGTCTGCCTCCATTTAATGGATTCCTCAGTAAAGAGATGTTCTTTACCGGAGTTTTAAATGCGATGTCTTTTGAAGGCTTCAATATGCAGACCTTGGGACTCTTGTTCCCTGTCTTTGCCTGGATCGCCAGTGTATTTACCTTCTTGTACTGTTTGATTATGTTCTTTAAGACCTTTACAGGTGACTTTAAGCCTGAAAACTATGACAAGCATGTACATGAAGCTCCTGCCGGTATGCTGATCAGTCCGGTGGTCCTTGCGTCCCTTGTCATTATTTTCGGTCTGTTTCCAAATCTACTAGCGTACTCAGTTATCGAACCGGCGATGGCTTCAATTTTGCCAAACCTTCTGGCTGAGGGAGAAACGTTTTATGTAAATATCTATCATTGGCATGGATTTAATACTGAGTTATTTATGACGCTAGGTGTTGTGGCGTTTGGCTCCCTTCTTTACGTGAACATGAACAAATGGTCCGCCATGAAAGTCTATATGAAAGAAAGAGACCCTCTTAACGGTTTATATGATAATTCATTGGACTGGTTAATTGTCGGTTCTCAAGGTGTGACTCGTGTTCAAATGACTGGGCTGCTGAGAGACTACTTTGCCTATATGCTAGCGTTTATGATGCTTTTGTTTATTTACAGCTTCATGAGATATGATGCTTTTGCTATTGACCTGGAAAACGTAGCACCGATTTCATGGTATATGTGGATCCTTACAGGAATTTTTATTGCGACAACCGTCGTGATTCCATTTATAAACAAACGAATCACAGCCATTATTGTCGTAGGCGTTATCGGATTTTTACTGGCTCTATTCTTTGTTATATTCCGGGCACCGGACTTAGCACTCACACAGCTTCTTGTGGAAACTGTGATGGTTGTTCTGTTCCTTCTCGTCTTTTATCACCTGCCTGAACTTAGAAAAGAATCGTTCAAGCCGGCGTTCAAGGTTACTAATGCGATCATCGCCGTAACAGTTGGTACTGTCGTCACACTTATTGCCTTCAGTGCCCATGCGATGCGCCATCAAAATGGTTTTGAAGCGATCTCCCAATTCTTCATTGATAACTCCTATGAGCTCGCAGGCGGTCTGAATATGGTTAACGTTATACTTGTTGACTTCCGTGGTCTCGATACGTTACTGGAAGTACTCGTTCTCGCCGTTGCTGCACTAGGTGTTATCACAATGATTAAACTTAAAATGACGGGGAGGGAAGATGTGTGAAGACAAATAACGTAATGCTTCATACTGTTACGAAAATTGCTGCCTTTATCATTCTTACCTTCTCTGTGTTTCTCTTTTTTGCAGGACACAATAATCCAGGAGGCGGTTTTATTGGAGGCTTAATGACTGCCTCTGCCCTCCTGCTTTTATACGTAAGCTATGATATTAAAAGTATCCGGAAAGCTATTCCGTTTAACTATGTTCATATTATTGCAGCCGGCCTGCTGATTGCCATCGTAACCGGTATTGTCGGTATGTTTATAGGAGATCCTTTTCTCACCCAGTACTTTGATTATTTTGACCTTCCAATACTGGGGGAGACAGAATTAACTACCGCCCTTCCATTTGATTTAGGTATCTATATGGTCGTTGTCGGTATTGCACTTGTCATTATTTTAACGATTGGAGAGGATACTTAATGGAAATTTTAATGTCCATCACTGTGGGTGTCCTCTTCATGGTTGGCACTTACATGATTTTAACGAAGAGTATATTACGTGTTGTACTCGGTATTGTCCTGATGTCCCATGGAGCCCACCTTCTGCTTCTTACAATGTCTGGTTTAAAAGAAGGGGCTCCGCCATTATTAGGAGAAGAAGCTACCTACTATTCTGACCCGCTTCCTCAAGCTTTAATTCTGACTGCCATTGTAATCAGCTTTGGTGTTACGGCTTTCTTACTGGTTTTGGCATACAGGACATACAAAGCTCACAAAACGGATGATCTTGATAAATTGAGGGGTACTGCCGATGAATAGTTTAGTCTTATTACCAGTTCTGCTCCCTTTTCTAATGGGGACCATTCTCATATTCTTTGTCAAAAAGCATAAGGTTCAACGAGTCATCAGCGGATTAACTGCCATTGCCCTTCTGGCCATTACCATTGCTCTTGCGATTGTCGTTTATCAAGATGGCATCATGACGATGGAGATGGGTAACTGGCAGCCTCCGTTTGGTATCGTTCTTGTAGCTGATATGTTTGCTACTATGATGCTGATTTTATCAAGTATCGTTGGTATTACGTGTCTGTTCTTTGCCTTTAGAACCATAGCTACTGAACGAGAAAAATATTATTTTTACCCGTTTTACTTCTTCCTTTTAACAGGGGTAAACGGCTCCTTCTTAACGGGTGACCTGTTTAACTTGTTTGTATTCTTTGAGGTTATGCTCATTTCTTCCTTCATTCTGATTGTTATAGGGGGAACAAACTACCAGCTCAGGGAATCCTTTAAGTACGTCGCTATAAATATCTTTGCTTCCATCTTCTTTGTAGTCGGAGTGGCATATATCTATGCGGTAACAGGAACTCTGAACTTTGCTCACCTTGCTGAAAGAGTAGGTGAAGTTGAACAGCAAGGGATTATTAATACCATTGCTATTCTCTTTTTGGTTGTGTTTGCTATGAAGGGTGCTCTATTTCCCCTTTATTTCTGGCTCCCACGCTCATACTACGGGCCTCCTGCAGCTATTGCAGCCTTATTTGGCGGTTTACTTACAAAGGTTGGTATTTATGCGATAATTAGAGTGTTCACCTTAATTTTCACTCATGATCCAACCTTTACACACAACATTATTCTTGCATTAGCAGGGTTGACCATGTTCTTTGGAGTCCTTGGAGCCGTATCCCAATTTGACTTTAAACGGATTCTTTCCTATCACATTATCAGTCAGGTTGGATACATGGTTATGGGGTTAGGAATTTACACACCATTAGCGATTGCAGGGGCAATCTATTATATTGCCCACCATATTATCGTTAAAGCTGCTCTGTTCTTATTTGCAGGTGCTGCCGAGAAAATAACTGGGACAACCAATTTAAAGAAAATGGGAGGGCTCCTCGGAACTCACCCGTGGCTTGCATGGCTGTTTTTTATCTCAGCTATCTCACTAGCCGGTATTCCACCTTTAAGCGGGTTTTTCAGTAAATTTGCTTTGATGGTCGCCGGTTTTGAAGAACAGCGTTATATTATAGTGGCTGTTGCCTTAATTGTTGGGCTCCTGACACTATTTTCAATGATGAAAATCTTTATTTATGCGTTCTGGGGAGAACAAAAACATTCAGAGGAACAAGCTAAAATCAAAATTACGGATGTCTTGCTCCCTATCGCTCCATTAGTCGCTCTAACTATCATTTTAGGATTTGCCGCTGAGCCTATCTTTAGCTATTCACTAGAAATTGCTGAGGAACTATTGGACCCATCGGTTTATATTAATTCAGTTCTAGGGGAGGAGTAGAAGGTATGGCATTTCAAGTTTTATTAAACGTCATTCTTGCCATCATATGGGTTCTGCTGCAAAACAGCTTTACTCTTATCGATTTTTTCCTTGGCTATATTGTCGGGATTTTCATTCTCTTGCTGCTGCGCGGTGTAGTCCCCTTTGACTTCTATATCCGGCGGGTTTACGCAGCCTTTAAGCTTATATTGTTGTTTAGTAAAGAATTAATTTTAGCCAACATTGATATGATCAAAATTGTGCTTAGCCCGAAGATGAATATCGAACCAGGTATTGTTGCTGTTCCTACTGAACTTGAGTCAGAGTGGGAAGTTACACTGCTCGCTTCTCTCATTTCTTTAACACCTGGTACATTATCAATGGATTTTTCAGAAGATAGTAAGATCCTTTACATTCATAGTGTTCATGTACCTGACAGAGAAGAAGCGATCAAACAAATTCACGATACCTTCGAAAGAGCAATTAAGGAGGTAACCCACTAATGTTAGATATCATCTTGCTCGTTTCACTTGTGATTATGGCTATTTCCCTAGGGGTATGTTTCCTGCGTGCGGTAATGGGTCCGACAATGTCAGACCGTGTCGTTGCATTAGACACATTTGGTCTAATGTTAATCGGCTTTATTGGGGTCTTAATGATGATGCAGGGTACGTCTGCATATGCTGAGGTGGTGCTGGTCATTGGGATCCTTGCCTTCATTGGGTCAGTAGCCCTGGCTAAGTTCCTGGAAGGAGGTGTCGTCATTGACAGAGGTACTGATTAGTATATTCGTCCTCATTGGAGCTTTTTTCAGCCTCCTTGCGGCCATAGGGATTATACGGATGCCTGATGTTTATGGACGGCTCCACGCGGCAACGAAAAGCGCTACACTAGGGGTTATCTCTCTTATGACAGGCACCTTTTTATACTTTCTGCTTGTTGAAGGCCTATTTGTAGCCAAATTCCTATTAGTTATTTTGTTCGTCTTCCTGACTGCTCCGTTAGCGGCCCAAATGATTTCCCGCTCTGCACATCGTATTGGGGTTTCCTTATGGGAAAAGAGCTCAATGGATGAACTTGAAGACAGCTATCCTGAAGAAGTAAAGAAAAAAAGAAAACAGCAGACTTCCTGAAAACCAGCTGGGATTGGCTCAAGCCTATCCCAGTTTTTTTCTTTCCTCTACTCATCAGTAGAATGATTTACACTCCTTGGTTAGCAGTCCCCTCTTTTACTTTTCCCAGTTAAAACATAGATGTATGTATCCTTCGAGCATCCTTCTTGTTTCATATTTTGCCTATGCCCTCTTGTTATTTCAGACCGTAACGTTCAGAAAAAAAACAGGCTACATTACAGAAAACAAAATAACGAATGGAATAGCCCATTTTAGATGCTAGAGCTTTCTGCTTTCACCACACTGGTTCGGCGGAACCCTTACTTTCACTGCATTTTTTTATAAAAATAAAAATTCGACATAATTCTGTTACTAAAACCTCCAATATTTGGTTATAATAGATTCCAAATACCATCAATTTTCTCGTTTTTCCCTGCAAACACTTGACATGACAGGGTTTTTAAGAGTAAATTTGTAATGTACAAGCTCTATATAATTAGGAATGAAAGGGAGTTTTTTCATGAACAAAACAGATTTGATTAATGCGGTAGCTGAACAAGCAGACCTTTCTAAAAAGGATGCTTCTAAAGCAGTAGATGCAGTATTCGACAGCATTACTGATACTTTGAAACAAGGCGACAAAGTTCAGCTTGTTGGCTTCGGAAGCTTTGAAGTACGTGAGCGCGCTTCCCGTAAAGGCCGCAACCCGCAAACTGGAGAAGAAATTGAAATCCCGGCTACGAAAAACCCTGCATTCCGCCCAGGAAAGCAGCTTAAAGACAGCGTAAACTAAGATAATAATTGAACTTGAAAAGACCCTCTCAGGATTTTCCTTTGGAGGGTCTTTTTCATCATTCCCCTGCAGCCTCTCGACAAAATAAAAAGAGGAGAGCCTTTGCACTCTTCCTCCTTTACAACTAATGATTAAGATTTACCTGAATTTTTCTGGTGTCTGTAAAACTCCTGAAACAACTTAAACAGCGCCCGTTTTTCAATACGAGAAACATAGCTTCTTGAAATGCCAAGCTCCTTGGCAATCTCTCTTTGTGTTCTTTCTTTTTGCATATCCAAACCAAATCGTCCTATAACCACTTCTCTTTCTCTTTTATCAAGGGTATCCAAATATGCAAGGACTTGTTTTTTTTCCATTTTTAATTGGATAGCATCTGCGATATCGGGCCCCTCTTCCTGTAAAACGTCGATGAGAGAAATCTCATTTCCTTCTTTGTCGCTTCCAATCGGATCGTGAAGAGATACATCTTTTTTTACCTTTTTTAATGCACGTAAATGCATGAGGATTTCGTTTTCTACACACCTGGCTGCATAGGTTGCTAATTTTGTCCCTTTATCAGGGGAATAGCTTTCTATGCCTTTTATCAGGCCGATAGTACCTATGGAAATTAGATCTTCTGTATCTTCCCTGGTATTTTCAAATTTCTTTACAATATGAGCAACTAGGCGCAAGTTATGTTCAATTAGGATATTCCGAGCATGCTGGTCGCCTTCCTGCATCCTTTGAAGGTATTCTTTTTCTTCTTTTTTTGAAAGAGGCTGAGGGAAAGCATTATTTTTTACATAAGAAACAAAAAGAAGAATCTCTTTCATTGCATAAGCGAGAGCTGCAAGTACACCGGACAAACGCCGCACCTCCTCTTGCATGCATTTAATACAATGTATGCAAACATAAGCGTGGCTTTGTCTGTCCCAGTCCTTTTCCTTCAGAAAATACAACAGCTACTCTTTGTCAGGCTCTTCCGCCTCCCCTGCCAGTTGCGATTCGCTCATTTCTTTAATTACCTTTTTTTCCTCTTCTGTCAGCGGTCTTCCTAATCGCTCTTCAAATTCTTTCTTTATGGTGTAATACAACAACGATAAACTAGACAAATGATCACCTTATCAATACATTATTCAACTACCTAATCCTAAACTCCCTTAATATTACCAAAAAAGGAAATGAGATAGTATGAAATTGTGTATTTTTTAAAAGTTTTTGATATAAAACTAATCCACCATTGCTTTTCTTTGATGTTTAAGATCAAGTTTCGCTATAATGATGGAATAGACTTTATGACAACATTCAGGAGTGAACAAAATGGAGATAACAATCAGCCAGCCGGCACTCAAATGGTTTGAAGAAGAAATGGAGCTTAAACAAGGAGATTCGATCAGGTTTTTTGTCAGGTACGGAGGACATGCTCATATACACACAGGATTTTCTCTTGGGGTGGGAAAAGAAGCTCCCTTTGAGCCTGCAGCATCTCTAGAGAAAAATCATTACCTGTTTTATGTTGAAGAAAAAGATATGTGGTTTTTTAAAGATCATAACCTTCAAGTAAAATACAGCCGTAAGGCGGGCGAAATTGAATTTGAATTTCCTCCTCGATCCTGACGACAGTGCAAAGATGGCACTGTCTTTTTTATCAAATTATCACGAGCCTATTATTTTATTATCTTCCCAGCCACTTCCTGCTATCTTCATTACTGATCAAACAATTACACCTGACCTAAGAAAACAGTAAACCTAAATTCGAAAAAAAACTGCTTGCCATACAGTTGGCAAGCAGCATCAAGGGGAGAGAGTAGTGTTCGGAGAGTGTTCATGAACCCAATGGCCACATTCAACTCTATTCATATACCCGCTTGGGTGGGAACGGGTCTACTATATGAGCAGGAGAGCATCACGTACGTAGAATGAAAACGATAAGTTGAATGGCCTTGAATCACCCTGTATTAGTAGTGTAATTGAAGAAGCTGAATTGTACATTGTTTATGGAAGATCTTCTTACAGGAAAATTAAAATCTCCTTAGAAAGCTTCAGGGTTTGTATCTTGTATAGGATCACTTGAGTTTGGAAAGCTATAGTACAAATACTGAATTGCTTTTTCTTCGTGTACACATACATGCTTTATTGGAAGGTATTATTTGGATGGTAATTTAAACTATTCTTACTGTTTGAGTTTTTTTAAAACATTTACTATACTTGATAGCACAAAGGCCAAATTAACATGTAATGATAGATTGCTAAACAGTACACTAATGTCCTCGTTTTGCAGTCATGCCCAGAAGAACATATTCCAGGTAATACATACGGTTTTTGCTTATCTCAGCGGAGCCAATAGAAAAGGGGGAAAATATATGGGACTAAATAAAAGACCTATTACAGCTGACGATTTAAAAAGAATTTCAGTAGTTGGAGACCCGCAGATTTCTCCAGACGGTGAAAGGTATGCTTATGTCCAAACTCACATTGATGAAAATGAGGAATACCGCTCTCATTTGTACATTCATACCTTAGGAGATGACATTCCTGTTCAATGGACATTCGGCAAAGTGAAGGATCAGTCACCAAGATGGTCTCCGGATGGCTCAGAAATGGTGTTCTCGTCTAATCGAAGCGGCACTTCCCAGCTATGGATCATGTCAACAAGCGGCGGAGAAGCCAGACAGCTCACCACTTTAAAAAATGGAGCTCATTCCCCTGTCTGGTCACCTAATGGCCGTTATATTCTCTTTTCCACTCTCATGGATCCAGACGGCGTTCCTGAAGAAGAAACAAAAGAAGACGGCAGCAAAAAGCAAAAGCCTAAACCGCTTGTTGTCGAAAGATTAAAGTATAAATCCGACATGCGTGGATTCCATGACGAAAAGCGAAATCACCTTGCCTTGTATGATCTGAAGGCCCAGAAAGTTATTCAGTTGACCTCAGGACAGTTTGACCATACTCCTGGCAGCTGGTCACCTGACAGCAAGCACGTAGTGTTTACGGCAAACAGGGAAACAGATGAGGACAGGACCTTACATCAAGATCTGTTTACGATAGATATTGAAAGCAGAGAAGTAACAAAGCTAACTGATACAACTGGTGCATTTTCTCTCCCAAACTGGTCTCCTGATGGCCAAAAAATTGCTTGTTTTGGTCATCAATATGAATTCAAAGGAGCTACACTAAACCAAGTCTGGATTATTGACGTAGATACAAAAGAAAAAACTTGCATGACGCTGAAATGGGACGTTCAAATTGGCGATGCGATGATTGGCGACATTCGTTCCAACAGCCCCAATCCAGGGCCGGTTTGGTCTCTTGAACAAGAATATATTTACTTTACTGCCAGTGACCACGGCAATACAGGATTGTATCAAATGGACATGGAAGGCGAAATAACAACTATTCATGAAGAAGAAAATCATGTTTTTGGATTTACTTATCACAGAAACACAGACAGATTTATCGCTGGCATCAGTGACCCTTCCAACCCAGGAGACTTCTTTAAGATCCGGAGAAACGAAAGAGGAAAAATCCGCCTTACTGACGTCAACGAGAAATTTTTAAGAGAGGTCCATCTTTCCATACCAGAACCCGTTACCACAAAAGCTGAGGACGGCTGGGAAATCCATGGCTGGATCATGAAGCCTGCTGATTTTGAGGATGGCAAAAAGTACCCTCTTGTGTTAGAAATACATGGTGGTCCTCATGCCATGTACGGAAATACGTTTTTCCATGAGCTCCAGTTGTTGGCTGCTCAGGGATACGTTGTACTTTATACAAACCCACGAGGAAGTCACGGATATGGGCAAACGTTTGTAAATGCCTGCCGGGGAGACTATGGAGGCAGAGATTATACTGATCTAATGAGTGCCGTGGATCACGTGCTAGAAAATTTCGACTGTATTGATCAAGAACGACTAGGTGTCACTGGCGGAAGTTATGGAGGGTTTATGACGAATTGGATCGTCAGCCACACTGATCGTTTTAAAGCTGCCGTTACCCAGCGCTCTATTTCAAATTGGCTTAGCTTCTATGGAGTAAGTGATATTGGTTATTTCTTCACAGAATGGGAAATTGGATATCATTTGTTTGATGATCCTGAAAAGCTGTGGCACCATTCTCCTCTCCGTTATGTAAAAAACGTCAACACACCTCTTTTAATTTTGCATGGAGAGCAGGATTACCGTTGTCCAATTGAACAAGGTGAACAGCTATTTATCGCTTTGAAGCATTTAGAAAAAGAAGTGAAATTCGTCCGCTTTCCAGAAGCAAATCATGAGTTAAGCCGCAGCGGTCCTCCAACATTGCGGCTGGAGCGCTTAAATCACATTTGCAAGTGGTTTAAACAATATATCTAAAAATGAGAAAAAGAGGGGGGGTTCCCCTCTTTTTCTCATTCTATCCTTAATACGGTCTATACTTTTTTTCCGTTGCAGATGTGTCTTTTGTTTTATCCTTTTTGCGATGGTCTTCCTCTTCAATTTTTTGTTCTTCAAGAGGAAGTTCATCTACAGGCATTGTTGACTGGTCACGTTCCATCTGCTTGTCCTTATCTTCTCGAAAAACCTTAGCATCACTCTCAGAAGCAGCTTTTTTATTTTGTTCTGCCACTGAAATCACCTCACTATTTTTATAGGATCACTTTTTACACTCATACCACTTACGTCGTTTTTCAAACATCCTGGTAAATAATATCTGCTTGTATTGCAAGATAAATTTTTAATAGAAAGAATATGATAAGGGGGAGGAGCCTCATTTGAATAAAAACATGGAAACTATAAAAAAGAATCTTTTAGGAAGAAAGCAAGGTGTAATTGGGGAAAAAACATCCTCAAAATTCAGTGTAGTTATTCCTCTTATTCAAAAAGATGGAGAACTCCACATTCTTTTTGAAGTAAGATCTCCCTATTTAAATAGCCAGCCAGGAGAAATATGTTTTCCCGGAGGAAGAGTAGACCCCGAAGACCCATCGGAACAATACGCTGCGGTTAGAGAGCTTTGTGAAGAAGTCGGGCTAGAGGAAAAGGATGTAGAGATCATCGCCCCGCTCGATCGTTTTGTACCGCCGTTTAACCGAATCATCTATCCATATGTTGGCTTAATTGGAGAAAGTGCTAATCTTTCAGCCAATGAAGCAGAAGTAGCAGAACTGTTTACTGTCCCACTTCATTTTTTTCAAAAAAACGAACCAGAAAAACATGAAGTATTTCTCCAAGTTAAGCCTGGGGATAGTTTTCCTTATCACTTAATACCAGGCGGTGAAAATTATTCTTGGCGTGTCGGCAGTATCCCAGAGTATTTTTATATATATGAAAGCTACGTCATCTGGGGACTGACAGCAAGAATTCTGATGCATTTTCTTGAGGAGGCATCTCTTTTAGTGGATTGATATTTTTCAATCACCTTTACCTCTGTTCCTTTTAAGGAGTTGCAGCCTATTAACCGCAGTAACCGTAGGCACTTTCCTTCTTCTTAACAAAAAACAAGCAAGATCCTTATTCAGGGACCTTGCTTGTTTGTTTATAAATTCGAATCTTTTTCTTCCCAGCATTTCATGCTTATTCTATGAAGAACCATTGCAGCGCCACATAACGTAAATACTGTTAGGATCGTAATTTGCGGATACTCAGTGAATCCCGTGTTAGTATCTGGAAGAAAAAAACCTATTGTAATAAAAGCAGCAAGAGACAGCAATATGAAACTAAACCTCTTGTAATCCCCGGCTTTTGCCTCTATCTGCTCTTGAGAGTTTTCGGCTGATTTTCTGTCTATCTTTCTGTTGTCCATTATCCATGCACCCTCTTCTTTAATATGCATTCCTACATATTTTAACATGGACAAGTAGTCAGTGAGTGAATAATTTTTGCCAAATTCGTAAATAATTCCCTTAATCTTTTTGTACTAAACCTTTTTATTGTATTTCTTTTACGATTTTCATTACTAGATTAGCTGAATGCACGGATGCTTTCTCAAGAAATTGATCATATGACATCTTTGCATCCTTGCCTGCGACATCACTTAAAGAGCGGATAATCACAAATGGAACCTCAAATTGGTGGCATACATGGGCTATTGCTCCTGCCTCCATTTCAGCGCATTGGGGTTCCTTGAATGTTTCTTTTAACAAAGCTACTCTTTCTTCTTCACTCATAAATGAATCACCTGAGACAATTAAACCAGTAACCGATGGAATGCCGATTCCCTGGGCACATCGCTGAGCCGCTTGAACCAGGCGGGTGTCTGGAGAAAACTCGGCAGGCATTCTAGGAACCTGGCCAAACTCATAGCCAAAAACTGTCGCATCAACATCGTTATAGCGAACTTCACTTGAAATAACAAGGTCTCCAGTCTGCAGAGCGGGATCGAGCCCTCCGGCTGACCCTGTATTAATGACAGCCTCCGGTTTGTAAAGCTGCAGGAGAAGAGTAGTTCCTATAGCAGCATTTACTTTTCCGATACCGGACTTAAGAAGTACCACATCCTGGCCCTCGAGTCTTCCATGATAGAAGAGCGCTCCTCCCACTGATGTCTCTTCTACGTCATCCATCTTACTACGTAATAGTTCTACCTCTTCTTCCATAGCACCTATAACAGCAATTCTCATTATGTAACCTCACAATCGAAATTATTATATTTTCTTCACAAGTTATGAATACTATTTTATAATACAAAAGCAGCTGCGAAAAGAGCAAGTAAAGGAGGAGTAACTGTTGAACCTGAACCTACAACCTATACACGACAAGGTAGAATTTTTTGAAGCCGAAAGCTTAAAAAAACTGGAGGAAAAAATCTCTTCACAAATTGAGACCAATGACGCCATCATGCTGGAGGTTCATCATGTTGGACACCATGTCTCTATTCATCCGAAAACATCTCAGCCATATTATACAGCAGTCGTTCATTTTAAGGCTAAAACAAGCAAATAAAAAGGTAATTGAAAAGAGAATCTTTCTCTCATTTTTTTTTAAGCAGGCTTCTTATTCTGTTCCCTAAGTTTTACCTCAGGGCTCAAGTGAGATGGTCCTTTGTGGTGAATAAAGGCCTGCATGGACATCTAAATTATAGGCTTTGTTACATCTGTTGTTGTAAAACGCTTCCTAACACAGGAAAGTACAAGTGCGACATCCATTCATGCCTCGCTTCATTTCCATTCACGGGGTGTCTTCTAGGCCTGGGAGATGGCCTCAGCTTCCTTGAGACAACCACTTTGCTGGATCTTTGCCTCTGCTATTTCCGATTATTTATAAACAGAGCCGCATATTAAAAACAGGCTGTTGAGAGATTGCGCTCAACAGCCTGTTTTTCCCCTTTACAGGGTTTATTTAATTAATTGGTGTAAGGGTTGCCGTCTAGTACTTCTACGTTTACCGGCTTCCACCCTTCCCCTTCAATGAATTCGATCGTTACACGGTAAGGCTGATGCCTTTCCTCATAGAGTCCGACAGTACCCACAGCCGTAGTAGCATTTCCGCCGTTTTCTAGTCGCCAAATTGTCATGTCGTCACGACTGATTCCTGTTGCATATTCCATAGCCATTTCCATTTCATTCCAATTTTGACTTCCACTGCTGAAATTATGGGTAAATGATCCAGACTGCTCTGTTCCGATGGGCTCCCAGTCACCTTCATTTTCTGGAATCTGAGGTCCATCGTTTTCACTTCCTTCTTCATCAGAATCTTCCCGTGCTTCCTCTTCTTCTCTTTCATCAGCTGCGTCATCTCCGTCAGAATCCGCTTCTTCTTCCTCTTCTTCTCTCGCTTCCTCGTTTTCTTCTATAGCCTCATCATTTTCCTCTTCTTCGTATGCTACTGTGTCTGCTTCTTCTGGAACAGCATGCTCTTCAACTTCATTCTCTTCCATTGTATCCTCGTTCAAGTTCTCATCTGCTTCCTCTTCGGTTGCTACGTCATCTGCAGGGTCTGGAGAATCCTGCTCAGCCACCTGTTCATTTCCCCCAAAGAATAGAGTACCCCCAAAGAAAAGGACTAGAGCTGCCACAATTCCGATAGCCGTGTTAAGAATTCTGTTCATTTTCCTTCTTTTCCGCAATTCAAAACGTGTGTCCTCGCCAAATCCTCTATTATTATTATTCATTTCACTTATCACCTGCACTATTTCTATTTGATATCTTGATAAGCCGTGAATTTGCCTGACTCTTAATACCCTGTATATATCATAAAAGATTTTGTTAGAAGAATCGAGTGGTTTTCGACCTTTTTTTCATTCTTTGACACATTTTGATAAAGAAAAAGAGAGCGACTCAAAAGTCAGACTTTTTGAGCCGCTCTCTTTCATTCATTAACTTACTTCAATAATTTCAACCTCTAGTTCACCGCCAGGTGTGTTAACCATGACTTTGTCACCGACTTTGCGTCCTAACAGGCTTTGTGCCATTGGAGAGGAATTGGAAATTTTACCTTCTAAAGGATCAGACTCAGCACTTCCGACAATTGTATATACTTCCTCATCTCCGTCAGGGAGTTCTTTGAATTTAACTGACTTCCCAAGCGCCACTTCTGAATTGTTGGAAGCATCTTCTTCAATTATTTCAGCATTTTTCAGCATCTTTTCAATTTGTGCAATTCTTCCTTCCACGAAGGCTTGCTCATCTTTTGCTGAATCATACTCTGAGTTCTCGGAAAGGTCGCCAAAGCTTCTAGCTACTTTAATCCGTTCAACCACTTCTTGGCGGCGCTCTGTTTTAAGAAACTCTAATTCCTCTTCCAGCTTTTTTCTTCCCTCTTCCGTCATATAATGCTTTTGATCTTCAACCATATCTTTCACTCCTCTTTAGCGCTTTACATCTTATCTAGGTAGTTATAAGAAATAACATATTTGGGATTAATTATCAGCGCCTTGCCCTTCCACAAGGAAAACACAATCCACTTGAAATCTCCGCCTATACAATAAGATAAGAAGAAAAGCAAGGTTACCCTCGCTTCTCTGAAAACCCTTTAAAATATTATTTCTGCCATATATCATACGCAGAAACAAGCATAATTACAATTATTTTTTTAATTAATTCTCTGATTAACCAATTTTTTCTTTTTTGGACTATGCCTGACTTTTATCCTTCCTCATCATATTGTAGGGATTCACAGGCTTATCCACTTTAAAAGAGACCGTTTGAAGAGGATGGCGGGCTGCATCAATGCTTTCTCCATCTTCATCATAAAGTTCTGTAACCACTTGGGAAAATGGCTCAATATCCGGTCCGAAGAATTCAACAATATCTCCCGGCTTAAAATAGTTTCGCTGCTGGAGAGTCACCATTTGATCCTCTTCATTATATGAAAGAACTAAACCAGCAAAATCAAAGGTAGTTTTCTTAGAATTTCCTCCCCACAATTGTTCTTTGTAAGATGGGGTATTTTCAAAGAAAGCAGGAGCTGTATCTCTATTTGCACACTTATCAAGCTCCCTCAGCCACTCTTTGTTAATCCTAAAGTTATCGGGATCAGCACAGTATGCATCGATTACTTTTCGATACACGGAAGCCACAGTAGCCACGTAATGTATAGATTTCATTCGTCCTTCCACTTTCAAACTGTCAATTCCCGCTTCAATCACTTTCGGGATGGATTGGATGAGATTTAAATCTTTCGGGCTCATTGTAAAGTTTGCGTCATCTTCTGCAAACAAAGGATTCTCAATTCGTCCTTCCCCATCTGCTCCTTCTTCATACAAATCGTAATTCCAACGACAGGACTGACAGCATCCTCCACGGTTGGAATCACGAGCCGTCATATGATTGCTCAATACACACCGTCCTGAATAAGAAATACACATGGCTCCATGAACGAAGGCTTCCACTTCAATGTCTACATGTTTCTTTATTTCAAGCATTTCTTCCATGCCTACTTCTCTTGCCAGAACCACTCGTTCAAGCCCTTGCTCTTTCCAAAACTTCACAGCAAGCCAGTTAGCTAATGACTGCTGGGTTGACAAATGAACCTCAAGTTTTGGAGCTGCCCGGCGGCATGTCTCAATAATTAAGGGATCAGCTACAATAATGCCCGTAACCTCAACCTCTTCCAGGTCTTTCAAATATTCCTCCAGCCCATCCATATTTTCATTGTGAGCGTAAATATTTGTGGTCACATAAACCTTAGCCCCGTACTTTTTAGCAAATTGTACACCCTCGCGCATCTCTTCTTTCGAAAAGTTATCCGCGTTTGAGCGCAGGCCGAATTCCTGTCCGCCAATATATACAGCATCTGCTCCGTAATGAACCGCTATCTTTAATTTTTCGAGATTTCCGGCCGGAAGCAAAAGTTCAGGCTTTTTTGTAATAACCCGTTTTCCTGCTTTGCGTTCTGCAATAGCTTCCATCATTTTTCCTCCTTTAATATACCGTTTCTTTAAAGAAGAAGCCGGTATCTAAACTGCGGTGCTCAGGCTGCAACGCCTCTGCCGCTTTAAGAAAATCTTCTCGTTTCTCATTATATTCATCCGGAGAATTTCTATAGAGATCAATGGCTTCTCTGTACAAGGCTGTAACGTTTCTAATGTACTCAGCATCTTTAAGAATTCCATCTATTTTAAAACTGTCAACTCCAGCATCAAGCATTTCATCGAGCTCATCAATGATACACATATCGTTTGGACTCATGATATGGGTCCCATTACTGTCTTCAAAAATAGGATATTTCGCATCTCGTTCAGGGTCATACAAGAACATACCCCGGTCCTTGCTCCTGCGCTCTACTTTTAAGCTTTTCCCCTGGTATTCCATATAATTGCCGACTAACCGTCGTTTTGACTGGAACATGGCAGTCATTCCATGGACCTGGACTTCTATTTCCACGTTTGCATTTTCTTTTGTTTCGACGACGGCATCCAAATTAATCTCTCTAGCAAGGACTGCACGCTTTGCTCCTTTTTCTCCCCAGTAGTTGGCTGTAAACCAGTTGGTTGCTGTCGTTTCAGTGTTCCAATGAAGAGGAAGATCTGGAGCCGCTTCTCTGGCTGCCATCAGGACTGCCGGGTCTCCAAATACGACAGCATCTCCTTTGATCTCTTTCACATAACGTAAATAATCAAACAGGTCGTTAACCTGGTCATTATGAAAAATGGCATTCATAGCTACATAAGCTTTGATTCCTGCTGTATGAGCTGCTTCCACTGCCTTCTTTAATTCACCTCTGTCAAATTCTCCTGCTAAACGCAGACCATATGCCTCCTCGCCAATCAGGACTGCGTCCGCACCAGCCTCAGCAAGGGGGGCAATATCCTCAACTGACAATGGAGTCACAAGTAATTCAGGTCCTTTATCCATTATCATCACCAGCTTTCCTTTCTTGTGGTTACTGCAATTCCATCACCAACGGGAAGAATTGCTGTAGTATATTCAGGATGATTTAATAACCATTCGTTGTATTCTTTTACTTTACGTACCATCGTCTTCATTCTTTTCGGGCTCTGCTCAGGATCAGTCACGTACCCTTTAAAAAGAACATTGTCTGTAATAATTATCCCGTGATTATTTAGAAGCGGGGTATACATAGTAAAAAAGTTCTTATACTGGCCTTTGGCAGCATCAATAAATAATACATCATATGGAGCCATTTCTTCAAGCTTTTTACGTTCTTCTAATGCATCACCATACACAAGGGTAATCCTATCCTCTGCTCCGCTGCGAGCGATAAATTCAACTGCCTGGTTATATCTTTTCTCATCACGCTCGATGGTTGTTACAGTTAATCCCTTGACCCCTTTTGCCATACGCAAAGCAGAATATCCAATAGCCGTTCCAATCTCCAAAACTTTACTTGCATTATGCACTCTCAAAATCTGCAGTACTGCTTCAAGGGAGATGGTGTCAATTATAGGGACATTCTCCTGTCTCGCTGTCATTTCCATCTCCTTTAAGAGATCTTTCTGCTCAGGGTACAATGAGAGTAAATATGCTTCTATGGTTTCACCGTTCATTACTGTCTCCTTTACACTTTCTTATCTTGCGTCATTTTACCATAGAATATCTTTAATTTCTAAGCGCCGCACCATTTTCCTTGCAGAGAAGAGATGAAAGGGTGACAGCATAAAAAAGGCTGCCCTGTCTGGACAGCCTGCAGAAATTACTCTGCTTCTTCTTCCTGATCTCCTCCGCCTTCTACCCATTCATGACGATACTCCTGATGCACCCGATTATGCTCTTCATAGGTCTCATTATAAATAACTTCTCCATTATACCGGGCATAGAAATATAAATAGCTGCTATCTTCAGGATTTAGCACAGCTTCTATAGAGTCCCGGCCAGGACTTGCAATCGGGCTTGGAGGCAGTCCTCCGTACATGTACGTATTATATGGTGAATCCTCGGCGGTGTGGTCAAAGGTTGTCATATATTGGTGCTCTCCAAGGGCATAAGATACCGTAGGGTCTACCTGCAATCGCATGTCTTCATCTAATCTATTAAACAAGACGCCAGCAATTAATGGCCGGTCTTCATCCTGCTGTGCTTCTCTTTCCACTATGGAAGAAAGAGTGAGCAATTCATGAATGGTCAAATTAGTATCTGCCATTTGCTCTTCATAATCACCAAGGACATCCTCAGTTCTATCCAACATTAATTCAACAACTTCTTCGATTGAAGGGTCTTCTTCATAGAAATCATACCTTGATGGAAAGAAGTATCCCTCAAAGGCATAACGAATTTCCTCATCCAAAATATCATCAGTTAAAATATCATAACGGTCAATCAATCCTTCTACGTACTCTTGATCCTGTATCACATCCATAATGTCCTCTACCTCATGGGGAGTATACTCAGCAACCGTCTCTACAATGGACTCAAGCCAATATCCCTCTGGTATAGTAAAAATGATTTCTGGTTCTTCATCTATACGGCCTTCTTTAAGCTCTTCAATAATCTCGTCAAGATCCATAGCTCTTGAAAGCTCATATTCACCAGCCTGAAAGCCTCCTTCGTTTTGATAGCGGACATAGTAGCGGAAAAAGGTTCCATTTTGAATGATATTTTCTTCTTCTAATATTTCTCCAATCTGTGCTGTCGAAGAACCGATAGGTATTTCGACAATTTGTCCTTCCGCTTCTTCCTCCTGGGGGCCAATAGCAGATTGTACATACATGTACCCCCCTGCGAGTATTCCTGCTATAGCAATTACAATAACAAGCAGGGAAATCATTACAATTTTCCGTATAATTCTGGCTTGTTTCGCTCTTTTCGTCATTGATTTTTCTACTTCTTCTTTGTCAATATCCCGCACTCTCTTCCCCTCCCCGTACTATTATATAATATTAGTCAAATTTCGCTAAAGTCGGAGCCTTTGTTATGTATGAATAAAAAAGCCTTTCTGCTTTATGCAGAAAGGCTGAAATTCACTTAAATCTGATCTTCCGCGCTTAAAGTTTCAATCATCTCTTCAACCATATCCCACTCTTCATCTGATTCAATTGGATAAAGGGCCTGCTCAGCATCTTCTCCATCCTTTTCCTCGTAACGAAAAGCGTAAACTTCAATTTCTTCTTCCTCTTCTTCTTCTTCTTCATCCTGCTGCTCACCAGCTGAAGTTAAAACCATATATGAATGGCCTGTCTGCTCCAGGTCAAAAGTAAACAGGATATCTAAAAGATGCTCATTACCTTCATCATCAGTTACTGCGATTGTTTTGTTTTCTTCTGCCATATCATACACCTCCTACTGTTTGTGTACCCTGATTCATTTTAGTTTACCCATGTTGATCCAAATATCCCTGTAAAATCATAACTGCTGCCATTTTATCAACTACTTGTTTTCTTTTCTTACGGCTTACATCGGCGGAAATAAGGGTTCTTTCCACAGCCTGTGTGGTCAGTCTTTCATCATACATTACCACTGGCAGTGAAATCTCTTTTTCCAGAGACTGGGCATATTCCTGGCATTGTTCCCCTCTTGGACCGATGGTTCCATTCATGTTTTTAGGGAGCCCGACAACAATTTTTGTTATTTCATACTCCTTGATAAGCTCTTTGATGCGAGGAAACGACGTCTCAACATCTTCATCTTTAAGATGAATGGTCTCTACCCCTTGAGCAGTCCACCCCATTGCATCACTAACAGCGATGCCAATCCGCCGTGTCCCTAAATCTATGCCTAATACTTTCATTTTGATTCCTTTCTCGTGTGGTTCAAATAAGAACGTACTAATTCCTCAATCAACTCATCACGTTCCAGTTTCCTAATAAGAGAACGCGCTTCTTTGTACCGGGGAATGTATGCTGGATCTCCAGACAACAGATACCCTACAATCTGATTAATGGGATTATAGCCTTTCTCTTCTAAAGCTTCATAAACTGTTAAAAGTACCTCTTTTGCCTCTGCATCAAAAGAATCGTCGGGAACGTTAAATTTCATTGTGTTGTCATTAGAACCCACTGCACACACCTCTTTCTTCTTAGGTTAACGGTGAAGGCAACCAAGGAACAAACCGTACCTTTATATCATGAAAGTCCTGCTTTGAGACTGATATGGCATTAAAAGAGAATTTCCCATACATACAGTAACCTGTCCAAAGTGAAAGCTGCAACGTTAACCTATCCTCTTTTTTCCATTGTACATCAAATAATTCGGTTTAGGAAATGGCGCTGATTATACCCGGAACAGCGGCAAGGGCTTCTTGTAATTTTTCTGGCTTCTTTCCGCCTGCTTGAGCCATATCTGGGCGGCCCCCGCCGCCTCCGCCGCAAATGGAAGCTGTTTCTTTCACAATTACGCCTGCTTTGTAGCCATTTTGAATTAAATCTTTTGTCACGCCTGCGACTAAATTGACTTTCCCGTTATTTTCAGCTCCTAATACCACAATACCAGATCCTAGCTTGTTTTTCAGTTCATCAACTGTATTTCTCAAAGCATCCATGTCGGTTGCAGTTACTTGTTTTGCAATGACCTTAACTCCATTTACTTCCTCGGCCTCATCAATCAGGCTTCCTGCTTCCATGTTACCCAGCTTAGCCGAAAGAGATTCATTTTCTCTTTGAAGATCACGAATTTGCTGACGAAGGGCTTCTACACGCAGAGGAACATCTTCTGGTTTTTTCGCTTTTACTATATTCTCTGTTTCCCTCAGTATTTGTATTTGATCATTCATGACTTCATAAGCTTTTTTTCCTGTCACAGCTTCTATTCTTCTGACCCCAGCGCCAATACCTGCTTCAGAAACGATCTTAAACAACCCTATTTCAGCAGTGTTTCTTACATGACAGCCCCCGCAAAGTTCAACGCTGTAGTCTCCAACTTGTACCACTCTGACTCTGGAGCCGTACTTTTCACCAAATAAAGCCATAGCTCCCATCGCTTTAGCTTCTTCAATATCTTTTTGCTCTATGACTACAGGAATTGCTTTCCAGACATGTTCATTTACAATGGCTTCAATTTTTTCAAGCTCTTCTTCTTTTACTTGTCCAAAATGAGAAAAATCAAAGCGGAGACGCTCTTGGCTCACAAGGGAACCAGCCTGATTAACATGCTCTCCAAGTACATCTTTTAAAGCTTGATGGAGCAAATGAGTGGAAGTGTGGTTCTTAACAATATCAATTCTTTCCGTTTCTTCCACTGTAGCCTGTACTGTCATTCCCTTTTTTAAGGTTCCTTCTTTCACTTCAATCGTATGAAGGTGCTGCCCGTTCGGAGCTTTTTGTACATCCTTTACTAAAGCGTATATCCCGTCGCCTGTTAAAGACCCCTGGTCAGCGACCTGTCCTCCGCTTTCAGCATAAAACGGTGTCTTGTTTAAAATGACTTTCGCTTCACGACCGGCTGAAAGTGCATCTACTGTTTCCTTTTGATACACAATAACCTCCACTGCCGATTCAGCAGATAATTGTTCATAACCGGTAAATTCACTGTCAATTTTCACATCAGAGAGCACAGATTCCTGCGTCTGCATAGAGCCGCTGTCTTTTCGAGCCGCTCTTGCCCTCTCTCTCTGTTCAGCCATTTCCTTTTCAAATCCGGATTCATCAATGGTAAAGCCTTTTTCTGTGACGTATTCTTCTGTTAAGTCTGCCGGAAATCCATACGTATCATATAACCTGAAGACCTCTTTTCCAGAAATAACCGTTTCTCCATTTCTCTTCGCTTCTTCCATCACATTCGACAGGATGGAGAGCCCTTCACTTAACGTTTCATGGAAACGCTCTTCTTCATTTTTTATTACTTTTTGAATAAAGGTTGATTTATCCTCTACTTCCGGATAGTAATCTTTCATAATTTCTCCTACTACCGGAACAAGTTCATACATAAAAGGACGATTGATATCTATTAATTTTGCATAGCGGACGGCCCGGCGAAGCAGCCTGCGCAGGACGTACCCTCGTCCTTCATTTGATGGGAGAGCTCCATCACCGACAGAAAAGCTAACAGTACGTACATGGTCGGCAATCACTTTAAAGGACTCATCTATTTGTTTGTTCTTCCCGTATTTTTTCCCCGAGATTTCTTCTGTTGCACGAATAATAGGCAGGAACAAATCAGTATCAAAATTCGTCTCAGCATCTTGAATGACAGAGACTATTCGTTCAAGGCCCATCCCTGTGTCAATGTTTTTCTTCGGAAGCGGTGTATAGGTATGGTCTGGATTGTGGTTAAATTGAGAAAATACAAGATTCCAAATTTCAAGGTACCTCTCATTTTCTCCTCCAGGATATAATTCAGGGTCATTTGAATCATCTCCGTACTCTGGTCCACGGTCATAGAATATCTCTGTGTTCGGACCGCTCGGACCCTCGCCAATGTCCCAGAAATTTTCTTCTAAACGTATAATTCTTTCTTCAGGAAGGCCTATTTTGTTTTTCCAATATTCAAATGCTTCATCGTCTTCAGGGTGAACGGTAACTGACAGTCGTTCAGGATCAAACCCAATCCACTTTTTGTCGGTTAAAAATTCCCACGCCCACTCAATAGCTTCATTCTTAAAATAATCTCCAATGGAGAAATTGCCCAGCATTTCAAAGAAAGTATGGTGTCTGGCAGTTTTTCCTACGTTTTCAATATCATTGGTACGGATTGATTTCTGGGCATTTACGATTCTAGGGTTCTCAGGAATCACTCTTCCATCAAAATATTTCTTTAACGTAGCTACCCCGCTGTTGATCCAAAGCAAGGATGGATCCTCATGGGGAATTAAAGATGCACTTGGTTCTACGGAATGGCCTTTTTCTTTAAAAAAATCTAAAAATTGCTGTCTAACTTCTGCAGCTGTAAGTCTTTTCATATATATCCTTCCTTTCATTTTTCAATTACGTGTCTCGCTTCTGGGACCAATAAGAAATCAGGCCATATTGCGGATGTTCGCTGTTCCAGGAAAGCTCCAGTAAACCTGCCAAGCTGTTTCAAGCACAAAAAAATCCCGTCCCTCCTTCAGGGACGAGAATATATCACGCGGTACCACCCTGGTTACGGATACAAATTATCCGTCAACTCAGTCGGCCGTAACGTGGCCAGCGGCAGGGTTTTCCCGCACTCTGGAGTAGCTATTATGCCAATCTTCGCCTAGATTCCTTTCAGCCTCGGGAATCTCTCTCTGTTAGACGGGCTTTGGCTTTTCATTCCGTCATCGTATTATTATTTCTTTACATTTATCCTCTCTTATATATTAAACAATATTTATCCCCTATATTTCAAGTTTCCATTAGTTTTTTACCGAATTGAATTCATCAATAATCTCTTGCACTGGCTTTCGGTCCATGAGACTGACTGCAATAATCATTAATCCTCCAAATACAAAGCCTGGAACGATTTCGTAAAGGTCAAACAGACCTCCGCTTAGATTGCTCCAAATAATAACCGTTACTCCCCCGGTTACCATCCCAGCTAATGCTCCCCATTTGGTCATCCTTCTCCAAAAAAGAGACAGTAAAATAACCGGACCGAATGCAGCTCCAAACCCTGCCCACGCATATCCAACCAGATCTAATATAGTGCTGTCTGGGTTGTAAGCGAGAAGTGTTGCGATTAGGGCAATTCCCACGACTCCAATTCTCCCTATCCAGACAAGCTCTTTTTCCGTGGCAGCCGGCCTTAGAAGCCCTTTATAAAAGTCTTCTGCCAGCGCACTTGAAGAAACCAGGAGCTGTGAGTCAATTGTGCTCATGATCGCCGCTAAAATGGCAGCCAGTAAAAAGCCAGCTACCCATGGGTTAAACAAAACCTGGGTAAAAAGTATAAAAACGGTTTCTTCCGCACCCTCTGCAATAGGTGTACCAGGTCCGCCCCCTGCAAAGTAGGCAATTCCTGCAAATCCAGTAAATATGGCACCAAATAAGGCTAAAACCATCCAGCTCATTCCAATAAAGCGGGCTTTCCCCACTTCCTGGACAGATTTAATAGCCATAAACCTCGTAATAATATGAGGCTGGCCAAAATAGCCCAGTCCCCAAGCAAGAAGAGAGATAATCCCAATGGCTGTGGTTCCTGCAAACACGTCTAAATATGCAGTGTCCACTTCTCCTACAGCCTGAACACTTTCTCCCCAGCCGCCCATTTCATAAATGGCGACAACAGGAACAATAAGCAAGGCTAAAAACATAAGAATACCTTGAAAGAAATCGGTCCAGCTGACCGCTAAAAATCCTCCAAGAAAAGTATAGGAAATGATAACCGCCACTCCGATCCAAAGGGCGGACTCATAGTTCAGACCAAAGGAAGCTTCAAATAACCGAGCGCCTCCGACAAGGCCTGCAGAGGTATAAAAAGCAAAGAAAAGAAGAATAAACAGGGCAGAAATAATTCTCAGGATCTTCGTACGATCATGGAACCTGTTTTCCAGAAAATCAGGAATCGTTATGGAATCCTTTGCTACCTCCGTATATTGTCTAAGCCTTTTTGCTACAAACTGCCAATTTAAGTAAGCTCCAATAGCCAGGCCGACAGCAATCCATATTTCACTCATGCCTCCGACATACAACGCTCCAGGAAGACCTAACAAAAGCCAGCTGCTCATATCTGACGCCCCTGCACTTAAAGCGGCGACTCCTCCACCAAGAGACCTTCCTCCCAGGACATAATCCGACAAATTATGAGTGAGACGATAAAAAATAAGGCCGATAACAAGCATCCCTACTAGATATACAATAAAAGTAATTAATGTTGTTGTTTCCATTTCTAGTCCCCCTTTCCTCGTGAAGGATCAAACTTCCAAGTAATAAAAGATAAAATGATGAGCAGCGGCATTGGCACTAACAACCAAAACCATGTTGCTGCAGTTAGCGTGTACTCCACAAAACTCCCCCCTTTTGATCACGTCTACTATCATTGCAAGAACAATGCCAAGTTTCAACTATATCCTTTCCTTCTTATATATGCCAGAGCCTCGTCTGTTATTTCCCCTTGTCATGTGAATGAGTAAATTATAAAATAAAGCAAAATGTTTTGCGTTTACTGAAAATTTTGCACTTTTGTTCTGCATCAGCAGTCTCCTGTCATACAACTATACCTGCGAGGTGAGGAAATGGAAGAAAAAATAAAGAGCGAGTTAATCGAGCCCCTTATACATCAAACAATCCTGGATAATATTGACCTAGGAATCAGAGTTGTAGATTCCGAGGCAAAGCCTATTATTTATAATAAAAAGATGCGTTCCATTGAATCCATGACCATGGAGGATTTTTCGAAAAAGAAAATTACTGATGTATTTCGATTTAAAAATAAACTGGACAGCAGGCTTCATCAAGCATTACACCATGGAAGATCCTTTCACAATGAAAAACAAAACTATTTTAACAATAAAGGTGAAGAGATTACCACTATTAATAATATATTTCCGATAAAAAAAAGAGGAAAAACCATTGCAGCTGTTGAAATCGCTAAAGACATCACCCAGGTGGAGAAGCTGATTAGAGAAAATATAAAACGTAAGAGTAACACTACCTACACATTTGACAATCTAATCGGTGATTCACCACCGTTTAAAGAAGTAATTGAAAATGCTAAGAGAGCTACAAGGACCTCTTCTTCTGTTTTAATTGTTGGGGAAACTGGAACTGGCAAAGAATTATTTGCTCAAAGCATCCATAGTGGCAGTGAGAGAGCAGCTGGGCCGTTTATTACTCAAAACTGTGCCGCCTTACCAGAATCTTTAATTGAAGGCATACTTTTTGGCACAGTAAAGGGAGCCTTTACTGGTGCAATTGAACGCCCTGGGCTGTTTGAAGAAGCTGAAGGAGGGACTTTACTTCTTGATGAAATTAACTCTCTCCCCACTTCTCTTCAAGCTAAGCTCCTGCGAGCCATTCAAGAAAGAAAGGTAACAAGGATAGGAGAAACAAAAGAACGTCCCATAAATACACGTATACTAGCGACTATTAATGAAGACCCCATCGATGCAATTGCAGAAGGACGTTTACGAAAGGATCTTTATTATCGTTTAAGTGTCGTTACTCTTTTTATTCCGCCTCTTAGGGACCGAAAAGATGACACTTTCCCATTGGTGGAAGCTTTCTTAAGAAAATATAACTACCTTTTTCAAATGAACGTCAGCGGGATAACCGATGGCGTACGTGAGACCTTCCACTCCTATCATTGGCCTGGAAACGTCAGAGAACTTGAGCACGTGATAGAAGGGGCTATGAACTTAATTATTGAAGAAGAAAAAATTTCACATTCTCATCTTCCACCACACTTTCAGAATAAAATGAGGTTTGCTCACCACAGCCTGAAAGATGAAAATACCCTTCCCTTTTCATTAAAAAACGGAAACACTATGCCTCAAATGCTTGAAGAAATGGAAAAGTCCATGATCAAACATGCACTGCAAAATAATGAATATAATATAAAAAGATCAGCCAAAAAGCTAGGAATAAGCAGACAAAGCCTTCAATATAAGCTTGAAAAATTCAAAATTAATAAACAGGATTAGGAATGTTGTCTGCCTTTACCTCGTTTACACATTCGATTACCCGGCCTTCTTGGAATTTTACTAGGAAGGTTTTTCTATAACTTACATTTTCTTTACCTCTATGCAAAAAAATTTGCACTTAAATGCAATATATTTTTGCACTTTTCAGTCTCTTCTTGTTTTTCCTCACTGTTTTATAAGCTTTTTATTTTGGCACGCTTTTTGCATTATTAAGTGGTGAAATCATTTATTAACGTAAAGGAGCTGATTTGTCATGGTATGGGCATATAGACACGAGCCATTCACTGATTTTACTAATCCCGCTAATAAAAAAGAGTTTGGTGAAGCCCTAACATTGGTTAAGCAGGAGCTTGGAAAAGAATACCCCCTTATTATAGGCGGAGAACGAGTAATGACGGAGGATAAAATAGTTTCTGAAAATCCATCTGACAAAAAAGAAATTGTCGGTTATGTATCAAAAGCGACAAAAGATCATGCAGAGAAAGCACATCAAAGTGCTCAGAAAGCCTTTGAATCTTGGAAAAAGTGGAAGCCAGAAGCACGGGCTAATGTTCTTTTTAGAACAGCAGCGATTGTTAGAAGAAGAAAGCATGAATTTTCTTCTTACCTCGTATATGAAGCAGGAAAGCCGTGGAAAGAAGCAGACGCCGATACAGCCGAGGCCATTGACTTTCTGGAGTACTACGGACGTCAAATTCTTACATTGAAAAATGGTGTTCCTATTCATAGCAGGGAGGAACTTGAGTTTAACCAGTTTACTTACATCCCCCTCGGTGTGGGTGTAACGATTTCCCCATGGAACTTTGCTTTTGCCATCATGGCCGGTACGACTGTCGGCCCCATGGTCTGCGGAAATACTATCTTGCTCAAACCAGCAAGCACAACACCTGTTATAGCATACAAATTTATGGAAGCTTTAGAGGAAGGCGGAATGCCTAAAGGGGTTGTCAATTACATCCCTGGAAGCGGCTCGGAAATTGGTGACTTTTTAGTTGATCATCCAAAGACAGCCTTTATTAATTTTACCGGTTCAAAGGATGTAGGAGTGCGTCTTTATGAGCGGGCAGCTAAAGTACAGCCAGGGCAAAAATGGTTCAAGCGGGCCAGCATAGAAATGGGCGGAAAAGACACGATCATTGTAGATAGTGAATGTGATATTGATACTGCCGTTGAATCTATCGTATACTCTGCCTTTGGATTCTCCGGGCAAAAGTGCTCCGCCTGCTCTCGTGCCGTTGTACATCAGGATGTATATGAGGAAGTGCTTAACAGAGTGACTGAACGAACGAAAGAATTAACTGTTGGAAACCCTGAAGAACCTGATAACTTCATGGGGCCGGTGAACGACCAGGCTGCCTATGATAAGATCATGGACTATATTGAAATTGGAAAAAGAGAAGGCACCTTAAAAGCAGGTGGCTTTGGTGACGACTCAAAAGGGTATTTTATCAAGCCTACTGTCTTTTCTGATGTGGAGCCTGAAGCGAGAATTATGCAGGAAGAAATATTTGGTCCTGTTGTGGCTTTCTCTAAAGCCAAGGATTTTCAGGAGCTCTTAGACATTGCCAATAATACGGATTACGGTCTTACTGGTGCTGTGATTTCAAATAATAGGGAACACCTCGAGAAAGCCCGTGAGGAATTCATGGTTGGAAACCTTTATTTTAACCGCGGATGCACAGGAGCTATTGTAGGATACCAGCCATTTGGAGGATTTAATATGTCCGGTACAGACTCTAAAGCCGGAGGTCCTGATTACCTTCTCTTATTTATGCAGCCAAAAACTGTGACTGACCAATTCTAGAACATATAAAGGGGGTGTCCTATTAGGCAAACAGGGTATCGTTTTAACTAACCTAGGCTGAAATACAGGTAGACTCCAGACCCGCAGGCATAGAGGATATCGTGGAGGCACATGAAGTGAGCGTAAAAATGTTGATTTACTTGTGCCTTTATGAAAAGTGAAGTGTATATCTGCTGAAAAGAGCCTTTTGAGGACACCCTAGTTGTTCACTCATACCATGGTTACTTAAATTCATCGGTGCGTGGAGGGGTTGTAATTGAAAAATGTATCCAGAAGTTTTTTCCTTTATCTTTCACAAAGTAAAACGTTAAATAAAAGTGCCAAAAGATGGGGGCTTCGATTAGGGGCCTCCAAGGTTGTGGCGGGTACGACAATTGAGAGTGCCATGTCCACAGTCAAATCCTTAAATGCACAAGGCATTTTGTGCACGGTTGATCACTTAGGTGAGTATGTAACTGATGCAAAAGATGCTGCGGAAGCTCGAGAGTACTGTATCAAAATACTACAAGCAATAGCTTTAGAAAAAACTGACTGCCACCTATCTTTAAAACTGACTAAGCTTGGCTTGGACATTGACCGGTCTCTTTGCTTAGACAACATGAAGAGCATAGTAAGTAAAGCTAAAGAATATGGTTTGTTTGTAAACATTGACATGGAAGACTACGGCCGTTATCAAACAACATTAGAAATTCTGGCAGAGCTCCGAAAAGAATTTGATAATGTCGGCACAGTAATTCAAGCCTATTTATACCGTGCAGAAAGTGACCTCGATGCATTAAAAGGCATACCGCTGAGGTTAGTAAAAGGAGCCTACAAAGAGCCTCCCACCGTTGCCATGCAATCAAAAAAAGATATAGACGCCAACTTTTTAAAGCTAATAAAAAAACATCTTTTAAATGCCAGCTATACAGCCATTGCAACCCATGATCATGTAATTATCGAAGAAGTAAAGAAATTTGTGGATGATCACAATATTCCAAGAGATCTATTTGAATTTCAAATGCTGTATGGCTTCCGCAATGAGCTTCAACTTCAATTGGTTGGGGAAGGATATCGTTTTTGTTCCTATGTTCCTTTCGGTAATGATTGGTATGGCTACTTTATGCGCAGGCTTGCCGAACGGCCTCAAAATGTAAGCTTTGCAGTTAAGGGGCTGTTTTCCAGGTAGTTTTCTGTTCATTAAAGGCCCTTATCACTTTACTTATAATAACAAATACAGGTACAGCCAGAATCAGTCCAAGAACACCTGCTACTTCAAATCCTAACAGTAAAGCAAATATAATAAGCAGGGGGTGTAAGTGCACGCTCTTACCTACTATTAGAGGTGAAAGAAGATTCCCTTCGATTTGCTGAATAATCAGGAGGGTAATACTTGTAATGATCAGCACCCTGAATGAGACTGTAGCTGCAACAAGGAGGGCGGGGATTGCTCCCAGGAATGCTCCGAAATAAGGTATAAGTTCCATTAAGGCAGCAAAAATCCCTAATAAAACAGGGAAAGGAACTCCGATAAGCCACAAGGCTGACGTTGTAATCAGTCCTATTGCCAAAGCAACAAGTACCTGTCCTTTTATGTACCCACCCAGTGCTTCATCTACTGCTCTTACTAATAAAAGACCCTCATCTCTCCACTTCTTTGGTGTAATTTGAACAACTGTTTTTTCAAAAGCCTCTAAATCTTTTAATAAATAAAAGACAAGAAATGGAAGCAAAAAGATCACAATCATTCCATCAAACATTAGCTGCCAGCTTTCAAGCAAAGAACCAAGTCCTCTTTGAATACTTTGTTCTACTCGATCAATTCCTTCTTCCATTGCATCATGAAGAGCCGGGGGGAATTGGTCCGCTCTATGGTGAATCCATGTCATAGTCTGACTGAACTCCTGACTCCACTCTGGAATCTGCGTGATTAAACTTTCCACTTGATCAAATAAATAGGGCCCTCCCTTAATCACTCCCCACACGGTTCCGCCGATAAATAAACCATAAATCAGGAGAATGGAAAGAAATCTTGGGACTTTCCATTGTTCTATCTTATCTACTAATGGATGCAGAAGGTAAGTAATCAATCCGGCAAGAAGAAAAGGAAGAAGAATCTTTCCTGCTTTCTTTACTCCTTCCACCCACCAGGGGGAGAGAAGCATTAACAAATAAAAGCCTATCAGGATCAAAACAATGATTAAAATTCTAAGAACCCAGATTGTTTCTTTCTTCCTTTCCACCTTTCACCACCTCTATTTCCTAGCATGACTTTTTTTTACAAAAGTATGTACTCCCTCTAAATTAACTTGATATATGCCAGCAAATAGACAACATCCTGAAGCCGCTTTAACGCTCCTGTCTTTCTTCATCGGAAACAAACTCCCAAAGGTCAAAAAAAACACCCTTTCCTGCAGGAAAGAGTGCATATATTTGTTAAATAGCCTTATTTACTCTTCGTCTGATACGCTGCATTGCTGAGCTTCGAGCCGGCATCCATTCTTCGACATCGAAATTCATCATTGGCTCCATCATACGCTGCCACATGTTCTTTCTTCTTCGCCCTTTCGTCATGGCGTATGCCGCAGAGGTTACCCCTAAGGCAAGCATTGAAGTCCACATTGTTGTGCGCATGCTGTTTTGCCTCCTTTACCCTTCAGCTTCTATTTTCATCTCTTCTTCTTCAAATAGATCATCCAAAGAACTTAAAGAGCCGTCTTCTTCCACTTGGTATAAAGAGCAAACACCATCAATGACAGTTAATTCAACAAAACAATTCCAGCAATAATATTGGTTTGCGCTTAATTTCCCCAGGTCTTTGCGCTTACAATTGGGACATTTCATTACAGTCACCTCTACCTAGAGGCTCTCTACAGCCTCTTTTTGGTAACCATCATGTCCTCTTTGCTGGAATTATATACTTATTTATCCAGTGAATCTCCTTTTCTCCATACTCCAACTACTCGGAGTATGTTTAGAATGTGACAAAAAGTGATTACTCATGCTGGTGAGTATCTTCCAGCAGGGCTTCCTGGAGCTTTTCCTTCAAACGAGTCAAACGGCTGTCCTTATTATGCTGGCTGATGCCAAATTCCAGTGCCCTGCTTTCCCCGCAAAGGATCAAGTAATCCTTTGCCCTTGTGACTGCTGTATAAATAAGATTTCTTCTAAGCATTCGACGGTAGGACATCACCATTGGCAAAACAACGATGGGAAACTCACTCCCCTGGGCTTTATGAATTGAGGAACAATAAGCAAGCGTAATCTGTTTAAGATCTTGTTTTGTGTATGTTACCTCTATTCCATCAAAAGAAATCACGATTTGAATTTGCCTATCGACTGTTTCTTTTGCCGTAAATATCGCTACAATTTCTCCACGATCCCCATTAAAGACCTGTTCTTCAGGGTTGTTTACAAGCTGAAGAACAACATCCCCAGTGCGGTATATCTTTTCACCAAACTGCACTTCACGCTTCCCTTCTTTTGCCGGGTTAAACAGTTCTTGGAGGCCTTCGTTTAGCATATCCACTCCCGCAGGCCCCCTGTACATAGGAGCAAGCACCTGTATTTCTTTTGGTTTGTAGCCCCGTCGCACTGCCCCCTCGCAGACCTGTTCAATCACTTGTGCTACCTGGTGTTTTCCGCAAGGAAAAAACCTCCGGTCACTTTTAGGCTGTTCCAGCTTCTCAGGAAATTCACCATTTTTTATGATATGAGCCAAATCAATAATGGAAGACCCTTCTGCCTGCCGGTAAACTACTGACAAGGAGACAACAGGGACGCATTCGGAATGAATCAAATCCCCCAACACCTGTCCGGGACCCACAGAGGGAAGTTGATCTTCATCACCCACTAAGATCACCTGCATGTCATCTGGAACTGCTTTAAACAATTGATTGGCAAGCCACATATCGACCATGGACACTTCATCAATAATAAGAAGTTTTCCTTCTAATGGCTGCTCTTCACTTTTTTCAAAGCCTTCCTCTTCCGCTTCTCCTTTATAGCCCAGCAATTTGTGAATAGTGGTGGCAGGTAGTCCTGTCGATTCTTTCATTCGTTTTGCAGCCCGTCCAGTCGGTGCTGCCAAAAGGACTGGAAAGGGTTCATCATTTTTGTAATCGTTTTGATCTAAAGAGTACCCATGCAGACTAGCAAATATTTCCACAATGGCACGTATAACAGTAGTTTTGCCTGTCCCGGGGCCGCCTGTTAGGACCATAAGGGGGGAATGTATGGCTTTTTGTATAGCCTCACGCTGTTGATTTTCATATTCAATGGTAAACCGTTCCTCTGCTTCACCTAATGCTTTTAAAAATTCCGCTTCTGGGAATGGATCTTCTTCGTCCTTTGTTAATAATCTCCGGACATTCGTGACAAATCCCTTTTCAGCAAAATATAAAGAGGTAATATAAGCTCTTTCATCCTCAACAGCAACTTTTCCGTCTTCAGCAAGTTCCAGAAGACCGTTCCACACTTCATCTTTTGATATAGCTTCTGATTCCTCACTAAGAAGTTCAACAGACTTCTCTTCAAGAAGATGCTGTGGCATATACACGTGACCGTCCTGCATAGTATGCTCGTACAGGGCGTACAGCACACCTGCCTTAATTCGTTCCATGTTATTATCCTTAATTCCCATCTTTCTTCCCAGTTTGTCTGCTTTATGAAAGCCAATTCCTTCTACATCCCAGACAAGTTGATAAGGATTATTCTGAACAGTTTCCAAGGTCTGGTCTTTATACGTATTATAAACCTTGACTGCAAGATCAAGGCCAAAGCCATAACGGGTCAGTAAGAGCATCGCCCTCTCCATCCCCTGATTTTCCATCAATTGATCAAATAAGAGAGTACGCTTTTTTTCGTTTAATCCTTGTACTTCCCTTAAAACGTCTGGATTATCAAGGATTTTATTTATGGCATCATTACCCAGGCTTTGTACAATCGACGCAGCTGTTTTCTTCCCAATCCCCGTAAAACGGTCACTGGATAAATAAGAGATAACAGCTTCTTCTTCTGTAGGAATATCCTTTCGATATGATTCTGCCTGGAGCTGTTTCCCAAACCGTGGATGCTCTTTGAAAGATCCTTCAAATTCATACGTTTCTTCTGGTTCAATGACTGGAAAAAACCCGACCACGGTAACCGTGTCACCTTCCACAGAAGGCTGGGCCTTTTTCACCTTCACTTTTGCTACTGTGTAGCCATTATCGTCGTTTCGAAAGATAAGATGAAGGACACTGCCCCGAATATAGGGACGGTCTTCTTCCTCTGTATTAAATTGAGAAGAATGATCCACCATTACTTTTTCCTCCACTTAATTTCCCAGCAGCTCTTCTACTCTTTTTTTCCCGTTGGCAGCAAGCATGTGATCTGGCTGGATCTCCAAAGCTTTCTCAAAATGGTTCAGCGCTTCTTCTGCTTTCTCTTGGTAAATCATTGCCACACCAAGGTTGAAATGGGCATCTGCATGCTCTTCATTTTCATTGATCACTCGCTCAAATTCCAAAATGGATTCTTCTATCTGCTCCGACTGGGCCAGACATAAACCATAGTAAAAGCGCGCTTCTGTATCCCCTTCATTCTGCTCCAGAGCCCTTTTCAGTGAAGCCAGGGCCCTTGGAATCCTTCCAGACTGATAATACACAAGCCCCATCATATAATGTAAATTCGGATCATCCAAACCTGCTTTTAATGCCTGCTGGTACATGGTAAGAGCCTCTGCCATTTTATCTTGATTATATAATACATTGCCTGAGCCGTAATAGGCAGTAGCAGCATTTTCATCCAGCTCTAGTGCTTTTTGATAAAACTGCAGAGCCCTGTCTTCCTCTCCCACGCCGGCTAAGAGGTTACCAAAATTAATAAAGTTAACCGGATCGTTTGGATCTTCCTCAATAGCTTTATGTAATGCTTTTGCCGCTTCCTCCATATTTCCTTCCTGCAGGGCTTGTCTCGCTTTTTCATTTTCATGCATGGTACTTCTCCTTTCTTCATCAAAGAACTTTTCAATTTATCCTTTTACATCTGTACGATGAAAGAGGAAAAGGGAAAACGCTTAAGAGTGCACGCTTTCCCTTTTAATGGCTCGTTCAATTGTACCTCCGCCCAGGCACACATCACCGTCATAAAATACTACGGCCTGGCCTGGAGTAATCGCACGCTGAGCTTCCTCAAATATCACTTTTACCTCTCCGTTTTCCAGAGGGTGGACGGTAACTTTTTCATCAGTTTGGCGGTATCTGAATTTCGCTGTACACGAAAACGGCTCATTGAATTCCTTCCCAGTGATCCAATTCAGCTCTGAAGCATACAAGCCTTCAGAGTATAACGCTTCGTGGTGATAGCCCTGGCCTACCAATAGAATATTATTTTCCAGATCCTTGTCGAGAACAAACCATGGCTCTCCTGCTCCGCCAATACCAAGCCCCTGCCTTTGTCCAAGGGTATAATACATTAATCCCTCATGAGTTCCTTTTACTTCGCCGTTGAGTGTCTGCATTTCTCCAGGCTGGGCTGGCAGGAAGGATTGTAAAAACTCCTTAAAATTTCTTTCTCCAATAAAACAGATGCCCGTACTGTCTTTTTTCTTTGCTGTAGCGAGCCCTCGGTCTTCCGCTATTTCCCGGACTTCCTTTTTGGGCAGATGGCCAAGTGGAAACATCACCTTGCTTAGCTGCTCCTGGTTTAATTGATTTAAGAAATAAGTCTGATCCTTGTTGTCGTCAACTCCGCGGAGCATTTCTACTTTCCCGCTTTTGCTTCTGCGGACTTGAGCATAATGACCGGTGGCGAGATAATCCGCTCCCAGAGACATCGCGTGATCTAGAAATGCTTTAAACTTAATTTCTTTATTACACATGACGTCAGGGTTAGGTGTCCGGCCTGCTTTGTATTCATCAAGGAAGTAGGTGAATACTTTATCCCAATACTGCTTTTCAAAGTTCACAGCGTAATATGGAATGCCTATCTGGTTACACACCTGGATAACATCCTCATAGTCTTCTGTAGCCGTACACACACCATTTTCATCGGTGTCATCCCAGTTTTTCATAAAAATACCGATGACTTCATATCCTTGTTCCTTCAAAAGAGTGGCTGCCACAGAAGAATCTACACCTCCGGACATCCCAACGACCACACGGGTATTTTCCGGTGACTTTTCTTTTGTTGAATTCATGTTCTTTCACCCCGTTTTCATTCAGCCTGAGCGCTCAAACGCTCAGTAACCTTTTTCAACTCCTCAGTAACGTGCTCAATCTCTTCCACGGAATTGCCGTACCCAAGGCTAAACCGAATTGAAGAATAAAGTTTTTCTCCTTCTCCGTACATTGCAGCCAGTACATGAGATGGTTCAATAGATCCCGCCGTACAGGCTGAACCACTAGAAGCAGCAATCCCGGCTAAATCCAGGTTTACAAGCATGGACTCTACATTTATCTTAGGAAAGCTGAGATTTAGAATATGAGGGAGTGACTTTTTTCTATTTCCATTAATATATCTTCTTACTTTCTTCTCTTCAAGGCGGTCCAGAAAAAGATCAGTTAACTGTCTGTATTTGTTCCATCGCTCTTCTTGTTCCTTAACGGCCAGCTCAGCAGCCTTGGCAAAGCCTACAATCGACGGAACATTTTCTGTTCCAGCCCGTCGTTTCCGTTCTTGTTCGCCCCCCGTCACAGTCGGGGAGATATTTATCCCGTTACGGACATATAAAAAGCCTGTCCCCTTGGGTCCGTTAATTTTGTGCGAGGACACAGACAGCATATCCACAGGCAAAGTCTTCATAGTAAGAGGAAGAAGACCGTATACCTGAACTGCATCAGTATGAAAGGCTACCTCTTTTTCCCTTAATAAGGCCCCTATTTCTTCAATAGGCTGGAGAGTACCCACTTCGTTATTACCATACATAATCGAAACTAGAATTGTATCCTCCCGGAGAGATGATTCTATTTCCTGTACAGAGACAAGTCCCTCTTCAGAAACAGGGAGATACGTAACATCATACCCCATATTTTCAAGTCTTTCACAAGTATGAAGGATAGCATGATGCTCAATTTGAGTGGTAATAATATGCTTCCCTTTTCCTTGATTGGCTTCCGCATAACCTATTAAAGCAAGGTTGTCCGCTTCTGTTCCGCCGCTTGTAAAGATGATTTCTTCTGGAGAGGATTCAATAGATTGTGCAATCGTCCTTCTTGATTCATCTAATGCTTGACGTGATCGTCTTCCAAATTGATGAATGCTGGACGGGTTTCCAAAGTGCTCTTTCATGAAGGGCAGCATTGCGTCAATTACCTCTTCCCGGACCGGGCTGGTGGCAGCATGGTCCATATATATCGGCTTCATAATTTTTACATACCCTCCTTCATCACCATGAACTGCCTGTTTTCTTGCAAGTATTGACTAAAGACTGTTCATGTAAAGCAGTCTATTTCATTTTTTCTATTATTATCTAAATATAAAACATAAAGTATTCCTGATCGCCTTTATCTTCATATGTGGCTAAATCATGAAGCGTGGTATTATCAAGGACCTCTTTCACCGCATCTCGAATTTGAATCCAGAGATTTCGTTTCGCTGGCTCTTCATTTTCCATAACTTCCACAGGACTAATGGGGCCTTCAAGCACCCTAATAATATCACCTGCTGTAATTTCCTCTGCGCTTTTTGCAAGCATATAGCCACCATAGGCGCCTCTAACGCTTTTTACAAGCATAGCATTGCGAAGCGGAGCAATAAGCTGCTCAAGGTAATGCTCTGATAAATTATGCTCTTTTGCAATAGACTTTAAAGAAACAGGCCCTTCACCGTACTTCTTTGCCAACGCCATCATAATGGTCAGCCCGTATCGTCCCTTTGTTGAAATTTTCATCCATACCACCTCTTTTAATCAATCGATCAACAAACTGCTGGCATTGTGGCAGTGTAATGCCCACTACTGCTCCAATTCCAAAACAAAATAATATTGTCCCCAGAAAAACTGGTCCTCCCAGGAGCCAGCCGACTGTTAAAACAACGATTTCCATAATGCCCCGAACTCGTGATACCTTCCAGCCTGTCTTTTGAGTCAGGGCAAGCATCAAACTATCCCTCGGGCCAGCACCACAATTTGGAGCAATATACAAACCTATTCCATAAGCAATGACAATGATACCGCCAAGCAGCATTAGAAGCTGCCATAAAAAAGTTCCTCCTGCCGGGAGTACAAAGAGAAAGACATCTATAAAAACCCCGACAAGCACCATGTTAACGACTCCGCCAAGCTGAGGACGTTCTTTTGTCAGCAAAGACGTGAATCCAATGATAAATATCCCCATAATGATGCTCCATGTTCCCACTGTTAACCCAAATTGAAGAGTAAGTCCTATATGGAGGACATCCCAAGGGGCGCTTCCTAATTCGGCCCGGATCATCAAGGCAATACCAAAAGACATAATAATTAAGCCAATCATAAAGATCAGCCACCTTAAAGTTAAAAGCTGGGCTTTCCCCATTATCCCTTCCATGGTAAACCTTCTCTCTATTGTCTCAAATTGCACATAACACTTTTCGTCCCTATGAATTCCCTGCTATTATAGCATGGATAAATACCAAATTGCATGATTCTGTTTCCGATATTCTTTATATGTTTACAAAGATATTAAAAGGAATTAGAATAGAACTAATGTTCGATGTACAGAACGGAGGCAAGAAGATGAGGAAAAACCAGCCCCTCGCTTACCGTATGCGCCCTCAAAGCATTGAGGAGATTCTAGGGCAGGAACACATTACAGGAAAAGGCAGGCTATTGCGGAGAATGGTTGACGCTCGCAAGCTCTCATCCATGATTTTGTATGGTCCTCCCGGCACAGGGAAAACATCTATTGCACGGGCAATTGCCGGCAGTACAGACACCTCTTTTAAAATGCTTAACGCTGTGGTCAATAACAAAAAAGATATGGAGATTGCAGTAGAAGAAGCAAAGATAAGCGGCCAGCTGATCGTTATCATGGATGAAGTCCATCGGTTAGACAAAACCAAACAAGATTTTCTTCTTCCTCATTTGGAAAAAGGCTTGATTATTTTAATAGGAGCCACTACAGCTAATCCTTATCATGCAATAAATCCAGCTATTCGAAGCAGATCTCAGATTTTTGAGCTCCGGCCTTTATCCGAAGAGAACGTTAAAACAGCATTAAAAAGAGCCGTCGAAAATAAAGAAAACGGGTTAGGAAAAATGCCGGTAGCAGTCGATGAGGAAGCTCTAAACCACCTTGCCACAGCCAGCGGAGGTGATTTGAGGGCTGCATTGAACGCCCTGGAACTTGCTTCTCTTTCCACGCCTCAAAATGAAAATGGGGAAATCCCCATTACATTAGAAGCGGCTGAGGAATGTATACAAAAGAAAAGCTTCACTCATGACAAAGATGGAGACGGTCATTATGATGTTTTATCTGCCTTCCAGAAATCAATTCGCGGAAGCGATGTCGATGCAGCTCTTCATTATCTTGCCCGTCTTGTTGAAGCAGGTGATCTTGTGAGCATCGGGAGAAGACTAATCGTAACAGCTTATGAAGATATTGGACTGGCCAATCCCCAAGCAGGGCCCAGAGCCCTGGCTGCAGTTGAGGCAGCTGAACGTTTAGGTTTCCCGGAAGCACGTATTCCTCTTTCCAATATTATTATTGAACTCTGTCTATCACCGAAATCTAATTCAGCCTATAAAGCTCTGGATGCGGCAAGACAAGATCTCCTTGACTCAGCCACCCCTGAGATTCCCCTTCATCTGAAAGATGCCCACTATAAGGGAGCGAGCAAGCTTGGAAGAGGGGTTACCTATAAATATCCCCATGATTATACAAATGGGTGGGTTTCTCAGCAGTACCTTCCAGATAAGTTAAAATATAAACAATACTATCATCCTAAAGACAATAGTAAATTCGAACAGACATTACAAGAGATCTATGTAAAGCTCAAGCCTAAACATAAATAAAAAAGACGTGATCTGGCAATCTGCCAGGTCACGTTTTTTTATGAAACATCATAATAGTAGAAGCTAAAATACCCGAGCATACCCAGTCTTCCTCTTCAAGTTTTCCTTATATAAGGGGAATACCTGTCTAAAAAGGTATAAAAAAAGAAATGTTTGTCTACATTAAGAGACTAATAAGGTGTTTCCTGACTGCTATATTCATTTTTGTATCTCTTATTTTACATCAAATTTATATATTAAATCCTGAAAGCATATAAGGAGTGATCATTGTGAAAATCAGGCAAGATGCATGGTCCCATGAAGACGATCTATTATTAGCTGAAACAGTTCTCAAGCATATTAAAAACGGAAGCACTCAGCTCCGTGCGTTTGATGAAGTCGGAGACGAATTAAACAGAACTTCTGCTGCATGTGGTTTCAGATGGAATGCAGTGGTAAGAAACCAATACGATAATGCGATCCAACAGGCTAAACGGGAAAGAAAGCAGAGACAGCGACAGGTTGCTATTCAAGCAGTAGCCCCGCAGAGCTTTTCTTCTCCCCAGACCAGTTTTTCTCCTCCCATGGAAGAAGAGATGAGTTTGCATAAGGTTATTACCTATTTATCTTCTCTTTCCTCCCAGTCAAATGATAGATACGCTGTTAACCAGGAAAACAGTCAATTAAAAGAGGAAATTACTGCCTTAAAAAAACAAATTACTTCCTATCAAAATGAACTAAAGCAACTAAAAGAAAAATATACTTCAGTAGAAGAAGATTATAAATCACTTATTGAAATTATGAACCGTGCTCGCCGGATGGCTTTTTTAGGTGACGAAGACAGAAACATGACCTCCAGTTTCCGGATGGATAAAAACGGTAACCTTGAAAAAATCGCCAAAGCGGAATAGGCAGCGAAACCATAGTGAAGAGTGAAAAGGGTAACCCGTTTGTCCGGGTTACCCTTTTTCCTTATCATATCTCTGAATTTCAATGGGCTCCAAAAGGCGGCTCATGACATGGCCCGTAGCGATTAATCCAGCTACCGAAGGAACAAAAGCATTGGAAGAAGGAGGGATCTTTGCTTTTCGTATTTCTGCCTTTTCAGGAGCAATTTCTTTTCTTACTTCCTCTTTGATCTGAATAGGAGACTCTTCTGAAAAGACTACATCTATTCCCCCGTAAATTCCCTCTTTTCTAAGCTTTCTTCTTATCACTCGTGCCATCGGATCATAAGATGTTTCGGAAATATCTACAACTTTCAGCTGCGTCGGATCCATTTTGTTTGCAGCACCCATGCTTGAAATAATAGGAATATCCCTTGTTAAGCACTCTTTCATTAAATGTACCTTATAGGAAATGGTATCGGAAGCATCAATAACGAAATCAAGCCCATGTTCAAAAAAAGCTTCATAGGTCTCTTCTGTGTAGAACATTTTTAAGGCAACAATGTCACACTCAGGATTAATATCTAAGAGTCGTTCCTTCATCACGTCTACTTTCGGTTGTCCGACAGTGGAAAGTAAAGCGTGAAGCTGGCGGTTTACATTTGTAATATCTATATTATCCTTGTCTACCAACACTACTCGTCCTACGCCTGAGCGAACCAGTGCTTCAGCTGCAAAAGAACCTACTCCCCCGATTCCAAGCACAGCTACAGTTTTATTTTTTAATAGCTCCAGCCCTTCTTGTCCGATAGCTAACTCATTTCGCGAAAATTGGTGTAACATGCTTTTCTCCTCTCCCTTTATCTTCATGCGGTGACAAAATAAAAAACCCGGGGATTCCCCCTCGGGTTTGTTCGTTATGTAGGTCAAAAAGTCCCGCGGTGCCGTAAAATTGACCTTGTTTTGAAGCCTGCTCCTGGCAGGTGGGTGCCTTGTTCAGATCTTCATACTTCCACAAAAAGAGGCGTGTACTCCGAAAAGAAACGACAGGCTCCCGATGTTGAAGTGTTGGCTCAAAACGTATAGTACCCTACGTACACCTCAGGACTCTCTTATTGCTTAAATATATGATAGCATGAGAACCATAGGCGGTCAATATAATTTGCTCTTTTACGAAGAACACTAAATAGGTCCTAATTTCTCAAAAAAGGAGGAATTTTGGTTTATTTTTTTCAACCTTTGGGTATAAATGTCACTTGCTGATTGAAAGGGAGGTGAATGAAAAAAGAGTTCTTCTCTTTTCAGAACCTATGACCATGGAACCGTTAGCTATTCAAGAAGTGCTGTATATTGAACAAAAAATTGAATGGACTGAAAAATTTACCGTAGAACACATTGAATCCATGAAGCTTTTTGATGACAGGATAATAGTATTTGACCAGGAATATTATCTCACCCATATATTTGATATTTCTTACCGTCAGGAAAGCTGTAAAATGGGTTTTTTATACCTTCATACGAGCAAGGGCGTACGAACCTATTATATTCGAAAGGATCCTTCCTCATTTATTCAGGCATTTAAACAGCAGCAATCTTAAAAAGGGGATTGAGCAAAACACTCCCCTTAAGGATAAAAATGTTTCGATCATCTTAATCCGAAAAAGAAGCTAAACCTTTTCCTTGTTTCACCTTTGGGGAAAGCTGAGTTTGCAGTCGTTGTCCACTTTCCTGAAACGAAACAAGTGACCCGCCTGTTTCAGGAAACAAAGCAGATTGCAAAGAAAAATCCAGGATATGCCCTATACTGGATTTTTCTCTGCCTTTAATAATCAGATTATTTAGATATTTATAGTATAATATATAGTAAGAAATCGCTTCAGACGGACGCTTTCCGCGGGCAGGGCCTCAGCCTCCTCGGGAAAATCACCCTGCGGGGTCTTCAGCTCCTGCTCTTCCCGCCGGAGTCGCCGTCTTTCGCTACTCAAAAAAGGAGGATAACACATGTTACGTCCAATCCGAGAGAAGCAAATTGAATTGGAAATGGGATCGATTGATCAACTGGTTCCTGAAGACCACTTACTCCGGAAAATTGAAGCCACCATTGATTCCTTTATATATGACAAAGTCAAGCCCTACTACAGTGAAGACAACGGTCGTCCGCCCATTGATCCTGTTATGCTTTTTAAAATGATGTTTGTCGGATACCTTTACAGTATCCGTTCTGAAAGGCAGCTTGAAAAAAGATTCAGACGAACATTGCTTACCAGTGTTTCCTTGGGTTGAGCTTAACGGACTCTGTGCTTATCACTCCACGATTAGTTTTAACCGTCACAAACGTTTTAAAGACACGGATATCTTCCAGGACATCTTCGATGAAATTGTCCTTCTGGCTATGGAACACCGTATGGTTGGAGGGCGGGCTCTGTTCACAGATTCCACGCACCTGAAAGCGAATGCCAATAAACATAAATTTGTTAAAGAAACGGTTCAAGTTGAAACACAGGAATACATAGAAGAACTTAATAAGGCCGTAAAAAATGACCGAAAAGTTCATGGAAAAAAGCCCTTACCGAAAAAGGAAGAGGTGGTAGAAGAGAAGGAAATTAAAGTGAGTACAACCGATAAAGAAAGCGGCTATATGTTTCGAGATGTAAAACCCGAGAAGACGACATTTCTCCAAAACATTAGGAACCCACGCTTTAGAAAAGCGTGGGTTCCTCGACAGTCTGAAAAATCCAGGATATGCCCTATCCTGGATTTTTCTCTACCTGCATGTGCTTTTGAGCAGCCTCATTCTTTTTCTCGGTTGTCTTCCGTCTCTTTCTTTATTCTTTCTTTCCTTTGGATACTATTTTTAAGTTAAGCTCCTTTAACTGCTTCTCGCTTACTTCTGATGGAGCTTTTGTCAAGAGGTCGCTGGCACTTGCCGTTTTAGGAAAAGCAATGGTATCCCGAAGGTTGGTGCGGCCTGATAAAATCATAACCAGTCTGTCGAGGCCAAGGGCAATCCCGCCATGTGGCGGCGTACCATACTCAAAAGCTTCTAACAAAAAGCCAAATTGGTCTCTGGCTTCTTCTTGAGAAAAGCCAAGAGCTGTAAACATTTTTTCCTGGAGTTCCCGTTCATAAATACGCTGAGAACCTCCTCCAAGTTCGTAGCCGTTAAGGACAAGATCATATGCTTCTGCTCTCACCTGAGCCGGATCCTCATCCAGTACATTAATGTCTTCTTTTACCGGACGTGTAAACGGGTGGTGCATAGCAACATGGCGATTTTCATCCTCATCGTATTCCATAAGAGGAAATTCAGTAACCCATAGGAAATTAAATACAGACTTATCAATTAAGTTAAGTTCTTTTCCAAACTTCAAGCGCAAAGCACCCATAGCATCGAATACTACTTGCGGCTTATCTGCTCCAAAGAATAGAAGGTCCCCCGGCTCCGCATCTAAAGCCTCGCGAATTGCTGCTGTTTCCTCATCACTGAAGAACTTCGCTATTGGTCCTTTTAATGCGTTCTCCTCAACCTTCAGCCAAGCTAGACCTTTTGCTCCATAAATGGCTACAAAGTCGGCAAGATCGTCTATTTCCTTACGAGACATAGTATCAGCCACACCTTTTACATTCAGGCCTTTTACAATGCCGCCATTTTTTACTGCCTGGGCAAAGACTTTAAAATCACTGCCTTTGACGATCTCTGAAAGCTCTACAAGTTCCATGCCAAAACGTGTATCCGGCTTGTCCGATCCATAACGATGCATCGCTTCTTCATATGTCAAACGAGGGAAAGGCGTTTCAATTTCTACACCATGTATATCCTTAAGCAAGGTAGCCATTAACTCTTCCATCATGGCCAGAAGATCTTCTTTATCCATGAAGGAGGTTTCAATATCGACTTGCGTAAATTCAGGCTGGCGATCGGCTCGTAAATCTTCATCTCTGAAGCAGCGAACGATTTGGTAGTACCGCTCAAGTCCAGATACCATTAACAACTGCTTGAATAGCTGCGGTGATTGAGGAAGAGCATAAAACTCACCATGATGCACCCGGCTTGGCACTAAATAATCTCTCGCTCCTTCAGGAGTGCTTTTTGTAAGCATTGGTGTTTCCACATCAAGAAATTCATGGTTGTCGAGGAAGTCACGAATGATCTTGGTAGTTTTATGACGAAGCTTGATTGTCTCTGTCATTTCTGGCCTTCTTAAATCTAGATAGCGGTATTTCAGGCGAACATCCTCCGTAATATCCCCGTCGCTGTCGACAGCAAAGGGCAGAGCTTTTGAAGGGTTAAGAATTTCAATTTCATTTACCTGAACTTCAACCGTCCCGGTCGGAATTTTGTCATTATAGGTTTCTTCTTCTCTTTTAATTACAGTCCCTTTTACATCTAACACATATTCACTTCTCACCCTGTCTGCAGTCTGAAGGGCCTCCTCAGAAATCTCCGGATTGAAAACAATTTGTACAATACCGGATCGGTCACGTAAATCAATAAAAATAACCTGTCCTAAGTCCCGTCTGGTTTGAGCCCAGCCTTTCAACTGTACTTTTTCTCCAATTAATGCTTCTGATATTTCCCCGCACTGATGTGTTCTTCCAATCATATTGATTCCTCCATATTCTCTTTCATGTAAGTAATAAAATCACTAAGTGCTATTTCTTTTTGTTCACCTGTTTCCATATGCTTTACATTGATCTTTTCCGCTTCCAATTCATTTTCACCAAGAATGGCAGTGTATCTGGCCTTTAAACGATCTGCTGATTTAAACTGCCCCTTAGGTTTTCGGTCAATGTAATCCTTATCAGCTGTCAGGCCCTCTTTTCTTAATTCGTATAAAAGAACTGCTGCTTTATCTTTAGCTTTTTCTCCCATAGCAACTAAATAACAATCTATGGATTCTTTTATTTCAAGATTAATTTCCTGAGCTTCAAGAGCCATAAGGAGTCTCTCTAAGCTTAACGCGAACCCTATACCAGGTGACTCGGGTCCCCCAAGCTCTTCCACAAGGCCGTTATAGCGGCCTCCGCCGCTTAATGTCGTGATTGCCCCAAATCCTTTTCCTTCAATCATAATCTCAAAGGCTGTATTGTTGTAATAATCTAATCCACGGACCAACGCAGGATCAACCTCATAAGAGACTCCCATCTGGTCAAGGAGGAATTTAACCTTTTCGAAATAAGCCGTTGATTCTTCATTTAAATAATCCAAAATAGATGGAGCTGTTTTCATTAGCTCATGGTCCGCATCCTTCTTACAATCCAAAATGCGAAGAGGATTTTTTTCTAATCGCTCCTGGCAGTCACTGCAAAATTCATTGATTCTTGGTTGAAAATGATCAATTAGTGCTTGTCGGTGAGCTTCCCGGCTCTCTTTATCTCCTAAGCTGTTAATCACCAATTTTAATCCTTTTAAACCAAGTTCGCTGTAGTAATCCATAGCAAGTGCAATTACTTCAGCATCTACGGCAGGATCGGCACTTCCAATTGCTTCAACACCAAACTGTACAAACTGTCTCATCCTTCCGGACTGAGGTCTTTCGTAACGAAACATTGGCCCGATGTAAAACAGCTTTGTCGGCTGCTGTGCTTCCCCGTGCATTTTATTTTCAACATAGGACCGTGCAACAGACGCGGTGCCTTCAGGGCGAAGTGTCAAGCTTCTCCCGCCTCTGTCTTCAAAGGTGTACATTTCTTTTTGTACAATATCAGTTGTGTCACCAACCCCTCTTTGAAAAAGCTCAGTTTGCTCAAAAACAGGAGTTCGTATTTCTTTGTAATTATACCTTCTGCAAAGGTCGCGGGCTTTTTCTTCAATATATTGCCACTGTTCGACTTTTCCAGGAAGAATATCTTGTGTTCCTCTAGGGATGCGTATATTCATGGTCAGTTCTCCTCTCCGATTTATACTTTCTTGATATCATTTCTTCGTTTCCGTCGGAATACACCTTAATTTTCCTATGTAAATAAACAAAAAAGTCCCGTCCCCTCGCTAAAACGAGGGACGAGACTTTCCCGTGGTGCCACCCTTTTTGAAACATATAGTTTCCACTTTTACAGTTAACGCCTGCTTACGGTGCTTTTTACTAAGATATCTTTTCAAAAGCACACCTAAGGAGTGTTCTTTCATCAAGTTGTTCGCAGAAGGGCTTTCAGCCTCGGGCACCTTCCTCTCTGACCGACTTGCACTTGACTACTTTTCTCCCTCATTGGTTCATTTCGTCTAAACTATTTGCTGTTTTCTATCATACGAATGAAGAGAAAACTTGTCAACAACTTCTCTTTTGCAGAGCTACCGAAGTCTGGACTTCTTCTTGCAAGCTGTCCTCTCTAGAGGAGCAGTAACCCCCCAAGGAGAAAGACTACTTTCTTCTAATTCCATCTTTTCATATGGAAAAGGGTCAGCCTTTATGCTCCCTTGAAACGATTCATTAGAGACAGCTGTAGACATTGGAACCTTCACTACTCTCACCCTTTTAAAGTATTTAAAAAGTAGTATGGCCCCTTTGATTTTTTTTAATCAAGGATTTTCAATAATCAATGTTACTGGGCCATCATTGTTTAATTCAACATCCATCATTGCTCCAAATTCCCCAGTTTCTACCTTGATGCCTTTTTCTCTTAATGAATCATTGAAATGCTCGTAAATAGTAACAGCATGATCTGGTTTAGCTGCACTCATAAAATTAGGACGCCGGCCTTTTTTGCAGTCGCCATAAAGAGTAAATTGAGAAACCGATAAAACCTCTCCATTCTGATCTAAGAGAGAACGGTTCATTTTACCCCCTTCATCTTCAAAAATGCGAAGGTTGGCTATCTTTTCTGCTGTCCAATCTGCATCTTGTTCTGTATCCTCATGAGTGATGCCCACCAAAGCAACGATCCCTTTTCCTATCGAACCGATCACCTCGTTCTCAACTGTTACTTTTCCGTAACTCACACGCTGAATAACTACTCTCATGTTATTTAAACCCCTGTCCTGCTATTCAATAAATTTAATTCATTACACGGCGAACTGAATATATATCTGACAGCCTCTTAATTCTTTCCACCACTTGATGAAGGTGATCTACGTTGTGAATGGCAATACTCATATCAATCACTGCCAGTTTATTTTTGTCAGACCGGCCAGATACAGCATTAATATTTGTTCTTGTTTCAGTGACTGACTGTAGAACTTCATTGAGAAGGCCCCGGCGATCATACCCGGTTATTTCTATATCTACATTGTAGTTTTTCCGCTTTTCATCTGCCTCCCACTCAACTGGCAGAAGCCTTGTTTTTGCTTCTTCGGTATTAACGTTAGGACAGTCCTCACGGTGTATGGTGACCCCTCTCCCCTTTGTGATAAAGCCTACTATGTCATCTCCCGGGACGGGATTACAGCATTTAGAAAGACGGATTAACAGGTTGTCTACCCCTTTTACTCTCACACCGATACTTGTTTTTCTTCCAGAAGATTGGGGAGTCAGCTCTTTTACTGCCTCTGCAAGTGATTTCTCTTCCTGCTCTTCCTCTTTCTTTTGGCGGTATTTTTCAGTTAAGCGGGTCACCAGCTGCTTAGGACTGATTCCATTATAGCCAACTGCGGCAAACATGTCCTCTTCACCTGTAAAGCTGAACTTATTGGCAACTTCAGCAAGATTTTGTTCCGTCATAATTTCCTTTGGGTCAAAATCCTGTGTCTTAAGTTCCTTTTCAACCATTTCTCGTCCTTTATTGATGTTCTCTTCACGACGTTCTTTTTTGAAAAATTGCTTGATTTTATTCTTGGCATGAGAGCTCTGTGTCAGCTTCAGCCAATCCTGACTCGGACCGTATGAATGCTTAGACGTGAGCATTTCCACAATATCCCCGGTTTTGAGTTCATGGTCCAGGGGCACCATTTTGCCATTTACTTTAGCGCCGATCGTCCTGTTTCCAATTTCGGTGTGAATCCGGTAGGCAAAGTCAATAGGAACGGACCCCCGTGGGAGCTCGATAACGTCCCCTTTTGGCGTGAAGACAAACACCATATCAGAAAACAAGTCGATTTTTAACGACTCCATAAATTCCTGGGCATCAGAAGCCTCGTTTTGCCACTCTATTATTTCCCTGAACCATGTCAGCTGGTCGCCTAAGGATTTTGACTCAGTTCCCCCTTCTTTATATGCCCAGTGAGCAGCAACCCCGTACTCTGCCACTCTGTGCATATCTTCGGAGCGAATTTGAACTTCCAATGGTTCTCCTTTAGGCCCCAGTACAGTAGTGTGAAGGGATTGATACATGTTTGCTTTTGGCATGGCAATGTAATCTTTGAAGCGTCCTGGCATCGGCTTCCAACAGGTATGAATGATGCCCAGAACCGCATAGCAGTCTTTAATGCTTTTTACAATTATTCTCACGGCAAGTAGATCGTAAATTTCATTAAACTGTTTCTTTTGCTTGACCATCTTATGGTAAATACTGTATATATGCTTTGGGCGTCCTTGTATATCTGCTGAGATATGAATGTCCTGCAGACTATTATTAATATTATCTATAACTTCTTCGATATATTGCTCTCGCTCTGCTCTCTTTTGCTTCATCAGGTTTACAATCCGATAATACTGTTGAGGGTCGAGATAACGAAGGGCTGTATCTTCAAGCTCCCATTTTATTGTTGATATCCCTAAACGATGAGCTAACGGAGCAAAAATTTCTAACGTTTCATTAGAAATGCGACGTTGTTTTTCCGGGGGAAGATGCTTTAACGTTCTCATGTTGTGAAGCCTGTCTGCCAGCTTGATTAAAATCACTCTTATATCTTTGGCCATCGCAACTACCATTTTGCGATGATTTTCTGCCTGCTGCTCTTCTTTTGATTTATATTTGATCTTTTTCAGTTTGGTGACTCCATCAACCAGCATGGCCACTTCACTGTTAAATGCTTCTTTCAACTGTTCAACCGTTACATCAGTGTCCTCAACAACGTCATGCAAAAAAGCACCAGCAATTGTGTCCGGGTCCATCTCTAGATCCACCAATATCCCTGCCACCTGGATAGGATGGAGGATATAGGGTTCTCCGGACTTGCGATATTGATCCTTATGGGCTTCTTCTGCATACTTATAGGCTCTGTCTAAAAAAGAAACATCCTCTGCCGATAGGTACACTTTTGCCTTTTCCAACACTTCATCGATGGTCATGGAATCACCCTGCAAGCCTTTCATATTTCTTTATATTATCTTTAAGTTTATCATTCCTGTAAAGTACCATGCTTCTTAATATAAAACAAAGAGCGCTCCTAAGAGAGCACCCTCTGACGGCAGTCTATCCTTAAAAATCAACCAGTGAAAATAGTTCGTATTGATCCAACCCGCTCCGTCCTTCAAGATAGGTGAGTTCGATCATAAAGGCCAGCCCTGCAACGATTCCCCCAAGCTCTTCTACAAGCTTGACAGTGGCCTTGACTGTTCCACCGGTGGCAAGAAGATCATCTGTAATAATAACTCTTTGTCCCGGTTTAATAGCATCCTTATGAATGGAAAGAGAATCGCTGCCATATTCCAATCCGTAATCCGCATCAATGGTTTCTCGAGGAAGCTTTCCTTTTTTTCTTACTGGGACAAACCCTTTTTCCAATTCATAAGCAATCGGACAGCCGACCACAAATCCTCTTGCTTCAGGCCCTACTATAACATCTGCGTTTTGTTTTCGGGCGAACTCAGCCATCTCATTTATAGCTTGCTTATATACCTTTCCCTCTTGCATTAACGTTGTAATGTCTTTAAAACGAATGCCAGGTTTCGGATAATCTTCGACTACTGTAATATGTTCTTTAAAATCCATGTTCTACCTTCTCCTTATTATCTTGTTCTCCTATATATAAAGAAACCTGGTTTTTTAATTCTTTATAGGAAGCGTATAAAAGCTCCTGTTCAACACGCGTACGCTCTTCATAACTGCGATACGTGGGGGAATCTTTGAGGTCTCTTTTAGCCGGAGCATCTTGCACTGTTATTAATCCGTTATTTATTGTAACAAAATCCAGCTCAGAAAACACCTTTGCCATTAATGAAACAGTGGAAGAAGACCATCCTTTCTTCTTGGCAAGAAGCTCTCCATGCTTTTTCAAATCGAAGGTGCCCTGCTTCTTTAAGAAACCGTAAAACCATTTAAAGTGATCCCTTGTAAGCCTGGTTTCAAAAAAGAAGCCGCCATGGTCTTTGAAGAGCAGATAGACCCTTTCAATCTGTTTAAGGTGCTTTAAAGCTTTGGAGAACTCTTCCATAGTCTTAGGCAAATCGACCATCACGATATACGTTTCCTTTTCTTTTTGAGGTAAAACATCTATTTCACTAACATGTATGATATCCAGATCTAAGACTTCTCTTCCAAATACCTCTACTGTTTCTCTTTCAAATGCTACACCTATCGTCTTATCAGAAGGAAGAGTTTTCAATAATTCAGTTGGCTTTTTCTCCCGACGACGGTCAAAAAGCTGCCATTCTCTCACAGCAAGATCTTCTAAAAAGAACTGTGGCTTTCGGTAACCATTCCATTCATTTATAGAAAGCTCCCCTACCGCAGAAACTTTCGTACCCGATTCAACTTCCTCACATAAATATCCAAGATGAAAGCCTACCCCTTCTAATTGATAATTTTCTTTTCCAAATAGCATTTTAAGATGGTTTTGGTTAGACCCGATCTTCTTTGCCGATTTAAGATCAACATCTTCAAGCATAATCTTCGGCTTAGGATTAGCTATTCCATAGGGCTCAAGCTGCTTCATTTCTTCGATCACAGCAAGCGTTGCTTGTTCAAGAGGCACAATCATGTCCACAGAAGTGACAGGAATAAAATCCTCCTCGCTCATTTCTTCATTTGCCTGTGAAATCAAGCGTGCTCTCAAGTCCTCAATATCTTCAACTTTCATCGTAAGACCGGCAGCCATCGGGTGGCCTCCAAAGTGTGGAAGGATGTCTCTGTTCTTGGACAGGTTTTTAAACATATCAAATCCCTTAATACTTCGGGCTGAACCTTTGGCTTCGCCTTTTTCCGGGTCAATCGCCATAACAATTACCGGCCGATAAAACCTCTCTGTAAGACGGGATGCCACAATCCCAATTACACCGGGATTCCAGCCTTCCTTTGCTATAATAAGTACAGAGTTGCTTTCCGGAGGATATGCCCTCTCTACTTCCTCTACTGCTTCTTTCGTCATCTCACTGACAATTTCTTGTCTTTCCTTATTTAAATCATCGATCACTTCAGCCCACTCTTCGGCTTCTTCCGCGTTTGAAGTGGTAAGAAGGTGAACTGCAGGATCAGCAGAGTCCAGGCGGCCGGCAGCGTTTAAACGGGGGCCAAAAGCAAAGCCTACGTTGTCTGCTTCCATGACCTGTCCATCTACCCCGCAAAGTTTCTTTAAGGCCTGAATCCCTGGCTTGGAAGAGGATGTTAACTGTCTCAATCCGTAGGTTGCGAGCACACGATTTTCGTCTATAAGAGGAACTAAATCACTTATCGTACCAATCGCTACAATATCCAGCCATTCCTCAGGAAGCCGTCCTAACAAAGCATGAGCAAGCTTGAAGGCAACCCCGACCCCAGCCAATTCTTTAAAGGGATACGGACATCCAGGCTTCTTGGGGTTGATAATACAATATGCCTCAGGTAATTCAGGAGGGGGTTCATGGTGATCGGTTACAATGACGTCAATTCCCAGCTCTTTGGCTGCAGCAATTTCCTTTACGGCAGCAATACCGGTATCGACAGTAATGACAAGGGAAACCCCTTCTTCTTTCGCTTTTTCGAAAGCTGGAATGTTTGGCCCGTACCCTTCCGTGAAGCGATTGGGAATATACCAGCCAAACTCAGCTTTTAATTCCTTAAGCAGGAAAATCATAATAGAGGTGCTTGATACCCCATCAGCATCGTAGTCCCCGAAAACCAATACTTTTTCATTATTACTGACCGCTTCTTTTATTCTGTTAACCGCAGTCTCCATCCCATCCATAAGAAATGGATCGTGCAGCTGTGATATTTCTGTATGTAAAAACTTCAAAGCTTCTTCGGCACTTGTAATCCCGCGGTTCCATAATAACCGTGCGGTAACCTCTGAAATTTGCAGTTCTTTACTAAGTCGTTCAATATTTTCATTGGTCTCTTGTTCAACAATCCATTTTCGTTTCGATTGCAGCATAATAAAACACCCCTTGACCCACCTATTATACTAAAGGGGACAAGGGGAAACAATTGTTATCTTCTTTCATTTTCGTTATTTTCTTGAGCTTCTGCCTGCATTTGCTGTACCATCGGCTCCTCCAGTCCTTCTGCTGTTCTCCCGGGCATTCTTCTCATTTTTTGAATGACTGCCTGTACCAGAAGCCTGTTTTAATTGCTTATTTTCTTGCTGGAGACGGTAGACTTTTACCATTCCTACAAAACCCACAAGAAGTCCTCCCATTAAAACAGATCCTAAAATAATCAGCACTAAAGGCCAGTCAGCTGTGCCAAATAAATAGTTCACTTCTACCGGATCGACATTTATTACCGCAAATACTGCAATTAGCAAAGCGATGATAAGGCCGATAATTAACCCGTATTGCCCCTTCATAGCACTCGCTCCTCCCAAATCAGCGGTTCTCTTTTTCTTCGGCTTCTTCGTATGGATTCACATGGACTAATACGTTATGCACGTAATTTTCTTTCATTAAAATTCGTTTTACTTCTTTTCCGATTGCATGACCTTCCTCTACTGTAATTTTCGGATCAACCGCTATTTTTATATCAATAATGACATAGTGGCCATGTTCTCGGGCAAAGAATTCATCAATCTGAAGGACACCAGGCACCCCTTGTGCTTCTTTTTCCATTTTCTCAGTATCTTCTGGATGAAGAACATGATCAAGAGCATTGTGAATCGATTCTTTTCCAAGCTTCCAGGCCATTTTCATAATCAGGCCTGCAACAAAGATCCCGGCAGCCAAATCTGCATAGGCAAGCCAATCGATTCCATAAGCTCCTCCAGCAATGGAAGCGCCGATTCCTATTAAAGCAGCTAACGAGGAAAAGACATCAGATCTGTGGTGCCAGGCATCTGTCATCAATGCCTCGCTTTTATACTTTTTACCCAATTTATATTTATAGCGAAACATTAATTCCTTTACAACGATAGAAACGATAACTGCGTATAAAGCCAGGGTCTGAGGGACAGTTACAGGTTCAGTCATGTCCTGAATGGAGGAAAGGGCAATTTCGAAACCAACCACAAACAACAAGACGGCTACAATAATTGCTGCAACGGATTCAGCTTTCCCGTGTCCATAAGGATGATCTCGATCTGGAGGCAGCTTTGCAGCCCGGACTCCGATTAGAACGGCAACCGAACCTACCACATCAGAGGCGGAATGGACGGCGTCAGCTACTAAGGCACGGCTGTCAGCGATTACGCCAATCACTCCTTTTAAAATAGCCAATACAATGTTTCCAATGATTCCTACCCAGGCACCGAATTTCACTTTACTATAACGTTCTTCTTCAAATGTGGACATCGCAGCCTCCCTTCATCTCTTTTCACCTTTCTTTATTTTATCTAATATCGCTGAACTTACGCAGAAATTTTCAACCTCTCCAAACCCAATATCATTTGGTTTAATCTTCCATTTTATGAAGGCAGATAAAAAGCCATGGCTGCCGTACCATGGCTTTTTTATTCTTTTTGATTTACGCTTCCCTCTCTGCTGTTTCTGCAGGCTCAGGGCTCTTAAATTTCCGTCTTTCAATTTGCTTCCACTTCCAAATGAGCCATACCTGCGAGGCGAGAAACAGAGACGAATACGTTCCTGCTACAAGCCCTACAAGCAATGCAAAGGAAAAGGATCGAATAGCTTCTCCTCCAAAAAGGAAAATAGCTCCTGCGGCAAACACGACAGTCAGGACTGTATTAATCGAGCGGGCTAAGGTCTGTACGAGACTTTTGTTTACCACCGCAGACAGGTCTTCAAAGGTTTTGATTTTCTTTGCAAACTTCATATTTTCCCTGATTCTGTCAAAGGTAACAATTGTATCATTAATTGAATAGCCGACAATAGTGAGCACTGCTGCTATAAATGGTACATTCACTTCAAACTGAGTGATGCTGAACACCGCAATAATAAAGAAGGCATCGTGGACCAGGGCAAGGATAGCCGCTAATCCATACAAGAATTCAAATCGTATCGTCACATAAATGATAATACCCACAGAGGCAATAAGGATAGAAATCAAAGCGTTCATTGCCAGCTCCTGGCCAACCTGGGGTGAGACGGTACTTACATTCGGCTCTACTCCATATTCCTCGATAAAATAAACTTGAATTTCTGCAATCTCTTCTTGCTCGAGCATACCGATGAACCGGGCATGAGCCAATTCATTGTTGTCACCAGCTAAGGTTACATCGTCAGGTTCATATCCCTCACCAATTTGAGCGAATTCCTCATACACCATTTCTTCCGTAAAAGGCTCATCGCCTTGTACTTCGACCCGAGAGCCGCTTTCAAAATCAATCCCTAAATTTAATCCAAGAGTGGACAGAAGGATGACACCAATTAACATAAACGCGAGTGAAATACCAAAAAACTTTTTTCGGTGCTTAACAAAATCAATGTTCCGATTCTCAAAGTTATAGTTCACTGATTTCACTCTCCTTTACACCAAAAACCCTGGGCTTTTTATTAAATACCCGGCTTTTCACCCATAGACCTAAAAGGAGACGTGAGCCATACACTGAAGTTAAGAAGCTCGTTAAAATGCTGACAATCAGCATGACTGCAAAGCCTTGCACTGAACTGGTCCCGTAATAGAACAGAACACCTGCAGCCAGAATCGTCGTAATGTTTGCATCAAGTATGGTTGATAACGAACGGCGGCTTCCAGCTTTAAATGCCGACATCACAGATTTCCCTGATTTCAGTTCTTCTTTTATCCTCTCATAGGTAATAATGTTCGCGTCAACAGCCATACCGACACCAAGGATTAATGCTGCTATTCCAGGAAGAGTCAGCACGCCTTGAATCAGATTGAACATTAACATCACGATATAAATATAAGCAGAGAGGGTGATCGCGGCAATAATTCCCATAAACCTGTAATAGATGAGCATGTAGGCCAGGATTAACGCAATCCCGATAAAACCTGCATAAATTGTCATTTCCATTGCCTGTTCACCTAAAGAGGCACCAACGGCGTTTGAATATACTTCATTTAATTCAACGGGCAGGGCACCGGCATTCAATACTTCTGCTAAAAACCTGGCTTCCTCGATGGTGAAGTCACCTTGAATGACTATATTTTCTGTATACAGAGGCTGGTGTACCGTTGGTGCTGACAAGTACTTAGGATCAGCCTGCTGGGCTTCTTCATAAAATGAATCACCCTCTTCATAATCAAGCCAGATAACAAGGCGGCTTTCATACTGATCATAACGTTCCATAATGTCTTCTGTAATTTCACCAAAAGCATTTCCATCTCTTAATGTTACCCCGACTTCCGGCTGATTGGCTTCATTAAAGGTGACACTTGCCCCATTTTCCGCAAGCTCGTCCCCAGAAAGCATTAAATTATCGTCCACATCCCGGAACGTGAGGTTGGCTTCTGTAGCCAAAAGCTCTCGTGCCTGCTGCTGATCCTCAACCCCAGCTAACTGGACACGAATTCTATCCTCTCCTTCAATCGAAATGTACGGTTCGGATACACCCAGGACGTTCACTCGTTGATTTAAAGCACTTACGGTTGCGTTCAAAGCGTCTTCCGTAATCTCTGTATCCTCCGTAGGCTCTACTTGATACAAAATCTCAAAGCCGCCTTGCAGGTCGAGTCCTAAGTTTGTATCAGCTGCAAGATCGTCTGCAGTCTGGTAAATGACGCCTCCAAGCAAAAGGACAATCACAAAAAACACAGCAATTCTCCACATTCTTCCCATGTACCTTTCATCCTCCTTCGGCTCTATGAGCCTTTTCCCTGCTTTCAAACACAGGGAGAACCCCGGACAGATTAGCTCTCCGGGGTCAATGCTTAAGCTATGATCTATGTACGGTTTACAATAGTGTGCGCTGCAATATTTAGATTATACTGATAGACTCTTACACCTGTCAATCTGCTCTGGTATCTTCCGGCTTTTCCACTTCCCCCAACAAAGCCCCAAGTTCATCTTCATAGGAACTGCTAAGCAGGTCTGGGCCTTTATACGCTTCAATTGTAAGCTGATTCATATAATCGCTTACCCTTAATGTGAAAATTTCGTTAACAAGAGCATGAAACCTGATAAACTCTTTTTTCTTCTTTAATTTGTGCATGACACACTGCCATACTTCCTCATTTGTGGCCTTATCATAACCCATTAATTGAAATTCCTCTGTTTTGCTTGATAAGACTGGTTCAAGGTCATTCTTCCATACGTCGAATTGCTGTTCATTCTTCACAACAAAACCTCCTTGAAAGTTAAATGAAAAGAGGGTATGAAGCAATCCCTATAATGGTGGTGGCAATCACTACTCCAAAGCTTATCGCAAAAAACGCGGCACGAAAAGGGATAAAAAATAACACTGCCGCCAGGCAGGCCGAATAGGCCCCGGTCGTCGGCAACGGAACGGCCGTAAATAATATTAAGCCTGCAGCCCCCCATTTTTGAACTTGGGCCCCCTTTTTCATCGTACGTTCAAAAACCCAATCATAAAACTTCTTGTAATACTGAAACCTGAGCAGCCACCTGCTGACAGGACGAAATAATAAAAGCACAGGTGCAATGGGCAAGAGATTGCCTAACAGGGCAAATAACAAAGCGGATTCAAACGATACCCCTAACAAGGCAGCTGCAGGAATACCTCCTCTTACCTCAATGACTGGAAATGCCGACAAAAGCAGCACAAGCAGTTCAGAAGGAAAAAAACCAAAAGACTCCATTATCAACTCTGAAAAGGCCTCTTTCATGAATGACTCCCTTTCTGTCTGATTTCTTTCATTCTATGAAAACTTGTCATGCTTGACCCTCTTCTTAGCATATTAATTATTGCGCGGAAATACCATCCTTTTTTGAAGGAGGAGGGAGATGTCAAAACAAACCTTCCTGCAGGGAACATTGATTTTAATTATGGCAGGACTGATCACACGCTTTTTAGGCTTTATTAATAAAATTGTTGTAGCAAGGATAATGGGGGCTGAAGGGGTAGGATTATATATGATGGCTGTTCCTACCCTGTTATTAATTATCACTTTAACTCAGCTTGGACTTCCCGTAGCTATATCAAAATTAATTGCCGAGGCTGATGCTGAAAACGACACAAAAAAGATGAAAAAGATTTTGGTTGTTTCTTTAGCTGTAACAGGATCTTCAAGTATTTTCTTTACAATAGGAGTCATGGCAGCTGCTCCTTTTCTTTCCTCATTTCTGCTGACAGATGCCCGGGCTCTTTATCCCTTATTAGCGATTATTCCTATCGTCCCTATTGTTGCATTGTCTGCCGTGCTGCGAGGTTATTTTCAAGGCCGTCAGAATATGAGACCTACCGCATATTCTCAAGTTATAGAGCAGGTTGTCCGCATTACCTTAGTTGCTATATGCACGAAAGCTTTTCTTCCTTATGGAGTTGAATATGCTGCTGCCGGGGCCATGCTTTCAGTAGTAGCTGGTGAGCTTATATCTTTGCTCTATATGATCTGGATGTTTAAAGCTAAGAAACCTATGAAAGTTCGCAAACAGTTTTTCTCCTACGTCAAAGGAGGGAAGAAAACATTTAACGATCTCATGACGATTGCCCTGCCGACTACCGGCAGCCGTCTTGTAGGGTCCCTGTCGTTTTTCTTTGAACCAATTGTCGTTGCCCAGAGTCTTGCCATTGCCGGCGTCGCTACTGCAGCTGCCACTGCCCAGTACGGTGAGCTCAGCGGCTTTGTGATTCCTTTACTCACTCTGCCTACTTTCATCACTGCTTCCCTTTCCGTCTCACTCGTACCTGCCATTAGTGAAGCTGCAGCTAGAAATGACTACCGTACAATTCAAAAAAGGCTGAGACAGGCTTCCAGAGTAGCTTTTATTTCTGGTGGAATTTCAGTCGTGGTCTTATATGTATTTGCTGCACCAGTCATGGACCTTATGTATAACGCTCCTCATGCAGCTGTCTTTTTGCATGTAATGGCTCCTTTTACCATATTCCTTTATTTCCAAGGACCGCTCCAGGCAACCCTGCAAGCTTTGAATATGGCAAAAGCTGCTATGTACAACAGCCTGGCTGGGGCGATTGTTAAAATAGGAACCATTGCTGTTCTAGCCTCCCAGCCTGGCTTGGGAATCATGGGGGCAGCTCTTGGCATTACTGTCAGCATGGTTTTAGTGACACTGCTTCATTTTACAGCTGTGGCAAAAACGATCAGCATTACAATCGAAACAAGAGAAATTCTTTCCATACTGGTTATCATGCTTGGTTCAGGTTGGGCCGGACACTGGTTTTTTCATGAAGCCCTTCAGCATTCCCTCCTTCTTCCAAGGACAATACTTTCCCTCATTTTTACAGTGCTTTGTTACGTGGCAGGGTTATTTCTCTTTAGAATCGTAACGATAAAGCATGTGTTACGCTTGCCCTTCTTTACATTTTTTCAAAAAAAATAGCCCTTACGCGGGCTATTTTTTGTTATCATCCAAATCCACAAACATGGTGCCATCTGCCCGGAAGGCACAGTATGATACTTCTTTAACTGTTTTAATTCCCGCTTTTCTTAATTCCCTTCTCAGCCAAAGTTCATTTTTGCCTGCTTTTTTTAAATGAGAATGCTGAATAACCCCGTCAATGATAAAGGGGAGAGGCATAGAAATTTGGTCTTCATCATTTTCTTCAAATACAGAGAGCTCTCCTGAAGGCTCCAGAATAGCAAATTCTACATCAGAAAGATCTTTTATGTTTTTTTGCCTTAACTGCATCATTAAGTCATCAAAATTGTATCTTTGTCTACGCATTTCCTTTTCATCTATTTTTCCCTCTTTAATAATGTATGAAGGAGTACCGTCCACCAAGTGGCGGATTTTTTCACTTTTCAAAGAAAGAAATGCTAAAGCAATTTGGATGACAGATAAAAGGACAATAGGAAGAAATGCTTCCAACATGGACATCCGAATATTTTCAATGGAGATGACCGCTAATTCTGCAATCATTATCGATACAACAAAATCCAATATAGAAAGCTGTCCAAGTTCTCTTTTACCCATCACTCTCAGGATGATCAGCAAGAAAATATAAACAAGCAATGTACGAATAAGGATAGTAAGCGGATCCATACCATTCACCCTTCTTCCCGCTGCAAATTCTAATCACGGAATGTTAGTATGCCCCTTTACTTTTTTTTCATAAAGGAAACAAAGATACAAAAAATCCCTCGCTTTTTACAAGCGCGGGATTTTTTTAGTTTGCTTTTGAAGTTGAAGTCAGTTTTTAGTAGAACATTAAATACCTTACATAAAGATAAATCGTTGATATCAGAAAAGACACTAAAGCAGTAGGGGCACCGACTTTAAAAAATTCATAATAAGAAAAGCCCTGATTTGCTTTTGCTGCAAGACCAGCAACAATCACATTAGCTGTAGCTCCAATAATCGTGGCATTGCCTCCAAGGCATGCTCCAAGAGCCAACGCCCACCATAAAGGCTCAAGATGACCAATACCATAGCTTTCAAATTCCAGTATAACTGGAATCATGGCTGCCACAAAAGGAATATTATCTACAAACCCTGATACAATGCCTGAAACCCAGAGAATAAGCAAGGAAGTCTGAGGCACGTCTCCCCCTGTATAATAAATCAGACTCCGTGCCATTTCTTCAATCAAGCCTGATTCTTCTAAACCTCCAACGAGCATAAATAAACCGATAAAAAAGAAGATCGTTACCCATTCAACCTGTTTAAAAACCTCTTCTACATTAGACTCTTCATGCGTTAAAAACAAGAGAAGAAGGGCGCCACCCATTGCAATAGCCGTTAATTCCACCTGAAGCATAGGCTGGGCAATAAAAGCTGTTACCGTCAGAAACAAGACAAACACTGATTTAATTAAGACGGATTTGTTTTTAATATAAGAAGCTGCGTTGATTTCCATCAGCTTCTTTTGAGCCATATTGTTTTGATTCGTTTGAAACTCACCCTTGTAATAAAATGCAAGTCCAGCCATCACCACGATGAAAATTAACACTACCGGAGGTCCCAGGTGAACAATAAAATCATTAAAGGTTAAGTGGGAAACAGCCTGGCCGATCATAAGATTTGGCGGGTCTCCAATTAAGGTGGCCGTCCCTCCAATATTTGACGCCATTACGATAGCTATCAAAAAAGGAACAGCGCTCATTCCCAGGATTCCGGTTAAGGTAAATATAATAGGTGCTACCAAAAGAACTGTGGTGACGTTATTTAAAAATGCAGATCCTACTGCAGTGAGAACCGAAAACATAATTAACAGGGATATTGGCTTTCCACGCACGATTTGCGCAGCTTTCACGGCTACATATTCAAACATACCACTCTGACTGGAAACAGACACCAGGATCATCATCGAAAAAAGTAAAGCGATGGTATGCCAGTCGATGTACCGAAAAAAAGCCATATCCAAGTCAATAATTCCTGCAAAGAGCATTAAAGAGCCGCCTGCACATGCTACTAAAGCCCGGTTCCCCTTTTCTGTAATAAGAAAGAAATAGCTGAAAATGAAAATAGAGATGGTTAAGATAGCTTCAATCACAAGGCCGCCACCTTTTCTCGGGGTTTGTACTATTTGTATGAGCAGGCTGCCCTTAACATGAAACTTGTTTTTCTGCTTCGTACAAATCAATCTCCAATGGCAGGGACTAACAAGCTCTTGCTCTTAATTGATCTATAAAAAATTTAAAAAGATCCTTTGAAAAGGATAGTACATTCTATTTAAGACGGGCCATGAATATACATGAGTACAAACTGTAAAAGAGGTGTGGACCATGGCGGAACAGCAACGGTTAATGACGGCAGTGTTCTATGGAACCGGGACCATCATTGCTCTTGTTTTTTTGTTTAGCTTCGTACTGTCTTTAATTCTTCGATTCACTAGTTTTTCCGAGCAATCTCTAACATGGCTTGTGGTTACTCTGTCTATTGGCGCAATGCTGGCTGGAGGAATCACAGCAGGGGTACGATCCTCTTCAAGAGGTTGGCTGACAGGATTTCTTGCGGCTCTTCTTTTTGTTTGCTTAGCTTTTTTAGTTCAATTCTTAGGCTTTGATAATGCCTTTACAGGACACCAAATGTTAATGCATGCCTTATTTCTCGGAATTGCAACGTTAGGAGGCATGATAGGTGTCAACCTTTCTTCTAATTAAGATTGTTTACTACACTGACATTGCTGACAATCTTGCATTGCAGCTAAATAAGAAACAGGCAATATCCGTATAAAGGCCTGACTCATTGAATTAAATTTTATTTCTATAAGCAAAAAAGCACACAGCCTATGTATGAGCTGTGTGCTTTGTATGTAGAAGTCATGAAGACTTAATTAATCTTCATTGACAACTTCTCTTACTGCACTGCGGTCAAAAGTCAGCTTACGGTTATCGTTTACAAGAACGATAATCGTATTTTCATCTAACGCATCGATCGTTCCGTGCAGTCCGCCAATTGTGACAACCTTGTCGCCTTTTTGCAAGTTATCGTGCATCTCACGCACTTGCTTTTGACGTTTTTGCTGAGGACGAATCAGCAGGAAGTAAAAAATAGCAAACATCAGGATCAGCATAATTATAGCTTCCATGAATGAAGTCCCTCCCTTCTTAACCTAATTGAGTGAATTGTTAGAAGTTCTTGGCACCGGGCTTATTAAACCCATATTTCTCAAAGACCTCGTCACGGAAGTCCAGCAGACGGTCTTCTCGAATCGCTTGTCGAACCTGCTCCATTAATTCTAACAAGAAATAAAGGTTGTGGTAAGAGGTTAACCGAAACCCGAATGTTTCATTGCATTTGACTAAATGACGAATGTAAGCCCGAGAGTAATTTCTGCAAACATGACAGCTGCAATTTTCATCTAATGGCCCAAAGTCTCTGGCATACTTAGCATTCCTGACCACAACTCTTCCAGTACTTGTCATACAGGTCCCGTTGCGCGCAACACGAGTAGGCAGGACACAATCAAACATGTCAATGCCTCTGATAACTCCGTCGATCAATGAATCAGCTGAACCTACCCCCATTAAGTAACGAGGTTTCTCTTCAGGCAGCAGGGGTGTGGTGAATTCAAGCACCTTATTCATTACATCTTTCGGCTCTCCTACCGATAATCCACCTACAGCATACCCGGGAAAGTCAAGAGAAATCAAGTCTTCTGCTGATTGTTTCCTCAGATCTTCATATTCTCCTCCCTGTACAATCCCAAATACAGCTTGTTTTTCAGTATTTTTATGAGCCTCCAGACAACGCTCTGCCCATCTGCTTGTCCGCTCTACTGATTTCTTCATATAGTCTCTCTCTGCTGGATAAGGAGGACACTCATCAAACGCCATCATAATATCTGAGCCGAGAGAGTTTTGAATCTGCATGGCCTTTTCAGGGGAAAGAAAGAGTTTTTCACCGCTAATATGATTACGGAAATGCACTCCTTCTTCCTTTATATCTCGCAGATCACTCAAACTGAATACTTGAAACCCTCCAGAATCTGTGAGAATAGGCTTTTTCCAGTTCATAAAGCTGTGAAGGCCGCCTGCTTCTTCAATAATATCTTCCCCAGGTCTGAGCCAGAGGTGATAGGTATTGCTTAAAATAATCTGAGAACCCATTTCTTCTAGTTCTTCAGGGCTCAATGTCTTTACTGTAGCAAGGGTGCCTACGGGCATAAAAATCGGAGTCTCTATCGATCCATGAGGGGTATGGATGCGGCCTAAGCGCGCCCCGGATTGCTTACATGTCTTAATCAATTCATATGTTACTGCTGTCATTTGAATCCTCCCTGTGGGTAATAAACATTGCGTCTCCAAAACTGAAAAAACGGTATTTCTCCCTCACCGCTTCGTTATAAGCCTTTAGAATAGTTTCTCTTCCAGCGAGCGCACTCACGAGCATGACTAACGTGGACTTTGGCAAGTGAAAATTTGTAAGGAGAGAATCAATACCTTTAAACTGATAACCTGGATAAATAAAAATATCTGTCCAGCCTGATTCTTCACGAAAAGACCCATTATTTCTGCCAGCTATTGTTTCCAGTGTCCGTGCAGAAGTTGTCCCTACTGCAATAATATTGCCGCCCTGCTCTTTTGTTTTATTTAATAAATCTGCCGTTCCTTGACTCATTTGATAAAATTCAGAGTGCATGACATGTTCACTAATTTCATCTACAGCAACAGGGCGGAAGGTACCTAATCCTACGTGAAGCGTAATGGTTGTCACGTGAATACCTCTGACTCTTGTCGCGTCCAGAAGCTCATTAGTAAAGTGAAGGCCTGCTGTTGGAGCAGCTGCCGACCCATCTTGTTCCGCGTAAACGGTCTGATAGCGTTCACGATCATCCAGCTTCTCTTTAATATAAGGAGGAAGCGGCATTTCACCTAAGGATTCAAGGACCTCAAGGAAAACACCTTCATATTGAAAATCAAGCACACGACCTCCATGTTCTAACACATCAGTGCAAACAGCTTTTAATCGGCCGTCTCCAAATTCAATCACTGTACCTGGTTTGACCCTCTTTGCAGGCTTTACCAGCGTTTCCCATTCATCGCCTTTTACTTGTTTGAGTAACAGGACTTCTGCCTGACCACCGGTTTCCTTTTGGCCGAGAAGACGAGCTGGAAGCACCCTCGTGTCATTTAAGACAAGGGTGTCTCCTTCTTTCATGTAATCTAAAATGTCCGGAAAATGTCTGTGCTCTATATTTCCATCAGCAGGGTTTACGATCATTAATCTGGAAGCATCTCTTTTTTTCAGAGGAGTTTGAGCGATCAATTCCTCTGGCAAAGTAAAATCAAAATCATTGACGTTCATTACGTCTACCTCTTTTCTTTCTGGCGCTGCGTAAACAATCTTTCTCATCATACAAAAAACAGGCATCTGTGACAAGCTTTACCTAAATCGTCCAATAATAAAAAGGATAATCGACAATACTACACTGATAATGATTGAAGTAACAATCGGAAAATAAATCGTTGTATTTCCTCTTTTAAAAAGAATATCCCCTGGCAGCTTGCCAAGAGATATGAATTTTCCTCCTACTTGCCAAATCAGCCCAAAGATAATTAATGCTATTCCTATTCCGATAATTATTTTGGGAAAATCAGCCATTTTTTGGCACCTCCATATTGAAATGCTCGTAAACAAGGTGGGTTACAACTCTTCCTCTCGGGGTTCTTTGCAAAAAGCCGATTTGCAGCAGATAGGGCTCATATACGTCCTCAATGGTGTGAGACTCTTCGCCTATCGTAGCAGCAATGGTTTCAAGCCCAACCGGACCGCCGCGGAACTTTTCAATAATATTTAATAAAAGCTTGTGATCGATATGATCTAACCCCAGCTTATCTACCTGGAGCCTTTCAAGCGCATCCACGGCAAGCTCTGTTGTAATAATCCCGTTTCCCTGTACCTGGGCAAAATCTCTGACCCTTTTTAACAAACGGTTTGCTATTCTCGGGGTTCCTCTGGATCGGCGGGCCATTTCCCCGGCTGCCTCTTCCTCCATCTCTACCATAAGCAGGTCCCCTGTCCGACTCACAATATCAGCAAGTTCTTCTTCTTTATAGTATTCCAGTCTTGAGAGGACGCCAAACCTGTCCCTTAACGGAGCAGACAGCATCCCCGCCCTCGTAGTAGCTCCTACCAGGGTAAAAGGAGGAAGATCCAATCGGACGGATCGGGCGGTTGAATCCTTTCCAATGACTATATCAATACAAAAATCCTCCATAGCCGGATAAAGGACTTCTTCGACCGACCTTGGCAGTCTGTGAATTTCATCAATAAATAATACATCCCCAGGCTCTAAAGCAGTCAGAACTGCTGCTAGATCGCCAGGCCTTTCAATGGCAGGGCCAGAAGTCGTCCTTATATTGACTTGCATTTCATTAGCTATGATCATCGCAAGCGTTGTTTTACCAAGTCCGGGGGGACCATAAAGCAGGACATGGTCCAGGCATTCCTCTCTCATCCTGGCTGCTTCAATAAAGATCTTCAGGTTTTCTTTTACCTTTGTCTGCCCAATGTATTGGTCAAAATCAAGAGGGCGTATCCCTTGATCAAAGGATTCTTCTTCAGCCTGGGCTTCTTGTGAGATAATTCTCTCGTCCATACTTACCACCCTCTTTTCATTAATTTAACATGAGCTGAAGAGCTTTTTTCACATATTGGTCAGCAGAAAGCTCTTCTTGTTTGAGTTTCGGAGTGACTTTGCTGATTTCCTTTTCACCATAACCTAAGGCCCTTAAAGCCTCCAGTGCCTCCTCAAGGGATGACATTGAAGCTGTGGATTCCTTGTGGGATGCTTCTGCAAACAAGCCTTCGGCTTCTACATATCCCAGCTTTCCTTTCAGGTCTAAGATCATCTGTCTGGCTGTCTTTTTGCCGACACCAGGAAATTTAACTAGAAATTTTTCATTTTCCTGTTCGATGGCTTCAACTACTTGATCCGGTCGTCCAGATGCTAAAATGGCCAACGCACCTTTTGGCCCAATTCCGGAAACCTGTAGAAGCTGCTGAAAAAGCTCTCTTTCCTGACGAGCCGAAAAGCCGTATAAGCGAATTGCGTCTTCTCTGACATGCTGGTATGTATAAACGGTTACTTCTTTTCCTTCATCCCTTTGATAAATGAAGGGATTAGCACAATAAACAAGGTATCCGATTCCTTGAACATCCATCGTAATAAATTCAGTCTCTATATAAACGATCTTTCCTCTGACAAACTCAATCACTGTTGCTTCTCTCCCCATGGCATTCAATTATAAATGCGAACGTGCATTTCCTTTATCATAGCAAATATATGCCAAGGTGGAAAATAACTCTTTTGTCGAATCTTTTCCAAGTCAATGATTTTCCCCTATTCGAAGGCTTTCATTTTGACTGAACTCATGAAAAAAAGCAGCCTTCCGGCTGCTGGGGCAAGAGCTGGTGGGTATTCTTTCCAACAGCCTGCTATTTAGTAATAGGCCTTTCTTGCACGATAAGCGAGTTTTTGGGACCTTGAAATATACAAAGAAGTGGCTCTCATCAACGGGAAACCCCTTATTTAATACCAGACCTTTATCCAAGCTCATTCACATTTGTTCTGCTTTGGCTTCTTCAAGGACTTTTAGGACACTTTCGTATGTTTCTTTGGTTTTTACAGGAATTCCTTCCCCTAACTGCTCAAGGTAATGACTTTCCAATCTCTCTGTATCAATTTGGTAAAAAGACTGAATGACTTCATTTCCCTCTGGTCTTCCTTTAAATATAGTAAGAACACCGTTTTCATCTAAGCCAAAATAGCCGCTCCATTTTAACAGGGGAGAAATATCTTCAATATCTTGTGTAAAAACAATTCTTTCATTATTTTGATCCTTTAACGACCATCCAGAATAATGAGCCCAAAAATCTTCTTGTGCCCAAATGGTCTCCTCAATCGTCTCTTCACTTATCTGCCCATCTAAATAACGTCTTTCAAGCACTACTTTTACCGTTTTAGGCCCTTTGACTGTTTCAACACTTTTTTCTAATTCCAGACTTTCCTCTTGATTGATCCTGCTTTCTCCACTTGTATTTTCTTCAGAACCAAGTAGAGCTGTAGAGGCATAAGAAATAACAAACAATAAGGTTAATAAAGCTGTCATCAAGAAAATAGCTGATTTCTTTACGCTTACTTCTTTTTTACTCATACTTTTCACCGCCAAAAAAAAGCTTCCATTTTGGTATAGTGTCACCAATAATGGAAGCTTTTATGCAGGAGTTTAAACCTCCAGCCGATCAAGCTGCTTTTGATCTATTTGAAAATTATGGTACACACTTTGTACATCATCGTTATCTTCGAGGGCATCAATAAGCTTAATCATTTTCTCAGCATCGTTGTCCCCAAGCTCGGACATGGTTGTAGGAACCATCGTAACTTCCGCTGTTTTAAAGGTGTATTCAGATTTTTCAAGGGCATTTTTCACGCTCTCAAAATCCTCCGGATCTGTCAATAATTCGTATGATTCTCCCAACACTTCAACCTCTGCAGCCCCTGCTTCTATGGCATCCAGCATTAAATCCTCTTCCTCTCCCCCTGCCGATTCCTTATCTATGGCAAGAACCCCTTTTCGTTGAAACAAGAAGGATACACACCCATTTTCACCTAGGTTCCCGCCGTTTTTGTTAAAAGCAAGTCGCACATTAGCGGCAGAACGGTTCTTATTGTCCGTAAGAACTTTCACCATAACAGCAGCCCCTCCCGGGCCATATCCCTCATAAGTTAATTCTTCGTATGTAACTCCTCCCTCTTCACCTAGAGCTTTCTTAATTGTACGTTCAATATTATCGTTTGGCATATTCTCAGCTTTGGCTTTGCTTAATGCCAGCCGTAATCTCAGGTTCGTTTGTGGATCATCTCCACTTTCTCTCACTGCTGCAAATATTTCAGTGGATATTTTGGTAAAAACCTTCGCTCTTTTAGTATCCTGACTTTCTTTTCTTCGTTTTATATTATTCCATTTAGAATGTCCTGCCATTAGGCTTCATCCTCTCTCCTTGCATTCCGTATTCTATACTATCATAACAGAGGTCAGCGAACTCCCTGAGTAAAATGAGCGAGTAAATATCAGAAAAATTTGTTGCCTGTCATATTTCTCATATTAAAAAAGGGCCCGACAAAAGCTAGGCTTTTGGGACCCTCTTCCAAAGTTAACGGCTGCGTTCAAAAGGACGTTGAGCAAAGTTTGCTACATCTTGAATCATATCGGTTATTGTTTCTCCAACTTCTTCAACAGGCGCTCCGCCTCTAAGCTGCTCATCAATGTTTCTAACGTTGGTATATTGCTCTTCATCAGACACGACATAGACATTTTTTTGTCCGTCAAATGCCTGCTCTACTTTTCTCTCGATACGGTTGCCTAACGTTTGTTTTTGTTCATCATTAATACCAGTGGTGTCGATGCCAATCAATACATCATCTTCTCTTACAATGACACGAGATTCGTTAACAGTGTCCATTTTTTCAACTGCATTTGAAATCTTCTGTGCTGTTTGTGCATCATAATCTTGATGGTAATTTCCTAATGCCTGAGGCTGCTGTTGAGTTCCAAATCCTCGATTTCTCTGAACTCCCTGGCCAGCTTGCCCTTGCTGTTTCTGGGCCCCCTGACCTGTAATTCCTGCCCCGGTACCTGCTCCACCCTGCTGCTGGCGAGCATTCAACGTGCCATTTTCACCAACCATACCAGGCCCGCCTACACGGCCGGTACGAGGAGCCAGCTGGTTTTGCATTCCATGGGTCATCTGCCTTCTTTCATTAAAAGCGCCAGTACCTGTCATTGTTCCGCCATAGGTACGGTCACCCCCGGCAAATCCGGTAGTTCCTCCCATTTGACCGGCTCCCCTGCGGTTGCCTTGCCCCAATCCAGCTCCTGCTCCCATGCCATCTCCTGCACGGTTTGCACCTACATTACCAGTACCTGTCTGGTGTCCTCTTGTTCCCATATTCCCAGCGCCCATACGATGACCAGTTCCCATACCTGCTCCCCAGCCTGTTCCACGCTGGATATTGTCACCTGTACGGCGGTCATCCACAGTCAGCATATCTGTAACGGGACCTTCACCACGATAATTATTACGCTGGCCAAATTGACCAGTATCACCACGTTGATCTAAACCTTCATATCCAAAATTTCTTGTATCTTGAGCGCCCATGTCGGCATTTTGATTATCTGCTCCACATCCAGCCAGCCCTCCAGCAATTATAGAAGCTGCTGTAATACTTAAAGCGAATTTTTTCATATTTTAAAACCTCCTTTCACCGATTAGGGTGAGTAAAGGAGGCTTAAAATAAACTGTTAGTTAGAGGAAAGAGTGGTAATCTCCCTAACGTTCTTTATACACTGGGTTTTATTCCTCGTCTTCCTCTCGCTGATACGGCTGAGGAGCTTCCATCTGACCATTGGGCCACATTCCATTGTAAAAATTTTGAGGGAACTCACCATTCATTGGCTGCATCATACCGCCATTGGTGAAATAATCTTCAAAGCCTGCCTGTGGCCACTGCTGATCTGGCCATTGCTGAGCCGGATCAAATTCCTGGCCAAGGTCGTGCATAGGCATCATCGGCTGCATTGGCTGCATCATGGGCTGCATCATGGGCTGCATCATGGGCTGCATCATGGGCTGCATCATGGGCTGGGCTCCATATCCAAAATAATCCGGGTAAGCTCCCATCCCCATACCATAAGGATGAGGTGCAGGCTGATAACCTAGAGGAGCACACCCTGGCATCACCGGAGTCACAGGAATCCAATGCACCGGAGATGGTGGGCACGGATAAGGTTGCTTCATTGGCTTATGGACCTCTGGTGCTTTCGGCATTGGCTGGTGGACTGGCAATTTAGGTGCTGGAGCTGTAGGTGCCACTTTTTTAGGTTTCTTCATTTCAGGTTTTTTTATCTCTGGTTTCTTTATTTCAGGCTTTTTCATGTAAGGCTCTTTCTTAGGTGCAGGTTTTTTTACAGGAGGTTTTACTGGCATTTTTTTCTTAGGTTCTGCTTTTGGTTTTGCAGGGGGCTTCGGTTTAGGCTGTACCTGTGGCTGGTATGGTGATTTGTAAAAGTTGATATTCATCTGCTGCTGAGGCTGAATGTGTGACACATGAGGCTGCTGTGGTTTCATTTCTGGCATTTTAATTTCTGGCATTTTAATTTGTGGCGGTTTTGGCGGCTTTGGAGCTTCTTTTTTCTTTGGGGCTTTCTTTACAGGCTCTTCATAAACAGGCTTTTCCTTCACTGGTTTTTCTTTCACCGGCTTTTCCTTCACTGGCTGTTCTTTTACAGGTTGTTCTTTTACAGGCACTTCTTTTACCGGCTGCTCTTTAGGTTGATATTCTTTCTTTACTTGCGGCTTTTTAGGTTCTTCTTTTTTAATTTGAACGCTTTTGGAAGGAACCTTAATTTTCATTCCCGGCATAATCATATCAGGGTTAGCCAGATGAGAATTCGCTCCCTTTAATTCTTCAAAGTCCACCCCGTATTTTTGTGCCAGATTCCACAACGTATCTCCTTTTTGGACGATATGAATTTTCATGCATTTTTCCCTCCTATAGGAACTGCAAATATTTATATAAATAACAATAAGGCCACACATTCTTCTTTGAATACAAACTTGATTTTCGTTCAAGCTACTCAGCACAACATATGCTGAAATCTCTAGTCATATGCCAAGGGACTCTTCGCACACGATAAGGGGAGCATGGTACAATAAGGAGTGTACTTAGGAAATAAATACTAATAAAGTCTGCACGTTTCTGGCATGCACTTTACCATAAACGGAAGGGAGAATAGTGGTGGAAGTTAATAAAGAAAAGATACTTGGAGAAAAACGCAGGAACTTACTTTTACAATGGCTTCGAGAATCTTCCAGCCCATTAACCGGAAGCAAACTTGCTGAACGTACCAATGTAAGCAGACAAGTCATTGTACAGGATATCTCTCTCCTTAAAGCAAGAAACTATCCAATTTTAGCCACAGCACAGGGGTATATGCTTATTCCCGGGGAGACGGAAAACATGAAACGCAAAAAAATTGTCTGTTTTCATGAAGATGATCCTGCAGTAACTGCTAAAGAGTTAAACTTGATTGTAGACCATGGCGCCACAGTTATCGATGTTTCCATTGAACATCCTTTATATGGGGATATCACTGCCTCTTTAATGCTTTCAAGCCGAAGAGATGTAAAACAGTTTATCGATAGGCTCTCGTCAAGTAATGCTGGCCTGCTTTCAGCCCTGACTGATGGAACGCACTTACACACGATAGAAGCCGCATCAGACGAAGTCCTTGATGAAGTAGTACAGATTCTTGATCAGGAAGGGTTTCTCTTAAAATAGTTAATAACATGCAAAAAACCCTGCTCCACTTATTTAGGAACAGGGTTCTTAGCACCTTCTTCTACGTTTTGTAACGAAAAACAGGGATAACTCCCAAGGACTCTTACCCCACAGCCGAGCGCTTCAAGCTCTTGAACTACTCCAGGGATTAACACCTCATCCATTGCCTGATCCACATCGATCACAAAAAAGTAATTACCCAGGCCCGTTTTCATGGGACGAGACTCTATCTTTGATAAATTCAGCTTTCTCCATGCAAAGGCTGAAAGCACCTGGTGAAGAGCTCCTGAATAATCGGAAGGGAGGGTTACCATTAAAGTTGTTTTCTCACCGGTCTTTAAAGAAGAAGAGACTTGAAACGAAGTCTCTGGCCTTTTTAAAATGACAAACTTTGTATGGTTATTCACATAGTCGTGAATGTTTTTCTGCGCGATTACAAGGCCGTATTTTTGTGCTGCAAGTTCATTGGCAATAGCAGCAATAGGCCGGTCAGACTCTTCCAGCACTTTTTTAGCGGCCGCTCCTGTGGAATTTGTATATTGCAAGTCACTTCCAGGCAGCTCTTTGTTGAGAAAGTCATGGCATTGTGCAATGGCATGGGGATGAGAATAAATTTCTGTACATTCCTTCCATTTATCTGCCATTGAGGGGGCTACAAGAAGATGTTGTTCTATAGGAACTACTATCTCTCCTATTATCGGGAGGGTATGCTTGTGTATTAAGTAATCCATGGATAAGTTAACTGAACCCTCAATTGCATTTTCCAAAGGCACAACTGCTAGATCTGCTTCCTTATTTGCAACAGCATCCATACACGCTGGAATAGTTGAAAATGGAAGGTGGGATCCTTCTTTAAATAACCCTTTTACCGCCAACTCCGTAAACGTTCCTTGGGGGCCTAAATAACCTATGGTCTTCATATTCTTTAAACAATCCTTTCTTCCCGGTCTCCTGTCATCTCTTATGAACCTGAACCGATGATTTCCACGCTTACCACCGCTTCAATTTCCTTAATCTTGGAGACAAGCTGGCGCAGCTCCATGCTTATAGCAGCAGTATCTATGGTTAATGTTACATTTGCTCTTCCTTGCAGTGGGATGGTCTGGTTGATCGTAAGAACATTAGAGTTCGCTTGTGCCACTACTCCTAACAACTCTGATAAGGAACCAGACCGGTCTTCTAAATGTATTGACAGAGTAATGATTTTCTCTTTTATCATCGTATGAAAGGGAAAAATGGCGTCCCTGTATTTGTAAAACGCACTTCTGCTCAAATCCACCCGTGTGACAGCGTCTCCTACTTTCGTTTCCTTGCCGCTTTCTAAGAGTGCTTTTGCATCTAATGTCTTTTGCATCGCTTCAGTGAGCATATCCTGCCTTACTAAATAAAATCGGTCAATGCGATCTGCCACAATTGTTCACCACCAGCGTTTTACTAATACTTAAAATAAGATTAGTCATGTCTTTACTCATTTGTCATCCTGACAAATAGTATAACTGTTTATTCATTATAAAGATGTATGACTTTTTTGACAATGTTTCTTGTTATGATATGGGCCCCTCATACATGGAAGAAGGCTGCTTTTACAGCAGCCTTCTCGCTATTCGATAAATTCAAATTCAAAATCAAGGAGGCGTACGGTATCTCCGTTTTTTGCTCCTCTCTCTCTTAATGCTTCGTCTACTCCCATGTTACGAAGCTTTCTTGAGAACCTTCGAACAGATTCATCATGAGTTAAGTCTGTCATTTTAAAGAGTTTTTCAATACCGGCCCCTGACAAAACAAAGGTGCCATCATCATCCCTTGAGACAATAAAAGGTTTCTGTTCTTTTTCATATTTGTAAAGGACTCGCTGCTCTTGTTCTTCTTCATCATAGAGTGGAAATTCAGGTGTCTGTTCAATTAAGTCAGCGACCTTTAATAACAGCTCTCTCAGTCCTTGTCTGGTCAGGGCTGAAATTGGGAAAACAGGGTAGTCTTCTGAAAGCTGTTCTTTGAATAATTCTAATTGAGCTTCGCTATCCGGCATGTCCATTTTGTTTGCTACGATGATTTGAGGGCGTTCAAGAAGTCGCATATTGTATTGTTTCAGCTCATCATTGATCTTAAGGAAATCTTCATAAGGATCTCTTCCCTCAAGGCCGGACATATCAATGACATGAACAATAACTCTCGTCCGCTCAATATGACGAAGGAATTGGTGGCCAAGACCTACTCCTTCATGTGCTCCTTCTATTAAACCAGGAAGGTCAGCCATCACAAAGCTTCTTCCGTCACCTGCTTCTACTACTCCAAGATTTGGGCTCAACGTTGTAAAGTGATAATCAGCGATTTTAGGTTTAGCGGCTGAAACAACGGATAGAAGGGTTGATTTACCTACACTTGGGAAACCCACCAGCCCCACATCAGCCAGCACCTTTAACTCCAGGTTTATAAATCGTTCTATTCCTGGCTCCCCATTTTCACTGATTTCAGGAGCCGGATTTGCCGGAGTAGCAAAGGTTGAATTTCCCCTTCCTCCTCTCCCTCCGCGTGCAACTACAGCTGTCTGCCCGTGAGTAAGAAGATCTGCTAATACTTCTCCTGTCTCATCATCGGTTACAGTTGTCCCCGGGGGAACTTTAATAACCAGGTCTTTTGCATTTTTCCCATGCTGGTTTTTGGACCTTCCATTTTCCCCGTGTCCTGCTTTAAAATGCTGCTGATAACGAAAGTCCATCAGCGTCCGCAATCCCTCATCCACTTCCAAAATAACATTAGCACCTTTTCCACCGTTCCCGCCAGCAGGCCCGCCTTCCGGTACATACTTCTCACGGCGGAAAGCTACCATTCCATTCCCGCCGTCACCGCCTTTAACAAAGACTTTTACCTTATCTATAAACACTAGGGTCACCTCATTTATCATTCATCATTAAAACTAATACTTCTTCGTTCTTTATTACAGCTTCCTTGGGAACCCAAGAAGTCTTTTGCTGCCACTGCCGCTCCACCCATTCCTCCATGGAAGCTTTATTCTTTAACTCCCCTTGAAAGTCCATTTCAATGTAAGGGGCATCTGTTAAATGGAACGTTACCAAAAGGTGGTTGTCTCCTTTTTCACTCACTGTTTTGTCAAGATGCTTTGTAAAAGAAGTGATTAGTGTATACCAGTCTTCTTCAAACCCGGCATAATCATTCGTTTCCCCCAGTACTTCTACATCTAAGATAAACCAATGGTTTCCCCAGTTGAAGGTTAATAAAAAATCAGCAACTTTTGGCACATTCATTGTCGACAGTCTGCTCTCGTGTCTTGCTTTCTGGACAATACCCCTTATAATTTCTTCCACGCGCTCATATCTGCCCAATGATATATTTCCCTGAATAAGCTGTATTTGATTCAGCCAATCATGTCTAGCATGCTTTAGTATTTCTACTGCCCTTGTACTATTTTCCGCCATAATTGCACTCCTATAACTCTAAACTTCGAGCTTTTTATTGCAGATAAATCATATTGTACCATAAAGTAACAAAAAATTGGCAGAGAGGCTTTTTTAAGGACGTATCCTTGATTTATATCGCTGTTGCTTACTGATGTATATTCTAGGAGCCAAGGGACAATATAAATATCGCTACACCATTTATCTTTTCAGGGAGGTTCATTATGCCACAACAAAACCAGCAAGCTCAACAAGCCCAACAAGCAATTCAACAAGCTCAACAAGCTGTACAAAATGCCCAGAATAATCCCCAGCAGCTTCAGCAGGCTCAGCAGCAGCTTCAGCAGGCTCAGCAAATGCTTCAACAGGCTTCCCAGCAGGCCCAGCAGCCTCAGCAGGCCCAGCAGCAGCAGTTCCAGCAAATTCAACAAGAGCTTCAGCAGGCTCAGCAGCAGCTTCAGCAGGCTCAACAGTCTCAACAATAAATGATGCAATGTTAAGCGGAGTCGGACCTATCCGATTCCGCTTTTTTTAGAAATGCCGTTAATAGAACAACCAGAAACATTTATCCATTCACACTCTGGGACATAGCTGCTTCAAAATCATTAAGGCATGAGAATTTTAATGTTTGATTATTTTTAATTAGGGAATTTTTAACCTTATACTTATGTTGAAAGGAGCCGCCTATGTCACAGGAAACAATTTATGGAAATACTCCTTGCTTTTTAAACAGTGAAAACTTAGTTAATAACCGAGATAAAATGAGCGAAAAGGATATAGTTTTTTATGGAGTACCATGGGAAGGGGCTGTCACATGGGGGGATTATACAGGCTGTGAACTTGCTCCTAAGGTAATCCGCCTCTGTTCAGCGAGATACAGCTGCTATCTCCCAGAACTTAATCATATGGACATGGCAGAACACCTTACCATGGGCGACCTTGGAGATGTGGATGTAGTGCCTGCTCAAGTAGACGAAACAATGGAAAGAATCCAATCTTTTTCCGGAGAGATATGGAAAAGCGGTGCCTTTCCGATTGCTTTTGGAGGCGATCATGGCATCACCTATCCGATTATCGAATCCTTAACCAAGGAGACCGAAGGCAAAGTAGGTATTATACACCTTGATGCCCATTATGATAATAACCTCCGCTCCGGGGGCGATTTGTATGGACGCGGATCTCCCTTTGCCCGCCTGTATGAAACCGAAGGAGTGAGAAATGAAAGCCTTGTCCACCTTGGAATACACGGTCCTAGAAATAAACCGGAAAATGGAAAGCTTGCTAAAGAAGCAGGAGCTTCAACGTTTACGATTAAAGATATTCGTGAAGCTGACAGCCTCCAGAACTTTTCCAAAAAGATTTATGATATTGCCTCTGAAGGAACAGATAAAGTGTACCTGAGCATTTGCAGTGATGTGCTAGACTATGCTTTTAATCCAGGGGGCCCGGCTGACGGAAACGGACTTACACCTTATGAACTTGTCACTATGATACATGAGTTTGCCAGCATGGGCCTTTGCGGGATGGATTATGTAGAAGTATATCCTCAGCAAGACACAAACGACTTTTCATCTCACTTTGTTTCAACAGCCGTGCTTTATGCGCTGGCAGGTGTAGTAAAGAATCGCCAGTCTGATCAAGCTGAAGCGTAGAATAAAAAAGAAGCCGCTCTCTTTTAAGTGCGGCTTCTTTTTTATTTAGAAACAGCCATAGGTTTTTCGGGAACAGAAGAAAGAACTTTGTGTACTGCTTTTTCCCCTTGAGTAATACAATCAGGAAGACCAAGCCCTTCATAAGAAGCCCCGGCTAAATGTATACCCGGCATTTCCTTATCAAGGAGTTCCCTCATTTTTTTAAGTTTCTGCTTGTGTCCGACTTCGTATTGAGGCATTGACTGCCTCCACCTTGTAATACGGAAAAAGGAAGGCCTGCCCTCTACGTTCATGATTTTGTTTAAATCCTTCAATACAACCTCAAGGATCTCTTCATCACTTTTCTCAACGATTTCTTCTTCTCCTGCTCTTCCTACATAGCACCTGAGTAATGCTTTCCCTTTAGGAGCTACATGTGACCATTTTTTATGAGTCCACGTACAGGCAGTAATCGTATAGTTACTTTTTTTCGAAACGACAAAGCCAGTTCCTTCAAATTCCTGTTTTACCTGCTCTTCGTCAAAGGCCATAGCTACTGTGGCTACTGATGTTGAAGGAATTTCCATAAAATCGTCAGTATGGAGATCTTCAGGCAGCATGTTCTTCACTACATCCAGCGGGGTTGTGATAATGACTCTGTCAAAATAAGCTGTGGACTGATCTTTAAAGTTAATTTCATACCCGCTTTCCTTCTTTTTAATAAGGGTAATCGACGCATTTTTATGAACTACATCCTCATCAAGATGATTTTCAATACTATCAACGAGGGATTGCAGCCCTTTTTTAAAAGAAAGAAAATTACCTTTTGCTTTTCCCTGAGCAGGCTGTTCTTCCTTCTGAGCCATTGAGGACTTCATGCCAAGGATTAAACTTCGATGTTTCTGTTCTATTTCTTCAAATTGCGGGAAAGTTGCTTTTAAGCTTAAATTATCTATATTCCCTGCATAAATACCTGAAAGAAGCGGATCAATTAAGTAATCAACCACTTCATCACCCAGGCGAGTGCGAAAAAATTTCCCTAGTGATTGATCATCGCTTCCGTCACCAGATTTAGGGATGATTAAGTCTCCGGCAGCCCTTGCCTTCCCAAGAGGAGAAAAAAGCTTGGTCTTTACAAATGGCCCCCACTTTGTCGGAATCCCCATCACAGCCCCTCCTGGAATTGGATGCAATGTTTCCTCTTTAAGCACATATGCCTGGCCGGTCTGGTTGTAAAGGAGCTCCCCTTCAAGTCCAACTTCTTTTGCCAGACGGAAAGCGCTCATTTTTCGCGCCAAAAATGAATCTGGCCCTTTTTCAATAATAAATCCATCCGAGTAATCAGTTTGTATTTTTCCACCTAAGCGGCTGTCTGCTTCATACAAATGATACTCAGCATCCAGATTCTTGGCCAAAATTTCTTTTTGCAAGTAATAAGCGGCTGATAACCCTGTAATTCCTCCACCTATAATGGCTATTTTCATATCTCATTCCCCGTTTTAAATGATCCGTACTTTTTCAAGCTTGTCACTCACAATGTCTGCCAACGCATCTATAAAAAGCGGCTCGGCATTAGGCATGGCCGGACGATAATACTTGGCTCCAATTTCATCAGTCACCAGCTTACATTCCACATCGTTGTCAAACAGTACTTCTAAGTGGTCCGCGACAAATCCAACCGGACAATACACAAAAGAGGTATACCCATGTTTGTTGTACAAATCCCTGGTTAAATCCTGGACATCAGGACCAATCCATGGTTCAGGAGTGTTCCCTTCGCTCTGCCACCCGATTTCATAATTCTTAATGCCAGCTCTCTCAGCTATCAAGTCAGCAGTTTCTCTCAGCTGTTCAGGGTAAGGATCATTGTTCTGGATAATTTTCTCTGGAAGGCTGTGCGCAGAGAAAATGACGACGGCCTCATCCTTATTTTCAATTTCGGCAAAAGTGCTTTCAACTTGTTCTGTCCAATATTGAATAAATTTGGGATGATCATACCAGCTTTCGATACTGGCAATCTCAGGACCACCGATTCTCCCTGTTTCTTCCTGGGCCCGTCCGTTATAAGACTTCACACTAAACGTGGAGAAGTGAGGAGCGAGGACAATGCTCACGGCTTTTTCAATCCCGTCTTCCTTCATTTGTGCAACAGCATCTTCAATAAACGGATCAATATGCTTCAGTCCAAGGTAAGGGATAAATTCTTGATCTGGGTGGATTTCATTTAGACGCTCCGCAAGGCGATGTGCCTGCTCTTCTGTTATTTTTGCTAAAGGAGAGATTCCCCCAATCGCTTCATACCTGGAAATCAAATCTTGAAGGGCCTCATCGGAAGGTTTTCTTCCTCTGCGAATGTGCGTGTAATAAGGCTCCACTTCTTCAAGACTTCTAGGTGTTCCATACGCCATGACCAATAATCCTATTCTTTCTCTAGTCATGCCTCTCTCTCCTTTTTTCTCTGTGAAGTATATTCATGTACAAATGCAGTTAACTTTTTTAAAGTTTCCGGCTTTACTTCTGGAAAAACGCCATGACCTAAATTAAAGATGTATCCATCATCTTCCAAGCCTTGATCCAGAATTTTTCTTGCATGCTTTTCGATTACTTCCCAAGGTGCCAATAAAATGGAAGGATCAAGGTTCCCTTGCAGAGTCTTGGTTACACCCATTTCCCTTGCTTCTTTTACTGACAGGCGCCAGTCAAGACCAATTACGTCCAGCGGAAGGTCATCCCATTCTTTAATTAAATGACTTGCACCGACACCAAACATGGTTAGTGGTACCCCTTCTTTTCTAATGGCTGTAAAAATCTTGTTCATAACGGGCTTTACAAATGTGCGGTAGTCCTCTACATTCAGCGTCCCCACCCAGGAATCAAATATTTGGATAGCCTGGGCTCCTGCTTTCACTTGTGCCTGCACATAAGTTATTGTCATTTCCCCAAGCTTATCCATCAACTCGAACCAGGCTTCTTGCTCAGCATACATAAAGGCCTTTGTTTTATGATAGTTCTTTGACGGGCCGCCTTCTATCATATAGCTTGCAAGAGTAAAAGGCGCACCGCTGAAGCTGATTAAGGGAACAGATAACTGCTCTCTTAAAAGTTTAATCGTCTCAAGTACATAAGGAACGTCTTCTTCCGGATTGATTTCCCCGAGCTTTTTCACATCGTCCAGTCCTGTTATCGGGTTATCAATTACCGGGCCTATCCCTGATTTAATCTCTACATCTACCCCTATGGCAGGAAGAGGAGTCATAATATCTTTATATAAAATAGCTGCATCATTGTTATATTGATCTACCGGAAGCTTCGTCACATAAGCACAAAGTTCAGGCTGCCTTGTAATTTCAAATAATGAATATTTTTCTTTAAGCTTTCGGTATTCGGGCTGAGACCGTCCTGCCTGTCTCATGTACCACACTGGTGTATGATCTGCTTTTTCCTGCCGGCAAGCTTTTAAATAGGTATTATTTTCTGGCTGTTGCGCCATATATAGCACTCCTTTATTTCCTAGTAAGTTATATCAGTATGTACTCTTTATTATTGTTTCACACGAGCAAATTCCAATCCCTTTTTACCATAACCCCATCCTTTTGTCATGTATAGTCCAAATAAAAAATGTTCATAAAATAGAAGAAAACAACCCTTATTCTGTTTGCTGCCGCCTAATATCAGCGTATGTTACCTTTACCACATTCTATTAAAAATTGATACAGCAGCATAAACCATTATATCCTGACAAGTTTGTCATAGGAAAAACTTATGCTTACAAGAAGAGTTCATCATTTCTCCTAAGTCCATTTCAGTTCCTTTTATGGAAAAAATACCCATACCCTAAAAACAGAATAGCATAAAAAATGAGCCGGGATATTTAATCCTGACTCATTTTTTTCGAAGGAAGGTGTGGGACAGTTCCTGAATGTCAAACACGCAAGTTTATAAAGCATTTAAAAAGAGAAACCGATATTAACCTCAGCCACATTAGAAGGTTCGCCTTCTGTTTCTGTAAGTGGATTATAGGGGACGATCATGTAATCATCTAATGAAAACATATTGACACCGTCAACTGTATATTCACCTTTTCCTTCCACTTCTCCAACCTTTTCACTTTCACCATTTTTCACTTCATAAACTTGATAAATAATTCGATCATCCTGCGAGGGCGTCCAGGATAAGTTTACATTCAGCAGACCTCCACCTCTCAAGCTGAGTGAGGCATTTAAGTCACCAATGTTTGCAAGCTGTATCGGTTCTTCTAAATCTTTCACGTCTTCCGGCTTATGAAAGGCAATGCTCTCTCGATCCAGATCCTTTCCATTCAAAATCTTTTTAAATAAGGCTGTAGGATAGGAGCTGCTGGCAATCGATTCTTCTTCAACAGCTTCGTCGTACCCCATCCACAGCGCCCCGGTCCATTTTGGTGTGAAACCGACAAACCATGCATCTCTCGCTCCTGTTGTTGTCCCTGTCTTGCCTGCTAATGCATGCTCTGTGGCCCCGGCAGTACCTGTACCTTCCGTGACGACATTTTCTAGCAGCCTTGTCATATACCAGGCATTTTGAGGACTTATTACTTCATTTAATTCAGGGTCTGCTTCCCCTATTTGCTGCCCATTCCTATCATAAATTTCTTCAATGACATAGGGCTCTACTCTATTTCCTTCATTTGCAAAGGCTGTATATGCTGAGGCCATTTCAAGGGGGGTATAGCCTGTAGAAAGACCGCCTAATGCCACTGCCAGCCCGTCATCCTCAACAGGAAGGCCGAAATCTTCCATCCAGGAGGTTGCATAATTTACTCCTAGTTCATTAAAAAGCCAGACAGCAGCTGTGTTAGTTGACTGTGCCACAGCTTCAGCCATTGAGATTTCCCCTTGATATTCTCCATTAAAGTTCGCAGGTGAATAACCATCGTAATCAATCTGCTCATCTACCAGCATGGAATAGGGATGGTAGCTTCCTGATTCCAGTGCTGGACCATAAACCGCAGCTGGTTTAATAGCAGATCCTGGCTGCCGTTTTACATTAACCCGGTTAAGGCCATGCCTTACATATTCTCTTCCTCCTTGGAGTGCAGCCACACCGCCGGTATGGTGATCAATCATCACATATGCGCCCTCTACAACATTTCCTGGGAAATTCCCGGAATCCTGAAACATGTCATAGGCTTCCAGCTGCAGCTCTTCATCTACAGGAACCACAATATCATAGCCGCCTGTATGGATTTCTCTGGAAGTCAGATTATACTTTTCTTCTGCCTCTTGAAGAACCATATCAATATAGGTGAAATAAGCAGGATTATTTTCATACCTCTGCAAATCCTCAGAAAGAGACCTTCCTTGATAAGCCACCGTTTCCTCTGCAGTCAAAAAGCCGTGGCGTTCCATAACAGCCAACACTGTATTTCTTCTTTGTTCTGCTCTTTCAATATCATTGGCAGGAGAATAATGGCTTGGTGCTTTAGGAAGAGAAGCGAGCAGGGCTCCTTCGTCCACTGTGAGTTCCCCCACATCTTTTCCAAAATACAATCGTGAAGCCTGTTGAATGCCGTAGGCTCCGTGCCCAAAATATATATTATTTAAATAAAAACCAAGGATTTCATCCTTGCTGTATTTTCTTTCAAGGCTCATTGCAATGAGCACTTCTTTTGTTTTTCTCAAAAGCGTTTTGTCGTGGGTCAAAAAGACATTTTTTGCTAATTGCTGAGTGATCGTACTGCCGCCTTCTACCCTTGCACCAGCTAGAATATCTCTATACAGGGCGCGGCCAATTGCTCGCGGGTCAATCCCCTGGTGATTGTAAAATCTTACATCCTCTATTGCCACAAAGGCATTTTGCACGTGAGATGGTACGTCATTAATGTCTACAACCTCTCTGTCTTCCTGAAATAGCTTTGCTATCAATTCGCCATCTGTATCATAAATATGGGAGGTTTCATTCATAACCAGCTGTTTCTCATCAATCGCTACTGTCCCGATGACAACTACTGCAAAATATATAGCAACACCAAGTCCAAAAACAGCGCTGAGCATGGCCATCCATAATAAAATTTTTCTTTTTATCCTCATTCGACAACTAACTCCTTTTGTCGATCACTTCTTTATGTAAAATCATTATAGTATAGATTCGTTCATACCTGAATATATTTTCTCCAATTGTGGTGCCTGGCACCCATCTTTTTGTAACATTCCTGTAACATACAACTCTTGGTCAGTTTGCACTTCCTCACCCCTTACTGCTGTTTCGTTTGTAAAAATGTCAATGTTCGTCCATTGTTTCTTTACTAAAATAAGCTATAATTTACTATGGTGCTTTTCTTTAAATATCTTTCGCATTGGAGGTGCCTTATTTGACTGAGGTAACCATCTGGTTAGCATTTGGAGCTGGTGTCATTTCTTTCCTGTCTCCTTGTATCTTTCCCCTGGTGCCAGCGTATCTGGCTCAATTAACAGGGACAACCATATCAGAAAACCAAATTCATGCCGAACGCCGCATGATTGTATCAAGAAGTCTTGGTTTTATTTTAGGGTTTACTATTATTTTCCTTATTTTAGGAGCATCCTCTACCTTTATCGGCCAGTTCTTTGCCAGATACAACACGCTAATTGAACAGCTCGGCGGAATTATCATTGTAATTTTTGGTTTGCAAATGGCCGGGATCATTTCTATTCGTGCTCTTTTATCTGAAAAGAAAATGAAACATAACCCTAAAAAGTCAACCAGCTTTGCAAGCTCAGTCGTATTCGGACTAGTATTTGCTGCTGGCTGGTCACCGTGCATAGGACTTGTTCTTGGAGCTATCTTGACTCTTGCCAGTCAGGCAGAAACAATGACTTCTGGAATGGTGATGCTCTTTGTCTATTCTATCGGACTCGGGATTCCTTTCCTTTTAGTTGCTCTTTTATATTCACGCTCCTTAAACAAAATGAAGAAAATAAATAAGATTATTCCTCGCATTCAAAAGATAAGCGGGTATATTATGATCGGCCTTGGAATTATGCTCTTTACCGGATACTTTCAACTGATTTCCAGTTATTTGGCAAGGTTTGTTCCTTTCGGTATTTAATTTAATTCTGGTAGAATAAAAGAATAACATTGTCTCTCAATAAGATTGGGCTCATACAGCAATACCTTCGGGTTATCGCATAAGCTTGGCTGTATGAATAATTGGGAGACTTCTTTGTTGATAAATATTTCGCTTAACGAAAAAAATCAAAAAGGGGGCTAAGAAACTATGGAAAACAAAGTATATGATTATCTGGACACGCTATACAATGAAATGGTTGATATCCGCAGATATCTTCACCAGCATCCTGAACTTTCTTTCCAGGAAGTACATACACCTAAATACATCGCCGAGTTTCACGAAAAACTTGGCCACAAAGTTGAAACAAACGTTGGCGGTCGAGGAGTCGTAGCACGTCTGGAAGGCGGAAATCCTGGTCCTGTCATTGCGCTCCGTGCTGATTTTGATGCTCTTCCTATTCAAGATGAAAAAGAAACCCCTTATAAGTCCACCGTTGATGGCGTAATGCATGCCTGTGGACATGATGGTCATACTGCCACATTACTCGGTTTAGCTAAAGCACTGAACAAAGTTCAGAGTGAACTTAAAGGTACGATTGTTTTTATCCACCAGCATGCAGAAGAGTATGCTCCAGGCGGAGCGATTGAAATGATCAAAGACGGCTGTCTCGATGGTGTCGATGTTATTTTTGGAACCCATTTGTGGGCCACAGAGCCAGTTGGAAAGATTCAATATCACTCAGGGCCAGTCATGGCAGCTGCAGATCGTTTTGAGATCAAAATCCTTGGAAAAGGTGGACACGGTGCCATGCCTCACCTTACAAAGGACGCCATAGTCATTGCTTCTCAGCTTGTTGGAAATATACAACAGCTTGTAAGCCGCCATGTAGATCCTCAGGAATCGGCAGTAGTTTCTATCGGAAAGTTTGAAGCGGACAATGCCTTTAATGTGATTGCTGATACAGCTAAGCTTGTTGGCACGGTCAGAACTTTTAACGAAGAGGTCAGGGATCAAATTGAAGCAGATTTAAAAAGATTAGTAGATGGTGTATGCCTCGGAGCAGATGTGCAAGCTGAATTTGATTACTTTAGAGGGTATCCTCCTGTAGTGAACCATGAGGAGGAAACTGCCTATCTGGCTGCTGCTGCTAAAGATGTGCCGGGAGTAGAGGTTATTGAAGACATGAAACCAATGATGGGCGGCGAGGATTTTGCCCATTATCTAGAACATGTAAAGGGAACCTTTTTCTTTACAGGGGCTAAAAGCCCTGAGTGGGAAACTGCCTACCCGCACCATCACCCCAAATTTGATATTGATGAAAAAGCCATGCTGATCGCAGCGAAAACGATGGCTAAAGCAGTTATTCAATACAAATAGAAAAAGAGGATCCTATTTATGAGGATCCTCTTTTTCTGTTAAAAGACGGAGGCGATATCCGTTCTTTGCTGTTTCCGCCAGCACATCCAGGAAATGATAGTTCGCGGCTGCCCCGACAATAGCACCAAAGCCCGGGATCAGCTGAAGCGTTTTAGGGAGGTCAATAAAATCCCGGTATTCAAGCTGAAACTCAGTCCAGTTCACCTCGTCATTTAAGGAAAGCTCTTTTGGTTTATCTTTAATATACTCTCCCCAATTTTCTAGTCTGTCGACTACTTCCAAACGCTTTCTTTCACTTGAAAATGCTGTTTGAAATAAATGGAGAATATATAATCTTTCTCTGTAATCAGACGTATCAAAGCCATAAATGGCAGCTGCTGAAAACAAGAACCTCATCTTTATTCCCAGTAGAAGAGGAAAATCTGCCATTCCTAAAAGAATTCCTCCTGCGCCGGTGCCAGCTCCCTCAGCTGCTGCTGTTCTCCTGTATGCAGCAATGGTTTCTTCTAGTTTTCTTTCCCTTTCTTCTAGTGAAGCATGCAAGATGACTTCTTGTTTTTTACCATACTCTGTCCCTGCCAGAGCTGTGTTTACCACATGCCTTACGGCTTCCCCTATAGAGTCATGAACTTTCTTTGGAATATAGCTGTTCATTTTCGTCTGCATTGTTTTTGTTAGTTTCTTAGACATAGAGGAAGGCTTTTTTACCTTTCTCAGCCAGCTTTCAAGCTCATCATGAGCGCGTTGTTCATATTTATAAGCAGTCACAACAACCCTCCTCTTTGATCAAAGGTGCTGACTCTTTATCCACTTTATGCCGTTTTCCTTTTTTTAAATACCAGTTTTCTTGCATAATACGAGCTAAATACGATACCGGCGGCTAAAGCGGCTATGAGAATAAAGATATTGACTCCATAAAGTCCTAATATGACACTAAACAAAAGAGCCTGCCCCCAAAGGAGTCTCTCTATGATAAACGTGAAAGACTGCTTTTTTAATTTATGTCTGACCGGGTACAGGTCCGTCCAAATTTTCACATCATAATGATTCCAAAGCGTGGAAAGCTGAAGTCCGGTCATGTAAATAAACAAGACTGCTAAAAACCCTCTCCCCAAGTCTGAAGGAATAACAGACATCACTAAGCTTCCTACGATAAACAACCGAACATAAATGCCAAAGTAATCATTTGCTCTAATAAATGTTTTTCCATAAAGATATGTGTATACGGAGGTCTTATTATGGGCGGCTTTATCTACCCATTTAGAAGCCCATATACGTCCCTTCACGCTTGACTTCAAGTGAGGAACGTCGATAAATGAGTTAGCAATCCTGTAGAAGAAGCTTACCATTCTCTCTTCCATTTCTAATACATGCTGCCATTTTAATCCATGTTGAGTATGAAGTTTCCGGTAGTAAAAAAGATAGACAAAAACCATTGCCCCAATGATGACAAGCGGGTAAACGACAGGAGCTGCTGAAAAAAGGAAAAACGTGAATGTAACGTTAACTAAAAACCTTAAACCAATGTGAATATCCCGAGTGGTGACAGATTGAATTCTCATCTCTGCCCACCTGCTTATAAGGTTCCACCATTTCCCTGCAGCAAGCCAAAGAAGGACAGTAAATAGATAACCTGTATCCGGATCAATTCGGTCTAAAAATAAGGGACCGAGAACCATAAATAACAAAGCGATGAAAAAGAGCTGCATGATGAAGGTATATATCAATGATTTTCTAAAATAGGAAGTAAGCTTGGTCTCGACTGGAAGCAAGAAAACCAGGTCTCCTTCTTTTAAGAAGGTACGGATGGGGCTTCTTGTCAAAAGCAATGCAAACAGTACTGAAAAAAACAGAACAGCTGGAAAGGCCGGAGGCAGCCATTCCAGAAATGAACTGTAATAGTATCCCCCCATCAAAAACAGGACATATAAAGTGAACACAAACCCGCTGTTTCCTATCAAACGAAGATACCTGACTGCTTCACTCCAAAATGTTTGGGATCGATGTTCCCACAATTCTTGAACCTTCATGATCCTTCTTCCTTTGTCATTTCAATGTAAATATCATCCAACGTAGCTTCAGGCATTCCAGCTTGTTCTCTTAGTTCACTCAGGCTGCCCTGCATACGAATTCTTCCTTCGTGCAGCAATACGAACCTGTCACAATAGCGTTCGGCCGTAGAGAGAATATGCGTAGACATTAAAATCCCTGCCCCCTGAGACTTCATTTCCATCATCATGTCAAGTAGTGACTTAATAGCTACTGGATCCAGACCTACAAACGGTTCATCAACAATATACAAATCAGGCTCTACAAGGAAGGCACACATAATCATAACCTTCTGACGCATCCCTTTGGAAAAATGGCTTGGAAACCATTTACGCATTTTTTCCATTCTATATTCCCGAATAAGCTTATCAGAACGTTCTTTAAAGGTTTTTTCGTCAATATTATAAGCCATAGCGGTCAAACGGAGATGTTCCATTAATGTTAATTCTTCATACAATACCGGTGTTTCAGGGATAAAAGTAAAATTCGAACGGTATCGGTCAGGGTCCTGCTGAAAGGTCTTTCCATTTATGCGGATCTCACCTTTAGAAGGCTCCATAAGCCCTAAAACATGTTTAATGGTAGTACTTTTACCTGCTCCGTTTAAACCTATTAAACCGACTATTTCCTCTTCGTTGATAGAGAAAGATAGGTCGTGAAGTATTGGTTTATGTATGTTGTACCCTCCGCTTACTTCCTCTATTTCGAGTAACCGTGCCATAGTGGATGCCCCTTTTTTTATAAAGATAATCGTCTCTGACATGTAAAGTATGTAATTAGATATTATACGTTGCTCCGGTTCCTATAGCAAAATGTACTGCCTTTACGTCTATTTCATAGAAAAAACAGCTTTCTCCTATAAAGAAAAGAAAGCTGTTTTTGTAGTCTTTACGCTTCTGGCTGCGGAGTAGGAGTAGCTTCAGGATAGTCACCTGTATTATAGTAGTCATCAATAGCATCTCTGATTTCTTTGTCTGAAGCACCATTTTCACTCATTTGAACAGCAGAATATGCTATTTCAAGACAAACACCGCATTTCATGCCATGATCATCCCAAGTAATTGTACCATCTTCATTTACTTGATTTACAAAGCAGTCATACACATTCCGGTGGCCTGCAGATTCATAACAACCACAGTAACAGGGAATATGTTCAAGAAGGTCTTTATGATGGACAGACTCAGCATAGACAGAGGAAATATCTTCATGAGTATGCTCCAGAAACTCAGGAAGTTCTGCAGCTGAAGCTGTGGTTTCTAAGATATCAAAGCCGTGCTCCTTTTGTTCCCCGACTGCTGGACTTCCGTCTGCATTTTCATTCCCGCATCCTGCCAATCCTGTCAGTAGAACTGCGAACATTAGAATACTCAGCCATTTCATAACAGCTCTCTCCTTTACTGTCGATAAGATACCTAGAAAAAATTATAGCACAGCAAATATGAGGATTGAGAGATAATTTTTGTCGAGGAAATGACAGAATAGGGCTCACTGTAAATATTCTAAAACCAATCTTTTCATCCTGGGCCGAGCCCTTGCCTCTTAATTTACCATTCGGTCGTTTTCTCCCCAGAAGTCCTTTCTGATTTGTACTTTTTGTATCTTTCCAGAGGCAGTTTTTGGCAGGGCGTCTGTGAAGGTGATCCCTTTTGGGGCCTTAAAATGAGCCATTTTAGAGCGGACAAATGAAATTAATTCTTCTTCATCAGCTTGGGCTCCTTGTTTGAGTACAATCACAGCGTGAGGCACCTCTCCCCATTTCTCATGAGGAACAGCAATAACGGCTGCTTCCAAAACAGCTGGGTGATTATACAGCACTCCTTCCACTTCGATTGAAGAAATGTTTTCTCCTCCGCTGATAATAACATCCTTTCTCCGATCTACTATTTCTATATAATTATTATCATAGACCACAGCCATGTCCCCTGTATAAAGATACCCGTTTCGTATCGTTTCTGAGGTAGCTTCCGGATTTTTCAAGTATCCTTCCATTACATTATTGGACCGGACGGCGATTTCTCCAATCGTTGTTCCGTTACGAGGCACTTCCTCCCCGTTTTCATCTAAAACCTTCACGTCAGTGCCTATCATGGAATACCCTGTTTTTGCTTTTAACAGGTGTTTCTCTTCTTTCGGCAAGTGTTCCAACGTAGAAGGAATATCTGAGATGGTAACTAAAGGGGAGATCTCCGTCATCCCATATACCTGGATAAATTCCCAGCCAAAGTCCTCCTCCACTTTTGTGACAAACGCCGGCGGCGGCGCTGACCCGGCAATGACCACTCTCATATCCTGTCCGAGCACATGTTCTTCAGGGTTCAGACTATGCTCTTCGAGAAGCATATTTAAAACGGTCGGAGCCATATGAGCAATGGTTATCCCGTACCTGTCGACTTTTTTAAAAATTTCCTTCGGGTCGACTTTACGCTGCATAACCTGTGTTGCCCCGTTAGCAGTATAGTAGAAAGGCGATCCCCACCCATTAACATGAAACATAGGAAGCACGTGTAGAAGAGTATCTCTGTCAGTGACTCTAAGATGATGCATAACGGTCAGAGCATGCAAGTAATTAGACCGGTGCGTTAACAACACTCCTTTAGGGTTTCCAGTGGTTCCGCTCGTGTAAAGCAGGCTCGCTATATCAGATTCATCAAGTTCCTCCCGGTCAAAGGCTGAGTCTGGAAATTGCGTAAGCCACTGATCGTAGCTGTAATAATTCTCCTGATCTTCGGCTGCTCCATGGGCAATGATTGTTTCAATTGTAGTCAGCTGATCTTTGATCGGTTCTATTAACGGGTAAAGTTCCTTTTCAACAAACAGCACTTTACTTTCACTATGGTTTAAAATAAAAAGATAATCTTCTGGCTTTAATCTTGTATTTAGCGGAGTCATTACAGCTCCAAGCTGAAATACTCCATAAAACCCTTCAAGCATTTCCAAAGTATTAGGGGCTAAGTACGCTACCTTGTCCCCTTTTCTGATGTTAAGCGCTTTCAATCCATGAGAAAGCTGATTTACCCTGCTGTTTAACTCTCTGTACGTGGTTTCCCTTTCTTCATCAATTACAGCAACCTTTTCACTATACAGCTTTACGGCCCGGTCTAGAAATTGTGTTAATACGAGAGGGACATACATAACAGTTCCACCTTTCCCTTCATTGCTATTTCAATATTTTTTCTGCCTCACAACTATAGTACAACACATTTGCTAAAAGTGTAAGAAAATTTAGAACTACGGTAAAATCCTTTTCTACTGATATATTTTTTTGAGCAATTGTTATACAACATAACTATTCTTGTACAGGCAATACCATTTTTTGCTACACTAAGGCTAGGATGTCTTTTCATAAGGAGGAAATCATATGTCTCACTCGCCCGATTGTATTTTTTGTAAAATAATAGGTGGAGAAATACCTTCAGCAACTGTTTATGAAGATGAACACGTAGTAGCATTTATGGATATTGGACAAGTGACTAAGGGACACACCTTGTTAATTCCCAAAGATCACCAGGAAAATATTTTTGAACTTGAAGAGGAAACAGCTGCTCATTTATTTTCAACTGCTCCGAAAATTGCACGTGCATTACGAAAAGAATTCCAGCCTAAAGGGATGAACCTTGTGAATAACAACGGAAAAGCAGCATCTCAGTCTGTGTTCCATTATCATTTACACTTCATTCCTCGATATGACGAAAATGATGGATTCCAACCGACCTGGGAGGACAATAGTTCCGATTACTCCCCGGAAAAGTTGCAGGAAATGGCTAAAGCTGTGCAACAAAATATGTAAAAAGTGCACCATAAAGGTGCGCTTTTTTTATCGGTTGGTTTTGACTCTTTCGTTTTAAGAGAACTGAAAAAATCACAATTTGTTCTTTTCCCGGAATGTTTGCTTTAAATTTTCTTTTTTTATGGTGTTAGAAGGTTCACAAATTTAACAGAAAACTGTAACGTATTAAATATGTAAAGCAAAGTAACCCTAATTACCAGAGATTTAAAAGGAGTGGAGAGAGAAAATGAACCGAGCCCATAATTTTAACGCCGGTCCTGCTGCCTTGCCAGCCGAGGTATTAGAAAAAGCGAAAGAGGAACTTCTTAATTTTGAAGAAACAGGCATGTCTGTCATGGAATTAAGTCATCGGAGCAAAGAATACGACAACGTACATAATAAAGCAATATCGCTTCTAAAAGAGCTTCTTAACGTACCTGATGATTACGAGGTTATTTTATTGCAAGGCGGTGCAAGTCTGCAATTTTCCATGATCCCTATGAACTTTTTAAAGTCAGAAGAGACAGCAAACTATATACTTACCGGCTCATGGTCTGAAAAGGCTCTAAAGGAAGCCAAAATTCTTGGTGAAACGAAAACAGGAGCTTCTTCCAAGGAAACGAATTACGACCGTATCCCGGAACTTTCTGAAATAGACGTAGATCCAAAAGATTCTTATGTCCACCTTACTACCAACAACACCATTTTTGGTACCCAGTGGCCATCCTTTGAATTTGATTGGGATACACCCGTAATGGCTGATATGTCCAGTGACATATTATGCCGTCCAATCCCTTTGGAAAAATTCTCTCTTATTTACGCCGGTGCTCAAAAAAATCTTGGTCCATCAGGTGTTACTGTGGTTATACTTAAGAAATCCCTTCTTGAGAAAATTCCTGATGATATTCCTACGCTGCTGAGATATGACACACACACGAAATCTAATTCGTTGTATCATACACCTCCAACTTTTGGTATTTATATGCTGAAAAACGTTCTTGAGTGGATTCAGGAGCATGGGGGATTAGAAGGCATGGAGAAAAGAAATAAAGAAAAAGCAGATATTCTCTACAAAGCTATTGATGAGAGTGATGGCTTCTATAAAGGCCACGCTGATAAAGACAGCCGCTCCTTAATGAACGTGACTTTCAATCTGCCTAATGATGAGCTTAACAAACTGTTTTTAAATCAAGCCAAAGAACGTAACATGATTGGCTTAAACGGCCATCGTTCGGTTGGCGGCTGCCGCGCATCCATATACAATGCTGTATCAATCGAGTCTTGTAAAGCCCTTAGAGATTTTATGGTTGAGTTTCAGCAACAGCACGGATAATAACTTTAATTGCACAGGACCTCCGTCCTGTGCTTTTTTCTCAAAGGTATCTTTAAATAATAGTTTGAAGGGATACAGAAAAGAGGAAAATAACCAAATAAGAGTTTTCCGTAAAAATATTTCGAAAAAGGAGCGAGAATCGTGAATACAAAATCAATTGTTTCCGGAATAGCAGCAGGCGTTTTAATAGGAGGAGCCTACGTGCTGTTAACCGCGCCCCAATCAGGAAAAGAGCTAAGAGAAAAGGCTAAAAGAAAAGAGGAATGGACAGCGCTTAACGAACAGACGCTCAATAAAAAGGATGAGATAAAAGAAAAGTGGAATGAAATTTCTACAGAAGGAAAAGAAGCACTCTCAAATCTTTCCTCAGAGATGCAAAGAACCTATAACCGTTATGAAGAGGAAGTAAAGCCTGAAGTACAGGCAATTCAAAAAGAAGTTCAGGAAATTTCAGACACGATTGCCACTTTAAGTGAAAAAATAAGGAAAGAAGCTGATGGTAATGAAAATAAATAATGTTATTTTATAAAAAAATCTTAGTTCTCCTTTATTCCTTACTCAATTGTTGTCATAATAGTAAGAAAGTATCTGCCTATAATAAGGGGGGAAATCTATGGCTAACTATTCTTCTGACTCCATTCAGGAGTCCATTATTTTCAGCCACAAAGTGGCACAATTAAGTAAAGCATTGTGGAAATCCGTTGAAAAGGATTGGCAGGCGTGGATTAAACCGTTTGACTTAAATATTAATGAACACCATATCCTATGGCTCTCTTACCAGATGAAGGGTGCCTCTATATCTGATATCGCTAAATTTGGTGTCATGCATGTTTCAACTGCTTTTAACTTTTCAAAAAAGTTAGAGGAAAGAGGCTATTTAACTTTCTCTAAGCGTGAAAAAGATAAAAGAAATACCTATATAAAATTGACTGACAAAGGTGAAGAGCTTCTGCTAAAAACTTTTGAAAGTTATGACCACAATACCTATAGTGTTTACCAGGGGGCTATGCCAATTAAAGAATTGTATGGAAAATTCCCAGAATTTTCAGAATTATATACCATTGTTCGTTATATATACGGGACTGAATTTATGAATTCTTTAGATGAGTCCCTTCATACATTTGAAGAAGAATTTAAAGAAGAAGAGGGGGCTCTTCGGCCAACTTCTGCAAAGTAGCCGGGTTTAGGAATTCCCCCCTATTCATCTCTCCCTTTTCCGATCCTGGAGGACCGTCACCAAATCTATGTACAACCCCTGCTTTTTCAGTGCCATGATGGTTTCTTCAGGATTTAACTTAGGGTTCAGTTCTCCTATAAATTCATCCAGCAGCTCCCCGTGATAGACCATTCCCTGTTTTCTTTCTTCAGCCAGCTTTCGCTCTAACACAGCGCACAAAGAATACAGTTTACTCATTTCCTTTTCTGTTATCTTTCTTTTTATAATTAGCCGGTAAAAGGGATGTCTTTCATCAATAAGCTCCATCAGAAGCTTTTGATGAAACTCCAGCCTTTCAATTCTCTCTCTCCATTCTTCATCCATATAATAATTTTTCCTCCTTCCCTATTCTTTTTTGTCTCTGTTAAAGGCGAATGTTGATTTTTAAAAGTTATTTGCGTGTGGATAAAGTCGTGAAGACCACATGAATTCGGATGAAGGAAAGCAAGGTACCTTTAGGTGCAAGCAAGCGTCTAAAAACAAAAATCAACGACAAATGGAACAAAGCTTTTTTATAAGAAAAGTACAAAATTGTCGAAAATCTATGTTTTTTAATAATTTATGTCTTACCTATTGATTTTTTAAGCAATTCCCTCTAAATTAATCAAAGAGATGGCTGAAGGGAGGAGATTGGGATGAACTGCTGGAAATCAGTAAATACACTCAAAGATTTCGATTCATCACGACTGATGCTTATTTCATTAGGTATAACATTATGTATTTTCATTATAAGTTACCTGATTTTTAGTCTCTATTATGGAGATATCAGCTCACAAGGCATCGGTTTCACGCTTACGGTTGCTGCCATAGTCACATTATATCCAGTTCATACCATGTTGCATTATGTCCCCCTTTGGTTTGCAGGGATCAAGACGGACGTACGGCTTTATAAAGTGAAAAAAAAAGGAAAACAAAAAGTAACAATGAAAGTACAGTTTAACAAGCCTGTGGCAAAAAATCTCTACATTACTGCTTTACTATTTCCCTCATTTTTAATTACGATAGGGGCTCTTCTTGGAGCATTAACCTGGCCTGAGTACATGCATTATTTTCTGTTAATCACTTCAATTAATGCAGGGCTTTCTGTTTATGACTGGGTTTATGTAAAACAATTAATAAAAGCACCTAAATACAGCGTAGTAGAGAGAAATAAAAATGGTGTCGACATTTTAGTAAAGCAGCCATCTTAAGACGGCTGCCTTACCCATTATTCCTGAATTCTCAGAATATCAATTTCGATATTATTTTCCAGCAAATCAATTTCTCTGATCGCTGGTACATATTCATCATTAATCTCTATTTCTGAAAGAGAGATATAGATGGCTCGCTCTTCCGGATAAATTTCTGCCCATTCAGGCAAGTCTGCTTGTGATGTAAGGACTTGTAAGGCTTCGGATCCTGGCAGTTGCAAAATGCCAAGACGGAGACCATCCTCGCGAAGTATAAGATCTCCATTTTCCTGAACTTCTGGAGCAAAGTTCATCTCTAATTCAATAGACCTCCCAAGAAGCTCTATTGAAGATTCAAGGATCAGACGGTCCTCTGCTGCTTCTACACTGAATTCTTCATCTTCCAGTTCTTCATATAAGAAATAATTCAGTTGTTCCTTTGTAGTAGTAAGGGTAAAAACCGGTTCGCCTGGCTCTTCCACTGTCCTTTCAGGCAGCTCTTTAGAGTCTTCTGTCTCAGGTAAGTAATGGTTGATAGCTGCCACCCCTCCGATTATAACAATTATATTTACACTAAGGAGGAGGAAAAAGGCAATCATCCAAATATTTTTCATTTTTCTGTTCTCCATTGCCACACACCTGCTTTATAAATTATTTCCTCCGCTTTCTTTGTAGTTTCCTTTTTTGGAAGTGAAAAAACTATCTTTTTCCTTGAACTTTTGGTAAGGTAAAGAAGATATGAGTTATTGGGGGTAACATTATGTTCGTTGTCTTCTTTGTAATTTTTGCTCTTTTTTATTTATTTGTAATCAATTCCATGACTAACGCCCTTTGCACACAAAAAGAAATCTCGGAAGAGCGTCAGCCTAAAGTGTTTCGTACAATTAACGTTCTCATTACAATTCTGTTAACATCAACGTACGTCAGAATGTTAATTGCAGCCTAGACGCATTTCATCCAGGCTGCTACAGTATGCAAATCAAGCCTGAACCAGGTCGTTTATCAATAAGGGTCTCCCTTGAGGCTTTTCTTCATGTTTCCAGCAGGAAATGGTTCTGTTTCTATCTGCCCATTTCTTATTGGATCCAGTGAGGAGAAGACATCATAAGGGAGACCCTTTTTTTGGTTAAATAAGCTGCTCGAAAGCTAACCTTTATCTTAATACCATGAAGCTCCAACAATAACTAGTAAGATGAACAGGACTACAATTAACGCGAACCCGCCGTAATATCCTTTAGACATGAGAACACCTCCCCCTGCCATGTTTACAATAGTTTATTCTTTCCCTCTTTCGGATGCGTGGGCTTTTGCCTAAAAACTCTTTTTTCTTCTATAGCGTTTATGGTATAGTATGTTTGTCTATGAGAAAGGCACTACTTGAGGAGTGAACAACAAAAATGAATAAGCGATTAATCACGTTGTTAAGCATTGGCGGAGCTGTAGCAGCCTTAACTGCTTGTAACAACAATGAACAAGATGCACAAAACGGTGAAACAATTGTTGAAGTCAATGATACTGTTATTACTGAAGAGGAATTTATAAACGAACTAAAGGAAACTTACGGCGAGCAAATGTTAAATGAAATGGTACAAACAACTGTGCTTGAAGATAAAGCTGAAGAAGTTGGAGTGACAGAAGAGCAGGTTCAAGAGGAACTAGACCAGTATAAGGAAAACTTTAATGCAGAAGATGATGATGAGCTGCTCATGCTGTTACAGACACAATATCAGCTTCCTGTTACTTCTATAGAGCAATTTAAGAATGAACTTATCCGACCACAGCTTATTCTAGAAGAGCTGACACGTGAAGATGTTGACCTATCTGATGAAGCGAAACAAGAATATTTTGAGGTGAATGAAGAAGACCTGGCTGAAGTCAGGGCTCGCCACATTCTCGTTGAAAGTGAAGAAGAAGCAGATGAGCTTTATGAAGAATTACAAGAAGGTGCTGACTTTGAAGAGCTGGCATCAGAGCATTCAATTGATCCAGGATCCGGGGCACAAGGCGGAGACTTAGGGTTTTTTAGCCGCGGAGAAATGGTAGAAGAGTTTGAAGAAACTGCATTCTCTCTTGACGAAGGCGAAGTCAGTGAACCTGTAGAATCAGACTTTGGGTTCCACATTATCGAAGTCATAGAAAAAAGGGAATCTTTTGAGGAGCTTGAAGAGCAAATTGAAGAAGCACTCATTCAGCAAGAAGCACGCAGTCCAGAAGAAGTAATGGAGGAAATTATGGCTGAGGCAGAGATTAATGTGCAAGACCCTGCATACAGCGATTGGATTGAGCAATAAGAAAAAAGCGCGGGACAGGCTGATGGCCAGTTCCGCGCTTTTTACATTCAAGAAAGAGAATTTTCCCTGTTTCTTTTTGCCTTTTCATCTTCCATCCGCCGAATAAAGATTCTACCTTCCTGCTCTATCCACTTTTGTTCTTCCTGCCGTTCTTCTTTCGATGTTTTATACCACATATACCCGCAATATACTGAGCCGACAGCTATTAAAATAACCCACCAGGGCAAGGCTATCCCGCCCATCTCGGCAAGACGCTGTAAGGTTACCAACACTAAGAATAAGGCCACTGATATAAAAAGCAATCGCTTGGAATGAAGGTTCATGGTCTCCCCCTCCTCTTACATTTAAACTTGTCCTCCTGGTTATTAATTTATGAGCGGGAGCACCATTGTATGCCAGGGTTTTTTACGATTTAGGAATCGTAATCTTAAAACTTACACCATCTTCTTCATTAAGAACCTCGTGATAGCCGTGATGAAGCTCAGCTATGCGACGGACGATAGCCAGTCCTAATCCAAATTGCCCTTTGTTCCCTTTTCTGAAAGGATCAAATAAATGAGGGATGTCCTCCTCTTCTATCTTTTCACCATTGTTTTTTACAATAATGGCTATATTTTTTCCTTCATCAACAGCCCGAATCCATATGGTATCCTTGGCATACCTCATCGAATTTTCTACAAGGTTTTCCAAGAGAACTTGCAGATGCTCAGAGTCCCCTTTGAACTTCAGGTCGGCTCCCTCAATGACAAAGGTTATATCCTCCCTTTGCATCCGGAACCTCTCTTCTATTCTGAATGCTAATGCTCCAAATACAAGTTCCTCCAAGTTAATTGTTTCTTTTTTTAAGGCGTCAAGTTTTGTAAAATAAAGCATGTCCTTTACACGCTTATCCATCCGGTCCGCTTCCTCCAAGATAACATCCATGGTCTGCCCGAGATCATCTTTAGGCATGATGCCGTCTTTTACTGACTGGGCATACGTTTTTACCACCATAATGGGTGTCTTTAATTCATGGGAAGCATGCTGGATAAATGTTTTTTGAGAACGGTCGTACCTGATAAGATTTTGGCGCATTCGCTCAAACTGATCTGAAAGCTTTTGAAAATCTTCGTCCCCTTCCCATCGAAATGGCTCTTTCCAATTTCGTTTAGCAATCTGCTCAAACCGATCTCCAAGCACTCTTAAAGGTTGTCTTAAATATCGTTTAAGCCAAATAGCCGGCAGAAGACTGAGGGCACTTGTAATTAACATTAAATAAACTAGTCTTTCCCATAGACGATTTACCATCAAATCTCTATATGTGTCCCACATATAAGAGATCTGATAGGCCTCTTCTCCATCAGATTCGATACGAGAAATTACATAGAATAAAGTAGCTCCGTGATACGTTAACTCATACCTTTGCCGGTTTCCCTCCTGGTTTACTGCATTTGAAACGATTTCCTGCAGTACCTCATCCGGTGGAATAGGCTCTCCGCGCAGAGTGCCGAGCTGGTCAAATAAGAATAAATGACCTACTGACCTTTCTGCTTCCCTTCTTTCAATAAAATCAAGCTCTGATTGCGGTGGAGAGAAATAGTCACTGAATGGATTGGCAAACCTGGCCTGCTCCTGTTCTATAATCCTGTATGTTTCATCAGTCAAAGTGCCGCGAATCGAAATTGGATAAATAATTGTAATTGTCAGGCCAACCAGAACAATAATTGCAATAAAAGAAAGCCAGATTCTCTGGGTTAAATTTACCTTCATCATGATGATAGAACACGGTATCCATAACCATACAGTGTTTCAAGATGTATGCGATCCATCTTCTTCCTAACTCTGCGCACAACATCATCCACTGCCCGTTCAGACCCGAAGTAATTTTCCCCCCATACTTGTTCAATGATATCCTCTCTGGAAAGAGCTTTCCCAAGCTCTTCTGTAAGCAAAAGAATTAAATCCATTTCCTTTGTTGTTAAATCAATGACTTCATTATTATCAAGTCTGTCTGTTACTGTTCTTGCCTCAGGGTCGATAACATAATCGTTAAGCTCCCTTTTCTTTACTTCCTGAACCTGAGAGCCATATACGCGAGAGAGAAGCTTTTTCGCACGTATGATTAACTCCTGAGGGAGAAAAGGTTTAGCTAAATAATCATCACTTCCCATTTCCAGTCCCAAAACCCGATCAAGATCCTGGTCCCGGGCTGAAATAAAGATTACTGGGACCTCTCCTTCTTTTTCACGGATCCCTTTTAGAATTTGGTATCCATCTGTTCCAGGAAGCATAATATCCAGGACCCACAGGTGGGGAGGCTTATCGATCGCGGCAATGGCGTCATCCCCATTATCATATATCTCTACTGTCCAGCCCTCTTTTTCCATATATGCTTTTAAAACTTCCGATAAATTCTGTTCATCTTCCACTAAGTAAACGGTATAACTCATAAGCCTCTATTCCTTTCACCTTAACGTTATTTGGCCTTACAAGGCTTTACCTTCGATCTCTTCCCACACATCGTATCAATCTTTTTATGAAAGTGCCATCTCTTTGTAGTAGATACCAAATTTTTAAACACTTTCTCCGTATTCCTCTGATAAGTGATTTACTTTGGCAGGGTTTATCTCTTCCTTACTATGAGAATGACATGAAAAGTAAATAATCTGCCGGGTTTGTGACAATTGGCTTAACAGGGCAAAAGCTCGTTTTCTTCGCTGGTCATCAAAATTCACAAAAGGATCGTCCATAATCAGCGGAAAGGAAAGGGCAGGATCATGAATTTCGGCCAGTGCTAAGCGTAAAGCCAGATATAACTGTTCAGCCGTTCCCCTGCTTAATTCCTCAGGAGAAAACCTTAGACCAAGTTTATTTTCTGCCACAAACCGCTGTTCCCCCAAAGGGGCAAACAAATTTACGTATTCCCCTTCTGTAAGGTCAGCAAAGTATCTGGCTGCCTGTTTCATCACTTGAGGCTGTCGTTCTTTTTCATGGACAGCTTTTGCTTTTTTAATCATTACTAACGCCGTTTTGTAAACGGCCCATTCTTTTGCCAGTTCATTTACGCTTATTGTATCTTCTTTGTACCGTTGAAGCTGCTCTTCATAGGTTCCTCCCTTTTCTATAGAGGTCAGCCTTTGTTTCTTCTCTGCTTTTTTTTCTTGAATTTCCTTTTCTCTGGCCTGATAATATTCTATTTTTTGTTCCTTCTCACCAAGCAATACAGAGGATGGCTCATCCATTGCTCTTATTTCGGCCTTTAGTTCTTCAATAGTCTCTCCTTCATCCATGTAAGGTTTCATTTGACCCAAAATGAGTTCATATCTTTCAGTCAAGCGGTCATGCTCACGTTTTTTTGTCATTGCGTTATAATACTCTTCAACTGTGTTTACATGAAAAGAAAAGAGGATTGAATTGATAGAATCCTTTATTTGATACATGTTTTCTTTTTTCTTTTTCATTTCTTTTTGCAGATTCATCCATTCTTTTTCTTTATCGCTTTTTTCTGTTGCTTTTTCTTTTTCCAGGTCGATAGCTTTTTCCATCTGGTAAATCAACATTCGAGTCTCCTTGACAGATGAAACCGAAAACGTATCAGCCATCTGTAAAACCTCTTTTTCATACTGATTAAGGCTTTTTTCTATTTGCCCGATATCTTCTTTTTTTTGAGCCAGGGAACGACTCTTGTTTTGCAGTTCTTTTATCCGGTAAAACAATTTCTCAGCTAACCTGGTATTCAGGTAATCTGGGAAACCATACTCTTCTTTCCAATAAACAAACTCGGTCTCTTTTTGCAGGCGAGTGCGGGAAAATTCTTCTTTCTTTTCATGAAGCTCCTGAAAAGTCTTTTCTTCTTTTTCTTTTTTCCATTGCAATTGCTCCAACTGCCTTTTTAAAAAATCATCAACCTCTATTCTTCTTCTTGCATCCATGCTGTTGTCATCCTTTACAGAGCCTTGAGTTCCGTTTTTATTTGCTCCTTGTGTTCTTACCAGCCATAAGTAACCTGCTAACGCCAAGGCAAAGAATAACACCCCGAGAAAGGGAGAAGCTGTAAAGACCTGCCAACTTCCTAGGAATACGAAGCTTATTATAAATAACGATACTGCAAAGACAGAAGAAGAGGTATTCTTGTCTTCTCGTTTAGCTTGTACCTTTTCTTGTACATTTGCTCTTTCCTCATAAGAGAGCAGCCTCCTATTCACTTCTGTTGCATCTTCTTCTGCCAGTCTGACTTTCTCTTCCTGAAGGGAAAGTTGTTCTTGAAAAAAGCGTTCACGATCAAGTGCCTGCCTTACGGCTTCTGTAATGGTTACCAGTTCCTGCTCTGCTGCAACTGAGGTATCTGGATAAAAAACGTCTTCAGGTCTTTCGCTTTTCCAGCCCGCATCTCTTGCCAGCGATAAAATTTCCTCCTTTTCTTTTTCCACTTCTTTTTTTATCCCGGCTATTTCTTCTTTTTGTCGTTCATGAACTCCAAGGCGGTCTTTTAGAGCATAAAAATGTAATTGGTTTTTCAATACTGTTTCATTTATCTTAATGGAAGAGATATCTTCTTCAAGCTCTGTCATCTTATATGCTTCTGTTTCAATACTTTCAGAAAGCTCCTTTTCTGCTCTCTGTAAACGCTCTAGTTCTTTCTCAGCACTCACTGAAAACAAACTGTACTCTTTTAATTCTTGTCCTCTTTTTTCAAGATGATCCATTTCTTCTACCAATGTTTCTAAGGCAAGAAGACGTTTTGTTCTTTCTATTTCCCTAGCTGTTTTTTCTTTTTTCTTTTGCAGCAGCTGAACTTCTTCTTGTAAAGATTTATGTTCCTCCTGAAGTTTATCATATTCAGAAAAGTAAGCTTCCCATTGGAGTAAAGCCTTCTTTTTCTCTTGTAAATCATTGATCCCCTTATTAAGAGAAGGATTTTGGCCTCTGGGCTTAAACAGTTCATCAAGCTTTTGTTTATATTCCTTTTCAATATAAGAAACCTGTCTGGTTCCAGTCATTCCTGCTTCATACAGGTAGTTGCTCAATGTCTTACCGCTTGCCTGCTGTATATGATAAAGGCCCTCAAGGCCAAAGCTGTAAATGGCTTTATATAAAGAACGGTCCATTTGATGCAAAAAGGCATTCAGCCATTCTTCCCCTTCGGTTGTACCATCCTCCAGAAAAACACTTACATCTCCTGTTGCTTTTTTTCCTTTTACACGCTGTATTTTCACCTTATTACCATCTTTTGAGATAAGAGTAATAATACCTCCATATGCAGAAGAAGATCGAGGTTCTAAGCGCTGCTCTTTTTCCTTTTTTGTAGGAAATCCGAATAATACAGCTTGAATGAATGCCATTATCGTAGACTTTCCAGCTTCATTTTTCCCATAAATCACTTGAAAGTGATCATCCGAAAAAGATAGAGAAAAATCCTGAAACTGACCGAAGCCAAATATATAAATTTCCTTTATTCTCATCAGCATTACTCCTTCATCCAAGCATCACCAAGCAATTTTTCTGCTTTTTCAATGATTTCCCTGCTTTCATCTCTATCAGGCTTCGTAATAAACTTTCTTGCCTTGGGGTGGGAAAAGAGCTCCTCCCATTCTTCCCATATAGATTCAGGGTCATTTTTGAAGACTTCTCCAGCTTTAAAAACGTCACCTAGAAAATGACCTTCCCTCGCCAATGCTGCTTTGTCCCATTCGAGGTTTGTCTCGTTTTCTACAGCAATGACTTGTATAAAAGGTTTATCAGTCTCTCCAAGAGTATTTATAACATCTTTCATTTCCTCTACAACTTGTTCTTCTGATAAATGTGATGAGAGAGCTCCCGTGCCTGTTAAACAAAGTGACACAAGGTAAACTTTCACTTCTTCCAAAACATTCATCTTCATTTTTTCCCAAAACTTATTAATCAGCTCATCTACGCTTTTACAGTCAGTCACAGATAGCGTTATATTAACAAATTGTACAGGAGCGGAGGAACAAAAGGTTACCACAGGATCCTGGGATTCTTTAAGTTCTACATATAAATACCCTTTTTCTCCTGTTTCTTTCTTGTTTCTTCCTTGAATATTGCCCGGGTAATGAATGGAGGGATGAAGAGACTGCCTGGTGTGAATATGTCCTAACGCCCAGTAATCCATTCCTTTCTCTGATAATTCTTTTACAGTAAAAGGTGCGTAAGGAGCATGACTATCCAGCGACCTTTCCTGTCCATGTAGAATGCCAATATGAAAGCAGGGTTCGTCTTGCTTCTTATAGGAAGCAGCCAGGTTTTCAGTTACAGCCTTTTTGGGATAACTGCAACCGTACAAATTAGCAACAGGAAATTTATCTTTCTCCACTGTCATAGCTGTACTTGCTGTAGGAAAAACATAGACATTGTCAGGCCAGGTGACAGGAGCAAAACGGCTGTCCAAAGGATCATGGTTCCCAAAAACGATGTACACCTTTATGTCAGCCTCCTTTAGCTTTAAAAACTCCTCTCTCAGCCAAAGCTGTCCCTTGACACTTCTGTTTTCATCATCAAATAAATCGCCTGCTAAAATGACAAAATCAACCTTCCTGTCAATTGCATCACGAACCATCCTCGTTATTGACTGATGAATGCACTCCCTAATAATATCTTTTATATAATCGCTTCCATGAATTTGGGCAGAAATAGGACTGCCTATATGTAAATCTGCAGCATGAATAAATTTCAATTCTTTCATAAGTTGATACACCTGCTTTTTATATCCTTTTTTCTCCATTATATCAAAAAGGGAGCATTTGTTCTTACATATAATAGTTCCTTCTATGTTTAACATTTTTCAGCAAAAAATAAAAGAAGGCACTAAGAAAGTGCCTTCGTGTCTTACCAGTATCCAAACCCAGGTAGTGCAGAAAGAGCGACAAGAGCTGCTAATGGAAGAATAAGCCGTTGGAAGCGGCGCGGACGCGGGAAGAATGGTGGACGACCATACCATCCGTATGGATATCCTCCAAAACCATAACCTCCTCCATAGGGGCCTATAAATTGTCTTTGTTCTTCAGCCCCTGGGCTCGCATTTCTTGTACCGCAGCCGCATCCTGATCCTGCCGGCTGCTGCATCATATGTGTCGGTATATGCTGTGTCGGCATGTGCTGTCCGGGCTGCATGCCACCATAAGGCATCATCTGCTGATGCATCTCTGGCATCATGTGAGGCTGATGCATCATTTGCTGCATATGCATCATATCTGTTTCATCGTATTCAGGTACAGACAGATAAACATTTTCATCATCTACATTCTCAATAATCCCGTTGAACATTTGATGATCAGCGGTTTGCAGAGCTACATGCTGGCCAATGTGCTGCTGACAAAGCTGTTTCATATCCCCCATGGCGTGATGTGAACCAGGGTTATTATTCCAATTATTGTCCCAGCCGTTGCCGTTCCAGTTATTGTTGTTCCAGTTATTCATGATAAAAGCCTACCCCCTTTTACACGAGTATCCTATTCAGGGAGCAGGCTTATTGTGTTAATTATTTTATTTTTAACACGAGGTACGTTTGTGTAATCATAAATAAACTTCCTGCGAACCAGTACAGTGAAAGGGCAGAAGGCAGGGCAAACCCGACACCAATAAGCATCACAGGCATTAAATACATGGCAGGTTTCATATTAGCAGGCATTTCATTCATTCCGAGCTTTGTCTGCATAAACATTGCAGCACCTGCCAGAAAAGGCATGATATAAAAAGGATCAGGCTGACCAAGGTTCATCCACAAAAACGAGTGTGAAGAAATCTCCTCTGTCCTCATAATAGCAAAGTAAAAGGCCATCAGAATTGGAAGCTGTACCATAATGGGGAGACAGCCCGCAGCCGGATTGATTCCATTGCTTTGATAAAGACCCAGCATCTCTCGCTGATACTTTTGCATTTCTTTTTCTTTCTTTAGATCATACTTATCTTTAAGTCGCTCCATTTCAGGCTTTAAGTCTCTCATCGCCTTCGCGCTCTTTTGCTGCTTTAAAAACAAAGGAAGGAGCAGAATTCTAATAAAGATAGTCATTAGAATAATAGCCGCACCGTAGCTTCCATTTAAAAGGTTGGCAACAGCAATAAGCATCCAGGAAAGAGGAAAGACAAAGTAATGATTCCAGACCCCTTCACTTTCCATTGTGATAGGAGATTTGTCCATTCCGCAGCCTGCTGCCAAAACAGAAAGTAAAGCAAGCAAAACAATAAAGATTAGCGTTTTTTTATTCAATTATTATTTCCTCCCTATAATCGTATTTTTAAAATACAAATAGGGAGGTGTCTTCGTCATCCTTATTTTCGTCTGCTCCGGGAATTTTCCTGCGCTGCATAATAAAGGTAAGACGCCTTGCTGTTCGCTGAGCAGGAAGCGTTTCTTTTTCAGATACGGATTGGGAGACAGGACGTTTATGGAACGAAAAAGCTGCGCCTAGTACTTGAACTGCTATCCAGCCGGAAATCATAAGCACGGATAGGGTAAAAATAATTTCAAGCCAGCTTATATCAAGTAATAACTCCATCATTTTCCTGTCCCCCCTTTCGCTATTTATTCTTCCTAATAGACAAGGTTTTACACCGGCCTGTGCTTGCCATCCAATTCACTAACGTCCTTCATTATATCCGCTCTACAGGACATTCATAATCAAAACAGCTATTTTTAAGGCAGAAAACTTGAAAATAGTTTCATTACGGTTTGTTCAGACTTATCTACTGCAACAAAGTCTTCGCTATAGTTGTCTGCGTATTCCAGCACCTCATCGACATACCAGTCTGCCCGATTGTAAGCAAAGACAGCATTTTCATAGTTCCCTTCTGCAGCTCCATTAGCAGCAAGGAATTTAGCTGCAGAAAATACTGCGTCCTCAATGTCCCATGGATCAGCTTTCCCATTACCGGATGCATCGACGCCGTATCCGCCATACTCATTAATCACGTCCGGATCGGTCATTTCATCTTCGGCTATTTCAGCATCCCCTAAGCCTCCGGCACAACCTGGGTAGTTCCAGCCTACAAATGTACAAGGCATAAACTGCATATGACCGATTGCCCCTGCAGGACTCACCATGTTATCCATAGTGGAAAAAACGGTTTCTATTCTATGAATAGAAGCTAATAGATTCCAAGGAACTCCGTATTCCTCCTCCGCTTCTTTATACACAGGTATATATTCCTCAGGTATTTCATTTTTTCCAAAATATGTCATAGACCCGCCTTTAAAACCTCTGAATGAGTCTTTGTTTTCTATATAAAAACCCCAACCCAGCGCCAGTACAGCTATGCAGAGAACTGCCGGGACGATAATCAGTCTTTTTTTCTTTTTCTTATTTTTTGCCATCAGACACCTCCGGCACCCTATTCAAAGGCACCCCATTTACGATTCTATGATCTTATTATACTTCACTAGAAAAAAAAACAAAGAGATAAAATAGGCTAATTTCGAAACATTTCTTTCCTTTTTTCATTGCTGCACCAGGACTTTGAGCCGAATTTAAAAAGGAAGAGCACACGCTCCTCCTTTTATTACAAAATCATTACAATCTCTCTTGGTGCCAGGCACCTTCTATTTTAGCTTGAATGCTTTTCTTAGTTCTTTCAGGGAACGAGAGGTGCCATACATCAAGACTCCCCCTCTGTATACACGAGCACCGACCCAGGCAAAGAAAGCGATAGCAGCCAGCATCAATACGATAGAAAGAGCGACTTCCCATACCGGTACCTCCAGCATTCCCACTCGCAAAAACATAATCATTGGTGTAAAAAACGGGATAAAAGAGGTAACCGTGATAATTGGCGATTCCGGGCTGCTCAACCCAAACATTGCTATGAAAAAAGCTGATATGACAAGCATGTTCACAGGTGTAATAGAGGCGTTGACATCCTCTATGCGACTTACAATTGAGCCGAGCATGGCTGATAGGGTGGCGTATAACAAATATCCAAGAAAAAAGAAGACAAAAGCATATAAGAGTAATACAAGAGAGAGATCAGTAGCTTCAAAGAACGGCAGGCCCCCAACTGGCCCTTGAACATCTGCTGGCTGCTGAGCCGGCTGACCCTGAAAGGACCAGAGTCCTATTAAGAAAATCAAGAAAAACTGCGTTAACCCTAACAGGCCGATGCCTGCTATTTTCCCGAACATCTGTTTCACCGGAGAAGCGCTGGAAATTAGTATTTCCATAACGCGAGACGATTTTTCCGTGGCCACTTCCATTGCTATTAAGCTCCCTAAAAACAAGACAGAAAAGTAAATGACGAATAGAAGAATATAAACGAGAAAACGAGCTTGATTTAATTCCGCTTCAGACCTTGCTCCTTCATCTAACGCGGTTCTTTCAAACGACACAGGAGCGTAAATCGCTTCCACCGTTTCCTGATCAAGATCTAAAGTAGCAGTCATGTGCTCTATTTTCACCTGCTGGAGAGCCTGCTCAAGCTGCAGCGGCAAGCTTTGTTCTGCGACAGTCGGTGCATAGTATTCACCGCCTGGAACCTCCCCATTTTCATAATCTAAAATCAGCAGACCGTTAAAATCTCCTCGTTCCACAGCTTCTAACGCCGCCTCTTCATTTTCACCTACATCAACCAGGATAATATTGTCGTATAATTGCTGAACATGATAGTCTGCCGCTTCAAACAAATCGTTTGTTTCATCAATCACGGCTACCTCTGCAGCCGGTTCATCATCCGTTTCAAAAAGTGCTATAATCCGATCTATGTTCATAAACCCGAACACAAATAACAGGGTAATCAGAGTAGTAACAATAAATGCCCTTGATTTTAGTTTTGACAAGTACGTATGGAACATAATGATAAAGAACTTATTCATAAGACTTACCTGCCTGTTCAATGAAAATATCATTTAAGGACGGATCTTCCAAAGAAAACCTGCGGACAAAACCTCTTCCCTGCAACGATGAAAATATATGATGAGCTGTTTCTTCCGAGCTGATCTGCAGTAGCACCCCTTCTGCTTTTGGCTGGTATTTCACGACTCCTTCTACATTTTCTAAATACCTTGTGTCAAAATCTGCATGAATAAGTAAATTCATTTTGCCAAAGGAGCGTTTTATCTCCGTCAGTTTTCCATAAACGACAGGGCTTCCTTGCTGAAGTATGCAAAGGTGCTGACATAGCTCTTCTACATGCTCCATTCTATGACTTGAAAATACAATCGTGGTTCCTGTTCTCTTTATATCTAGTACGGCTTCTTTGAGCATTTCCACATTTACAGGGTCCAGCCCGCTAAAAGGCTCATCCAAGATCAGAACTTCTGGTCTATGTAAAATAGAGGCTATAAATTGTATCTTTTGTTGATTTCCTTTCGAAAGCTCTTCTACCTTCTTTTTTTCATAATGAGCTACTTCAAAACGCTTCAGCCATTTCCTCATTTCCGGAATAATGTCAGCCTTTTTCATCCCTCTTAACCTGCCTAAGTATACAAGCTGGTCTACCACTTTTACTTTAGGATATAATCCTCTCTCTTCGGGCAGATAACCTATTCTGTGACTTTCTTTGTAGCCAAGTGGCTTCCCATTCCAAAGAATGTTTCCTTTTGTAGGGTCAAGAAGCCCGATAATCATGCGAAAGGTTGTGGTCTTTCCAGCACCATTTGAACCAAGCATTCCAAACATCTCTCCACTTGGTATCTCAAGGTGTAAGTTATTTACAGCAGTATGCCCGCCAAACTTTTTTGTAACTCCTTTAAGTTCTAATGACATAGTTGTCCTCCTAAGACATATAACAAGTTTCAAGATACATTATGATACCACAAGCTGCTTATTCGAGAACAGAAGTCCTTACTGTTTCCTAGTATAACAGCTATGAGCCACGACCATTTATTTTGTGGCGGTGTTAATTTCTTTCTTCTATCTTGCCATTTTAAAAAGGTTTCTTTACAATAAAAATATGAATGGTTATTCAGTCATGTGAGGGGGAGATCTAATGAAGGATTATTTTCTGACGGTCTTTGATAAAAGCGGAGAAATGCTCTTGAATGAAAGTTTTCAGTTCAAATCCGATGATGAAGCTATTACCCATGGGAGAAAGCGTTTAGAGGAAGAAAACTATGAAAAAACAACACACCGAATGACCCGTTCTGGAAAATTACTTATTTTTCAGCGTTAGAATTAAAAAAGGGGCTTTGTCCCTTCAGGTTGCTGAGTGATTAAATACTGATTTAAAAATTTTTTCAGATGTGAAAAAATTGGAGCAAAGCCCCAGCTAACGAAAATGAAGCAGGAACAAAACCTAGCTAGAGAGAAGAGCCCTCACCATTGGTGAAAGCTCTTTCTTTATTTTCAATACTCTGTTGGCTGAATGTTTAAAGATAAACTCGCATGCCAGAAAAAGCGTCCGAGTGTGAACTGTGTTTCTAGTGGGTGAATCTTATTTAATAACACATATTCATCTGCAGCATCTAAGTAAATAGTAATATCGTGTAAAAATTGCTGATGAAAAAGCCTGTGGGGAACCACATCCCTCTTTACTTTGTGGATGCAGCTGAGTTGTTGATTTGAAACAGCTCTTCTAGCTGTTTAATTTTTTTATTTGTATAATCTTCATATCCATTATTATAACTGACAGGGTCTTTGGGATTGGCAAACCGGGTTATTTTTCCGGTTCCAGGCTCCACCCATTTGCTGGCTGCCCCGCACCCCAGCCCGATAATCGTCTGCACTTCTTCCATAATAATAATATTATAGAGGCTTTCTTTCCCTCTAAAGGAGTACCCCACGTTCTCTAAATTTCCAAGGATGTTTTTCTGCCGGTATAGATAATAAGGGACATACTCATTTTCCTTTGTCCATTTTGAGGTCATATCCATCATTTGTCCAATTTCTTTACGGCCAGCCACTTTATACTTATTTTTTTGCTTTGTCATAGCAGAAGCTCGTTTAAAAGAAAGTGTATGAACTGTGAGAGATTCAGGCTTTAACTTTTCCGTTTCCTGCAAAGAATACTCCATTTCTGAAACTCCCTCTCCCGGAAGCCCTATGATTAAATCCATATTAATATTTTGCAGTCCCATATCGCGTGCAAGCTTGTATTTTGTCACAGTTTCTTCCACAGAATGGTGGCGTCCGATTGCTTTAAGAGTCGTATCCTCAAAAGACTGAGGATTAATGCTGATGCGATCGATATTCCACTTCTTTAGTACTTCAATTTTTTCCGGGGTAATTGTATCAGGCCTGCCGGCTTCCACAGTAACTTCCCTTACCTTCTCCATTCCAGAAAAAACCTTGTACATATGACTGTATAACTTGTCCATTTCTTCTGCTGAAATGCTTGTAGGGGTCCCCCCGCCAAAATAAACAGTCGTTACGGGAATGTTATGTTCTTTAAGCCATTTTCCTGTTTGTTCCATTTCATAATGAAGACCTTCAAGGAAGGTTTCCACTGACCCGTTTCTACCGTTTATAGCATAGGCTGGAAACGTGCAATAGGCACATTTCGTAGGACAGAAAGGAATACCGATATAAATGCTTACACCTCTGTCAAGCTCATATAAATCAGGGAGGACACTGTGCTGACGCTCAACAATCTCCGCTAAAAGATTAAGTTTTTCGTCTGAAAGGAGATAGTCTGTTTTTAAATATGAATGGATTTGGGTGGTTGTCCATCCTTCCCGGATAAGCTTGTGATAAAGCTTTGTAGGCCTGATGCCCGTCAAGGTGCCCCAGGGCTGTACGGTACCGGTATACTCGGATAAAAGCTTCACCATAATGTGACTTACAGCTTGTTTTGCTTTCTTTTTTCTATCCTTGTCACTTTCACCAGAAAACGTTTCCTTCCAAAAGTCTGCTTTTTTAGTGCCGTCTTTTTTGTCCTGTAACTGTCCTTCTGTATAATAGGCGGTTTGTTTATCTGCTTGGATAATATGAATAAAGAGATCCCACTGATCGGTTTCTCCAATGATGATTGTGCTTTCTTCATAATAAAGATTGGCAATATGCTGAAGGGTTTGATGCATATTTTCTTCTACTCCGGTGACCTTTATAATCATCGCTAAAATCCCTTCCTCTTCTAAAATCACGTTAAGTTTACAGAATTGCCTTCTCTCAGTCAACTGTATCTTAGCCTTTACTCCTTATTTGCCGTTCCTGAGTTTCTTTTCTTTACCAAACCAAAAAAGGGCACCTGCCGGCCCTTTAAGGTTGATCTACTTTCATTTGTTTTCTAAATACCTCTTTTATCATATAAGGAACGCCATTCTGGTTATTCGAACGGGTAATCCAATTTGCTTCAGCTTTTACTTCTTCCGGCGATTGTCCCATGGCCACTCCCAGACCCGTCATTTTAAGAGAAGGAATATCATCCGGCTTTGAACCAACCATGACTACCTCTTCAGACTGAATACCCAATTCTCTGATCAAGAAAGCCAAGGCATTTTCTTTTGAAGCCTCTTCCCTGCATATTTCCAATTCCTGTTCCTTCCTCCGTACCTTGATTCCGGGGATGGAATGATTCAAATCTTCAAAAGCCTCTTTGCTTTCCTCTCTGCTTTCAAAATTGCCTTTTATTTTTAAGGCACCAATCTGATGATCAAAGATATGACCGGTTAAATTATCTACATATGTTTTAGGATAGAACAAAGACTCGCTAAGGCCTACAGACATTTTTCCTAATAAATTCTTGGACTGCTGATGTCTGTTTGCCAGCTCAAACCTTTCATTTTCTACTTGTACCTGACAGGAAAACCTTTCAAGAATTTCAACCACATCATAAGTCAGGTCTGGGTTCATTCTGGCTTCATAAATTGGCTTTTCCACATGGCCCGCAATAAATGCACCGCCATGGGAAATAATCTCATGCTCCATCTTTAGCAGTTTAGCTACCTTTTTCGCTCCATGATGTGTTCGGTTGGTAATAAGAGTGACATAGACGCCTTTATTTCGTACGAAGTCAATAGCCTCTTTGGTTTCTTTCGCCATTCTGCCATTTGACCTTAAGACTGCCCCATCAATGCTTAAAGCTAATAAACGATAGGTCACTGCTGCATTCCCTCCCTTGTCGTTCACCTTTTCTTCTACACTTTATGTAGGACAGGATGCAAATAGAACGAAAAAGTCAGGACGTCCTCCAACCATAAAAAAACCCTGCTCTTTTGAGCAGGGGTATTACTTTTACTGTTCTTCCGGCTTGCCGTAAAGTTCTTCTAATGGTTCAGTAATAATCTTGTTAACATCGCCAATCACTGTGCTCATACGTTGTTCTTCTTCCATCAATTTTGAAATCGTCTCATGCTGCTGTACCATTTCAAATTGCTTTTGAGCCTGTGTGATTTCCTCTTCTGTTGGCTGCTGGCCTTGCATTTGCTTTTGTTGAAGCTCTAATTGAAGCTGGCGGAAATTATCGAGCATACGCTTTGCCACGTCGTCATTTTCCACTTTTTCATGAAGGTCCTTCAAATTAGAAAATTCATCGCTCTCACGCAATGTGCGTGCTAGTTCATGAGCCTTATCATATACATTGGACATAGTTTATAGTCCTCCTTTAATGAGTCTTTTACGAGGATAACATGAAGAAGGGTTAAAAATCACCAATAAACAATGATTTATGCGAAAAAAGTTACGATAATACCTTGAATAAAGCCGACAAATCCTCCTAGAAGTGCTCCAAGGTAAGTAATCATTTTAAATTCTCGGCGTGAGATCGTAAGGACCATGCTTTCGAGTCGCTGCACAGAAAATGCTTCAACCTGTAGTCTGATCACTTCAGCTAAATTTAAACGCTGTAAAAATCCACTTAGCCTAGAAGCAAGAAAGGACTGGGCTTCTGTCACCATATAAGGAACCCCTTCATAGAGTACTTTTTCCTCATATTGCATTACCCACTCATTTAAAGGAGCGTCAAGCCAGTCATATACAGGGACCTTTTGTACCACCCACTCTGTAACTTTCCCGGCACTTTTTTCTTTGTCAATCCAAGTTTCAACCTTAGAAACTGGAAGTTCTTTCAATTGGTCCCATTCTTTATAAATCAACTGCTCAATAAAACGTTTTGAAGCAGGATCTTTAAAAAATTTCACAATTTCAGGCTGAAGCTTAGCTACTATTTTATCATTTCCAAACATTGTCCCTAAAAAATTAAACATTGAACCTTTTCCGGCGAAGAATTTTTCAAGAAGAACATGAAGCTGATCTTTGCCTTCCTGGCTGGAAAAATACTGAGCTCCTCGTTTCGTAACCCATTCTCCTATAAGGGGTGCTAAGTCATCTCCTCTTTTTAATACTTCTAACGGTGCGACATCTTTAATTTTTTTGTATCTGTTTTCCTCAAAGAACTTACCAATCGACTCTTTTATAAAGTCATGAGTCGTTTGTTCAGCCCACTCTCTTGGATTTCGCTCAAATTTCTCAATCATAAATCCAGAAATCGATTGCTCGGTTCTAAGGAGCTTAGACGTTTCATCCTGAGCCCACTTGGTCATTTCTTCTTTGAAAAAAGGGTCGTTAATTTTCCCCTGAATTCCTTCAGGAGTTAACAAATGAGTAACGACTAAGTGCCCAAGCTGTTCAGCCAATTCTTTTCTTCTCTTTGGAATCAGGCCGGGAGTAAAGGACACCCTCCACTTTCCGATATATTTTGGGCTGTAAGGCCGGAATAACATTTTTATCGCTAATGAGTTCGTCATGCCGCCAATTAATGCCCCTATGATAATCATCAGCAAAAATAAAAAAATAACTTCCATTTATGTGCTCTCCTTTTTGACAACCTCACACTTTTTGAACGTGGAACATACAATACTGTATCAACTCCTATGTTTTACCGCAAGCATGGCCGCCTACCTTTCCCTGGGAGAAAACGAAAGGAGTAAGCTTCATGATAATTCTCTCCCTTCACCAAAACAATTGGCGCAAATACCGGAAGAAAGCCTTAAAACTCATTAAAAAGACAGGAAACAAAAAAGAAAGACAAGTATTTTCTGCGATAAATGAAGAAGACATCAATTCAGGTTCAGTAAAAATTGAAGCTGTGTTATGGGATGGAAAAATAATTGCACTATCTATTATTTTTCCAAGGATTCAGGCCTGGTGGACGTTTATTGATCCAGATTATTATTTTACCTCTATTTCGTATTTTGTAAAAAGCAAGCAGCCAATAGTTACACACTGGCACCAAAAGGTTTGGTTTATACCCAACTGGTCTTCCTAGCGTTTCGTCCAAAGAAACGCTTTTCTTACGAAAACGCTGTCATTTGTGCTAAAATATATACTAACTGATAATGCACTTGAAGGGGCGAACTGCATGATTTCTCATTTTCAATGGAAAGAGCTGCGCAACAATTTAGTTAGAAGAGAATGGGCCTTTTCTTTCTATTATAAAGGTACTTTTTATAAAGGCACGTATTATAAAGACGGCACAATTGAATGGACACTAAAAGAACCTGAAAACGAGAAAGAAAAAGTCGAACAACAAATTCATGACCTTATGCTGTATCACATTTACGAAGACCATAACCCCATTTCTTAAAATATAAACATAATTACCTCCCTGTCTGACATACTAAGCCTATCTAATTCTAGGGGGCTTTTTTATGGACAAAAAACAAAAAGGGCAAGTACAAGGAAAAAACTATTCAATAGATGTTGACCGAATGATTAGTGAGGGCATGGCAGGAGGAGTAGTAAAGACGGACCACGACTTCCCGCAAATTGAAGGGGCTCGTGAATTAGACAAAGAAGAGAAACCTGGTGAAAATTAATCTCATACTGGCAGAAAGGCCAGAGTAATTCTTGAGGGATTCCCCCGGTTTGAAAGAAGTCGGGAGAGCATTCAGCTCGTTTTTTTCATAAGAATTGTTGCAGCAGGTGCTTCCAAGCTACCTGCTTTTTAGTGCTGAGATCGCTCACACAACGAGGCAGAGAAGAGCAAAGCCAGTCCCCTTAAAATAACTTACTACTCCAATCTTCATTATAATTTCCAAAGAAACAGGCTGCTGAGAATTCTTTCTCAACAGCCTGTTGCCAGCAAAGTCGTTTTATTTTTCTTTTATATAAATAATGGTTTCACGTTTACATTCAGGGCAAAAAAGAAGGTGAGGACAAATATGATTCACTAGATCATCCTTGATCCCATCTGATTTTTTTTGCATGTCAATATCTTCATATGGACTGTAATCGTCAAAACGGTCTATCACTTTGCCAATATCGTTCATTACATGAAAACAGCTCGGGCAATTTATTTTTTCTAATGGTTTTAATCCGTTGCACACAGGACATAATGACATAAGAAAAGAATGGCAAACAGCAAAATGATCAAAAGAAGAGACAGCTAATGCTGTCTCTCTCTAGCCATATTATTTAATTATTGCTGTTGGAAGCCGCCCATTTGCTGTTCAGCCATTTGAACAAGACGCTTAGTGATTTCTCCCCCAACAGAACCGTTTGCACGAGAAGTTGAGTCAGCTCCAAGATCTACTCCAAATTCTTGAGCAATCTCATACTTCATTTGATCTAGAGCCTGCTGTACTCCAGGTACAAGTAACTGGTTAGAGTTGCCGTTGTTGTTGCTTGCCATGGTTGTCACCTCCTCTTTCTTTGTACTCCTAGTTTGCATCGAAATTGCAACTCTATTCTTACCAATTTCAGTCAAATCGTCCAAAATAAAAAACCTCCGTTAAGGGAGGCTTTTATAATTGTTTCCCAAGTTTTCTTATCTCCTCTACTGCTGATGGATTCTCAAGTGAAGATAAATCTCCTGCTTCTTTATTTAGAAATGCAGCCTTAATCGCTCGACGCATCACTTTGGCATTTCTTGTTTTGGGAAGGTCACTGACAGAGAATATTAATTTAGGGCGCAGTGCTTTTCCAAGCTTCTCTCCGGCTAAAGCAACCAATTCTTTTGAAAGTTCATTAGTAAGCTCAGTTCCTTTTGTTAACACTACAAAGCAGACAGCGGATTCTCCCTTAATATCATCAGGTATGCCGATTGTGCCCGCTTCCACTACTGCCGGATGATCTACAAGCACTGATTCCATTTCAGCCGGACCAAGCCGTTTCCCGGCTACATTTAAAATATCATCCGAACGTCCAGTAATGGTCCAAAATCCTTCTTTGTCTTTCATTACCCAATCACCATGTACCCAGACATTCTCCCATCTGGACCAGTATGTGTCTTCATAACGCTGCGGTTCTTTCCAAAAGCCTTGCGTCATTCCGACCCATGGCTTTGTCAACACCAATTCTCCGACTTCTTCGGCTATGGGCTGTCCTTTTTCATCATATACATAGGCAGCCATTCCCGGAAGAGCAGAATTAAAGGTCACAGGACCAATAGGCTTAATAAGAACGTTCCCTAAAATGCCTCCTGAAATTTCTGTTCCGCCGGAATAGTTAAATATAGGGATTTGCTTCTTTCCGACCTTTTCAAAGAGCCATGTCCAGGGCTCAGGATTCCAAGGTTCACCGGTAGAACCAATCACGCGAAGGGTTGCTAAGCTGTGCTTGCTAACCCACTCTTCCCCTAACTTCATAAAAGAACGAATTAACGTGGGAGAGATACCTAGATGTGTAACTGAGTGATCCGCCACCAATTTCCATAAACGGTCAGGCTCAGGGAAATCTGGCGTTCCTTCATACATAACCATGGAAGCACCATTGATTAAAGCTCCATATACAAGAAAAGGCCCCATCATCCAACCCATATCGGTAAACCAGAAAAGTGTTTCTTTTTTCTTCAGGTCCATTCCGATTCCAGCATCAAAAGCTGCTTTAACCGGAAACCCAGAATGAGTATGGACGGCTCCCTTTGGTTTACCTGTTGTACCTGAGGTATATAAAATCATTAAAGGATCTGAGCTTTCCATTCTTACTGTTTCGGTAATGGGAGGAGCTTTTAGCATGTCTCCCCACTCAACATCCTGATTCATATTCCAATTTACCTCACGGTTTAATCTCTTTATAACAATTACCTTTTCCACTGACGGGCATAATTCCACTGCTTTATCGGCTTCCTCCTTCATAGGAACCTCTTTGCCCCTGCGTAGAAAACCATCAGCAGTGATCAGGAATTTAGATTCGGCCGCATTCATGCGAATGGCTACTGCATCAGCCCCGTATCCCGAAAAAGTTGGTGAATAAATTCCCCCCAGTTTTGATATAGCCATCATGGCGATAACTGTTTCTGGAACCATCGGCATGTATATGGAAACTATATCGCCTTTTTTCAGTCCAAGATTACGAAGGCCCCCGGCAGCACGAGCCACTTCCTCCGCAAATTCTTTGTAAGTATAATTTATGACTTCCCCGGTTTCACTTTCCCATATTAAGGCTTTTTGCCCTGCCATATCAGGATCCTTAGCCCATTTTTCGATGGAGAGGTGAACAGCGTTCACTTCTCCATCAACAAACCACCGAGGCCACTTTGTTCCTTTTGAATCATCCAGAACCTTTGAATAATTAGAATACCAGTCTAAATCCAATGCCTTTTCTGCTTCTCCCCAAAACCAGCTGACATTATCAGTAGAATCTTTTAGGAATGTGTCATAATCTTCATATCCTAATTTTTTTATCCATTGATACAACCGCGTTGCTTCTATTTGAGATTTTTCCGGAAACCACACTGCGTCTGAAGACATGGATTCACTCTCCCTTCTTATACCGGATACACTGGATGCTTTCTCTCTGAAAATACCATATACTTACTCATATAAGCTTCAAGGCGAACGGAAAGCTCTTGGCGCAAATCATTTCCGCGAACAATATCATCAATCACCATCTCTGAAGCAAGTCGGTAAATATCGATATTTTCCTTGTATTCTTTTCGTTTTTCTTCAATAAAAGCTGGCCTTTCTTCTTCTGGCAGCTCAGCAATCTTATTTGCGTACACAGCATTCACTGCAGCTTCAGGTCCCATTACTGCAATTTGCGCACTAGGCAGTGCCAGGCAGCAATCAGGTTCAAATGCGGGACCGGCCATAGCATATAACCCAGCTCCGTATGCTTTTCTCACTACAACAGACATCTTTGGCACAGTTGCCGAAGACATTGCTGCAATCATTTTTGCTCCGTGCCTGATTATTCCGGCTTTTTCTACTCTCGTTCCAATCATGAATCCAGGAATATCAGCCAAAAATAATAATGGAATATTAAAGGCATCACACAATGTAATAAAACGTGCTGCTTTATCGGCTGAATCATGGAATAGAACGCCGCCTTTTGCTCGAGGCTGATTAGCAATAATCCCCACAGCCTGGCCTTGCAGTCTGGCAAATCCTGTGATCAATTCAGGAGCAAACAGCTTTTTCATCTCAAAGAAGCTGTCTTTGTCAATTACCTGCTCAATAAACGTATACATGTCAAAGGGTGCATTTTGGTTGGCAGGTATTAGTTCCTCAATTGTTTTTTCAAACGTCTCTGGTTCAAGGGGGAGGTTCTCCGGAGGCAGCTCACGGTAATTGGCCGGGAAGTATGAGAGGTATTCCCTTGCCTTTTGAATCGCCTCTTTTTCACCTTCAGCAAGAATATCTCCGCAGCCCGAGACGGAGCAATGCATTTTTGCCCCACCCATTTCCTCAAGTGAAACTTTTTCTCCTATAACCATTTCAGCCATCCGAGGAGAACCTAAATACATTGAAGCATTTCCGTCAACCATAATTACTACATCACAAAAGGAAGGGATGTAAGCACCTCCTGCTGCCGAAGGTCCAAATAAGAGACAAACTTGTGGCACCCTTCCCGAAAGCTTCACCTGGTTATAAAAAATTCTACCGGCTCCTCTTCGTCCTGGAAACATTTCAACCTGATCTGTAATTCGAGCTCCAGCTGAATCGACAAGATAAAGCATGGGGACGGCAAGCTTATCTGCCGTTTCTTGTATTCGTATAATTTTTTCCACTGTTCTAGCTCCCCAGGACCCAGCTTTAATGGTCGAGTCGTTTGCCATAAAGCATACAGTCTGCCCATTCACTTTGCCGGTCCCAGTTACCACTCCATCTGCTGGAAGCCCCTCGGCATTACAATTTGCAAACTTTCCGTCTTCAAATTTCACTCCATCGTCAAACAGAAGCTCAAGACGCTTCCTGACAAACATCTTTCCTTTTCCTTCATTACTAACATGGTATTTTGGTGCACCGCCTTTTTCTATCTTTTCCATTCGATCCTTCAATTCCGCTTCCCAAGTCATAATCCTTCCTCCCTTATTTCCCAGAGTATTGTGGCTTGCGCTTTTCCTTGAACGCTTTCAGTCCTTCCAACCTGTCTTCTGTTGGGATGATTACCTCGTAACACTTTTCTTCTAAAGTAAGCCCTGTATTAAGGTCCGTTTCAAGACCTGCATTTACAGCTTTTTTTGCCTGCTTTAAGGCCACCGGACCATTCTCTGCTATTTTCCCCGCTATCTCTTGAGCTACAGATAGGACTTCTGCAGATTGGGCACTGCAGGATACCAAACCTATTTGCTCTGCTTCCCGCCCTGAAATTTTTTTGGAAGTAAAAATTAGTTCTTTAGCTTTTTCTGCTCCTATCAACCTTGGAAGTCTTTGGGTCCCACCGGCCCCTGGAATAATCGCAAGGGAAGTTTCGGGCAATCCGTATTTTCCGTCTTCTGCTGCCACTCGAATATCACAAGCGAGCGCCAGTTCCAGTCCTCCTCCCAAAGCACTGCCGTTCATGGCAGCAATCACTGGCTGTGGAAGCTTTTCTACAGCCTCGACTGTTTTCCGGATAAGAGCGACCGTCTTTTTAACTTGCACTGGATCCATCCCCGCTCTTTCCTTTAAGTCAGCGCCTGCACAAAAGACCTTGTCTCCCGCTCCAGTAAGAATAAGAGTACGGACTGAATCATCAAATGAGAGATCCTGAAAATAATGATTCAGTTCTTGAAGCATTTGCAAAGAGAGTGCATTAGCTGCCCTTGGGCGGTTCAGTGTAATGATTGCTACATTGCCCTTCTTTTCTAAGGTCACCTGGTTTTCCATTTTTCTAACCTCCTTAAGTCAATGGCTTTCTTCTCCTTTTCTTGCCTGCAGGACCCTGCTCGGCAAATTTTTGCCTAATTTTTCTTCAATAAACAAGGAAGCATGGAGAAGCTTATCCTCCTCTACTCCTGTCTCAATTCCCATCCCATGAAGCATATATAATAAATCTTCAGTAGAGACATTTCCTGAAGCACCTGGTGCATAGGGGCAGCCTCCAAGACCTCCGCAGGCACTGTCAAAAGTAGTAATTCCTGCCTGTAAGGAGGCCAGTACATTAGCAAGAGCAGTACCACGGGTATCGTGGAAGTGCATGGCCAGCTTATCTTTAGGAAGGTTTGCAACCAGGTGACCTAAGACATCCTGAACCTGCTTAGGATTAGCTACACCAATTGTGTCACCAAGAGACAGCTCTTCAATTCCCATGTCAAACAGAGTATGAGCCACTTTTAATACTTGTTCTGTTTCAACCATTCCTTCATATGGGCATCCAAACACCGTCGAAAGGTAGCCTCTTACAGACTTTCCTGCACGCTCTCCTTCTTTTACGACTTCTTGTAATACCGTAAATGTTTCGTCTATGGATTTATTGATGTTTTTCCTGTTATGTGTTTCGCTGGCTGACATAAAAATTGAAATTTCATCAATATTTGTTTCAAGCGCCCCTTCCAGTCCTTTCATATTTGGTACCAGCGCAGCATAGGTAACTTCTTTCTTTCTCTTAATGCCTTTTGCCACTTCTTTTGCATCGGCTAATGCTGGTACCCACTTTGGATGTACAAATGAAGAAATCTCTATATAAGATAGTCCGCTTTCTGTCAATTGATTGATCCATGAAATCTTATCTTCAGTGTTAACAAAAGAAGATTCATTTTGCAGGCCGTCTCTTGGTCCGACTTCTTTTATTTGAACCTTTTCAGACAACATCCTCACCTCCTCTTTCTCTTTTGTCTATTCAAATATCAGGAGGTCTTCGCCTTCATTAACAAAGTCTCCTTCCTGCTTAAGGATAGTCTTCACACTTCCTCCCTGTTCAGCCGTTAACGGGATCTCCATTTTCATAGATTCCAAGATCATAATATCCTCACCCGCGTTAACTATATCTCCTTCTTTCACTAAAATCTTCCAAATATTCCCTGCCATATTTGCCGAAATCTTACTCATCACAAGCCTCCTGAACTTTTATTGTTTAGTTCGAGCAGAAACACCCTTTGTTTCCGCTCGAACTGAGCTCTCTGTTATACCGAAGGTGCTCGCAGCACATCTTGAATAAAAGCGGTTGTTGCTTCTCCTTTTATAAATGATGGATGTTTCACTACCTCTAAAAGCATGGAAATGTTTGTTTTGATTCCTTCTATGCGGTAATTTTCCAAGGCTTTTTGAAGTTGTTCAATCGCTTCATCTCTATTTGTACCGGTAACAATTAACTTTGCAAGCATTGGATCATAAAAAGGAGTCACTACTGAACCCTCGCTCACTCCGCATTCGTGCCTTACAGCTTTTCCTGAAGGCATTTCAAAGACTGTGATTGTTCCAGGGGATGGGAAAAATGTCTTTGGATCTTCAGCGTATATCCTTACTTCTATCGCATGGCCACTTAAGCTGATTTCCTGTTGGGTTAAAGGAAGCGGCTGTCCTGCTGCTACTGCTAGCTGCCATTCAACAAGATCAGTTCCAGTTACTTCTTCGGTTACTGGGTGCTCTACTTGCAATCGAGTATTCATCTCTAAAAAATAGAAGTTCTTTTCCTCATCTACTAAAAACTCAATAGTACCTGCGTTCTGATATCCCAGTGCTTTCGCAGCTTTTACTGCTGTTTCTCCCATCTCTTTTCTTAAGGAATCACTGACAAAAGGAGATGGAGATTCTTCAACAACTTTTTGGTTTCTCCTTTGCACAGAACAATCCCTTTCACCTAAATGAACGCAGTTTCCTTGTTTATCGGCAAACACTTGAATTTCAATGTGCCGTGGATTTTCTACAACTTTTTCCAAATACATGGCTCCATTGCCAAAGAAACTTATAGCCCTTTTTTGGTTTCCTTCATATACCTTTCGCAGTTCTTCTTCTGTCTCAGCTCTCTGCATCCCTATTCCACCGCCTCCTGCCGAGGCTTTGAGCATGACAGGGTAACCAATTCTTTTCGCTGTTTCAGCCGCCTCATCTACATTCTCAATCGGGCTGCTCACACCTGGTACCACCGGGACTCCTGCTTTTTCCATTTCAAGGCGAGCTTCGATTTTACTTCCCATCTTTTCCATTACCTCAGGAGTCGGGCCAATAAATGTAATGCCTTCGGCTTCGCATTTGCGGGCAAAATCACCGTTTTCTGAAAGGAGGCCGTATCCCGGGTGAATCGCATCCACTCCCGAATCCTTGGCCGCTTGAAGGATAGCATCTATATTCAAATAGCTTTCATTCACTTTTGGAGGGCCGATGAAATGAGATTCATCAGCCATCCCTGCATGAAGAGCATTCTTGTCTGCTTCTGAATAAACGGCAACCGTTTTAACCCCTAAATTCCGGCACGTTCTTATCACCCGGCAGGCAATTTCTCCACGATTTGCAATCAGTACTTTTTTGAACATACAGCCACCTCTATTCCTCTTTATATTTCAAATGATGACAACGCTTTCAAAATCATTATCAGCTAGACGTAGAAAATGTGTCTTTTGCCTGTTCCCTCAGTTTAAACTTTTGAATTTTTCCTGATGCAGTCATTGGATATTCATCAACAAATGTAATGTAGCGAGGAATTTTAAAACGTGAAATTTGTCCTTCACAATAATTACGTATTTCTTCAGGAGTGCAGCTTTCTCCTTCTTTTAATCTAATCCATGCTGATACTTCTTCTCCGTATTTCTGATCAGGTATTCCTACAACCTGCACGTCTAACACTTTAGGGTGCTGGTATAAAAACTCTTCTATTTCTCGTGGGTAGATGTTTTCTCCACCGCGAATAATCATATCTTTTAATCTTCCTGTAATCCGGCAGTATCCATGTTCGTCCATCACTGCAAGGTCCCCGGTGTGAAGCCACCCGTCTTCTGTCAGCACTTCTTTAGTGGCTGCTTGATTATTATAATAGCCCTTCATTACATGGTAGCCCCTCGTGCACAATTCTCCTTGCGTACCTGGCTCCACTTCCTTGTCCGTCCCAGGCTCGACTATTTTCACCTCGACATTCGGCAAGGCTCTTCCTACTGTTTCAACCTTTCGTTCAATGGAGTCATCTACTCTTGTCTGGGTTATCACAGGGGAAGATTCAGTCTGACCATAAGCAATGGTTATTTCTTCTGCTCCCATTTTGTTCATTACATTCCTCATTACTTCTATAGGGCAGTTTGTTCCTGCCATAATACCCGTTCTCAGACTTGAAAGGTTATACTTATTAAAGTTTGGATGATTCAGCTCAGCTATGAACATTGTCGGCACACCGTGCAGAGCTGTGCACTTTTCCTGTTCTACTGCCTGGAGAACTTTTTCAGGGTCAAACTCCTCTACTGGAACCATGGTTGCCCCTGTGGTTACACAAGCCATTGTACCTAGAACACAGCCAAAGCAGTGAAAGAAAGGGACCGGGATACATAATCTGTCTTTACTTGATAGATTCATACATTCACCAATGTTAAGACCATTGTTTGTTATATTATAATGAGTCAGCATGACCCCTTTTGGAAAGCCAGTGGTCCCTGATGTATACTGCATGTTAATCACATCATGGGGATCCAGACTTGCCAGCCTTTTATCGAGGGCTTCGTCTGTTACTTGATCGCCTTTTTCCATAACATCCTGCCATGTATACATTCCAGGCAGCCGCTCTTCCCCAAGAAATATGACATTTTTCAAATGAGGAAGTGTTTCAGACTTTAGGTTTCCAGGCTCTGCATCTTTAAGTTCAGGCACAATTTCATAAAGCATCTCCACATAGGAAGATCCTTTAAAGCTTTCTTGAAGAATGACAGTTGAGGATTCTGATTGCTTTAATAAATATTCCAGCTCTGATGTCCGGTAATTCGTGTTAACCGTAACAAGAACCCCTCCCATTTTCCCTGTGGAAAATTGAGAAATAAGCCACTCTGGTTTGTTAGTGCCCCAAATTGCCATGTGGTCTCCTTTTTCAATTCCAAGGCTCATAAACCCTTTTGCAGCCTGGCGGCACACCTCTTCAAATTGAGCATACGTATAACGGAGGTCTCTGTCAGGATAAACGACGGCCTCAACTTCCGGCTGTGTCTTTGAGACATTCTTTAAAAGCTCCCCCACCGTCACGTTAAGAATATCTGCCATGGTTCTTCCCCCTTATTAATAAAGTTAGAATTAACAGCCAAGTTCCCTGGCAATGACAAGACGCTGAACTTCAGAAGTTCCTTCTCCGATTTCCATAAGCTTTGTATCGCGAAGCATGCGCTCAACTTCATACTCTCTCATGTATCCATAACCGCCATGGATTTGTATCGCTTGATTACACGCTCTCGTGGACATCTCTGAAGCAAACAGCTTTGCAAAGGATGCTTCTTTTTTGAATGGTTTGCCTTGATCCTTCAGCCAGGCAGCTTTTAACACCATTGTCCGTGCCAGATCAATTTCCATCGCCATATCTGCAAGCTTAAATTGAATTGCCTGGAAGCTGGAAATCGTTTTGCCGAACTGCTTTCTTTCTTTTGAATATTGAAGAGCTCTTTCGAATGCTCCTTGTGCAATACCTACTGCTAAAGCAGCAATAGAGATTCTTCCACCGTCAAGAGTATATAAAAATTGCTTAAAGCCGCCTTTCGGGTCTCCTAAGATATTTTCCTTTGGTACTCTTACATCCTCAAGAATTAACTCTGATGTATTAGAACCTCTCACTCCCATTTTTTCGTAAGGACTTGTAATGGTAAAACCTTCAGCATCAGTTGGAACAATAAAAGCTGAAATAATATTTTTTCCTCTTTCATCTTTGCCTGTCACCGCAGTCACCGTTACTGTTCTTGCATACTGGGCATTAGTTATCCAGCATTTTTCACCGTTAATTACATATTCGTCTCCATCAAGAACTGCTCTTGTCTGGGTTCCGCCGGCATCTGAACCAGCATTCGGTTCAGTTAGACCAAAAGAAGCTAATGATTTACCAGAAGCCAAAGGAATTAGATGTTCCTGCTTTTGTTGTTCAGTCCCAAAATAATAGAGGGGACTTGCTCCCAGAGATACAGCTGCAGCATAACTCAATCCTGTGCTTCCGCAAGCTTTCCCAATTTCTTCTACCGCCAGGGCATAAGAGATGGTATCTCCCCCAGATCCTCCATATTCTTCAGGAAAGGGGATACCTAACAAGCCCAATTCTCCCATCTTTTTAAATGTTTCCTCAGGGAACCTTGCTTCACGGTCGACTTCTTCTGCTTTCGGGGCTACCTCTTGTTTAGCAAAATCCCTTACCATATTTCTTATCATTGTTTGTTCCTTAGTCAATTCAAAGTTCATTCTTTATTCCTCCTTTATTTATAGCAGCGTGTACACTGAGCAAATGCTCAGAATTCATAAGAAAAATGATCCTAGATAAGGAGTGGTCCCTCCTAGGAATATATGCGGGGAAGCGTCCCACTACACCGGACGCTTCTTTTGTCTGTAAGTTTTTGTGTTTCGGTAATTGTTTCTCCCATTACTTCCTCCGCCTAAGTACAAATCTTTCACTTCGTCGTTATCAAGCAGTTGAGCTACCTTTCCTTGGAGAACAATACGGCCGTTTTCCATGATATAGCCGTAATCAGCAATGGAGAGTGCTACATTGGCATTTTGTTCAACAACCAGAATAGAGGTCCCTTCTTCCTTATTGATTTCTTTAATATTGTGGAAAATTTCTTTGACTAACAAAGGAGCTATACCTAAAGATGGCTCATCAAGCAACAGAACTTTTGGTTTAGCCATGATTCCCCTGCCAATGGCAAGCATCTGCTGCTCCCCGCCAGAAAGGAATCCTGCAGCTCTTCCTTTCAAGGCTTTAAGCTTCGGGAAATAGTGATACACTCTTTCCAGGTCTGGTTTCAACTGGTTACGGTCTTTTCTTGTATAGGCTCCAGCCAGCAAATTTTCTTCTACTGTTAAATGCTTAAACACCCTTCTTCCTTCAATACATTGAAAGATTCCTTTGCTTACTACTTGATCAGGCGTCAGTCCATTGAGTGACTCATTGTTAAAAGAAATGGAACCATTGACTATCTGTCCCCCTTCACCTTTAAGGAGACCAGAAATCGACTTTAGGGTTGTGGATTTTCCGGCACCGTTGCTTCCCATCAACGCCACAATTTTCCCTTCTGGTACCTCAAGAGACACCCCTTTTAAAGATACTATTATCTTTGAGTAGACCGTTTCTAAATTATGAACGCGAAGCATATCAACACTCCGTTCTTTAAGTAAGATAGATGATAAAGACATGAGGAACACAGTAAGTTATCCCTATGTTCCTCTGCCGATATTCTATTCGTAATCTTCGTGACTGAAGTAGTCTTCAATAATCTCAAACTGACCATCTTTCACTTGAGCCAGCCTGATATCCTTCGTTCCCGCATGATCATCAGCTGAGAAACTCACCGGTGCTGCCAAACCGTTAAGATCCAAATCACTAATCTGTTCAATTCCTTCTTTAATGCCGTCTCCTGTTAAGTCAGGGGCATTGCGGATTCCTTCTGCCATTATGCTTGCAGTTACCCATCCCTGGACAAATTTCTGGTCAATATCTTCTAATGTTTTTCCTTGAGTTTCTAAATATTCTTCAATTTCGCCCAATCCTTCCAGGTCCTCATATGGAAAGGCATGAGTTACTACTCCAATCATCCCTTCAGCAGCATCCCCTGCAATATCAATGACACCTTCACCTGTAGCCCAGTTTAATCCGATAAATTGTGTATCAATTCCAAGTGTCTGTGCTTCACGAAGTATAGTTGATGTTGCTCCCCAGGTTTGTTGGATAATAGCATAATCGGGGTCTTTACTCTGCATATTAAGCATTTGAGATTGTGCCTCTGTGGCTGCTACATCAATGACCTGCTCATCCACAACCTCTACACCATGCTCGGCAGCATATTCCTTAATATCTTCAACCGGAGAGCGACCAAAAGCTGTATCGTTATATAATAGTGCTAATGTAGGATCACCGTCTCCTTCATGGTTTTCTTTAATCCATTGGACAACTGCTCTTCCTTGATCAGAGTAAGTAGCTGCAGTTAAGAAATTATAAGGGCTTTCATCCATATCTTTTAAATTTTCTGAATAAGCAGCTGAGAAGTATGGCAATTGATCATTAGCAACCTGCTGCCTAAGTGCTTCTGTATCAGCTGTTCCCCATCCTAATACGGCGGCTACTTCGTGGCGGTCTCTCAGGGTTTGATAAATCCTTTGTCCCTCTGAAATATCATAAGCGTAATCCTCGCCAATTAACTCCACCGTAACACCATCAATACCGCCGTTTTCATTTAGCCATTCCACATATGCCTCCTCGCCGTCAGCGTATGGAGAACCAACATCTCCTGTTCCTCCAGTAATATCGTAAAGAGCACCGATTTTCACTGTATCGCCGGCTTCTGCTACGTCAGCTTCTCCTTCAGCGTCCTGAGTACTGCTGGCTCCTTCCTCACCGCCTCCACATGCTGACAGTGCTCCTGCTAATAGCATGCCTGTACCTGCTGCCCCAACCCATCTTTTCCACTTTATTGTCATTTGATCTCCCCCATGTTTTCTTTTATCAGGAACAGACAAAACGTCTGGTATCCTCATTAATAGGTAAACGGCCAAAGCTTGAAGTAATTTCTTATATTGCTCCAGATATGGGCAAGCCCTCCTGGTTCAAAAATAAGAAACAAAATAATGACTGCCCCAAAAGCAATTTCCTGAATCGCTGCTAACTGGTGGCCGGCATTAGGCAGAAACACAGATAAAACTTCAGTGAAATAGGAAAGGCCAACGGGCATCAATGTGATAAAAAAGGCGCCTAGAATTGCTCCTAGAATGCTCCCAAGTCCGCCGACCAGGATCATTGCTAAGTACTGAATTGAAACATCAATACTGTAAAGCTCAGGACTAACAATCATGGTGTAATGTCCCATTAAAGCCCCTGCAATTCCAACGAAGAAAGAACTGATGGCAAAAGCAATTACTTTATAGTTGAATAAATTAATTCCCATAATTTGAGCAGCAACATCCTGGTCTCTGACCGCCATGAAAGCCCGGCCTGTTCTTGTCCTAAATAGATTGAGAGAAAAGATGGTAGTAAACAGCAGGATGACCAGGCAGAGATAGTAATAACTGGAGGCCGACATTAAGGTATACCCGCCAATTGAGGGGCGTTGCAGCACCATACCGGAAGTTCCTCCTGTTAATCCGTCCCATCTGCTGATGACAAAAAGAATAATTACTTGAGCTGCAAGTGTGGCGATGGCAAGATATAAACCTTTCAGCCTAAGTGACGGAATTCCAAATATTCCTCCGACAAAGGCTGTAACAAGTCCTGCGGCTGGAACCGCCAGCCAGAAACTTAGACCAAGACTCGTTGTTAAAATAGCCGACGTATATCCCCCTACCCCTAGAAAAGCCCCCACTCCGATGGAGATTTGGCCAGTAAACCCAGTTAAGATGTTAAGACCGATTGCCCCTATGGAGGCAATTAAACAAAGGGTCGCCAAACCTACTACGTAATTTGATGTAAACAGCGGCACTAAGGCAAAAAGGGCAATAAGCAAAATCATTCTCATCTTCACTCTCGGTATCGTGAAGAGTGCCATATCATGATTGTATTTTGTTTTATAATTACCGCATTCCATGACAAAAGGATTTCTCATTTTCTCCCATCACACCCTTTCTATACCGCCCTTACCGAACAATCCATGTGGTCTAAGCATTAAAATGAAAACTACAAGGATAAACGGGACTACTTCTTTTAACCCTCCTCCAACCATTGGATCCAGGTATCCACCCGCCATGCTTTGGAAAATCCCGATTGTAAAGCCGCCAACTATAGCTCCCGGAATACTGTCAAGTCCACCTAATATGACAACTGGCAAGACAGTCAGGCCAATAATAGCCATGGTTGCATTTACACCATTGATGTTTCCTAACAAGACTCCCCCTACAGCAGCTACGATAGAAGCAATGGCCCAGGTTACAGCAAAGACCTTTTTCACACTTATCCCCATAGACTGTGCAGCCATTTGGTCATCGGCAACAGCCCTCATCGCAAGGCCCATCTTTGAGTATTTGAAAAACAGCGTAAAAAGAAGAAGCAGTGTCATAACAATGACAAAGGACCAGAGATACACCGGGGTAATGACTAAATCCCCGGCTCTAATTGGTGTGGCTGGAAAGATTTGCGGATACGTTCTTGTTTGATGTCCCCAAATCAGGTGAACAATCCCCCCGAGTAAACTTGCAAGTCCTATGGTTGCCATTATCACTGAAATAACTGGAGCATTCTGTAATGGCCGAAGAACGGTCTTCTCAACTCCCAGCCCTATAACGGCGTTTACCGCCAAGGTAATGGCTAATGCGAGTAGAAACGGGATTTGAAAAATAGTGATAAGAGTTAAACATACATATGCCCCGATTAAGACAAACTCACCGTTGGCCAGGTTCAAAGCATCACTAGCCTTATAAATTAGAACAAATCCTAAAGCTACCAGCGCATAAATACTGCCGACTACGATGCCGCTAACCAGCATTTGCATAAAAAACGTCACCTAGGCAACCTCCCTCTTTTCACCTAATGAAATAACAGGAATGATTTGTTCGTTTACATTTCCTTTTGTAAATGAAACCCTTTCATCAGAGGAATATAAAGAATCAAGCAACTGTTTATATTTTTGTTCTACGTAAGGCCGCCTAAGCTTGTACGTTGGAGTCATTTCATCTTCTGAAGCATTAAGCTCCTTTGGAAGAATAATGAATTTCTTAAAATCAATGCTTTCTGGCAAGAGAGCGGTGATCTGAGATACTTCTTCATGTATCAGCTGGATAACATCCGGATTCGTAGACAAATCCTCATAGGTAGTGTAGGAAAGCTGCTTTTTGTCAGCCCATCTCCCTACATTTTCCATACTGATATTAATTAAGCCAACCATATAAGGCTGCTGTTTTCCATAAAGCAAAGCTTCTTGAATATAAGGACTCATCTTCAGCTTGCTCTCTATCGAGCTTGGAGCAACTGCTTGACCTTGTACTCCAGTAATGACTTCTTCTTTCCTTCCAGTCAGACGAACCTGGCCGTCTTCCAGCTTTTCCCCTGTATCTCCCAGGTTTATATATCCGTCTTGATCAAGGTTCAGTGCTTCCCCATTAAGATAACCAAGACACTTTCCAGCGGATTTTATAAGGATCTCTTTATCCTCTGTAATCTTAAGGTCTACATGGGGCAGAGGTTCTCCCACACTTTCTGCATCTAGCTTTCCGTCTCTTTGAACAAGAGAAATACCAGAAAGCTCAGTGGCTCCATATGTTTGTTTCACATTTACTCCAATGGAATGAAAGAAATGCATCCCCTCATTACCTAAAGAAGCTCCATTTATATAAGCCCTTTTGATTCTTGCTAATCCCAGGTGATCTCTTATTGCACTAAACACTAAGTAGTCGCCAAATTTGTAGATGACTTTCTCTTTTAAAGATAGAGGTTTTCCTCCAAAGTCTGCTTCTGCTTTTCGTTTTCCATAGCGGTTGAAAAAATTGTACACTTTCTTCTTGAAGGACGAGGTATCATTGATGCGGAGATTGAATCTAGCTATGATATTTTCGTAGGTTCTTGGAGTTGCCATCAAGAGATGGGGACCTATTTCCCTTAAGTCCTGCAAGGCTGTTGATGGTTCTTCTGGGAAATTAATTGTTAATTTTTGCTGGAATGATAATGACAATACAATCAATTGTTCAGACGCCCATGCCAAAGGCAAGAATGATAGATAGTCATCTTTAGAAGAGACCGGGTCCACTTCTTGAAGAGCTGTACCAGTAGCCAGTAAATTATAATGGGATAATAAGATTCCTTTAGGATGTCCCATGGTTCCCGGAGAGTAACACAGGAAGGCTGGATCTTCACCATTCCCCTGTTCAATTTCTTTAACGATGTTTATTTCGCTGCTCTCATTTGCAGCTTTTTGAACATCATCCCAAAAAATGAGCCGGTGATCAGAATAGTTTTTTAATCCTTTTGGGTTAATAAAAATAATTGTTTCCACTAAAGGAAGATGGTCTATGATCTTTAACACTTTATCTACCTGTTCCTGGTCTTCTGCTACTATAATCTTAGCTTTACAATCGTTGATCAAGTGATCAAGCTGTTCAGGAGTGCTTTCTTGAAACAGCCCCGTTGAGACCCCCCCAAGACTTTGACAAGCAAGCTCAGCATAGATCCACTCCGGCCTATTGTCACTTAAGATGACCATCCGGTCACCTTTTTGAAATTCAAATAAGTGCTTTATAGCAAGAGCGAAAGATTCAACGTTATCTTTGACTTCTTTCCATGAAATTTCTTTCCAAATGCCAAGGCTTTTTTTTCTGAAAGCCGTCCTTTCTGGCTCACTTTCTGCAAGTTCTAACAGAAGCTTTGGAAATGTGTCTTTTCCCATTTATAAGAATCCTCCCCTTGTCAGCTTACTTCTTCATCTTCTTCCTCTCCTAAATAAGCACTGATCACCGCTTCATTTTCTTTTATCTCTTCAGGTGTACCAAAGCCTATAAGCTTTCCAAAATCAAGTACGGCTATATGGTCGGATAAATCCATTACCACACCCATATCATGTTCAATCAGCACTACCGTCATGTCCTGGAGAGCATTCATATCAAGGATAAAACGAGCCATGTCTTGCTTCTCTGAGCTGTTCATACCAGCCATGGGCTCATCAAGGAGAATAAGCTCAGGCTGTAATGCCAGGGCCCGTCCTACTTCTACTCTTTTTTGCAGCCCGTAAGGAAGCCTTCCTACTGGAGTATGGCGAATATCCTTAAGCTCTAAAAAGTCAATAACTTCCTCCACAGCTTTTCTGTGAGCTACTTCTTCTTTTTGAGCAGCTCCCCAATAGAATCCCCCAGACAAAAGTCCTGACTTCATTTTTGTGTGCCGGCCCAGCTTTAAATTATCAAGCACAGACATTTGTGAAAATAAAGCTATGTTCTGGAAAGCTCGGGAAATTCCTAAGTTTGTTCTTTTATGGGGTTTCATGTTGATAATATCCTTCCCCATAAATTTAATTGAGCCTTGAGACGGACTATACAATCCGCTAATGCAGTTCAGCATACTTGTTTTCCCTGCACCATTAGGCCCAATAAGAGAAAAGATTTCTCCTTTTTCAATATGATAAGTAACGTCTACCAAAGCCTTAACTCCCCCAAATTGAAGTGAAACGTTTTCCACTTCTAATGCTGGCATCCTCTTCCCTCCTCTGATGTAAGCGCTATCATCTTTCTAAGATTGATTATAAGGATGAGCTATCACTCAAGTCAACAAAATTTTGATAATTTTTAGAAAATTATCAAAATTATTGTTGGTTTGTCTTTTGTAAGTAATATGGAAATTTTTTAAAGAACAAGAGATCAGAAGGAATAGGAAATAAGATACTCGATGAGACCAGTCAGAAAGACACAATTTTCATGAATTGCAGGTAATTTTATTTCAAGTATAGAAAAACAATTACAGCCTTCTAAATCAATATTTGATGTAAGGATATGCTTTTATGACAAAAGCACTGTTTCCTGAAGCCAGTCGACCTTCTTTCTATATGGAAGGGCGTAACCTTTCACTCTTATTTACGTTCCAAATTTATTTAAAGATTCCAAATATTTGTCAGGAAACCATGATATAATGACTTATAGGCTATTGCTATAAGGATTAGACAACATTAAGAAGTCACACTAAAGGGGTGTTATGTCCATTGACTTTTGCCATTATATTAGGTGTCATACTTGTCGTTTCGATCATTTCCTGGATCATCGGCTATAACAGTCTAATTAAGTGCTTAAATTGGGTGGAAGAATCATGGGCCCAAATTGACGTGCAATTAAAGAGAAGATATGAGTTGATACCAACTCTCGTAGAGACGGTAAAAGGATATGCAGCCCATGAAAAAGAAACGTTAGAAAAGGTCATAGAATTACGAAATCAAATCACAGCACCTTCAAATGATAGAGCTGAACAAATGGAGGCAAACGATCAATTGAGCGGAATGCTTGAAAACTTATTTGCCTTGGGAGAGGATTACCCGGAATTAAAGGCAAATGAAAATTTTAAAGCTTTGCAGGAAGAATTAATCCAAACGGAAAACAAGATTGCCGATGCTCGTCAACTATACAATGATACCGTTAAAAAGTATAACTCACGCATCCAATCTATCCCTACCAACTTTGTAGCAAACATCCATAATTTTAACAGACGAGACTTTTTAGAGACTCCGGCAGCAGAACAAGAAAACGTTCAGGTATCTTTTTAAGCAGGAGCATAAAAGGAGGTACGACTGCTCCTCTTTATTTTTCTGATCGGTTAAGAAAGAAAGTTTCAAGCCTCCCGGTCCTGAGCAACCACCCGCTTTTACGAAAGAATCCACAGTATATCAGTAATGTAACGATACCTATAACAATTTACGATTTCTTCACTTTTAAAAAAATTCTTAGAGTTATATATAATGACCAATTGCCAATAAGAAAAGAAATAAAGGAGTTTATTTTTCTCTCATTCCATGTAACAAGAAACGAAGAAATATTACGAATTTGATATAGTAGTGACAGAGGGAGGCGCTTTGGTTCTATTCCAAACAGCAAGAGATATCCTTTTTCGACAATTTTAGATCATCTCAACCTGCCTCTGATACGTACGATACCATTTTGGGTGGCTGCATGCCGCCTCTTTTTTTTGTCTTTTTTATTTAACATATACCGGCAGACTTTCACCTAATTGAACGTGTTCCAGTGTCAGTATACAGCGTCTCCCCAGCAATGTTACTCCTCTTTCTTTTGCATCAAGAAGAGCTTTTGCAAAAGCAGGATCGATATGGTCTGCAGGACTGATAGACATTACGTCATTTCGCTGAGCCACAAATAAAACACTGGTTTCTATATTTTCTCTCTCTTGAAAATGAGATAACTCTTGTACATGGCGTGCTCCTCTTTTAGTTACAGCGTCTGGAAACAGGCCCCGTTCACCTTTTGCAAGTGTCACACTTTTCACTTCTAATAACATCTTTTTATTGTCCTTGCTTTCAAGGAGAAAATCCCACCGGGAATCACCGAACTTATACTCTGCACGCTTAAATTCCCAGTCACATAATTCCTCTATTTTTTTCTCTTTTAAGGCTGTTTCAATTAAACGATTGGGCAAAGTGGTATTAATTGAAACAAGCTGTCCTTCAGAAGAAGAGGCTAAAACTGCGCTCCATTGTGTTTTTCTTGCAGGCTTATTTATGTACTGCAACCACACTTTTCTCCCAGGTATGAGCAACTCCTTTAACCTGCCTGGATCAGGAAGATGAACGGTAACCACCTCACCTGTCGGCTTGTTTAGTTCTTTATTAATAAGCTGGCAGTGAATAATAAACCGATTGGTCCTTTCGACAAAAATAGCTGGGTGCAATGGTTCACCATAGTAAATCACTGGCTTGTCAGACATTTTCTTTCTCACCCTTCACCAGGAAATGAACTAATGACTGGGGTTCAGCAAAAACAATAATTCTGTCAGCCACTTGTTCTGATAAAAAACCTTCTTTCACCATATGTTTTATGAGTGTAAGTAAAGGATCATAATAATGATCAGTATTAAGAAGTGCACAATACTTTTCATGCTGCCCTATTGCATACCAGGTGAGAACCTCTACAAATTCCTCCAGCGTTCCTATGCCCCCAGGAAGAGCAATAAATGCATCAGCATACTCATACATTTTTGCCTTTCTTTCATGCATTGTCTTTACGGTGATCAATTCTGTTACATGCTGATGAGCGATTTCTATATCCTTTAACGTTTCAGGCACAATCCCAATCACTTCTCCTTGCCTTCCTAACGCCCCATCTGCCACAGCTCCCATCAACCCGCTGCTTCCTCCTCCATAGACAGTGATGACCTTATTTTTGGCCAGCTCCTCTCCAAGCTTTTTAGCTTCTTGAAGGTAGAGGGAACGATTTCCATTTCTTGAACCGCAAAAAACTGTGATATGCTTCATTCAATCAGCCATTCCTTTCATTGAATCTTTGGATTAAAGCATCAACTTGAAGTTCACGAGTGGAATCAACAAACCAATCTGCTTCTCTCGCAGCTTGTTCTTCTCCGACGCCAACGGAAAAGATACCAGCCGCTTGAAGGGCCCTGATTCCTGCCTCACTATCTTCAATTCCTGCACATTCTTTTGGACTTACCCCCGCCATTTCCGCCCCCTTTAAAAATATTTCAGGATCAGGCTTGCGATTGGAAATGGTATGTACATCAACAATGTGGTCAAAATAGTTTTTAATCCCGACATTGGAAATGACCGTTCTTGCATTAGTACTTGAAGAGGTTAATACTGCTTTGAAATCGGCAGCTCTGGTCTGTTCTAGAAAATCTTTGACGCCAGGTAACAAGTCTTCCGGGCTAAGGTCCTCTATTAAAGCCTGGTAATATGTATTTCTCTGCTCTCCAAGCTTTAGCTTTTCGTCGTAAGAATAGCTCCCTTCCTTTTGTTTCAAAAGAGCTTCTATGGCATCCATACGGCTTCTTCCCTGGAGTTTCATGTTCATTTCATGGTCAAAAAAGACACCAAGATCTTCAGCGAGCATTTTGTTCGCCTTGTAATGAAGAGGAACTGTATTGGTAAGGACTCCATCAAGGTCAAATAAAACAGCTTTTAAACTAGAATTCAAAAAAAAACCTCCTTTTATGCTTTATTATTTTATCACACCTCCTTTCACTCTAGGGTCAGCAAAAAACGTGCCATTTTTATCAAGAAAAGTTTCATTGCCAATACCTACCTGATAAAATGAAGGCTAAGCATAAGTATGAATTAAACACTACAATCGTTTAAATGAAAAACTCACAAAGGAGAATGTTTATGACAGACTTTGAGAAAAAGCTAACGAATTATGCAGAGCTTGCTGTGAAAAAGGGAGTAAATATTCAAGAGGGACAAACCCTTGTCATTAATGCTTCACTAGAACTCGTCGAGTTTGTAAGACTGGTAGCAAAGACAGCATATAACGCCGGCGCAAGGAATGTTCATGTGGAATGGAGCGATGATAAGCTGACAAGGATAAAATACGACATGGCTCCTGAAGAAGCCTTTGAGGAGTATCCTGAATGGAAAGCGAGAGGGTTTGAAGAGCTTGCCGAAAAGGGAGCTGCTTTTATGACCATTAAAGGAACAGACCCTGACCTGCTTAAAGGAGTAGATCCAAAACGTATTTCAGCGGCCAACAAAGCAGCTGGAAAAGCTATGGATACATTCAGAGATTACATACAATCTGATAAGGTAAGCTGGCTTGTCATCGCTGCCCCCACCAGGGAATGGGCCCAAAGAGTGTTCCCGGATTCAACTGGAGAGGAAGCTGTCAGCCATCTGTGGGAAGCTATTTTTAAAGCTGTCCGTGCAGATGTGGATAATCCGGTACAGGCATGGGATGAACATGACCAGAAGCTTCAGGACAAAGCAAAGTTCCTAAATAACAAGCGGTTCCAAAAGCTTCACTATACTGCCCCGGGCACTGACTTAACGATCGAGCTTCCAGAAGAACACATGTGGATTGGCGGTGGAAGCCCTAATAAAAAAGGGGTTCACTTTATTGCCAATATGCCTACTGAAGAGGTTTTTACGGTACCTTTTAAAACGGGAGTAAATGGATATGTAAAGAATTCCAAGCCGCTTAACTACAGTGGAAATTTAATTGATAATTTCACTATCCACTTTAAAGATGGAAAAATCGTGGATTTCTCTGCGGAAGAAGGAGAAGAAACGTTAAAGCATTTAATTGAAACAGATGAAGGCTCTCACTATTTAGGTGAAGTAGCTTTGGTTCCCCACAGTTCGCCAATTTCTCAAACAGGCATTCTATTTTATAACACCCTCTTTGATGAAAATGCATCTAATCATTTAGCGATTGGCAGCGCATATGCTTTTTGTGTAAAAGACGGAGACAAAATGGATAAAAGGGAAAAAGAGAAAAATGGATTAAATACAAGTATAACTCATGTTGATTTTATGATTGGTACTGGGGACATGAACATCGACGGAATCTCCAAAAACGGAGAGAAAGAACCTCTTTTCAGGAATGGAGAGTGGGCTGTCTAGTCTCCTGGAAATGGAGAAGAACTGCTGTAATAGATAACAGCAGTTCTTTTTTCACATGCAATGTTTCGGAGTAGCACAACAAGGAAATGTATTAACCATAAGTACAGGTATGAGAAAGGAGTTGTCACTTTTTATGGGTTTACCAAGGGTATTAACAATCGCTGGCTCTGACACAAGCGGTGGAGCAGGGATTCAGGCTGACTTGAAAACCTTTCAAGAGCTTGGAGTATACGGAATGACCGCTTTAACAACCATTGTTGCCCAGAATCCTTTTAAAGAATGGCAGCATGATGTATATCCTCAAGAACTTTCTGTTCTTGAAGCACAGCTGGATACAGTTTTATCCGGCATAGGAGCGGATGCTGTGAAAACAGGCATGCTCGGTTCCAAAGAGGTGATTGACCTTGCGGCAAAAAAAATAGACGAGCACAACATTGAAACAGTAGTAGTGGATCCTGTCATGGTTTGCAAAGGGACTGATGAGCCTCTTAACCCGGAACTTGACCAGTATTTGAAAGAAGTCCTCGTACCTAAGGCCTTGCTGGTGACACCAAATCTATTTGAAGCTGCCCAGCTGTCCGGCTTGAACCAAGTAAGCACACTTGAAGACATGAAGAAGGCTGCTGAAATCATTTATGAGTCAGGCCCAAGTTTTGTCCTTATAAAAGGGGGAAACGATATCGATCCTGACACTTCAATTGACGTCTTTTATGATGGAAAAAGCTTTGAGTTTGTGGAATCTGAACGCATAAACACAGAGTATACTCATGGCGCAGGCTGTACTCATTCTGCTGCAATTACGGCACAACTGGTCAAAGGGCGGCCAATGAGAGAAGCTATTGAAACAGGTAAGCAATTTGCATCATCTGCCATAAAAGAATCCTTTAAGCTTAATCAATACGTTGGGGCAGTGAATCATACGGCATACCGGTATCATTCAGTGACAAAAGATTAATAGAAAAAGCACCCTGTTTTCCAGCTATTCTCCTCAATTGTTTTTAAACAACTGAGCTGCAGCTACTCACAGGGTGCTTTTTATTTGTAGAGTGGTAATTTAATCAGGGGCTTGAGGACACTGTAAAATTATGAAAGAACTTTGCTTAGAAAGCTTTGAGTACGGGGATGCTGGGGATTATCAAAGACTTCTGCCGGAGTTCCTTCCTCCATAAAAACACCCTCATCAATAAAAAACACTCTGTCCCCTACTTCCTTAGCAAATCCCATTTCGTGTGTGACAACTACCATAGTCATTCCCTCTTGGGCCAGCTCTTTCATTACACTAAGGACATCTCCGACCAGCTCTGGATCTAATGCAGAAGTCGGCTCATCAAACAGCATCACTGTTGGATTCATGGCCAGCGCTCTGGCAATGGCAACCCGTTGTTTTTGCCCCCCTGACAGACTGTTCGGATAAGCAGAAGCTTTGTCAGCCAGCCCTACTTTCTCGAGCAGAGACTTTCCTATTTTGTCAGCTTCCTGTTTTGCCATTCCTTTAACCTTTTGAGGAGCCAAAGTTACATTCTCTAATACTGTTTTGTGAGGGAATAGGTTAAAATGCTGAAAAACCATTCCTACTCGTGAACGAACATCATTAATGTCAGTAGTAGGATCAGTGATGTCGTCCCCGTCTACAATGACTTGCCCTGATGTGATTTCTTCCAGCATGTTCAGGCAGCGCAGAAATGTACTCTTCCCTGAGCCCGATGGGCCTATAACACACACTACTTCTTTCTCCCTGATTTCAGTAGTAATCCCCTTTAACACTTCTGTGTCACCAAAGGACTTTCTTAAATCTTTAACTGTAATCATTCTCGTTCCAGCCTCCGTTCATAGCGGCGTAATATAACCATTGACGGAATTGTGATTATGAGGTAGAACACACACACCATGAGGTAGGGCTCAAAGTAAACAAAGGTTCCGCTGGCATATTGCCGGCCTTGGTAAAGAATGTCTGTCACTGCAATAGCTGAAAATAAAGATGTATCTTTTAAACTGATAATGAACTGATTTCCAAGCGGTGGAATCATTCTTTTTAAAGCCTGGGGCCAAATAATGTAGCGCATTGTCTGGGAAGAAGAAAGTCCCAATGAACGCCCTGCCTCGGTCTGACCTTTTTCTACAGATTGAACAGACCCTCGTACAATTTCAGCAATGTAGGCTCCAGCGTTAAGGGCAATTGCCAAAATGGATGCTGTCAGCTTATCCAAATTAACCCCCAGCAGTTCTGGAAGACCAAAATATAAAAAGAAAATCTGTGCCAAAAGAGGAGTACCCCTTACAATTTCAACATAAACCGTGGCTATTCCATAAACCAGTTTATTATTTGATATCCTCATTAATCCAAATATAGCACCAATAATAAAACCAAAAAATACCCCGACAAAGGTAATTAACAAGGTATATTGCAGACCCTGCAATAAAAAGGGCATAACGTCTATGTAATGATTAGCTGTATAAAGATACATGACGGAATATTTCATTCCTTCCTTTTCTAAGTGGTAAAAAGCGTGACAAGTAGATACCTGCCACGCTCTTTTTCCTTATAATCCTTCTGGACGGTCACCGAACCATTTCTCGTAAATATCTCCAAATGTTCCATCTTCCTTGAGTGCATCAATTGCTGCATCTACTTCATCAACCAGCTCTGAACCTTTAGGAAAAGCAATTCCGTATTGCTCTCCCGTAAGCGTATCGCCTACGATTTGAAGCTCTCCGCCTGTCTCGGTTTCAGCATAGTATTGTACGTTTGGAAGATCATAAAGAACTGCATCTGCTCTTTCTGTTAATACAGCTTGGTAAGCCTCTGGAATTTCTGGAAATGCTTCAATGTTTGCTTCTGTGTTTTCGTTTAAGTAGTCTTCGCTTGTTGACCCAACACGAGTCGCTACTGTTAAACCATCCACATCATCAATAGATTGTATATCTGATCCGTCTTTTACAGCCAGCACGAGCCCGGCATCATAATATGGCTGAGAAAAATCTATGTTTTCTTGACGTTCTTCCGTAATTGTCATACCTGCAATACCCATATCAAAACGTTCTGATGGAATAGCAGCAACAATTCCTGAGAACTCCATTTGTTCAATTTCAATTTCAAATCCAGCTTCATCTGCTATAGCGTTAATTAAGTCGATATCAAATCCAACTAATTCACCATCTTCAAGAAACTCAAATGGAATGTAATTGTTATCAGTCGCCACAGAATAGGTTTCTGTCTCTCCGTCTGAAGCTGCTTCTTCACTATCTTCCTCTGTGCCTTCAGTTTCTTCTTCAGCAGCATCCTCCGTCTCTGCATCTACACCAGTATCCTCATCCCCGCCAGTATCCTCTGCTTCGCCACAGGCTGCTGCGAACATGAGAATAAATGACATAAGAAGAAATAATAATACCTTTTTCATGCGTTATCCCCCTTTTGTACTAATCTATTTCTACTTACAAAGTGGATTATATCATAAAATTACATATAATTTATTAATTTTCAAAAAATTTTACTTGTGAACTCGAAATTTGAAATTATTCAATAAAACACTTTTTTCGTAGAAACAAAGCGATTTTTATAATTATGCAAATAAGGTTAATATTTACCTCTTCCTCTCATATATAGGGAAAAGAGACTATATACGTTTTACTCGCTCTCTAACTAAATATTTTGAATATTTGATTTTGTCTGGTATGATAAACATGCAACAATCATATACGAAAGGATGACTTTCATGCACCGATACTCTTCAACGTTTATTTCTGATGTTACTTACGAGTCTGAGGTCTTTCATGACATCCCTTGTCGTTTTTCATTAACTGTTGCCTTTAACCGGCCCAAAGGCCGCCACCTTTCTTTGATATTGTCGAATCCCTTTACTTATGAAGAAGACCGGGGAGACCCTGCTTTAAAACAGCTGGAAAACCTGGCCGTCAATCATCTTCATGATGTTTCTTCGATGACCATTATCAGCCTTCTCCCTTTTTGCGGAGACTCTGAAGAAGTAAAAATCCATACCCAGGAATCCATGCATAGAAGTACGTATGAAACAATTATAAAAAGAAACCAAAGCACCATCAAAAAAGCTGCTGCCTTGTCAGATGGTTTAGTAACAGCCTGGGGGCCACCTCCTTACAATGTTAAAAGAGATCTTGTCGGGCGCTTGTATCAAAAAGAGAAAAGGTGGCTTTTGAAATTCCTCAAAGCTGAAGACAAGCCGCTTTTCGTGCTGGACAAAAATGAAGAACAGCCATTGACAAAAGGATCCCATCCCCGTGAACCTCACAGAGGTAATTCGTGTGTCGGGCTGATTCCTTCGCTTATCATAAGCAGCACCCGTGTAGGTATAGCCGAAGCATAACAGCTAACAAATAAGAAGAACCCTCTTGGAGGAGCCTTCGGTGGCTGTTGAGAAACTCTTCTCAACAGCCTTTTTCATGAGCTGAAAAAAATTAGAACTGTAAATGATTTTGCTTGAGAACACTTAGCTTCCCTTGAAAGCACAAACTCGTAATGGTTCAAGCAACCTCAAAAAAATGAATCCTTCAAAGAGGATCTTCTTTTTTATGTTTCTTACCAAAGCTTTTATGAGGGCACTTCAACAATAGGTAAATAAATAGTAAAAGAGGTCCCTTTATTCACTTCACTTTTCACTTTAATTTCTCCATTCATTGCCTTAATAATGCTGTAAACAACCATCGTGCCTAATCCAGTGCCTTTGTCTTTAGTGGTATAAAAAGGCGTTCCTAATCTTTCAATCTGTTCATCATTCATCCCTGACCCTGTATCTTCAACCTGTATGACTCCTATTTGCTCTTCTCGTCTTATGGAAATTGTAATCTTGCCACCTTCAGGCATGGATTCTATGCCATTTTTTATTACATTAATCAGACATTGATGAAACTTTTCCCCTTCTCCTGCCACATGAACTTCTCCTGTTTTTTTCACTTCAATCTTCACATTATTCATAGAAGCAAATGGGCTGACTACTTTTAAGATGTATTGTATCTCCTTATTGATGTTCAAGATTGTTACATCCTCAATTGTCGGCTTGGCAAAAGTAAGATAATCACTAATTGTTCTCTCCGCTCTGTTAAGCTCCTCTAAAGCAAAGGTAATATAATATTGCTTGGTATCCTCTGTAATATCCGAATCTCTTAATAGCTGAATAAACCCCTTTGTTACTGTTAACGGGTTTCTCACTTCATGAGAAATACTAGCTGCAATCTCGCTGACCGTTTTAAGCTTTTCAAGCTTTCTCAGTTCTTTTTCAAGAGCCTTGTCTTTTCTCCCTTTTTCAATAAAATTAATAAACGAGAAAATAGCAGCAGTCTGAACGATTAGAAAGAGAATTATAAAGCTGATATACCTTCCGCTTACTATTTCCGGATAGATCAAAAATGTAACCAAAAGCATGGTTAGAATCCCTGCAGAAGAAACAGTTAATGACAGTGTTACTTTTTTCTTTATACTAGGAGCATTTTTATACCGTGGAATGATATACAGAAGAAGACCTAATATCATAATGTTTACCAAAAGTGCCCCGTACACTCCCTGCCCTTCCATTGATAAACGATATGCTATAAGAATAATAAATAATGAAACCGCTACCTTCCTTCCTCCGTATAAGGCGCCCAGAATAAATGGCACTTGCCGTAAATCAAAAATATGGCCAGTATCGCTGAAATTAACTGTAAAAGTCATACAAAGAATAATAGAAAGTCCGGAAATAATGACAAGAAGCAACTTGTTTACTGAAACTGAAGTCTTATCTTCTATGAATTTTTGATAGATAAAGAAAAAAGTAAAAACGAAAAATATATTTAAAAGAAATGTTTGCAAATCATCAATTATATACTGAATCTTAATCACCCCAAACTTTCACTTAACGCCTAAGCCCACACTAAACCAGACAACTATTGAAAGTCACATTTATGTAAATAGCATCTGTAATCCTTGAGCCTACTCAATGATGGAAGTGCTGCCAGTTACGCATACGTCATTACAAAATGCAGTACAACAGTAGAAGACGTTGAATTTATATACGTATGATTCCTGTCTCCGTTAAATTTTATGGAATCAAACTCTGATAAAGAAAACGTCTCATTTTCGATAACTAAGGAAAGCTCTCCTTTCATTACTGTTACATATTCAATAACACCAGGCTGGTGAGCGCCTGGAGAATATATACTGTTTGGCTTTAAGAAAGCACGGTGTATTTCGCTCGTAGCAAAGGCAGGCATGTTAAACATCGGTTCCAGGGTGCATGCCTTATTTTCGCTCACTACTTTATTCCCCACACCTTTTCTGGAAATTTCCACTTCCTCTGGTTCCTTTACTAACAAGGAAATGGGGATAGATAAACCGTTTGCTATTTTCCAGATTACCGAAAGGGAAGGGTTTGCTTCTCCTCTTTCAATGTTTCCTAAAGTCAACTTGCTTACCTCTGTTGCCTCAGCCAAGTTCTGGAGACTCATTCCTCGTTCTCTGCGAATTGACCTTAACGTTTCCCCTACCTGTTTGGCCAGCCTGGCTGCGTCAAAGTGGTGATTGTCACGACTCAAAACATTTCCTCCTTTTTATAGTATTAAACAATGTAGTATAATATATTTTATTAAAAGTTAATAATATTATACTAACAAACACGGAGGTACGTATGAGAGAAATAGTAATCGGTTTTCTTGCTTCCATGTTCTTTGCAGTTACCTTCATTTTAAATCGATCTATGGAGCTGTCGGGTGGAAGCTGGCTGTGGAGCTCCTCTCTTCGCTTTATTTTTATGTTTCCATTTTTTTTGCTCATAGTATTTTTTCGCCGTAACGGAAAACAAGTCCTCCAGGAAATTAAAAAACAGCCCCTTCCCTGGATTATGTGGAGTTTTGTAGGGTTTGTCATGTTTTATGCCCCCTTGACGTATGCAGCCTCCTACGGACCTGGGTGGCTTATTGCCGGAACCTGGCAGATCACTATCATAGCCGGGGCATTGTTGGTTCCCTTTTTCTTTACTGAAAAAGTAAAAACAGCAAAAGGGATGAAAACAGTTCGAAAAAAAACTCCTAAAAAATCCTTAGCTATCTCATTATTCATTTTAGCCGGGGTATTGCTTATTCAGCTCCAGCATGCCAGCTCACTCCCTCTTCATACATTCATAGCTGGAATACTTCCGGTCCTTATCGCAGCGTGTGCATATCCCCTCGGCAATCGTAAAATGATGGAGATAAGCGGCGGGCGCCTGGATACGTTCCAACGGATATTTGGGATGACATTGGTAAGTCTTCCTTTCTGGCTGCTGCTCAGCTTCATTGCTTTTATCGATTCAGGAGCTCCTTCAACCGATCAAGTGGTTCAAACCTTTATTGTAGCTGTTTTTTCTGGAGTCATTGCAACAACCTTGTTTTTTGTTGCTACAGACAGAGTAAAACATAATCAAGGAAAGCTTGCTGCTGTTGAAGCAACACAATCAACACAGGTTTTATTTGTCTTAGCTGGCGAAGTCTTTTTATTGTCATCTCCTTTACCAAATGGCCTGGCTATAGGCGGATTATTCATTATCATGCTTGGTATGCTTTTGCACAGCTACCTTTCAAAACTCAGCTCCCCGTCCCAGCGTACTCCCTTTCTTTTTCATAAGAGCAAAGGTGAAAAACTTTAATATTAATTTTTCTTATAGTGGTTATTCTAAGGAAAAACACACAAGAAGGAGCAGAGGTATGGATCATAAAAAGGAAGAGCAAAACAGCGAAGAAGCATACACGGATTTTGCCAATGTAGAAACACAGAGGAACTTTTTAACGAGAGAAGACCTTATTGAAGGCCCTTATGGGTCTCCGATAAATAGAGACGAGCCAGTAAAAAATAAAACCACTCCATGGGAAAAGGACCAACAATACTACAGCGCCTTCACCTACGAATTTAGAAACCTTCACCAAAATCTTCCGAGACAATTCCCTGGCGCCCATCCACCCCATGACGAAAAAAAGAAAAAGGAAGAAAAACCTTACTCTACTCCCGAATCAGATTGATAGTTATCTAAGAGGTTTTTTATGATGTAGATGAATAAAGCTCCCTCCTTTTGTGAAGCACTCGTATCCTGATTTTTCGGGCTTTATTCATCATCTTCCTCTGAATTGTTTAACGCTTTTAAGAAAATGATTGTTGGAAGCAAAAAGCCCAGGGCGGCCTGCATGAGTGCAAAAAACCTTGCACTTCCTACCGGTACCAGGTCACCGTAGCCCACTGACAGGATCGTAACCCCGCTGAAATATAAAAAGTTTAAAAATGTTGGTTCTGCCGGATCCTCAGTAGGATCATTTATTACTAACACCGTTTCCTGAAAAGACAGCAAATAGTAAAGGAAAGCAAACCCTAACGTAAGCCCTAATAAAACAAAAAACAAATTATAAAATAAGACAGAGTCATAGCCTGCTTTCTTAAATGTCTTGTTTGTGAAAAAATAAAAAAGATTACCAATTAAAAATAAAATTGTTAATAAAATTAATATACCTGCAAACATAGACTCTCTCCCCTTTCCCTACTGCTTACTACCCCTCCCTTTTTCAAAAAAAACGTTTTTCATTTTTTATACCTTATGTGATAACGGGAAATCAAATTGTTCCTTTAGAAAAAAACAGAGCAGCAGAAAATGTTTGATTACTTAGGGGGACTCTCATTTAACGCAGCAATTGATGAGGTTGGAAACATTAAGGAATCAGGGTAAAAACAAATAAAAGAGTTACAAAAAAGATGGTGCTGCCAAGAGCTTTAGGACACCATCTTTATTATTATTTTATTCATTCTCCAATACGATTCTGCCATTGATCCTGCCATCCCTTAAATTTACAAGGGGCATATTCATTATGTAGCTTTATTAGAAGCCTTTTGAGCTGAATCTGAAATTTCATAGGACTTGAATTTAACCATTGAAATAATGCCTAAAACAGGACCAATGCTTAACAGGCTGAATACCCACTGCCAGCCAACTGTTCCTTGAAGCAAAGGAATGAGGTTTATAGAGAAAATAGTAATAAGAAAACCGATGCACATTTGAAATGTTAAGGCCGTACCCACATACTCTACGTCCGCAAACTCAGAGACAGCTGCCGAAAATTGAGCTGAATCTGAAATAACAAAAATTCCCCAGATGACAGCAAGAGCAAAAGTAAGCCAAATCGATTGACCAAACGTAAACCCTATTAAAATAGCACACACTCCACTGACTCCCATTGAAATAATGGTTAAATACGCTCTGCCGATTTTATCTGCTACCAGTCCTCCCACTACACAGCCGACTCCACCAGCTATCCCAATAGAAATAAAGGAGGCCAGAGCAATAAACCACGTGCTTACTTCTGTCGTTTGTGCGGTAAAGCTGGCTGTAAGAAACACGGGAAGCCAAGTCCACATAGCATACAACTCCCACATGTGACCAAAGTAACCATAATTCGCAAGCATTACTGGTTTATTTTTGACTACTTTTCGTATTAACTTAAAGGAAAAAGGAGTTTTGCCTGGTGAGCCAGGTGCATCTTTAAGTAAGAAATAAACTATAAAAGCCGCTGTCAAAGCGAGAATCGAACTTGTCACAATAACCATTTGCCAATTGACCGCCAAGAAAAATATAACAATAAAATGAGGAAGAGAAGACCCGAGGGTCAACGCTGCAATCAGGATGCCAATAGCCACCCCTCTTTTTTTGGGAAACCACTGGGACAGCAATTTTACTGCTGTAGGATACACCCCAGCAAGCGTGACACCGGTCAATATTCGAAGTGCAATCCCTATCCACGCACTTTGAGAGAAAATTAACAATAAATTTAATAGAGCCCCTGCCAATGCTGATACTGCAAATACCTTTCTCGTATTAAAACGGTCAGCTATACCTAAATAGGAACTAAATAAAGCACCGATCACAAACCCTATAGGAACAGAAGCTGTAACCCATGCTTCTGTAGCCGGGGTCAAAGCCCAGAGATCTCTAAGTTCCTGGACGATAACGGAAGCACTAAACCACAAACTTAAAGCAAATAACTCAGCAACAGCAATTAAAAATAAAGCCCACCACTTTCCGTTTTTCACGAACATCTTCCTCCCCCGGGACGGCAGCTTCTCTTAATAAATTACTTTGTTAAAGTCCAATGTTGTCTTAAAAGCGCATGACGCCTTCAGGAAAAGCCTTAGCTGAAGAGACCATGCCTGAGGCATAGAAGATACCGGAATGAATGGATCTCCCACTGGTACCTTTAGGTGTAAATGAACCTCTTTTAAACAAACATCAACCATAAAGTAACAAAGCCCTATTGTTTAGCCATCGCTATATTTCCATAGTAAAAAGTATAAGGTGTCTTGTAAACCTTTTCAAAATATTCTTACTTTATGTTTCGAAAAAATTTCTATACAATAAAATAAACCAAACAAATTGTGAGGTAATAAAACATGGAGAAATTAAGAGAAAAGAACCTGGAATTTATTAAAGAAATAAAGAAAGAAGATCCTTCTTATTTCGACCGCTTAAAAGAAGGACAGTCACCAGAGTACTTCGTCATTGCGTGCAGTGATTCCCGAGTCTGTCCTTCTGTTATTACCCAGATGCCTTTAGGCAATCTTTTTATTCAGCGGAACATTGCAAATCAAGTAAATGAAAATGATGAAAGTCTTACAGCAAGCTTATATTATGCTTTAAAGCACCTGAAAGTAGAGAAAATCATTATTAAAGGTCATACTGGCTGCGGCGGGGTGAAAGCAGCAGCTGACGGAAATGATGAGCCTGAGCTAAAAGACTGGATTGAAAGCATTCAGAGTTCTCTTCCGGCTGAGAAAACAGACCACTCTCTTGATGACTTAGCAAAGATGAATGTTTTGGCTCAAGTGGAAAAGCTGAAACAACACCCTACTTATATCAAACACGGCAAGGGAGTGCCCGTTATCGGCTGTATGTTCCATGTGGAAACAGGAGAATTAGAAGAGCTTGAAACAGTTATTGCGTCTGCCGGAGATGTAGAAGAAACAATATAATAGCAAAAGAAAAGGCAGGAGTTTTCCTGCTTTTTCTTTTTGCCCTTCTGTTGCCTTTTTTCAACAAACTCCCCCATATTTTTTATTTACTGAATATTTCTTTATATTTACTGCGTTCCATCATCTTCCTGTGATACATTAAATACGACAATTACTACATAGGAGCAAAAAATGAAAAAACAATTGTGGCTTTATATTGCACTTTGCATCAGTTCTTGTTTATTTTTAGTATTTTTTATTTTTTATTTGATGGAAAAAGAGCAGCCGTACCAATGGTTCACTGGGATGGGAGAAGACATTGCTATTTCTTCAGACGACTCTGCCATTGCTTTTTCCTATTATGTAGATGGCTGCCGCTCAATTTATACGGCAGATCCCAGCGGCTCCATACAGGGGAAGGTCACAAAAGATAAATGTGCTCAGGAACACGCGCCCGCTTTTTCATCCGATGGAAACTATATCTTATATTTAGCGGAAGGTGATCCGTTAGTCAGTTCATTGTTTTTATACTCTAAAGAGGATAGAGAAGTAACCCGTGTAACTGGTGATTCTTTACATGTCAGAGACGCTGTGTTTTCCAGGGAAGGAGATACCGTTTATTTTATAGGAATAAAAGCAGAGGATTGGCTGGCTGAAGAACATGAGGATGCTGGAGGGTTTGATTTATATTCAGTGGATTTAGAGGATGGCGAACTATCGAAGCTGACGAATCGAGATGATTTTCTGATGAATGATTTATCGATAAGTTCAGATAGCAGCTCACTTCTTTTTACTGCTTATGAGGACATGGAAGAAACTATTTTTCTTCACTCCTTAAAAGAAAGTGATCAGGAAACACCTTCTCCATTAGATAACCTGCCATCCGGACTCTATTCTCCAGAACTTTCACCTGACGGAGAATGGTTTGCCTATACCACAGTCACCGATTTAGCCAGTGAAGATATTTATACATATGAATTATTCCTATACAACAAAGAGAGCGGACAAAGTCAGCAGCTCACTGACAGAGGCTTGAATGTAGATCAGCCTACCTTTTTTAATCAAGATAACCAACTTGCTTTTTTAACCCAGAAAAACTGGCCAGAAACACCAGCTAGTTATAAGCTTGAAACGATCCATCTTGACTCAGGGGAAACCAGTCAAATACACCTGGACACATACGAAATTATTGAAAACAATTGGTCTGTTACTCTTATTTTAGATCAAATAGTCAATGATTACACAACTGGATCCCTTTACCTGCTTACGATTCTGTTTATTACTTATGTCCTCCACCAAAAAAATAAACGTCCGATTGTAGCTATGTTAGTTAGTGCAGGTCTGGGCGTCATTGTTTATGCAACCTGTTATACGGCTGTTTATCTTTATCCCTGGATGAGTCTTTCTATTTTTACTGTAGGTGTTTTTTTAGCTTTATCTGCTATTGTTGCCGGAACAGCTGCCATTTTTTTAGAAAAGTATAAACAACCACCCCTCTCTAAATAATTGAAAACGAAGGCTCAGCTGTTACAAGGAGCCTTCGTCTTAAGGAGTTGTTCTGAAGAATTATTTTTCCCTTGTATTTTTTTCATGATTGATTTCACTTAACTCCTCAGATAATTCTTCGTCAGTCAAGATGTCTTTTTTTGGAGTCTGTGACAGCCTTGCTTTATTTTTATGTTTGTTGTTTCTTGATTGTCCTCTCGTCATGCTATGCGCCCCTCTTTCTCAAATGTGTGGTTATGGTTTGTTTTGAAAAGACCTGGCTCGTTCCTGAGCTTGCTGAAGCTTTGACATGGCTTCCTCCACATCCCGCTGTTCCTGCTTAACCTGCTGCTGTGCATGAAAAAGCTGCTGTGTCTCTTTTTGTACTTGCTGTTGAGCTTGCAATAATTGATCATTTTCATCCTGCAGCTGCTGATGGGCTTGTTGTACTTCCTGCTGAGCTTGCTGCAATTGCTGTTCTTCTTCATGGTTAAAAGCCTGAATAGTTTGAAGCTGCTGCTGAGCCTGTGCCACTTCCTGCTCTGCTTGTTGGAGAAGTATACTATCCTTTACTTGTTCAATGCCTTCCTGAGCAAATTCAACATCCTGCTGGGCCTGGTTGTAGTTCAAGCTAGCCTGTGTATTTTGCAGAGCCTGCTCAGCTTGCTGTACATCCTGCTGAGCCTGAGTATAATTCATGCTCGCCTGAGTATTCTGCAAAGCCTGTTCAGCTTGCTGTACATCCTGCTGAGCCTGAGTGTAATTCATGCTCACCTGAGTATTCTGCAAAGCCTGTTCAGCTTGTTGTCTATCCTGCTGGGCCTGATTATCAAAGTCTTCAATTACATCCTCGAAACTGGCCGTCACTTGAGAACTAGACGCAGTTTGTGTATCTTCAGCTAATTGTTCAGCTTCCTGAATATCTTCCAGAGCAGTGTGCAAGCCTTCCACTTCTTCCTCTTCCTCTACTTCCTGTATAGCTTTTTCTGCAATTTCTTCAGCTTGTTCTTCAAAATTATCCTTATGCTGATCCATTGAGCAACTGCCTCCCATCCATTATTGGTGTAACGCTTCTTGATAGTTATACTGCTCATAATCAATTTTTCTATGCTATAAAGCATTGGTTGGATAGGTTTATCTGCTTTTTCCTACAACCTTAGAACCCAAAAATATATTCAAGCCAGGTTCTTGGCCGCTGATGATTTGCTTCTTCCATCCTTCTTTCAGTGTCAGCCTCTCTTTGGCCTCCTTCTGGCTGAAATCCAGCCTCCTCACCGTCGATTAACTGCTCTAACGTTCTCTCTATATTAATTAATCCAAATCCGTAGTACTCATCATGACCAGCAGGACCTATATCTTCTGTTGTATTTCTTAGTAATTCCATTACTTCTTCGTTTGTTAGTTCTGGGTTGATTGAACGCACAAGTCCTGCAAGCCCTGCAACGTGAGGACATGACATTGAAGTACCTGACATAAATACGTATTCGTCTTGAAGGAAGGTACTTGGAATATGCTCTCCAGGTGCGGTGACATCCATGTACTCTCCGTAATTTGAAAAAATTGCTTTCTCTCCACGCTCATTTACAGCAGAAACAGCCAGAACTTCATCAAATGCAGCCGGGTACATAGGTACGTTTGTATTGTCGTTTCCAGAGGCTGCAATCAGCATCACATCATTGTCATATGCATATTTCACCGCTTCATGAAGCATAGAGGAAGGATGTGCATCCCCGAGGCTTAAATTCATTACATCTGCCCCCTGATCGGTTGCCCACGTAATCCCTTCAACCAATTCATAAAGTGTTCCTTCCCCGTCATCGTCCAAGACTTTTACAGGCATGATTAAATTATCCCAAGAGACACCGGCAATACCTGACACATTGTTTGTAATCGCTGATGCAATGCCAGCTACGTGTGTACCATGCCCGTTGTGATCTTCATAATCATTGTTTCCTGTAAAAGCATTAAAACCGTCCACTAATTTCTCAGCCAAATCAACATGATCCGGATCTACCCCTGTATCTAATACAGCAATGGTTACATTTTCACTTCCCTCAGATATTTCCCACCCTTCAAGGGCCTGGATCATCTCCAAATTCCATTGGTAAGGTCCAAAAAATTCATCGTTTGGAAGAGCTGAGTTTATCTGCTGATCAAATACATAATTGGGCTCTACTTCTGTAATTTCAGGTTCCTTCTTAAGCTCTTCCATCATGTCTGCGGTAGACATTTCCTTGTGCTTAAGTAAATAATACTGGTTACAATGTTTTTCCTCTTCAAATTGTGTATTGTTTTCAAGCCACTGTTGTCCTGCTTCTTCATTGGTGAACTTCACCATTACTTCCCCTTCTTTGTATTCCCTCTCTACTTCCTGTGTCTCTTTTGAATGGACGGAAATTTTCCATCCTACCTCAGGGATGACTTCCTCCGAAATATCATCAGGCACCTCCCCTTCTTCCCACCTGACTTCTGGCTTTTCATCTCCGTTTCCATTTGAAATAAAGAGATTACCTTCACCGTCTGCCACTTCGGCAACCTCACCAACGTACGATTGCACAAATCCAAGATCAATCTCCCCGGCGATCCACTCATCTGACTCTCTCTCATACGCCATTAACATATAGGGAGAGCCTTCCCGGCTGTAGGGATTTGAATAAAAGAGATGTCTATCTATATTACGAGCCAGCACTTCATTACCGGTCGGAGCATAAATATCACGAAGCTTTTCATCTGGGAAATTTCCTGCTTTGTATTGCAGGTCCCCATCTTTAATAAATGCAAACGAATGAAAGTATTTATTTTCTTCGTCCTCTAATTCTTCAAGAAATAACTTCTCCATTTCCGTGCCTTCCTCAACATCTGTCCAGCGTTCCAGCTGTAAAGCCATTTTGTTAATAAACATGGACGTTGTGAATGAAAGATCCTCCGCTAATAAACTGTCCATTTGTGCCTGTATATCTTTCTCGTCAGGGCCTGGAGAATAGCCAGCACCCTCTATATTTTGACAACCAGTGAACAGAAGTAAAATAAGTAACCCGCTAATGTAATGTCTTCTCATTCTCCACACTCCTTACTGATTCTTTGTTTAGAGTGTGCTACTCGTTCTAAAATCAATCCCCTTTTTCCAAATTAACGAACAGAACAAGAAAAAAGCTGAACTTTCACAAGTTCAACTTACCTGTCTTATTATTTTTTTTACGAGAACTACGAGTTGGCTGAACCCTTACTTGTGAATTCAAAGCTGTTACTGGTTTGTCGTTGAAACAATCAACCAATACATTACTGAAAACAAAAACAGAGCTCTCACCGATTGAACAGCCTCCATTTTTTATCTGTCATATGCCTGAAAATACACTTTACTCATACAAAGCCGTTATCTCTCTAATCATTTCCAGGTCTTCTTTCTCTCACTTTTGCTTTTTCTAAAAGCAGAGTAATCCTTGTAATAATTTGTTTTCTTTCCGAGTCAGATTGACTATATTCTAATTGGGACTGAAGAACATGCAATTCTTTTTGTTCCTCTTTATTTAAATAGTTATAGTCGTTCACTAGGCATTATATCCTTTCTTCTCCAACTAAAATTCTTTGGCAAAATAAGATCCACCTATATCATACCACAGGTATTTTATAATTAGGCTTTGTTGCATTCTGGCATTGATTTTCGATCTTTCATCTTCCTCTTTCTTTTTGAAAATCCCTGAGAAATAAAAAAAGCTATAGAAGCTGATATGATAGCTGCCAATACAGGATAATCTCTCCTTTCCCCAAAGCTCACTTCAGAACTGGCATACCCAGCTTCGATCATTGCAGGATCAGGAGAATACATAGCTGTAAGAATCATTCCAGTAAGTATTTCTACAGCGATGAAAATAAACAAGAAGGCTGTGAGAAAAATAAAATAGTTTTTCATTCTTTTTTCACTCTTTCTGTGTTTGGTACTCTCTTTTTACCTTAACATAATCATCCAGTGACTTCCTCTGTTGCTGGTCCCATTCGTTTGAATAGACCAGCCCCCTATACTGGTTAAAGTAGTTATCTTTTGGTAGTGTGGGAAGGAGACTATATTTTGTTTCATTTGAGGGGGCTCTTTTTAGTGAAAAGTAACTTATTACAATCTCTTCCCACCATGGAGTTATTGACACAGGCCATGGATTACACTCGCGTAGGTGTAATTATCACTGATCCAGAACTGCCAGATAACCCAATTATTTACGCAAACAAGGGGTTTATAAATGTAACGGGGTATTCCAGGGAGGAAATCATTGGGAAGAATTGCCGATTTCTACAAGGGGAAAAGACAAATCCAGAAAAAATAAAAGCCATGAAAGAAGCAATAGCACAAAAAATATCGATTTCTATTGAGTTGTACAATTACAGAAAAGACGGAAGAGGATTTTGGAACGAGCTAAACATAGATCCAGTCTATGTAGAAAAAGAGGACAAGTATTATTTTGTAGGCGTTCAAAAAGATATTACACAAGAAAAAGAGTATAGAGAAAGCCTTCAAACCTATTTAGAAGAAATTAATATGCTGTCAACACCTCTTGTCCCCATTTTAGATCATGTTTATGCTATGCCGTTAATCGGAAATGTGGACAAGGAAAGGTTCACCATGATCCATAGCACCATTACTCAGTCAATATATGAATCAAGCATAGAAACCCTTATTCTTGACCTTTCAGGCCTGAACAGTTTTGATGAAGACGTAATCAGTGAAATCTTTTCCTTTCACAAATTACTGAATCTGCTTGGTACTGAGCTGATCGTTACCGGGATTACTCCTCGACTTGCTTTAACTTCCCGAAAGCTTAATTACGATCTGACAACACTGCAAACTTTTGGAACAATTAAAGATGCAATAAAAGAAAGAAGAAGATAGGGCTATCTTCTTCTTTCTTTTATTATTGAAACAGCCTTTTAATATTGATTACAGAAATATATTTTGTTATAAAGCTTAACAGTTCCGCTTTTACCGAAATATCCAGTATTATTTCCTCAACCTTTATATCTCCTTCGCCCATAGGAGGAGTATGATCAACTTGTATGTAGCTGCCTTCTTCAAAGTCTGTGTCATTATGATCTTTAATATCTTTAGAGAAACGCTCTTTAATGGCCGTGAAAATTTCATTTAAATTCTCTACTTTATAAAAATAGGATTTACTAGGATCTCCATTTTCATATGTCCACACATTTAAATTATTCATGGATTATCCTCCTTTTCTGTCATCGTGATGAGTATAATTACACCCTAACAAAGAATAGGAAGAAAATCTATTCAAGACAAAGGCCTGCGCATTCGTAACGCAGGCCAGATTAATCTGTCCCTTATAGCTTTACATTGTCTTCCTGGTTGGTAACAACGACCAGAACCTTCCCCTCATCAAGCTCTTCTTCCAGCTCGGCAGCTTTTGACTCTTCAATTCCAATCTCAGCCATTTTCGACCTTAGTGCGTCACCAGCTTTTCTGAAGACATTTTTTGTTGAAGTACCCAATCCTGTTACACTGGGTCCAATTTTACTGGCATCTGTTTCTTTTTTCATACGCTTAGTATGACCTCGGTCGTGAGAAAGGACAAAAATATCATCATCACTGACACCGTTGCTTTTAAGCTCTTCGATCGTATCAATCACATTTTGGTCGTTTTCAAATAGCTTATAATTCGGTTCCATTGATATCGCCTCCTCGGAATTTCGATACCCTTTTTCACAAGCTTCTAAAACCGGGAGAATGAGAAGATAATGAGCAAGAAAATTTATCAGATAGATCGAGGTATGTTCATAAGGAATGTCAGTTCTTTAGACAGGCTAAACGGCAAGTGAAGAAAACAAAAAGCTGACTCAGAATCGATGTTTCTTGGAGTCAGCTTCTTCTTTTTCAATATTTCCATTATGATTGTATTTCCAGTTTACCTGTTGACCTTTCTTGCGCGATTTTTTGCGATAAAGCCATCTTACATAAACAAAAAAAGCCAGAACGACAAGGGCAAGAAAAACAACTGACAGGCAAATAACAAGCAGGGTACTTAAAGTCAGAGAAACTACACCATCAAAGACAAAAATGCTACCACTCCTTATCTGTGTCATAGTGGCGGCCGCGACAAGCTGGAAATAGATAAGTAGTTAGTCTATAGCCACGTAATGCACAATTTAATGAGTAAGTGGTGTGACTGTTCCATTGAGGTCACCTTACGTGAGGTATTCCTTCATCAATGAGTCTGTAAACTTTGCCTTTTTCATTTTTCTCCCTTTATACAGAGTAACGCCTGAAAAACATCTTCCTTTCTGATAGATTGAACAGCCGAAATGGAGAGGATAAGTCTTTGGCTGACGCTTGGGATTCCTTATATTTTCCTTTTTTCTTGGCAATGATTAAGTAATAGCCTAAAGATGTTTGGAGGACAGGAAATGCTCTTTATCTTTGACCTGATAAAAATAGCTGTAAAGATAAGAAAACTAACCTTGTTTTTAGTGACCATTGTCTTTTTCATTGCCAGTTCCTTCATCATTCACTGGTTGGAGCCAGCTATATTTCCAAACCCCTTTATTGGTTTTTGGTATGTAATGACGACAGTAACTACGACAGGGTATGGGGATTTTGTTCCAGAAACGACTATTGGCAAGGTGTATGGATTGTTTTTATATTTTTTTGGAATTGCCTTGATAGGAGTAGTCATTGGTAAGATTGTTGAAAGCTTTGGGATCTATCGAAAGTTAAAGGAGGAGGGAAAGTTGAATTATAACGGGCACGGTCATTATGTCATAGTAAAGTGGTCAAATAAAGCCAAGCATACAATGAACGAAATCCTAGAAATTGATGAGAAAGCTAAAATAGTTCTAATCGACTCCTTATCTCAAACACCCTTTGAACACGAAAGACTTTACTTTATACAAGGAAACGCGACAGACACGGAAGTACTTGATAAAGCAAATGTATTAGGAGCCAAGGCTGTCTTAATTTTCACGCAGGATAATGAGGTAAATCACGTTAGTGCTGATGGCACCTCATTGCTGACTGTTTCGGCAATTGAAGGCTATGCAGCAGAGAAAAAGAAAGACATTTACACTATTGTAGAAATCCTTAAAGAAAAACATATTCCTAATTTCAAACATGCCAATGTAGATGAGTTTGTCATTGCTGATGAAGCACTTTCCGATTTAATGGCCAAATCAGCCGTAAATAAAGGATCCAGTAGAATAATTATGAACCTGTTGAGCAGAAAAAGTGGAGTTGATATATGGAAACTCCCCAGACATTCGTCCTGGACAACCTACAATGACGCTTTTGATGATCTGAAAAGGAAAGGTGCGATTTTAATTTCTGATCGAAATGACTTTACAATTGTCAGTAAGCTGTCCAAATCAATACCAGAGGATGCAGAATTCTTCGTTATCTGCAGTAAGGATACCCTCAAAAAACTGAAACAAAGTACGAATTAAAATGATTGATAGACAACCTCCTTTTTTGCCATTCATTAACTTGCCTTAAGGGGTTTTTGTTTGTTCTTGCGTTCCCTTTTCGAAGAAGACTCTTTCCCTAATGCCAGCATAAATATCATGCCGATAATGCAAGCAGTTCCTATCCATTGAAATAATCCAAATGGTTCTTGTAACCAAAAGACAGTGGCCAAAACCGCTGCTAAAGGCTCCAGGCTTCCTAAAAGGCTTGTTTCTTTAGGCAAAAGGCTTTGTAAACTCTCAATATAAAACCAAAAGGCAATCATTGTACCAAACAGAATAACAAACCCTAAATAAATATACCCTTCAAGCGTCAGACTTACATCGCCCATTTGCCAAGGGGGATGAAAAGTGCTTAAGGCAAGTCCTCCGATAAACATGGCCCATCCAACAATGACAAGGGAATCAAATTGCTTTAACAGGGGCACAGCGTACAATGTATAAAAAGCTAACGCTACACCCGAGAGCACGCCCCAAATAATAGCAAGAGGAGGTACTGCTAACTGAGATATGGAACCATTGGTTAACAGCAAGAAACATCCTCCTAAGGCTAGCGAAACCGTTAGGATGTCTTTTCTGGTTAAGATCATTTGCCTGCGTAACAGTAAATAAAAAATAATCATAATGGGAGCTAAATATTGTAATAGCGTTGCTACCGCTGCGTTACCATGATGAATGGAAGCCATATATGTATATTGCACTGCAAGCATCCCAAGGAGTCCGAAGATGATTAATGGAAAAGCCGTCCTTCGTTTTTTCCAAACACCAATAATTTGTGCTCGGTCTTTCAACAAATATTGAACTGTCAATAACAACAAACCAGCAATAAGCAACCGTATTGCCACAAGCCAGTTCACATCAACCGAGTATTGTTGAAAGAGTTTCTGTGATACTGTGCCGCCAAGCCCCCACAGTGTCGCTCCTATGATAACAAGAAGCAGTCCTGTTTTTCTCTTCGGTCTATCCATTTCCGCTCCCCCACTTATCTTTTATCCCATTATAATTAGGTAATCTAAACTTACCATAAACTGCTTTTTAAACAATAGGCTTTGTTCATTATTGCGTTAAACCGATAGGAAAACCTAGAGGAGACCTTATAATGCATTCCACGTTAGCCTATTTATAAAGGTACAAGATAATTTGATTATTTGACTGCATAGAATGATATTCAACTATGGCTGATTGCCTATATAGGGAGGCTGATTCATGAGCCCTTTTTATGTGAACTCTCACTACTCACATGGTGACGGATATGAATATACTTCAGACTTATTGAACACATCTCAAATGCAGGAACAATATGCTGACCATGATAGACAATTTATACCGCCTTTTGGACCGCCAAGACCACCTTTTGGACCTCCTGGACCGCCTTTTGGTCCACCTGGACCGCCAGGAGCCCCAACCTCACCACCTCCAGCATTTACCCCCTCTCCACCAGCAGAGATTGGCGTATTTGCAGTTGACCCAGGAGCGATTCGTCGATGTTTGTTTAGATACACTTACGTATGGCTAACGAATCGACAGCAGTTTTGGTTCTACCCGGTGTTTGTGGGAAGAACGTCTATTGCAGGATATCGCTGGACCGGATTCTTCTGGGTTTATTTTGGAATAGACTTAAGACGGATATCTTCATTTCAGTGTTTCTAAATGAAAAAAGGGATGCTAACAGAGGGATTTTTTGAATATCCCTCTGTTTTTTCTAGACTCCTTTTCCCACTATGCTTTTTTCCCACCTTCAACCTGAATCAAAATACTAAAACAACATCCAAGGCTGGCGCTGCTTTTTTCATTTTTGTTTTTACATAAGGATGGCAGGGGTACAATATGAGTAACTTACTTAAAAAAAGGAGAAGGAGCAATGAGCACCAAAAAAATGAACGAGTCACGCGTCGTAAAGACCGACTTGGTCCTCCCAAACGATACGAACAATCATAATACTCTTTTCGGCGGAGTATTAATGAAGCACATTGACGGAGTAGCTGCGATTTCTGCCAGACGTCACTGTCGAATGGAAGTTGTCACGGCTTCCACAGATTCCGTTGACTTTTTGGAACCCATTAAACCGAGTGATTCCGTGTGTTTGGAGGCATTTGTCACCTGGACAGGAAGAAGCTCTTTGGAAGTTTTCGTAAAAGTTATTGCAGAGGACTTGCTGGCAGGAGACCGGCGTATCGCCGCCACAGCCTTTTTAACTTTTGTAGGCTTGGATGAAACCGGAAAACCGTCTGCAGTGCCCCAGGTTACACCTGGGACCGATGAAGAGAAAAAGCTTCATGAAATGGGAGAGGAACGAGCAAACGTGAGAAAAGAAAGGCGCAAAAAAAGCAAGGAGCTGGCTTCCTTTCTCACTTTAAGAAAACCGTGGGAATAAAAGGCTTTGACCCATAAAATAGTTATAACAGTTACAGAGACAATGGCTTTCTCTTATTGATCAGGCCTTCTTCTTAAAAAATAAGCTGCAGCAAAGCTAATCCCAACAAGATTAAGAATGACCATTACAATATTATAAGCAGTGATGTCTCCCCCAATCAGGGCATACAAATAACGTATTAAATTAAAAAAAATAATGATAGCCAGAATGATATATAAAACTTTAGATTTAATAGTCGCTTCTCCTTTCATGAGGGTTTTACAAAAAAGATTAATATGTATCCTATATAATTACACTTCTCTCCGTCGTTGGGCAAGATAATAATTATAAATGGTTTACTAAATTATTAATAGTAATTCTTATTTCATTACTAAAAGCAAAGAACATGAGTAGCGAAATTACAATGAGTAGACTTACATCATAATTACTTTTTTCTTTCTTAGGTTCTTTCATGTTTGTTTCCCTCCTACCCTTTATCGTATCAAAATAAGGTCATAAAAAAAGTACTTACATCAAATTCATGTAAGTACTTTCAGATTGTAAAGTAACCCGTTTCTTATCACCCTGTCAGCATCTGCTGTCACACTATTTTAGAATCATCTTTACCTCTACTTCTTTAATCTCGTAAGACTCTTTAATTCCCATTTCCTTTGCCATACTTTGGGCTTGTTCTTTTAAGAAAAACATTCTTGCTTCATCAAGAGTGTTTGTGCGGCCTGCCTCGGTTACTTCCCCTACGATCGACAGCAGCCCGTAAAATTCCCCATGTCTCAAAAACATTCCATCCTTAAATTGAATCACATACTTGGAACCTTGCTTCCCCATCTAACTCCCCCTTTTTAACTTTCTATTCTGAATTATTTCACTTTTATTTTACACCAAAGAAAGAATTATACATACAGGAAACAAATATTTCCAAGGGATGAAAAAAGTACTTGAAACCTGTATTGATTTCTAAGAAGCATTACACCCTACCCTATTTATTTCTTCTATTAAACGACGCTCGAACATATCGCTTTATGTTACATAACGGTATGATATAATAATAATATGTTACATAATTGAGGTGATCTAATGGAGTACGTCGCCCCTATCAAGGACATTCGGAAAATTCGTTTAATGAAACAAGTAATTAAAAAAAAATCGTCTAGAGATTTTTTACTATTTGTAATGGGAATTAATACAGGCCTGCGTATCGGAGAACTATTGGAGTTAAAGGTTAGAGATGTTATGGAGCCAGATGGGAATTTTCGTTTGTATCTCGACAGTCCTAAAGAAAAGAAGCAGATTATTTATCTTAATGATCAAGTCAGACGAGCTTTACAACATCATTTTCAACTCCAGGTTCCATCATTGAATCGTTTTTTGTTTCAATCCTCAAGGGGAGATCACTGCATAACAAGGCAGCAAGCTTACCGGATTATTAATGATGCAGCTAAACAGGTTGGAATTACCGAAAGAGTGGGTACTCATACTCTTAGAAAGACCTTTGGGTATCATGCTTATATAAGAGGAATTGCCATTTCTCTCATTCAACGAAGGTTTAACCAAGCAACCCCGTCCGACACCTTAAAATACATTGGAATAGATAAAACAGAACCTCAGAAAATAGACGTAAATTTATAACAGGAGGCTAAACATGTTTTTGGAGGCATTAGGAAATGATGCATTTGTTTTGGTGGCTGCTCTTCTGTTAATTAGTGGAGTGTTAGTGGCAAAGTTCTCAAACCGTTTAGGGCTTCCTGCACTTGTTCTCTTTATTCTTGTTGGTATGCTCATTGGAAGTGATGGGTTAGGACTCATTTATTTTGATAATGCCGGAGCTGCGCAGCTTATTGGTATATTAGCACTGGTTATCATTTTGTTCGAAGGGGGACTGCAAACAAAATGGTCAACTGTTAGATCAGTAGCAGTCCCCTCTCTTTCCCTGGCTACTCTGGGTGTACTATTAACCTCTGCCATTGTGGGCTTAGCAGCCATGTTAGTATTTGATATTACCTGGTTTGAAGCCTTCCTGTTTGGGGCCATTGTAGGGTCTACCGATGCCGCAGCCGTATTTGCAGCCTTAAAAGAACGGAACATAAAAGCCAAAATGGGAGCTACTCTCGAAGCAGAGTCTGGAACTAACGATCCCATGGCTGTCTTTCTCACACTTGGTTTCATCGAGTTAATTCTTGCCGAGGATATGAGTATATTTATGCTGATTCCCACCTTCTTTTGGCAAATGGGAATTGGTCTGGGACTAGGCTTTATGATAGGAAAATTAGCTTCATACTCCATTAACAGAATCAACTTAGAATCCAGCGGACTTTATCCGATTTTTTCAGTGGCTTTCGCATTATTAACTTATAGTGTCACAGCTTTTGTTGATGGAAGTGGATTTTTAGCTGTATACGTAGCGGCATTAGTAATTGGTAATTCAGAGCTCACCTACCGCTATTCCATTTTTCAGTTTAACGAGGGATTTGCATGGATGGCCCAAATTCTTATGTTCATCATCCTGGGGCTGTTAGCTTTTCCTGGTCAGCTGTTTACGCCTAATGTAATGGCTGCAGGATTATTCCTTTCCTTTGTACTCATGTTTGTTGCTCGTCCTTTTGCGGTTTTTCTTTCAACGTTAGGGATGAAATACACCCTAAAAGAAAAGACCTTTATTTCGTGGGCAGGCTTAAGAGGAGCTGTTCCAATCGTACTCGCAACCTTTCCAGTTGTCGCTGGATTAGAAAACAGTCAACTATTCTTCAATGTAGTCTTTTTCATTGTGTTAACCTCAGCTCTTGTACAAGGTTCTACAATTTCATACGTGGCAAAAAAACTTAAGCTTACCGGTCCTAAAAAAGATACGCCTCATCACTCAATTGAATTGATTTCGATAGGGAAAGCCAACGCTGAAATGGTGCAGTTCAAAACGAATGAAGAGACAGCGATTGTCGGCCGAAAGCTGCATGAGATTCCTTTTCCTAAAAAAGCAACAATCAGTGCAATTGTCAGGGATGAAACGTTGATTACCCCTTATGGTGAAACAGAGATACAAGCTGGTGACTTTTTGTACATTTTAGTATCAAGAAAAGAAAAGGATGCGTTGAAAAAGCTAATCGAAAAGAAGAAATGGGTAATGGAGAAACCTAAGGATAAGGGAAAGGATAAATCCAAATAGTAAGGGAGCTATCTATGATAGCCCCCTAGCATTAATTTTTTTATATTCTCCTTTTTCCGTGCAATCTGTTTCTTCGAATACATGCTAAGAATATTCCTGTCTAATACTATCTTCAGAATTTCGATTAGGAGATTGCCGTCAAGTACTCTATTTCTTCTATTTTTTCATTGCCTTATCGTCTTTTTGATTGACCGATTCTTGAAAGAGATCAGCGTAAGTTTTCGAACCTTCAATCAGCGCATCGCAGAAAGCAGCAACGTCTGTTCCTGTGACTTCAAGCACCCCCTTCCCAGCCGCTGCCCCTTCTTCAAAGAAACTTAGTATTTCCGAGAGCAGTCCAATATCTTCGTTTAGCTCAACAGGACCAACTTTAAAGAGATATTGTTGTATCTCTTTATAGACAATTTGGTAATCTTGTGGAAGTGCTTTGACACGAAAAACGTGGGCTCTCCATTCTCTTTTACCTTCGATGATTTTTTTAATACTCATTTCAGTCCTCCTAATTTTCTTGCTACGTTCTTGTTTAGTTGCTCACGCCATTTATCTCTATATGTTTTTGTCCCCTCGTCACCAACAAGCGCTTTGCAGAAGTCTTCGATATCCTCTCCCAGTACTTCTTCGACGCTCTGGCCGTCTGCAGAGGTAACTTCAAGCAGTTCAAGAGCACTTTCAAGAATTGGCATCAGATTACGTCCGGTGAAATCTGCTTGAATCCAAAGATGACTTGTAATGTCTTTCCAAGCTATTTGATATTCAGCTGGCAAAACTTTTGCTCGTGCTTCAAAACCTTTCATTTCTTTAGTCATATCGCTGCCGGTTATTTTTTCTAAAAAGTTCATTGTATTCTCCCCCTTTTAAGGAACTAGGCTGTTCTGAAAACCTATTATTTAATCGCACCGTTGAGTTTATGAAGTTGTTTATCAGCCACGATTTTGCGTCAATGACGCGAATATCACCGAAGGCTGCTACATCGTTGCCAGTAATCATCCATCGCCTTCAATTCGGCCTACGCTCCACACTCCCAAAAATTTATCAATAAAACTCACTTTGCCTTTTGATTTCTTTGGTTTTAAGTTCATTCATTTTGCTTGAAATGAAATCCCACTTCCCCCAAAAAATTTCAAGTTGCTTTTGACCTGCTTCGTTGAGTGTGTAAAATTTTCTTGGAGGTCCAACCGTGGACCTCTTTTTCTCGAAATCCACAAAATTGTTTTTCTCAAGCCTCATTGTAATCGTATAAACCGTACCTTCAACCACATCAGTGAAACCAAGTTCTCGCAGCTGTTGTGTGATTTCATAACCGTAAGTTTCGCCTCGGCTGATAATCTCAAGAACACAGCCCTCAAGCACTCCTTTCAGCATCCCTGTAATATTTTCCAATTGTACCCCTCCGTTTAAATTTACTCCTGCAAATATCACAGTTAGTCTGCACCTCTTGTATATAGTATTACTAATTACCGGTATATAGTATTACATACTAGATGAATTTGCAATAATAAATTCATAAAAAAATATTATTGACATCCGCAAAAATCAGGAGTAAATTTTAGCTGTAACAACTTCATACGACGCCTTTTTAGATCGCTGAAACTGTTTGGCCAAACAGTGCGGGGGAACCAATTTTTTGATGAATGTAAATTCGTCTTGGGGTGAATCTTACTTAAGTAAGAGGGGATACTCTCGATCCCTAATCCGACAGCTAACCTCGTAAGCGTCATGTGAAGAGAGAAAGGGTCTTCTAGAGACCATTTCTTTGTAATGGTTTTTTTTAATGCAAAGGAGTGGAAAAAGTTGAAAAGAATGAAAAAGCAATTCGCAGTTATTGGATTAGGTCGTTTTGGAGGGAGTATTTGCAGAGAACTATACAGCATGGGGCATGATGTTTTGGCTGTCGATAATGATGAAGAGAAGGTTAACGAGTATGTGACTCTTGCTACTCATGCAGTGCAAGCAGATGGAACAGATGAAAAAGCCTTAAAGTCTTTAGGAATTGGAAATTTTGAACACGTGGTTGTGGCGATTGGTGATAACATTCAGGCAAGTATTCTCACTACGTTAGTATTAAAAGATTTAGATATTCCTAAAGTTTGGGTAAAGGCTCAAAACCATTACCATCAAAAGGTGTTGGAAAAAATAGGAGCCGATCAAATTGTTCATCCTGAATATGACATGGGCATTCGGATTGCGCAAAACATGGCTTCGGAAAAAGTCATTGATCATATTGATCTTTCTGATGAATACAGTATTGTGGAATTGCTGGCCACGTCAAAGGTTCATAATAAAAGCTTAATAGATCTAGATGTTCGTGCTAAATACGGGGTAACGATTCTTGCAATCAAGCGGGGGGAGGATGTCAACGTCTCGCCAATGCCTGATGACCTAATAAAAAAAGAGGATATGATTGTAGTCATTGGACATAAAAACGATGTTAGACGGTTTGAGAATGAGGGGTTGTAACGATGAACAGCTTTCATTTCAAAGTCATCAATATGTCTCCTCCTCAGACATTGGCCCTTTCATTTCTTGCTGCGATTTTCGTCGGTACATTACTCCTCCTTCTTCCGATTGCAACCACACAACCAATAAGTCTGCTTGACGCAATGTTTACAGCCACATCAGCTACAACGGTAACCGGGCTGGTGGTTCTTGATACGGGTACAGATTTTACGATGTTTGGGCAGGTCGTGATTATGATCCTCATCAAAGTTGGAGGATTAGGATTAATGACTTTCACGATTATGATTATTCTGGTGTTAGGGAAGAAAATCGGGTTGAAGGAAAGAATTCTTATTCAGCAGTCATTTAACCAAACCTCTGTTGGCGGCATGGTTCGTTTGGTCAAAGTATTATTTCTTTTTGCCTTAGCCATGGAACTTATTGCCACGCTTATACTAGCCATACGCTGGGTTCCTGAATACGGCTGGGGCTTTGGATTATTTACAAGTCTCTTCCATGCGGTTTCAGCGTTTAATAATGCAGGGTTTTCCCTTTGGTCAGACAGTTTATCCTCCTACGTAGGAGATCCCACGGTTAACCTTGTGATCACTTTTCTTTTTATTACAGGAGGCATAGGGTTTACTGTGTTATATGACTTATTTTACACAAGGAATTTTCGACACTTATCCCTGCACTCTAAAATAATGTTGGTGGGAACGCTCATAGTCAATATTTTTGCAATGTTCCTTATTTTTGTGCTGGAATACGTGAACCCTGAAACGCTTGGAATGTTAACAATGGGTGAGAAGCTGTGGGCCGCCTATTTTCAAGCGGTCACTCCAAGAACGGCTGGATTCAACACCCTGGATATTGGCAGCATGGAGCCGGCTACTATTGTCTTTCTTTTGCTATTAATGTTTATTGGGGCAGGGAGTGCTTCTACAGGCAGTGGAATCAAACTTACTACCTTCCTCGTTATTGTGCTGGCAGTAATCACATATCTTAGAGGAAAAAACGATTCTGTGGTCTTTTCACGAACGATTCCTCCTCATATTGTGACACGATCACTTGCGATTGTGGTAATCAGCTTAATGGCAGTATTTGGAGGGATTTTTCTTTTATCAATTACGGAACAATCTCCCTTTATGATGATTGTGTTTGAATCCTTTTCTGCCTTTGGAACGGTAGGCTTATCGATGGGACTCACCGATGAGCTATCGGCTTTAGGTAAGCAGATCATTATGGTGTTAATGTTTGTTGGAAGAATTGGGCCAGTAACCTTGGCTTTCGCTTTAGCCAAAGAGTTTAAAAGCAATGTACGTTATCCAAAGGGGGACATCTTTACAGGATAAAACATGAAAAGGTAATAGGTTTATCCACTCTATATAAGCTAATTAATAAGGCCCCACACCTATACGTGGGTCCTTTTTTTAAATTCACATACTGCGCGGTCATATACTATTGATTAAATTATTCTATTGTTCTTCATAGTAAGACATGGGAATCCAAGTCCTCGATTAAATTACAAAATTGATTCCTTTTTCATTCTTTACAAAATCTTAACCGTAGAGATTTTTTGTTTTTTGTTACAATATCAATAAACGATATCGGTAATTGATTAGTAAGGAGATAAAATGCTAAGAGATTTTTTCCTAGGAACCATTAAGATTCATAGGTTATATCATGCTTCAAAAGAGCCCATATATGGTTCTTACATGATCGAAGAACTGAAAAACCATGGTTATGATATGAGTTCCAGGACGATCTATCCTACACTTCACCAGCTTGAAGAAAAGGTGGTCTGCGGAAGGATTCGAATGTACTACACCACCACAGAAAGTGGTAACAATTTATTGAGAGCCTGGAGACAAATCAGAGAGCTGGCAGAAGAAGTCCTCTATGAAAACAAGGAGTGAATTAAGATGGAGAAACAAAAACGAGGAACACTGCTGGAAATTTTAGGAGTCTCCACCAGGTTAGGCTTCACTTCCTTTGGCGGTCCTATTGCACACTTGGGCTATTTTCATGATGAATATGTCAAGCGAAGAAAATGGTTTGACGAGAAAGCCTACGCTGACTTAGTTGCACTTTCCCAATTTATCCCAGGTCCTGCCAGCAGCCAGGTTGGAATCGGGATTGGGGTAATGCGTGGGGGCTTGGCTGGTGGAATTGTATCCTTTCTTGGCTTCACTCTTCCCTCAGTTATTGCCCTTGTCCTCTTTGCCTTTCTGTTGCAAGGGTTTGATATAGGAAATGCCGGCTGGATTAATGGCCTGAAGATCGTTGCTGTTGCGGTGGTCGCTCACGCCATATTAGGGATGGGGCAGAAGCTGGCTCCCGACCGAGAAAGAGCAACCATTGCTATAGGTACGCTCATCCTTGTCCTCCTCTGGCAAACCGTATACAGTCAAGTTGCTCTAATTTTGTTAGCTGCTGTCATCGGTTTATGGCTATACCGAGGAACAGAGAAAAAATATGTTGAAGACATGCCTATTCCACTTACATACCGTTTTGCGTCCATTTGTTTAGGATTGTTTTTTGGATTACTCATCCTTTTGCCTATCCTTCGTCAAATATTTTCCTTTCAGTGGCTTGTCTTATTTGACAGCTTTTACAGAGCCGGGGCTCTTGTATTTGGCGGAGGCCACGTTGTACTCCCCCTTCTTGAAAGAGAGGTAGTGCCTGCAGGATTAGTAGGCGAAGAAGCGTTCTTAGCAGGGTATGGGGCTGCCCAGGCAGTACCTGGACCCCTGTTTACCTTTGCTTCCTATTTAGGTGCAATATCTGATGGCTGGATGGGGGCAATGGTGGCAACAGCCGGCATTTTCCTGCCCGCCTTCTTACTCATTCTTGGGACGCTTCCCTTCTGGAATGTCTTGAGGCAGAATCGAAGAATTCAAGGGGCGTTGTACGGGGTCAATGCAGCTGTTGTCGGTATTCTTGCAGCAGCTTTATACCATCCTATCTTTACTACCGCCATTCAATCCTCTGTGGACTTTGCCTTAGCCATTGGTTTATTTGGCCTGCTTGTCTTCTGGAAGCTTCCGGCCTGGATGATTGTGATCATAGGAGCAGCAGGAGGTACAATGATTCAGTTAATGTTTTAATAAAAAGTTGTAAAGAAAGGGAACCTCCTCTTTAGTAGATTCCCTTTCTTTTGGAACTACCGCTGCCCACTATTTCCAAAAAACAATTTGAAAACCACTTTGCTTTGTCATTTATACTAGTACAGACATTGTTACTTCTCCCTTTTTTCCTCCCAAAGCCGTAGACGTTCTTCATGACTGACCTCTTTATGTACTTGGTGCAGCATCCAAATATAACCAAAAGTGTCCATGAATATGGCGTTCGATACCCCGTAGCCAGAAACCTCAGTCACGGGCTGCACCTCTGTACACCCTAAATCCATCGCCTTTGCATAGGTTTCCTTAATGTCTGGAACAGTCACATTCACCCAACTAGTTTTAGGATCGTCAGGTGTGGGTGCGATCAAATGGAATTCTGGGTTTTCATCTAACATATGGAATTGAACGTCGTATAGGATAAAAACGGCCTCATTTTCACCACGAGGGAAGTTTGAAACCTCCACCCGCTTGACGTCAAATATACTTTCGTATAACTCCAATGCTTTTAAGCTGTCTTTGACAACCATATTAATTTCTACACCAACCATCATAAACACGCTCCTTTTATGAATTCTTCCACTACCATTTTCCCCATTTTTAAACTAAAGTTCCACATTCAATGTAATTTTTACGGTGTTAGTCATAGGGAGAACAAGTTCGATCCAAGCAGGAGAAGAAAATGTTAGCCAGGTTCGTCCTCAAGTCTCTCTCCAAACTTTCGTTTTCTTTTTCCTTTTCATCAAAAACGTAATACATATTGAAGGATTAGAATTGCAAAAGGAAAAACCATTAAAAAACTGACTCAATAACGATGTTTCTTTGAGTCAGTTTTTTCGTTTTCAATATCATTCTCATTTTTATATTTCCATCTTGTGTCTTGGTTTTTTACCCTTTTTTCTACGTAACGACCGTACATAAACCACAAACGCAAGCACAATCAGGGTAAATAGTATACTTATTAGACAGATGATTAGAATTGTAGTCAGTGTGATGGTGAGTATACCATCAAAAAGAAAAATCTTCCCTTTCCTTTTAAAAAAAGGGACATAGACATGCACCATATCTATGTCCCGCTCCTTCTGCTTTACAAATACATGAGTAAAGAAGTTGCAATGGTAAAGTAAATAAGCAAGCCTAGAATATCGTTCACCGTGGTAACAAAAGGTCCTGAGGCAATGGCAGGGTCTAATTTCAGTTTGTTAATAATAAGGGGAAACAAAGCTCCAGTGACGGTAGCAATACTTAAAGATAAAAAGATGGATACGGCTACGACACCCGCTAAAACCAAATTCCCGTACAGTATGGTAATCAACCCGACAAGGACAATAGCACACGATAAACCTATTAATACTCCCGTAGAAAATTCTCTTCGGATGGTCTGCCATAGTCCTTTCTTTTCAAAGGATCCTGTAGCAAGGCTTCGAACAACAACAGCAAGTGACTGTGTTCCCGTGTTTCCAGCAGAGTCCATAATGAGTGGAATAAATGCTGCCAGAATAACAATCTCTTCTAACGTTCCTTCAAACTGATCAATCACACCAGCTGTAATCATCCCAAAAAACATCAACAAAATAATCCAGGGTGCCCTTTTTTTTGCTGCTTGAAAAGCAGAGAGGTTAACGTCAGTTGCTCCTCTCGTGGCGGAGATTTCACCGATGTCTTCTGTGACTTCTTCCTCGATAATGTCGATCACATCATCGACTGTCACAATACCAACCAGGGCACCATCGTCAGTTACAACAGGAGCTGCAAGCAAGTCGTACCTTTGAATGAGCGATGCTACTTCCTCCTGGTCAGTGGTGACTTTCGTTGAAACCACCCTTGTCCCCATAATATTCTCCACTTTTTCCTCTGTAGGAGAGACAATAAGGTCCCGCAAAGACACTACGCCAACCAGCTGATCTTCCTGATTGGTAACATATAAATAGTATACCGTCTCTGCATCTGGCCCTTCCTTTCGTAAAAACTCAATAACGTCGCTCACTCGATTATCGGCTTTTACCGCAAGAAACTCTTTGGTCATTATAGCTCCAGCGGTTTCTTCAGGGTAAGAAAGGAGCTCTTTGGCGTCAGCTGCTTCTTCCTTATCCATTGCAGTTAAGATTGATGAGCGCTTTTCTTCAGGCAGTTCTCCAAGAAAGTCGGCAACATCATCTGAATACATGTCGTTTAGCATATCAGCGATATAATTGTCATTTAATTCGCGGCTCACCCATTCCTGTTCAAGAAACTCCATCCCTTGAAATATTTCCGCAAATTCTTGAGGTTGTAGATAAGCATATAGCCGTTTTCTTTCTGTCTGATTTAATGTGTGAAAGATACTTAACTGGTCTGTTGGATGAAGCTCCAAAAATTGATCCCGAAATTGAGCTTCATCTTCTTTTTGTAACAAGTCAATCACATGTTCTGCGTATTCTTGACGAGAACGTGAATCCAGCTTTTTCATGCCATGCCCCCTAACGCTTTTTTCACTCCCCTGACCACTCAACGAAATGAAAAAAGTACTTTGTATTTTTATTGTTCCTTCCCGACTCGGCCTCTAAACTATCACTTTCTTTCATTTCTAACCTCCTTTTTTTAGAATAAAAAAACGTCCTCCACAAAAAGAGGACGCTAAGTGCGCACGATACAACATAATCAGACCCTCCATTCGTAGAGCTTTAGCACTGTGCGGCATAGGATTATCATCCAGCTGCATTAGAAAGGGCCTTATGTCGACCGTTCCAGTTGACCCATTGGCGTCTTTGGACGTTTTTGGGCAGCAGCATATCTCCAGCACAGGAGCCTCACCTAACGAGGTTTATTTTGTTTTTGGAAATACCTTATGTGTCATATGCAGTGTAATAAAAAAGACAAAATGATGTCAACCTGTATTTTGAATAACTGATTCTTTTAATTATTTTTTCCTATTCGTTTCGAATAAATAAACGTTTCAGGTAACCAGATTCAATTTCCTACTTCCTCTTACACTTAATAAAACAGCTAAAAGCAGAGCCGGCAACAGTAATTCATAATAGCTGATCATTCCCTCCTGATACGGCGCTAACAGAATGGAGATTATAAGCAAAAGAGCTACAACGATCGCTGACGATTTTACTAAAAGACCTACTATTAAAGTCGCCCCTACAATAATTTCAATAATTCCGGTCAAGTTTCCTAAAAACACAGGAATGCCTGCTTCTTCAAAGGTTTGATTGGCCTGGGAAATATCGGTCACTTTAATTATTCCATGAAGAGCTATAAATCCCCCAAGCAATATACGCAGCAAAAAAAGGATCCATTCCGTCCCTTGTTCAATCAGTTTTTTCATTTTTGGTCCCCCATTTCTCTACGTCCTATTCTAATAAACAAGACAGCTATAAAGGGAGGTGTTTCATTGAAAAATTTGTGACATATTCCTTAATACTTTTTATTGCTTTAAACATATGCACCTTTACTTCCTGTATTTCCCTCACACTCTCTAACATTCTTCTTTTTCTGTTGAGAATGTTGTGTAATCACTCGAAGCATTTTTACAAAGTCATAATAGATAACTACAAAGCAATAGGGAAGAAAATAAGTAAGCAGGGTTTTATAAATATTCCAGCCGTTTTTATACAGGAGTTTCCCTGCCATAAGAGCAGCTATTTCTGCCGTCGCAGACAAAAGTGTAAACAATGTGATCCATATCATCCTAGGCCATGCCCTTTTTTGCGCGCAATATATCATGAAACTGGCCACTACTGGAAAATAACCAAGGTTCAACGGATAAATCGTACGATACTGTTTTTCTTTAATTCGTGGCTTTAAGAGCCAGTACCGAGTTCCTTTTGTGTTGATCACAAAAGCAATCAATACACATAAGGGGATGGTTGTTACCATCAGGTATTTGTCTTTGTTATAAAGGTAACTACCAAACACCCAAGGAAGTAGAAAACCAATTATTATGTTAACTGCCATGTTATCATCACCTCTCTTCTCAGGATTTACCAATGAAAAAGAGACGATGTATTCTTATGAGAATATCAATTTGGAATTTTTGTATTTTCCTTTTTATTTCTCGCTTCCCCGGCTTCCAGGAGAGTTACTTTCCCACCATAAATAAGTTTTCTCTCAATCACATAAATAAAACAAGCTCTGTTCTTCAATAGAATGTGAAAAATTCTTTTCCGGGAGTTAAGGGAAGTTTGTGTCCATACTTAATAAAGTTTAGTGGTCCCTTCGAATTAAACTTTTTCAGTTCTGCTACAAACTAAAACATGCCGTTAGTAGAATAAGGAAAACGTAGTGTACAGTTAAACTATGATAAAATTACGTCATTCAAAAATTATTCTTTAGCAGGCTGTGATACCCAATGAACTTATTAGAAAAACTATATACTTTTATTATTTTCTTAGCAGTATTGATTGGAATAGGTATAGGACAAACAGAGTTAATAAGAGCTAATGCGGAAAGCTTTATTGTTCCTTTACTAGTAGCCATGCTTTATATTACTTTTTTACAAATTCCTATGGAAGAATTAAAAAAAGCTTTTAAAGACATTAGGTTTACATATACTTCAGTGATTATAAACTTTGTCTGGACCCCCATCCTGGCATGGCTTCTGGCAATGGTATTTTTAGGTGATAACCCAGCATTATTTCTTGGATTTATTATGCTTATGGTTACACCATGCACTGACTGGTACTTGATCTTTACAGGGGTGGCAAAAGGAAATGTTGCGTTATCAACGGCCATCTTGCCTCTAAACTTAATTCTCCAAGTCATTTTGCTTCCTGTTTATCTTCTTATATTTGGAGGAACAACAGGGGTTATAGAACTTTCTTATCTCATTGAAAGCATCTTGGTTGTTTTATTCATGCCACTAATTTTGTCTCTTCTAACAAAGATGTTCTTGAGAAACAGGCAACAGGTAAGGGATAACCTTATATCCACTCTCAGCGTGTTACCTATCATTTTTCTAAGCCTTGCAATCGTTGCTATGTTTGCTTCACAAGGACAATTACTTCTTGATAATTTAGATGTAATGTGGAAAATTATTATTCCTATTCTATTATTTTTCATAGTAAATTTCTTTGTCGGTCAAAGAATTGGAAAGGTAATGAGGTTTTCAAACTCCGACAGAGCAAGTTTATGCTTAACTACTCTAGCAAGAAATTCGCCAATTGCTTTAGCAATTGCTATGACCGCCTTTCCAGATCAACCCTTAATCGCTTTAACATTAGTAATAGGACCGTTATTGGAACTGCCTATTTTGGCTCTCATTACCCAGCTGTTACTATTCACTTCTCGAAAGAGAAATACTTAAAAAACCTCGAAAGGAATAATGTCTGTAAATAGGTTATTTTAGTAAAATCAAACCTTCATCTAGTTATCTATAAGGAAAGCCCTTCCTCTCACGTGGGTTTTTTGTGCATAAATATTCCGGAGCACTCTTTTCCAACCATCCGTAAAGACGGTATCCTTACCACTTTCTCCTGTATCTATATGCACTGACGATTATATTGACAATTCACTATAAAGGAATTATAATCCCATTTGTAGGAAAAAATAGATACATAATGTAGAAGAGGAGTTATTATTATTATCAAATTAAAAAGAATTGGAAGCGTAGTGGGAGCAGTATCTTTCGCTGCAATGTTAGCTGCATGTTCAACAGATTCTTCTACTGAACCAGTAGAGGGTGAATCAGCGGAGGAAGAAGTAGTACAGGAGATCACTGAGGAGGAAGTTTTGGAATTTCAGGAAAGCTGGGGAGAAGGAATTGTTCATATCGGAGAAGTATACAGCGAGGGTGAAGACTATGAAGCCGCTGCTTCTGAGCATATCGAACGTTTCTATGGTTATGATACCGGCGATGTCCTTTTCAAACCAACTTTAGCTAGTGAGGAACGTTTCCGCGACACCTTTGAAGGAGCGTTGTCTTATTTCATAGGAGGAAATGAAGCGTATCCAGAGGATGATGGTTTTGCTATTGCACCTTGGACAGATGTACAGTGGGAAAATGAAGGAGTTATAATTGAAGGAAATACAGCTCTAAGTATGGGTGTGTATTATTTTACACCAGCTGATGGAGGAGAACCTGTTGAAGTAGAATATAATTTCGCTCATACAAGAAATAATGATGGCGACCTGAAAATTGTCCTTCACGGCTCTCATTACCCGTATACTCCTTAATTAATTGGCTCTGGCACATGAGATAACAGAAAAAACAATACCTGCCTCAAAAAAAGCTGGTCTTATCTACAAAGTAGATAGACCAGCTTTTTATATTTACTATTATCTCTCTTTATGCCAGCACAAAACCTTTTTTTTTAGGTACTTGGACAATCCTTATTATGAAATGTAACTTAAACTGAATTAGCAAATATAACCCCGTTTATCCATGGGCAACATATATTTTATTGAATTGCTAAACTACCTATAAAAGGATGTAAAACTTCCCCTGTCTCTTTATTTTATATGCCCAAACTCCCGCCGCTCCAGTTCTTCAATTCCCTAGGTTAACTCTCTGAACTTTCTAGGTGAATGGCTGGTAATCTTTTTGAAGTTACGATTGAATGACCTGAGGTTATTATAACCGCAGTTTATAGCTATCTCGCTAATTGGCTGCTGACTATTTTTCAACAGATAACAGGCTTGTGAAATACGATAATGATTCAAGTATTCAGTAAAGTTCATATTCGTCATTTGTACAAAAAGTTTGGATAGGTAGGCATAATCGTATTGTAATTGTTTTGCGATTACTTTTAGCGTGCAATCCTCACTATAATTTCTATCCACATAAAGGAGAATTTTATATAGTACTTCCGTCTTTGTTGAGTGTTCAACGGGAAGAAATTCAGTATTATCTACCAATCTCCCGCAAACATCATACAGGAAACTTTTCTGTCTATAAATGGAATCTAGTGCATCAAAATCAGGGGGTTTACTTAAGTGAATAACATTATCTTCTGGGACGTATCCCTTATAATTCATGAAAAAACGACCGATTAACTCTGGTGAAAAGATGACGATGGAAATGTCAGAATGATTCTTAGCTTTAAGTTCATGGATTTGGTTATTAAAAATGAAGGCTATATCATTTTTATACAATGTATAGTTTTTTTGGCCAATACTTACTAGTAACTCTCCTTCATTGACAATGATAAGTTCGTAGGCTCGGTGAAAATGGAGAGGAAAGGTTTGGTTATCTAGTTTAAAAAAGTGGAAGGATTCTTTTTCTTCAACTCCATGGTGTTCAAAAAATACCAAAGGCTATCCCCCCTGAAAAAAAACTAATATTGTCTTAAATTATACTATATTTTGAATAGAAATAGACTTATTTTGGCTCCTATAATGAATCTATGATATATAGAAGGAGGAAGTAAAAATGGCTTTTGAATACCATGTAGCAAAAAATGGTTCAGATTTTGCAGATGGAACGAAACAGAATCCATTCTTGACAATCAGTAAAGCCGCTTCAGTAGCCCAAGCAGGAGATACTGTTATTGTCCACAAAGGAGAATATCGGGAATGGGTGAAACCAAAGTTTGCAGGATTAAGTGAATATAGAAGAATAACATATCAGGCAGCTGAAGGTGAGAAGGTTGTAATTAAAGGTTCCGAGCAAATTCAAGGTTGGGAACAGGTAGAAGGAACTGTCTGGAAAGTTGTATTAGCAAATGAATTTTTCGGAGATTATAACCCATACAAAGAAGAGATTTTTGGAGACTGGATTGTTTATAATCCAGGAAGACACCTTGGAGATGTTTATTTAAATGGGATGTCCTTTTATGAAGCAGAAAATTTTGAGATGTTAATAAATCCAGAAGAGAAAACAGAAGTATTAGACCATTGGTCAAAGACAGTTGTCCCTGTCCACAATCAAGAGCAAACAAAATATGTTTGGTATGCAGAAGTAAATGAAAATAATACAACCATCTATGCTAATTTCCACGGAACAAATCCTAATGAGGAATTAGTAGAGATTAATGTGCGTAAAGCTTGCTTTTATCCAGCACAAATTGGTGTAAGTTACATTACGGTTAGAGGTTTTGAAATGGCTCAGGCAGCAACTCCTTGGACTCCGCCAACAGCGGATCAGCCAGGATTAATCGGACCTCATTGGAGTAAAGGCTGGGTTATTGAGGATAATATTATCCACGACGCAAAATGTAGTGCAATCAGTATTGGTAAAGAAGCATCAACTGGCCATAACTATAGCACGATCCGAAAAGATAAGCCAGGCTATCAATATCAATTAGAATCAGTTTTTTCTGCTAGACAAATTGGTTGGAATAAAGAAAAAATTGGTTCCCATATTATTAGAAACAATACTATTTATGATTGTGGTCAAAATGGTGTAGTAGGTCATCTAGGCTGTGTATTTAGCGAAATTTACAATAACCACATTTATAATATTGCATTAAAGCGCGAGTTTTATGGACATGAAATTGCGGGGATTAAGCTACACGCAGCAATTGACGTACAAATTCACGACAACCGTATACATGACTGCTCTTTAGGAACATGGCTAGATTGGCAGACACAAGGTACAAGAGTAAGCAGAAATCTGTATTACAGAAATAACCGCGACTTGTTTGTTGAAGTTAGTAGCGGTCCTTATATTGTTGATAATAACATTCTTACTGCAGACTATGCATTAGATAACCATGCTCAAGGCGGAGCGTATATTAACAATTTAATTCGCGGGAAAATGGTTCAGAAGAAAATGCTTGATCGTGCAACACCGTATCATGTACCTCATAGCACGGAGATAGCTGGTTTTGCTCCTGTGTATGGTGGAGATGATAGATTCTACAATAACATTTTTATTGGCGATGATTCTGTGAAAACAGCTGGTTTGCAAACATTAAACCCTTCAGAGATAACAAATGAATATGTTGGTACTGCTCACTATAAAGGTTATACAACTTCACTTGAGGAATATATCGAGATTGTGAATCAAGGATACGGTGACCACCGTAGATTCCATAAAGTTGAACAACCGGTTTATATTAACCGTAATGCATACTATCATGGGGCAGAATCGTTTGAAAGAGAAACTGAAAGAGTTATAGCTGATAACTTTAATCCAGAAATAAAAATTAGCGAAGAAGGAAACTCAGTATATCTTTATATTGATCTGCCAGAAGATTTTGAGAAAATACTTGGAGAAATTCAATGCACCAAAACTCTTGGAAGAGCACGTATTGTGGATGCAGAATTTAAAAATCCAGATGGCAGCGAAGTAATCGTGGATAAGGATTTATTAGGAGAAAAACGTGCAGAAAAAAGTGTATTGGGACCAATTGGTAATTTAAAAGCAGGGAAAAATTATATTAAAGTATGGGGATAAAAGTTTAGGGACAAGGTGTGACCTTGTCCCTCCATGCGATGGACCACTACTTCTGTTGAAATCGAAGTAGCGGTCGGTCAGCATTTGGGTTCCAGGATGTTTGATTTTCATCAATATAGTACGTCTCAATGGACGTGTGATTTTTCTTACCCTGAGAGCGGAAGCACTATAGGGTCATCCCGAACGGTGAAGATTGTTTTAAGCGTAGAAGAGTACTGCCATCATCTTAAAATAAAATCAAAAAATAAAGAGGCATCCTAGACCGATGCTTGATCCAGGCTGCTTCTTTATTAACTAGATAATTCAGAAGGATGATCTAAGTTGCACCTTTATTATGAGACCATAAGCACCTTTATAAACATGAACACATTTAACAATAGGGGACTAAAAAGTCCTTCTTGAATTGAATTCTAGAAGGATTTTGTCTTAGAGGGTCTAGACAAAGATGAAAAAACATGCTGATTCTTGAAACCACCATTTGTCATGAGCTTCACCCTTCACTTTCCTTGAAGACTGGGGGATCGCCTATTTTATGTAAACTGGTACCTTTTTCACCAAAATCACGTTCTTTTCTATCATTATGAATAATATATGATAATTTACACTTACTTTGCCCTAAAATTCTCTAATTATCCAAAGAATTTTTTTATTTTTTCAGGGGTTCATCACTACTCCAACCCATGAAGTAACTCAAGTTCTAATAAAAGGTGATACTGTTTTTTCGCAATACTCACTATTATTCCTTGGAACAGCCTACCATATTACAAAAACCTTTCTTACCGCAATTTTTAAATAGAAGAATAAGAATGGGGTATATATTAAAGGAGAGGTGATGATATGCTAACGAAATGGCGGATGCTACAAATGCTTGCTGTTATTCTGATTGGCATTTTGGCTTACCTTGATATCACGGGTATCATTCACATTCCTGAGGTTTTTGTCTTTTCATTTGTTGTGATCGGTCTAACCAGCTTGATTGTGATCAAAATCATCCGCGCCATCAGGTCACCCCTTTAAAAGTGCAACAAGGACGCTGATGCCTATTGTGAAAAGTCTGTTACCAGGGAAAAATTGCTCTACCTAGTGTCTAGTAACGCCCACACCCAGCAGATGTGCTTTTAACATTAAAGTTGTTCTTTTATTATCAATCAAAATAAACTCTAATTTTTACAGACTACCCCCTTCCCTTTCACATTGCCCCTCCAAAACATTCATAGCAATGTTAGAAGAACAAACCCTACCTCGCGTTCTTTTCGTTCTCACGGCCTACGTTTGCCTTCCCAACCCTCCTAAAGTTTTTTCCAATAAACTGGATTATATATAAAATAACCGTGACCTTTGTCATGAATTTTGTTACAATCACTCTATTGTTGGTAAATTTTAAAGAAATACAGGGGATGATGAAGGGTGAAAAAAGGCTTATTACTTGTCAGTTCTCTACTTATTGCTGGTTCTTTAGCCGCGTGTGGAGAAGAAGCAAGTGTTGACGAAACCGAAGACGTTGGAGCAGCCGAAGAAGAAGTAAATGAAGAAGTCAATTCTACCGAAAGCAAGGATGAAGAAGAAAGTACAGAAGAACACGAGGAAGACGCAAACTCAGAGAATGAGCTAATCACTTCCTTTGTGAATGGGTTTTATAATGCCAACACCCAAGACGAGCGGATGCAAGCGGTGGAAGAGTTCATGCATGAAGGCGTCCAGGATTTATTTTTTATGATGGTTGGGTTCTCCGAAGAGAACGAGATTGACCCAGTGACCTCCCATCACCTCTTAGCTACCACAAACCATGAAGAAGATGGCGAATCCATGGAGCTTGTTCTTGTTGAACTTACGACAGAGGAGAAAACAAGAGAAGACATTTTTGCGGTTAGTGATGGCAAGATTTTATGGATGTACAGCGAAGACGTAGAAGATGAAGACATGAGAGATGCATACCAAGAACTCATTGAATTATTTTAATTTCATAGATTAGGAGATGGCATAATGAAAAAATTCGGATTATCTGTTGGGGCAGTTGTTGTAGCAAGTTCTCTTGTAGCCTGTGGGGAAGAAACAAGCGTAGAGGAAGTAGAAGGTACAGAAGAAGCTGAAGCTGAAAACCTTGACGCGGAAGAAACTGAAGAAGATGAAGATGAAGATGAAGAAGAGAATGAAGACGAGGACGAGGACGAGGACGAGGAAGATGAGTTCGGCACTCGGGTAAACCCTGTTCCTCACGGACAGACCGTAGAAGTTGAAGGTAGCGACTGGTTGTTTGGCGATGTTCATTATGACATTGAACTGATTGAATCTGTTAGCGGCGACGAAGCAGAATCCATGGTAAAAGAGGCCAACCAGTTCAATGAGCCATCTGAAGATGGAAAAGAGTACATTTTGGCAAAAGTTCGCATCCAGCTTCACTCCGCCGAAGAAGAACCGTTTGATGTCAATGCTCAGCAATTTGACGTGATCAGTGAAGGCGGATCGTCTTATGAAGATTTTGTCAGTGTCGCAGAGCTTGATCCAGAGTTTCGCTCCGACTTATATGAAGGCGGCGAAGTGGAAGGATGGGCACCGTTTCTAGTCGACAGTGACGACGAAAAGCCTCTTATCAAATATAACGACGTGTGGTTTGACCTGCGCGGAGAAGAGTAACATCATTTTGAGTGATCGGGCTCTCTCTTTAATTTTTGTATCCTTAATAGATGCAAAAGATGACCGCGACGTTGTTGAAGAAAATATATTTTCACTAATAAAAAAGCAGCCATGAGAGCTGCTTTTTTATGTCAATTCACTTCCATTCCTAAAAATTAAATATCCTATAATAAAACTATTGGTTCTACTGATTCTAATATTAGTAGTTTTTCAAAAAAGTAGCTTTAAGAGACTTGCATAATCTGGGAAGATCACTGTAAACAAAGCTGATCTATGTGTTCATAAACCAGCTTTTTACCGTTATTATTTTCTCTCGTCAAGACGGGCAATTCTTTCATCAAGATCAGGGTGAGTCGAGAAAAGCCTTGCCATACCGCCTTTTCCGTTGATTTTCATCGTCTGAACAGCCGAATCATCGGTGCGGTCATTGACCTGAGCTCGGTTAACATGAGTTATAAATACCTTCTGTGCACTCTTCTTCCATCATACGTAAAAACGGTATCTTTCTCATTAACCACTGTCTCAATATGCACTGGACGTCCCCAAAGTTGATACAGGTAAGGAAGTACTTTTTCCAAATATTTCACATCAAGCTCTGTGTCTTCAAAGTGATGGGTGATAAATAACTCCCCAGCTTTGAGGTAATCTCCATCAGTTACTGTCAGATAAGGGAAGCCGCCGTTTACTCTAGATGAGATGAGCTGGTCACGCACTTCCTTCCATTCTTTATCGATGATCTTATACTCTTTTCCTTTTTTCTGGAACAAGTACATATCCTCTCTCGTTACCAGCTCTTTTGTTAAGTAGTTGCGGATAAAGGAAATATCAGACTCTACTTCCCTCACTTCAAACATTTTTTCTCGCCCACTTCCCTTTTCCACACCTCGCTGCATCATTTCTTCGGTTGGGTTATTATAACGCTCCTCGATGTCTTCAAAAATCTTTAACCCCAAGTAATATGGATTGATTGAGGTCTTAGACGGCTGAACCACTCCAGCATTAAGCTTTGCAAATTCCACACTTTCATCGGATGTTAAGTCCATCTCTCTGAGTATCCTGGCATGCCAGTACGAAGCCCAGCCTTCGTTCACATAGGATGTTCAAACTATCCTTTATATTAATAAGTCTTTCTCAATCCATAACAATAGCTTATGGGTAAATCGATAACAAAACGGTGAAAGCAAAGGGAGTTGATGAAACTTTAAACTCACGAATGGCTAGAGAAAAACTAAAAACCCAAACCACTGTAATTATGGTTCGGGTTTCTTTGAATAAGGTTCTTTGTCCCAACCTCCTTATCAATTCGTTTAATAAAGGTTGAGTAGGAAAACATCTCATCTTATTCAAAGTGTAGAATGATAATGTTGGGAAAACATTTTTTAGTTTTATCCTGTAAAGATGTCCCCCTTTGGATAACGCACATTACTTTTAAAATCTTTGGCTAAGGCAAAAGCTAAAGTAACAGGACCAATTCTTCCAACAAACATCAACACCATAATGACCTGTTTACCCACAGCTGAAAGCTCATCGGTGAGTCCCATCGATAAGCCAACCGTTCCAAAGGCAGAAAAGGCTTCAAATACAATCATCATAAAGGGAGATTGTTCCGTAATCGATAAAAGGAAGATCCCTCCAAATACTGCCATTAAGCTGATTACCACAATCGCAAGTGACCGTGTCACAATATGGGGAGGAATCGTCCGAGAAAAGACGACAGACTCGTTTTTCCCTCTTAAATATGTGACTACTGCCAGCACAATAACAAGGAAGGTGGTAAGCTTTATTCCGCTGCCTGTAGAGGCACTCCCTGCCCCAATAAACATCAATAGTAAAAGAAAGACAATGGTGCTTGGCTCTAAGCTGCCAATATCCAAAGAGTTAAATCCAGCGGTTCTTGGAGTGACTGCTTGAAAATACGCGGCCCACAGCTTCTCACCCATTGTTAACATTCCAAGCGTTTCAGGATTCATGTATTCCAGCACAAAAATAAGGATCATAGCAAAAATGTTGACGACGAGCGTTCCCACCAACATTATTTTAGAGTGCAGGGATAAGTGACGAAAGTTCCTTGTGTAAAATAAGTCGTATAATACAGTAAATCCTATGCCTCCCGTAATAAATAGAAATGTGATCACGAGGTTAACCGTGGGATCTCCTACATAGGAGGATAAACTGTCTGACCATAGAGAAAACCCTGCATTATTAAACGCGGAAACCGCATGGAAGAGACTTGTAAATAATCCAAAGCCCCAGCCGTATTCAGGAACCCAGCGTATGGATAGTATAAGCGTGGCAATAAGTTCCATGGCTAAGGCAAAAAGAAATAATACTTTGACCAAACGAACCATGCCGCCAACAGAGGTTTGGTTAAATGACTGCTGAATGAGAATCCTTTCCTTCAACCCAATTTTCTTCCCTAACACAAGAATGATCATGATCGTGAAAGTCATTAACCCTAATCCTCCAATTTTGATGAGGATCATAATCACGATTTGCCCAAACACCGTGAAATCGGTACCTGTGTCAAGAACCACCAGTCCTGTTACCGTCGTAGCTGAGGTGGCTGTGAACATGGCGTCAAGCGGGCTAATAGGTTGTGTGGTGGCAATCGGAAGAAGCAGGAGTAGGGTACCCACAAAAATTGCAGCCAGAAATGAAACGGCCAATGTCTGAGGAGGGGACATATTGATGACTTTGAACCGAAGACTGTTCATTATTATAGTCCCTCATTCTCAAACCGTCTAACATCGTTTTTGTGGCCGATAACGACAATCATATCCTCTTTTTTTATAAGGTCATCAGGCATAGGTGAGACATTGACATCCTCCCCTCGCTTGATTGCAAGAATCGTTACCCCGTATTTAGCTCGAACATCTAGATCTATTAAGCTTTTATTATGAACCTTTGACGTGGCCAGCAATTCCACAATACTGTATTCATCAGAAAGATCAATATGATCAATGACTTTTTCCGAAGCCATGTTTTGCGCAATCCGAATGCCCATGTCATATTCAGGATGAACAATTTGATCTGCTCCGATTTTTTCCAACACTTTTTGATGGTAATGGTTTTGAGCCTTCACCCAAACTTTCGGAATATCCATATCTTTTAAAACCAGTGTAGTTAGAATACTGGATTGTATGTTGTCACCAATGGCCACAACAACATGTTCAAAGTTTCCAATCCCTAAGGACTTTAACGCTTTTTCATCTGTTCCATCCGCCTGAACTGCATGAGTAGCAAGAGTAACATACTCGTTAACCTTCTCCTCATCAGTATCGACAGCCAACACATCATGCCCCATGCTGTATAGTTCTCTGCAGATGCTTCCACCAAAGCGACCTAACCCAATGACTGCGAATTGTTTTTTCATTCTTTTCAACTTTTTCCACTCCTTTGCATAAAAAAAAAACCATTACAAAGAAATGGTCTCTAGAAGACCCTTTCTCTCTTCACATGACGCTTACGAGGTTAGCTGTCGGATTAGGGATCGAGAGTATCCCCTCTTACATAAGTAAGATTCACCCCAAGATGAATTTACATTCATCAAAAAAATGGTTCCCCCGCACTGTTTGGCCAAACAGTCTCAGCGATCTAAAAGGCGTCGTATGAAGTTGTTACAGCATAAAATTTACTCCTGTTTGTATCCGTTGTCAATAAGATTTTTCAAAGGTTTTAAGATTAAAAGTGAAAGCAAAAAATCTTCATTATACTGACTAATGATAGAGATATTGTACGCCTATCTAAGCACCTATCGGCATAGAAAATAGTACACAAAGTCTCGTAAGTTTACCCAATATGTTGATAAACCAACAACAAAGAGGTAACCAATTAAATCGTTTTGGTTACCTCTTTTTCATGTTTTTGCTGTTTTCTCCCTCTCAACCCAAAAGTGTTAATCTCCCTGGGCTTTCTGTTTATAAATACCTTCTATGAACCCTCCTCCCATCATAAGTGAAGACGGTATCTTTCTCATTAACCACTGTTTCAATGTGCACTGGCCGTCCCCAAAGTTGGTATAGGTAAGGAAGTACTTTTTCTAAATACTTTACATCAAGCTCTGTGTCTTCATAGTGATGGGTGATAAATAACTCTCCAGCTTTAAGGTAATCTCCGTCAGTTACTGTCAGGTACGGGAAACCGCCATTTACTCTAGATGAGATGAGCTGGTCACGCACTTCCTTCCATTCTTTATCAATGATCTTATATTCTTTTCCTTTTTTCTGGAACAAATACATATCTTCACGCAGAACCAAATCTCTTGTTAGGTAATTTCTGATAAACGAGATATCAGACTCGACCTCTCTCACTTCAAAAATCTTTTCAATCCCACTACCTTTTTTCACACCTCGCTGTACCATCTCTTCGGTAGGGTTATTGTAACGTTCTTCGATGTCTTCAAATATTTTTAGCCCTAGATAATAAGGGTTTATTGAGGTTTTGGAAGGTTGTACAACCCCTGCGTTTAGTTTTGCAAACTCTATACTTTCATCAGACGTTAAATCCATTTCCCTTAGAATTCTGGCATGCCAAAGAGAGGCCCACCCCTCATTCATAATCTTGGTTTCAAGCTGAGGCCAAAAATAAAGCATTTCTTCCCGCATCATCGTAAGAATATCCCGCTGCCATGGTTCTAGCTCTCGGCTGTATTCTTCAATAAAAAGAAGAATATCCTTTTCTGGCTGTGGAGGGAAAGCTTTTTTACGCTTGCGTTTCGGTTCTTCTGTCTTTTTCACATCCATTTTCCATAAATCATCGTATGGAGTATTTCTTTCCTTCGGCTCATCTTCATCTATCTCATAAACATCTTCCATCGACCAGGACAGCTTTGATCGAACCAAGCTTGGGTCAATATGCTCTTGGATCGCCAAGACTGCATCCAAGAATGTTTCAACTTCTTCCTTTCCATGAATCATTTCATAGTTAGATATTCGTTCTGCAGTGGCACTCATGCTTTCCACCATGTCACGGCGGGTGTTTGCAAATCTGGCATTATTTTTAAAGAAATCACAATGGGCAAGCACGTGAGCGACAATCAGCTTGTTTTGGATCAGGCTGTTGCTTCCAAGCAAGAAAGCGTAGCAGGGATTTGAATTTATGACTAACTCATAAATCTTGCTTAATCCCAAATCGTACTGAAGCTTCATTTTATGAAACTGCTTCCCAAAGCTCCAGTGGTTGTACCTCGTCGGCATACCGTATGCTCCAAATGTATAAATGATATCCGCTGGACAAATTTCGTATCTCATTGGGTAGAAATCAAGCCCGAATCCTTCTGCGATCTCCGTAATTTCCTCAATCGCCCGATTTAAATCTTTAAATTCATCGGTCATTTCTTAGGCGCCCCCTTATCATGCGTCTTCTTATTATCTTTATGACTTGTCAAAGACAGGCATGACAAAAAACCTTCTAGACTGTCCTGTCTAGAAGGGCAAAAAACCATTTATTTTAGAGAGTATGATTTTATTTTTCCATTAAATCGAACAAAGAATCGATCTTTGTTATGGACAAAAGGAACAGCGGAAATAATCTCTTCAAACTCTTCGCTGTATTTTATTTCTCCTGTTTCCATAATTTTAGCAATTACTAATTTGCTGCTGTTTCCAACGCCCCACAAATAACTTTTATCCCCTTCAAGCCATTTCACTTCATTGATATATGCTTTTGGAGAGGGACTAAATCGGTATTTTAAATTGAACTCATAGCTGTATCCTATAAACTCATTCTTAGTGTTAATAATGAACGTATCATCACCTAACACAATGTTTACAATGTTAGTCTCTGTCTTTAGTTCATTTACTTTATTTAGGCTCCCGTCAAAAAACATAACTGACTTATTTCCTGTTCTCACCATTAAAAGGTTTGACGGAGTTTCACCATATTCATAAATAGCTCCATTAACTTTTATTTCAGATTCATTTTCTTCACTTTTAACATGATACTTTTTCTTTTCACTTCTTTTAAAAGAAAAGTTTTTGGTTTCTCCATTATACATTCCAGCTCCATACTCACCCTTTTTGTCTTCTAAAAGTTCAACTTTTTTATCCAGTGTCCATTTACCTGCTTGATTTTTGGTGATCTTTTGTTTAATTGGTGTTTCACCTTTATCGGTTGCAAATGTCACCACACCTTCATTTTCTGAAGAAAAATCTATGTGAAAACCTTGGGCTGGTATTTTAAATTTACCAACTAATTTTCCTTCATCAGAATATGCTAAAAGGTTTCCAGGCAAATATGAAATAGCCTCTTTAATCGGCTCACTAATAAAGAAGGTCTTACCATCTGGAGCTAAAACAAGTTCCCAGATATGAGGAATATAAACCCTCGTCTCCCATATCTCATTTAAATGAAAGTCTAAGCACTTGATAAGGTGTTCGTGCTTTTCCCGTTCTCTATCCTTTTCGTTATCTGGATAGCGATTAAGAAGGTCATAAAAGTCCTTTTCTACTTTCTCCACAATATAAATTCTTTCCCTTTCAAAATCATAAGCCACTTCTACCAGGTGCCTTCCTTCTCTGTCACCGTATGTCCAAATCTGTGGGAATTTTGTTGTTTCACTCATTTCTGGAGCAACTTCACTGCTCAAAGTATCCGTTCCCTCAGAGCTAGCGACCTTAGAAGGAATATACAATTCCCAGCTGTGCCCCAAAGGAGCCAGCCACAAGTAACCTTGCTTACCCTTATGACCATCGAAAAAAGTGTTGTGAGATAGGAACTTAAACAACTCCATTCCTGGGTAGCCTTCGGATCCTGTTACCAGTTTATTTTCCTCTGGATTAAATTCGTACAGCCTATTATCCATCGCTACAATTAAGTATTTATTTTGTTCCTCAATTAGGCTAACAGTTTCAGCTTGTTTAGGAAGCCCTATTCCATTAGTAATCCTACCTGTCTTATCGAGCCAAAAAGTTTCCCCTGTTTCCAATGATACAACCAAACGGTTATTGATCCACTTAATAAACCGTCCACTTTTATTAAATGCTTTTAGCCACTGGAGTCTCCCGTCTTTATCCCAAGCTGAAACCCTTCCTTGCTCTTCTAAAATAAACATCATTTCAGTTGTAGGCTCGTGTGTAAAACCTGATAAGGGAGAATTCAAAGTCATTCTCTCAAAATTAGCTGTAAGTTGTTGGACTAATTGCTGAACGTAGATCTCTTTAAACTCCTCTTCCGTTCTAGCTGAATTAATATCACGTATGGCTTCCTCATGTTTTTCCTTTAATTCAGCTTCCTTCACTTCTGAAATTGCGATTCGACTTATAAGTCGACCTTCTTTATCAATTTTATAGAGTTTATCCATACTTGAGACAAGAATGTAATCTCCAAGTGTGGAAAATTCTATATGGTATGGAGTAAACTTTATTTCTCCAAAAAGACTTTGCATCTTTTCTACAAAAGTGAGTCCCCATGTTTCGTTTCCATTAAAATCAAAACAATACAACTCCCCTGGCCCCTCATATGTTTCTCTTGTACCTACCAACCAGTGGGAGTCACTTAGCTCAAAAGTAAATGGCTGCCACTTGAACTCATAAATGTACGCTTTGGCTTTGGCAAAAGAAACAAAAGCTACATTTTCCTTTTGAACTAAAATAGCACCATTTTTGTTAGCTTTGAATATTGTCATTTTTTCTAGCGGGGAATCTTTTAGATCAATATTGTAGGTGCCTTTTTCTTGAATCAAGGTTATTTCTTTTGCAGCTGATACTACAATGCAATCCTTTCCCTTATGTAATAAATTAAACTTTCTTCTCGATCGATTTTCAAATCCTGGTAACAGTGGGTTGTTTTTGGTGATTGAAAAGAAATTTTTCCACTCTACAGTTTCACTAAGAGTCACACTAATTGGTTGTTTAATTTTATAGTTGGGTTTGTAAACCCTTCTAAGCAAACCATTATTACGGCCTTTAGGTTTGACACTTGATTTTTTTCTGTTTTCTCCCTCTTTAGCGGCGTTCCCCAATATCCTTTTAACTGTGTTAAATAACCCCATTAGTCTCCTCCTTTATCTTTCCACCTTATGATTGTTTTCGACATTTGGAAGGATATTCCTTCTAACATCTATAAGAACCTTATCTTATAAAGAGGATAGGAACAGTACTTTAGAAGCCATTAAGTTACTTTAGTAACTTAAAACAGATAATATTAAAATTAGAGGAAAAAGAAAATTTGTGTCGAATAGGGGTTATAAGACACTCGTCAACCGCTGACTTCTAATCTCGTGGGAGATTGGAGGTGATATCCATGGCTAAATGTACATGTTCTCCTCGTCGTAAAGGGCCACGTACTGTGAGTGTTCGTAGACATACGAGATCAAATGGTACACCCGTTAGATCACATCGACGCCATAAACCAAAGAAATAATATTGGGAGAGGATTTAGTTATGTAGAAGCGAATGTTGGCGCTGTGTCTTTCATTTTACTTGCCTTCAAACATTTTTGATCTATAAAACCCAATTAAACCTATAGCATTACTTGATCGGACAAGCATTTATATAAAGTAAAATAGTAAAGATACAAGGGTAATATTACTGTAGTTACCGACCTACCGTATCTATGTAACTTTACTTTTGTATTGTTACTTTAGTAAATTGATTTTGTATACCCTATAGCCGAAGGATTCTTACACCATCTGTACCTTCTAACCAAAAAAAATGAAATTGTAAAAAGACAAGCAAAAAAATTAGAGACTCAAAGCCAGGCCAGTCCTTACATCAACGTATTTTTTCGGGTCACTGGGTACAATAGGGACCCTTTCTATACCCAGTAGCCCGAAAGGAGGGCTGTCCCTGTATCCCTTAGCCGAACAATAGGAGCCTGTCCAAATAAATGCTTGTCTATTTTTTGACGAAAAAAAAAGAAATAGATATTAATTTAAATGGGTACCATGTAAACACGTTTATTTTTAAGTGAACAATTTTTCAGATTGTCCGTAAGAACACTTTCAAAAAAGGGCTCCTAAAATAATTTTACCGCTCTTAAACAGAGAGGTGGAAAAAAAAACAACAAAAAAAAGAGCTCTTCTAGAGCTCCATTTCTTTGGGTAGATAATTAAACTTGAAGGTCATTTCACCAGCATCTTTAAAGGTAATCCAGCATTCTTGAATGATTGTTAGAGCAAAGGTCCTTTTGTCTATGTGATGTAACTCGTTGAAGCTTTTTCCAAAGTGTTGAAGATACTCCTTTACTTTTGGCTCTGGCTGTTGAGCATTTAATCTTTTCAGATTTTCTTCTTTCTTTTTAATCGATTGCTCTAATGCGTTTCGTTCATTTTGCAATCCCTCACATAGTAAATCCAATGCTGAAAGCAATGCCTTCTCCTGACTCTCCAATTTATTGCCAACATCATTTTCCTCATATCTATTTCTGATTTCTTCTCTTACGCTTTGAATTTTCTTTGTTAAATCCTCTAATTTCCCTTCCTCAATCTTAATGGCTTCTTCCGTTTTCTTTATTTGTTCTTTGATGTTTCTTTTTATGGCATTTTCTAGCTTGCTGCGGAGATCCTCGCTTGTCATGAATCGCTCCCAAAGATTTTCCAACCGCTTATGAACATGATCTGCAATCACCTTTTGCCCGCAGCCCTGGCAAACGTAATACCGATAAATGTAGGTTTTGTCCTTTGTTCTTTTACTTGAATCTTTGTTCCTCAAGATATAATGAGAAGAATCTTTTTTTGAGCAAGTTGTACATTTAAGTAGTCCACTAAAGTAAAACGAAGTAGAGTAATGTTTTGGAGAGGGGATGGAATCAAGATCACCAAGTGCCGAGGACTTTTGAGTATACTTTGCCCAACATTTATTCCAAAGCTCTTCAGAGATCACAGGCTCTATTTTCAGATCATTGTCTACTAGCAACCAATGTTCTTTAGATAAAAAAGTATGTCCTTTCCCGCTTTTTCTTCGATAAAACCCCAGCTTCCCCGTATATACTGGGTTAGCTATTATGGATTTTACTTTATAACATTTTTCCATATCCCCAAACTTCATTTGAGCAATTGCTTTAAAGCCATAATTCGCATTGTATAACTCAAAAATCTCTTTTACTACCTCACACTCATCGGCATTCTTCTTAAAATAAGCATTTACATAGTCTCCTGTTTTTACATGGACGTACCTGAAACCATAGGGGGCGGTTCCACCTACCCACTTTCCTTTCTTTAATAAAGAAGCTATCGTATCTTTTGTTCTTTGAGCGATTTGGTCTGCTTCAAATTTCGAAACACCATCAGAGACCAGCTGTGCCATAAAATCTGGTCCATCATAAAAAGTTTCTGTAGATGCAATGACAACGGGGATTCCTAATTTGCCAAGCTCCTCTCGTAGCTTAAGATGATCTATAGGATCTCTGGCAATGCGATCGTAACTTGAAATAACCGCAAAATCGAACTCTTTTTTCTTTGCATCTTTTAATAAATTCGTTAATTCCGCGCGTTTTTCGATAGACTTTTTCGTTGCAGATGTACCCTCATCAATGTAATCCCGAATCTTCTCATACCCATAATCGTCAAAGAATTGATTCACTTGCTCTAGCTGAGTCTCAATATTTTGCTTATCGGTTGAAAAACGACCATAAAACACACCCTTACTATGGTTCCCTAGCTTTCTTATAATCTCATTCATAGATCGATGACCTTTTGTTTAGTTGATTTAATAGGGTGTTTTAGTTTTACAGTTGCTTGGTTCTTATTAATCTCTACATATACAACCCAATCGGAAAAATGCTCTTTTAAATACTGCATTGTTACTTTACTTTCATAGTACTCAATAAATGAAGGGTTTCTCATTATATCAAGGTATTTATCCCTTTCACTCTCCAACTCGTGAATTTTCCCTCTGTGTTTGTTGATCATTTCATAAACTTGTTCAATTTCTTTATATTTCGACTCTCCCTTTGATATCAACCATTCATTCGTTACTTCTTCAAGTCTTCTCTTCTGCGTATCCATTTTATGAATCTCTTTTTTAATTTCCTTACTTAATATTGTTTTGTCGATCCATTTGGCTTTATTTCCAATTTTGGAAACTTCATTTATAATGCATTCTTTAAGATAAGATTTAAATGCTTGGAATACCGCGTTTTCCAATTGTTCACAGTTTTTATTGTGTCCCAGCTTTTCTTGTTTACATTTATAAATGTCTGCCTTTGCCTCCATAAAACGATTACATACGGAACAAAACACTTTCCCTGTTAGATAACGAGGCACGTTTTCCTTTCTGCTCTTCCTATTTTTCTCCTCTACATGACTTAAACATTTATTGGCTTCTTCCCATAGGCTATCCTCTACAAAAAAAAGCTTTTCTTTTGTATCCTCTCCGAGGTCACGATATTTCTCATCCTGTAAAGTTTGAACTAATTCTCCTTTGTAAATTTCATTTCTGATCATGTTTTTAAGCCTGCCTGCATCAAAGTTATTAAAAGTGGTTCTTTCTTTTATTATCGCTGCCAATCCAGTCATAGTAGGGCTTTCATTTTCACATACAATGTTAAATACTGTCTCAATATCTTTTTTATATTCATCTTTCCTTTGAATTTCTTTTGTTTTTTCCGCTAACTTGTACCCAAACGGTATAGATCCCGACACCCACCTTCGATTTCCGCTCCTTAGAAGAGCAACCTTTGAATCAATTAATTTTTGATTAATGTTTCGGCCTTCAGCTTCGGTCATGCCACCAAGAATTAATTCAACAAACTCTCCAACTGCCCCCTCTAATAGTTGAGGCTCATTTTCTGCGGCAAAAAACACCCCTACGTTACTTTTCTTGAACTCCCGTAAAATCTCCATGTATTGTTTAACATTTCTAGATAAGCGATCCCGTTTGTAAACAATGACTTTTCCAATTAGTCCATGCTTCGCCTCATTTAGAACCAAAGAAAGTTTTTTTCGTTCATTAATTTCAGTTTTCAATCCTGAAATCTTATGATCACTGTAATACTCATGAATGACCCATCCTTTTTTCTTAGCAAAGTCTCTGCATACATACTCTTGCATTTCTATGGAGTGCTTTTGTTTGTCTCTACCAAGGGATGACCTCGAATAACATACAGTCTTTTTCATTGATACCTCCTTCCTTTGCATTAACATATGGTCCCTTTGTCCTCATTAGAATTGTCCCGATCAAGCATTCTGGACTTAGCTAAATAAATACAGAAGTCGGTTAACTCTTTGTATGCTTTTTCATCATATGTACACTCGATCTTCACCACTTTTATTTCATCACGCTTGTCTTTCATTTTGTTCATTCCCTTCAGAGGATTTTAGGTTCTACATGGAGAAATTTTATTTATCATCCTGTTTTGGAGGCTACCTATGAGCGATTTTGGACCAACCATTAGACATTTACGTACAAAAAAAGGATATCAATTATCAAAGTTGGCGAAAGAAATTGGGGTTTCTACTGGGTATCTAAGTAATTTGGAAACAGGGAAAACCACGACCATTACCTTAGAGACGATGGAGAAACTAAATGAGAAGCTGGACTTGTTCCCTTCAAACCCACCTGTGGTATCAAGAAATTCTCTATTTACCCATCGGACTGAAAGTGCGTTATCTAAACTCACCACTCTAGAAGAAACAGATAAAGCAGCTGCAAATTACCTTTTAAGGTGCCTGGAAGAAGGAATAGACATTTTTGAGGATAAACAATCTTAAGTAACTGTTATTATCTCATCACAAATCCAAATTATTCATTAAAATGAAATGAGTTCATATATGTGAATAAATTAGATAAAAGAGAAGAACCTAACAACTACAGTTAGGTTCTTTTCTTATGCCTTCTTTCTTACTTTAATGTTATATCGGTCAACAGGAAGGTTTGTTCTTTTCATTAGATAATATTTAGCAGCTGTTACCTTTAACTGGCTTTCAAGAATTGAATACTTTTTGCTTACGTTAGAGAAGTATTCTGTCCCTTCCAATTCTTTTAGAGTGTTAAACGTGATCATTTCCTTATCACTGTGAAAAGAAAAACGTATGTTAAGATCCCCCATTTGTCCCCCTCCTTACAACAACCTATGTTCTGCACGTTGTGGGACAACCCTGGTTATTTACATTTCATCAAGTGGACCAGCATATAAATGACATCAAGAAAGGGGGAATATCTTTGAACGTACACACATCAAGTGCTTCAAGTGAATACAGATTTATTGCGATTTATTGCCGCGTGTCCACTGACGATCAAGTAAAAGAAGGGACATCTTTAGAAGACCAGGAATCAAGATTACTTTCGTATTGTACAGCAATGGGTTGGAAAGACACTCCCGTATTATTCATCGACGATGGATATTCAGCTAAAGACACAGACAGACCACAACTCAAGAAGTTAGTTGAAGCAGTTAAAAATGGAGAAGTTTCTAAAGTTCTTGTTACCAAACTCGATCGCATCAGCCGTAAATTATTAGACCTTTTAAATCTTATTGACTTGTTCAGTGAATACGACGTTTCATTTATTTCAATCAATGAATCATTTGATACCAACACACCTCCTGGTAGACTAACGCTATCTGTACTTGGGGCGGTAGCTGAATTTGAACGAACAAGAATCCGAGACCGAGCTTATGAAAACATGCTTCATTCCGCAAAGAAAGGGAAGTGGCTGACACAAAGCCCGTATGGATACCGTTTAGAAGAGAAGACACTGGTTATTCATGAAAATGAGGCAAACATTGTTCGTGACATTTACAATATGTATTTACATAAAGGTTTGGGATTTTATGCTATTGCCAGGCAACTAAATGAAAAAGGCATTCCATCTCGCTATAATAAAGAATGGTCACTACGTGCAGTGAAATTATTATTAACCAATCCTATTTACAAAGGAACACTTGCTTGGAACCGTGTAACAGTAGATGAAAAACACGGCAAAAGAGTTGAAAGGGACAAAGAGGATTGGGTTATCGTTGACGATGCATTTCCATCTATCATTAATAAGGAGACATGGGAAGACGTACAAAAGAAAATGAAACAGGTAAAAATTGCGCCAAGGGCCCAAACCAGCCCTCATTTACTTGGTGGGATCTTGAAGTGTGGCAGGTGCGGTTCGGGTATGAGTATTAGTTGGTCAGGTTCCAAGACAAAAAGATACCGTCTCTACCGCTGTTCCGCTTACAAAAACAAAGGCACCTGTACAAGCAAACCTTATCGGGCCAATAAAGTAGAAGAGTGGTTTAAGGAAGGATTTAAGCAATTGAGTACTTCCATTGATACAGAGATGATTCCGCAATTAATTGAAACTCAGCAAAACGAAACAATAAACAATAGGGAAAAGAAACTTAAGAATGCAGAGGAAAGGTATAAACGTAAAGTAGAAGCATATACTTCAGGCTTGATTGAACTCTCAGACCTTGAGAAGGAAAAGAAGCAGCTGGACAAAGTAAAAGAAGAAGCTTCCGTAAAACCAGATAAAATAGAGCAGGAAAACCTAGAAAAGCTCCAAAGAGAACTTGAGAGCAAAATAAAAAGCATCATAGATGCCATAGAAATACTTCCAGTCGAAGAAACTAAGCCCTTATTACACACCTTTGTAAAAAAGGTTATTGTTTATAATGAGGAGGAGATTGAAATCGTGTTACATTATTAATTTGTGATCTGTTTCTACTTCTTGCGTCTTATTCCTTTTCTTTGAAACTTTCCTCTTCCCAAATAACCTTATCTTCATCTTTTGGAGATTTTCCTTGTAATAGTGACGGAGAATAGTGTCCACTAACGATTTCTTTTATAGCCCTTACTAAGGCTGGCTTTAATGATTTACGTGGGCCATCCTTAGGCACTATTGGACAAGTAAAGTATTTCTTCTTAATGTCTGCTAGGAGCTTTTCAGTACAATAAACTTTTACCATCACTGTATAAAGGTCATTCCCTTCTTTGTCTCGAGGATTAGATTTACTATCTTTAATAACTTCCTCTATAAGCTTTTTTATGTCATCTACTGTATAATCTTCCTGTTTTTTTCTGGGTAGTCCCTCTTCTTTGCTATTCTGTTCTCTACTTGTCAGCTGATTGTGCTTCTCCAATGTTTCAATTCTACGTTTTAGTGAATTCATTTCTTTCTTTAATTGATCCAAATCTGCAAGCATCTCCCTTAATCCAGGCCTCCTTTCATCAATAAATTCATTCACAGATTCAAGAGGTACTCGCCAGCCATCCTGCCTTTTATCCTTTTCCGCCCCTTTAAACTTCCCCTCTCTAATCCAACGTACTAAGACTTGTCTGGAGTCGGAAATGTAGTATTTTCTTAATAATTTTAGAAGTTCATTAACTTTTATTTCTTCTTTGTTTATAAAAAGCCCTCCTATCAAGTATATCTATATAAATAGATATTTTAGCTTTTTGTTATACATAGAGGGTTTTTCATAAATTATGACATCCTTGTAGGAAAATTGATTACTTTTTGTTTAAAACTGTTTTATCATTATTGCTTTAAGGGAGAATCAAATAAAAGTTGGATACTGCTATTTTAATTAGTTTATTAAGTTTATTCATTTCAATTGTTGCCGTTTCTTTGTCTTTTTGGAGGGCTCTGTTAAAGGTTGTTGTTGATAATTTGATTTAAACATTATTTCTTATTCAACTAACGGGGAGTCCCACTTAATAAGGACATACCATTTATTATTGAACTAACAAAACAGTTATGCTCAACAAAAAAGTCTTGACTAAGGACTAATAGAGTAAAATCCACTAATAACCTCCTGCAATTGCTGATACCTCTAAATATTAAACCAATAGACTATATCGAGTAGATTAAAGGAGGTGTTCTTTAGATGGGCGTTAGACCAATTCATTGTCCACGCTGTAAGTCAAAACGGTGTAGTTGTAACAATACCATTAGGTTTAATCCAACCATTGAAGTCAATCCAGTCATTAACATTTCACCAGCACCAGTGAACGGAAATGGAGGACAAGGATTATTAACAGAATTTCAAGTGGATCAGCCACTTACTACTACGGTTCACCCAGGTATTCAAATTCCTGGTGTTTCCACACCGAGCGATTTACCTACTGATGGTCTTGAAATTGCAACCATCAGTGTGAATGTTGACAATATTTCCAGCAGAGTATGGATGACTGGCACAGTTGGATGGAGTGCAAGTTCGGGTGTACCTGATGTAGTATTCGCTATTACTCGTACACGACCAGCGGGAACGGAAGAGTTAATTTTCACCACCGAACAAGAGGGTGAATCGCCGAATCCAGATACCTTCACCAGTAGCTTCACTTTTGTAGATGAAACTCCCATTCTTACACAAGGTCCACAACTTGTTCAGTACAGACTAAGGGTAGGTACTTTAGATGATAATGCATATATCAGAGGTCCCATTATTTTAACTGGTGCAGAAATTAGAGCCAATACTCCTTAAAATATTGGATAAATATTATTGGTATGTTTTCACGACAACAGGGGGAACATCACACTTGAAATAGGGTCGGTATAATGGTGGGGTTATTGTGCTAACGGCGAGCGTTAGGTAAATAAAACAATAAACCCGAACAGAACTTCCAGTTTTATGGGAGTTCTGTTTTTCTATAAATACCAACATTAAACTTTAACATAGCCTTTTGGAGAGTTATATTAATGCATGACAAAGAAAAAGACCGAAAAAAATGAAAAGAGAAAAGCAAAGTTAAGAGTGGAGAGAACACGTTCTAAGAATAAAAAACGTAGGAAAAACAGAGGCGCTTCATCAGGGTATTTATACATGGAGAAGAAAATAGCAACATACGATTGGAAACTTCCCTCTAAAGCTTATAGGGCCAGAACCCCATTATGATATAAGAATAGTATTACCCGAAGGGAATCCGTTACCTTGGGGCGTTACGTTAATTTGGGAAGATGATTTCAATGAAGAGAATAAGTACAGTACTTCAGTTAGTTAATTAGAATGGTCATTGTTTTATAAATATGTAGTTAATCAAATAAGGAAGAGGCGAAGAGGAGCTTTAGAGTTTTAACAGGAATTTAGACAGCTAGTTGCGCTAACTCAGGAACACCCTATGTGAACGAAGCCCAGCCTTCGTTCATGATTTTTGTTTCAAGCTGCGGCCAGAAATAAAGCATCTCTTCCCGCATCATGGTTAAGATGTCACGCTGCCATGATTCTAGTTCTCGGCTGTATTCTTCAATAAAAAGAAGAATATCCTTTTCCGGCTGTGGAGGGAAAGCTTTTTTACGCTTGCGTTGCGGTTCTTCTTTCTTTTTCACATCCATTTTCCATAAATCATCGTATGGAGTATTTCTTTCCTTTGGCTCATCTTCATCTATCTCATACACATCGTCAAGGGACCAGGACAACTTTGGTCGAACCAAGCTTGGGTCAATATGCTCTTGGATCGCCAAGACTGCATCCAAGAATGTTTCCACTTCTTCCTTACCGTGAATCATTTCATAGTTAGAGATTCGTTCTGCAGTGGCACTCATACTCTCCACCATGTCACGGCGGGTGTTTGCAAACCTGGCATTATTTTTAAAGAAATCACAATGGGCCAGCACGTGAGCGACAATCAGCTTGTTTTGGATCAGGCTGTTGCTTCCTAGCAAGAAAGCGTAGCATGGATTTGAGTTAATGACTAACTCATAAATCTTGCTTAGTCCCAAATCATACTGAAGCTTCATTTTATGAAATTGCTTCCCAAAGCTCCAGTGGTTGTACCTCGTCGGCATACCGTATGCTCCAAATGTATAAATGATATCCGCTGGACAAATTTCATATCTCATTGGGTAGAAATCAAGCCCGAATCCTTCTGCGATCTCCGTAATTTCCTCAATCGCCCGATTTAAATCCTTAAATTCATCGGTCATTCTTAGGCGCCCCCTTAATCATGCGTCTTCTTTTATCTTTATGATTTGTCAAAGACAGGCATGACAAAAAACATTCTAGCAGAGCCCTTTAAGAGCTGAATAATACAAGGTAGAGAGGCCCCCTCGTTCGACTTTTCCGTGGTGCCTCAGGAAGCACAAAAAAATGATCCTGATCATTCGATTCAGGACCTTACCACCATGGTCTCTTCTTCAGTTTCTTTTCTAGTTTCCTCATTTTTTTTTGCCATTTCAGGTATATCGGGTCATTATCTATTTCTTTACTCCTTTGCTCAAAGAGTGGATACATTAGACTACGCTTTCTCTCTCTCTTTTTCATAATATCCCCTCCTGTTAACTGGCTTCTTTTGAAGGGTTGGACGATCCCCAAACAAGATTTGGTAAGCGGGTTTTGATCACTCGGCAAAGGGATTCGGGCACTTTTTCCATCGTGCTTGCCCGCATGACATGGGTAACCTTTTTTTCTCGTTCGCAAAGAACCACGCGGATCATGTGGCGCTCTTTAATAAAGACATCCACGTAGGTCTGCCTGTACCCTTCTGACAGACGACAACTGACCACTCCGCATCGCAAGGAGTCTTGAAAAAACGGTGGGTGGGAAAGAGCTTCTTCAATGGCTTGACAAGCAGCTTTTGTCCACTTTTCTCTCATCGTCTTCTCTCCTTTTTACGTAGGGTGGGAAAAAGAGGATTTCCTTTGTTTCTTATTTCTTTTCCTGTCCATTATACTTGATGTCAGACCTATTTATTTGTTTTTTCTGAATACGATATATAAAATAATCTCTATTTCTTTCTAAGGATTACGGCCCTCTTATACAGGTATTCACCGTTTGTCCGCAAAGTCACGGCAAGTGAGCAAGGTATTTCCTTTCAATACGATTGACGACTATATTAGAAAGAATCACAGTCGGCGAAATCACCTTTCTCTTACCACTCCTCTCCTCATATCTTCCAACTTTTCAGTTGTAACCTTATTCCCTTTTCAAATCCCACTGAACCAAGCAAAAATCAAAACTCTTGATGCACTTCACCAAAACATGTAATCAGGACTTTTCAGAACAAAAACCGAAACTTCCCACAGATGGTATTGTCTGAAGCAGCCATCATCAAAAGTGAAGCAAGGATAAAAATCTATTCTCCATCGTTCCTTATTTCGTTATTATAATAAACTTATCCTCTTACTTCTTTTCCATGAATCATTTTATAATTAGAGATTCCCTCTGCATCATGACAAAAACCTCCTAGTTACCGTTCTACTAGGAGGAAAATTACTTGTTAACTTTTATTCTGGTCAGCCTCATACCATTTAATGTCACAAGAAGAGTGGCACCTACGTCTGCTAAAATCGCCAGCCACAGAGGCAGCCAGCCAGCAATAATGAATGCCATGGCAATAAGCTTTATACCTATAGAAAATGCAATATTCTGCTTTATAATTTGTATAGTTTTTCTGCTGAGTTGAATAGTGAACGGCAATTTGCTGATATCATCAGCCATTAATACAATATCTGCTGTTTCAAGAGCAGTATCAGTGCCTGCCCCTCCCATGGCGATTCCCACTGTGGAAGCAGCTAAAGCAGGGGCATCATTTACTCCATCTCCTATCATGGCCACCTTCTGCTGTTCTTCCTTCAGCTGTTTTACAACTTCTAGCTTTCCTTGTGGAAGTAATTCTGCTTGAACTTTTGTGATACCTAGTTGCCCTCCAATTGAATTCGCAGTTAAAGAATTATCACCTGTCAGCATGATTGTGTTCTTTACTCCCAGGCGATGCAGTGACCTTATAATCTCACGGCTCCCTTCACGAACTTCATCGCGCACAGCTATCAGTCCAAGGACAGTGGATTTATCAGCAGTAACGATAACTGTTTTTCCTGCTTCCTGCAGCTGTTTAATCTTTTTCATTGCAGTCTCAGGTAACGGTGAAACCTGCTCCATTATAAACTCCGGGCTTCCTACGTAAAATATTTGACTGTTTACTGATGCTTGAATGCCTCTACCTGTCACAGATGTAAAGTCAGCCAATTCATACGGAGAATGTTCTCTCTCATTTTCCTCTGCCTTTCTAACAATGGCAGCAGCTAACGGGTGTTTAGACCCTTTTTCAATGGCTGCGGTAATTGTAAACCAATCTGTCGTATTTTCTTTTTGTAAAGGAATAATGTCTGTTACCTCTGGTATTCCCTTTGTTAATGTGCCTGTTTTATCAAAAGCTATAGCAGATAACGCACCTGCTTCCTCCAAGTAGACTCCGCCTTTAATCAACACACCGTTTCTGGCTGCATTTCCAATAGCCGTCACAATAGAAACAGGGGTAGAGATAACTAAAGCACATGGACATGCGACAACAAGCAGTGCCAGCCCTCGGTAGACCCACTCGTTCCAGTTCCCGCCAAACAGCAGCGGAGGAACCGTAACCATTACTAGAGCCACTGCCATCACAGCTGGTGTGTAATATTTGGCAAATCGATCAACAAAAGCCTGTGAAGGCGCACGTTCTGATTGAGCTTCTTCTACCATGTGAATAATTCTTGCGATCGTTGTATCTTCGCTTCTCTTGGTGACTTTGATTTCCAGAAGCCCTTCTTCATTTAATGTTCCGGCAAAGACTTCACTATCAATCTCTTTTGTAACGGGTATCGATTCACCTGTAATAGCCGCCTGGTTGACAGAGGAATATCCATTTACCACAATACCGTCCATAGCAATTTTCTGCCCTGGCTTCACGGTCATTATATCCCCAATCACTATTTCTCCCACAGGAATTTCAATCTCCTGTCCGTTTCGTAGAATGGTGGCAGTATTGGGGGCAATACCCATTAGTGACCGAATAGACTGACGGGCTTTATCCATTGAATACATCTCCAGCCATTCACTGATCGCAAAGAAAAATACTACGGCTGCTCCTTCTGCCCATTCCCCAATTGCTGCAGCACCAAGGATAGCTACTGTCATTAACGTTTTCATGTCAAAGCGAAGTCGGACAAGGTTTTTAAAACCCTGGATGAACAAGCTGTATCCCCCAATAAGAATGGAAGAAGCAAAAGCTATGACTGGCAGAAGAGTTTCATCATCCATCACGAGGTACAATATCAATCCTAGAATGAGTAATATCCCTGAGATAATCGTTTTTACTGCCCCCTGGTTTTTCCATAAGGGAATACGGGTCAGTTGTTCATTTTCATGCACTACCCTCAAGTTTTCAAAAGCTCCTGCTTTTTCTACTTCTTCTATAGAAGGGTTACCGTACACTGTAATTTTTGAAGCTCCAAAATTTATTTTGGCGTCCTTTACGCTTGGCAGCTTCTTTACATTCTGCTCAAACTGAGCAGCACAGTCAGTTCAGGTAAATCCTTGAACATTGTAAGTCTTTTTTTCTGCCATATCACTCACCTTTTTCTTCTTGCTTATGTTCATAGGCGATGAGGATCAATTGTTTAATATGATCGTCATCCAAGGAGTAAAATACTAATTTGCCTTCTTTTCGGTATTTTGCCAGCCCCATGTTACGTAAGAGCCTGAGGTGATGAGAAGCCGTGGCGGTGGTAGCTCCAATGATATGGGCCACATCACAAACACATAATTCGTCTTCCTGACTCAGGGAATAAGCAATCTTCATTCTTGTGTCATCAGCAAGCGCCTTAAACATTCGAGCCATATGTTGCATATCTTCAGATATAATTGTTTCTTTTAATCTGTTGACTTTTTCCTCGTCATAACAAAATATTTCACATTGATCCTTTGGTGTCATATGTCTCCCACCTATCATTCAAATATTAATTTGATTGTTACAATAATATTATATTACATGATTATATTCAAATGAATGTTTGAATGTTAATTAAAAAATCTCCCCTCTTCGGACAAATAGTTAATGGATAATAGGGTACAGTTTCTGTCCTTTTTTGGCACATATACTGTACCCTATTAAAGTGTTCTTAACTAAACAGGATTAAATTAATGGCTGCCAGCAAAACCATTATCATGGCAAGGTTTTTGATAAAAGCAGCAGGAAGGTTTTCAAACCACTTTAATCCTAGTGCTGTTCCTAAAAACACTCCCAGAATTCCTGCCAAAATATACCCAAACAGCGAAACATCAAAATCACCATTCAGGCCGTGGAGGAGCAGGGTAAATAAACTTGTTATGACTACAGTGACTTGCAGATTGGCATTGTATTTATACTTGTCCTGGTAAAGCATCAAAAAGTAAAATACAAAAAATGGGCCTCCTACTGCAAAAATCCCGCCAATAAACCCACCTAAAAATCCAAGTACCAACGGTGTCACTAGCTTCATTTCTGCAGAAGGAGAGGCTTTCTTTTTAAGAAGTAAGTAAATAACCATTCCAATCAAAAAGAAACCAAGCACCTGTTTCAACACATCCATATCTCCGTAAGCTGTCAAAATAAAAAAAGAGAACACCCTTCCTGCCATCGCAGGAAGGATAATAAGTAGAAGACCCTTCAGTTCTATGTACTGATACATTTTTCGAACAATGCTCAACGAAGCCACAAATAGTAACGCAATAACAATCAGCGTGCTTTCTTTTAACGTAAGAAAAAGCGGCAAGAATCCCATAGCAACTAATCCAAAGCCAAAACCGCTGGCCCCCTGAATAAATCCCCCAATCACAACGATAACAAAGACAAATAATAATTCTAAGCCCACTTTGTTCAACACCAATCAATAAGTATTATTCTTACTTTGACGTCCCTTCCTTTTTATCATATAGAACTGATCATCACTTGTGTTGTCTTCTGCTCATAACAAGTTGTTAAAAAATTGATGCCCTCTTGCTGTATTGGAAGCTACTTAAAAACATATTGCTCCTTACCTGTTCATAAATCTGATAAAAGGCCAAACTCATTTTGTTTAAATACAATAAGTGCTGTGAGTTTAATGGAAAAAGCAGAAAAGGAGGTGTTGGAATGGCAGGTAGAGTATTAAAGTGGGTAGCAGGAGGATTAGAAGCATTGCTTGGCTTTCCCATTCTCGGGGCAACGATCGTTTTAGGATTCTATTGGGTACCATTATTAATTATGCTTGCATTACATATCGTAGCGTTAGTGATCACAACGAATGAAGGCAGAAAGAAAACAGGACATATTTTGGGGATTGTCACCTCCTGCATAGCATGGATTCCGTTTGTGGGAATGATTATGCACATCATAACCGCTACCTTTTTACTGATCGAAGCAGGACGAAACGAATAGGGGGGTGCCTGGCACCCCATCTAGGTTTGTAACATTTGTAATGATACTTCCCCTATATAACAAGGGTTTCCATTGATTTAGGCTCCCCTCCTCTTTTCAGTGCCTGGCACCCCAGCTATATTTTCCTCATCCTCCTTTTGTGAGCATAATTTATTAATTTCTAGACACTCTAAAAGTATAAATATGCCAAAGGAGCGATGACATTGAAGAAATTCACCCGTGGTGCCGTTTTCTTTCTAGCTGTAATGTTAACTTTTATGAGTACAGGATGTAATGGAGGCGATGCAGCAGGTCAAGGAGGAAACCAAGCCGGAAACCAGGCTGGAAATCAGACCGGCATGAATGCACAAGACAACTTCGGTGGTCAAGCTTTTCAAACGAACGTTGATAACATTCGGGAATTTGACCTTGAGGTTAGAACGATATACGACGATGAAGTAGAATGGGAATATAAACGAACCACCAATGATGTAGATGCAAAAGTGGAGCACGAACATGGAGAAGAAGCTGATCAAGGCGGTGACTGGGCTGTACAGCATATGGAGGAAATGCTGGCGCAATTGAATGTTTCCAGTCAAATGAGCGAGGCTCAAATTGCTGATGAGGTGTTAGCTGTTTTTGGACTTGTTCCAGAAGAGATTAATGATTTCGGCCTTGAAATCACTTTTGCAGACGGTACTGAAATTGAAATTGAACGTTTATCGTAAATTAGTGAAAAAGCATTCTTCGGAATGCTTTTTTTTATTGGAGAACATTGTTGACCCTATCGCATTCACAGACTTTCCCTTCCACTTTTTCCTTCTTTCCTGCCATACTAATAATACTCATGTTTTCTTATCCCGACTTGCTGGCCTAAAAGACTGGTAAACTGTGAAAGGAGTCAACTTATGTCCTTGTCCTATATCAATGAATCTTCCAAACAATTCATTTCCACTTTTATATTGTTCTGGTGCGGCCTGGTTATCTTATCGAGCATGTATCTAACGATCCCTTTAGAACATGACCTGTCTCATACCTTTGGTGTAAGCTTGACTCAGGCTGCCTGGATCGGCAGTTCTTTTTCTCTTTGCTATGCCATTGGATGCCTTCTTTACGGCCCTTTGTCCGATCGCTACGGCAGAAAGGTTTTTTTGGTCTCAAGCATTAGTATATTAACAGCAGTCACTATTACCTTAGGCTTTATAGAGAGCTTTTATGTGTTGGTCTTGTTAAGGGGCATTCAAGGACTAGCAGCTGCAGCTTTTGCTCCAATTTCTTTAGTTTACGCTGATGAAATGTTCCCGCCGCAAAAGAGGCTGACTACTGTAGGATATATAAGCTCCGGGCTTCTAATGGCCGGAATCATCGGTCAGGTAGTAAGCGGAGTGATAAATGAATATTACGGCTGGCACTCAATTTTTTTCATTCTTGGTGGAATTTATTTCATAAGCACTATACTCGTTATCACACTCCTGCCTAAAGACATTACTGAAAGAAAAGAAGAAAGTATACTAGCAACATATAAGTATATGTTTACATTTATAAAACATAAACAGTTCATAAGCGCTTTCTCTATTACTTTCATGCTCCTCCTTTCTCTTATCGGTATGTACTCTGTGCTGGGAACCTACTTAAGGTCAGAATTCAGTTTATCTGATCAGCAGATTTTATCCATACGGGCAGCTGGAATCCTGGGCATGCTTCTTGCTCCATTTGCCGGGCGAATCGCCCAGAATATTGGGGTTCTTACTGTTCTTAGAGCTGGTTTAGGACTTGCTTCCGCTGGACTGCTGGCTTTGAGTGTCAGTCCGTCTCTTCCGCTGATTATTATAACGAGCGTGGCGTTTACAGCCGGCATTGCCATTGTCACCCCTGTGGTGATTTCTCTGATTAGCCAACTTGCTGGCCCGGCAAAAGGCAGCGCGATATCTTTTAATGCCTTCGTCCTTTTCCTTGGGGCAAGCCTGGGGCCCATCCTTTCAGCATATCTCTTGAAGACCGCTGGATACCTGCCATCCATCCTTGTATTAGGCACACTGCTTTTTGGGGGATTTCTCCTGACCTTTGCAACCGGCTCTTTTGCTCCTGAAAAAACAGGTAAAGCAGAGCATCAGAGCTCCTAACGTAACTAAATATGCTTTCAAAAAAAGCCTCCCTTTTACCAAAAGGGAGGACCATATTGTTACGAGACCCAAATTCACGATATAAAGAAAGGCTTCTTACAAGTTTATTATGAGTGGCGTTCCCCGTTACTTATTCCTTTTCTATAAAAGTGAAAAAAACGACTTTGAGCCGTTATTATTTTAAACAAACTCCTGTCCGTCTTCCCAAGATGCAAATCCTTTATAAGCTCTCATAAAATCTGCTTCTCTAGCCACAATACGGACAGAAGAAAACGGTTCACCTGTATATTTACAGGTAGCCTTTTCATCTTATATCTCTTTTGTATATCCCTGCTGGTGCTTCTTGCTGCCGCAAGAAACCACCATCACTATATTGATAAGCTAATGAGTCTTCCAAAATCGTTTTTTCCTGTATATGCTTTGTTATAATTTCTTTTCCTGTTTGTCTACTAATACCTTGATACCATATACCTTCTGGGTAAACAATGACCACACAAGCGTCCTCACATCTTCCATTACACCGTGTTCTTGTCGTATGAACCATGTCGTCTATTCCAAGGTCCTTAATTGCTTCCCTGATTGCTAAAGTAACTTCTTCTCCACCCTGCTTCATACAGCTTCCCCCGTTACAAATCAGAATGTGGTGGGAAGTTTCTGATAAATTCCAAGTCGCCATAAATAAATTGCCCCCTTTGTTAAGAATGCATCCCTTCAGATAAATAAGTAATAGCAAGTTTCTTGGTTATGGGGTGCTCCATTACTACAGTTTCAACGCCGAAAATTTTTCTCATTAGCTCAGTGGTTAATACATCCTGTGGGGTTCCTGATGCATAGATCTCCCCATGGTTAAGCACGTAGATCTTATCGCAGTATGCTGCAGCCAGGTTTAAGTCATGTAAAGCTCCTATTACCGTCTGCTTTAAACGCTTAACCAGATCTAATATTTGGAGCTGGTGCTGGATATCGAGATGATTCGTCGGCTCATCCAAAACAAGGACATCAGCCTCTTGTGTTAACGCTCTGGCTATTATAACCCTTTGTTTTTCCCCACCTGATAACGAGGCGAAGCTTCTTCTGGAAAACGAAAGCATCCCCACTTCTGATAATGCTTTTTCTGCAATTTTTTCATCCTCTATGTTATCTCTGTCCAGAAAACGTTTGTGAGGGGATCTGCCCATAAGTACCATTTCTTTTACCGAAAAATCAAACGGAACACTTGACTCCTGGCTGACAACGGCCATATGTTTCGCCGTTTTTTTAGCCGTCCAATTATATATATTTTCACCGTTTACTTCCACAATGCCAAAGTCAGGCTTAAGGTGGCGATAAATGCTTTTTAACATCGTAGATTTCCCGCTGCCGTTAGGTCCCACAATCCCGACAAATTCATTTGTATCTACATGTAAATTAATATTTTGCAGTATTTTTTCACCTGATAAATCTTTTGAAAGATCTTCTACTTTTACATGCATTATGATTCACTCCCAAACGAGTATGTACTTCTTCGCAAGAGCCAAATAAAAAACGGTCCTCCGCATAAGGCGGTTAGAATACCTATAGGCATTTCCTCAGGTGCAGCAATCAGCCTTGCTCCAATATCAGCCCATATTAGAAATACAGCTCCAAGCAAAGCACTGACCGGCAGCACCCTTTTATGGTCTGAGCCGATAAGCAGCCTCACAATATGGGGAATCATTAACCCTACAAAGCCAATGGCTCCACTGACGGCTACCAAAACCCCAGTAAGAAGAGCAGTAATAACTAAAAGGATCTTTCGGAATTGATCAATATTCATCCCTAACGTAGCTGCCGTCTCCTCTCCCATAAGGAGAAGATTTAATGAACGTGATTGAAACCAAAGAAAAAGAAACACAATAACAAGAGAAGCTAAGGGAATCGACAGGTTCCCCCAGGTTCCTCCGGCTAAACTGCCCATCAACCAGTAAAGAGCGTTTCGAATTCCTTCTTCTCTAGGCGCAGAAATAACAATGAAGCTCGTCACTGCACTCAATATCATAGAAATGGCTATGCCGGCTAGAAGGAGCCTCGCAGTAGAAATTCGTTTATTTACTTGCGCTAACATAAAAACCAGAACAATGGAAACTAATGCTCCTAAAAACGCAGCAAGTGAAAGAGCATATTGGCCAAATACACTGAAAGCTCCAAACAGAATCACCAAGGTAGCTCCAACAGAAGCACCTGAAGACACACCGAGAATAAAAGGATCGGCCAGGGAGTTTCGAACCAGGGCCTGGATAGCCACACCTACAATTGAGAGTCCTGCTCCTACCACAGCGCCCAAAAGCACTCTGGGCAAGCGGATATCCCAAACGATGTGTTCATGAGCAGGAGTCCACTCAGCTGTGATCCACGCATTCACAAACGGAACCTTCGAAACAATGATTCCCCATACTGCTTCAGGGGAAATAGCAACTGGTCCCAGCATTACCCCTGCAGTTATCGATATCAACAGTAATCCTAGAAGACCGCTGAGCCAAAGCATGTAGGTAACTTTATTCCTTTTTAGCTGTTTCTCCTCCATTTTATCTTTCCCTGATAAAGGGGTGGTCTCATAAGTTTTTGCTATACCGCTCATAAGAAGTCCCCTAATTTTCGTTAGCTATATCCGGGTAAAATCCTTCTGCCATCAACTCAAACGCTTCAGGAGCTCTGACTCCTTCAGCAGCAGCGGATAAGGGAACAACTACAAAATTCTCTTCTTGTATTGCTGTCACACTTTCCAAGGCATCATATGATAACAAAAATTCTTTTTTCTGCTCTGCTGTTGTTTCCCCGTAATCAACAATAACGATCCATTCAGGGTCCTCCTCAATCACCGCTTCCCAGCTTACGTTCCCCCAGTTTTGGTCCAAAGCATCAGAGAATATGTTAGTACCGCCTGCCATTTCAATTAAGTTTGTCATAAAAAATTGACTGCCAGTCATTGGCTCTTGTTCCCCGCTATCATATACAAATACCTTAAAGGGATCATCTGTATCCGGGTCTATTTGCGATTGAACGTCAGCAATCCGCTGATCCATAGCAGAGATTAATTCCTCAGCTCTTTCTTCCACTCTAAATATCTGGCCTATATTAGTAATATCCTGATATACATCATCAAGCGTCGGGCCAATCATTGAAGAAGACTCATGAAGATAAGGGGTGATCCCGTACTCAAGGAGCTGAGTAAAGGTTCCTATATTGTCCTCTGTAAAAGCACTTTCCCATCCTGCGTAAGCAAAATCAGGTTCAACATTTAAAAAAGGCTCCTGGGAAGGGTATTGATCTGCCAAAACAGGTACACTCTCATAGGCATCCTGGTATTCAGGATGTATGCCGTCATCTAAATATGCAGTCCCTGCCATATGGTCTTCAAGCCCTAGAGCGAGCATAACTTCTGTTACGTGCTGGTTTAATGTCACTGCACGCTGGGGTGCTTCTTCAAATGTAAGTTCTTCCCCATTGTTCTCAATGACCACTGCTTCATCCTGGGACAAAGAATCAGCCTCCGCTTCAGCAGCTCCGGTTTCAGTATCCCCCTCTGCTCCACATGCTGCCATAATAAGAGTTCCGATCAGTAAAAAAGACAACGGATATGTTTTGCTCCAATTCATTTTATTTCTCCTCCTCAGTAATCGCAAATAGTAATTATTACGATTTATATTTTGAATTATAAGGACACTTCCTCTTTTTGTAAAGATTTCTTTCCTCTTCATACCAAAGCGTGTTACTTGTGTACTTTTTACATTAACTGCAACCACTCCTTTACCAAAAAAATAAGCGTTTCTACCCCGGGGATCGGGTTAGAAACGCTTACTTCTCATCAAATATATCTGGAAGTCTTGTCACGCCTATTAAGGTTATATTCAAGTGAAGGCACACTTTAGTGCAGCATCTAACCACCTCCCTAATTCCCGTAGGTCAACAGTGATGTTGAAATAGGCAGGTCTCCTGACTTGGGGGTTATCCTCTCGTCCCTTCCCGGGTGTTACCCAGTGAGATTACTCGAGAAAGCCAATCATTACATTGGCCCCCTTACAGTGGCGGGTCCGTGCCGGAGTTTCACCGGACTTCCCTATTAAGCAGGCAGTATTTGCCTTGCACCTATTTCCATTGCATGTATAATTTTAGTAAATCGTATCATTGATTCCTTGCCTTGTCCATCTTCTCTTTTCCCAATCTAAAGTTTTATGTTCGTCTGTTTCGGATAATGAGTTTAAAAAGGTGAAATAATAATAAAAAGGAGGTAATAGGAATGGCGCACGATCACTCTGTTCATGAAAAACATTCCCACGAGCACAGCTTGTCTTGCGGGCACACTAAAATTAAACATGGTGACCATATTGATTATGTTCATGACGGTCACCTTCACCGCGAGCACAACGGCCACTGGGACGAATGTAAAATTTCAGTAACAGAAAGTAACCCTGACGAATGTGCCCCCATGAACTGCGGATGTACTCACAATGATGACTGCGGTCACGAGGTTGTTCCTCATGGCGATCACTATGACTTTATTGTCAATGGACGTCTGCACCATGTACATGGCTACCACTGTGATGACCACGGACCTGTAGAATTAGTAAAAATAGATTAGTGTCTTCTGCGGCTGTCCCATTAACGGGGCAGCCTTTTTGGTGTCATGAAGATTGTAAATGTCGTCCAGTATATACCACGCGTAGACATTTATCATCGTTGTATTTCACTGCCGGACAAAGCCTGTTATCAGGTTATCAAATAGTATTTCTTCTTTTGTTCAAAACATTATTTCATGTTCCTGCCAGAGGATCAATCCATATTCAGCTAAGTGATCGAAATGCATGAAGGAGTGCCGGAAAAAATAAAGAAAAGATATAACGGGGATGTGAAAATTAAATGTAAGCACAGGTAAATAGTAACAAGAGAAAGGAGGTACCATGTTGACTCGCTTCATCAGTTACTTCTTTGGTGTTTTTTATGTAGACTTGCTGTTTCATCAATATCAGGCTCAAGCTTTTGGGTTTCCTGCCCAAACGACGGGAGAAAGGCTGGGGGTTTTGGCTTTTGCCGGAGCAGTCACATTGCTTTTTTATTTTATCTCCTGGCGTTTCTTTCCGCCTTCTTTTTTCCATGGTGTCCTCATTGCCTCAGGCTTTTTTGCGACGTTTGATATTATCGTCATACATTGGATATTTCATCTTCATCGTCTTACATATGGCCCGGAAGCTTTTATTATTGAACTTCTGCTCGTTATCACAGGCTTTGGTATGCTTGCTTACGGTCTTATCAGAGAAAGGAAGACGATAATTGAGGAAAAGTACTATTAATAAATACCATCTTCCTTTACAAAAAAGGTCCCTTATACTCTTTTGTATAGAGAATAAGGGACCTTGATTAATTCTAATTAAGCATGAAAGTTCGTGCCATCGGTCACTGCTTCAATAACGCCTGCTCTAATCACAAAATCACCAAAATGCTCGCCTTCACTGCGTTCTTTAGCATACCTTGAAAGAAGTACTCTCAACTCACTTAGAATTTCTTCTTCCCCGATATTTTCCCGGTACATTTTGTTTAAGCGGCTGCCGTCAAAGGCTGCACCTAGGTACATATTGTACTTTCCTGGTGCCTTACCGATAAATCCTATTTCTGCAAGGGTAGGACGGCCGCAGCTGTTTGGACAGCCGGTCATCCGGATGGTGATCTCTTCATCACGAAGACCATTTTCATCCACGATTTCATCAATTTTATCGATCATAGAAGGTAAGTAACGCTCTGCCTCAGCCATAGCCAATCCACAGGTCGGCATGGCTACACACGCCATTGAACTTCGACGGAGTGCAGTATAATGCTTTCCTTCTGTTAAACCATATTGCTCAATCAACTCATTAATTTCTTTCTTTTTCTGGCTGGAGACGTCCGCAATGACAAGATTCTGGTTAGCCGTAAGGCGGAAATCGCCTCTGTGGACTTTCGCAATTTCACGCAGACCGGTCATCAGTTTGTAATCTTCATAATCAGCGATACGCCCGCCTTCTACATACAACGTGAAGTGCCATCTTCCTCTGATACCCTTCACCCAGCCGTAACGATCTCCGTTATGGTCAAAGGAATAAGGCTTTGCCTCTTCCAGGCTCCATCCAAGACGATTTTCAAGCTCTTCCACTACAGTATCAAGACCAAGACGGTCAACCGTGTATTTAAAACGTGCATTCTTACGGACGGAACGATTACCATAATCACGCTGAATGGTAATAATCTTTTCTGCTACATCGTAAATCTGCTCAGGTGTACAAAAGCCAATCACTTTAGCAACCTGGGGATAAGTTTCTGTATCGCCATGAGTCATCCCAAGGCCTCCGCCAATTGCTACATTAAATCCAATCAGCTTTCCATCTTCTACGATTGCAATGTAGCCTAAATCTTGAGAAAAGATATCAACATCGTTAGAAGGAGGTACAGCTACACCAATTTTGAATTTCCTTGGCAAATACAAAGGACCATACATTGGCTCTGTTTCTTCCTCTACGTCTGGTGTGCCGGCTACCATTTCTTCGTCCAGCCACAACTCATGATACGCTCGCGTTCGCGGCAATAAATCATCACTCAGCTTTTTGGACCATTCAAAGACCTCTGAATGAATTTCAGATTGATAGGGGTTAGGGTTACACATCACATTACGATTTACATCACCACAGGCTGCAATGGTATCCAGTAATGAATTATGGATGCCCTGAATCGTATTTTTCATGTTCCACTTTAAAATACCGTGCATTTGAAACGCCTGGCGAGTCGTAAGCTTCAATGTACCGTTCCCGTATTTCTGAGCCAGCTCATCCATAACCAGCCACTGGTTTGGTGTAGAGACTCCCCCAGGAGTTCTTACCCGAAGCATAAATTGATATGCTGGTTCAAGCTTTTGTTTCTGCCGCTCATTTCTTAAGTCTCTGTCGTCTTGCAGGTAGCTCCCGTGAAACTTCATTAAACGATTATCATCATCTGAAATCCCTGCACTTATGCGATCCAGCATTGTCTCTTTTAATGTTCCGCGTAAATAGTTGCTTTCTTCCTTAATACGTTCCACATCACTTGGCGGTCCGTCTGGTGCTTTTAATCTATCGTTCACCATGTTGATATTACTCCCTTCAATCCCAAATCAATATACATCTCGTTGATAACGTTTTTGCTGCTGCATATCGGCCAGGTACTCTTCCGCTTTTTCACGGCTCATACCGCCTTCTTTTTCAATGATTTCAATGAGTGTACTATGGACGTCGTGAGCCATCTTTTTCTCATCTCCGCACACATAGAACACTGCCCCTTCTTGAAGCCATTGGAACAATTCTTTGCTGTTTTCAAGCATCCGGTGTTGAACGTATACTTTTTCATCGGTATCCCGTGAAAATGCTACATCCATCTTTGTTAATACTCCCTCACTCAGCCAATTTTGCCATTCAGTCTGATAAAGGAAATCCGTAACAAAGTGCTGTTCTCCAAAGAATACCCAGGACTTTCCTTCCGCACCGATTTCTTCTCTTTCCTGCATAAAGGAGCGGAAAGGAGCAATGCCTGTCCCTGGTCCCACCATAATGATAGGCGTTTCCGGGTTCTCTGGCAGCTTGAAGTTTTGGTTATTCTGAACGTAAACCGGAACAGTGTCTCCCGGCTGGAGACGCTCGGAGCATAAAATAGAGCATACGCCGTTTCTCTCACGCCCGTGGGCTTCATAACGAACAGCGCCAATTGTCAGATGCACTTCATCTGGGTATGCGTTCAAGCTGCTTGAAATAGAGTACAAACGGGCTGGAATTTTCCGTAAGATCGATACAAACTCTTGAGGAGATGCATTCCATGGTCCAAAGTCACGGACTAAGTCTATTAAGTCGCGTCCGTTAATATATTCTTTTGCTTTGTCTTCATTTCCAGGAGCTAAAAGCTCATTCAAGTTCTCATTATCAGAAAAGCCAGTTGCTTTTTCAAGAAGCGGCTTTGACAACACTGTAATTTCAAAGTTCTTAGTAAGGGCTTCTTTGAGCGTTAGATTTTCCCCTTTTACTTCCACTGTCTCGTCAGGATTCCATTTCAGTTCTTCCAAAAGCTCACTAACAAGAGCAGGATCATTTACAGGATATACCCCTAGGCTGTCTCCTGGTTCGTAAACAAGCCCAGAGCCTTCAAGAGACAATTCCAGATGTCTTGTTTCTTTATTAGAACCGCGGCCATTTAAATTAATGTTTTCCAGCACTTCTGCCTGAAACGGATTTGACCTGGAGTAATTCGTTTCAACAGCCTGCGGTGCTGCAACTGTTGCGGAAGGAGTAGCTTCAATGCTGCCGCCCTGTCCTTGATTTAAACCTGCAATGACTCCTTCGAGCCACTCAGCAGCCGGTTCATCAAAGTCAAGGTCGCAATCCACTCGGTCATATAGACGTGTGCCGCCAAGGTCCTGAAGACGCTGATCAAACTCTTTTCCTGTCTGACAGAAAAATTCGTATGACGTATCTCCAAGGGCCAGTACTGAAAATCTCAAGTCGTCAAGCTTCGGAGCACGGCGTCCATGAAGAAACTCATGAAATGAAATTGCATTATCCGGCGGCTCGCCTTCTCCGTGTGTACTTACTATGATAAGAAGGTTTTCAACCTTCTTTAGATTCTTCGGTTTAAAGTCGCTCATGGAAGAGACAGTTACTTCAAAACCTTTACCTTCAAGTGTTTTTCCGGCATTTTCCGCCAAGCTTTGAGCATTCCCGGTTTGAGAGCCGTAAAGAATAGTCACTTCTTTAGAAATTGGCGGTGCTTCACTGACAGCCTGGGACGCCTCTGGAGCCAGTGGTGCCGGCGCCTCTGGTGCTTCAGCTGTCGCTGCTGACTGACTAGTGGCTGTTAAATACCCGCTCAGCCACACCTTTTGAGCTTCTGTTAATGATGGCAGTAAACGATTGAGGAGCTCTGCCTGCTCCTGAGTAAACGGACTGTTCATTACCTGAAATTGCAACAAAACCCACCTCACAAAGGAATTAACTTATTATGTGTCATTGTATGTAAAATGACTGAGTTCGACATAATCCTCTTTTTCTAAACAAAGAAGAAATGATTATTTCTTATTATATCTCTATTATTCCTATAAATTCAATTGGTTTTATAAATATATGTTTAATTTTCAGTAAACAATAATTAATCAAACCCTGTTTTAACTGATTTATTCGACAACATCCAAGGAACACGTTTAAAAATTCCAACAATTTACTAAGAAAAAATAGATCTAGATTAAACTAAATTTCAAACATTTTCATTAATCTATTATTCTTTATACGCTACACTTCTCTTTTGTGCAAGTTGAAAATTTGTCATTTATGTTAACTCAGTGGCTTGTATTCATTTTTGAACCTGGAAATAAGCCGTCCTCACCTTTTTACGGCGCTGATCGTAGTCAGACTTCAATCTGTTGGGTCATTTCGACAAGAAATTAAGTTTTGCCAGCGCACAACCCGGGATTATTTTATACTCATCTCTACGCTAAAAATCATTTACCAGCTCAAAGGTTTATAGCACTCTAATAAAGGGGTTGGAGCAAAAAAAACCAAAGAAGGATTTTCTTTGGTTTAGCTGCTCCTCGCGACATGTTATTGTTTAGAATCAATAATGAATGTAGTTATGCTTTTATCCAGTTCTGTTTCCCAGTCCACAAATATATCACTAATTTTTTTATTTAATATTTTTTCAAAGCGGCGTCCTTCGTGAAGGTTTCTTTTTTCCAATCTTCGTTTTGCTACCTTTAAATCCTCTCCAAACCCTAAGAAGATCATTTCTTTTTCAATAGGGAGTAAAATACCTTCCCTTATCACCAGAAATGAAAGGTCGTTGACTTGCGCTGAATATATTCTCTCAGGGGCTTTCTGTACTTCATTACTCACAGCTATCACTTCTTGTTCCAGTAACTCTTTTTTATGAAAGTCTTGACTGATGCTTTCCGCTTCTTCGTTTTTTGCCAACGTTCCCATGAACATTCCTGTTCTATTATCCAGATTCCAATCATAATAAAAGTCATAAACTTCAAGATCAGTAATCCCATAGACAAATGTCTTAATTTCGGGTAAGAGTGCGGCCATCAACTTTTCCCGAATGTGTAAAACGGTCATTTGATCGTTTTTCCTGAGTAAAACATTTTCCATTTGGCCAAGGAAGTCTTCTAAATATATAGTGATGTAGGGATAAGAAATTGTAACATAGACTGATTTAGGTCCCTTTCCAAAATGGTTTCTAATCATCCTGCCTACGTAACCCGCAATCTTATTTTCCATACTCAATTAATTTCACTCCAACTTATTAGACGTGGCTTTTAACCTTTCTATGTAACTTTTCACTAAAGCTAATATTATAAACAACATTGAGAGAAAATAAAAAATATTTTCCTATATCTCCAGCGTGATGATTTTCTATCGCTTCGAAGTCATACTATATCTGCTTAGGTATCTCCTCCAAGCAGCACCACAATTGAGGAGTATTTCCCTCCCCTCTAACCTTTGATTTGTTGAAATAAACAAGTTGCATATGTATACCATGCTTTTCTTACAGGAAATGACAATGCAAAAAAAGCGTTTTTGAGTGAACAAAAACACTTTTCTCAGTAAATATTTATGTAGTTACCGCAAACTCATCTCTTCTTCCATGTCAATGACTGCCTCTGCTTCTCTTTCTCTAATATGGCTTTTTAAAATATCCAAAAAATCCTCATCTAATTCGTAATGCTGAGCAGAACGATAGGCAGCAAGCAGTACTTCCGTTGGCACTTCCTTTAAATGCAATGATAAATCCTCCTAATCTTGGTGGTTCACTTTAAAGAACAGTTGGAATATGAAAATACAAATTTTGAGATTTTTTCTCAAAAAACGTCCACTTTAATAAAATGGACGACAATCAGACTATTTTCACTATTATAATAATAAAGGAACTCTGAACAAAAGTATAGCTTTGCAGGAGTACCCATCTAAATGGAAGGTTCTTTCTGAAGGAGCAGCTCTTTTTTCTTGTAATCCTTAATAAGCAGGAAAATAAGTAAAGCTAATAGAATGGCAAATGTCAAAGGAACATACCATAAAACTCCTTCATTTATATTCCATCCAATAACTATTGGCGTAATTGACATGATTGGTGATAGAACATAGAAAGGTTTGGAATCATATAACCAGCCATAGGGGAAAAAGTGTGCGCCTGTAATAACTGCAAAAAAGGTAACCATCATAGAAGGGTTATGTGCAAAAGCCCAGAAAATGATAGGAAAATAAAGAAATTGTCCTACATTGAAATAAACTCCCAGATCACCTAACGGGTTATTTAGAAACTTCCAATCTGCTTTTAATCCTTTTGAGATAGCTATAGATAGGGGAAACATCAATCCAGTAGACAACAGCATTAAAATATTTTTGTGATATAAATCCAGGGGCAGTACAAATATGAGGGTTATGGCAGCCCATACCCCTAAGCCAGAAAACAAAAAAGAAATCCCGTTCTTTCCCTCTACAGACATTTTGATTTTCATTTCATCTACGTTCACTTGTTCTTCCCCTCTTTCTCTTTCCCTTTTCATTTAATTAATTCAGAGAAAATTTTCTTAGAGTTTTGGTACTTGATGGTGATCCACTTACTATGTATTTTCCTCTTACTGTTACTTCCCTTACATTAACAGACTTTATTTTTGTTTCGGACCCCAACGGTCAGATACCTTCATTTTACTTTTCACCTTTTCCTTTGCATCTTTTTTACTTTATCAATGGTTCTCTTTCTTGAACCTGTCACCTGTATTAACGTAAAAAAGGGTAAAGAAAACGAGACTGATAAAGAGAACAACACCAATAATAAATAACCATCTTACCTTTAATGCTTCACTGAAAACCCAAAGAGACATGCTAAATGAAAGCGCAAGCATCATTTTCCCCATAAATTTGCACAAAGCCGTCGTATCATATTTTTCCTTTTCTTCCTTGGGCAACGTATTAAAACCAGCAATCAGGAAGGAACCTTTGCCATTCAACAGAATAATCCCAAGCACAATAAACACTCCAATAATAATAAGCGAAGCAATCATACTCTATGTAACCCCCTGTTCATATGTTATACGACTAACGAGTGAGATGGTTTCTATATGATGTAAAATAAAAAGAAAGACTCTCTTGTCATGACTGCATTCACCCTTCATCTGTCATGAAACCATTCAATTTATCTAAAAATACAAGTGATCATATATAAAAAATACCAGCAGTTTACTACTCACTGCTGGTATTATTATTTGCTTCTTTTTCTTGTTGTTTCTGCCATTCTTTTCTTCTTCTCTGTCGGTATCCATAAGTGGTTTTGAGCACTGTTTCTTCACTTTCAAGGCCCGCTCCAACTGCCCCTACTACTGTAGCAATCGATGTTGTCAGCCAGGCCAAGGAAACATAGTCAGCAAAAGATACCTCATGACCTAGCTCAGATTCAAGCAATCCTGCCGGCACAAATATCGATACGGCTATTAAAAAGAGAAGAAAAAGGACGGAGTAATAAAATAGAACCCCTACAATAAGAGTAAGTGCCGTTGCAACGTTATATAACCTTACCAGATATCGAGAACTTCCCTCTTTAACCGTTTCCCAGAGATGATGAGCGACAATGATCCAAATAACCATAGCACTCATTGCAGTAATCATAAGAATCATAAATCTGGGAGTCCCGTATGCACCGCTAAGAAGCCACAAGGTAGGAAAGATCAGCCCGTAGGCTCCTGTGGCAAAAGCTCCTGCCACAACTCTTTTAAAGGATGGAAAGATGGTCCAGGGCCTGTTTGCAAGAACCATTCCTGAAGTCATTCTGATGCTCCCGCTGATCTTTGAGTCTACGAGAAAGCGTACATCAAATTCTGAGTCTTCGTCATATGTTTTTCTCTTAATCGGTGACAACCGCTCGGCCAGACGCTGTCCCATCAGTTGTTTAGCACCCTGTCCCCGTATATTCTGACTGTCATCCTCACTGTCTCTCTTTTTTGTCTGCTTTTCTTGGCTACTGCGAGCCTGTTCAGAGCTGCCATGGTACATTTCATTGGCAAGCTGGATAATCGCTTCACGGACTCTTCTTTTCATTGGCGTTGCTCCAAGAGAAGGAAGAGAAATCATTGCTACATTACGCTTTACACTCGCATCTGCTACGACGAGACGCCTATTATGAAAAATAGGGAGATCTGTAATACAAACAGCATACTCCCATCCTTCCTCTTGTTTGCAGCGTTCTGTTTCATCCAGGATTTTCAGCGAATCACCTGCCACTCCTGTTAAAGGATCCGCTACCACTTTAACCTCCCAGGAAACTCGATCATCCACATATCGCGAGAGAAGGTCCGGCAAATCCTCAGACACTGAATTCGCAATTTCCTCTGGAAGCTCGGGAGACGACACAAGCCCTAAACGTTTGGTCTCTTCTTCAGTTTCTTCTCTTTGTTGCCGGTCCGTCTCTATAGAAGAGTTGTCTTTCATAAGTACCTCCCTCCCGGAAGAAGTTGCTCCCACTTAATACCTGCTTTTTTATACATACCCAGAATTCATTTTGGCAAAGCACCAATAGATCTATGTAACCCTATTTATTGGTTGTCTCATTTAATGTTCTATGTATTTTGATTAAGGTCGAATTTATATTTTGTAAAGCCAGTAGAATAAACCCAAGCATTAAAAATGTTACAATTTCTCCTGTAAAAACAGCAATAATTCCTATGAGTAGAAAATAAAACACGTAATATTTATTACTCAATCTATCCCCCCTTAGAGCTCTTGCGGGACGACTTTCCCTCCTTCATTTACCTGTCAGTCGTAAAATGCTGTGAGGGGTATATCAACACATGATCAGCAAAAATCCGGCACTTGATTTTCATAATACCTCCAAGCACAACTTTAATCTCCTCACCATTCCCACCTTCAGAAGGTATTTTTCCTCTCAATGTCGCCCTTAACGCCAAACCAACATTTTCGTCTTGAAGCTGACCATTAATATATAGCTTTTCTCCAGCAAACCACCTATTTTCCACTTTCACTTCGTGCCCTTTGTAGGGTACTTTAAATACTTTCGGCATACTATCACTCCTTTTCTCCGGTCTTTATGAGGTGTTAGAACTAACCGCCAAAAAACAAGGACTCCCTGTTCAAAAGCTTGCGGGTGTAAACTATTCTCTATGAACGCTGCCCATGATTTTTTCTGCAGGTTATAGTCGCAAATTGGGAGATTTCCCACAGAACTTAAAGAAGACCGCAGCCCATGAGAGGGCTCGCGACCTTCATCGTCCAGAAAAACACGCAAAAGGGGTCCAGGAAATCGGAGGCACCCTTACATGACGGCATGTAACCTGGCAGTACAAACTCCTCCTGTTGCACCGGTGAAGGAGATCGTAGTCAATCCACCTTTACTTTCTCTAAGCTGGCACCCTTTTCAAAAAACCTCTGGATCCTTTGCTCCACTGAGGGATCAGGAATAAGAGGTGGAGCGTGATGAGGCTTGCGGCGAGCATCGATGATCATGCTGTCGCATCCCCAATGCTTATGTTTATAAGTGCTGTTTGTCCCATAAATATCATGAGAAGGATTGCTCCTTGTAAACGTTACCCATAAGAAATTACTAATCGTATGGCTGACAAATTCACTGTCATCACACACGATGATCATAGGTGAAGTAAGAACCGAATCATGCTTTTCAATCGCTGCAGTAAACTGTTGCATTTCCTTTTCTGCAGTTTCATAACTTGAAAAAGCAGGACCCTGAATGGCTACGACTCCAGGCATAACCAATAAAGGATTTACAAATCCCTTAGTCTCCTTCAGCGGTTGAGGGACTTGTGTACACAAGTCTCTTTTCTTGTCGCCATAGGCAGCAATCACCACCTTGCTTCCTGTATTCAGACCAGTACCTGAATAGTCGAGGGTGTCAATTGTTGTGTTGGTTTGAAAATGAAGGTCTCTTTGCAAGTCAATTCTTTCTAACATATAGGCAAGAAACTCTGATTCTCTGCGAGTTTCTAATTCTCTTTTTTCATCGCCACTGATAAATAAATACTTGGCCAGACTGAGCTGTCCTGTGCCTAGAATGCGGTTAGCAATCGTAAGAAGTTCTGCTGGCTGTTTCACTTTTTGGTAAGGAGTGTACCGTTCACTGCCGACAGCAAATAATAAAGGATGAACGCCTGCAGCATCTACCGCATGAACCTCCTTTACACCAGGAATCTCCTGTGTCACAGCTTCGCCAGTCAATTCATGAATTAAATCGCCAAATGCAGTATCTTCCTGGGGCGGTCGGCCTACGACTGTAAATGGCCATACCGCTTTTTTCTTTGCGTATACCTTGTGTACCTTCATGACTGGAAAAGGATGCACGAGGCTATAGTAACCTAAATGGTCTCCAAATGGCCCCTCAGGCTTTGTGTCTTCCGGGTGAATTTCCCCGGTGATAACAAAGTCAGCATCATGGCTGATGCAATACCCATCAACATAGCTGTATCGAAATCTCCGACCAGAAAGAAGGCCTGCAAACGTCATTTCACTCAGCCCTTCAGGAAGAGGCATGACGGATGATAAGGTGTGGGCAGGCGGGCCGCCAATAAAGATGCTGACTTTTAACGGAACACCCAGTCTGTTCGCTTTCTCCTGATGGACACCAATTCCACGGTGAATTTGGTAATGAAGACCAATTTCCTTATTCATTTCATAATCATTCCCGCTCAGCTGTACTCGGTACATCCCAAGGTTAGCGTTCATGATGCCTGGTTTTTCAGGGTCTTCACTATAGACTTGTGGGAGAGTGACAAATGCCCCTCCGTCGTCTGGCCAGTGATGAATCATCGGAAGATCTGAAATTTGGATTTCGTCAAATTCCTCCATTCCCTTTTTGCTTGATCTTTTCTGCGGAAGTGCTTTTGAGCCTGCCAGCCCTGTGCCAATGTGCTTGAATGGATTTTTCAACACATTCATAGGGTCATTCCGCATTGCGATTACGTTTTGTGTAGCCTCCAGCGTATCGCGAAAGATAAACTTGCTTCTTTCCACCGTTCCAAATAAGTTAGAGGCTGCCTGATAATTCGTTCCTTTTACGTTTTCAAACAACAAAGCAGGTCCCCCTGCTTCATGCACCTTTAGATGGATAGCCGCCATTTCAAGGTAGGGGTCCACTTCTTCTTTAATTCTTACAAGTTGTCCGCTTTTTTCCAGGTCTTTTACACATTCTTCTATATTTTGAAACATATTTTAGCTCCTATTAAAAACGTAGTGTTGTCCATGTATATTATACTATTTTACCAGGTTGCGGAATTCAACAAAATCAGTCATTGTTTCATTTTTTGTCAGTTTCAATTGGAATATCCAAGAATCTTTTCTTCAGTCCAGTCCGCTCTAATATTGAATAGTTCTTTCTTTAGTGAGGAAAATAATCAAAAAAAAAGAGAGCGTAGAGCTCTCACTAAAGTAACCTATCTATAATATTTTATGTTATGTGAAGCACCTTAGGTGATTCTTTTTAAAAACCCTCTGTCTGATTTGCGGGAAAAAAACCCACAGCGTCATTGAACGAGTGACTGTAAATAAAAGAAACGAAAGCCATAAACCATGATTCCCCCACAAAGGAACGGTTACCCAAACACACGACAGAAACACGATAAGAGAAATAATAAGTGAATTTCGGACGGGGGCTGCCTGCGTCGTCCCTATATAAAATCCGTACAATTGCAGGCTGGCAAATGAGGCAATAGGAAACCAAACGATCCAACCGCCATATAACACTGCTATTTCTTGTACCTCTGATATGTTTGTAAACAATGAAATAATTGAAGAGCCCCCTACAGCCATTCCAATGGTTAATAAAACAGCAAGCAGGGTTGACCATAAACAACCCATGTATAATGTTTTGTTAAACAATTGTTCGTCCCTGGCTCCCACTGCCTTTCCCGACAGAATACTGCTTGCGTTCGCCAGCCCATCAAAAAAATAAGCCATTATTAAATGAATTTGAAAGAGAATGGCATTCGCTGCCAGGACATTCTCGCCCATGGAAGCTCCTGTTGATGTAAATATAGCAAACACAGTCAAGAGACAGGCAGTGCGAATAAATAAATCTTTATTTACTTTTAACATTTTCATCATTGGTTTCACACTTAATGCTTCTACATCTTTTAAAAGACGAATATGAAGACCGGTGTACTTTAGGATAAAAAGCAAACCAATCACAACAGCAAGTACCTCTGACAGCAAGGTTGCTAATCCCACCCCGGCAGCACCCATTTGAAAGGAATAAACAAAAAGGACATCCAGGATCATATTCAACAGGTTACAGCCAAATTGCAAACCAAGGGTGAATTTCACTTTGGATTGGCCAATCAGCCATCCTAGTATGACAAAGTTCAGTAAGGCAAAAGGTGCGCCCCATATTCGAATGTCAAAGTAGCTTATTCCCTGGGCAGCAACACTTTCAGGCGGCTGAATGAAAAACATTGCTCCTTCACGAATCGGCCACTGAAACAGAATGAACAGGAAACCTATGGCTCCTGCCAAAAGGGCGGGTCTTATGAAATGTAAGGAGATATCCCTGTTGTTACCGGCTCCAGCAGCCTGGGCAGTAAAGCCAGAGGTACTTACACGTAAAAAACCGAAAAGCCAGTATAAGGTGTTAAAGATAAGCGTTCCAACAGCTACTCCCCCCAGGTAGGAGGGATCAGCCAAATAGCCAACCACTGCCGTATCAACTGCGCCAAGAAGAGGTGTGGAAATGGTAGCTAACGTTAAAGGCAGCGCCAGCATGATGTATTGCTTATGAGATATCTTGCCAGAAGCAATTTCACTCATAGTATTTACCCCTTCTCTCGCGTCAAAGGCTATTAATTTTTAACGATTCACGAAGACCGTCTCCTATTAAATTAAAGCTTAAAACTGTTAAAAAAATCATTGTGCCAGGAATGATCATCAACAAAGGTTCTGTTTGAAAATAAGGGCGTGCATCGTTAAGCATGGCTCCCCATTCAGGAATAGGAGGCTGGGCACCGAGACCTAAATAAGAGAGCGATGCAATAATCAAAATAATCTTTCCCATATCTAAAGAAGCTAATGTGATCGTTTGCGGGACAACAGCAGGAAGAAGATGTTTCCATAGTACTCTTACATGTCTGCACCCTATGGATCTTGCCGCAAGAATATATTCCTTTTGTTTTTCCGAAAGAATTGTTCCTCTTGTCAGCCTTGCGTATTGAACCCACTTTACTGCGACAATGGCAATAAGTACATTTTGTAAACTGGGTCCTAACAATCCTGCAATCACAATCGCTAATATAAAATCGGGCAGGATAGCAAAACCGTCAACAATCCTCATAATAACTGTATCTATCTTCCCTCCGGCATAAGCACTGATCAACCCTAACGGTACTCCAATGAAGACAGTTCCTGCCAAACTTAAGGTGCTTACTTGAAGAGTAAGCAAACCGCCTTCAGCTATACGAGAAAAAATACACCTTCCTAAATGATCGGTTCCAAAAGGATATTCTCTGCTTGGCGCAAGAAATCGTTGACTCATATCAGGGTGAAGGGATTCATTAGTAAAAACAAATACACCGATGATCATTAACACCCCTAATCCTGCTAAAAAAAACACTCCGAGCCGGAAGAGGACTCCTTTGGTGATTTTATCCTTCATTTTCTAAAGCTCTCCTCCCCCATCCTGATTCTCGGATCCAACATAGACATAATGATATCGGCAATAAAGTTAGCCGTTATGACAAATACACCTGTAAGTAGTATGTATCCTTGAATCAGCGGGTAATCTCTTCTTAAAATCGCTTCTATTACCATGCTGCCAATCCCCGGCCATGAAAATACTGTCTCTACTACGACTGTGCCGCCAAGCAGGCTTCCTATACTTAACCCAAACATTGATAAAACAGGGACTACAGCAGCTTTCATAGAATGCCTGGTTAAGAGTGTCCATTTCGTCATGCCTTTAGCTCGTGCAGCCTGGATATGAGGCTGTGAGTATTCCTCCACTAAGCTTGACCTCAAAAGCCGTGCATACACAGCTGACATTCCAATTCCTAACGTAAGAGAGGGCAGGATAAGGTGCAAAAGGCTGCTGCTCCCTGATGAAGGCAGCCAGCCAAGATGTAACGAAAACCATTGTATTAAAAGGAGTCCAAGCCAGAAAGAAGGAAGAGAAGCACCTAATAAAGCGAAAATCCGGCTTATATGGTCAAAAGGGCGGTTATAGAAATAAGCAGAGCCTACTCCTAAAACGCATGCAATAACCATCATGACCAATAATCCGCCTGCAGTTAATAAAAGGGTATTGGGAAGTCTTCCCAACAATACCTCTACCACCGGAACATTCAAAGAATGGGAAGTCCCAAGATCAAACTGGAAAATCCCTTTCAGCCAGGCGAAATACTGTAAAAAGGGCTGGTCAAGAAGTAATTCATTTCTTAACGCCTCCTCCTGTTCTCGCGTGATTGCGACTTCCTCAACTCTGAGGATGGAACGTACTGGGTCTCCCGGGGCCAGTTTCATTAAGATAAAAGTTATAACAGTCAAAATGAAGAGAACCAAACCTGTTTGTAAAAGGCGAGAGACAATAAATCTCGTCATTTATTCCACTTCCAGCTCATTGTTTAACATATAATATTCTTCAGAGCCGGGTTCCCAATTCTTCACCCTATCATTTACACCGACAACAATATTTGGATGGATAATGTAAGATTGAAGAGTATTTGCTTCAATAACAGAAACAGCTTGTTTGACCAGCTTTTTCCTCGCCTCTTCATCAGTAGTCTTATTTAACTCTTCTATCAAATCAATTAGCTCCTGTTCCTCTACATTTCCTGAATTTAAGGCTCCGTCAGGCATCATGGCTGCATTTAAAAAGTACCCGCCATCGCCTCTCGGGGCTGTAAGGTTACTATAAGTCGCCAAGTCCCAATCATCATTTTCTTCTAAGTAGGCATCCACATTTTCCACCATTTGAATCTCAATATTAATCCCTATTTTTGAAGCTTCTCCTTGCAGGATCTGAGCAATTAGAGGAAGCTCCGGACGCCCTCCATAGGTAATTAAAGTAAAGTCAAGAACCTGTCCTTCTTTTTCCAGAATTCCTTCCTCATTTTGTTGCCATCCGTCATCTTGTAATAAGCTCTCTGCATCGTTTAAAGAGTGAACTGTTTCATTATACACACCGAAAGAATAGGAAGGATGAAATGGACTGCTTGCAGTATCCGCATGGCCGGTCATAATGTCATTAGCTGCACTCTCTCTATCAATTAGCAAGTCCAATGCTTCTCTCACTGTCTGGTCTTGAAGCAAAGGATTGTTAAATTGATACATTAAAAAATGAGTCCTCATACTGGGAACAGAATGGACCGATAAATTTTCGTCCTGTTCAATAGGATCCAGGCTTTCAGGTGATAGATGATACGCGATATCTGCTTCATTTGTTTGAAGAGACATGCCTCTAACATTATTATCTTCATTAAAAGTAAAATAAGCTTCCTCCACTTTGGCTTTTCCATCCCAGTACTCATGAAAACGAATTAGATGAACTGAATTATTAGGCTCAAAATCATTCACTTTAAATGGTCCCGTGCCAACCGGCCTGGTTTTTATATCTTCCTCAGTCTGCACTTGTGTAATTGCAGTATTCGGGTTCACTAATTCAGATACAAGCATTGGGTTGGGCTGCTTAGTATGAATGACCAATGTTTGGTCTGTGGCTTCCACTTCTTCAATATGTAGCGCAGCTTCTATAGATGGATTAACTTCAAAAGCTCTTTCTAAGGAATCAGCCGCGGCTTGAGCATCCAGTTGGGCTCCATCATGAAAGGTAATATCCTCTTTAATCTTAAACTCCCAGGTATTGTCGTCGACTTGCTCCCATGACTCCGCAAGCCATGGTTCTATTTCAAGGTCTTCGTTAATTTTAACCAGAGTTTCTGTGATTCCTGCTCTTACAGGAACCCAGTCCAAATGAGGGTCCAGAGTTTCTGAACCAAAGCTGAACATCAAAGTAATCGATTTATCGTCTGGTTCCTTTCCATGACCTTGCGGCAGATCTTCAATTTCGTTTGCTGCACATCCGCTCATAAAAATTAAAAAAGCCAACGGCAATAAACAATATTTTCTCATTTTGCTCCTCCTTATGTATCCCTGCTTCTCGCTGTGCCATTCCCTTTTTCTCCTATGTTGTAGTTTTAATTCGTATAATTGGCATCCTACAATCGTAATGATTACGATTTTTAGTATAATACAATAATTTAAAATTGTTAATACGCCAAAACCTTAACGGCTTATTTTACAGTCAAGTCAACAATATACTATCACTATTCAAGGATATAAGATATTACTTGTGTAGTTTTCACTTATACATCAGCTCCTCATTCCACATAAAGTCATTGTTGATTTTGTTAAAGGTTGCTCGCTTGCACCTAAGGTACAGTACAACATCCATTCATGCTTCATTCTCATTCACGGTCTCTATGCCACGCCCAGGTGTTGTCTCGGTTTACTCGGCCCCCCCTCCCGAAGACGCTTCGCGACTTTATTATTCAAAAATAAACAATTGCTTTTCTATAAAAAAAGATGCCCCTAAAGGGACATCTTTTTTCCTTCTTATAATGCTCCTTGAAGTTGCCCTTCACCGGAAAGGTAATAACTGGTAACATCAGACCCTTCTGAAGCCTCAGTCACATAACAGTCTCCTCGTAACACTCTTCCATTTTCTTCGGTCATTTCTACTGTAATTTTTTCATCGTTGTTCTTTAATTTCTCTAATCTCTCAGAGGACTCAGAGTTAACAACTACTTCCCAGGACTTATGCTCACCTGATTCTCTAACGACTGCATGGGCTGAACTAAACTTTAACTCTGGTTCGTCCTGCACCTTGATGTTCTCTAGATTATATCTCTGCACGAAACATGGCTCCTTTCTTTTTAAGGGAGTTGTACAAATCATATAACCATAATCTGCAGTCATTAAACACCATGAATAACGGGCAAGTTTTAGATTAATGCACTCTCTATTCGCTAGTTTCCTTCGTGCATTCATTCTCGGAAAAATATTCAATAAGCTCTTCAATGGACAGCCTTTGTATCTGTGATGGTGTTGCACTTTCTTGCATAAGCTCATTTTCAATTGCTTGTACATTGTCTGTAAGAATTTGTATCGGGGAAGAGTGTGTAATCTTGAGGGTATTCGGGTGTTTTAGAATGCTCTCTGGCACGTTATCGACCCAAAGCCATGCCCAATTTTCATAAAAGCTGTCTTTGTTGTCGTGATAAAGAAGACTGCCATTATGAAGAACTGCTATAAAGTCACAAAGGGATTCGATTTCAGCCACATTATGTGTAGCTATTACAAGACACTTTCCTTCACCTTCCATAAAAGCGACAAGGTCTTCTTTCATCTTTTTTTGTGAACTGATATCCACTCCTGCCGATGGCTCATCAAGTAATAGCAAATCTGGGTTATGGCAAAGACTGAAAATAAATTCCACCTTTTTCTTTGTTCCTTTTGAGCATTTCCCAAACTTTTCTTTTTCATCAATGAGATATCTGCGGAGGAAATAAGAGTACTTTTCATGATCCCAATGTGGGTACCAATAAGAAATATAGGAAGCCAGTTCTTTAATCGTCAAGTGAGAGAACGCCTCTACTAATTCTCCCGAAAACCCTATGTTTTGTTTATGTTGACTTTCACTTGCTGCAGCGAATTTCCCGAAAAAATGGATAGTACCTTCATCAGCCTGAAGAATATTCACTAAGAGACGAAACAGTGTGCTTTTTCCAGAACCATTAGCTCCTGCTATACCAAGTGAGAACCCTTTTTCCAAAGTTAAATTCACTGGTCCTAGGGTGAATTTCTTAAATGATTTTTTTACATTATTTAGCTCTACCACTAAATGATCACTCATCTTCCTTTCCCCCTTTACTCTTATTGATTTTATTATCAAAGTATTGGAGAAGCGCTTGATTAAAAAGGCTTTTCATTTCAGCTTGAGTAGAGCCTACTTGGTCAGCTTGTTCAACCGCCTTTAGAAAGGCAGATACTATTAGTTGCTGTTTGGTATCTTCTTTTCTTTGCTTCTCTACTTCTTTTACAAATGTGCCTTTTCCCTGTATGGTTTTGATCAAGGCTCTGCCTTCAAGATTTTGATATGCTTTCCTTGTTGTGATGACACTGCAGGAAAGTTCACTGGCCAGGGCTCTAATCGATGGAAGAGGAGTTCCTGGAGGCAATTTACCACTGACAATTAACGATTGAAGTTGAGTTTCAATTTGATGGTAAAGAGGCTCCCTGCTCTCCTCAGAAACACGTATCGGTAATTTCATAATGCCTCCTCCCTCAGATATTATAAGAAATCTTTTTTCAGCAGGCGCTGTTTAAGAAGCTGGTTCCAGAAAACCACTCCTGCTGCTCCTGCCCCTAAAGAAAATAAAGCTGCTATCCATCCATACTCCCTTATTAACAAAAAACTCCACTCGACAAATCCACGGCCTGTAAAAACGGAAATTATTATAATAGCGATCAATAAAACAAGTAAAAAAATATAGGGTGAAAGATAGAGCATGATGCCGTTTAAACCATATTCTACAAAGGGATTCCATCCCCCTAACAATAAGGCATAGCCAAACCAAAAAAGAATAAATAGAATAAATTCTTGCCTCGTTATGTATGTGAAAAACTCATTCGATAACCCTGCTGTTATAATGAGGTAAAAAACAATAGACATGACCGTTAAGATTATTACCATGGCAAGGGTTCTGCTCAGTGTAAGTACACTTACCGGAATGGGCAGAGCTCTAAGCAATGCCATCTTTTTGTTAAAGGGGTCCTCTTTAACTGTCCGAAAGCTTAAGTATGGACTTGACATGTATAGGGCTGCTAAAGATGGAGTCATCCCTACAAATATAACATCAAGCAGGATGCCATTGATATTCCCAGCTTCCGTAACAAATTCATTTCTTGCCAGCTGGTTGAGAAAAAACATCGTTACGACGCCACAGAGAGCGGTGAAAACAAGGGTAAAAACAAATGCCCATAGGTTATGTTTCAATTCCTTTCTCACCAGCCAGAAGGCTTGCCCTATCATCCTAACCTCTCCTTTCTCTTCATATCTCTCTGACCTGTAATTATTCAAAAAAACCTCTAATAAAGCCATTTTCCTGATTTCCTAAAAGATCAATTCCATAATAAGCCAAAACGGAAAAAACAATACTCCAGAGAGAAATGCTTCCTAACACCCAATAAACCGTTTTTTGTTTTGAGCCTCCAAGAGTCACACACATAAAAGCAGTAAGATGACTGCCGACAAAAAGCGGCCCGATGACAGCCAAGCCAGGAAGCCCGTATCTTTGCCAGAGCTTCTGTGCTCTCTTGTGCCTTTTGCTTTGCTGCTGCTCTTGTTCCACTCCTTTGCGTTTCTTCCTCCATGCTTTAATTTGTTCAATAAACAGGACTAAAAGAAGCACTGTCAACAGATTTCCAGCTAAACCAATGACAATGGATGGTACAGTCGATAAACCAGCTATGAGCGCAAGAGGTATAACCGCATAAGCTTCAAAAAAAGGAATAGCAGATAATACAAATACCAGAATATATGCCCACAGCAATGTCAGAAAATCCATATTAACTCCCCCTGTATGTTATGGTGTTTATATCAACATAAACACCATAACACTGTTGCTGTAATCTGGCAAGGATAAATCAACTAAAATGGTTTCAATGTCTTTTGCAGACCGATTTGCTTAGGGTACAAAGAAAAATGATTCTAAGTAAAACCTCCATGAAATAACAACCTTGCTTTTTAAATTCTTTCGCGGTATAATAGATCGAATACCACCTCACCCTCTAACAGGAGGTATTTGTTTACTCCCACATCATTAGCCTCTAATTTTCACTTCTCACGCTGGATACCCAATTTATAATTATGTGTAACAAGAACAAGTATGGTTGTAGACCAAATCACACTGGAGCGGTCATTGGAGCCGCAAGGACGAAAGAGTAGGAAGGGCTTTTGTTGTTTTATGTATCACTGCTGTATTTTCACCAATGTTATTAATAAATTGATTTAAAGAAAGAAGATGTGGGATACCCACTAGGCCAGCATAAGTAGAATTGCTGGCCTTTTTACGTTGGATTCCTTTTCACGATCAATTAATTACATACGAACCTGCAATTACTATATTTCATCATCCATGCCTATCTTTACACTTCGTCTCTCCAATAGCACTGTATCCCGCCAGACTCCGTTCATTTTCCCGATACGCTCCCGCCTGCCTACTTCACGAAAACCTTGTTTCTTATGCAGCCTGAGACTGGCAGTATTTTCAGGAAAAATTCCGGACTGAAGAGTCCAGTACCCTTGCTTTTCACTTTCTGCAATTAAAGCAGCCAAAAGTCTGCTTCCTACTCCCATGCCTTTACTCTTTTTGCTTATATAAATACTTACTTCTGCTACCCCGGCATATACATTCCTATTTGAAACCGGCGTTAAGGCAGCCCAGCCAAGGATGGCAGTGGCGCTGCGTACGACCAGTCGACATTCTCTAGCATGTTTTTCATCCCACTTCTCCCACGCGGGTGCATTTGTTTCAAAAGTTGCATTTCCGGTTGCAATTCCCTCTTCGTATATGGTCCTTACCTGTTCCCAGTCTTTTTCTGTCATCCAATCTATCACTATCGTTTCGTTCATTTCCTTTTTCCCACCGCTTCCTGTTTCATTTCCTGCTTTAGGTAATCACTATTATAACGACTTACAACACGGATTATAATCCCTTTTTTGGGACACAAAAATAGAGAGGTTTAAATATTTCCCTCTCTTTCAGTTTCATTATCTATTTTCTTTTTCAGTTATAGGGATTTCTTCCCCTCTTTTTCTTATTTCTTCTTCTAACAATTTTAAAAACTCTTCCTCTAACTCATTTTCACAGGCTAAGCGGTATGCTTCTAGAAGAGTGTGAACAGAGACTCCCTCCATGGCTTGCACCTCCACAACACTTTGCACTAACCACTTACATTACCTGACTTCCTCGCTTTAAAACATAAATTTCTCGTAAATGAATTTTTTTTTAAAATTGTGGTAACATCCTGTAATTAAGTATGTAACGGAAATATTATTAAAAGAACTGCATTTCTCTACAAAATAATGTTAAATGCTACTAGATTTCCTGTAAGTTTGATATCATGTTTTTATTAAACGAATTACTTCCAGGTGTTGAAGATTTCCAAACCCATTACATAAATATAAGAGGGGGACTTTGTATGAATGAAGCACAACAGAATTTTCATACATGCTTAAATCTATTTAGGGGAGCTTATAAAGTTATCGAAGAAGACTGGCAAAAGTCAGCACAGGAAATAGGAATTACGCTAGCAGAGCAGCATATCCTGTGGATCCTTCACATAGAAGGAAGATGTACAATGTCACGTGTAGCAGAAGTCGGTTTATGGGACCTTTCCACGGTGATGCAAATCATGAAAAGACTGAAAAATAAAGAGCTTGTCAAAACAGAAAAGAAAGCAAATGATTTACGAGTTTCTTATGTAACTTTAACAAACCAAGGGGAAAAGTTACGTGAAGAATCAGCTGGTAAAACCCATCGGTTTAACGACTTTATCCAGGAATACGCTAATAAGGGCGAATCAGAACAAAAGTTTCTAGCAGACCTGATGACTTTCTTAAAAGAAGCTAACTCAGTCTTCCACGGTTCTCATTTTGTAAAATGGCTGGAGCAGCAAGAAACTTCTAGAATCAAATAACCTTTCATTTCCCCATAAAAAAGAGACTCTCATGAGTCCCTTTTTCTTTTGCTTTCCTCCTAAAAGTTTTATGAGGTAATATTTAAAAATATTGATCTAAGTCAATCTCCCGCCCTTTACACCCTTCTTCGATTGTCGCTATGATTGTTTTTAAGGTCTTTACCCTGGCAAAGTTTTTATCCTCGCCTTCAATAATATGCCAAGGAGCATGTTTTGTATCCGTTTTGTAAAGCATATCTTCCACTGCTATTTTATACTCATCCCACTTTTCTCTGTTACGCCAATCTTCCTCTGTTATTTTCCAGCGCTTTAAAGGGTTATTCTGCCTTTCCCTAAACCGCTTTAACTGTTCTTCCTTAGAAATATGAAACCAGAATTTAATAATGAAAAAATCTTCTTGAGCAAATATTTTTTCCATTTGATTAATTTGGTCATAAGCTCTTGTCCATTCTTCTTCTTCAGCCAACTCTTCCACTCTTTCTACAAGCACACGTCCGTACCATGATCGATCAAATATCCCGATTTTCTCGTATTTAGGCATTCTGTCAAGAAACCGTTGAAGGTAATGGTGCTGCTTTTCTTCCAAGTTAGGTGCTGCAGTAGCATGAACTTCTAACCCTCTAGGATCTATCTTTTCTACAACTCGTTTTATGGCACTGCCTTTTCCCGCTGCATCCCAGCCTTCAAATACGATTATACAGCCTAACTTATGCTCAACCAGTGCTCTTTGCAGGGCTAGTAATTTCATTTGCTCTTTTTTTAATTCCGTTTTGTAGACTTCATCATCCATTTTAAGAGAAAGATCTACCTCTTCGAGCATTTTTACTCCCCTTTTCTAAAGTGTTGGTAACCTTTCCCCTTATCCTTCCCTAAACAAACTCTCAGCGATTGATTCAGCTGTTACTCAATAAAATCTATGAAAAAAAGAAACTCTATCTTTTTTCCATTCATTTTTCCTATAAGCCGATGCTTCAACGAAAATCCTTGCTAAATTCTCGACTGTTTGTTTTTCACAGACAGCTTCGGGGGTATGATTTATGGCCCACTCCCATGCCCTTTTTTCCTCCTTTATGTATTCATTGATAAACAAATCTAAAGACTTTACATAACGAACTTTATCACCAACATTTAGAGCCTCTTTGTGATCCTTTATAAAATTTTTTAAAGGGTCTTCCTGTTTTTGTTTCGTACAGTGACCTAATTCATGAAGAAGTATGATATAAACATAGGTTTTAAATTGAGCGAGCCTTATTCCATGAGAGACGATAACTTTTTTATAATTTTCTACCACTTTTTTTGAATTCACGTTAATTTCATAGTGATTTTCCTTTGAGCGGATCGCCGCTGCCTGAGTATTTATCGAAGAGTCTACTTTAAATGTTATAGTCTGTTTTAATTCCGGTATAATCATTTTTACTAAGTGGTGAAAAGCCAAATGAAATACTTTTTCTTCCATCTATCCACCATTCCCGTTCATGTTAATTGGCCTCTTTAGGTGAAGCGAGATTATTATATACCAAAATAACTTTAAGTGCCACGCTTGGAAGTACAAGGGACACATACATTCAGGCATCAGCCTTTATGTAAACAAAAAAAATAACCGGGAGTTTAATCCTGGTTATACTGTACGATATGTTTATTTATCAAATGTTATGTTCTTTCGCAGGCATCTTTTTTAATAACTACTCGCGGGTCAGGAAATTCTTCTTTTTTCTCTGCAATTGGATAATGAACAAATTCAATACAAACGGCGTGCTTATATTCTGCGGTAACCTGAGCTGCTTCTCCTTTATATAACACCTGTTCTCCTATCGTAAATAACCGGTCATATTCTGCTTGCTTGGTATACATATCATCTCTCCTTATGTTTGTTATCGCAATCGAGAGAGTGACTCTCATTACGGATTTGACCTTTTGCGGCTTTTGTTGTCCATAGGCCTGGCCCCTATTAATAGTAACTCTTGTCCTTGCTTCTTAGATTTACCCGCATTTACATTGAGCAAGAAACAAACATGGACATTAGTTTATGTATATGTAATTTCCCTCAATTACACAAACACAAACTAAAAAACCGCCTGAAAGTTAACCAGGCGATTTTTTATATTAACTTTTTTATTGCTTCCACAGCATCCTTTGCATCGTTTCCAACTGCTCTTACCGTCATTTGATTCTTCTGCTTTAAAAAGGTGCTGACACTTATCAGGCTTTTTCCATTAATAACCATACCATTCATTTCAAACACAATATAGCTTTGAAATTGATTTGCTTCTCTAACAATTGTAAGAAGCTTATCATAATACATCTTTTCTTCCATTTGAACCATAACAGCTGCTTCCATGATCCACACTACCCCTTTATCGAAAAGTCAATTACCCGCTTATTAAGAGAGTATTTGACCGCTTTTCTTTTTATGTTCATTTCCACTATATTCCTCTAATATATTATATATAAAAAGTTTTTTTCATGTAGAAATATGGGAGGTTTGCTGACACCTATTTTTCTGAAGGAGTAGTGCGTAAGCCTTTTTCTCTCAGTCTGATTTTATTTCGGCCTTCACAAGGATAGTTTTCAAAAACGAGTTCACATAATCCTTTATTTTAAAAGCGGCTTTCTTGTGTTATTTTTAATTTATATATTATTGAAGGAGTGAGGGTCGTGAAGGAAAATCATTCTGCATCTGACGAACTGCAGAAAAAGATCGAAGAAATAAGCAGAGAAAATACCGTAACTATCACTGACCTCTTTGACCAAAGTTTTATGAAACAATATACTTCTGTTTCCTCTTTTGAAGTATTCATTGCCCAAAGCGGCTTTGTATTCGAATCTGAAGAGGAGTTTAATAAACTTACAGAAACTGAGAAGTGGAATGAATATATTGGAGAGACAACTATTTTTGAAGACTGGGATGAAATGAGAGAGACTGCCGGTAAAGTTTATATTCAAAGAAGAATTAAAATGATGGAATTTAATTAACGGAAAAGGCTCCCAATCTTTGCTTACTGCTGACGGTTACGTTTGTCAGGCAGACAGCAGAGCTTGGGAGCTTTATCTTTCATGTTATACAAACCACCAGGCATCTTTTTGTTTTCCATATTCTTGTGAAGAGGGTAAGAACTTTTGCTTATGCTCCTTTTTTTGATAGATTCTATCCATTTCTTCTACCATGGTATCCAGCTGCTTTCTGGTAAGTTTCCCTTCTGCATAAAGCAGGCACGCGTAGGCATATGCCAGAGATGATGTATCAATATTTACGGTTACGTCAACATCTGAGTTCCCACTGCGGTCTACACTGGAAACATGCTGAACCGGGAAAGGCTTTTTCTCCATTTCAACGTCCCCCTTATTCAAATGTAAAGGCAAGGGAAGCAATCTCATTGTGATTACCTCCCGTCATCATTTATTATCTTTTTCTTCTCCCATCCTGAAATCCTGTTTCTTGTGCCTGCTTAGCGTCTGCATCTGCAAAAGACTTAGCACGGCCTTTAGCAAAGGATTCAGCATCTACGTGAACATTTACATAAGAGTTTCCGCTGTTTTTAATCACTGCTTCTGCCACGTTATAGTTTTTATCTTTAATAAAATTTTCGTTATCCAGTTTGTTTCTGCCAGTACTGACTGCCTGTACTTGATCGTCAACTCTGTCATCCCTATGCTTTCTGTGAATGCTCATAGTCTCCCTCCTTTCCTCGTACTGTTACCACTCTATGCGTCACCTCTTAAAACGTATAGACAGGTTCCTTTCAAAAAACCTATCCCTCTTTTAATTTCTACATCATTGGGAAAGGTATAGATAAAATAACATCCAAAAGGTGATAAATATGGAGCTTGTGAAATGCCAAAAAAACGTATGTAAACACCTGGGGTATGATTTCGTCGAAATTTATCCACCCAGGTTATTGTTTAAAGAGGGGTATATTTATCCTGCCTATCAGGACAAGTACGGAAGCTGGCTCGCCACTGATGAAGAGGGACAGTCTCATGTGGTATCGGAGACCATCAATAACCCTGAAGAAGACCCGTGGTTTCGTCTTCATTTTAAAAAGGTATGAGATTTTCAGGAGGTGGGATAGTTGAAAAAACATATTATTGTCCATGGAAAAGTGCAAGGAGTCGGATTTAGAGATTTCACCAGACAAGAAGCGAACAAGAAAAATGTCTTTGGGTGGGTGAAAAATAATTCCGATGGAACCGTTGAACTAAAAGCTGAGGGGGATAATAAAAATATGGAGGAGTTTATTGATTCCCTGGCTGAAGGTAATTCTTTTTCCAAGGTAGATCATCTTGATATTAATGAAGCAAATGAAATAGATCACGAAAACAGTTTTGAAGTTAAATATTAATGCAGGTTATAGGCCGTTCCCAAGTACGGTAAACAAGCCTTACGTTAAAAAGAAGCATAGGTCCGCAGATGCAGGCTATGCTTCTTCCTCTATTATTTCATTATTAAACCAGTTGATTTACTTTTCCCATCACATCTGCTTTCAGCAAGGCAAGTTCTCGCTCGGCTTCTTCCATGCTTTCCTCACGAACCCCAAAATAAAATTTAACCTTTGGTTCGGTTCCTGAAGGCCGCACACAAAACCAGGAGCCATCTTCTCTGAAATATTTTAATACATTAGAAACAGGCAGTTCAATCACTTCACGCTGGCTGCCCTCCAGCCAGCTTCTTTCGCTTGTTTTGTAATCCTCTACTGTGACAACCTGCTTTCCACCAGCTGTCCGAGGAGGAGACTTGCGAAAGTCTTTAATGATTTCTTCGATTTTTTCGACTCCCTCTTTCCCCTTGAGAGTAAGAGATTCAAGACCTTCCAGGTAATATCCATAACGGCTGAATAAGTTCATCAACCCTTCATATAACGTTAACCCTTGTTTCTTGTACCATAAAGTAATTTCTGCGGCTAACAAGGCAGCTTGGACTGCATCTTTATCACGAACAAATGATCCGACTAAATATCCATAGGATTCTTCGTATCCAAATTGAAATGAATACTCTCCTGACTCTTCATATTGTTTAATCTTCTCGCCGATAAACTTAAAGCCGGTAAGAGTGTCAATGGTTGTCAGTCCGTAAGCGTCTGCTACAGCGCGTCCGACTTCCGAAGTTACGATCGTTTTTAACACGACGCCGTTTGCCGGAAGAACTCCGTTTGCTTTTTTCTGAGATAAAAGATATTCCAACATAAGAGCTCCGGTTTGATTACCCGTTAATACTTGATACTTCCCGTCATTGTTCCGGACAGCCACTCCCACCCTGTCTGCATCGGGATCTGTAGCAATAAGGACATCTGCCCCTGTCTTCTCTCCTTCTTCGATAGCCAGCTCAAAAGCTGCTTCTTCCTCAGGATTAGGACTCTTTACAGTAGAGAATTCAGGATCTGGAAGTTCCTGTTCTTTTACAATGTGCACATCTGTAAAACCACTCGTTTCCAGGGCCCGTACAACCGGGAGATTCGCTGTACCATGGAGCGGAGTAAACACAATGGTAACGTCTTTACCCTCTTTTTTTGTTAGATCCGGATTTACTACAATGGTTTGGAGCTCTTTATTGTAAGCCTCATCGATTTCTTCTCCAATCACTGTCAGAAGACCATTTGCTTTTAATTCTTCCTGGCTTGCAGCAGGTATTTGCAACTCATCTTCTACTTCCTCTACTTTTGTAATTAAGTCCTCTGCCGGCCCTGGAGGGAACTGGCCCCCATCCTCGCCATATACTTTAAAACCATTGTATTCCGGCGGGTTATGGCTCGCCGTAATCACTACTCCTCCAAACGCACGGAGATGTCTTACTGCATAGGAAAGTTCTGGAGTAGGCCTTAACTCTTCGAATATGTAAGATTTAATATTATGAGCCCCAAGGGTTAATGCTGTTTCCAAAGCAAACTCGGGTGAGCGGTGGCGGGAATCAAAAGCGATCACTACTCCGCGCTCTTTTGCTTCTTTTCCTGCTTCTTCAATATATCTTGCCAGTCCTTCGGCTGCTCTGCGGATCGTATACTTATTCATACGGTTAGTACCAGGGCCAATTTCTCCCCGCATCCCGCCTGTACCGAATTCCAGATATTTATAAAAGCAATCCTCCGTCGCTTTTTCGTCTTTGGTTATTTCTTTTAGCAGGTCCTTTAAATCTTGATCTAAGCCTTCAAATGAACTCCAGCGTTCATAATGTTTCTTCCAAACCATACCTTTCCTCCTCGTCTCTTTCCAGTAGTAAAGCTTACTATCTCTTCCATTTTTAGAGTATCATGTACATTATTATTTTTATAGAAAAGTTTTCTTTTTCCTTCTTTTTTCCTCCAACATTTATAGATGTCGTTCGTCAAATTTCTCTTTTTCCCAACGTGTTCTGGGGTGAGTTCTCTCAAATTACAGGGAAAAAAGCAATTTTTTCTCACAAAAAAGGAACAGGCAGCCTGTTCCTTCGTTGATTATCACACCACTTTTTTTGCTTCAGGACCGGATTCCTTTCCTAAGGGTACCTGAGCCCACTTTATTTCTTCTTCTAGCACTCTAGTAAATCGTCTTTCTTGCTCCTCTGTCCAACGTAAGTGATCTTTCATAAAAGCAGCGACGTTCTTTTTATAAGCCATTACCTGTTCCATTCCAAAATACAAATAAGCTGTTCTGCGATTAAAGAAGTCAAGTGGAGTCACTGCCATTTCATCCTGAAGAGCATACAGAAGTTTCCCAGCTATGTGAAGAGGCAGTCCATATTCTTTTGCAATCTCCCCTTGTTCTTTCACTAGTTCAAAAAGACGGGGAGCATTTGATCCATAAAAACGTACGATCTCCCTTGCCTCTTCTTCGGAAAATCCAAGTGATAGTCCCTTTGCTTGATTTTCTTCAATAAAACGATCAAACCCTGCGCTTCCACCTACATCCCCGCCTGATAGTTTTATATGTTCAGTCGGGCACGGGGCGTGAATGTTAAGCTTTTCGGTAACAATATCAGCAATTCGTTCTGCCATCTTCCGATACCCTGTCAACTTTCCCCCTGCAATGGATATTAATCCAGACTCAGAGATAAACACCTCATCTTTTCGGGAGATTTCAGAAGCATTCTTGCCTTCTTCATAAATAAGCGGACGGAGACCGGCCCAGCTCGATTCCACGTCTTCTGCTGACAGGTTCACTTCAGGAAACATCTCATTTGCTGCCTGAAGAAGATAGTCCCGGTCTTCTTCGGTCATTCTTGGACTAGCAATATCTCCTTTATATACCGTGTCAGTCGTGCCTACATACGCCTTTTTGTCCCGGGGGATGGCAAAGACCATTCTTCCGTCAGGCGTATCAAAGTAAACAGCTTGCTGAAGCGGGAACCTTTCCCGGTCAAACACCAGGTGAACACCTTTTGTTAAATGAAGCTGTTTCCCCTTTTTGGAGCCATCTTTTTCCCTTAACTCATCGACCCAGGGACCCGCCGCGCTTACAATATGCTTGGCATAAATTTCATAGGTTTTGTCGTTAACCAGGTCTTTAACATTTACTCCCACTGCTTTATTTCCGTTGTAAATAAATGATTCTGCTTTCGCATGGTTCACAGGGTTGGCACCTAAATCATTTGCCTTCTTTATCGTTTCTAATGTTAAGCGGGCATCATCAGTGCGATATTCTACGTAAACACCGCCGCCTTTTACTTTATCCTTTAATAATAACGGTTCTTTTTTTAACGTTTCCTCTTTATTTAACATGTAACGCTTTTCACTCTTTTTTACTCGTGCAAGGGTATCATAAACTTTTAAACCAAGAGATGTTGAGAATTTACCAAAGGTGCCGTTTTCAATGATAGGAAGCAGCATCCATTCAGGAGTTGTAACATGGGGAGCATTTTCATAGACAATTGCTCTTTCTTTTCCCACCTCAGCCACAAGCTTCACTTCAAATTGTTTTAAGTAGCGAAGCCCTCCGTGTACTAGTTTTGTAGACCGACTTGACGTTCCTTCAGCAAAATCCTGCATTTCAATCAAACCTACATCTATTCCTCTGGCAGCTGTATCAAGGGCTATGCCTGCACCAGTAATCCCACCGCCGATGACAAGCAAGTCTAGCTCCCTACCTGACATTTCTTCTAACCGCTCTGTTCTAGATATGGCAGAAAACCGTGATTGTTTCATAGGTATCTCTCCTTTTTCTATTGTCAGAATTAGGAATAAAAAAAGACCACAATACACCTGCTGTTGCGTAGCAGGGTATTGTGGTCTCTCTGTAACTCCGACCGTTTTATTAACTTAGTTCTATTATAACGAGAACCACTGATAATATCAAACCCTTTGCTAAAAACAGCAGGATTTCCTTGTTGTTAACAAGACCCTTTTTACTAAATCACGTAATAGTAATTATCCGGGTTAAAAAATGCGACAAAACTACAACCTTTTCAACAAAAATAATCTTTTTTCTACTGATTGGAGGGGGAATGAAATGACTAAGCCACTTTCCTTGTTGAGTCTCAGGTTGTTTTGCCTGTTTTCCACGTCCGGCAAATGTTCTAGGCCGATGTAATAAATAATATAGTTAAACACTACGCTTGCACTTTATTATCAACCCTATTATTTCAGGTGCATGTAGTGAGAATGCAGTGTTTTGTATGAATCATATAATCATGTACCCTGCATATAAATATTTTACGCGTTTTGCAGAAAAAATTTGTCAAAAAACTTCGCAAAGTTTTCTAAGCAGTTAGAAGGTTTATTTCTCTATGAAAGAGAAACTTATACTAACTCAAAACGGCTCTGTAGTTGACAGCCAGTAACTTTTCATTTCACCAGGGGGATTGCAATGGATAATTTAGGGATTTCTGAACACGATTTGTATTTATTTCACCAAGGAACTTTTTTTCAAAGCTACGAGACATTTGGCTGCCACCACTTGGTACTTAACGGAGAATCTGGGTACCGCTTTGTTGTCTGGGCTCCTCATGCAAAGCAGGTGAGTGTGGTGGGAGAATTCAACTATTGGAACGGGGATGATTATCCCCTTCACCGGATTAATGACCAGGGAGTATGGGCTGGCTTTTTCACTTCCATTGAAGCTGGTACATCCTACAAGTACAAAATCACCACTTCTTACGACGAAACATTATTAAAAGCAGATCCTTATGCTTTCACTTCCGAAGTTCGGCCTGCCACTGCCTCAGTAGCACCAGCTCCATCCACCTATAAATGGAGTGATCAGGAGTGGATTTCAGAAAGAGAGAAGCAAGCGCCTTATGACTCCCCTCTTCTAGTCTATGAAGTGCATTTAGGTACGTGGAAACGCAAAGATGATGGAACTCTTTATTCCTACCGGGAGCTTGCTGAAACTCTGGTCCCATATGTGAAGGACATGGGGTTCACCCACATCGAACTTCTTCCTTTAGCAGAACATCCATATGATCGTTCATGGGGCTATCAAATTACAGGGTACTTCTCTGTCACAAGCAGGTTTGGCTCTCCTGATGACTTCCGTTACTTTGTTGATACGTGCCATAAGCATCAAATTGGTGTCATTATGGACTGGGTACCTGGCCATTTTTGTAAAGACAGTCACGGTCTTCGGCTCTTTGATGGCGGTCCCGTATTTGAATATGAAGATTCAAGGAAGGCTGAAAAGCTTTCGTGGGGGACATTAACCTTTGATTTTGGTAAGCCTGAAATTCAGAGTTTTCTTATATCCAACGCTGTTTTCTGGATGAAGGAGTTCCACATCGACGGATTGAGAGTGGACGCAGTAGCTAACATGCTCTATTTAAATTTCGATAAGCATGATGGAGAAGAAAAGATTTATAACACGTACGGTGGAGAAGAGAACCTTGAAGCCATTGCTTTTTTACGTAAGCTGAATGAAACGGTTTTTAAATACCAGCCTCATGCATTAATGATGGCTGAAGAAAGTACTTCCTGGCCTCTTGTCAGCTCCCCTACTCATGTTGGCGGGCTTGGCTTTAATTTCAAATGGAACATGGGCTGGATGAATGACATGCTTGAATATATGGAGATGGATCCCGTCCATCGAAAGTGGAATCACTCACTCATTACTTTCTCTTTAATGTATGCCTTTTCAGAGAATTATATTTTACCTTTATCTCATGATGAAGTGGTCCATGGGAAACGTTCCCTTCTTAATAAAATGCCAGGTGACCAATGGCAGCAGTTTGCTCAGCTCAGATTGCTTTACGGCTATATGATGACTCACCCTGGAAAAAAATTACTCTTTATGGGAGGCGAACTGGGCCAATATGATGAATGGAAAGATTTAGATGACCTGGATTGGAACCTTTTAGACTATCCTCTGCACAATAAAGTCCATCGTTATGTAAAAGAGCTGAATCACTTTTACCTTGAAGAAAAAGCATTGTTTGAAAAAGACCACGAAGGTGAAGGATTTTTTTGGATTAACGCCAATGATTACGAGCAAAGCATTATTTCCTTCGTAAGAAAAGGATTTGATCCTGAGGATGAACTTCTTATTGTATGCAACTTTACACCTGTAGTGCGATATGACTACCGCGTAGGAGTGCCTAAACCAGGCACCTATAAGGAAATATTCAACTCTGACTCTGAAGCTTTCGGAGGTTCCGGGCAAACGAGCTCAGCCCCCCACTTTACTGTTCCTGAACATTGGAACGGCCAAGATCAATATATCTCGTTGAAAATACCTCCTCTAGCCATCACTGTATACAGGCGCCTTCCCGAGGGGGAACAAGCAAGGGAGGAAGAACAATGAAAAAAGAATGTGTCGGAATGCTCTTAGCAGGAGGAGAAGGAAAAAGATTAGGACTTCTCACGAAAGATACGGCAAAACCAGCCGTTTATTTTGGCGGGAAATACCGCATTATAGATTTCACATTAAGTAATTGCACAAATTCTAACATTGATACAGTCGGAGTCCTCACTCAATATGAACCTTTGGAATTAAACAAGCATTTGGGCATCGGGAGACCATGGGATATGGATAGAAAGCACGGCGGAGTTTCTGTACTTCCTCCTTTTACAGGAAAAGGTGAAGCAGGGGAATGGTATAAAGGAACAGCTGATGCGATTTATCAAAATATCCAGTTTATCGAGCAATTTAACCCTCAATACATTCTGGTTATTTCAGGAGACCATATTTACAAGATGAACTATGCAGCCATGCTTGATTTTCACAAGGAAATGAATGCTGATACGTCTATTTCCGTAATAGAGGTGCCATGGGAAGAAGCTTCACGCTTTGGGATTATGAACACGGCGAGCGATTACTCAGTAACTGAATTCCAGGAAAAACCTGCTGTGCCTAAAAATAATCTTGCTTCTATGGGAATTTATATCTTTACCTGGAGTGTCCTGAAACAATATTTATTGGACGATGCAAAAAGCGAGGTTTCCAGCCATGACTTTGGAAAAGACATTATTCCGGCGATGCTGAGAGATCAAAAGCGACTCTTTGCCTTTCCGTTTAAGGGTTATTGGAAGGACGTTGGAACTATTAACAGCTACTGGGAAGCCAATATGGACTTACTTAAAGAAAGTCCATCTCTTCAGTTAACGGACTACAACTGGCGGATTTATTCAGTCAATCACAATCAGCCTCCTCACTACGTCGGTCCTGGTGCGCAGGTTACGAGCAGCCTTGTAAATGAAGGGTGTCAAATATACGGAAAGGTCCACCACTCCATCTTATTCCATGGCGTAGAAGCTGGCCAAAACTCAACGATTGAGCACTCTGTTATTATGCCAAACGTAAAGATAGGCAAGAATGTAAAAATTGAAAAGGCTATTATAAAAGAGGGAACGATTATCCCTGATAACTGCACGATTCAGTCAGGCCCAAATGAAGAGTTAAGAGTCATAGATAAAGACACTATGCTTGAAGATTTTGCGGTCAGTAAATAAGTAATGATTGGATATTAAACATTCATACATTGACATTCGTTAGGAGGCTCGCAGATGGAACGCATGATGGGCATTATAAATTTAGATCATGAACACGATTTTTTGCAGGAGTTAACTTATTTCAGGTGCGGGGCCGCTGTTCCTTTCGGCGGCCGGTACAGGCTCATCGACTTTGTTCTCTCCAATATGGTTAATAGCCAAATCCATGATGTGGCTTTGTTCACCCGGTATAAATACCGTTCTCTTATGGATCATTTAGGCACAGGTGGAGAGTGGGATTTAGACCGAAAAAGAGGCGGGCTGTTTATTCTTCCCCCAGACTGGAATGATCCCTCCGATATTTCCAGAGGAGATCTTCAGCATTTCCACAATAACAGAGACTTCCTATACCGGGGAGGGCATGCTCAGTATGTATTAATCAGCGGAAGCCAGTTCATTGGCAACGTGGATGTTCAAAAGGCCTTCAGGCATCATTTAGAAACAGAAGCTGATGTTACCCTGATCAGCAAGCAATTTGAACAAAGAGAACCTGAACACGCCCCCTGCTTGAAGCTCGAAACAGATGAACAGGGCTGGGTTACGGATATAACTCATGACCAAAATAATTCTCATGTTTTTTCTGGCATGTATATCATTGGGAAACGTTTGCTTTTGAGCCTGGTCGATGAGTGCATTGCCTACGAAAAAAGCAGCTTCTTCCTTGACGGAATTAAACGGAACTTAGACCGTCTCCATGTCCAGTCTTACGTGTTCGATGGATATGCAGCAATCATTAATTCTGTGGAAAGTTTTTATAAGCATAATATGAAACTTTTAAACCCAGAGGTCTATCAAAACCTTTTTTACGGGGATCAATTAATATACACAAAAGTAAAAGACGAACCACCCGCTGAGTACTCGCCCTCTTCCTCAATCAGCAATTCATTAATTGCCAATGGCTGCAAAATCGATGGAGAAGTAGAGAACAGCATTTTGTTCCGGGGCGTCAGAGTTGAAAAAGGGGCAAAGGTCAAAAATTCTATCATCATGCAGAAATGCAAGGTCAAAGAAGGAGTACACTTAGAAAATGTCATTTTAGATAAGGACGCCGCGGTTTCAACGGAACGAACATTAATCGGCGGCTCAGAGCAGCCTTTTGTTGTTGCCAAAAGCAAAACGTTATAAAACTATCGTAATAAATATCAGAGAGGAGTTCCCTTACAATGAACGTTTTATTTGTCGCTTCAGAATGTACCCCATTCGCTAAAACCGGGGGACTTGCAGATGTCATCGGCTCCCTTCCTCAAGAACTAAAAAAGAATCACCGTGCAGACGTGCGGGTGATTCTTCCTTTATATGAGGATATAGCAGATGAATGGAAAGAACGAATGGAGAAAGTAGGATCTACTACCGTCCCAGTCGGCTGGAGAAATCAAAAAGCAACTCTTTATAAATTAACTCATGACAGCATCACCTACTATTTTATCTACAACGGATACTATTTTGGCAGAAACGGGTATTATGGCTATTACGACGATGGCGAGAGGTTCGTTTATTTCAGCAGAGCTGTCATAGAATGTCTGTCCCTTACTGACTTTACTCCTGATATTGTCCATGGTCATGACTGGCAGGCAGGCCTTGCTATCGCCCTGTTTAATATCCTTCAGCCCGTACCGGGGATAAAAACAGTTTTTACGATACATAACTTGAAATACCAGGGAGTCATGGGGATTGATATGTTTCATGACATGTTAAATCTTCCTGGAGAACACCTCTTTGGTTTTGAATGGAACGGGATGCTCAATTGTATGAAAGCAGCTCTCTTCCACGCAGACAAAATTACTACAGTCAGTCCCTCATATGCCAAAGAAATCCAGTATCCTTACTTCGGTGAAGGGCTGGACTCTATCCTTCGCGACCGGCAAGAGGATGTAGAAGGAATCATTAACGGCATAGACGGTGAAGCTTATAATCCTGAGTCAGATCCCTATTTGGAAGCTCCCTATAAGCAGGATCCAGACTCAAAACAGACCAATAAAGAGGCTCTTCAACGAAAGCTGGACCTTCCAGTAAACAAGGATATACCTGTCATAGGCATTGTTTCGCGCCTGGTGGAACAAAAAGGTCTTCCTCTCGTTCTTCATATGATGCCCGAATTAATGGAACAGGACGTTCAGATTGTAGTACTTGGCACTGGCGAGAAGGAACTTGAGGATGGTTTTTCCCATGCAGCTTATCTCTATCCGGACAAAATTTCTGCTAATCTTTACTTTGATGAAGGGTTAGCTCATCAGATTTATGCAGGTTCTGATTTCTTTCTTATGCCGTCTCTCTTTGAACCATGCGGCTTAGGACAGCTTATTGCGCTGCAATATGAAACGATCCCTATTGTCCGGGAGATAGGAGGTTTAAAAGATACTGTTGCTTCATTCAATGAATACACCGGAGAGGGAAATGGTTTCACCTTCCGCAACTATAATGCCCATGACATGTTTAATACAATTAAGTATGCTTTAACAGTTTATGCTGTTCCTGAAAAACGACAAACCCTGCTTACAAACGTATATCACAGTCAATATGACTGGAAAGATTCAGCCCATCAATATATTTATCTCTATTCATCACTCGTTGCCAGCCAATAAAGAAACAGAAAAAAAGGAGTGGAGCCTTCCAATGATTATGACGGCTGAAAGCATGAAAGAAGCCATTGTTGACAGACTCGAAACGACATTAGGAATTCCTTTTGACCAAGCAACAGAACGTGATATCTATGTGGCTTTAAGTACTCTTGTAAAAGAACAGGTCAGTAAAAATTGGACACGCACCACTCAAACATATAAAAAACAGCAAGAACGACAAGTTTACTATTTTTCTATGGAGTTTTTACTTGGACGTTTAATTGAGAATAATCTTCTTAACCTAGGTCTCCTTGATGTTTGCAATGAAGCTTTGCAGGAATTAGATTTTGTTCCTGAAGAAATTTACTCTCAAGAACATGATGCTGGGTTAGGAAATGGCGGACTTGGCAGATTAGCCGCTTGCTTCCTGGATTCCCTTGCTTCCCTTGAGCTGCCGGGCCACGGCTGCGGGATACGTTATAAATATGGGTTGTTTCGCCAGCGTTTTGTTAACGGTCACCAGGTAGAACTGCCTGATTACTGGCTGAAAGAAGATTACGCCTGGGAGACCAGACGTGGAGAGCAGGCGGTAGAGGTGCGTTTTGGCGGAACCGTTGAGATGAATGACAATGACGGCAAATTAACATTCCACCATAAAGATTATGAAACTGTACTGGCCGTCCCCTATGACGTTCCCATTGTAGGATATCAGAACAAAACCGTAAATACACTCCGGCTGTGGAGCGCAGAGTCTTCATCGGATGACTTTAATTTTTTTGGAAGCGATAGGACTGACTACTATAACTACCTTGAATACAAAAGGTCAATCGAACAAATATCCGAATTTCTATACCCTGACGACTCTCATTTTGAAGGCAAAGTATTGCGCTTAAAGCAGCAATATTTCCTGGTGGCCGCCGGCTTAAAAAGTATCCTCCGTTCTTATAAAAAGAAGCTTGGCCTGCCCCTATCCTCTTTGCCAGAAAAAATAAAGATACAAATAAACGATACGCACCCGAGCTTGGTCGTTCCGGAACTCATGAGGATTTTGCTGGATGAAGAAGGATTAACCTGGGAGGAAGCATGGGAAATAACGAGGAAAACAGTTGCCTATACCAACCATACAACCTTGAGTGAAGCACTGGAAACATGGCCGACTGAAATGGTAAGAGATCTTCTCCCTCGTATTTTTATGATTATAGATGAAATCAATGAACGTTTCTGTAAAGGTCTATGGTTTGACCACCCTGAACTCCGGGACCAAATACCTGAACTTGCCATTATCGCTTACGATACGATAAGAATGGCTCATCTTGCCATCGTAGGAAGTTTCAGCGTCAATGGTGTTGCTAAGATTCATACAGATATTTTAAAGAAAAAAGAGATGAAAATGTTCTATTCTCTCTATCCGCAAAAATTTAACAACAAAACAAACGGCATCACACATAGACGCTGGCTTCTTCATGCCAACCCAGAGCTTTCAGCTGCCATAAGTGAAGCAATCGGTGATAAATGGATTGAGCACCCGAAAAATCTGATTGGGCTTCTTCGCTACGTAGATGATAAATCCTTTCAAGAGAAGATTGATAGCGTAAAACGATACAACAAACAACAATTTGCCAAGATCATTAGAGATCAAACAGGAATCATAGTTGATGACCATTCCATTTTTGATGTTCATATTAAACGACTTCATGGGTACAAACGACAGCTTTTAAATATCTTCCATATTATTTATCTTTATAATACTTTAAGAGAAAACCCGTCTCTTGATATTACACCCCGTACATTTATTTTCGGAGCAAAAGCTGCTCCCGGGTATCACTTCGCTAAGCAGGTAATCAAACTCATTATCTCTGTGGCGGACATGATCAATAGTGATCCATTGATTAAAAATAAAATCAAGGTCGTCTTTATGGAGAATTACAGTGTAAGCCTGGCTGAAAAGATCATTCCGGCAGCTGATGTAAGTGAACAAATTTCTACAGCAAGCAAAGAAGCATCCGGCACGGGCAACATGAAATTAATGATGAACGGGGCCCTGACTCTAGGGACTCTTGATGGGGCAAACATTGAAATTAAAGATATGGTTGGAAAAGAGAACAGCTTTATTTTCGGCCTCAGTGCTGATGAAGTTCTTCATTATTACAACCACGGTGGATATGTTGCAAGAGATATTTACAACACAGATGACCGAATTCGTACAGTCATGGATCAATTGATCAATGGATTTTTTGGTTCCGATGAAATGGAGTTTAAAGATATTTACTATAACATCCTTTCAAATAATGATGAGTACTTTGTTTTGAAGGACTTTGACAGCTATGAGGAAGCACAGGAACTTGTAGATCAGACCTACCGTAACCGAAGTAAATGGATGCAGATGAGCATTACCAATATTGCTCACTCGGGCAAGTTTTCCAGTGACCGGACAATCTCTGAATATGCAGCTGAAATATGGGGGCTTCGATCCACTACCGTATAGTCACCCTTCTCAATAAAAAAGACAAGCTTATCGCTTGTCTTTTTTTGATGAACTAATACAATATCTAAACTTATGCCATACATAGACTGATTTACAAAATATCGACTCACTAGTAAATAGGATTGTAGAGACGCCCCTTAAATAAAGAGAAAAGAACAAAACTCATCTGTCATTCTATACCTATTACATTACGTTAAAAAGACGTGACCCATCACCCCAAACAATAATGTTGATATCAACGTAATCACTCCCCCGACTAAAAATTCATACGGAAGCAGCTGAAACCTTTCTTTTAATGACATATCCACTGCAGCTCTGGAAATATGAAAAAGCGTGCCTTGTGGCATATTATCAAACATCCCGGCTCCGGCATGAAGCATAGCTGCCCCTGCCAAAGGATGCACTCCCAGCTCCAGTATTGATGGAGCAAACACATTTCCGGCTACAGCTGCCGCTGCCGAAGTAGAGCCTGTTGCGACAGACATGCTCATCCCCGCTACGGGAGCAAGCATATAAGCAGGCATCCCTAATTGATCAATTCCGGTAATAATTATCTCTATCAGTTCAGAGTGAGCGATAATACCTGCCAGCGTCCCTGTGCCAATCAAAAGGATAGCAACCCCGCTCATTCTTTTAAGTCCCTCATGTGCAAAATGATTCAGGTCTTTTCCCTTTTTCATCATAAATGCTCCAATTGCTCCCCCTGCCGGTAAAGCAAACAAAGGGTCTATCGCAATACCGAATAAGGGCTGAAGGAGAAGAAGACCAATAGCTGCTGCAGGCCCTGACAAAGAAGCCGTCAGTGAAGGGAGTTCAGAGGTATTCACTTTTTCTGTCTCCTTCTTGTCTACCTTCTCCCCTTTATGCTGAAGATGCCTGGCGATGATATAGGTTATCCATATCCCCCCTAAAGCGGGCACAATCCCGGCAAACATCACTGTCGTCAGAAGAAGCTGAAATGCATCAGCTACTGCAATCGTGTTAGGGTTGGGAGATATAATGTTTCCGGCCTTTCCTCCGCATGTGATAGCAAGAAGTACAGCCATTTTCGAAAGGTTGGCTTTGTGGGCAATGGATAATGCTATCGGAGCCACAGTTAAGACAGCAACCCCTATAAACACACCAACACCTGTCAGAACCATCATGGCCCCAGCAATAGCGAGCAAGGCTTTGGATACCCCTAATCGGTTAAAAATTTGCTCAGCTATTGTCCGGGCAGCTCCCGATTCTATCAGCACCCCTGCCAACACTCCGGCTGCCAGTACTCTTAACACTACACCAGTCATCCCACCTGCACCGTCTATCATTACCAGTACAGTGTCTTCAATTGTTATTCCTCCTGCTATGCCTGCAAATAAAGCTCCTATCATCATCGCATAAGCGGGACTTACTTTCTTTATAATGAAAAAAATAGTCAGCCCAAGGCCCAGTAACGTGCCTAAGGCTGAGATTTCGATACCATTCATGGGGCCGTCTCCTACGTATCTATTTTATGTAAATCAAATAACTAGACTTTCTCTACTATTTCAATGTTTTTTATGTATCTCCTCTTTTAAATACCTATTATTCTCATTTTTTGTCGAAAAGAAAAATAGTACTCTCTAAAAAAGGGCCTTGCCTTCATGATTATTTGCTCTATATAAAAAGAACGCAGGATCCCTGCGTTCTTCCTTTTAGGATTTTATATCCATCCCCTCACTGTCCTTACTGGTCTTTTTCTTGGATCCTGACCAAAAGGATACGAGAGCCGGTCCGGAAATATTATGCCAAACGGAAAAGATGGCACTTGGCAAAGCAGCAAGCGGTGTAAAATGCACGGTAGCGAGTGTAGCTCCAAGGCCTGAATTCTGCATGCCCACTTCAATTGAAATCGCTCTTCTTTTTGTCTCATCCAGACCGCAGACTTTCGCTGTTGCATATCCAAGCAAATAACCAAAACCATTATGCAGGATGACAGCTGCAAATATAGCAAGGCCGGAAGTTATCAAGTTCTCTGTGTTTGCTCCAATGACAGCTGCAACGATAGCCAGAATCGCAACGATGGAAACAATGGGAAGGGCGGCTGTTCCCTTTTCTACTGTTTCAGGCATAAAACGCCTAACAAGGATACCTAATGCAATAGGTATGATAATAACCTGGATAATTGACATAAACATTGCACCTGCATCAACAGGAAGCCATTCCCCTGCAAGAACCAATAAAATGAACGGCGTCAAAAAAGGAGCCAGCATTGTAGAAACGGAAGTCATGGCAACCGACACTGGCACATCACCTTTTGCCAGATAAACCATTACGTTGGATGCCGTGCCGCCAGGACACGCTCCTACTAAAACAAGCCCCGCTGCAAGTTCAGGAGGAAGCTGCAAAGCTATGGCTAACCCGAAAGCAACCAGCGGCATAATAACAAATTGTGCAACTATTCCAATAAATACCGGCAGAGGTTTTTTAGCTACTACCGCAAAATCTGACAACCTCATCGTCAAGCCCATGCCAAACATTATAATTCCAAGAAGAATTGTAATATATGGAGCAATCCAGACAAAGCCTTCTGGCACAGCAAAAGCAATAAGTGCAATGAGAATAACAAACACTGCAAAATATTTGCTGAAAAAATTACTCGTCCTTTCCAAACTATTCATCTCTCTCACCCTTTATGTATTATTTCACAGGTCTTTATTTTAACTTTTCAAACTTTTTAATTCAACCTTTTACAACATTAAAGTAAAAAAGCAATCTTTTCCATATTTTTTCTCTCGAAGGCTAAGGTTTATTTCATCTGAACACATTCTCTTCCTCAATTCTTTACGCATATTAGCCTGCCTGTAGATAAAGGAAGTGCCTCCTACCGTTTTTCTGTCTTCAAAGTATATGTTTAAAACTATCCTTTGCGGGTAGAAAAAAACTAGTCTCATACGAATTATTCTTGGAGGTGTGTTTCTTGTCAAAAAAACCAAATCAGCCTGACCACGCTTATGAAGAACAACCTGATATTCAACCCCCTCAGCATCAGGATCGTCAGCCAGGTATTGAATCTGAAATGGAACCTCAGCCTTATCCGGAAGAAAAAGATTACAAACCAGCCGGCAAGCTGAAAGGCAAGGTTGCTTTAATTACAGGCGGAGACAGCGGCATTGGCCGGGCAACAGCCATTGCTTTTGCCAAGGAAGGTGCTGACATGGTGATTTCTTATTTAGATGAGCACAAGGACGCTGAAGAAACCAAAAACCGTGTAGAAGAAATTGGTCAAAAAGCTGTTCTCATCCCAGGTCATGTGGGGGACCGCTCCCATTGTCAAAGACTGATTGATGACACGATCAATGAGTTCGGAAAGCTGGATATCCTGGTAAATAATGCGGCAGAACAGCATCCTAAAGACGGCTTAGAGGAAATCGACCTTGATGACATGGAGCAGACCTTTCAAACGAATATATTCTCCATGTTTTATTTAACAAAAGCAGCTCTTCCTCACTTAAAAGAAGGAAGTTCAATCATCAATACGACTTCCGTGGTAGCTTATCGAGGCAACCCGGGGTTAATCGACTACTCTGCAACAAAGGGGGCCGTTACCTCATTTACTCGTTCAATGGCTGTTTCATTAGCCAAAAAAGGGATCAGAGTGAACGGTGTAGCCCCTGGACCTGTTTGGACACCACTAATCCCTGCTACCTTTGATGAGGATCATGTGGACAAATTTGGCGGCAATACGGAAATGGACCGTCCAGGTCAGCCAGCAGAGCTCGCTCCTGCTTACGTGTACCTGGCAAGTGAAGATTCCTCATTCATGTCAGGACAGGTTCTCCACTTAAACGGCGGTATGGTAGTAAACGGATAAAATCTGGAAGGGCTGTTCCCAAAGTCTACGTCAGGCTTGTTAAAGGGGCAGCCCTTTATTGATAAACTTAGCATTGTAGTGCCCCCTATTGTTAATCATTCGTTTATTTAGTGTACTTTTCTGGTCCATATGGCAGCTTTTCGGGTCAATTCAGTTAGGAATTGGGTCGTTCTGTAGTTATTTGGGTCAATTTTGTTGCTATTTGGGTCAATTCTCTCACTAATTGGGTCAAAATCGATAACTTTCCGGTCAACTGACTTAATTCGACAAAATCTGCCCCTCCTCCCCCCTCCACTCTATATACTGAATTGCTTCCTTTCCAATCTTCTCAACACTCTTCCTTTCCTCGTTTTTCATGCACCTGTTATAATGTTATTCTACTGATTGTTGAAAGGACGTGAGACTTGTGGGGGATCAAGCTGTAAATTCCACAATAGAAAAAGCCACCTTTGCCGGAGGATGCTTTTGGTGCATGGTTAAGCCATTTGAAGAAATGGACGGCATAATTGAAGTCGTTTCCGGCTATACCGGAGGACATAAAGAAAATCCAACATACGAACAGGTTAAAACCGGAACCACCGGCCATTATGAAGCTGTTCAGATCACTTACGACCCAACTATTTTCCCTTATGAAAAACTATTGGATATTTACTGGCCCCAGGTTGACCCGACAGACAATGAAGGGCAATTTCATGACCGTGGCCCTCAGTACAGGCCTGCAGTCTTTTACCATAATGAAAAGCAAAAAGAACTAGCCGAACTGTCAAGAAAGGAAATTGAAACAAGCGGTCGTTTTTCCAAGCCTGTAGTAACCCCTATACTCCCTGCAACACCTTTTTATCCTGCAGAGGACTATCATCAGAAGTTCCACAAGAAAAATCCTAAAGAGTATAAAGAAGACCGTGCAAAATCAGGAAGAGATGAATTTATGACGAAACATTGGGGATAATTGTCTACTGTCTACATAAGAGAGGAGGAGGCACAGCTATGAGGCTTGGATACCCTTGCCAAAACTTGACTCTGCCAAGCCGGTTTAGAACGTGCCGGCTGCAAACCATGAAAACAGAAGGAGAAGAAAAGGTAAAAGAGCTGGCACTTCACAATTTCAAAGAACTCCAACGAGTATTGGAATGGAATATTACAGAAAATATTACTTTCTTTCGTATCAGCAGTGATATTGTCCCGTTTGGAAGTCATCCCCTTTTGGAATGGGAATGGTGGAAAGATGATGATATCTTAGCCGCTGCCTCCTCTATAAAAAAACTTCAGCAAAAGCACAATATGCGTTTAAGTGTGCATCCAGGACAATATACTGTGTTAAATTCACCCAAAGACAATATTGTGGAAAATGCTGTCTCGGACCTTGAGTATCACGGGCACTTACTCTCTCTTTGCGGAGGAACGGATATGATTCTTCATATTGGGGGCGGATATGGAGATAAAGAATCTGCCAAAGAAAGATTTATCACCAACTTTGATAAAGTAACCCCTTTTGTTAAAGAAAGCCTTCGTCTCGAAAATGACGATAAAACATACCACATTGAAGATGTACTAGAAGTCTCCAACCATCTTAAGGTACCTGCTTGCTTTGATATTCACCATCACCGTTGCAATCCACCTGGGGAAAATGAGACGAGGAGCTACATTGAAGACGTATTTTTAACTTGGAAGGATAAGAGCATCCGTCCTAAAATGCATATTAGTTCTGGTAAAGCTCATCAAGTTGATACCTCTCATGCCGATTATATAAGCGATGAAGATTTTCATTCTTTTATAGACCTTTTGCCCGATACAAATATCGATCTAATGCTTGAAGCAAAGAAAAAAGAAAAAGCTGTGTTCGCTTTGCGAATGTAGCTGATCATGCATACTTTTTTGGTGGAGGCGTTGTCAATGCTTCGTTTCCATATTACAATATAAATGTAAGGCGGGATGTAGCTCAGCTTGGTAGAGCACAGGCATGGGGTGTCTGGAGTCGCAGGTTCAAATCCTGTCATCCCGACCAGCCACCACTTATTAAACCAAACCAGACTCCTTAATGGGCCATCCACTAAGGAGTCTTTTAATTCTTTTATTTACATAGAAAGATAACTGTCAGAACCTCTACAGGAAGGAAAAATCCGAAGCTGGAAGTCTTCTCGTCTAACTCAGTAAATAAAAAAGTTCGGATGGATTATCCGAACCATGACATCATCCATTCAATTCCATAAAAAGATGCAACGGTCATTCCAGCAGCCCATAATGCCAAACTTGCATTCATCCACAGAGCTATTTTCGTTTTGTTTGCTTTGAAAGCCATCGCAAACAAAGTCGCAAGATGGATCCCCGTAATCGCCGGGCCTGTAATGGCGAGCCCAGCCAGCCCATACTTTTCGAATATCCTTTGCATTCTTTCTTTTCTGGCTTGCTTCTTTTGAAGCTTTTCCTCATTTATTTGTTCGTTCTTTCTTTGTTTGTTCAGTTCCCTCTTCTTCTTCCACGCAAGATACCATCGGTTGTTTGTAAGCCAATGAAACTTATACAGAAGAAGAAACACAGGAATGGCATTTCCCAGAAACGCAATAAATCCTACAGCGACAGGATTCAACCCTGCTCCTATTCCTATAGGGATAACCACAAGCATTTCAAGCCAAGGAGTAGCAGCCATTATGAATATACTAAAGTACCAGCCTATCACTTCTAACATTTATCCCACCTGCTCTCATGCTGTGATTCCTTGCCAAAAAATTTCCCAGGAAGCCTCCACTTTTTCTTTCACTTTGGAAGTCTCATATATAAACATTTCTGTTGCTACACCATCCACTAAGCAATAGTACGCTTTTAAATACGTATCTACAGGACCTTCTCTTATTTCTTTATTGGAAATACCTTCAATTATAAGGTTATTAAATAAGTCGTCTGTTACTCCCTCACATCTTAAAAAGCGTGTTTTAATTTCGTTCTCCAATTCCTTTGGAGGAAACATTAATACGCGCATATAAAGAACACCTACATCATGACTGCTTAAAAATTGGCATGTGGAATATAACACTTGCTTTAATTTGTCTTCTACGTTGCTTTCCCCAAGAGCAGAGAGAGAGTCATGGACATAGGTAATGTAAGACGTGAAAACATCTTCTACAATTACTAAGAACAATTCTTTTTTGCTTGAAAAGTGATTATACAGGGATGGCTTTTTAATACCGACTTGGTCAGCAATGTCTGCCAAACTTGTTCCATTGTACCCGTGTTCAGCAAACAAGGCCCTTGCAGCCTCTTTAATTTCATCTATTCTCATTGCTTTTCTCTCTCCTTTCCCCTTAATGTTCAGCACGGGAAACTAACGGTCGTTAGTAACGATACCTCATCCTGTTTTTTGAGTCAAGAAAGAGCGTTTGTGCACGGTGAAGGTGGAATACTCTTACAATTGAAAGAGTTCAATTTACTATACAAATTTGTACTCCTCACACTCGTTTTGGTTCTATGTGGACAACTGACACGTTTAACGTTGCCCCTCCTTTTGTTGAACAGCATATTCATTTCAGCAAAAAAACAGCATCATAATTGATGCTGCTTTTTCATCCGTTATTTCTGTCTCTTACTGAATTTCTTTCTACAAGGCTTCCTTGCAGTCCTTTCATGATAGGCTGATCACTGCTTTTATTTTCCTCTTCAAGTAACAGCTTGATAGAATGTTCAACCATTTCATCAACTGGCTGAAGCCAAGTTGTTAATTCATAAGAAGCCCATCCGGACGTTTTTACGTTATCAAAACCAATTATGGATATATCCTCTGGGACCCTGTATCCCATTTTTTTAATCGCATCCATGGCTCCAAAAGCTGATACATCATTGGCACAAAAAATTGAATCAACAGCTGGATTGTCTTTCAACAACCTGATTGCTGCGTCAAAACCGCCTTCATAGGAATACTTTCCATCTTCAGAAGGAAAAGTTACAATTCCCCCCTCAAAAAGGGCTTCCTTAAAACCTTTCTCCCGGTCTATAGTTGTAGATGTATTCGTAGGCCCTGAAATAAAAGCAGGCTTTTGGTGGCCCTTTTCAAGTAAATATGAGCCTATTTTCTTGGCAGCTGAATAATTATCACAATATACTGCGCTGCAGCCAGAAAAGTAGATATAACGATTAAATAACACAACGGATATCCCGTTTCTTAAAAACCTTTGGACCGCTGAAGAAGCGAGAAGGGCATCTGTAATAATTACCCCTTCGACGCTGTATTCAATAAGCTGGCTGATTTCGTCTTCTTTAATTTCATTGTTCTCTGAGTTAATGAAGAGAAGCTGGTACCCTCTCTCCGAAAGCTTATTATAGAACTTTTCAAGTACTTCCGGATAGAAGGGGTTCCCAACATTCCTCATAACAATTCCAATAATTCTTGATTTATTCGTAGTAAGTCCTCTTGCAAAGGCATTAGGCTGATACCCAAGTTTCTCCGCAGCTTCTAATATTCGTGCTTTTTTCGTTTTTGATACGCTCGAACTCTTGCTAAAAGCTCTGGAAACACTAGATTGAGAGACGCCAGCAAGACGAGCAACATCTGTAGCAGTTACTTTTTTATTACTTCCATTACTCACTTTTCTCTCCTCCTGACTACCGTCGACAGAGAGAATTATACCAAATTTACTGATCCTTTTTCATTATTGCTTTTTTCCATATCTTCTGACACGCAAGGAAGCCTGCTCTTTATGGCCCATAAATCCTTCTAATTCACAAAGACGCTCTGCGTATTCGCCGATTTCCACAGTGGCTTCTGGAGTCACACGCTGATACGTGCAGTTTTTAAGGAACTTCCCTACCCATAATCCGCCAGTATATCTGGCAGCCTTTTTGGTTGGAAGTGTATGGTTTGTACCGATTACTTTATCCCCGTAAGCCACATTTGTTTCTGGTCCAAGGAACAGCCCGCCAAAGTTAGTTAAATTTTCCAGGAAGTAATTTGGATCCTCTGTCAGTACCTCTACATGCTCATAGGCAAGTTTATCGGCTTCCACTACAGCCTCTTCAAGACTGTCAACTAGAATGATGGTACCATTATCTCTCCATGCCACTTCTGCCACATCCGCTGTTGGAAGTACTTTAAGCTGTCGCTGAATTTCGTCCTCAAGCTCTTCTGCAAGTTTTCTTGACGTAGTGATCAAAGCACTAGGAGATGTCGGACCATGTTCAGCTTGTCCCAGTAAATCTGTTGCTACGATTTCAGCATCAGATGTTTCATCAGCTATTACCAACGTTTCAGTAGGGCCTGCAAATAAATCAATTCCAACACGGCCATAAAGCTGGCGCTTTGCTTCTGCAACAAACGCATTCCCTGGTCCTACAATCATGTCTACAGGGTCGATTGTTTCCGTTCCCACTGACATCGCTGTCATCGCTTGTACGCCGCCCAGAATATAAATTTCATCAGCACCAGCCATGTGCATAGCATACACGGTGGATACTGGAATTTCTCCCTGTGCTGGAGGAGTGCAGGCAATCACTCTTTTTACTCCCGCAACCTTGGCTGTCAAAATACTCATGTGAGAAGAAGCAACCATAGGGTAACGTCCGCCTGGAATATAGCACCCTACGCTGTTAACAGGTATATTTTTATGACCCAAAAATACTCCCGGTCTTGTTTCTACTTCAATATCTTTAATAGAATCCTTCTGGTGTTCTGCAAAATTTTTAATCTGTTCCTGGGCAAATTTAATATCCTCTTTAACTTGTTCAGGGACTGATTCAATTACTTTTTGGATATCTTCCTCTGATAGACGAAAACTCTCTGGAGACCACTTATCAAATTTTTCAGATAGTTCGCGGACAGCAGAGTCACCGTTTTCTTCTATATTTTTAATAATGCCGCTGACTGCTTCCTGGACTTTTGTATCTACTTCCTGGATTTCTTGTTCGCTTTTTCCCTTTTTAATAAACGTTGCCATGTAAGTGTCACTCCTCAATTTATATAGTTTATTATTACTGCCCGACTTTTTTGCAATTTGAGAGTTGGTCACGTCTCTTTCATGCTACTGCATCCTCAACACTTTTGAATACGCATTCAAAAGTGTACAAAAAAATGACTCCCTGATTATTCGATTACTTTTCATTTACATTAGTTATAAGTATTTAAGCAGTAACATTGCACCTTCAATGTTGTCGATTCTTCAAAAAAGTCAGTTTTTTGAATACGTATGCAATTATATCTCTTTTTTTCTTTCATGTAAACGTTTTACTGACATTTCTTTAAAAAATTTGTATCATTCTTACTCACCAGCCTGTTCATTGAATGAAAAATAATTCAAGAATTTCTCCAGTTTGTTTCCATGAAAAAGAAGGGCTGCTCAAGGTGAACAGCCCCCCTTCTTTAAGCATACAGCTCATTTTCTTCTTTTCTAAAGAACCATTTTAAAGCCTCGAATATATCTCCTTTTTGCTTCAAAATAAAATACCTGAAACGTTCATCTTCAATGTTCTTGTATGAACTCATCAATGTAGAGTGACGGTGGTACTGGTTAACTTCTGCGTATCCTACCATACTCGATAGCTCCATGAGTTCCTGGATGTGATTAAGGCATCGGGCATTGTCGGAGGTTAAGTTGTCTCCATCGGAGAAGTGAAAAGGATAGATATTGTAGCGCTCCGGATTGTATTTCTGGTCGATTACTTCCAAGGCTTTTCTGTAAGCTGAAGAACAAATAGTTCCTCCACTCTCCCCTTTTGAAAAGAAATCATCTTCGGTCACTATTTTTGCTTCTGTATGATGGGCAATAAATTCAATTTCCACAGTTTCATACTTAGTTCGTAAAAACCTTGCCATCCAGAAAAAGAAACTTCGTGCCATAAACTTTTCCCATCTTCCCATCGAACCTGAAGTATCCATCATCGCTATGACCACTGCCTTGGATTCAGGCCGAATTTTCTCATTCCACGTCTTAAAACGAAGATCATCGTTATGAATCGGGTTGATGCCGGGTTTCCCATCCATAGCGTTTCGTTTAATTGCAGATAAAATAGTCCTTCTTTTATCAATATTCCCCATGAGCCCTTGTTTCCTAATATCATTAAATTCAATGTCTTCAATAACGATATTATCCTCTTCTTTTTCTTGAAGGTTCGGTAATTCCATTTCACTGAAAAGCAGGTTTTCCAGTTCCACAATGGAAACCTCTGCTTCATAGTAATCTTCCCCAGCCTGGTCACCGGCCTGTTCTCCCTTGCCGGGAGCTTTCTGGCCGCTTCCTGGTTCACGCGCCACAACATCCCCTACTTCACTATCTCCATCGCCCTGGCCAACATGTTTGTTTTTATCATAGTTATAACGGATCTTGTATTCATCAAGGGAGCGGATCGGTATCCTGACCACTTCCCTCCCATTGGACATAATGATATTTTCTTCACTGACAAGGTCTGGAAGATTTTTCTTAATGGCCTCTTGTACTTTTTCCTGGTGCCGCCTTTGGTCTTGATGGCCTTTGCGATGGAGGGACCAATTTTCTTGAGATACAACAAAATTATGCCTTTTTTCTTTTCCCATCTTACGCCCTCCTTACTTTTTCATTTGAACTGGTCACAACAAATGAGTTTGATTCATACACTAAAGCGATTATGTCATTTAAAGGGTTTACTTTATCCTATGCAGAGAGACAAGAGAGTTGCTAAAATTTCAGATAATTTCCTCAAGACAAGCTTCCTTTTTCAATTGGATGTGAAGCTTTTATCCTTTAGTCTCGCTGTAAAGAAGACCTGTCCAGAGCATAAGGGTGTTTCTGACAGCTAAGATAAGCTTCATTGGTAAAACAGCCCGGTATCAAGGAAAAGCTGAAAAAAAATAGCCCCCACCGTTGGTGAGGACCATCCTTTACTGACCTTTTATTTTTTTCCATTTTAAAACTGTTTTTTTATCGTACAAAAGAAAATTCACTTACCGGCCAGTAACGTACATTTGCCTTGCCGACTACATCCTCAAAAGGGATAAATCCTAATTGCCTGCTGTCCAGGCTGTTTCTTCTGTTATCTCCAAGAACAAAGATATGGTTTTCCGGAACCTCTATTTGGCCAGTCAGCTCTTCAAGCGTGAAGTCCGGAGTGTATGTCTCCCCTTCAAACCCGGCACGCCAATCGTCTAAGTATTCTTCATCATAAGCCTCACCATTGATATAAAGAATATCATCTTCCACTCTTAGTTCATCTCCTGGAAGACCAATCACTCGTTTAATATAATCGCTATCTTCTGTAGCATGAAAAACCACCAAATCAAAGCGAGTTGGCTCAGAAAATTCGTAACCTATTTTATTTATGATTAACCTCTCTCCACTTTGTATGGTCGGCATCATTGACTCTCCATGGACCATGTAGTTGGCGAAGAAAAAGGTTCTTACAATTAACACGATGAGTATAACAATAGCGAACGTTTTGACCCAGTCTAATACCTCTCTTGCTACACTGCTCATAACGACTCCTCCATTTCTTCCCTTAACTTTACCACTCAATGTTTTGATAAACAATTAAAATTTCACAGGGGTAAACTTATGTATTCTTTACGTAAAACTTATAAGAATGTACCCTTTTTTCTTCAGTAAAAATCTTATTTCGTTTTGAAGGCAGAAAGAGAAAATCATCAGTGTGCTCCTCCTTTAAACCTTTTTATAGATCGGTCAAGAAAAAAGAAGGAAATAAATGGTTTTCGTAGAATGTGGTTTACAAACTATGTAAACGGGTAAATATTAGAGGTTCTACCTTTGACATTTTCACATATTTTGACTAGCATATAATAGTTGATAAGTATTTTTATCCCAAAGCATTATTAACTTTTCTTATTTTACTAGATCCAGAATTCATTTTACAAAGGGATATTAAGCGAGGAGTGTGAGGAGTATGAAGCACTTATTTATAGTCTTTTTATTTACTCTTTCTGTGTTTCATTTGTGCTCTTCTTCTACTGCAGCCAAAAGTGAGACATCTGCCGACGCAGAACCTGCTTTTGTTCAGTATGAACTTAAGGGAAATAATGTAACTTTAACATGGCAGCCAAAACCAGCCCTGGGCTATCAGATTACTATTGAAAATTATGAAATAAATGATGAAACGTTACATTTGTATTATTCTCTTCACTTTGCTGATCCCGCGACGAATCCTTTACAGGTAACTACATATCCTCAGGCAGCGATGGAGCTGCCAGTAACGGATGAAGAGATTGAAGATGTACAATTATTTGAAGTTATGGATTCATATGTTTTTAAAGAACACAGACCGCCGGTAGAAATTAAAGAAAACAAAATCTGGAACATTGATTTTAGTTCACCAGTTGTTTCTTCTGCTATTAATAATGAAACTGTTTACATAGTTGACGATGACAATAATCCAGTAGATACAGTTATTCTTTTAGCAAACAACAGAGAGGTGAAAATTCTTCCCCCTGAAGGAGGCTACGAACCAAATAAGCTCTACAACTTATACGTTGCCCCTTCTATCACAAATCAAAATGGGGTTGAAATGGAGCATGGTTTTAAGCAGACATTTTATGCGGGCCTTCTGAAAAGTGACATAGACTTGAATTTTCAAGATGGAACGATCCTTGGGCCACAAACCTCACAAGGACAGCAGGAAGAAGCATCCAATGAGGACAGTGACACCGACCTCCTTATCTCCTTTGCTAATGACGGGGAAGAAGCAGAAGTTACAAAGCCGATATTTGAGGAAGAATTTGAAATTATCCCCCTTACTGTAGGGGAAGAGGGAAGAGAATTTATTATACACAAAACCTTTCCCTCCAGTACAGAAACCATAAACGAAGACCACTACTTTTTTCCATTGCAGTATAACAACCCTTTTGCAGACTCCATGCGCCGTTTTTTCCTGGTTCCCTATCTCCAGTATTTAGAAAGGTAAAAAACAGGAATACCTAAAAGCCTCTTGTACCTTCACAGGGTACAAGAGGCTTTGTTAACATTTAACGATTCAATAAACTACCCACATATCTAAGCAGTTCGTTTGCAGAGACAGAATTATATCCATGCTCATCAATTAACCGTTCTATGACACTATTAATCTTTTTCAACTGTGACTCATCCGGCGTTTTTGTGGAGGTAGTAATTTTCACAACATCTTTTAAGTCAGCAAATAGTTTCTTTTGAATTGCTTCGCGCAAACGTTCGTGAGAATTATAGTCAAATTTCTTTCCTTTGCGGGCATAGGCTGATATCCGAATAAGGATTTCTTCCCTGAACGCTCTTTTCGCATTTTCTGAAATCCCAATCTGCTCTTCAATGGAACGCATCAGCTTCTCATCTGGATTCATTTCTTCACCGGTAAGTGGATCCCGAAGTTTATTCTTATTGCAGTAGGCTTCTACGTTATCAAGGTAGTTATCCATAAGCGTCTTCGCTGACTCTTCATAGGAATAGACAAATGCTTTCTGAACTTCTTTTTTCGCAATTTCGTCGTATTGCTTTCTTGCAATAGATATGAAGTCCATATATCTTTCTTTATCTTCCTGAGATATAGAAGCATGCTGGCTTAACCCATCCTTTAAGGAACGAAGAACATCCAGGGCATTGATCGATGAGATCTCCTTTCTGATCAACGCAGAAGAAATCCGGTTAATCACATAACGTGGGTCGATTCCATTCATTCCTTCGTCTTGATGCTCTTTTCTTAACTCCTCGATGTCCTGTTCGTTAAAGCCTTCAACATCCTCTCCATCGTATAAACGCATTTTCTTAACTAAGTCCACACCTTGCTTTTTCGGGTCTTTCAGCCTTGTCAGGATAGTAAATATGGCTGCAGTCCGCAAAGCATGAGGAGCAATATGAACGTGAGACAAGTCGCTTTCTTCAATCATTTTCTTATAAATTCTCTCTTCTTCAGTCACCTTTAAGTTATAAGGAATATTCATTACAATAATACGGGAGTGAAGTGCTTCATTCTTTTTATTGGCTATAAAGGACTTATACTCTGCTTCGTTCGTATGGGCAACAATCAGCTCATCTGCGCTTATTAACGCAAATCTTCCCGCCTTGAAATTCCCTTCCTGCGTTAAAGAAAGCAAATGCCACAAAAATTTCTCATCACACTTCAGCATTTCCTGAAACTCCATCATACCTCTGTTTGCTTTATTAAGTTCTCCGTCAAATCGGTAGGCACGGGGATCGGATTCTGAACCATATTCTGCGATCGTGGAAAAGTCTATGCTTCCAGTTAAATCTGCAATATCCTGGGACTTGGGATCAGACGGACTGAACGTTCCTATTCCCACCCTTTTATCTTCTGATAAAAAGATTCTTTCGACTATTACATCTTCAATATGGCCCCCGTATTCTTTCTCAAGCCTCATTAAATTGAGAGGGGACAAATTGCCTTCTATTCTGATTCCATACTCTTTAAAAAAATCTTCACGTAAATGGTGAGGAATCAAATGAAGGGGATCCTCGTGCATCGGACACCCGGAAATTGCATAGACCGCTCCTGGATCCGTATGAGAATACTTTTCCAATCCTCTTTTCAGCATTGTTACCAGCGTGGATTTCCCCCCGCTGACCGGCCCCATAAGAAGAAGTATTCTCTTTCTTACGTCAAGCCTTCTAGCAGCTGAATGAAAATATTCTTCTACCAGTTTCTCAAGGGAATCTTCAACCCCGAAGATTTCTCCTTTAAAAAAGTTATAATGTTTTTTACCATCTATTTCCTCTATCCCAGCGTCTTTTATCATATTATACACCCGTGAATGAGCAGTTTGGGCAACGTGGGGGTTCTCTTTTAAAATATCTAAATACTCCGCAAATGTACCTCTCCACTTAAGCTTCTCTTCTTCTTCCCTGGAGTTACGAATTTTATTTAAAATGTCCACCTGATAAAAGCCTCCCTTTCTTAAACTTCTAAAATTTTGCTGGCTGCAAAGGGGGGCGCAGGCCGGAACGTTTGACCTCCGCCTATGTTGTTCTGTTACTCATTTTTATGCGGTCTTATGAAAAAGATAACCTGTCTCTGTTTATTCCTTTAATAAATTTAGGGTCCGACTCCTGATATTCAATGGTTTCCAGCACTACTGGCAATATCGTTGCCGTATTTCTTTACAGCTTGGACCTCCTGAGCAGCCAGCCATACTGGATAAAGAAAATAGAATCCAGTCTGGTGATTCATGGTAAAATAAAGGTTCATTAACCAGTTTCTGCATTCAGACACAGGTAGAAAGAAGGAACGCGAGCATGAGAGTTGCAACCGGCTATACAGTCATTTTTCTTTTTGTTGCAATATTTATTGTTGTATTTTTGCACGTGATGGATGAAGCAAAAAGTATTCGTCCATTTCCAGCAGTTTTAGCAGAGGAAATTGATGTCACTGATGTGGAGTTAATGAATATTAGCTATATGTATGATACAAATGGCGATCTTATTTCAGAGATTGCCGGGGAAGAGAAAAGAAAATATCTTCCTCATGATGAGATACCGATTATGTTTAAACACGCTTTTCTGGCAACAGAAGACCGCCACTTCTACGACCACCAAGGCCTGGATATGTCCTCTGTGGTCAGAGCTTTTGTAACTAACGTTCAATCTCAATCCATTGAACAAGGGGCCAGCACAATCACACAGCAGCTCGCCCGAAATTTATTCTTGGATCACTCACAATCCTATAATAGAAAGCTCAAAGAAGTGTTATACGCTTATCAAATGGAACAGGAATACAGCAAGGAAGACATACTGGAACTCTACTTAAATACAATTTATTTTGGCAATGGAGTGTACGGCATTGAAACTGCCAGTGAATTTTACTTTGATAAACCGAGCCAGGAGCTTGCTGTAAACGAGATAGCTTTTCTCACCGGTATTCCGGCCAATCCTACATTCTATAATCCTTTAACTAACTTTGAAAATACGAAACAGCGCCAGGAATGGGTCCTTGAAAAAATGACAGAATACGAAAGTATCAGTGAAGAAAAGAAAGACAGCGCAATAGCAGCTGAGGTTGTTCTTCAGGTGAAGGACCGAGTGGATCAATACCCTTCATACGTCACCTACATAGAATATGAGCTTAAAGAGCTGATTGCAGAAAACGAAGGATTTACCAAAAGACTTACCAATGCAGAAGGAGAAGAAAGAATTGAAATAGAAAGAGAACTTCAAGGACGTACAATGGAGTGGCTGCGTTCAGGACTGAAAATTGAAACCAATCTTCAACCCTCTATACAAGATCAGGTTAACCACGCCTTATCAAGTCATTTGGGTGCACGTGAAGCCGAAGGAACGGCTGTGGTGGTTGATCATCAAAATCACAACATTGTAGCAGTTTCCGGTGGAAAGAACTATAAGAAATATGATTTCCACAGAGGCTTCCAGGCATACCGCCAGCCAGGCTCAGCAATCAAGCCTCTTCTCTCTTTTGCTCCTTATATCGAAGAGCACGGGGCATCCATTAATAGTTTAGTCAACGGCGGCCGGTTTTGTGCCCAGGGCTACTGTCCCCGCAACTTTGGCGGTGCGTCATATGGACATGTCTCTTTGAACCATGCGTTTACCCACTCCATTAATACAGCAGCTTTAAGATTGGCAGAAAGAACTGGCCTTGAAACTGCCTTTTCCTACCTAGAACCTTTTTCTTTCTCTAAAGTCACAGAGGATGATTATTCCTATCCCTCTGTGTTAGGAGGTTTAAATCAAGGTGTTACCCCTTTAGAGCTGACTAGAGCGTATACTACTTTTTCTAATAATGGCATATACACTCCCCCGCGAGGAATTCACAAAGTCACTGATTATGACGGGAATATACTCCTTGAGTGGTCTCACAAAGAAACGAAAATGTGGAGCACAGAGACAAATGAAAAGATGAGAGTCCTTCTCCAAAACGTGATAAAAGAAGGAACAGGAAGAAACGCATCCTATGGGTCTCATTTGGCTGGCGGAAAAACAGGGACCACCAATAGTTACCATGACCTTTGGTTCGTTGGTTATAATGAAGCCTATACAACTGGTGTGTGGATAGGCAAAGATCAACCTGGTTCTATCCAGCCCTTAAGCTCGGAAGGAACTCACCTGGCTGTCTGGCGCAGTATTATGAGTCAGATCCAATAAAGCCGCTACGGCTTTTATAAACGGAAGGTGGATAATATGTTAAATAAAGAGCTTGCCTCTGAGATTGTCCAAAGGACAATGGGTATTATTGATTGTAATGTGAACGTCATGGATAGAGAAGGAAGGATCATTGGCTCAGGTGAACCAAAACGCCTGAACCAGGTTCATGAAGGAGCACAAAAGGTCATCCGCAAACAAACTGCTATTGAATTTTCCAGAAAAGAAATTGATGAATTAGATGGTACTCTCCCGGGTATAAATCTTCCAATCAGATTTCAGGGGACCATCGTCGGTGTCATCGGTTTAACGGGTGAACCCGAAGAAATAAGAGGGTTTGCCCAGCTGGTACAGATGGGCGCCGAGTTAACATTAGAACACGCTGCTTTAGCGCAAGAGATTCAAAGTGATAAAAGTGTCAAAGAAAGTACTCTTTCCCATTTATTGCTGGGTACTGAGACAGATGACACCTTTGTAGAAGAGAGAGCGCGGTCTTTAGGAATTAATATACATGCTTATGGAACTGTGTTTTTATTTTCATTACCCTCTCGTCAGTCTAGAACCTTCAAAAGCTGGCTCGAACAACATATTGCAGAAGAAGGAGACGAGTTCATTCCCTTATATACATCAGAGTTAATTTTTTTAAGAAAAGGAAGCACAAAAGCAGCTGATTCAGCGAGAAAGGAAATAAATCACTGGCTGTCTTCCTCTTCCTTTCAGGGAGTAACAGCTTCATGCGGGCCTGCTGAGTACGGTTATAAAGGATGGCGCCACTCCTTTGAGGTTGCTCGTTTGCTCAATAACACAGCTGCCGCTTTAAAGAAATGGAGCACGGTATGGACAATGGAATCCTTACATACAGAGGCCATGTGCTATGGATTTTATCAAAATTTCCCTAAAGAATCTTTCCCCTTGATACAAAATTATCAAAAGGTTTTATTAAATGAAAACGGTGATGAGTTGCATAAAACTTTATTCGCCTTTATTGAGGAAAACGGTGAGATGATGAAAACGGCAGAACGACTTTATATACATAGGAACACCCTTGCCTATCGTCTTGAAAAAATACAAAACATAACTGGAAAAAACCCTAAATTAATCAATGACCTGTTTGATCTTAAAGTGAGCCTGCTATTCGCATTAATCGATGAGAACAGTGTCTCGCAGTAGGTAAATTTCTTTTCTAAAAAAAGGCCCGCTTTTGTGCGGCTGCACGATAAAATCCTTTATTTTTCACTTTTCTCTATTCAGTTGCCTAATGAAAGTTACTTTGTAAACGGTTACCCTAGAGATAGAGAAACCCCTCATAAACGGGGATGTCAGCAGGGAAATTCCAATCGTACTTAAAGTGATGGCCTAGGAAAGCCTTGTTGATTCAACCTCCCCATCAATATCTGGAGTATTTCGCTTATTTTAGAAAAGGAGTGATCCACATGGTAAAAGTAGTCATTGCACCGGATTCGTTCAAAGAATGCATGACAGCACAAGAGGCCGCTACTGCCATTGAAAAAGGGTTTCAGCAAGTCTTTGAAAAGGACATTGTCATTGATAAAATCCCTATGGCTGATGGCGGTGAAGGGACAACGCAATCACTTGCCGACGCTCTGAACGGAAAGATTTACACTACTGAGGTTACTGGCCCTATGGGACAAAAAGTGATGGCCTCCTATGCTGTGTCAGGCGACAAGGAAACTGCAATTATGGAAATGGCTGAAGCATCAGGTCTTTCACTTGTTCCGGCTGAGGAAAGAAACCCTCTTACTGCTTCTACATACGGAACTGGAGAATTAATTAAAGCTGCGTTAGACCATAATGTTTCTAAAATTATTATTGGAATTGGAGGCAGTGCTACAAATGATGGCGGAGCCGGGATGATCAAGGCCCTGGGCGGAAAGCTGCTGGATCATAAAGACAATGAGATCGAAGAAGGAGGAGCTGCTTTAAAGGAGCTTAGTCGCCTTGATTTGGAAGGTCTGGATCCAAGATTAAAACATGTTAACATTACTGTGGCTTGTGATGTAACCAACCCTTTGACTGGTCCAAAAGGAGCTAGTGCTGTCTACGGCCCTCAAAAGGGAGCCACAGGAGAAATGGTAGAAGAACTGGATGAAGCTTTAAAGAATTTTGGAATGATACTGGAAACCAGCACTGGTAAGCCTGTTTCAGACATTCCAGGTGCCGGGGCTGCAGGGGGCTTAGGAGCTGGTCTGCTTGCATGTCTTCAGGCAGAGTTAGAGTCTGGTGTGACCATTGCTCTCCAAGAAACCTCCTTTCATGATAGAGTGAAAGACGCCGATTTAGTGATCACAGGAGAAGGGAAAATTGACAGCCAGACCATATACGGAAAAACTCCAATAGGAGTAGCACAAGCCGCAAAGAAACATGGTTGTTATGTTGTAGCTTTGTGTGGCAAGCTTGAGCACGGATATGAACCAGTGTTAGAGCGTGGAATTGATGCTGCATTCAGCCTCGTGCCTGGCCCTGTATCACTGGACGATGCGATGAAGCACGGAAAACATTACTTAGAAGACCTCTCGCGAAATATTGCTGCCATCATTAAGCTACAAATGTAATAATTACATGAGGCTAGGACAAAGCTGTTTCATTTAAGTAAATTAGGCACCAATTATCTTCTCTTGATAATTGGTGCCTTATATTTGGATCAAGCCTTTCTGGTTATGCGTCCAGGCGATATACTTTCTTAAGTCACCGCCGGGAGTGCTTTCGGAAACAGAAACAAACGAGATCTACGGCGAGCGTTTTGTTGAGGTGATGTAACTTTATCGGAAGGTACCCATTTTTCATACACAATGTTAGAACCTGAAGGTCTGTCTTTAATTGTTCAAAATTACGAGACGCCTGCGGGAAAATTGGTCCCGGCCTCTTAGACGTCATATCGGCAGGCTTGCGATAAAACTATTATATAAAACAGTGCAGGTGTATATAACAACCAAGCTAAATGAGGACCAGAACATAAGATGGAAGAAGATGACCCCTGTCATTCGACTAAAAGAAAGGGAACCGCTGATTTTATACACAAAAAAAGTAAAGTAAATAACTGAAGCTGAAATAAATAACATGATAATGGCTTCCGGTATAGCTATGAAAAACAGTGATAGGCCACTTGCAATGAGAAAAATCCAGGAACCCTTTCTAATTTTGTAAAGGTCCTCCCCTTCCTGATCGTTTGAAAAAAATAATAGAGACAGCTGAATAAGTGTATCGGAGATTAATTTCAACGCTGAAAAGACCATAAAATAAAACAAAAGAAATAAAAAGAGAAGTGTGCCTTTGATTCCTGCTTCAGAGAAGAATTCCATCATTCCTCTGTACAGCCCGATCTCATTTAACCATCCTGTGATGAGGCCTTCCGTATATATGGCAAGTGAGCAGCTGAACAACAGGATTGAAAACAAAGGAAAGTGGCTTGTGATATATGTATTTTTCATTGATGACTCCTAAAGAATTCTATATTAGTATACTCTTTCTAATCATAGCAAGCATAAAAAAAAGATCAACAGATTTTTCTGTTGATCTTCCTATTCTCACGTCTGGTAAACAACCTCATAAGCATTCAGTTCACTGCCTGAAGCCGGGCTTTTTTCTTTAGACTCTCTTTTTTCTTTGTGGGCATTCTTAAAGGCATCGCTGTTTTTCCAATCCTCGAAATGCTCTTTTGTCTCCCATTTCGTAAACACAACCAGCTTCCCATCCGGGTTTTCATTATCGAGGAATAAATATTCAAGACATCCAGGAACCTTCTTCATGTTTTCAGCACTTTGGGCAAAACGCCCCTTCATTGCATCCTTTGCTTCTTTAGGCACGTGAAGCTCATTCATAACTACGTACATTTGCTATCCCTCCTAAATATGTATCATACCTTTATTATACATGGGATTTGAATTGCCACAAAATCGAAAGCATTGAACATTCACATTGATTGTATTTTCGTCTATAATATAGGTTAGACTATCCATCCACCAACAAAGGAGGCTTTCACAATGGGACTAGTCTTAATTCTTGGTGTTTGTGTAGCGTTCCTCGTTTCCATCCTGACAGCAGGTGTAGAAGAGAAGCCACACAGCCAGTGAGTATGAATAAGAATTAAGAAAAAGGAGCTTTTTTCCTCAAAAAAGCTCCTTTTTTATTTTAAGACAACCCTTTAAACCCTTGCTGGCGCATTGCCTCATACACTAAAATAGCGGCCGTATTCGAAAGGTTTAATGACCTTACTTTATCTGTCTGGGGAATACGAAGACATTGTTCTTTATACTTATCTGTGATTTCACCAGGAAGTCCTGTCGTTTCCTTTCCAAAGACAAAAAAATAATCCTCTGCTGGATCAGTATAGTCAAAGTCACTGTATGTTTTTGTCCCAATAGTTTCCACAAAGAAAAAATTTCCTTCCGGATAGCTTTCAAGCAATTCTTCAATAGCATCATAATAATTAATCTTAACATTCGGCCAATAATCACAACCTGCTCTTTTTAACATTTTATCATCGGTAGAAAACCCTAATGGTCTGATTAAATGAAGAGACGTATTAGTCCCCGCGCAGGTTCTTGCAATATTGCCGGTGTTGGCAGGAATTTCTGGCTGATATAAAACGACATGGATTGCCATCGCTATTTGCACCTCGTTTCTTCAATAACATGGGATATTATATCATATTACTCCGTCCCTTCCTATTCCCCGCTCAGTACTTAAAAAAGACACAAGAAAAGGGCTGACAGTGTCACACCCCGATGCGGAAAAACTTATATTTTACGTTAGGCGTCCAGGCTGTTGAATCCTCATATGCCCAGTATCTCATTCTGCTGTTTGTTGTCTGGGCATTTACCAGCGGTTCATTATTTGCATCTTTAGCCGTAACAATGGTTGTATGCTGCCAGCGCCCATCCCCATTAAAATCATAACAAATCACATCTCCAGCCTCGAGGTCTTCTGCCCTCTCTGCCTCAGAAGCTGACAAACCCTGGGTTGACCCGCTTAAGTACCACCTCATTGAATGAGCCACAGACCAGCTGTAACTCCAGTTGTTATTTTGATACCACCAGCCTTGTGACCGGTTAGGGTACCCTCTCATAGGAGCATTCCCAGCTCGTAAACATTGGGAAATAAAATTTGTACAATTATCCGTGAATTTTTCATATTGAGGATTGTAATCATTCCACCATCGTTCAGCATAGCGAATTGCTTCTCTTCGATCATACTGAAAGGAGCGTCTCTCTTGTGAAAAAAAACGGGAAGGAGAATCATTATTTTCAAACAAATAAGGTACACTAATAATTTTATCTTCCAGCAGTTTCTTCCCATCAAAAGTGGCTCTTCTTTTTTGCATGATTTCTTCCATGTAAAAATCTTTCTTTAAACGAATGAGAAATGAAGTCACAAACAAATAATCTACAGCCTTCTCCCCGCTCTTTGAAAATACTCTGTAAGGAAGAATCTCACCGCTGCCTTTTACTCGTTCAGCCTTTCTCTTGCTGTTGCGCTCCTCTCCCCTTTTCAGGGCTGCAAGTTCTTGATTTTCTAATTTGCTTATCAATGTTTTTTGTCTTTTTGTATCCCCAGCTACCATGTAAGCTAACAGTTGATCACTATGTTCTGTTAATGTTGACTCCCATTCTCTCACACTATCATCCTCCTCCTTTAAAGATATGAAGGAGGGTGATCGGATACGAATAAGAAATCATACTAGACTGCTTGTTCCTTTGTCTGCCCTGCCTGCAGCTCAGCATAAAAACCTTTATTATTCATTAATTCTTCGTGTGAACCTTTTTCTGTTATTTTTCCATGTTGAAGCACAATAATCTGGTCCGCCTGCCTGATTGTATTTAAGCGGTGGGCGATGACAAAGCTGGTTCGTCCCTTCATCAGCCTTTGCAGTGCTTCTTGTATTTTGATTTCAGTGACAGTATCTATGCTGCTCGTCGCTTCATCCAAAATTAAAATGGCTGGGTCTGCCAAAATCGCCCTGGCAATAGAGAGTAACTGTTTCTGCCCCTGACTGATGCCCTGACCGTTTTGTTTTAATGTTGTCTCATATTTCTCAGGAAACTTCTGTATGAATCCATCAGCGTTAGCAAGTCTGGCGGCTCGTTCCACCTCTTCATCTGAAGCAGAAAGGTTTCCATACCGTATATTTTCCCTGATGGTCCCTTGAAACAAAAAAGAATCCTGTAATACAAACGCCATATGGCTTCTCACGTTTTCTCTTTTTATGTGAGCCATATTCCGGCCATCCAACTGAATTTCCCCTTTGTCTGGATCATAAAAGCGAGATAACAGATTTATTATTGTTGTCTTTCCGGCTCCTGTCGGCCCGACAAATGCTATAGTCTCACCTGCATGAGCGGTAAAGGTAACCTCAGTCAGCGTCTGTTCATCCCTTTCATAAGCAAAGGATACGTTTGAAAAGGTAATCTCCCCTTTCACTTCTGACAATACTGCCGCCTCTTTTTCATCACTTCTTTCATCTTTTTCATCCATCACTTCAAAAACACGCTCCGCCCCTGCAATTGCAGATAAAAGGGTGTTTACTTGGTTTGCAAGGTCATTTAGTGGCCGGGTAAACTGTCTTGCATATTCTGCAAAAATTACGATTACCCCGATGGTTATCACACCCTGCAAAGCAAGAATACCTCCCACCCCTGCAATGACGGCAAAGCTGAGATTATTCAGCATATTCATCAGCTTTGGAATAAAGCCGGAAATCGTTTGAGCCCAGAAACCAGACTGGCGTAAACGCCCGTTTTTCTCCACAAATGAATCAATCACTCGTTTTTCAAGAGAAAAAGTCTTTACGATGCTATGCCCGGACATGGTTTCTTCAATATACCCATTCACATCCCCAAGATCACGTTGCTGCTCTTTAAATAACCTTCCTGTCCGTTTCGTGATCCATTTCATCCCGGATACCATTGCCGGTACAATGAGCAGGGTAATCAAAGTCAGAAGGGGACTAAGCCATAGCATGACACTAATTGTGCCTAAAAGTGTTAGCAGGCTTGAAAAAATTTGAATGACTGAGCTATTAAGAGTGTTACTTACATTTTCCATATCATTGGTAACCCTGCTCATCAACTCACCGTGCTGTTTTTTGTCAAAGAAAGGGATAGGGAGGCTGTGAAGATGAGTGAACAAGTCGGTTCTCATTGTATATACTGTCTGCTGGGCAATCCCTGCCATTAAAAAGTTTTGAAGAAGGAGTGAGCCCGAATGGATGAGGTAGACAAAAACAAGGCCAATAAGGAAAGAACGTAAAGCCCCCAGGTCACCTGTAACCACATAATTGTCAATAGCCATTCCAATCATAAATGGCCCCAGAAGTGCAAAAGCAGAACTTAGCAATACAAGAAATAATACGAAAAAAAGCTTCCCTTTCCGGTAAGAGAGATATAACCAGATTCTTTTTAACGTATCTTTCCAATTATCAGCTTGAGGACGCTTCTTTACTAAAGCATTTTTATTACCATGGCTAAGTGCTCGTTTTTCGTATGAAAAAGGCTCCTTAAGTTTAGAAAACATGTGCTAAGCCTCCTTTCCCGCCTGGGACTTGTTTATACGATAATATAAAGAAGACATACTCATTAATTCTTCATGCGTTCCTTTGGCAGTCAGCTGTCCTTCATCAAGAAGTAAAATCGTGTCAGCCTCCATGGTAGTGCTTATTTTCTGAGTGATCATTAACACTGTACATGATAAGTCATCCAGCTCTTGCAACAGCTTCATCTCCGTTTTCACATCCAAGGCACTCGTACTATCATCGAGCAACAGAATTCTAGGCTTTCTAATAAGAGCTCTTGCTATGGAAAGGCGCTGCTTTTGGCCGCCTGATAAATTAACACCCTTTTGACCTAAGATGGTGTCGTATTGATGTGGCAGGGATAATATCGTTTCATGTATTTGAGCTTTCCTTGCCGCTTCCTTAATTTCTTCCAAAGAAGCATTTTCTTTGCCCCATGCAATATTTTCTTTAATCGTCCCGGTAAAAAGGAGGGCCTCCTGAGGAACATACCCTATGTTATTCCTTAAAAGGGACGAATCCATTTGCCTTATGTCTTTTCCATCTATAAGTACAGAGCCTTGTTCTGGTTCATATAACCTGGGAATCAACTGGAACAAGGAGGTTTTCCCTGAACCTGTGGCTCCTAAAATGGCAGCCTTTTCCCCTCCTTTGATCACAAAGGAAAGGTTCTCCAACACGGAATCCCTGCTTTCAGGATAACGAAAGGAAACTTGTTGAAACTCTATTTCTCCACGGCCGATTTCCGTAGGCTCGTCCTTACCGGTTTCTACCTCATTTTTTTCAGATTCCAATACTTCCGCAACTCGGCTTGCTGATGCCCGGGCTCGTGAAAACATCATAATAATCATCGTAAAAATAGAAAGGGCTCCTGTCATTCTAGCCGCGTAATTAACAATGGCAACAACCTCCCCTACCGTAGCCCCTCCGGCATTCACCTCAATTGTTCCATACCATAGGACAAACAAGACACTGCCATTGATAAGCAGAAGAATGACGGGCATGGCGATTTCTGTCAGGCGAAGGGCTTTAATTACCTTCGCCCGAAGTTCGTCACTGGCGTGTATAAATCGATTAATCTCATGTGTTCTCCGTAAAAACGCTTTAATGACCCTGATCCCCGCTAAACTTTCATACATTACATTGTTGACTTTATCCAATCGTTCCTGGACTATTTTAAATAGTGACCCCGCTTTTTTCATGACTCCTATTAAAAATATAAGAAGTATAGGAACAGTAATTGCAAAGATTATCCCTAATTGAGCATTTACAATAAAAATCATAGTTATGCTTCCGAGTACTAACAAAGGAGCTCGCAGCATGATTCGAAGACACATAAATATTACATTTTGCAATTGAGTAATATCGTTGGTCATTCTTGTCACCAGGGAAGAGGTTGGAAAAAGGCTAAACGTAGAAAATGAAAAGGATTGGACTTTTGTATATATGGCTTTACGAATGTCATGTCCAGTACTCTGGCTGACATGAGCGGCGTAAAAGGAGTTGATAATACCTGCAGTAAAAGCAACTAGAGAAAGGCCCACCATGACCCCTCCCCATTGAAGAACAACAGAAAGATCCCCTTCCATAATGCCATCATCAATAATTCGTGAAATTAAAAAAGGCTGTACCAATTCAACCCCAAGTTCTATAAGCATTAACAGCAAAGCAACAAAAGCTGCCAGCCGGTATGGCTTCATAAATGAAAAAACCTTTCTCATCGAAGTTCCCACCTTCAACAAAAGACAAAGTAAATGGTTCATTTATCGAAATACTTTATATCACTTTATCACACTTGTTAACCTCTCATAGATAAAAACGCACCCTCTTTGAAGACAGGAAGACAAAAAAAAAGAGACTGTCTCAAAAGCAAAGCTTTTGCGCACAGCCACTTCTTTTTTTAGGTCTAAGCATTTAGTCAGTCGTAGTGCTGTCCTCTTATTCTTACAGGTTTAAGAGGAAACTTTCTGCAAGGCTCCTTCCAACACTAATAACTGCTCTTTTTTGCGAAGGCCTCCTCCGTAACCAACCATCGCCCCGTTGCTTCCTACTACGCGATGACATGGCAGGATAATAGGGAGTGGGTTTTGGTTGTTTGCTGCCCCTATCGCTCTGACGGCTTTCGGGGCTCCTATTTCCAAAGCTACTTGTTTATAAGATTTTGTTTGGCCGTATGGAATAGCATTCAACGCTTCCCACACAAGCCTTTGAAATTTAGTTCCATAGAGATCTATCTCAACATCAAATGTATTTCTTTCACCTGAAAAATATTCTTCCAGCTGGGTAACAACCGTCTGAAGAGCTTCATTGTTTTGTTGAAGCAGGTCGACTTTTAAATTCTTTTTCTTCAACCACGTTTTAACCAAGGGGAGAGAGTGTTCGGCAGACCCATATTGGAGCATGCAAACCCCCTGATTGGTACCTACAAGCGTTATTGGACCTATGAAACTGTCCATCTCTGAATAGAAGACTGATCGCTTCTCAGACACAGATACCACATCCTTCCATGCCATTCTTGTCCTTAATACTACATAATTATTATGGAACATTCCAAAGCTATTTTATGCTATATTAGCTTATTTTAGGGCATTATCAACTTCTTTTTTTACATTGCTGTCGATTTCTTGTTTAAGCGCCTGATTAAGATAATCTCTGGACTCTCTATTATTTATTTCACCTAATGCCCAGGCAGCAGTGCCACGAATGACTGGACGAGGATCATCAATAAGCAATTTCCCTAAATCGTCTACAGCCTTTTCTTCTTTAAAATGACCTAAAGCAATAATAGCATTTCTCTGTATAGGTTTCTTCCCTCTCCAAGAACCAGCAATTGGACCAAACTTTCTCTTAAATTCTTTATTGCTGATTTGAAGCAAGGGAATGAGTTTTGGCTTAACGATTTCAGGATCTGGTTCAAACTCTTCTTGATGATGATAATCGATCCCTTTATTTTCTGGGCAAACCTGCTGGCATGTGTCACAGCCATAAAGTCTATTGCCAAGCTTTTTCCTATATTGATCCGGTAAAAAGTCTTTTGTTTGTGTCAGATAAGCAATACATTTATTAGAGTCAAGCTGGCCTCCTTGAACTAACGCCCCTGTCGGGCAAGCCTCTACACATTTATTACAAGAACCGCATTGATCAGTAACTGGCTGATCAGGAGGAAGGGATAATGTAGTGATCATTTCTCCTAAATAAACATAAGAGCCAAATTCCGGAGTAATAATGGCGCAGTTCTTTCCGCTCCATCCTATGCCGGCCCGCTCTGCCACAGCCCGGTCAGATAATTCCCCAGTGTCTACCATTGATTTCATCCTGGCGGCCGGAGCTTTTTCCTGGATAAATTCCTGCAGCTTTTCTAATCTGTTTTTCAATACTCTATGATAATCCTCCCCCCAGGAAGCACGGCAAAACACGCCTCGTCGGTCGCCTTTTTTGCTTTTTGGAGGGTTTTTCATTTTTGATGGGTAGGCCAAAGCAATTGCTATGATTGTTTTAGCTTCCGGGAGAACCATATCAGGGTGAGTTCGTTTATTGATATCCGGTTCTTCAAATCCAGATTGATATCCAAGCTCCTGCTGCTTTAACAACCTGTCTTTTAAGGATAAGAAGGGATTTGCAGAAGCAAAGCCAATCTTATCAATTCCAATCTTTTTACTATATGCAATAATTTCTTCTTTCAACTGGGCATCTGCCATTCTTCTCACTCCTATCTCAATAAAGCACTTGTATAGGCGGCCTGGACTAAGTTGTGATAAACTAAGCAACAAATAAATGCAAGAGGAGGAAGGCAATGAACATATCTATTCACCAGGACATCAAAAAACGAGTGCCTGATTTTAAAATCGGTATCCTTACCTATAAAGATATTGTGGTTGATGAGTCCCCTAAAATGTTAAAAGGGCGGCTCGAGTTTTTTCAGGAAAAAATTCAGGTTGATTTAGAAAACGACTCTGTAACCAGGTATCAAGGCGTGAAAGAATGGAGAAAGGTATTCAAGACTCTTGGCATTGATCCCGGCAGGTATAGGCCGTCTCATGAAGCCCTCTTTCGAAAAGTAGGGCGAAAACAGAAAATGGGCTTTATAAACTCAGCAGTGGATCTAAATAATTTCTTTTCTCTGCAATATGAAATTCCATTTGGGATTTATAATTTGGACCAACTTCAAGATTCTATCATATTACGCCTTGGTAATGAAGGCGAAAGTTATAAAGGCCTGAACGGCCGGGAAAATTCCTTACAAGGCCGCCTTGTCTCCGCTGATGCTCAAGGGCCCTTTGGCAGTCCTATTGTAGACTCGGCAAGAACGAAAGTAGACAATACCACTGCAAATGCGTTACATATTGCTTACCTTCGGCCGTCGATGGCGTCTGCAGAAGCCAATGAGATGTTAAGCTCTCTGGCAAAAATGTTCACCCAGCTTCATAGCGGTGATGCTGAATGGTTTCTCTTAGAGTAGTCCTACCTTCATTTATGAAGAGGCTGTCCCATAAGCTTTTTGGGCAGCCTCTTTTTTAACGATGGCATGGAAGCTCTCTTTCACCCAAGGTACAAGTGCGACATCCATTTCGCCTTCACTTCATATCCATTCACTGTTTTATTTGCCGAAAATGCATGAAGACTCTTCGGGAACAACCCCCTGCAGGGTTCTTTTCTGCTATCGTTTGCAGGAGTCTTGCATCCCTTAACGTTCAACCTTTTTTAATACTATACAGCATTTACGTTTTCTCTCATTTTTTTACAATAAGACCAAAAAAAATCGAGGGGTCTAATCAGACCGCTAATTGTGCGGCTTGTTAAGACACCCTCTCCATTATACCATGTTCAGCTGCCCAATAAACCAGGCTGACCGTTGTTATTCCGCCGGTATTGCTGCTTTAGATTCTGAGACAGATTCCGTAAGAAACTTTTATATGACTAGAGCTTTGGACCTCTGTGGTTGTCTAAGTCAGGGAAACAAAAGAAAGCCAGCCTGATGTTACTTCAGGCTGGCTTCTTATAGAGTAACAGCTTGTAAAATGCTTTCTTTGGAAGATCGGAAGACCGGGTAGGATATTCCTTCCTCTTTCATTGAATGGCTGTGGGAAAATCCTATACGCTGTAATATCCTTTCTCCATCCTTTGAAATGGCAATAGCTCCAATCTCTTTAATGTTCTGGTCCTGTTTCTCAATCCAATGAAGCTGTGAAACCATATCATACAAAAGGTGTTTCGTATATTCCTTTGCCTTTTGACTATGAATATCAACAATGATAGAAATCAAGTAAAGATATACATCACCTGGTTTCTTGTAATCTATAATATGTTCGTATAAGTCCTTCTCCGATATTTCACCGGTCAGGACCTGTTCGTACACCGTTTTGGGAAGAGGGAATAAACTGTGGATCCCTTTAACCTGTTTATTCTCTTTATACACCCTGTAAACAAAAGGATTTCTTTCCATAATAGAAAGGACATACTCTTTTGAAACGTGCCACTCTTTTGGGTAAATTTTATAGTTCAGCTCAAGCATTTCATTTATGTCTTCTTTTCCTGGTGTTACCATTTCACCGTTATTATGCCGGGTCATGTTTATTGCTCCAATCTACAGCGATTGTTTTTTCCTCTTCTTCTACTTCGTTGATTACAGATAATACAAAGGCAGCAAATTCTTTGTCATACCATGCAGCGGAATCTTTAAACATCCCTCTGGCCAGAGAGCAGCCTTTAAAAAAGTGTTTGATAAAAGCTACCCAGGATTCCCAATCTTCTTTGTCGTTCTTATTCTTGTAGATCTTTTTGTGGTAAAAATCGAAAATGATGTCAAAGAAGTTAATATAATAATAAATAAAAGCCTCTTTTTTTCCTTTTTTTAACGGGGTTTTTTCTATATGCTGCGAAATAGGATGATCGTCATAAATACTCCATAAATCCGGATCCTCTATGTACATCTTGTCAATTTCAAGCATTAACTTATTATGTTCTACTCTGGCCTCATTTCTTATTGTGATATTATTATACCGGTATGTAATAACAGCTACTCCCCCTGATATAGTTAAAGACAGCAGGGAAATAAGCAAGGTTACTGTATTTGCATCCACCATTAGTCACCCTTTAGTATTCATTTACGCCATTATACCAAAGTCCCACTTTCTTGTGGATTTTTCATCCATCATTACATAATAAAAGCACCCCAACTTATAGGTGGGGTGCAGTCCTTTCTTTGTTTACGAGTCACTTACCGGATGAGGCTGCTGAAAATCTTTTGCACAAGAGTGGCATACATCAAGAAGTTCGTGATCTGCTGCTTCTTCCATTCTTTCTTCCTCACGTCTGCCGCATATTTCGCACACCCGTGGCATCGGCGTGCACCTCCTCAGAAGTATGTTTTTCTAAGACCCTTCGTCGCCTTCCACTCTATAACCAGCATCAACAACGGCCTGCTGAAAATCGATGTATGATGCTGCTTTTTCATCATATGAAAATACCGCTTCCTGCTTATCCACATCTACATTGACTTTTCTTATGCCCCAAACATCTCTAAGAATATTTTCCACTTTCAGGGCATCCTCTTGATTGCTCAAATTATTTATGACAAGCTTTTGGGTTTCCATTGTGACTTCTCCTTACCTACAAGTATGAAAAACACAGGGAGAGTGGGGCCGTAGCTCTCTTCCTCTTATCGGTCAGCTTCAGGTTTATGGTTGTTCAACGCCTCTCCCATTCCTTTTAAGAAACCGAACATCGTTTGCATAGAAGCATTGATATCAGGATCTCTCAATGATTTTGCCATTCCCCAGAGGGAGAGCTTCTCATCGCTTTCTATCCCTTTACTTGTGCGGTCAAGACCATTAGCAACCCCTGCAAGCAATATCTCCATATCCTTCGGGTCCACTTTACCTAAAAATTGAAAAGCCTGGGTTCCTGCCTGTACTACGCGGTGCACATTCGGCTGATTAATCTGTTCTACGGCAATGGCTCCAATTTTATCCCGGGTTCGCAAAAACCCCCGTGCCATATCTAACACTTCTGCATCCTTTACTTCTTTAATAACCTCCAGAAGAAGCATGAGTGATTCATGATTATCAGCTGTCATGTCCACAAGTGTTCTGATTGCTTCTTCTCTTTCTTCTGCCTGACTTGGATTATGCTTTTCAATTTGCGTGATCTGTTTGGCCATCATTCATCCCCTCTCCTTCAATAAGATCAGCAATCGGGGTAAAGTCGTCCCTTGACCACTTGTCTTCCACTTTTACTCCAAACTGCGGCTGGCGGTTACCAAACCTGTAATTATGCCGTGGGAGCGGAGACTCCCCATCCGCTTCAATGACCTCCATTTTGACACTCATTTCCTTATAGTTTGGAGTATGAGTCACTTTATCATGGTAGCTGCTCGTCAGCATGTTTACGGCTTCCATTTCATCCGTTGTATTCATCGGCAGATACAGCTCTTTCCCAGAGACATGTTCGGTCACCCAGACTCTTATTTTCACTTCGCCATACGGGGAAGTTAATTTAACAAGGGCGCCTGTTTTTATTCCGCGTTCTTCTGCCAGTTCCGGAGACACTTCAAGCCAAGGCTGAGGCACTTTGTGAGTAATACTCTTAGACCTGTACGTTAAGTTCCCTTCATGAAAATGCTCAAGTAACCTTCCGTTATTTAAATGTAAATCATACTCTTTTTCGTCCGGCACATAAGGCTTTCTCCATTCCACAGGATAGAGCTTCGCTTTCCCGTCTGCAAATGGAAATTTCTCAGTGTACAAAAGAGGTGTACTTTCTCCACTTTTTTGGACAGGCCAAAGCTGGCTGTTCCATTTCTCAAGCCGCTCATAACTCACTCCGGCAAAAAGCGGTGCCAGACTTGCTGCCTCATCCATGATTTCGCTTGGGTGCTTATAATTCCACTTAGCCCCTAAACGATTAGCAATGGCCTGGAATATTTTCCAGTCTGGCTGACTGTCCCCAAGAGGTTCAAAAACTTTATGAAAACGCTGGATTCTTCGTTCTGTGTTCGTAAATGTTCCATCCTTCTCAAGGCTGGGAGCAGCAGGCAAAACAACATCTGCAAACTCGGCCGTTTTGGAGAAGAAGACATCCTGGACTACAAAGAACTCAAGCTTTTCAAAAGCGGCATGGACGTGATTAATATTGGCATCAACCAGACCCATCTCTTCACCGAATAAATACATTCCTTTTACTTTCCCACTGTGAATGGTTTCAACAATTTGATGGTTGTTTAAACCTGGTTTTCGAGGCAGTGAAACACCCCATGCCTTCTCATACCTTGCTCTTATTTCTTCATTTTCCACAGGCTCATAACCTGGCATCCAAGCCGGCATCGTCCCAAAATCACAGGCTCCTTGAACGTTATTATGTCCTCGCAACGGATAAGCCCCTGTACCTGGCTTGCCGTAATTTCCGGTTACTAACAAAAGGTTGGAGATGGCTGTACTCGTTTCAGTGCCTCCAATATGCTGTGTAACCCCCATCGCCCAGCATATGCACATCGTTTCAGCCTCATTGATCGTAGTCGCTAATTCAATAAGCTCCTCTTTCTTTAATCCGGTTTCTTGTTCAGCATATTCTAACGTATACTTGTCTAAAGAATCGACGTATTCGTCAAAATTATTAACCCTGTTCTTGATAAAGTCATCATCCGCCCAGCCCTGATCGATGATGTACTTTGTCACCGCAGAGATCCATATTAAATCTGAAGATGGAACTGGATGGAGAAATTGATCTGCCATCTGAGCTAATTCATGTTTTCTTAAATCAGCGACAATCAATTTCTGCCCATGAAGCTTATGGGCTCTTTTTATCCTCGTTGCAAGAACAGGGTGTGATTCTGCAGGGTTTGCTCCAATTACAAAGACTAAGTCAGTCGTCTTAAGATCCTCTATGGTTCCTGCATCCCCTCCGTACCCTACAGTCCTCATAAGTCCCGCTGTCGCCGGGGACTGACAGTACCTGGAACAGTTATCTACATTATTTGTGCCCATTACTCCGCGGGCAAGCTTTTGGAAAAGGTAATTTTCTTCATTCGAACATTTAGAGGAGGCAATGAACCCCATGGAATCTGGACCATACGTGTCCTTTAGTTCAGTAAATTTAGAAGCAATGAGCGTTAATGCTTCATTCCAGGTAGCTTCTACAAACTTTCCTTCTTTTCTAATCAAAGGCTTGGTAAGCCTCTCTTCACTGTTTACAAAATCCCATCCCCATTTTCCTTTAACACACGTCGAAATACCGTTGACAGGTGCATCAGGCTGAGGCTGAATTTTTAAAATATCTCTTTCCTTCGTCCATACTTCAAAGCTGCAACCTACCCCGCAGTAGGTGCAAACTGTTTTGGTGCGCTTTATCCGATCCTCACGCATCGTTGCTTCAATGTTTGACATTGTAAAGATCTCTTGATATCCCGGCTCTACCTCTTTGGTTGTTTCAATAAGCGGGCCAAGAACATCCTTTGGCATCCCTGTCATATATCCAGCTTCCCCGAGCATTGATTTTTCCATCAAGGCATTACATGGACAGACAGTGACACAATGACCACACGACACACAAGACGATTGATCAATGGGAACGTCATTATCCCAAATGACACGTGGGGTTTCCCGCTTCCAGTCAATGCTAAGCACTTCACTCACCTGTAAGTCCTGGCAAGCTTCTACACAAAGGCCGCAAAGGATACACTGGTCAGGCTCATACCGGTACATAGGATGTGAATTATCAGGAGGATAAGGTTTTGGTTTAAATTCATACTTTTGGTGTTCAATTTCTAAATATTCTGCTGTATTGTGCACTACACAGTTACCATTGTTGTTATCACATACTGTGCAATACAGCTCATGGTTTTTAAGGATTCGCTGCATACCTTCTTCCTGAGCTTCCTTTGCCTTTTCAGAGACCGTTTTAACCACCATTCCAGGTGCTGCTTCTGTCGAACAGGAACGTTTCAGTTCTCCGTTTACTTCAACAAAACATGTATCACATGTTTCAATAACTCCAAAGCCTAAATCAGGCTGAGAGGAGCAAATGGCCGGAATATACAGATCTCCGTACTTTGCTGCCTCAAAGATTGACTGGCCTGGTTTTGCCGTAAACTCTTCACCGTTGATTTGTATGGAAAAAGTCTGACTGTCCAGTCTCATCACCTGCTTTCCAACAATTTCTTAGTAAAATATTTCCCTGTTTTTTTTGCATTATACAATGAAAGCTATCAGCTCTGATTTGCTAATTTCAGCTTTTCTTTCTGAATTCCTTGAATATCCCGCTTGATCAAAAAGGCTGTACCAAGAGCAGTTGCAATTAAAAAAGCAAAGACATAGAAGGTTGTAGTATAAGCGTTTGTCGCTTCCCTTATAAATGAAACAATCATAGGGCCTACAACACCCGCTACTGCCCATGAAGTCAGGAGATAACCGTGTATGGCTCCAAGCTGTTTTGTACCAAACATGTCACCTATAAATGCCGGCAGTGTGGCAAAGCCTCCTCCGTATATAGAAACAATAAGGTACATTAAAATCTGGAAGATAAGAGCATTACCCACCATGGGCAGGATCATAAAGGAAACCAGCTGAACACCAAAGAAAATTAAGAATATATTAGGCCTCCCGATATAATCCGACAGAGTAGACCAAATAATACGACCACCACCATTAAAGAGCCCCATAACCCCAACTACAGTAGCAGCTGCCATAGCCGTCATTCCAACTAACTCCTGAGCCATAGGTGAAGCCACAGCTATTAACATGATTCCTGCAGATATATTTATAAGCATCATCCACCATAGCAGCCAGAAACGTTTTGTTTTTATGGCTTCATTAGCTGTTAACTGAGCCAGATCTTCTCTTTTTTCAACCTCGCCGTCGTCTTTTTTCTCTTTAGCTGCTGCAGGCATCCAATCCTCTGGAGGCCGGGCAATGTACCATGCGCCCAGAGACATCAAAACAAAGTAAACAGCTCCTAACAGGTACAGAGTATTGGCTACCCCCATTCCTTCAATGAGCCTTGCAGCTACTGGACTGGCAATTAAAGACCCTGCTCCAAAACCAAACACCGCCATCCCTGTAGCAAGCCCCCTTCTGTCAGGAAACCATTTCACCAGAGTAGACACCGGAGAAATGTATCCAATGCCAAGACCGATCCCCCCAAGGATCCCATAGGTAAAATAAAAGCCATATAACGATCCGATTCCTATGGAAAATCCTGCGCCAATTAAGCCTGCACCAAATAGAACAGCTGCTAAAAAGGCCGATACCCTGGGACCACGTTTTTCAACAAACCTTCCAAAAAAAGCAGCTGAAATGCCAAGGAAAAAGATGGCCAGCGTAAAGGCTATCGTCACTGTTGCCCCGCCCCAGCCCAGTTCCTCATACAAGGGGGTTTGGAACACACTGTACGCATAAATAGATCCAATGGAAAGGTGTATAAATACAGCAGACAACGCAATCAACCACCGGTTTTTTTGCTTCATAACATGAACTCCTTCCATAAAAGAATTATCAAGTCTTCATAGAGTAACCAAAAACATAAAAATTACCCAATGTAGGGTGCCTGGCACCACTCTCATTTGTAACATAGATGTAATATAAATGACCCAGCCTCCTTTCATTAGAGGCTGGGTCTCGTTTCATGCTTTCAGGATTCTTCTTTTTTCTTGTTAATAACCATAATAAGCTAAAATCCCCGCTGCGCCTTGTAATTTTTTGCAAAAACCACTAGATTTTTAACTTATTTTTTTCATTGAAGTTGCTCATATTGTGCCATATAATGAACTTGTTCAGTTCTTGTTGTAGAACAAAAGTGATAGAATCACCCTTAGAAAGGAGCAGCTACCATGAATCAATCCCTTCATTTTCCTAAATCGAACGCCCCTTAATGACAGAAGAATCCTTCCTTGTGACTTTTATGCTTTTGTTCTTTATATAGTTTTTATTTTATTTTAGTAAAATGACAATTCTATCTGCCTTTATGCATACATTGACGTGTGGTTATTAAATAGGAAAAGAGGGGTGTAGGTTGAAAAAGGTTCTCGCCTGCATACTGGTTGGACTTCTGTTTTTACTGTGGCAAGTTCCAACTACATCAGCATCTACTGGTCAAATGATTGTCATTAACAAAGCAACGAATCAGCTCGCATTTTATGAAAGCAACAAATTAGTCCGGACGTTCAGTGTAGCTACCGGACGGAGTTCTAATTTAACACCTGAAGGAAAACACAAAGTAGTCAATAAAATTGTGAACCGCCCGTATTATAAAGGCAATATTGCCGGCGGCGATCCAAAAAACCCTTTAGGAAAGCGCTGGATTGGCCTTAACGCCAGAGGAACCAACGGAAACACATATGCCATCCACGGAAATAACAATCCCTCTTCCATTGGTACTTATGCAAGCGCAGGCTGTGTCAGAATGCATAACAATGAAGTGGAATGGCTTTTCAGCCGGGTAAAAGTAAACACTCCTGTTGTCATTACTACATCCAGTCAGTCTTTTGATACAATTGCAAAGAATAATGGGTACAAAATAAATGGAAACAGCAGCCCTTCCAGTCCAGGAGGCACTACAAGCGGAACACTTAAACGAGGAAGCAAAGGAGAAGCAGTAAAAGAAATTCAACGACAGTTGAGTGCTGCAGGTTACAAGGTTTCTGCAGATGGCATATTTGGAAAAGGAACCGAGGATGCTGTGAAAAGGTTCCAAAAGGCTAATAAGCTGAAAGCCGATGGGGTTGTAGGCACTCAGACGAAAAACCTTTTAGCAAGCCAGAGTAAAACCGTCAATAAGTCTCCATCCACTTCCTCTCAAATTAAAAGCGGTACACTAAGAAAAGGAAGCAGCGGAAGCGAAGTGAAAAAGCTTCAGCAAAAACTGACCAGTCTTGGCTTTAACACAAGAGGTGCTGACGGGAAATTCGGTCCTGCCACAGAAGCGGCAGTGAAGAGCTTCCAAAAAGCCAACAAGTTGAAAGTCGATGGCGTTGCCGGTCCGCAGACTATTAAAGCAATTAATAGTAAATAAAAACAAACCCGTTCTTATAATCAGGAACGGGTTTTAATATGATTTTTTAGTAACTCTATCAAAAAGGCTTTTCTTTCTATCTAGGGCGCAAGGTTACTGCCATTGAATGACTTGGGCAATAATGAGAAATACAGCTGCAATCGCGGCCCATATTAAGAATAAAGGAAAATAGAACTTTACCCACTTATGCCAGCTTACCCCTGCCAGAACAAGAGTAGCCATAAAATAACCTGATGTCGGAAAAAGAATGTTTCCTAAGCCGTCGCCAAATTGAAAGGCAAGTACAGCAGTTTGTCTGGTCACCCCAATCATATCAGAAAGAGGAGCCATAATAGGCATCGTTACCAGAGCCTGACCGCTGCCAGAAGGTACGAGGAAGTTAAACAGCAGTTGCGACATAAACATCCCCATTGCGCTTAAGGTTCCAGGAAATTGACCTACCACTGCTCCTAAGTTATAAATGAGCGTGTCCATCACCTGGCCGTCCTCCATTACAACTGCGACTGATCTGGCGACTCCAACGATAATTGCTCCCACTAATACCTCGCGAAATCCTTGATTAAAGCCTTCACAAACCTGAGCTGCTGTTAAACCGGCTGCCATACCTACCACAATTCCCATAACAATGAAAAGGCCTGACATTTCCAGCATGAACCATCCTTGAGCAATGACTCCATATATCAGAATGGCAAAAAAGCCAATTAAAAAGACACCAGCTGCTTTCTGCCTTGGAGTAAATCTTCTACTTTTTGATTCATCAGGATTTGAGTAAGTTTCACGTTTTTCTCTATCTTCCTCATAGACCAGACTGCTTTCTGGATTGGCTTGTACCTTTTTAGCATAACGAATGACATAGATAATTCCCACTCCTAAGATAACTACAAGAGCTATCAGCCGAAGCTCTATGCCTGAATACAAAGGGACTTCCGCTATTTGCTGTCCAAGCCCCGTGTTAATTGGATTAAGAAATCCGGTCATAAACCCAGCAGTCGTTGCTATAAGAGCTACAGCTGCTGCAACCATAGAATCATAGCCTAAAGCTATTAAAAGCGGAATAATAACTGGAACATACACTAAGCTTAGCTCCTGTGTGCCGATAACTCCGCAGACGGCAGCAAAAGCGATCATTAGAACCGGAATTACTGCAGTACTTTTCGTTGAAAAAGCTGTTGTCAGCTTGTTTACCCCTATTTCAATAATGCCGGTTTTACGAAGAACCATAAACATGCCGCCAATAATAAGAGTAAAAAACACTACTTCTCCTGCTTCCACTAATCCTCTTGGTATGGCGAGCATGAATTCCTCAACACCAGCAGGTGATGCATCTACCTGAGTATACGATTCTGGATCGATAGACTCCCTTCCCTCCGGTCCAGTAATCCGTTCAAACTCACCAGCGGGAATGAGATGTGTTGAAATAGCTGCAAGAGCCATAAGAATGAATAATATAACATAGATGTGCGGCATCTGAAACTTTTTTCTTTTTGTTTCACTTTTTGTTTCACTTTTTGTTTCACTTTCTGTATTCATTTCTATATCCCCCAGTAGAATTCCAAAGTTGTTGTCCTTGATTAGTGTTCATAATACTGGGGAGGAAAACGAAAGTCATTGTACACTTTAAACAAAACATTTGATATTTTTTAGAATAATTATATATAAAAATACACATTTGCCTATTTTTCAGGGTCTCCAGATGTTAGATTTCCTCACATAAAAATTTATATATTCTCATTTTAGTTATGGGGTGTTATACCAGTTACCATCCACTTGCTACACTTAATGATTCACTTTGAAACGTTTAAAATGGAGTCAAATGAAACAGTAGGAGGAGGATTTGCCTCTCTATCCTATCACACCACCGTAAATACGGATCTCGTATACGGCGGTTCAATAAGTTGAGTGATGCCATCATGCATTTTCTTATAGAAAGCTTCCATGTTTAGAAGTCCTGCTTCTTGCAGGGCTTCTTTTGTGATAGCACAATGTAGAATAAAGGACTTTGATATTCTCCAGTAGCCCTTGCGGGTATTAGCCCATTCCCATGCCTTATCTCTGGGAACTTTCAGCTTGATCAAACTTCGATATCTGGTTTTCACTTTCTTCCACCTTTTTCAGATTAACTGTCTGATCCTTCTTCTCACCCACTGGGAGATATTATGAACGTAGTTCTTCATCCTGGGATCCCCCATGGTATGCAACCCAGCCGCGAAGAACACTGCACACTCCAGCATTACTCTTCGCTTCCAGTGTACCCTCCCGCAGACATCCATCTTTCGATGTTGTCTTTGCTCGTTGCATTCTCCACACCTCCAAGCTTGTCAGTGATTCTTATTGTTCGACCCTTCGTTACGAAGTGTATGTGACTACTATGGTCTCTGTTGAATCGTTGGCATCGTTATCCCTGTAAGGAATTTCTCCTTCGTAGAAACCCTGATAAGACCTCCCCGGGTAAGTCTGACCGCTTTCCACCCGTGGGTGCGGTATTTACTGTGCGGAGTTCGGGCAATGTAGGATTTTATCTTGTTGTGCAAACTCATCCTTTCCGCTTCAGCCTTGTATCCTGTTTCTGTTCGTTACCGCGTGTGATTACGTCCGGTTTTCTTCAGATTCCGGGTAGCCCCGAACACCCTTCCCATTCGCTAACGGTGCCCATTACCAAGCCCAAAGTGGACTTTCACCACATAGCTGCCAGACACGCCGGGACACAAAAAAAGACTTCCCACTATTGTGAGAAGCCTTGAATTAAAGAGTTATGTAATATGTATGGTACCGGTGGTCGGGGTCGAACCGACACTCCATAAGGAACACGATTTTGAGTCGTGCGCGTCTGCCAATTCCGCCACACCGGCTTAATATACATATTCAGTTAAATAAATGGTGCCGAGGGCCGGACTCGAACCGGCACGGTTGAAACCAACCGCAGGATTTTAAGTCCTGTGTGTCTGCCAATTCCACCACCCCGGCAGCTGTTACCTAAGTTGGAGGCGGCACCCGGATTCGAACCGGGGAATAAGGGTTTTGCAGACCCGTGCCTTACCACTTGGCTATGCCGCCATGTGCATGTTTTCATTATATGCACAAGGACTATACAATATGAATATGGAGCGGAAGACGGGATTCGAACCCGCGACCCCCACCTTGGCAAGGTGGTGTTCTACCACTGAACTACTTCCGCGACATGGCTGGGCTAGCTGGATTCGAACCAGCGCATGACGGAATCAAAATCCGCTGCCTTACCGCTTGGCTATAGCCCAAAATCTATGGGGCGATTGATGGGAATCGAACCCACGAGTGCCGGAGCCACAATCCGGTGCGTTAACCACTTCGCCACAACCGCCATATGAGTAAGATAATGGCAGGGGTAGTAGGAATCGAACCCACATCAAAGGTTTTGGAGACCTTCGTTTTACCATTAAACTATACCCCTATTAAATAGATGGTGGAGGGGGACGGACTCGAACCGCCGAACCCAGAGGGAGCAGATTTACAGTCTGCCGCGTTTGGCCAACTTCGCTACCCCTCCAAAAGGGACAATAAATATATTACAAAACATTTACTTTATCGTCAAGTGTATTTCTTGGTATATTTACTATAATTGGCTAACCTATGATTTCTTCGATCAGTTGGTTTCCAGTATGCTTATAGTAAAAATGGTGCCGGCCAGAGGACTTGAACCCCCAACCTACTGATTACAAGTCAGTTGCTCTACCAATTGAGCTAGACCGGCCTACTATGAAAGTGGTGGCTCGAGACGGAATCGAACCGCCGACACGTGGATTTTCAGTCCACTGCTCTACCGACTGAGCTATCGAGCCTTAAATGGCGGGCCTGACGGGGATCGAACCCGCGATCTCCTGCGTGACAGGCAGGCATGTTAACCGCTACACCACAGGCCCCTATTAAATTGTTTGCATTCATATGTTTTTTTGCTTTGACGCTTATTCGACGTCGTAGCAAAAACTTAATTGGTTGCACCCTGGCGGGTACCACTGATATTCCCTTGCCGCTGAGGTCTCTCGACGTAGTGGCGGGAATTATTTTGGTTGCACTCTTCCGAGTACTACTCATGTTTTTTTGCTTTGACGCTTATTCGACGTCGTAGCAAAAACTTAATTGGTTGCGGGAGGAGGATTTGAACCTCCGACCTCCGGGTTATGAGCCCGACGAGCTACCAGACTGCTCTATCCCGCGATATTATAAATATAGATATGAGAATTATTGGTTGTACCCTGGCGGGTACTATTGATATTCCCTTGCCGCTGAGGTCTCTCGACGTAGTAGCGGGAATTATTTTGGTTGCACTCTTTCGAGTACTACTCATGTTTTTTTGCTTTGACGCTTACTCAACGTTGCAGCAAAAACTTAATTGGTTGCGGGAGGGGGATTTGAACCTCCGACCTCCGGGTTATGAGCCCGACGAGCTACCAGACTGCTCTATCCCGCGATATTATAAAAAAATATGGTGGAGGATGACAGGATCGAACTGCCGACCCCCTGCTTGTAAGGCAGGTGCTCTCCCAGCTGAGCTAATCCTCCAAATAAGTGGTGACCCGTACGGGATTCGAACCCGTGTTACCGCCGTGAAAGGGCGGTGTCTTAACCACTTGACCAACGGGCCACAATATATAATATCCAAAATGGCGGAGAGCGAGGGATTCGAACCCTCGAGACGGGTTTAAACCGCCTACACGATTTCCAATCGTGCTCCTTCGGCCACTCGGACAGCTCTCCGTGGCTCCACAGGCAGGATTCGAACCTGCGACCGATCGGTTAACAGCCGATAGCTCTACCACTGAGCTACTGTGGAATATTGGAAAGCCTGGCAGCGTCCTACTTTCACAGGGAGTTGCCCCCCAATTATCATCGGCGCTGAAGAGCTTAACTTCC
>NZ_JBHSOZ010000006.1:0-893 GCF_042656525.1 Thalassorhabdus alkalitolerans
ATCCCGGTCTCCCTCGAGAGGAACACCGAGGTTTTCCGGCACCCCCTCCTCTGAGCCCTTTCTCCCCTCCTGATCTGGACAGGAGGGTCGACTCCCCTGCTTTGTCTGGAAGGGGTTCCCGACCTTCCGGTCGCACCTCAGGATGAGGCCGGTCTCACGAAGACATTCCAGACGTGGCCTCGTGGGTGGTTCCACATTCCGTAGGACCCCGATTTCCCGGTCCCCTCTTGATAAGAACCCGATGCCCGGACACCTCTCCGAACTCCAGCCTGTGAATGCAGTCAACACGAAGGGGCAGTTTTTCCGTGCATCGTTCGGAAAAAACCCCAGGTTCCAAATACAGCTCGACAAGCGGCCTCTCTCCCCGGGGACATCTCGAGAGGCAAGCGGAGTTCCATGCCTCAACCCAAGACGAGGCCTGACTCTCCTGTCCCCAGTCTGCAGGGACCCTGCGATCGGAGTCTGAAATCAGAGGTACCCTGCGGTTCCTGCCTCAACTGGAGATGAGGCCCTCTTCCAATGCACCAAGCCCAGTGGAGTCCCGAGAGGCCCCTCCCACCTCCAGTTTCCCTGGCTTCTCAGAGCCACCATGAGAAGCCCCCTGAGGTCACCTGCACAAGTCGAGGGAACCCAGGGTTTCCTGCCTCAACCCGGGAAAGACCTCGAGAGACCTTCTTCAACACGTCTCGAGGCCAGAGTCCCCTCCCATGGCTCGGGAGCAATGACGCGCTCCCCCTCGCCACTCGCATGGAGACCCGACTTCCCTGGCGCCCCACGAGAGGCTCACTGACCTCGCCGTCGTACCTCGTGAGAAACCGCACACTGGGGCCGCCGCTCGAGAACAACCCCGAGATTCCCCCGTCATCGAGAGATGAGGGCCTTCGTCTCCTGCA
>NZ_JBHSOZ010000006.1:931-1464 GCF_042656525.1 Thalassorhabdus alkalitolerans
TGGCCTAGAGACCAATCTCGCGACCTCTCTCCAAACGCCTCAGGAGGCTTGACTCCCTTGAGTCCACCCAGTGAGCTCCAAGAGATACCCGTCGCGATTCGAGAGCAGAGCGGGGTTCTTTGCTTCCACTCGAGATGAATGCCTGTCTCCCCGGGTGCGTCTGGAATGCAACCCCGAGATCCCTGTCGCCCCTGGAGAGGAACATTGGCTTCTGGACACAAGCCTAGATGAGGTCTATTGGCCCTGCAGTCACTCGAGAGCAATCCCCAGCTTTCCTTCGCAACTCGAATGGAAGATTGGACTTGCCTGGGCCAACACAAGAGGCAGCCTGAATTCCCCGTCGTAACTCGAGAATCCCGCCGTAACTCGAGAAAAACCACGTGGCTCCCCCGTCATCGCAAGATGAAGCCCTTTCCCGCTACAGCGCCTCAGGAGAAGTCCCACGTTAGGAATTGGAGGTCGAAAGGGCACTTGGCACCCTTGATGCGACCCACAAAGTTCCCCGAAATCCCGGTCTCCCTCGAGAGGAACAC
>NZ_JBHSOZ010000007.1:0-78440 GCF_042656525.1 Thalassorhabdus alkalitolerans
GCCGAACACGGAAGTTAAGCTCTTCAGCGCCGATGATAATTGGGGGGCAACTCCCTGTGAAAGTAGGACGCTGCCAGGCAAACTCTAAAAGCACCCACAACATGGGTGCTTTTTTTTGCGTTCTTTTGTCTGGGGATGAATTGTTGGTATCTCCTTTCGAGTTTACATGCATTTCTCTTCCTTGTCTCCCATAGAGTAGATAATCAAAATTATCTTCTTTTCGAGAGTTGGGAACTAATTACAAAGTGAAAGATGAAGGAGTTACGTAAAGCAAAGAGGAAAATATGAAAGAACCTGAAAATAGGTTTAAAGACAAATACAAAGAGAAATAGGTTTGGTGTGCTTTTGCAAAGAGGGGGTAGGGTGTAGATGGAAGCTGAATGGCTCAATAATGATTATGTTGTGATGAGCTTGCGCTTATTATTTGCTGCAAGTCTCGCTGGTTTAGTAGGGCTGGAAAGAGAGCAAAAACATAGAAATGCAGGCTTTCGGACTCACCTTTTAGTAGGAGTAGGCTCTGCTCTTGTTATGTTATTGGCGTTATTTGGATTTCAGCCATATATGGAAGAAAATCCTGAACTGGTTACTTTTGACCCTTCCCGTTTGGCTTCTTATGTCATAAGCGGAATAGGGTTTCTTGGAGCGGGCACAATTATTGTCCAAGGTGCATCAGTCAGGGGATTAACAACGGCTGCTTCCATTTGGGTGGTCGCAGGAATAGGTTTGGCCGCAGGCTCAGGAATGTATTTTGCTGCGTTACTAACCACAGGTATTGTCATTATCAGCCTGCGTTACCTTTCAAAAGTAGATCGTTTTTTTAAGAAGCCTTCACAATTTGAAGTTATATATCTGCAGGCAAACCGAAAGGAAAACAAGCTGTCGCAAGTCATTTATTCTTTAGAAGTGCTGGACGTTGAGATAAACAAAATAAACATGGAAGAGGTGACAGGAGACGAAACAGCCTTATTGGCGTATAAAATTGAAATAGAACGAAAAAAAGAGGTTCATCAAGCTCATGTTTACGAAGCAATTCAAGAATGTGATGGCATACATGAACTAAGAATAGAAAAAGCATGAGAATGAAAGAGCTCCTTTTTTGGGCATAATAAAGAGGGGTTCTACTTGCATTTTCAAATTATTTGTACTATATTTATAGTCAAATATAGTCAAGGTCAATATCGAGCCAGGGAGAAGGGAGGTCACTGGGATGCGGAATATATCAGACATAATTGAACAGTATTTAAAAGCTGTCCTCACCCAAAGTGACCAGGATCTAATTGAAATTAAAAGAAGTGAATTAGCAAAGCGATTTGACTGCGTGCCTTCCCAGATTAATTACGTCATCGGGACTCGCTTTACTGTGGAAAAAGGCTATATTGTCGAAAGCAAACGCGGAGGCGGCGGATATATCCGGATCATTAAAGTGAAGCCTGCCGACCATGCTGAACTGTGCGACCAAATTATTGATTTGATCGGAAAAGGAATTGACCAGGGATCTGCCGAAAGTATAGTGAAGCGTTTGTACGAGGAAGAAGTTATCACAAAACGAGAGGCTAACTTAATGATATCAGCCTTACAGCGTGAGGTGCTGGCATTATCCCAGTCGGTCCAGCGCGACCTTTTGCGGGCAAATATTTTAAAGGCTATGCTGAAAAGCTTGAAATATAGAGAGTAAGGCGCCAAAACGGGGAGGAGGAATGGATATGCTCTGTCAGGAATGCCAGGAAAGAACAGCCTCACTTCACTTTACGAATATTATAAATGGAAAAAAAACCGAGGTTCATCTCTGTGACCAGTGTGCAAAAGAAAAAGGAGAATCAATGTATGTACCGAATTACTCTATTCAGGACCTGTTATCGGGTCTGCTGAATTTTGAGCCTCCTAAGTCTTCAAGTTCATCCACTCAAACCCGGCGTCCAAGACAGCTGGTTTGTAATAAGTGCGGCATGAATTATGAAACCTTTGCCAAAAAAGGAAGGTTTGGTTGTTCCTACTGTTACCAGGCGTTTGATAAAAAGCTTGACCCCATCTTTAAAAGAGTGCACAGTGGCAATCATTTGCATTCAGGGAAGGTTCCTAAACGCATCGGCGGGCGCTTAAAACTCAGCAGGCAAATAGATGATCTGAGAGAAAAGATGCGCCAGTATATAGCTAGCGAGGAGTTTGAAGAAGCAGCAGAGATCCGGGATAAAATACGGGAACTTGAAAAAAGCATTCAAGATAAAGGGGAGGGGGAATGATGTCGCTTCAACGTTTTTTCTCAGAAGCCATCAGTCCTTGGATGAAAAATCAAAAGGGCCCTGATGCAGATATAGTATTAAGCACGAGACTTCGATTGGCGAGAAACCTGGAAGACTATCCTTTTCCTATTATCGCCAACGAAGATTCTGCAAGAACACTGCTGAACTATTTATCTTCTGAGCTTGGAAAAGAGGGGTACAGTTCCTTAGGTGAACTTGAACTTCTTAAAATGGAAGACTTATCGAGCAATGAAAAGAAAGTGCTGGTTGAAAAACATCTTATCAGCCCTCATTTAGCGGAAAGCTCGATCCATGGAGCCGTCATGCTGAGTGAAGATGAATCCATTAGTATTATGATTAATGAAGAAGATCATTTGCGACTTCAATGCTTATTTCCAGGCTTTCAGTTAAGTGAAGGTCTAGTCCTTTCAGGAGGATTGGACGACTGGGTAGAAGAAAAGGTTACCTATGCATTTGATGAAAAAAGGGGTTATCTTACAAGCTGCCCTACGAATGTAGGCACAGGGATGAGAGCCTCTGTAATGATGCATTTACCTGCGTTGGTAATGACTAAACAGTTAAACAGGATATTGCCGGCTATTAACCAGCTCGGCCTTGTCGTAAGAGGAATTTACGGAGAAGGCAGCGAAGCTTTAGGTAACCTTTTTCAAATATCAAACCAAATGACATTAGGAAAGTCTGAAGAGGATATAGTCGAAGACCTGAGGGGAGTGGTCATGCAGGTCATACAGCATGAAAGAGCAGCCAGAGAGAGACTGTTTCAATCTTCGCGGGTCCAAATAGAAGATAAGGTGTTCCGCTCTTACGGGATCCTTAGTAACAGCAGAATCATAGAATCCAAGGAAGCAGCAAAACGGTTGTCTGATTTGCGTTTAGGGATAGACCTGGATTTAATTGAAGGAATAACGGGTAATATTCTTAATGAACTCATGATTCTGACACAGCCTGGTTTCCTGCAGCAGTTTGCAGGAGAGACTCTCTCAGCCAATGAACGGGACATCCGCAGAGCTACTTTGATTCGTGAACGACTAAAATTAGAAGAAACAAATGATTAGTACTTAAAATGGAGGTGTCCGTATCATGATGTTTGGACGATTTACAGAACGCGCTCAAAAAGTACTTGCACTTGCACAAGAAGAAGCTATCCGACTTGGACACAATAATATTGGAACAGAGCATATTCTGCTTGGTTTATGCCGCGAAGGAGAAGGAATTGCAGCAAAAGCCCTGCAAGCCCTAAACCTTGGCTCAGAGCAAATCCAAAAAGAAGTGGAAGCTTTAATAGGCACTGGGCAAGAAGGGTCAAAAACCATTCATTACACTCCACGTGCAAAAAAAGTCATCGAGCTTTCCATGGATGAAGCAAGAAAGCTTGGTCATTCCTATGTAGGAACAGAGCATATCTTGCTTGGTCTTATTCGTGAAGGAGAAGGTGTAGCTGCACGGGTGTTAAATAATTTAGGTGTCAGCTTGAACAAAGCGAGACAGCAGGTGCTTCAATTGCTTGGAAGCAACGAAGCATCAAGCAGCAGCCACCAGCAGCCGTCCGGCGCAAGCTCTGCTAATGCGAATACACCTACCCTGGACAGTCTGGCAAGAGATTTGACTGCGGTAGCGAAAGAAGAAGGGTTAGATCCGGTTATCGGACGCAGTAAAGAAATTGAAAGAGTGATCCAGGTATTAAGCCGACGGACGAAGAACAACCCTGTCCTTATTGGTGAGCCTGGAGTAGGGAAGACAGCGATAGCTGAAGGGCTTGCCCAGGCTATTATCTCTAACGAGGTTCCAGAAATTCTTCGTAACAAACGAGTCATGACCCTTGATATGGGTACGGTAGTTGCCGGTACTAAATACCGCGGGGAGTTTGAAGACCGTTTAAAAAAGGTGATGGAAGAAATTCGTCAGGCAAACAACATTATCTTGTTTATTGATGAGCTCCATACCCTGATTGGTGCCGGGGGAGCAGAAGGAGCGATTGATGCCTCGAATATTCTTAAACCTTCTCTTGCTCGTGGAGAGCTTCAATGTATCGGAGCCACTACGTTGGATGAGTACCGTAAATACATTGAAAAGGATGCTGCTCTTGAGCGGAGATTCCAGCCAATCCAGGTTGATGAGCCAACATTGGAAGAGTCTACCCAGATTTTAATCGGCCTTCGAGACCGCTATGAAGCTCATCACCGGGTAACAATTACTGATGAAGCGATAAAAGAAGCTGTCAAGCTTTCTGACCGCTATATTCCAGATCGCTTTTTACCAGATAAAGCTATTGACCTTATTGATGAAGCAGGGTCGAAAGTTCGTTTGCGCTCTTATACAGCCCCTCCTAACTTAAAAGAGCTCGAACAGAAGCTGGAAGAAACCCGCAAGGAAAAAGATGCAGCGGTGCAGAGCCAGGAATTTGAAAAAGCTGCTTCTTTAAGAGACAGTGAACAGCATCTTCGTGAAGAGCTTGAGCAAATGAAAGACGAGTGGAAAGAAAAGCAAGGACAAGAAAATACAGAGGTTACAACAGAAGATATTGCCCAGGTAGTGGCCAGCTGGACAGGTATACCTGTTTCCAAGCTTGCTGAAGAAGAAACAGAGCGTCTCCTTCGTATGGAGGAAATCCTTCATAATCGTGTGATTGGTCAGGAGGAAGCTGTTAAAGCGATTTCCAAGGCCGTGCGTAGAGCTCGTGCTGGCTTAAAGGATCCAAAGCGTCCGATTGGTTCATTTATTTTCTTAGGACCAACAGGGGTAGGGAAAACGGAACTAGCTCGTGCTGTAGCTGAGACTTTGTTTGGCGATGAAGACTCAGTTACTCGAATCGACATGTCTGAGTATATGGAGAAGCATTCAACAAGCCGGCTTGTTGGTTCACCACCAGGATATGTAGGATATGAAGAAGGAGGACAGCTTACTGAGAAGGTTCGCCGTAAACCATATTCTGTCATTCTTTTGGATGAAATTGAAAAAGCTCATCCCGAAGTATTCAATATCCTTCTTCAAGTATTAGAAGACGGTTTCCTGACAGATTCTAAAGGAAGAAGAGTGGACTTTAGAAATACGGCAATTATTATGACTTCTAACGTAGGAGCAAGCGCCTTAAAACAAAATAAATATGTAGGTTTTGCCACACAATCTGGTGATGAAGAGCATGCGGATATGAGAGATAAGGTTATGAAAGAATTGAAAAATGCTTTCCGGCCTGAGTTCTTAAACCGTATCGACGAAATTATCGTCTTCCACAGCCTGGAAAAGAAACACATCAAGGAAATTGTTGTCCTGATGGCGGAACAGCTTAGAAAACGACTGGCGGAATACGGGATCAGCTTTGAATTAACAGATGCGGCAAAAGACAAAATTTCAGATGAAGGGTACGACCCGGAATATGGAGCACGTCCCCTTCGCCGGGCGCTTCAAAAGCAAGTGGAAGATCGTTTATCTGAAGAAGTACTTCGAGGAAATATTGAAAAAGGCGGAAAAGCCATCATTGATGTACAAGATGGAGAGTTTATCGTGGTGACCAAGTCAGAGTCAGAAGCTAACGCATAACCACCTTTAAAGCCGGGAGATACTCTCCCGGCTTTTCTATTACATACTTAGCTCTTTTTCTCATGGAAGGAAAGGGCAAATTAAAACAGGTACTGGATATAATGGGGGAAGTTTATCTCTCAAGGAATTTTGTGAGGGCGTGGTAAAATAGATTACAGGATACATATAATAAAGTGAGGGTTAGGTATGGCAAAAATAAAAACCAAGTTTATTTGTCAAGAATGCGGTTATGAATCCAGCAAATGGATGGGGCGTTGCCCAGGCTGTCAAAACTGGAACACGATGGTTGAAGAAATTGAAGACAAGAAAAAGCAAGGAGCTTCCCGGACAGGGTTAGGGAGCGGCACAGACGGCAAAAGGCAAAAGCCCCAGTCCATAACCAAGATATCAGGCGAAAGAGAAGCGAGAATTAATACTTCTATCATGGAGCTCAACCGGGTATTAGGAGGAGGGATTGTACCAGGATCTCTTGTTTTAGTAGGAGGAGATCCGGGGATCGGAAAGTCTACTCTTCTTCTTCAAATGTCTGCGATTCTGGCAGCTCAGGATCATAAAGTACTTTATATTTCAGGTGAAGAATCTGTAAAGCAGACAAAGCTTAGGGCAGACAGGTTAACCATTCAAGCTGATAAATTGTTTGTGCTGGCAGAGACAGATATGGAGTATATAGAACGGGCAATTGATGAAGTGGAACCAGACATGGTGGTCATTGACTCTATACAGACCATTCACCAGGCTGAAATAACTTCTGCCCCAGGAAGCGTGTCTCAAGTAAGAGAAACTACCTCATCCTTTATGAGAATTGCAAAAACAAGAGGAATTGCGGTCTTTATTGTTGGACATGTGACAAAGCAGGGAAGCATTGCAGGACCAAAGCTGTTAGAGCACATGGTGGATTCAGTCCTTTACTTTGAAGGAGAGAGACACCATACTTACAGGATTTTAAGAGCAGTAAAGAACCGTTTTGGTTCAACAAATGAGATTGGGATCTTTGAAATGAAAGAGCATGGACTGGTAGAAGTCAAAAACCCATCGGAAATTTTCCTGGAGGAACGCTCTAAAGGAGTGGCGGGATCTATTGTAGCGGCCTCCATGGAGGGCACAAGGCCGGTGCTGGTGGAACTGCAAGCCCTGGTTTCCCCATCAAGCTACGCAAATCCAAAGAGAACAGCAACTGGTGTTGATCATAACAGAGTATCTTTATTAATGGCAGTTTTAGAAAAACGAGTCGGACTCTTGCTGCAGAACCAGGATGCGTTTTTAAACGTGGCAGGAGGAGTTAAGCTAGATGAGCCTGCTGTAGACCTGGCGATAGCTATTTGTGTTGCTTCCAGCTTTAGAGACCAGGTTACCAGCCCGACTGACGTGGTAATGGGAGAAGTCGGCCTGACAGGAGAGATCCGCCGCGTATCCCGGATAGAACAGCGAGTCGGTGAAGCAGCTAAACTTGGCTTTAAACGAGCCATTATCCCTCAAAAAAACATGGGAGGCTGGACAATACCAGAGGGAATTGAAGTTGTAGGGGTTTCTACCTTAGAGGAAGCTATTCAGGTAACCTCTGAAGGAAACCAGAGGCCGTGGTAAACAGGAAGGAAAAATAAGCGGCCAAAAGCTTTAATGCCGTGCGCACAAAAGGAAAAGGGAAGAAGAGGGAGGCTGCAGCATGACTGACAAAAAGAAAAACAATGTAATGGAAAACGTCTTGCACTATGTTGCTCCCGGCACACCCCTGCGAGAAGGAATAGATAATGTTCTTCGGGCAAAAACAGGCGGACTTATTGTGTTAGGGTACACCGACGAAATGAAGTCAATTGTAGACGGCGGTTTTTATATTAATTGTGAATTTTCACCTGCTTATCTGTATGAGCTGGCTAAAATGGATGGAGCAATTATTTTAAGTCAGGACGGCAAAAAAATTCTATATGCAAATACACAACTTGTACCAGATAACGGTATTACCTCAACTGAAACAGGGATTCGGCACAGAACGGCTGAACGTGTCGCAAGGCAGACAGGCGGGCTGGTTATTTCCATTTCTCAGCGACGACATGTTATCACCTTGTATAAAGGGTATGAGAGGTATTCATTAAGAGATATGGGCATGATTTTAACAAAAGCTAACCAGGCAATTCAAACATTAGAGAAGTATAAAGTGGTGTTAGATCAAAGCATAACAAACTTAGGGGCTTTAGAGTTTGAAGAGCTTGTTACCTTTCAGGATGTATCCCAGGTCATTCACCGTGTTGAAATGGTTCTTCGCATAAAAAACGAAATACTTAACTACATTAGTGAACTTGGAAATGAAGGTCGCTTAATTACAATGCAGCTAAACGAATTAGTTTCCAACATAGAAGAAGAGGCTGTATACCTAATTAAGGATTACGTCAAAAATGAGACTTTAATCGCAAAGGATATATTGAAGGAAATGCAGAAACTTTCAAACGAAGAACTCCTTGATGATTCCATCATCTTTAAGCTTCTTGGTTATCCTAGGCAGGTCAATCACCAGGAGCATTCTGTTTCTCCCCGCGGTTACCGTATCCTACACAAAATTCCGAGGCTCCCTGCTTCTATTATTGAAAACCTTGTAAAAGAGTTCGAGGGGGTAAACAAAATCATGGTTTCCTCTATTGCAGAACTAGATGAGGTAGAGGGAATTGGTGAAGCCAGGGCCAGAAAAATAAAAGAAGGACTAAACAGGATACAAGAGCAGTTGTTTATAGACCGCCATATTTAAGGGAAGTGAAAAGGGGGAGTGTTGTTACTTGACTTCTTCTGATTGGTAAATATATAATGGAATGTTTGAAATTGACAATTGTGTTATATTTTATTACGATGAAAGAGCAGTCCCTTTACATTCTGTAAGTTCGTGTGAATTTGAGTTTCATAGGTTTCAAAATAGGAGATTTGTCTATAATAAGGAAAGGGAGGTGAACCAAAAATGTTAAGATGGATTGTACAGTTGTTCTTTATACTTGTTGGCGGCGCACTAGGTTTTTTATTTATTCCTGAACTTATATCTTTTCTTACAACTGATGCGCCTGCTTGGTTAGAAAGTCCTTATGCAGGAGCTGTTCTCGGTGCTTTGATTTTATATCTTCTGACATTTTGGCTGGCTGATTATATCGTGAATGTTATGCGTTTGATGGAAGAAACGATTGTAAAGGCCCCTGTAACAGACGTGTTATTTGGAACAACAGGTCTCGCATTTGGTTTGATTGTGGCGTATTTGATTATCATTCCTTTAAATACTATTCAAATTCCTGTGCTGACGACGGTTCTTCCTATTTTTATCTCGTTCTTTCTTGGTTATTTTGGCTTCCAGGTAGGTTTTAAAAAGAAAGAGGAACTAATTAATCTGTTTACTGCCTCCAAAGCGACAGCTAAGGAAAAAAGAAAAGAGGATTCAGAAGAACAGCCTAGTGACCTTTCAAAAGTTAAGATCCTCGATACCAGTGTGATCATTGATGGCAGAATCGCAGACATATGCCAAACTGGCTTCTTGGAAGGTGTGTTAGTAATTCCTGAATTTGTGCTGGAGGAGCTTCAGCATATTGCTGACTCTTCTGACGTATTGAAGAGAAATCGTGGACGCAGGGGACTGGATATCTTGAACAAAATCCAAAAAGAGTTAAGCTCTGAAGTCCATATTTATGAAGGGGATTTTGAAGACATCCAGGAAGTGGACAGCAAGCTTGTGAAGCTTGCGAAAGTGATGAATGGCATGGTTGTTACAAACGATTTTAATTTGAATAAGGTGTGTGAATTCCAAGGAGTCCCTGTTCTTAACATCAATGACCTGGCAAACGCGGTGAAGCCTGTAGTGCTTCCTGGAGAAGAGCTTAATGTTCAAGTGATTAAAGATGGAAAAGAGCAGAACCAGGGTATTGCCTATTTAGATGATGGAACAATGATTGTAGTAGAAAGCGGCCGCAACTATATAGGTAAAACAATCGAAGTAGTGGTTACAAGCGTACTGCAGACTAGCGCCGGCCGCATGATTTTTGCTAAGCCGAAGCTCCTGGAAAAAGCTTTGTGAAGACCTTGACACTGCCTTTTAGTAGACTGTCCTGACCAAACGGGCGGATATTAGAAGGGGGTGTTTTTTATTTTTACAAAATCGTCTGTTTCTGCTATTTCGACTGGCATCTGATAAAGCATGAAAAGAAGGGTTTTTGTATGATTCTCGTTTGATTTTCCAGCCTGATCAAGTGTATCATAGAAGAGCCTTAAAATAGACGGAAACTGTGACGGAGAGGTAGTATGGAATATAAAGTAGTGGTCCCGGCAGCCGGCCAGGGCAAACGTATGAAAGCAGAAAAAAACAAGCAATTTATTACTTTAGATGACGATCCGGTGATAGTTCATACTCTGGCTATATTTGAAAAAGATCACTGGTGTAAAGAGATCATCATAGTAGTAAATGAAAAAGAAATAGAGGAAATGAAAGCACTTTTAGACTCTTACCACTTCACCAAGATATTACCACTTGTTCCTGGAGGAAAAGAACGACAGGACAGTGTGTATAAAGGGTTGAAAGCCTTAGATAATCAAGGGGGCATAACGCTGGTCCATGACGGGGCCAGGCCGTTTGTCAGCATTGAACGGGTACATGATCTTGTGGAAAAGACAGCATCCACAGGGGCCTCGGTTCTTGGTGTGAAAGTGAAAGATACAGTGAAACGGGGAGCAGAGATGATAGTAAAGGATACGGTTCCTCGTGAAAATTTGTGGGCCATACAAACACCGCAAGGCTTCCATCATGAGCTTGTTGTCAGGGCCTATGAAGATGCGCTTGAAAAAAATCACCAGGGAACTGATGATTCCAGCCTTGTTGAGTTTACCGGCCAAGAGGTACATATCGTTGAGGGGGAATACGATAACATTAAATTGACCACCCCCGAGGATTTAATTATTGCCAAAGCGATTCTTGAGAAAAGGAAGGGAGGAGACTGAGCGTGAGAATAGGACAAGGGTTTGATGTTCATCAATTAGTGGAGGGTCGTCCTTTAATCATTGGTGGTATTGAGATTCCCCACGAAAAAGGTCTTTTAGGTCATTCAGACGCTGACGTACTTTTGCATACGATAGCTGATGCGTGCCTTGGAGCGATTGGTGAAGGTGATATTGGAAAGCATTTCCCGGATACGGATCCAGCGTTTAAGGATGCAGACTCTGCAGAGCTGCTTCAACACGTATATATGCTTGTAAAAAAGCAAGGCTACGAGCTTGGCAACATTGATTGTACGATTATGGCCCAGCGGCCGAAAATGGCTCCTTACATTCAGGGGATGCGAGAGAAAATCGCTGAACTGCTGGAGGGGGATGTTTCCCAAGTGAATGTAAAAGCAACAACGACAGAAAAGCTTGGCTTCACAGGAAGGGAAGAAGGAATTGCTTCCCAGGCCGTAGTGTTGCTTGTAAGCAAATAATAAGCTCACTAGAAATAAAGAATAGGTGGAAGGGTGTTAAGTATGTCAAAAGAAGTAAGAGTGCGGTTTGCTCCAAGCCCCACAGGTCATCTTCATATCGGCGGAGCAAGGTCTGCTTTATTTAATTATCTGTTTGCCCGCAGCCAAAACGGCAAGTTTATCTTACGGATAGAGGATACAGACCAGGCGAGAAATGTGGAGACTGCCACAGAGAAGCTGATGGCCAGTTTAAAATGGCTGGGAATTGAATGGGATGAAAGTGTAGATATAGGCGGAGAATATGGTCCTTACCGAAGCATGGAGCGCATGGATGTTTATACAAAATATATAGAACAGCTCCTTGAAGAAGGAAAAGCGTATTATTGCTATATGACAGAAGAGGAGCTGGCTGCTGAGCGTGAAGCACAACTCGCTAAAGGCCAGGCACCCAAGTACAGTGGCAGGGATCGGAATTTGACAGCCGAACAGCGTAAAGATTATGAGGAAAAAGGCATCAAGCCGGTTATTCGCTTTCTCGTGAAGGAAGGAGAAAAAGTGGTGATAGATGACGCTGTCCGCGGGGAAGTAACTTTTGAAACTGACGGAATTGGCGACTTCGTTATTGCCCGCGGCGATGGTGTGCCGACATATAACTTTGCCGTAGTAGTCGATGACCACTTGATGAAAATTTCACACGTTATCCGGGCCGAAGAACATTTGTCCAATGCTCCTCGCCAGGCTCTTGTATTTGAAGCTTTTGGCTGGGAAAAGCCGAAGTTTGCTCATGCTTCTCTCATTCTTAACCCAGATCGTCAGAAGATGAGTAAGCGGGACGAATCAATCATGCAGTTTGTCGAGCAGTATAAGAACCTCGGTTATTTGCCGGAAGCGATAGTTAATTTCCTGGCACTTCTTGGCTGGTCTCCAGTAGGAGAAGAAGAGATTTTTACTATGGATGAGCTTATTGAACAATTTTCTCTTGAACGTGTATCAAAAGCACCGGCTGTTTTTGATACAGATAAGCTTGCCTGGATGAACAATCAGTATGTAAAAGAAGCGGATACAGAGCGGCTCACAGACCTGGCTGTTCCTCACTTTCAAGAAGCGGGAAAACTTCCAGAATCACTGGATACAGAACAACGAGAGTGGGTTAAGAAGCTGGTCGCTCTTTACCAGGAACAAATGCATTATGCTGCAGAAATTGTAGAATTGACAGATCTGTTCTTTAAAACAGAAATCGAGTATAATGAAGAAGCAAAGGAGGTACTTGCTGAAGAGCAGGTGCCGGAAGTTATGAAACAGTTTGCTGAGGAAATAGATGCCTTAGAAGGATTTGAACCAGCAGATGTGAAGAAGGCAGTGAAGGCAACACAGAAGGCAACCGGGCAGAAAGGGAAGAAGCTGTTTATGCCAATTCGTGTAGCGGTTACTGGGCAGACACATGGGCCGGAGCTTCCCCATGCAATCTCATTGCTTGGGCCTGATGTTGTGAAAGCCCGTCTAAGACAAGCTGTGAATCAATAGAAATAAACAAAAGCTGAATATAGAGAAAACGTTGATAAGGATAAGTAAGGAAGCTGCCCTCCTAAACAGAGACGATCACCTTGGCTGAAAGTGGTCGTAGGAAGAGTTTCCTGAACATGCACCTTAGAGTCCCTGGCTGAAGAGTAAGTATGCTGGGGCGGCTTAAGCCGTTAACTGATGAAGGGAAGGATCTATATTTCTCTGATCCTTAAGCAGAGTGGAACCGCGCTTATGTAAGCGTCTCTGTGCCAATGGCACAGGGCGCTTTTTTTCGTGCCAAATAGTAACGGGGAAAAAGACTTTGGAGTGTACGAGGGCACGGCATATTAATGGGAAAAAGAGGGAGAAACTATGTTTAAAACATTTAAAAATGACATTGATGTAGTGTTTGAACAAGACCCGGCAGCGCGGAGCCGGTTTGAAGTTATTATGACTTATTCAGGAGTTCACGCTGTATGGGCTCACCGGGTAGCGCATTTCTTATGGCAGCGCAAGCTTTTCTTTTTAGCGAGGCTTTTGTCTCAATTTAGTCGCTTTATTACCGGAATTGAAATTCATCCGGGTGCAGTAATTGGACAGCGCTTGTTTATTGATCACGGAATGGGTGTTGTCATTGGGGAAACGTGTGAAATAGGTGATAACGTCACCATCTACCAAGGAGTGACCCTTGGGGGTACAGGGAAAGAAAAAGGAAAAAGACACCCGACCATTAAAGACAACGTTCTGATTGCAAGCGGAGCAAAGGTGCTCGGTTCAATGACGATCGGGGAAAATGCCCGGATTGGAGCCGGATCTGTGGTTTTAAAAGAGGTGCCGGATAACTCAACGGTAGTTGGAATCCCTGGAAAAGTCGTCATTCAAGATGGTGTGAAAGTAGATGAAGATAAAGACGGGCACTTAAATCACCACCTTCTTCCTGATCCTGTTACAGATAGATTTTGTAAGCTAGAAGAAGAATTAGAGGAGCTGCGGCAAGAGGTGAAGGTACTGCGGCAAAAACAAAAGGAAGAACAAAGACAGGGAAGTGAGCAGCGATGACAGTAAGCATTTATAATACGCTAACTAGAAAGAAAGAACCCTTCAAACCGCTGGAAGAAAACAAAGTGAAAATGTACGTCTGCGGTCCAACGGTTTATAACTATATTCACATAGGAAACGCCCGGCCTGCCATTGTCTTTGATATGGTACGCAGGTATCTGGACTACAAAGGTTACGAGGTAATGTATATCTCTAACTTTACTGATGTCGACGATAAGATTATAAAAGCGGCGAATCAATTGGGAGAAGAGGTCCCTGCATTAGCTGAAAAATTTATTGAGGCTTATCATGAGGATACAAAGGCCCTCGGAGTCAAGGAAGCCGATCTTCACCCGCGAGTTACTGACACCATGGAGGACATTATTACTTTCATCACTCTTTTGGAGGATAAAGGGTATGCATACGAAGCGGAGGGAGACGTTTATTTTAAAACAAAAGCATTTGACAGTTATGGGAAACTTTCAGATCAATCCATTGAAGACCTTCAGCTTGGCTCTCGGATAGAGGTGGGAGAAAAGAAGAAAGATCCTCTGGATTTTGTACTATGGAAAAAAGCGAAAGAGGGGGAAATTTCCTGGGATAGCCCATGGGGAAAGGGTCGTCCAGGGTGGCATATTGAATGTTCTGCCATGGTAAAAAAATACCTTGGTGATACGATAGATATACACGCAGGAGGACAGGATCTTGCTTTTCCTCATCACGAAAATGAAATTGCACAGTCAGAAGCCCTTACTGGAAAGGCGATGGCTAATTACTGGATGCATAATGGGTATATTAAAGTAGATAATGAAAAAATGTCGAAATCTCTTGGTAACTTCGTACTTGTGCATGACATTATTAAGGAACATCCGGCCGATGTGGTTCGTTTCTTTATGCTGCAGGCACATTACCGTACTCCTATTAATTTCAGCAGTGAATTATTAGAGAGTGCAAAAAGCAGCCTGGACCGGATTAAATCCACGGTCAGCAACCTTGAACACCGCTTGGAAGAAAGTGCAGACGCTGGAGACGAAGAAGAGTGGTTGAAATTGATTGATCAGCACAAAAAGACTTTTATCAAAGAAATGGATGATGACTTTAATTCCGCCAATGGAATTGCTGTGCTTTTTGATATAGTCAAGGAAGCCAATCGCTGCATGCAGGCTGAGCATTCCTCCAAGAAGGTCCTTTCCGCCTTTATAGGGATAATCAAAGAAATAGGAGATATTCTTGGCCTGACCGTAGAAGAAGAGAAAGAAATCCTTGATGAAGAGATAGAGGCTTTGATTCAAAAGCGTATTCAAGCGAGGAAAAATCGTGATTTTACATTAGCCGACAAAATTCGAGATGATTTAAAGGAGCAGGGAATCATCCTGGAGGACACTCCTCAAGGAACTCGCTGGAAAAGAGGGTGAGGTAAATGCTGGACGAGGAACGAGGAGAGAAGCAAGTAGATGCCCGGCAGTTAAATGCTTTGGCCCTCGCTTATATGGGGGATGCTATTTACGATATGTACGTCAGACATCATCTTATCGCCCGCGGTAGAGTACGACCTCAGAAGCTTCACCAGACCACCACGTCGTATGTTTCCGCAAAGGCACAAGCCCGGGCGGTAAGAAGCCTTTTAGATAAGCAGGAACTTACAGAGGAAGAAGAGGCAGTGGTGAGAAGAGGGAGAAACGCGAAGTCTGGAACTGTGCCGAAAAATACGGATCAAAACACGTACAGGCACAGTACAGCCTTTGAAGCGCTGCTAGGTTTTTTATACTTCCTGGAACGCAAGGAACGCTTGGAGAGAATTATTTACTATACATTTACCCTCGTGGAAGAAGAACAGGAAAGGAGTGAGAAGTCATGAGTGAGGAGTGGATCACAGGCAAAAACGCTGTCCTGGAAGCCTTACGAGCAGGCAGGCCGATTAATAAAGTGTGGACAGCTGAAGGTGCCGGGAAAGGGCAGATGAAACAAGTATTTGATCTTGCCAAGGAAAATGGAGTTCTTGTACAGCCTTCTCCCCGGAAAAAACTTGATGAGCTTGCCGGCAATAACCGTCACCAAGGGGTGGTGGCTTCTGTGGCGGCTTATGAATATGCACAGCTTGAAGATCTTTTTAAGAAAGCGCGTGACAAAGGGGAAGACCCTTTCTTTTTGCTACTGGATGAAATTGCCGATCCTCATAATTTAGGGTCTATTCTGCGAACGGCAGACGCAGCGGGTGCCCACGGTGTGATCATTCCAAAGCGCAGGTCAGTCGGTTTAACGCAGGCAGTAGCAAAGTCGTCTACTGGAGCGATTGAGCATGTCCCGGTCGTGCGGGTAACAAACCTGGCCCGGACTATGGATGAGCTTAAGGAAAAAGGACTGTGGCTTGCAGGGACTGATGCAAAAGGAAAGCAGGATTTCCGTGAATGGGACGGGGATATGCCTGTTGGCCTGGTGATTGGAAGTGAAGGAAAAGGGATGAGCAGGCTGGTAAAAGAGAAGTGTGACTTTCTTCTAAGTATTCCCATGACAGGGCATGTCACATCACTAAATGCGTCGGTAGCAGCCAGCTTGTTAATGTTTGAAGTACTGAGAAAACGGAAGCCGATTGGACAAGGGTAAAATGGAAATGAAGGATGTCTTGCTTGTTGATGGCTACAACATTATCGGGGACTGGCCGGAGTTAAAAGAATTAAGGGAAAAGGACCTCGCCCAGGCCCGGGACTTGTTAATTGAAAAAATGGCTGAGTACCAAGCGTTCAAGGGGTGGGAGGTAAAGGTCATTTTTGATGCTCACATGGTTCCTGGCGTGGGAAAGAAGTACCTTAACTACCGGATTGATGTAGTGTACACAAGAGAGAATGAAACAGCAGATGAAAGAATAGAAAAGCTTGTAAGAGAAATTAAAAATGTAGAAACGCGAGTACATGTCGCCACTTCAGACTATGCGGAGCAGTCTTTGATTTTTGGAAGCGGGGCCCTGAGAAAGTCAGCCCGGGAGCTTCGCATAGAAATGGAGCTGGTGGAGGAAGGCATTTCTCGACAAGTACAAGAGACAAAAGAGCGTCGAATTGAGACGAAATTGCCCATATCAAAAGAAATTGCTGAAATTTTTGACAAATGGCGTCGAGAAGGCCGATGAGTAGTTGACGCTTGGTTTCACGGTGATTTATAATTATTTCTAGAAATATACAATCAGTCGAGGCGGGGGGATTGTATTGGGCACAGACCTCAAAGATGCAAAGCAGCACCATTTCAATAAGGCTGAAGATGAAGCACTAGTGGCAAGCGTTCGTAATGGAGACACAGCAGCACTTGAGTTTTTAATTAATAAATATAAGAACTTTGTGCGCGCAAAAGCGAGATCCTATTTTCTCATAGGGGCTGATCATGAAGACATTGTTCAAGAAGGTATGATTGGGCTTTATAAGTCGATTCGCGATTTTAAAGGAGACAAGCTTTCCTCCTTTAGAGCTTTTGCTGAACTATGTATTACCAGGCAAATTATTACTGCAATTAAAACGGCAACACGGCAGAAACACATGCCGCTTAATTCCTATGTTTCCTTGGACAAGCCCCTTTATGATGATGAATCAGATAGAACTCTGCTGGATGTCATATGCGGATCTCGTGTAAGTGACCCGGAAGAGCTGATTATTAATCAGGAAGAGTTTGACGACATCGAACTGAAAATGAGTGAAATACTAAGTGACCTGGAACAAAAGGTACTTATGCTTTATCTGGATGGAAGATCCTATCAAGAAATCTCGACTGACTTAAACAGACACGTGAAATCAATTGACAACGCTTTACAAAGAGTCAAACGAAAGCTTGAAAGATACATGGAAGTAAAGGGCGTAACTTTATAAGTGTAAAAGGAAAAACGTTCACCATTTATTTTCGAAATATTCATAACTGAAAAACAAGGCATGCTTATCCTTTGACAGCTGCCTTGTTTTTTTGAGGGTAAAATTCGGCCCTTTCCTCCAGCTGATTGACAGTGAAATTCCTGTATGATATGGTGATTAAGCGCATGCATATGACGAAGTGTGAGCTTACTTAGGAGGTGCTCAATGCGGAGGAAAGTGGTACTCTCATGTGGACAGTGCTTTGCCAGAAACTATACAACTGAAAAGAAGCAGACAGAGACCGGCCGCATTGAGGTGAAGAAGTTTTGCAAACAGTGTAATATGCATAGCCTTCATCGTGAGACAAAGTAATCTGCGGTTGTTTTTTTATTTATAAATATACTGTTTGAAGGCAAGGAATGAACAGCCAGGCCGAAAGGCGGTTTTTTCATAAATAGCCAGGGATAATCTCCTCCAATATTGGAGAGGATGGAGCGTAAGAGCTGTGCTTTCTGTTGCAGAGAATCTTAAACCGGTGAAGGTTCGTATAGAGATAGTTTCATTGACATGTAGGTTTAGGAGGCTCATAAGCTTTGGAGGTGGCACTTATGGCGAGCGGCGTAAAAAATACGGGGAAGTTTTTACGGGATGTAGGCAGGGAAATGAAGCGGGTTACCTGGCCCACTCGTAAAGAGTTAATAAAATATACCGGTGTGGTTCTTGCAACGGTTTTCTTTATTTCAATTTTCTTCGCCGTGGTAGACTTAGGATTGTCTACCCTTGTTCGTACATTCTTGGATTAATAGCTGAACTGACCCCTGTTAGTTAGGAGGGAAGGACATACCGTCCACTTGAACATGGAGAAAAATTGGTTTGTAGTACACACATATTCTGGATATGAAAACAAAGTAAAAACGAACCTGGAAAAAAGGGTAGAGTCCATGGAGATGACCGATAAGATTTTCCGCGTGCTTGTTCCGGTTGAAGAAGAAACGGAAGTGAAAAACGGAAAAAGCAAAGCGGTCACTCGCAAGGTCTTTCCAGGGTACGTCATTGTAGAAATGGTGATGACAGATGACTCCTGGTACGTAGTTCGAAACACTCCGGGGGTGACTGGATTCGTAGGCTCTGCAGGAGCAGGCTCCAAGCCGACTCCTTTGCTTCCTGATGAAGTAGATAACATTTTGAAGCAAATGGGTGTGGATGCTCCGAAAGCAGAGGTGGACTTTGACCTTAAAGAAACAGTGAAGGTGAAAGAAGGACCATTTGCTGACTTTACCGGCACCATTGAAGATATTAATACAGAAAAGCAAAAAGTAAAGGTGCATGTCAATATGTTTGGCAGGGAGACTCCTGTGGAGCTGGAGTTTCATCAGGTTGAAAAGATTTAAATTTGGACTTGCAGTTCCTCTCGCGAAGTGATAAGATTTTTAATGTTTGAAATAAGCTTCAACAAACGAACTTGTGATATCAAGTTCGTTTTCGAGTGGGAGGGCTCTTGCCCGAGAAACCACATCACGGACTAAGGAGGTGTGTCGCGTGGCTAAAAAAGTCGAGAAAGTCGTTAAATTGCAGATTCCTGCAGGGAAAGCGAATCCGGCTCCGCCAGTAGGACCGGCACTAGGACAAGCTGGAGTAAATATCATGGGATTCTGTAAGGAATTCAATGCTCGTACTGCTGATCAAGCAGGAATGATCATTCCTGTAGAAATTAGTGTATATGAAGATCGTTCGTTTACTTTCATCACAAAAACTCCACCCGCTGCTGTTCTTCTAAAGAAAGCTGCTGGAGTGGAAAGCGGTTCTGGTGAACCTAACAAGAACAAAGTAGCAACGATTAAGCGTGATAAAGTACGTGAAATTGCTGAGACAAAGATGCCAGATCTTAACGCAGCTGACATTGATGCAGCTATGCTTATGGTTGAAGGTACAGCAAGAAGCATGGGCATTGTAGTCGAAGACTAATTGCCGTTGCCTGATTAAGGGTTGCGAGATCCCGTCTAGATGACTGGACGACGCAACCTTTATTAGTGGGAGGTATAACCGCTAAAACCACAACGAGGAGGAAATGAAATTGGCTAAAAGAGGTAAAAAGTATCAAGATGCTGTAAAGCTTATTGATCGTGAACAAGCATATAATGCCGAAGAAGCTATTGAGCTAGTAAAAAAGACTGCTCCTGCTTCTTTTGATGAAACAGTAGAAGTGGCTGTTCGTCTTGGCGTTGACCCAAGGAAAAATGACCAGCAAATCCGCGGAGCTGTTGTGCTTCCGCACGGAACTGGCAGAACTCAACGTGTCCTGGTTTTTGCTAAAGGTGCAAAAGCGCAAGAGGCAGAAGCTGCTGGAGCAGATTATGTTGGTGAAGATGATCTTGTAAACAAAATCCAACAAGGCTGGTTTGAGTTTGATGTTGTTGTTGCAACACCGGACATGATGGCTCAAGTTGGTAGACTAGGTAAAGTACTTGGACCTAAAGGTCTAATGCCAAACCCTAAAACCGGTACGGTAACAATGGATGTAGAAAAGGCTGTAGGTGAGATTAAGGCTGGTAAAGTTGAATATCGCACAGATAAGTCTGGTAACATCCACGCGCCAATCGGTAAAATCTCTTTTGATACTGAAAAGCTTCAAGAGAACTTTAACACAGTGATCGAGACGCTGGTAAAAGCTAAGCCTGCCGCTGCTAAAGGAACGTATATGAAGGGCGTAGCAGTTGCTTCTACTATGGGTCCTGGAGTGAAAGTATCTACTTCTACTTTGAACCTAAAATAAGACTTGACGTCTTACTTTGAAATATATATACTGTTAAAGGTATGAAACCTGAAACAAACCAATACGGACGTACCATAGACAGCAGGAGTGCTTGCCGCACTTAAACTTCCTGCCGAGGTAGTTTTCTATAATTCCTAGTGAGAAATCACATAGGATAATTATGAGAGCAAACCTTCATGTCTATGGACATGAAGGTTTTTTTATTGCATAAGCCCAAAGGGTGAATGAATAGAAGCCTTGTCATCGTGTGGTAATAATGTATGAAGACTAGGAGGTGTGACGATGAGCAAAGTAATTGAACAGAAGCAGCAAGTCGTAAGCGAAATCGCAGAAAAGCTTGAAAATAGCGTTTCTACAATCCTTGTAGACTACCGTGGACTTGACGTGGCAGAAGCTACTGAACTTCGTAAGCAATTGCGTGAAGCTGGCGTAGATTTCAAAGTGTACAAAAACACAATGACTCGCCGTGCGACTGAACAAGTAAACCTAACAGACCTTGATGAGCATCTTGTTGGTCCAACTGCTATCGCCACAAGCACAGAAGATGTAGTGGCGCCGGCTAAGGTTCTTAACAATTTTGCAAAAAATCATGAGGCGCTGGAAATTAAAACAGGCGTGATTGAAGGACGCGTAGTAAGCCTTGATGAAATCAAGCAGCTTGCCGACCTACCATCTCACGACGGACTTGTTTCTATGCTACTCAGCGTACTTCAAGCTCCAATGCGCAACTTTGCTTTGGCTACCAAAGCAGTTGCCGACCAAAAGGAAGAAGAAGGCGCATAAGTCGAACGTCGCTGTATAGTGCGTAAAGTACGTAAAAATATAATCAATTATTTTAAGGAGGATTCACAATGAGTAAAGAATCTATCATTGAAGAAATCAAAGAAATGTCCGTTCTTGAATTGAACGACCTTGTAAAAGCAATCGAAGAGGAGTTTGGCGTAACTGCTGCTGCTCCTGTAGCTGTAGCTGGCGGAGGCGGAGAAGCTGCTGAAGCTGAGCAAACTGAATTTGACGTAGTTCTTGAGTCCGCTGGCGGATCTAAGATCAACGTAATCAAAGTCGTACGTGAAATCACTGGACTTGGCTTGAAAGAAGCTAAAGCTCTAGTTGACGGCGCTCCAGAGACAATCAAAGAAGGCGTAAGCAAAGAAGACGCTGAAGAAATCAAAGGCAAGCTAGAAGACGCTGGCGCAAGCGTAGAAGTTAAGTAAGGTAACGCAGCAATATCGGCTTCCTCCTAATCTAGGGGGGAGCCTTTTTGTTCGATTGTTTTGTTTTGAAGGTCATCTGATGCCGGGGGTAGTGGAGAAGAATATCATTTTAGTTGGGAAAACAAGGCATTTTTTGCTTTCTGCAATTTACTTTTGGTAGGATAGATGGACAGTTCATAAATGAGGAGGCACGTTATGAAAGATCATTATTATTCTCATAACCCTTCTAGTGAGAGTGAAGAACGAAAGATCAAAACAGTTTTACGTGGTAATAAGCTAGTGTTCACCACTGACAGAGGCGTGTTCTCAAAAGGAGAAGTGGACTTTGGAACGCAAACCTTGCTTGATGCTTTTGAGTGGCCCGAGGCAGATGGTGAGATTCTTGACGTGGGTTGCGGATACGGACCTATTGGACTTGCTCTTGCTGCTGAAAAGGAAAGAGACGTGTGGATGGTTGATGTGAACCAGAGAGCGCTTGCTCTGGCGAAGAGGAATGCAAAAGACAATCAAATAAACAATGTCACTATACAAGAGAGTGATTTGCTTGATTCAGTAGAAAAGCAGGACTTCTCGGCAATCGTTACCAATCCCCCGATCAGAGCCGGAAAGAAAGTGGTTCATGAGCTTTTCAAACAAACGTTTAACCACTTGGTGCCTGGCGGAGAACTTTGGGTAGTAATACAAAAAAAGCAAGGTGCTCCTTCTGCTAAGGAAAGACTGGAGGAAATCTTTGAGTCTGTCGAAACTGTGAAAAAAAACAAAGGTTATTATATTTTAAGGGCCAAAAAATAATTGACCAGAAGATTGGTTTGTGTTATTGTTATTTAATGCGTATAACTACCAATTTTATGATGCAAAGAGAATTAATGAAAATGATCAGGTAGTGAATAAAAAACAAGAGAGTGGGGAACAATAGGATAATCAAGGCAGGAGATGGAAAATAGTGGTTTCTCTATAGAGCCATTTTTTATTTTGCACTTTTCGAACGAAAGAGCATTAAAATTTTATTTTACAGATTCCGCCAAGCATTTGAACAGTAAGTTCAAGCTGCATTGTTTGCTTATCTTACGTTTCTTCATAACTTGATGGTTAGCACTCTCGTAATACAGCAAGAAGATTATTATTTGTGAATCAGCTTGGAAGAAACATGAGTGACTCCATTTTCGTTTGAAAAGGGGTTATTCGTGTTCACATATTTTCTTTCCTTATTGCTTGTCACCTTTGGAAAGTCGTTGCTCCGAGAGTGACGAACAATTTGCGAGATTTGAGGGGTGAATCAGTTGACAGGTCAACTCATTCAGTTTGGACGCCACCGCCAGAGAAGAAGCTATGCAAGAATCAGTGAAGTGTTAGAATTACCTAACCTCATTGAAATCCAAACCGCTTCCTATCAATGGTTTTTAGATGAGGGTATAAAGGAAATGTTCCAGGATATTTCCCCAATAGAAGATTTTACAGGGAACCTCATCCTTGAATTCATTGATTACAGCCTTGGAGAACCAAAGTATTCCGTAGAAGAATCAAAAGAAAGAGACGTAACTTACTCTGCTCCACTCCGAGTGAAGGTTCGATTAATGAACAAAGAAACAGGAGAGGTTAAAGAACAAGAGGTTTTCATGGGGGACTTCCCTCTAATGACTGATACGGGAACCTTTGTCATTAATGGAGCTGAGCGTGTTATCGTATCCCAGCTTGTTCGTTCGCCAAGTGTGTACTACAGCCATAAAACGGACAAGAATGGAAAGAAAGGTTATACCACCACGGTCATTCCTAATCGTGGAGCATGGCTGGAACTTGAAACAGATGCGAAAGACATTGTTTACGTTCGTATCGACCGCACACGAAAAATCCCTGTATCTGTACTTATGCGAGCTCTTGGGTTTAGCTCGGACCAGGAGATTATTGATCTTCTGGGTGAAGATGAGTATTTACGCAATACTCTTGAAAAAGACAATACCGATGGAACGGAAAAAGCACTCATTGAAATCTATGAGCGCCTTCGTCCAGGGGAACCGCCGACTGTAGAAAACGCTAAAAGTCTTTTAGACTCAAGGTTCTTTGATCCAAAGAGATATGACCTGGCAAATGTCGGCCGTTATAAAATGAACAAAAAGCTTCATATCAAGAATCGTCTCTTTAATCAGCGCCTTGCTGAAACTCTGGTAGACCCAGAAACAGGTGAAGTGCTTGCTGAAGAAGGTGCAGTCATCGACCGCAGAACTCTTGATAGACTTATTCCTTACCTTGAAAATAATGTAGGATTTAAGAGATATTCTGTCAGCGGTGGTGTAGTACAAGAAGGCGATTTAGATATTCAGTCTATCAAAATATATCCGCCTGATGAGCAGGATGCCGACCGGGCGATCAACGTCATCAGTAATGGGAATATTGACAAGTCTGTCAAAAACATTACTCCGGAAGACATTGTGGCTTCCATTAACTATTTCTTTAACCTGCTTCATGGGGTGGGAGATACAGATGACATCGATCACTTAGGTAACCGTCGTTTACGTTCTGTAGGTGAATTACTTCAAAACCAATTCCGTATCGGATTGTCACGAATGGAGCGAGTGGTGCGTGAAAGAATGTCTATACAAGATCCAAGCGCTATCACTCCCCAGGCTCTGATTAATATCCGCCCGGTAATTGCTTCAATCAAAGAGTTCTTTGGAAGCTCTCAGCTTTCCCAGTTCATGGACCAGACGAATCCATTGGCAGAGTTAACGCATAAACGCCGTCTTTCTGCTCTTGGGCCCGGCGGGTTAACTCGTGAGCGTGCCGGATTTGAAGTGCGTGATGTTCACTACTCTCACTATGGCCGGATGTGTCCGATTGAGACACCAGAGGGTCCAAACATCGGCTTGATTAACTCTTTGTCAAGTTATGCAAAGGTCAACGAATTTGGCTTTATGGAAACTCCGTACCGCCGTGTTGATCATGAGACTGGAAAGGTTACTGAGCATATCGATTATTTAACTGCGGATGAAGAAGACAATTATGTAGTCGCTCAGGCTAATGCGAAGCTCACTGATGATGGAAGCTTTGTGGATGAGAATATCATTGCGCGTTTCCGCGGTGAGAACACCATTGTGCCGAAAGAAAAAATAGACTACATGGATGTTTCTCCAAAGCAGGTTGTATCTGCTGCGACAGCTTGTATCCCTTTCCTTGAAAATGACGACTCTAACCGTGCTCTTATGGGTGCGAACATGCAGCGGCAGGCAGTGCCTTTGTTAGAGCCGGAAGCTCCTATTGTGGGTACCGGCATGGAGTACGTATCTGCTAAGGATTCAGGGGCAGCGATTGTCTCTAAATCAAGGGGAATCGTAGAGCGTGTCACTGCTAGAGAAGTATGGATCCGCCGCCTTGAGGAAGTGGACGGTAAAGATGTTAAGACAGACCTTGATAAATATAATTTGTCCAAGTTTATACGTTCAAACCAAGGAACCAGTTACAACCAGCGTCCAATTGTGAGTGAAGGAGACCAGGTTGTGAAAGGTGAGGTGCTCGCTGACGGCCCATCGATGGAAAAAGGTGAAATGGCTCTAGGGCGTAATGTGTTAGTTGGCTTTATGACATGGGACGGCTATAACTACGAGGATGCCATCATCTTAAGTGAACGACTGGTAAAGGACGATGTATATACTTCTGTGCATATTGAAGAATATGAGTCGGAAGCACGTGATACAAAGCTTGGACCAGAGGAAATTACTCGAGACATTCCTAACGTAAGTGAGGATGCTCTTAAAAACCTGGATGATCGAGGGATCATCAGAGTGGGAGCCGAAGTAAAAGATGGAGACATTCTTGTCGGGAAAGTTACTCCAAAAGGGATGACAGAACTGACAGCTGAGGAACGACTTCTTCATGCCATCTTTGGTGAAAAAGCCCGTGAAGTAAGAGATACTTCTCTGCGAGTGCCCCACGGAGCTGACGGCATTGTCCTTGATGTTAAGATCTTTAACCGCGAAGATGGAGACGAGCTTCCACCGGGAGTTAACCAACTGGTTAGAGCGTATATCGTTCAGAAACGTAAGATTCATGAAGGTGACAAAATGGCAGGACGTCACGGGAACAAGGGTGTTATTTCCCGGATTCTTCCAGAGGAAGATATGCCTTACCTTCCAGATGGAACACCGATTGATATCATGCTGAACCCTCTAGGGGTACCATCCCGTATGAATATCGGGCAAGTGCTCGAGCTTCATTTAGGAATGGCCGCCCGCCAGCTGAAACTCCATATGGCCACTCCGGTATTTGACGGAGCCCGGGAGGAAGACGTGTGGGAAACATTACTTGAAGCAGGAATGGCTCGTGATGGTAAAACAATACTATACGACGGCCGGACCGGGGAAGCTTTTGATAACCGTGTTTCTGTCGGTGTTATGTATATGATTAAACTGGCTCACATGGTCGACGACAAGCTTCATGCTCGTTCTACTGGTCCTTATTCCCTTGTTACCCAGCAGCCGCTTGGCGGAAAAGCCCAATTTGGCGGTCAGCGTTTTGGGGAAATGGAAGTATGGGCGCTAGAAGCATACGGGGCTGCCTATACACTGCAGGAAATTCTGACAGTGAAGTCTGATGACGTCGTAGGACGTGTGAAAACTTACGAAGCAATCGTCAAAGGAGAAAATGTCCCTGAACCAGGCGTGCCTGAATCCTTCAAAGTACTGATTAAAGAGCTGCAAGCTCTTGGCATGGATGTGAAGATGCTTTCCAGTACGGAAGAAGAAATTGAAATGAAAGAGTTAGACGATGAAGAAGAACAGTCTAATGACAAGCTGAACCTGAAAATGGAGTCCAGTGAGAACGCCTAAATAACAACACTGTTTGCCGGAAGCGAAAGGACATCCCGCCTTTCGCTCCGCTGTTTTCCCTACAACCTGAAAGTTCGAAAGGGAGGTTGACCCCTTGATAGATGTAAATAACTTTGAATACATGAAAATTGGTCTTGCTTCTCCGGATAAGATTCGCTCCTGGTCTCGTGGTGAAGTGAAAAAGCCGGAAACAATTAATTATCGTACGTTAAAGCCTGAAAAGGACGGACTTTTCTGCGAACGTATCTTTGGACCAACAAAAGATTGGGAATGTCACTGTGGCAAGTACAAAAGGGTCCGCTACAAAGGCGTGGTCTGTGACCGATGCGGCGTGGAAGTGACAAGAGCGAAAGTCCGCCGTGAACGAATGGGACATATTGAGCTTGCTGCACCAGTATCCCATATCTGGTATTTTAAAGGGATTCCAAGCCGAATGGGCCTTGTTTTAGACATGTCACCTCGTTCCTTGGAGGAAGTCATTTATTTCGCTTCGTACGTAGTGACTGATGCTGGAGACACCCCTCTAGAATATAAGCAGCTTCTATCAGAGAAGGAATATCGTTCGTACTATGATAAGTACGGAAGAGGCTTTTCTGCTCAAATGGGAGCCGAAGCAATTAGAAAGATTTTGTCAGATATCGATTTAGACAAAGAAGTTAACACGTTGAAAGAAGAGTTGGAAACTGCTCAAGGTCAGCGCCGGACGAGAGCGATTAAGCGCCTTGAAGTTCTTGAAGCATTTAGAAACTCAGGGAATGATCCATCATGGATGATTCTTGATGTTCTTCCGGTAATTCCGCCTGAACTGCGTCCAATGGTGCAGCTTGATGGTGGCCGTTTTGCCACGTCGGACTTAAATGATTTATACCGTCGTGTAATAAACAGAAATAACCGATTGAAGCGTCTTTTAGATCTAGGAGCGCCAAATATCATCGTTCAAAATGAAAAAAGAATGCTTCAGGAAGCAGTAGATGCATTAATAGATAACGGACGCCGAGGTCGTCCTGTAACTGGGCCGGGGAATCGTCCGTTAAAATCCCTTTCCCACATGTTGAAAGGAAAACAAGGCCGTTTCCGTCAAAACTTACTAGGTAAGCGTGTTGACTATTCCGGCCGTTCCGTAATCGTGGTAGGGCCCGCTCTTAAAATGTACCAATGCGGTCTTCCAAAGGAAATGGCGCTTGAGCTCTTTAAGCCTTTTGTAATGAAGGAGCTTGTCAGCAAAGGACTGGCCCACAATATCAAAAGTGCGAAACGAAAAGTAGAGCGAGTGCAGCCGGAAGTATGGGATGTACTAGAAGAGGTAATCAGAGAGCACCCAGTACTATTAAACCGGGCGCCGACGTTACACAGACTAGGTATTCAAGCATTTGAACCAACGCTTGTTGAAGGTCGTGCGATAAAGCTGCATCCTCTCGTATGTACAGCGTATAATGCGGACTTTGACGGAGACCAAATGGCTGTTCACGTGCCTCTTTCAGCGGAAGCACAAGCGGAAGCAAGAATCCTTATGCTTGCAGCGCAGAACATCCTTAATCCTAAGGATGGAAAGCCTGTTGTAACTCCTTCCCAGGATATGGTTTTAGGGAACTATTATCTCACTATGGAACGAAAAGGGGCAGATGGAGAAGGCTCTATATTCAAGGACACCAATGAAGCATTAACTGCTTATCAAAATGGTTATGTACATTTACACAGCCGCATTGCGATCCCTGTTGCCTCCTTGAAAAAGACGACCTTTACCGAAGAGCAGAATGATCAATTGTTATTAACGACCGTAGGGAAGTTAATTTTTAATGAGATTATGCCGAGCTCATTTGCCTTTGTAAATGAACCTACGAGAACAAACCTTGAAACAGCTACACCTGATAAGTACATGGTGCCTAACACCACGGACGTTAAAAAAGAGTTTGAATCCAGAGACGTTGTTCCTCCTTTTAAGAAAGGTTTCTTAGGAGACATCATCGCTCAAGTATTTAAAGACTTCCAGATTACTGAAACGTCGAAGATGCTTGACCGAATGAAAGACCTAGGGTTTTATTATTCCACTAAAGCGGGGATCACTGTCGGGGTTTCAGACATTGTAGTATTGAAGACAAAACAAGAAATTCTTGATGATGCCGACCTGAAGGTGGAACGGGTTATGAAGCAGTTCCGCCGCGGTTTAATTACTGAGGAAGAGCGCTACGATAAAGTTATTTCCATCTGGAGTGAAGCGAAGGATATCATTCAGGAACGCTTAATGGGTACACTAGATCCCCAAAACCCAATCTTCATGATGAGTGACTCTGGTGCTCGTGGTAACGCATCTAACTTTACACAGCTTGCTGGAATGCGCGGATTGATGGCCAACCCGTCTGGACGTATTATCGAGCTTCCGATTAAGTCCAGCTTCCGTGAAGGTCTGACAGTACTTGAGTACTTCATCTCCACGCACGGAGCACGAAAAGGTCTTGCGGATACAGCTCTGAAAACAGCCGACTCAGGCTATCTTACTCGTCGCCTTGTTGATGTGGCCCAGGATGTTATCATTCGGGAAAATGACTGCGGAACAGACAGAGGCCTTGAAGTGAGTGCTCTTAGGGAAGGAAATGAAGTCATTGAGGACTTGTATGACCGTCTCGTAGGGCGTGTGGCCTTTAAGACTGTGCGCCACCCAGAAACAGATGAAACGCTGATCAGGAAGAATGAACTGATTAATGAAGATACAGCAAAAGTAATTGAAGATTCCGGAGTGGAAACGGTAACGATCCGTTCTGTATTTACATGCGATACGCGACACGGTGCATGTAAGAAATGTTACGGAAGAAACCTTGCTACTGGAAGTGACGTAGAGGTTGGAGAAGCAGTAGGAATTATTGCAGCACAATCTATCGGAGAGCCGGGAACCCAGCTCACCATGCGTACGTTCCATACAGGCGGGGTGGCAGGAGACGATATTACACAAGGTCTCCCGCGTATCCAGGAACTATTTGAAGCACGAAATCCTAAAGGGCAAGCCGTTATTACTGAATTGTCCGGTGAAGTAGCGGAGGTTCAGGAAGCTGGCGATAAAAAAGAAGTAACAATAAAAGGGGATCAGGAAACAAGATCTTATACTACCCCATATGGCGCACGCCTTAAAGTAGGAGTAGGAGATCATGTGGAAACGGGTGATCCTTTAACTGAAGGCTCCATCGACCCGAAAGAACTACTGGTTGTTTCAGGTCTTCATGGGACACAAGAATACCTGCTAAAAGAAGTTCAAAAGGTATACCGCATGCAAGGGGTAGAAATTGGCGACAAACACGTAGAGGTAATGGTCCGTCAAATGCTTCGTAAGATCCGTGTCGCAGATTCCGGAGATACAGAGGTACTGCCTGGTAGCCTTGTGGAAGTGCACAATTTTGACGATGCTAACCATAAAGTACTGGCAGAAGGAAAAATGCCGGCTGTGGGCCGCCCTGTGATTCTTGGTATTACGAAAGCGTCTCTTGAAACAGACTCCTTCTTGTCAGCTGCATCCTTCCAGGAAACGACTCGTGTCCTTACAGATGCGGCAATCAAAGGAAAACGTGATGAGCTTGTAGGACTGAAAGAGAACGTTATTATCGGTAAACTTGTTCCAGCCGGAACAGGGATGCAGAGATATCGTTCATTGAAGTCAGATATAAGTGAAACAGTGGAAAAGCCTGAAGCGGATAGTGTTGAAGCAATTATGAATCATGAGTAAAAGAGTGTTGACACTCGTTTTTCAGAGTGATATGATATCAAAGTGCGCCTAACACCCTGTGCTTTGGAGGATGACTAATGTCTTATGAAAAAGTAACACAGGCCGCTGAAGTAGTGATAGGAACGAAGCAGACGTTGAAAGCTTTAGAAGCGGGTACAGCAGATGAAGTAATTGTTGCCGAGGATGCAGAAAAGCGTGTCGTCAACAAAATCATCTTAGCTGCTAAAGATAGAAATATCCCCATTCACACTGTCGATTCTATGCAGCTGCTTGGTAAAGCTTGTGGAATTGATGTAGGAGCTGCAACGGTTGCCTTGAAAAAGGGATAATGTTTTTGCTGGCAGGGTTCTCTCTGCTAGCAAAAACTTTACTTTTGTCTTCAATTGAACCACCTGGATCGGTGGTCTTGAAAATAGCTTAAGGAAGGAGGAAATTGGATGCCTACTATTAACCAACTTGTCCGTAAAGGACGTCAAAACAAAACAAAGAAGTCTGACAGCCCAGCTTTGAACAAAGGGTTTAACAGCTTCAAAAAAGTTCAAACAGACCAGTCTGCTCCTCAAAAGCGCGGAGTATGTACTCGTGTTGGAACAATGACGCCAAAGAAACCGAACTCTGCATTGCGTAAATATGCACGTGTTCGTTTGACAAACGGGATCGAGGTTACTGCTTACATCCCGGGAATTGGCCATAACTTACAAGAACATAGTGTGGTATTGATCCGTGGAGGACGTGTTAAGGACCTTCCAGGGGTACGTTATCACATCGTTCGTGGTGCACTAGACACTGCTGGTGTACAAGATCGTAAGCAAAGCAGATCTAAATACGGCACGAAGAAGCCGAAGAAATAAAAATAAAGACAAGAAAGGAGGGGTGATCCATGCCTCGTAAAGGACCTGTACCTCGCCGTGACGTGCTGCCTGATCCGCTTTACAACTCAAAATTGGTCACTCGTCTAATCAACCGCATTATGGTTGACGGTAAAAAAGGTAAAGCTCAAAACATTCTTTATAAGTCTTTTGATATCGTACGTGAACGTACAAATCAAGAGCCAATGGAAGTATTCGATCAAGCATTGAAAAACATCATGCCTGTGCTGGAAGTTAAAGCTCGTCGTGTAGGTGGTGCAAACTACCAGGTACCGATTGAAGTTAAGCCTGATCGTCGTACAACATTGGGACTTCGCTGGTTGGTGAGCTATGCTCGTCTTCGCGGAGAGAAAACAATGGAAGAACGTTTGGCTAATGAAATTATGGATGCAGCAAACAATACTGGTTCAGCAGTTAAGAAGCGTGAGGACACTCACCGTATGGCTGAAGCAAACAAAGCATTTGCTCATTATCGCTGGTAATCTGTCAGGTAGATATTATAAAAAATAATTCAACCAACTTAGGATTTGAGAAAGGAGAAGGAGTCTATGGCAAGAGCATTCTCCTTAGAAAAAACTCGTAATATCGGTATCATGGCTCACATCGATGCCGGTAAAACGACTGCCACAGAACGTATCCTTTATTATACTGGTCGTATCCATAAAATTGGTGAAACTCATGAAGGTGCATCTCAAATGGACTGGATGGAGCAAGAGCAAGAGCGTGGTATTACTATCACCTCTGCTGCTACCACCGCTCAGTGGAAAGACCATCGTGTAAACATAATCGATACACCAGGGCACGTAGACTTTACTGTAGAAGTAGAGCGTTCTCTTCGTGTACTTGACGGGGCAGTTGCGGTTCTTGACGCACAATCTGGTGTGGAACCACAAACAGAAACAGTGTGGCGCCAGGCGACCACATATCATGTACCTCGTATTGTTTTTGTTAATAAGATGGATAAAATCGGAGCAGATTTCATCTACTCCTTGGGTACTCTTAAAGACCGTCTAGGTGCTAATGCGCAGGCAGTTCAGCTACCGATTGGTGCTGAAGACGAGTTTGAAGGTATCATTGATCTTGTTACAATGGAAGCATTCTTCTACTTGGACGATCTGGGAACTCGTACAGAGGCCCGTGAAATCCCAGAAGAATACAAGGCTCAAGCTGAGGAGTATCGTGAGAAGCTAATTGAGGCAGTATCTGAACTCGATGAAGATCTTATGATGAAATATCTTGAAGGTGAAGAAATCAGCAATGACGAATTAAAAGCAGCTGTTCGTAAAGCTACACTAAGTGTAGAATTCTACCCTGTGCTTTGCGGTTCTGCTTTCAAAAATAAAGGTGTTCAATTAATGATTGACGCTGTCATTGACTATCTTCCATCGCCGCTTGATGTACCTCCTATCAAAGGTCATCTTCCAGACACTGAGGAAGAAGTAGAGCGTAAAGCTGACGATAACGGGCCTTTCTCAGCACTTGCCTTTAAGGTAATGGCTGACCCTTACGTTGGTAAGCTGACGTTCTTCCGCGTGTACTCAGGGAGACTTGATTCTGGTTCTTATGTTCGTAACTCAACTAAGGACAAGCGTGAGCGTGTAGGTCGTATTCTTCAGATGCATGCAAACTCTCGTGAAGAAATCTCCAGTGTGTATGCTGGTGATATTGCAGCAGGAGTAGGTTTGAAAGATACATCAACTGGGGACACTCTATGTGATGAAAAGGATCGCGTAATCCTTGAATCTATGGAATTCCCAGAACCGGTTATCTCCTTGTCTGTTGAACCTAAGTCAAAAGCAGACCAGGATAAAATGGGTATTGCCCTTGCAAGACTTGCTGATGAGGATCCAACTTTCCAGACAAAGACCGATGAAGAAACTGGTCAAACAATTATCTCTGGAATGGGAGAACTTCACCTTGATATCATTGTTGACCGTCTAAGACGTGAGTTCAAAGTAGATGCTACTGTAGGTGCTCCTCAGGTATCTTACCGTGAAACGATTCGTCAAGGTGCAAAGTGTGAAGGGAAGTTTGTCCGTCAGTCCGGTGGACGCGGTCAGTATGGTCACGTTTGGGTTGAATTTGAACCAAACGAAGAAGGCGCCGGCTTTGAATTTGAAAACAAAATCGTAGGTGGGGTTGTTCCTCGTGAATATATTCCTTCTGTAGAGCAGGGCATTGCTGAGTCAATGCAAAATGGTCTGTTGGCAGGCTACCCGCTTATTGATGTAAAAGCCAAGCTCTTTGATGGTTCTTACCATGACGTTGACTCCAACGAAATGGCATTTAAAGTAGCTGCTTCTATGGCACTTAAGCAGGCAAAAAACAAGTGTAACCCTGTGCTTCTTGAGCCGCTTATGAAAGTTGAAATTGTGGTTCCAGAGGAATACATGGGTGACGTTATGGGTGACGTAACTTCCCGTCGCGGCCGTGTTGAAGGTATGGAAGCTCGTGGGAATGCTCAGGTGATCCGTGCATTTGTACCACTTGCTGAAATGTTTGGTTATGCTACAAACCTTCGTTCTAACACACAAGGCCGTGGAACGTACAGCATGTACTTTGACCACTATGAAGAAGTGCCTAAGAGTGTTTCTGAAGAAATCATTAAGAAAAGTAGTGGACAATAATTTAATCGAAACAATTGTTTCTAAAAAAAATTTATTGTAAGCTAAGAAAGGTGATTCATAGCAGAATGTTCCACCTTTCTTGCTTCACATAATTTACTTGATTTAAGGGAGGATTATCATAATGGCAAAAGAAAAGTTTGATCGTTCGAAAACACATGCCAATATCGGTACTATCGGCCACGTTGACCATGGTAAAACTACGTTAACGGCTGCTATTACAACTGTACTTCATAAGCGTTCCGGTTCTGGAACGGCTATGGCTTACGATTCTATCGACGGTGCTCCAGAAGAGCGCGAGCGTGGAATCACAATCTCTACTGCACACGTAGAGTATGAAACAGATTCTCGTCACTATGCACACGTTGACTGCCCAGGCCACGCTGACTATGTTAAAAACATGATCACTGGTGCTGCACAAATGGACGGAGCTATTCTTGTAGTATCCGCAGCTGACGGTCCAATGCCACAAACTCGTGAGCACATTCTTCTTTCCCGTCAGGTTGGTGTACCTTCTATCGTTGTTTTCTTGAACAAAGTAGACATGGTAGACGACGAAGAGCTTCTTGAGCTAGTTGAAATGGAAGTACGTGACCTTCTTTCTGAGTACGACTTCCCTGGAGACGACGTACCTGTTGTATCCGGATCTGCTTTGAAAGCACTTGAAGGAGACGAAGCGTACGAGGAAAAAATCGTCGAGCTTATGCAAGCTGTAGATGACTACATCCCAACTCCAGAGCGTGACAAAGACAAGGCGTTCATGATGCCTGTTGAGGACGTATTCTCTATCACTGGCCGTGGTACAGTTGCGACTGGCCGTGTAGAGCGTGGAGTTCTTAACGTTGGTGATGAAATTGAAATCATCGGTATCGATGAAGAAGCTAGAAAAACAACTGTTACTGGAGTAGAAATGTTCCGTAAGCTTCTTGACTATGCAGAAGCTGGCGACAACATTGGTGCCCTTCTTCGTGGTGTAAGCCGTGAGGACATCAAGCGTGGTCAAGTTTTGGCTAAGCCTGGTTCTATCACACCACACACGAAGTTTAAAGCTGAGGTATACGTTCTTTCAAAAGAAGAGGGTGGACGTCACACTCCTTTCTTCTCTAACTATCGTCCTCAGTTCTACTTCCGTACAACTGACGTAACTGGTGTTATCCACCTTCCTGAAGGCGTAGAAATGGTTATGCCTGGTGACAACATCGAAATGACAGTTGAACTAATTGCTCCAATCGCGATCGAAGACGGTACGAAGTTCTCTATCCGTGAAGGCGGACGTACTGTAGGCGCTGGCGTTGTTGCTGAAATCACTGAGTAATAAGTAAAGTGATATAATAAGAGTCCTGACAGAGTCAGGGCTCTTTTTAGTGGGATAGCACTGTGTGGAACGTCTTTATCCTATCTCTTCTATATAATATAAGGAAGAAACAAAATGGCTGGCTGATTACCTCCTGACCATCAAGAAAGAGACTCCTTACAGCAATCAGCAAGAAGGATTGCTTGAGAAATAAAGGAAAGCAAATTTTTTTGAATAAAAACTTGCAATTAGTGTACTAGGTCTTTATAATAGAAAAAGTGTGACCAATGGATATATTTTTGAGCTGATAAATCAGTCAATCTATACGTTCTTGGTCCTGGATAACGATGATGCGGAAGGTTGCCGACACACCCGGACCCTTTGCCATGGGAGGGCGTGATGGGATAATTTTCGCGGAGGATGTCTGTATAAATCGGACGAAAAAAGGAGGTCTACAAATGGCAAAAGAAAAAATTCGTATTCGTTTAAAAGCTTATGACCATCGCATTCTTGATCAGTCTGCAGAGAAGATTGTTGACACAGCGAAGCGTTCTGGAGCGGGAGTATCTGGCCCTATTCCACTACCTACAGAAAAGTCTGTTTACACAATCTTGCGTGCGACTCACAAGTTTAAGGATTCACGTGAGCAATTTGAAATGCGCACACATAAGCGTTTAATCGACATCGTAAGCCCAACGCCGCAAACAGTTGATGCTTTGATGCGTTTGGATTTACCATCTGGTGTCGATATTGAAATTAAACTTTAATAGTCTTTTATATTAACAATAAATAAAAAATAATTTTATGAAATAACAGGAGGTGTGACTAATGGCCAAAGGAATCTTGGGAAGAAAAATTGGAATGACACAGTTGTTTAACGACAATGGAGAGGTAGTACCGGTAACAGTTATCCAAGCTGAACCAAATGTGGTTCTACAAACCAAGACTGTTGAGTCTGACGGGTATGAAGCCATTCAACTTGGTTTCTCCGATAAAAAAGAATCACGTTCTAACAAACCAGCTAAGGGACATGCTGAGAAAGCAAGTACTACTCCCAAGCGCTACGTACGTGAATTCCGTGACGTGACACTTACGGATTATGAAGTTGGTCAGGAAGTCAAAGTTGATACATTTAATGCAGGAGACACAGTTGATGTAACTGGAACGTCTAAAGGGAAAGGTTTCCAGGGTGCTATTAAGCGCCATAACCAGTCTCGCGGACCAATGTCTCACGGTTCTCGTTACCACCGTCGCCCAGGTTCAATGGGTCCAACAGATCCAAACCACGTTCTTAAAGGGAAGAAGCTTCCGGGACGCATGGGTACAAACACAGTAACAGTACAAAACCTTGAAGTAGTGAAAGTCGATACAGATCGTAATTTGCTGCTAATCAAAGGTAATGTACCTGGACCGAAAAAAAGCTATGTATCTATTCAAAGTGCTGTAAAAGCAACGAAATAAAATGTCTGAATGAAAGGAGGCTCCATCATGCCTAAAGTAGCATTGTTTAACCAATCCGGTTCTCAAGTCGGAGATGTAGATTTGGCGGATGCCGTATTTGGCATCGAACCAAATGAAGCTGTTCTAGCGGATGCTGTGCTTATGCAGCAGGCATCATTGCGTCAAGGAACACACAAAGTTAAAAATCGTTCTGAAGTTAGAGGCGGAGGCCGCAAACCTTGGCGTCAAAAAGGAACTGGACGTGCCCGTCAAGGATCTATTCGTTCCCCACAATGGGTAGGAGGCGGAGTAGTCTTCGGACCAACACCGCGTAGCTACAGCTACAGCCTGCCAAAGAAAGTTCGTCGTCTTGCTATTAAATCCGCTCTTTCCACTAAAGTACAGAGTGAAGAGTTTGTAGTAGTAGAGGACTTGAAATTAGATGCACCAAAGACAAAAGAAATGGTTAATATCCTTTCTGGTCTTTCTGCAAGTGACAAAGCACTTGTAGTAACAGCTGACTATAATGAAGCCGTTGCTTTGTCAGCAAAAAATATCCCTGGAGTTACCTTTGTAACTGCCGATAATGTGAGCGTACTTGACCTGCTTAAGCACAACAAAGTAGTCATCACAAAAGAGGCAGTGGAGAAGGTAGAGGAGGTGCTTGGATAATGAACGCACGCGATGTAATTAAGCGCCCCGTAATTACTGAACGCTCTGCAGATCAAATGGAAGAGAAGAAATATACATTTGAAGTAGACGTGAAGGCTAACAAAACGCAAATCAAGCAAGCCTTGGAAGAGATCTTTGACATCAAAGTAGCGAAAGTTAACACTTTGAATTACAAAGGTAAATTCCGTCGTTTCGGCCGTTATACTGGTTTTAAACCTAGCCGTAAAAAAGCGATTGTCACACTAACGCCAGACAGTCAAGAATTAGAACTATTTGAAAGCTAATAAAGAGTGAAGGAGGGAAACCAAGATGCCTATCAAAAAGTATAAGCCGACTACAAATGGTCGCCGTGGAATGTCCGGAAGCGACTTTGCAGAGATCACAACTGATCAGCCAGAAAAATCTTTGCTTGAGCCCCTTCACAAGAAAGGCGGTCGTAATAATCAAGGCCGTATTTCTGTTCGCCACCAAGGCGGTGGGCACAAGCGTCAATATCGTGTTATCGACTTTAAGCGTGAAAAGGACGGAGTTCCTGGTCGTGTAGCGACTATCGAGTACGATCCAAACCGTTCTGCTAACATCGCGCTCATTAACTACCTGGACGGTGAAAAACGTTATATCCTTGCACCAAAAGGACTTAAGGTAGGGCAAGAAATCGTATCAGGTCCAGAGGCAGACATCAAAGTAGGAAACGCACTTCCACTTGTTAATATCCCAGTGGGTACTGTAATCCATAATGTTGAGTTAAAGCCTGGACGTGGAGCACAGCTTGTTCGTTCTGCCGGAGCAGAAGCTCAGGTACTTGGTAAAGAAGGCAAATATGTTCTTGTGCGACTAAGATCTGGTGAAACACGCTTGATTCTTTCTTCATGTCGTGCTACAGTCGGTCAAGTTGGTAATCTTGAACATGAACTTATTAACGTTGGTAAAGCCGGCCGGTCTCGCTGGTTAGGTAAGCGTCCTGTCGTTCGTGGTTCTGCAATGAACCCTAGTGATCACCCACACGGTGGTGGGGAAGGCCGCGCGCCTATCGGACGTAAGTCACCAGTTACACCTTGGGGTCAACCAACTCTTGGTTACAAGACACGTAAGAAAAACAAAGACACTGACAAGTATATTGTCCGTCGTCGTAAAAAATAACGAGGTTGCGCTGCGGTTCTACGGAACCGTGGGCCAATCACGAAGGGAGGTCTCATCATGGGTCGTAGTTTAAAAAAAGGACCTTTTGTCGATGACCACTTGATGACAAAAGTGGAAGAATTAAACGAGAAGAATGATAAGAAAGTAATTAAAACCTGGTCTCGCCGCTCTACAATTTTCCCTGACTTTGTCGGACATACAATCGCTGTTTACGATGGTCGTAAGCACGTGCCTGTATACGTATCAGAGGACATGGTTGGCCATAAGCTTGGAGAGTTTGCACCTTCAAGAACGTACAGAGGCCATGGAAAAGACGATAAGAAAACGAGACGTTAATTAGAGGGGAGGTAAACATTCATGCAAGCTAAAGCAGTTGCTAAACAAGTCCGAATTGCCCCTCGTAAAGCACGTTTGGTAGCAGACCTTGTTCGGGGCAAGAACATCGGTGAAGCGCTAGCTATTCTTAATCACACTCCAAAAGCAGCTTCCCCGATCATTGAGAAAGTACTAAACTCTGCTGTTGCAAACGCAGAGCATAACTATGAAATGGAACCTGAGAATCTATATATCAGCGAGGCTTTTGTTGATGAAGGTGTAACGCTTAAAAGATTCCGTCCACGTGCGATGGGGCGCGCCACAAGAATTAACAAGCGCACAAGCCATATTACAATCGTTGTATCAGAAAAGAAGGAGGGTTAATGAGTGGGTCAAAAAGTTAATCCGGTAGGATTGCGCATCGGCGTAATTCGCGACTGGGATTCCAAATGGTACGCTGACAAGGACTATGCAGACTTACTTCACGAGGACGTTAAGATTCGTGAGTTCATCGAAAACCGCTTGACGGACGCATCAGTATCTACAATTGAGATTGAGCGTGCAGCAAAGCGTGTTAATATTACTATTCACACTGCGAAACCTGGTATGGTTATCGGTAAAGGCGGTTCGGAAGTTGAGGCTCTTCGTAAAGCCCTTAACCAATTAACCGGCAAAAGAGTACACATCAACATTGCAGAAGTAAAGCAAGCTGATATGGATGCTCGCCTGGTGGCAGAAAATATTGCTCGTCAATTAGAAAACCGTATTTCTTTCCGTCGTGCAATGAAGCAAGCTATGCAGCGCACAATGCGTGCTGGAGCACAAGGTATCAAAACAGAAGTTTCCGGCCGTCTTGGCGGAGCTGACATCGCTCGCTCTGAAAGCTATAACGAAGGGACAGTTCCTCTCCATACACTTCGCGCGGACATCGATTATGGGACTGCTGAAGCAGACACTACGTACGGTAAAATCGGAGTGAAGATCTGGATCTATCGTGGAGAAGTCCTTCCAACGAAAGGAACGAACAAAAAGGAAGGAGGAAAATAATATGTTGATGCCTAAACGTGTTAAATTCCGTCGTGAACATCGTGGAAAAATGAGAGGCCGTGCAAAAGGCGGAACTGAAGTTACTTTTGGTGAATATGGCCTACAAGCAGTAGAAGCATCTTGGATTACAAACCGTCAAATTGAGTCAGCTCGTATCGCAATGACTCGTTACATGAAGCGTGGCGGTAAGGTTTGGATTAAAATTTTTCCAGACAAACCATACACAGCAAAACCTCTTGAAGTTCGAATGGGTTCCGGTAAAGGTGCTCCAGAAGGATGGGTAGCTGTTGTAAAACCTGGTAAGATTATGTTTGAAATTGCGGGGGTTCCTGAAGAAGTAGCCCGCGAAGCACTTAGACTTGCGTCTCACAAGCTTCCAATTAAGACGAAGTTTGTTAAACGCGAAGAAGTAGGTGGTGAGGCAAATGAAAGCTAATGAAATTAGAGAGTTAACCACTGCTGAAATTGAGCAAAAGACTAAGTCACTGAAAGAAGAGTTATTTAACCTTCGCTTTCAGCTGGCAACTGGTCAATTGGACAATCCAGTACGGATTCGCACAGTACGGAAAGATATTGCCCGTGCCAAGACAGTTTTACGCGAAAGAGAGCTCGGTATTAATAAAGGTTAATAAACCCTGAGAGGAGGTTTGGCTAAATGGCTGAACGTAATCAGCGTAAAGTGTACAATGGACGCGTTGTTTCTGATAAGATGGATAAGACTATTACGGTTCTGGTTGAAACGTACAAGACTGATTCCCTATACGGAAAGCGTGTAAAGTACTCTAAGAAATTCAAAGCACATGATGAAGAAAATAAAGCCAAAAAAGGCGATATCGTTAAGATCATGGAAACTCGCCCGCTATCTAAGGATAAACGTTTCCGACTAGTGGAAATTGTAGAAGAAGCCGTGATCATTTAATACTTTTCTCTGTATGAAGGGAGGTTACGTAGTCAATGATTCAACAAGAAAGTCGTTTAAAAGTTGCAGATAACTCTGGTGCAAGACAAGTGCAATGCATTAAAGTTCTAGGCGGCTCTGGTCGTAAATCCGCTAACATCGGTGATATGATTGTTTGCTCGGTAAAACAAGCAACACCAGGAGGCGTTGTCAAAAAAGGTGAAGTTGTCACTGCTGTAATTGTTCGCTCTAAGAGCGGTGCACGTCGTAAGGATGGTTCTTACATTAAGTTCGACGAAAACGCAGCTGTAATTGTTCGCCCAGATAAAAGCCCTCGCGGGACTCGTATTTTCGGACCGGTAGCAAGAGAACTCCGTGATGAGCAATACATGAAAATCGTTTCTTTGGCACCAGAAGTGCTTTAAGAGACCGGTAGAGATGAAAATGCATGGTTAAGGAGGTGCGATGATGGCTCAACCTAAACTCCACGTCAAAAAAGGCGATAAAGTCAAAGTAATCACTGGAAAAGACAAGGGCACCGAAGGTGTGATCCTTGAAGCTTACCCTAGCGATTACAGAGTGTTGGTAGAAGGGGTTAACATGGTAAAAAAACATGCTAAGCCTTCTCAAGAAAATCCGCAAGGTGGAATCATGAACCAAGAGGCGCCAATTCATGTATCCAACGTGATGCCTATTGATCCGCAAAGCGGTGAACCTACTCGTGTAGGTTATAAAGTTGAAGACGGAAAAAAAATCCGGGTTGCTAAGAAATCTGGTGAACCCCTCGATAAGTAAGTCAGTTGATGAAAGGAGGTCAACCATATGAACGCTCTAAAGAGTAAATACCAAAATGAGATTGTTTCAAACTTGCATGAAAAGTTTAATTACTCCTCTGTTATGGGAGTACCTAAAATAGACAAAATTGTGGTAAACATGGGTGTGGGTGAAGCGGTGCAAAACCCTAAGGCTCTTGATAAAGCAGTTGAAGAACTAGCTGATATCACAGGTCAAAAACCATTAATCACAAAGGCCAAGAAATCTATCGCAGGCTTTAAGCTTCGTGAAGGTATGCCTATTGGCGCCAAAGTTACACTTCGAGGCCAACGTATGTATGATTTTCTTGAAAAGCTAATCAACGTATCTCTTCCTCGTGTACGTGACTTCCGCGGGATCTCAAACAAAGCATTTGACGGTCGCGGGAACTACACACTAGGTGTAAAAGAGCAGTTGATCTTCCCAGAGATCGAATACGATAAAGTAGACAAAGTTCGCGGCATGGATATCGTAATTGTTACCACTGCTGAAACGGACGAAGAAGCACGTGAGTTGCTAACTCAAATGGGACTGCCGTTCCAAAAATAAGTGAACCTTTAAGGAGGGACAATCTGCCTTGGCTAAAAAATCAATGATCGCCAAACAAAAGCGGCCACAAAAGTACCAAGTACGTGAGTACACCCGTTGTGAACGTTGTGGACGTCCTCACTCTGTTATACGCAAATTTAAACTTTGCCGGATTTGTTTCCGTGAACTCGCATACAAAGGACAAATTCCAGGCGTCAAAAAAGCAAGCTGGTAAGGCTCCAGACAAGGAAGGAGGTAAACCGATATGGTTATGACAGATCCGATTGCCGATATGCTAACACGCATTCGTAATGCAAACACTGTTCGTCACGAGAAGCTTGAATTGCCAGCTTCTAACTTGAAAAAAGAAATCGCAGAAATCCTCAAGCGTGAAGGTTTCGTTCGCGATGTAGAATATGTGGAAGACAACAAGCAAGGAATCATCCGTATCTTCTTGAAGTACGGACCAAGCAATGAGCGCGTTATTTCCGGGCTTAAGCGAATCAGCAAGCCAGGACTTCGCGTCTATGCGAAAGCTAACGAAGTACCTCGTGTACTTGGTGGATTAGGAATCGCTGTAATTTCTACTTCTAACGGAGTAATGACTGATAAAGATGCTCGCAGCCAACAAGTTGGCGGAGAAGTTCTAGCATATATCTGGTAACACAAGAGTGGACGAAATGGAGGTGACATTATGTCTCGTGTAGGTATTAAACCAGTAGTAATCCCTGAAGGTGTAACAGTATCACTTGACGGTAACGTGGTAACTGTTAAAGGCCCTAAAGGGGAACTAAAGCGTGAAATTCATTCTGACATGAAAGTCAATATTGAAGATAACGAAGTAACGGTTGAAAGACCTTCTGACCACAAAGAGCATCGTGCTCTTCACGGAACTAGCCGCAGCTTGATCAACAACATGGTTGAGGGCGTAACCCAAGGCTATGAAAAAGCATTGGAGCTTGTCGGTGTAGGTTATCGTGCGAACAAATCTGGAAACAAGGTAGTTCTGAATGTAGGATACTCCCACCCAGTTGAGATTGTTCCTGAAGAAGGGATCGAAATCGATGTTCCAGCGAACACCAAAGTAGTGGTTAAAGGAATCGACAAAGAGCGTGTTGGAGCTGTAGCTTCTAACATCCGTTCTGTACGGACCCCAGAACCTTATAAAGGTAAAGGAATTCGTTACGCAGGTGAGCAAGTTCGCCGCAAAGAAGGTAAAACTGGTAAGTAACTCCTAACGAAAAAGTGAGAAAGGAGGAGCGTTGCATGATTACGAAAACTAATAAATATGCGTCCCGTAAAAAGCGTCACATGAGTGTCCGCCGCAAGGTACAGGGGACAGCTGAACGCCCACGTTTAAATGTTTTCCGTTCTTCCAAGCACATCTATGCACAGCTTATTGATGATGTGAAGGGTGAAACGCTTGTTGCAGCATCATCTCTTGATAATGAGCTTAAGCTTGAGAACGGTGGAAATAAAGAGGCAGCTAAGCAAGTTGGTGAACTTATCGCCAAGCGCGCTAGTGAAAAAGGACATGAATCTGTTGTATTTGACCGCGGAGGATTCATTTATCACGGCCGTGTGGAAGCACTTGCTGATGCAGCACGAGAAAACGGATTGAAATTCTAAAAAAGAAGGAGGGAAAATGCATGGGTATCGATCCAAGTAAGCTTGAACTTGAAGAAAGAGTTGTAGCTATCAACCGTGTAGCGAAAGTTGTTAAAGGTGGACGTCGTTTCCGCTTTGCTGCTCTTGTAGTAGTGGGTGACCGCAACGGCCACGTCGGTTTTGGAATGGGCAAGGCTCTTGAAGTGCCAGAAGCTATCCGCAAAGCTGTAGAGAACGGTAAAAAGAATCTTATTGAAGTACCTACTGTTGGAACAACAATTCCACATGAAATCGTAGGACACTTTGGAGCAGGACGTGTACTAATGAAGCCAGCAAGCGAAGGTACTGGGATTATCGCGGGTGGACCAGTCCGTGCCGTGCTTGAGTTAGGTGGCGTTAATGATATCCTTTCCAAGTCTCTAGGTTCTAACAACCCAATCAATATGGTTCGCGCAACTTTGCAAGGCCTTGAAAGCTTAAAGACAGCTGAAGAAGTAGCTAAACTACGTGGTAAAAGCGTCGAAGAACTGTTAGGATAAGGAGGGAAACGAGATGGCAAAAAAACTTGAAATCACCCTCAGCCGTAGTTTGATTGGCCGTCCGCAGGACCAGCGCGTTACTGTAAATACACTTGGACTGCGCAAGGTGAATCATTCAGTAGTACAAGAAGACAATGCCGCAATCCGCGGAATGATCAATAAAGTATCGCATCTATTAACTGTAAAAGAAATTGATGCATAATAAACTTCAACGAGACAGGGAGGTGTCAGCATGAAACTTCATGAGTTGAAACCTGCAGAAGGTTCCCGTAAAGTTCGCAATCGTGTAGGACGTGGACCGGCTTCTGGTAATGGTAAGACAGCAGGCCGTGGACATAAAGGTCAAAACGCCCGTTCCGGTGGCGGAGTAAGACCAGGCTTTGAAGGGGGTCAAAACCCTATCTACAAGCGTCTGCCAAAGCGTGGATTTACGAACCCGACTCGCGTAGAATACGCAGTTGTGAATGTAGAAACTCTTAACCGTTTTGAGTCAGGTACAGAGGTAACTCCTGAACTTCTTGTAAAAGAAGGGGTAGTTAGCAACGTCAAAGACGGAATCAAAATTCTAGGCAACGGAAACCTGGATAAAGACCTGACTGTAAGAGCCAATAAGTTCTCTGCGTCTGCTGTGAAAGCAATCGAAGAGGCTGGCGGCAAAACAGAGGTGATCTAATGTTCCGTACGATCTCCAATATTTTTCGCGTGGGTGATTTAAGACGGAAAGTCATTTTCACCCTTCTCATGCTCGTAGTGTTCAGAATAGGAAGCTTTATACCTGTCCCGGGCTCTAACCGCGATGTATTAGACTTTCAAGATCAAGCGAACGCTTTTGGATTTTTAAATACATTTGGCGGCGGAGCGCTAGGGAACTATTCTGTTTTTGCTATGGGTGTCATGCCCTATATCACCGCATCCATTGTTGTACAATTGTTACGGATGGACGTTGTTCCTAAATTTACTGAATGGGCCAAACAGGGTGAAGCAGGACGGCGTAAACTCGCTCAGTTCACAAGGTACTTCACTGTTGTTCTCGCTTTTATTCAAGGTTTAGGGATGTCTATTGGTTTTAACAACCTCTTTCCTGGTTTGATTCCAGACCCAAGTATTCCGAAATACATTTTCATTGCCTTGGTGATGACAACAGGAACTGCATTCTTAATGTGGTTAGGGGAACAGATTACACTCAAAGGTGTTGGAAATGGTATATCTATTATCATCTTTGGCGGTATAGCAGCAGGGATACCTAATGGTGTGAATCAAATTTATGCCACCCAAATCGAAGATGCTGGAGATCAATTATTTTTCGGCATTGTTACGCTACTGTTTCTAGCGATAGCCGTACTTTTGATTGTAGTTGGGGTTATTTTTATACAGCAAGCGATCCGTAAGGTGCCGATACAATATGCTAAACGCCTGGTAGGCCGCAGTCCTGTAGGTGGACAGTCAACTCACCTGCCGTTAAAAGTAAACGCCGCAGGTGTTATCCCAATTATCTTTGCACTTTCTTTGTTTATTTTCCCTCCTACCGTTGCAAGCTTTGTAGGGGAAGATAATGTTGTAGCAAGATGGGTCATTCAAAACTTTGATTACACCCAGCCGTTTGGTTTAATCTTCTACGCAGCATTGATCATTGGATTTACCTACTTCTATACATTTGTACAAGTGAATCCGGAGCAAATGGCTGAAAACCTTAAAAAACAAGGAGGGTACATTCCCGGCATTCGTCCAGGGAAGACCACCGAGGTTTATATCAAAAGAATTATGTATCGACTCACGTTGGTCGGAGCATTATTCTTAGCCACCGTTTCAGTCATTCCTGTTTTCTTTACTACCCAGTTAGGCCTTCCGCAAACCATACAAATAGGCGGCACGGGATTGTTAATTGTCGTGGGTGTAGCGTTGGATACAATGAAACAGATAGAAAGCCAGTTGATCAAACGAAGCTATAAAGGCTTTATTAAATAAGAGATCGAGGGGAAGGGCACTCCCCAGACCCTTGGCTGAACTCGGAGCGATGGAGGAGATATAAATGAACCTTATTTTAATGGGACTTCCAGGTGCCGGTAAAGGCACACAAGCTGAAAAGATTGTAGAAAAATACGGTATTCCGCATATTTCTACCGGGGACATGTTCCGCGCTGCTATTAAGGGAGAGACGGAGCTTGGAATAAAAGCAAAGTCTTACATGGATGCCGGCGAATTAGTTCCCGATGAGGTAACAATTGGCATTGTTCGAGAGCGACTAAGCAAGAGTGATTGCGAAAAAGGGTTTCTACTTGATGGATTTCCGCGCACAGTAGCTCAGGCAGAAGCTTTGGAAGATATCCTGGCATCGTTGAATACTTCTTTAGATTACGTGCTCAATATTGAAGTAGACAAAGATAGCTTAATGGAGCGTTTAACCGGGAGAAGAGTTTCTCCAACATCTGGAAGAACCTATCATGTCATTTTCAATCCTCCGAAAGAAGAAGGCATCTGTGATGTGGATGGCAGTGAATTGATTCAAAGAGATGATGATAAGCCAGAAACCGTTAAGAAGCGTTTGGATGTAAATATAGAACAACAACAACCTCTCATTGATTTTTATGAGGAAAAAGGTTATCTTCGAAATATTGATGGAGATCAGGATATTGATAAGGTGCTCCGAGACATTGATGAATTGCTGAAAGGACTTCATGCATGATAATTTGTAAAACAGATCGAGAAATCGATATAATGCGTGAAGCCGGGCGTATTGTAGCCCTCACGCATCAGGAATTACAAAAGCATATTCAGCCTGGTATAACAACGAAAGACTTGGATGAGATTGCGGATAAGTTTATTCGTCAGCACGGGGCAATACCATCATTTAAAGGTTACAGTGGATTTACCGGAAGCATTTGCGCTTCAGTAAATAAAGAGCTGGTACATGGAATTCCGAGTGACCGCGCCTTAAACGAGGGCGATATCATTTCAATTGATATTGGTGCAAAGTATAATGGTTATCATGGAGATTCAGCCTGGACCTATCCTGTTGGGGATATCTCCAAAGAAGATCTGCGTCTTTTGGATGTTACAGAAGCGTCCCTTTTCAAGGGTCTTGCTGAAGCAAAACCAAAAGAACGTTTGTCAAACATCTCTCACGCCATACAAAAGTATGTAGAAGCCGAAGGCTTTTCTATCGTAAGAGAGTATGTGGGACACGGCGTAGGCCAGGAGCTTCATGAGGACCCTCAGATTCCTCACTTCGGGCCTCCTGGAAAAGGACCGCGCCTGAAACCAGGAATGGTACTGGCAATCGAGCCAATGGTGAATGCTGGTGAACGTCATGTTCATACACTTTCAGACAATTGGACGGTGGTAACCACTGACGGGAAGAACTGTGCTCATTTTGAGCATACCATTGCCATAACTACAACAGGCTATGAGATCCTAACTCAAGCTTGATAATATATAGGTGATGCAGGAATGAAAGATTCTGATTCTCCACCCCGTGTCGGACAAGTCGTCCGTATCAAAAGGGGACGGGATACTGGACAGTATGCTGTCGTCGTTGGGGTGTTAGATGAACGTTTTCTTCTGCTGGCTGATGGAGACAAGCGAAAGTTTGATAAGGCTAAGAAGAAAAATGTGAATCATATAGAGCCCCTTCCCCATATCTCTGATGAAGTGATACGAAGCATAGAGGAAACCGGACGTGTCACCAATGCGAAACTCAGATTTGCTCTTGGTGTGTTCTCACAGCAGCATCTCGAATTACTGAAGGAAGGAGAGTAAATTCATGGCCAAAGATGATGTTATTGAAATGGAAGGGACGGTACTAGAGCCGCTTCCAAATGCCATGTTTCGAGTAGAACTCGAAAATGGCCACAAGATTTTAGCTCATGTTTCCGGAAAGATTCGCATGCACTTTATCCGAATTCTTCCTGGTGACAAAGTAACAGTTGAAATCTCCCCGTATGATCTAACCCGCGGACGGATCACTTATCGCTATAAGTAATAGTATGTCTATTCCAGTCGGCAATAATTAGTCCGAAGCGTGTTATACTCTCGAATGTACTCCGAGCAGTTAAGGAGGTAAATAGACATGAAAGTCAGACCATCTGTTAAACCGATTTGCGAAAAATGTAAAGTTATTCGCCGTAATGGAAAGGTCATGGTCATTTGCTCAAACCCTAAGCATAAACAAAAGCAAGGATAATATAAGGAGGTGCTCAATAGATGGCACGTGTAGCAGGTGTTGACATTCCTCGTGACAAGCGAGTAGTTGTTTCTCTCACCTACGTATATGGAATTGGAAAAAGCGCTGCTTCTGAACTTTTGAAAGAAGCTGGTGTTTCTGAAGATACTCGCGTTCGTGATTTAACTGAAGAAGAGCTTGGCCGGATCCGTAGTGCAATCGATGGTTTCACCGTTGAAGGTGACCTTCGCCGGGAAAAGTCTCTAAATATCAAGCGTCTAATCGAAATCGGATCTTACCGTGGTATCCGTCACCGTCGTGGATTGCCGGTGCGCGGTCAAAATACGAAGAATAACTCTCGTACTCGTAAAGGTCCTCGTCGTACAGTAGCTAACAAGAAAAAATAATAGATGAAAAGGAGGTCAGTCTAACATGGCAAAAGCCAAAACAAACACTCGTAAACGCCGTCAGCGTAAGAATGTAGAGACTGGAGTGGCTCACATTCGTTCAACTTTTAACAACACGATTATCACAATCACCGACACACAAGGAAATGCAATTTCTTGGGCAAGTGCAGGTGGACTAGGCTTCAAAGGCTCTCGTAAGTCTACTCCTTTTGCTGCTCAAATGGCAGCTGAAACAGCTGCTAAGGCTGCAATGGAGCATGGCATGAGAACTGTAGAAGTAGCAGTTAAAGGACCTGGAGCTGGTCGTGAAGCGGCTATTCGTTCCATGCAAGCAACCGGTCTTGAGATCAGCGTCATTCGCGACGTAACTCCAGTACCTCATAATGGCTGCCGCCCGCCAAAACGTCGCAGAGTATAACACCACAGAAGTATGGAATTTCCTATAAGTGTTAATAATGGGTAAGGCGCAACACTTATTGGACGGAAACGTCTTACGTATTGTTGACGTGTAAGGATGGAAATGTGGTCAAAAACTGCCTAAGGGAAAATTCCGGTTAGGCTTAAGCAGGTCTGCCGGAGTTTCGACGTTTTGAAGGAGGGTATAAATATATGATCGAAATCGAAAAGCCTAATATCGAGACGGTTGAACTAAGCGAGGATGCCAAGTACGGCAAGTTTGTTGTTGAGCCATTAGAGCGTGGCTATGGTACAACTCTAGGAAATTCCTTGCGCCGTATCCTATTATCCTCCCTTCCAGGAGCTGCTGTTACGACAGTCCAAATTGATGGTGTACTGCATGAGTTTTCAACAATTGAAGGTGTCGTTGAAGACGTAACTACGATTGTTTTAAACTTAAAAAAGCTTGCACTTAAAATTTACTCTGACGAAGAGAAGGTTCTTGAAATTGATGCACAAGGTGAAGGGGTCGTAACTGCAAAAGACATTACGTTTGACAGTGATGTTGACGTATTGAACCCGGATCTTCATATTGCTACTCTAAACTCTGGAGCTAATCTTCATATGCGCATGACTGCTAAACGCGGACGCGGCTATGTATTAGCTGAAGGAAATAATAGCGACGACCTGCCAATTGGTGTAATTCCAGTTGATTCTATCTTCACTCCAGTTTCTCGTGTGAACTACCAGGTAGAAAACACACGTGTTGGACAAGTGACTAATTTTGATAAATTAACACTTGATGTGTGGACAGATGGAAGTATTCGTCCGGAAGAAGCGGTGTCTCTTGGAGCCAAAATCATGACGGAACACTTGAATATTTTTGTAGGTCTCACAGATCAGGCTCAAAATGCTGAAATAATGGTTGAAAAGGAAGAGGACCAAAAGGAAAAAGTCCTTGAAATGACCATTGAAGAGCTTGATCTTTCTGTGCGTTCTTATAACTGCTTGAAGCGTGCAGGCATTAACACGGTTCAGGAGTTAAGCCAGAAGTCTGAAGAAGATATGATGAAGGTTCGTAACTTGGGCCGGAAATCATTAGAAGAAGTACAAGAAAAGCTGGGTGAACTCGGACTCGGCCTTCGTGATGAAGAATAGACGCCTTTTAGGTAGTTTGAGTAAAAAGGAGGGGAATATTCATGGCATACCAAAAGCTAGGACGTGACAGCTCTGCTCGTAAAGCTCTTTTCCGTGATTTGGCAACTGACTTAATCATCAATGAGCGTATCGAGACTACAGAAGCTAAAGCAAAAGAATTGCGTCCAATCGTAGAAAAAATGGTAACCTTAGGCAAGCGTGGAGATCTTCACGCCCGTCGTCAAGCAGCTGCTTTCATCCGTCTTGAAACAGCTGATGAGGAGTCTGGAAAAGATGCTGTACAAAAGCTATTTGACGAGATTGCTCCTCGCTATGAAGACCGCCAAGGCGGTTATACTCGTATTCTTAAAGTAGGCCCTCGCCGCGGAGACGCTGCAGAGATGTCTATTATTGAATTCGTGTAATATAAGGTAACTGATACCTTTTGTAATCTAATAGATCCGTAAGGGCAGGACGAGACCAAGTTGGTGCTTTGTCCGTGCCCTTTTTTTGTAGGCAGAAGGTCTGTCTCTTGTCTCTGAGACCTTTTTTAAAGATCACAAGCTTTGTGCGATCCGTTGTTATGAATAAGCATCATTGAGTTTACATTGTTAACCTATTACAATAATAATGTTAACAAAGAAAGCTTTCTAAAGTACAAGAAAGAAGGTGGCCACCATGACAGCCGTAGCAAATTTTCATGAGATTTATTTCCGCTACTCCGAGGAAGAAAATTGGATACTGGAAGATCTATCACTGTCTGTCCAAAAAGGTGAGTGGGTGGCTGTCATCGGTCCTAATGGTTCAGGGAAATCTACTCTTGCCAAACTCTTTAATGGATTGCTCCTTCCTGAAAAAGGACGAGTAGTTATAGATAACAAAGAAACAGCAAATGAAGAGGATATTCCCACCATTCGGCAAAGAGTAGGAATGGTCTTTCAAAATCCCGACCATCAATTTGTTGCACCTACGGTCAGGGATGATTTAGCATTTGGCATGGAAAATGCCGGTATAAATCGCTCTGAAATGAAATTAAGGATTGAAAATGTTTCAACTAAAACTGGGATTACAGACCTGCTTGATTATGAGCCGCATCGCTTGTCCGGCGGTCAGAAGCAGCGAGTAGCGATAGCTGGAATTCTGGCTTTGAATCCTCAGGTAATGATTTTTGATGAAGCGACCTCCATGCTCGATCCTAAAGGCCGCAAGGAAGTAATTGAAACGATTAGAAAGCTTCATCATGAACAAGAGGTCACTGTCATTATGATCACTCACAGCTTTCATGACGCATTAGCTGCTGATAGAATCCTTTACATAGAAGATGGAGCGATTATTAAAGACAGCACCCCAATGAAAATGATAGAAGAATTAAGCTGGGCGAAAGATAAAGGTATTCCTCTTCCTTTTGGGTTAGAGCTTTATTTTGAACTGGATAAAAGAGGGCATACGATGGAGGCAGCAAAGGTTCTACAGCTAAGGGAGGAGTTTTAGATGGAGGTCAAGTTTGAGAACGTTACACACCGTTATATGAAAAAGACGCCGTTTGAAGCGCTGGCACTTAATAACGTTTCGGCTCATTTTCCATCTGGATCCTTTTCTGCTGTGATTGGACGTACTGGTTCAGGAAAATCAACCCTTGTTCAGCATGTTAACGGTCTGATTAAACCTTCGGAAGGAAGAGTATTGGTCGGCGGGAAGATCCTTCATGCGAAAGCAAAACGAAAAGAGATAAAAGCTGTCAGACGACAGGTAGGAATGGTGTTTCAGTATCCCGAGCACCAGTTGTTTGAAGATACCGTGGAGGCAGATTTATTATTTGGGCCTAAAAACATGGGCAAAAATGTAGTGGCTGTAAAAAAAGAACTTCCAGCTCTCCTGGAAAAGGTAGGGCTTCCAGAACGCATTCTTTCTAAATCTCCCTTTGATCTAAGCGGGGGCCAAATGAGAAGGGTGGCTATCGCAAGTGTGCTGGCGATGGATCCTAAAATCTTAATCCTGGACGAACCGACAGCCGGTCTTGATCCTAAAGGACAAGAGGAAATAATTAGTCTCTTTAAGAAATGGCATGAAGAAAAGGGAACTACAACTATTATGATCACTCATCAAATGGAAGAAGCTGCTCGATTAGCGGATAACATTTACGTGATGAATGAAGGAAAAATAGTAATGAGCGGAAGTCCTCAGGAAGTTTATCAAAGAGAAGAGGACTTGCTTAGATTGGACTTAGACCTTCCAGAGCCGGTTCGATTATTAAATATGCTGGAAAAAGAATGGGACGTGGCATTTTCTTCTAAAGCGCTTTCGGCTGCACAGGCTGCTGAAGAGATTGGTAAAGGGAAGGAAGGAAGAAAATGAGTATGTTTCAAAACGTAATCATTGGTCAGTACATCCCTGGTCGTTCTCTTATGCATCACCTTGATGCCAGAGCTAAATTAATTGCCGTTTTTCTCTTTGTGTTTGTTATTTTCCTGGCTAATAGCTGGGTAAGCTATGGTACTTTGTTTGCCGGGGCCCTTTTTGTATTTTCGATCTCAGGTATTCCAATTCGTTACATTTGGAAAGGCATGCTCCCCATCTCTATTCTTATCTTATTTACCTTTTTACTTCATGCTTTTTTTACAAACGAAGGAGAGCTCCTTTATTCCTTTGGAGCTTTTACTGTTTACTCAGGGGGATTGGAGCAGGGTTTTTTCATTTCGATGCGTTTATTCCTTCTCGTTTTTATAACTTCTTTACTTACCTTAACCACAAGTCCTATTGATTTAACAGATGCCCTTGAAATCATGCTTTCTCCATTGAAAAAGATTGGTGTGCCCGCCCATGATATTGCCTTAATGATGTCCATTGCTATTCGATTTATCCCTACTCTTTTACAAGAGACAGAGAAAATACTAAAAGCTCAGGCGGCCAGGGGAGCAGATTTTACCAAGGGAACAGTCAAAGACCGCTCCCAGGCTTTTGTATCTCTTCTTGTCCCTTTGTTTATGAGAGCCTTTAAAAGGGCGGAAGATTTAGCGTATGCGATGGAGGCGAGGGGTTACAACGGAGGCGAGGGGAGAACAAAGCTGAGAGAGTTAGTCTGGAGGAAGCGGGACACCGCAGCTTGTATCATTGTTGCGGCCTTTGGTATCTTAATTTTTGCCATAAGAGGCTGATAGTTGGAGGAACCCTATGAGAAGAGTGAAATGTAAAATAGCATATGACGGCACTCATTTTGCCGGGTGGCAGGTTCAGCCCGGACAGCGTACGGTTCAAAGCTGTCTTGAAGATGCTCTTGAAAAGATTCATAAAGGTAAAAAGACAAAGGTTACAGCCTCAGGAAGGACAGATTCCACCGTCCATGCATACGGCCAGGTCGTTCATTTCGACACTCCCCTTGCTGTGCCAGAAGACAAGTGGTCCCAGGCGCTCACTCCTTTTCTGCCGAGAGATATTCAGGTTAAAGAAGCTGAATATGTGGAAGGCGGGTTTCATGCCCGTTACGGGGCAAAAGAAAAGGAGTATCGGTACCGCGTGCTGACCGGACCCGCAAAGGATGTATTTCGCCGGCACTACACCTACTATGTGCCTGATCAACTTGATATAAACGCTATGCGTGAGGCAGTCAGTCAAACAATCGGAAGGCATGACTTTTCTTCTTTCTGTGCCGCCAATACTGATGTCGTAGATAAAGTGCGCACCATATTTAAAGCAGAGGTTCTTCAAGAGGGTGATGAGCTCATTTTCGTGTTCAGGGGAAACGGCTTTTTGTATAACATGGTAAGGATTCTCGTAGGGACACTGCTTGAAGTAGGCAAAGGGAAGCGGAGCCCTGAGAGTGTAGGAGCTGCTATTCGAGCATGTGACCGGGAAGCCGCCGGACCAACCGTGCCAGGACATGGATTGTTTCTGTGGGAAGTAGTTTATTAGGTGCCTGGCACCTTCCTCTTTTGTAATGGGAGTGTAACAGGGGAATGCATAAAACGCTTGCTACAGAAGCAATTCTTGATTAGAATCAGAAAAGGTGCCAGGCACCTGAAAAAAAGCAACTCATCCTGGTGTACAGGCATTGACATTGGGTTCCATATATTATATGATGTTATTTGGCATTTCAAATTCCCACTAGCCCCGGGAATCGGAATGAATCGTAAATGATGATTGTTAAATAGACGAACGTTAATAATTGAAAGATTTAGGAGGGACATCGATGCGTACAACATATATGGCAAAGCCAGGCGAAGTAGAACGCAAATGGTACGTAATTGACGCTGAAGGTCAAACATTAGGTCGTCTTGCTAGTGAAGTTGCATCTATTCTTCGCGGTAAGAACAAGCCTCAATTCACACCTCACATCGATACTGGTGACAATGTTATCATTATTAATGCTGAGAAAATCCACTTGACTGGGAAAAAGCTTCGCGATAAGAAATACTATCGTCACAGCCAACATCCAGGTGGCTTGAAAGAGACTACTGCTGGAGAAATGCGTGACAAGAAGCCAGAAAGACTTATTGAGCTTGCGGTTAAAGGCATGCTTCCAAAAGGCTCCCTAGGACGCCAGCAAGGGAAGAAGCTTCACGTATATGCAGGTCCGGAACATAAGCACCAAGCACAACAACCAGAAGTTTACGAACTTCGCGGATAATAAAAAAGGAGGGTATTAACTTTGGCACAAGTGCAATACTACGGTACTGGTCGTCGTAAAAATTCTGTAGCTCGTGTTCACCTTGTACCTGGTGACGGAAACATTACTGTTAATGGCCGTGACTTGGACGAGTACTTTGATCTAGAAACGTTAAAGCTTGTTGTAAAGCAGCCTTTAAACGAAACTGGAACAGAAGGTCAATATGATGTAAAAGTAAACGTGAACGGAGGCGGCTTCACTGGTCAAGCTGGTGCAATCCGTCATGGTATCGCTCGCGCGCTTCTTGATGTGGATCCTGACTTCCGTCAGCCACTGAAGCGTGCTGGATTCCTAACTCGTGACGCACGTATGAAAGAGCGTAAGAAATACGGTCTTAAAGCAGCTCGTCGTGCTCCTCAGTTCTCAAAGCGTTAATATATCTACATTCCAAGACTCTCAACCGATATGGTTGGGGGTCTTTTTTATGCTTGAAAATGACTTTTGACCACATTTTGACCACGAAAAGTTTTTGACCACATATTTATAGCTCAAGGTACCTATGAAATTTTTCGGCTGTCTGCTCTTTTAAATGATCCGTAACATGTGTATAGATGTTCATTGTCATTTTAATATCTGAATGTCCCAGCCGCTCCTGAACTTCTTTAATACTAGCTCCTGCTTCAAATAAAAGAGAAGCGTGTGTATGCCGTAGTCCGTGAATAGTAATTCTGTGCAGGGTATGTTTCTTGATGATAATATTGAGCTTTTCGTTTAAGTAAGCGGAGCGCAATGGAGTCCCTTCATCACGAGTAAAGACAATATCATCCTTATTACGATTTCCCCAAGCTAAATTCTCTTCCTTCTGCTGTATCTGCCATTTTTTAAGCAAGGAAAGGGTTTGGGTGCTTAAACTAATTAAACGCTTAGAATCCTTGGTTTTAGAGGTTTGAAAGAGATGTTGGCCCTGAGAATAGAAAAGCGTCTTAGACAAACGAAGAGAACCCGCTTCAAAGTCGATATCATCCCATGTAAGTGCCAATAATTCTCCTTTTCGTGCCCCTGTATAAATTAAAAGGTGAAAGAGTACATGATCCCGTAATGACAATTCTTGATTTGTAATAGTGAGGAACTTCTTTATTTCTTCTTTCTTCCAATAATTCCGTTCTTCGCGATCACTGGATTCATGAACTAATTCTTTAGCCTGCTTAGGGATAGTGACATGGTCTAAAGGATTCTTCAAGAGTATATCCATTTTTATAGCGTATTTGAAAACTTGATTAGCTTGAATCTTGATGTCATTTACTGATGCAATTGAATGAGCAATATCATTAATCATTTCTTGGCAGTAGGGACGAGTAATATCTTTAATTTTTAATTTACCGAAGCGAGGCAATATGTGCTTATTAAACATCGATTCGATTCGCTTTTTTGTACTTACCTTAATAGTTTTCGAATGATTTTCATACCACTGGTTAAATACCTCCTTGAAAGTGAGACTATCGTTTTGCAAAAATAACCCGCTTGCTATTTCTTGTTCAAGCTTTGAAGCGGCTACTTGTGCTTCTTTTTTAGTCCTAAAATTTCTTCGTGTTGTTGTTTTTCGTTGTCCTGTTTCAGGGTTGATACCTACATCCATTTTAAACATCCACTTTTGACCTTGTTGGGTAGTGTACTTCTGGAAGGATGCCACACTTACACCTCTCTTTAAGAATGTTTTAAAGTATTTGTTATTTAGTTGCTAGCTCAATCACCTCCTTTAAGAAATGAAGAAAGTAATGTTTGTTTAAGTATGAAGTGGTAATTAATTGTTAATTGCGCGTTTCCATATTCTAAATTTCTATATATATTTCCTACAACTTAATCACTATTTGACGTTGTAATTGAATAATACATATCACATTTCTTTAAATTCTCTTTTGCTATAGATTTGAAATAGTTCATTAAAATAATTATCTAGAATATTTTTTTCAGACATGTACTTTAACGCAAAATCATATTCACTTTTAGCCTTAAAAAGTTCTTTATTTTGATTACCAAAACCTAATCCTTGTTTTAATCTAAAAATAAAATGAACTATTTGTTTTATTAGTTCTAACTCTCTTTTGTTTTCGTTACCTAATTTCAATTCAGAGTTTGTTATCAGGAACATTTGATCAAATATACTTACTACCGTTTTTCTAGTTTCAGGGTCTTCTATATCCTGTAAAATATCTTGTAGATTAACAAAGTCTTCCCTAAATAAATTCTCCTCTATAGTTTTGTCTTCACTCCTACCGGCCAGATAGTCAATGGTTACATTAAAGTAACTTGCTATAGTTTCAAAAGTATCAAAATTAGGTTGCCTGTCTTCTCTTTCGTAATTTCCCAGGGTTGTAAATGGAATATTTAGTTCTTCTGCTAACTCCCTTAATGTCATTTTCCTTTCCTTCCGTAATTGGCGTATACGTTGTCCATACATCCTTTAACCTCCTAGTGAGTAATTACATAGCAATATTATACATATTGAATACAAAAGTCAACTTTAATTACTCATAACGGGGTGTTAGTATAATTTTGTACTCATTATGAATAAGAGGTGGGATTTAGTGAAAGTTACTAAACATGTACATCAGCATTTATTTCTGCGAATTGACGAGAAAAAGGTGAAGTTAGCAAGAGTAGATAAGGGTTGGACAATCACAAAATTATCGGAGGCATCTGGGGTCTCAAGAAAAACAATTGGGGAGATAGAAAAAGGATACAAAAATAAGATTCGATACTCGACCATACTACAAATTGCTATTTCACTGGAAAAGAAATTGGATGATCTTTGTTCTCAAACCATTAAAAAGGAAGAAGGGGAGGCAGAATGACTTTCAAGTTGGAAATTCCAGAAGGGAAGGTATTAGTTGATCAAGCAAAATTAAAAGAGGCAATTCAAGAATTATTGGTAGAGGTGTGGGAAGAAAACGATCATCAAGAGTTACTTACAATTCAAGAAGCTGCTAATTATTTAAAAATAAGTGTACCTACAGTCCGTAAGCTCATTGCTAAAAATGAAATTCCTTACTTCAAAAAGGGACAAGTAATTCGTTTGAATCGCTGGGATTTAAAAAAGTGGATTAAGTTTAATTCGTTGTAAAAATCATGTCTTGAAATGAGAGAGGGGTTAGATGAATACAAAAAAAATTGGAAGAGCAGCTATCGCTTATGTAAATAAGCTAGGGTGGAGTGTATTTCCTTTAAAGCCTGGAAGTAAGGAGCCGCTTTATAAGGGTGGATTTCATAAAGCCACAAAAAATATACACCAGATAAAAAAATGGTGGAGTGAAACACCTACAGCAAATATTGGCGTGCCGACAGGGTCCAAGAATAATTTCTTTGTTATTGATGTAGATGTTAAAAATGTTGATGGGTACGAGTCTTTATCATACTTAACAGACCAATATGGTAAGTTACCGGAAACAGTACAGGGAATCACTGCGAGTAATGGAAGTCATTACTTGTTCAAATATCAAGAAGGGGTAAAAAATAAGGTGGATTTTTACCCATCTATTGATGTTAGAGGAGAAGGGGGGTATATAGTTGTTCCCCCTTCTACTGTTCCAAGTGGAAGATATGAATGGGAATTATCAAGTCACCCTTTACAACTTGAAATTGCAAACGCCCCTAACTGGGTATTAGAAATGCTCATTAGTCCGAAAAATGAGAAATTGAAAGCTAAACCCACAGAGTACTGGACAGAAATCTTTAGAGGCGTGAACAGCGGTAAACGAAATAACTCCGCCGCTTCTTTATGCGGGTATTTGCTAAAAAAAGACATTACTCCTGAATTAGTGGTAGAAATCATGAAGTTATGGAATCAGTCAAGAGTATATCCTCCATTAAATGTAAAAGAGCTCGAGAGAGTTATTGACTCCATAGCCGGTAAGGAACTAGCCCGTAGACAAAGGAGGGAAGGTTTTTGAGATATATAGAGGAACTATCACGGCAGCAAGAGGAAGCCTTACAAAAGTGGCCAGAACCTATTCGTTTTAAAGAGGGTGAATTACCGAACTTCCATGTTGATGTGTTTCCTTGTTGGCTAAGAGATTATATAGAAGAGGTTGCTGAAGCAACTCAAACGCCAACTGATGCTTCAGGCATGTTAGCCATCTCTATGCTATCATCCATACTCTCGAAAAAATTCTTTGTAAGCATTGCACCCCAATGGAGTGAATCTCTAAATTCCTACGTAATAATAGCGCTTCCTCCAGGTAACAGAAAGTCAGCTGTATTTGATCTATTGAAGGAGCCTATAACAACCTTTGAAAAAGAAGAGCAAAATAGGTTGCGAGTTGAGATAAGAGAGAAGAAAGCAGTATTAGAGGCCAAGCACAAGCGGCTTGATGTACTGGAAAGACAATATGGTAGAGCAGGAGACGATTCACTTCTAAACGAAATTACGGTCCTTACAAATGAAATTGAAGAAGAAATTTTACCTGCTGTTCCAAGATATATAGTAGGAGATATAACTGCTGAAAAATTGGGGGTATTATTGGCAGAAAACAATGAAAAGATGGCTGTATTGTCAGGAGAAGGTGGAGCGGTAATAGGAAATATGGCTGGGCGCTATTCGAGTGATGGGAAGTCTAATATTGAAATTTATCTAAATGGGCATACAGGGGATTATACACCTATTGATCGAATAGGTAGAGAACCAATCGTTTTACAAAAGCCTTGTCTGACAATTGGAATTTTCGTCCAACCATCGGTGGTTAGGGACTTCCCGCTCGCTTTTAAAGAAAGGGGATTAATGCAACGCTTTATATACTCATTTCCTGAGTCACTGGTAGGATATAGGAAAGTTAATCCTAACCCTATAAAAGATTACGTAATGGCTGCTTATCAAATGAATTTAAAAAAAATGCTACTTTTCAAACCTAAAAAAGAAATAAAGCTGACTTTTGATAAGGAAGCTGCGTTATTCGAACAGGATATGAGAATGGAGATTGAGGAAATGTTAAGAGAAGGTGGAGTTTTACAAGATATGAAGGAGTGGGGGAGCAAATTAGCTGGACAAATTATTCGTATTGCTGGCTTATTCCATGTTGCAAATCATATTAAAGATGATTTAAACAATATTCCAACAAAGATAAATTTAATTACTCTTAGAAATGCCAAAAAACTAATGAGCTACTTAGTTGAACATGCTAGAGTTGCCTATGGCTTAATGGGAATGGATCAAGGTTTAGAAGATGCGAAATACCTTCTTAATCATTTTTTGAAGACTGAACAAGAAACATATACCAAGAGAGAAGCTTTTCAAGGTACAAAGGGCACCTTTAAAAATGTGGCCCGTTTTGAAGCAGCGGTCACTGAATTAGTGGAAAGAAATTATGTTCAAAGAGAAGTCACAAATTCATTCGGAAAGGGGAGGAAAAGTTATAACATACTTTTAAACCCTAAGGCCACTATCCCCAGTAATCTCAAAAACATGAAATCCCACTCTTAAAAGGTTAATGAAAGACTTTATCCACCTTTTTATTATTAACACTAATCTCACTTACGTAAGTGAGATTAGTGGGAAGGGTGTGATCAGTTTTTAACAAGCTAAAACTAAAGGCAGGGTAAGGAATGATCACTAAGGAGGATTAGTGGGAATTGTGGCTTGTTGGTGGATGCTTTTTCTAAGAAGATCTAATAATTAAGTAAGGAGGCGTTTATATATGCCTAAAGCTACAAAGGGGTACAAAAGAGAACAAGGTTTAACCATTGAGCAATTAAATGCTATTGATTTATTGATAGCAGGTAAATCAGATCAGGATGTGGCTAATGTAATAGAAGTGAACAGGGTTACCATAACAAAGTGGAGAAATTATGATGTGTATTTCAGAGCAGAATTAAATAAAAGAAGGAAAGAGTTGTGGGGAGCCTCTATAGACAAAATGAGAGCAATATTACCAAAAGCAATTGAACGTTTGGAAAAAGAAATTGAAAAAGAACATGGCTGGAAAGTGGCAATAGAGTTGTTGAAAATTTCTGGAGTGAATAATACTCATATCACGACAATTGGTCACGAGGAGGTCGATAAGATTCTAGGGGATGAAGCAGAAAAAAAGCTGAATGAAGAATTATTCTCTAATGTTAGTGATTATTCGAAAAGAGAGGTATTAGAGGCGTATCAACAAAAGTTGACAAAAACTTGAGAGGTAACTACGGTAGCACATAATTGCCTTATGCCTTATTTAGGAGAGTCCATCTAAGGAAAGGTAACAATATTTAAGTAATGAAAAGGGTGCTAAATTAGGCGACCCTTTTCAATTTAAGGGAATCCAAAAGATAGTGTGATAATAAGATTAAATCAAAGAGGTCAACATTTTAAGGGCCAAGGACGTGTGCCTTTTGTGGATAATTTGCTAGCAGAATGTAAAAATTATTTTAATGATATTTCTGTGATTTGTGTCGGCCCTCTATCCTTTATGCCTTACGTTCATATACATATGTTAAAATAAGGGATAACTCATACATAATAAATTACAAAAAATGGATTTTTGGAGGAACTTGAAAATGGTAGCAAAAGCAGACATAAATTTTCAAAAAGACTTATTCGATGCAGCCACTAACATGCGTGGAAGTGTGGCACCGGCTGACTATAAACATTACGTTTTACCACTAATCTTTCTACGTTACTTATCTAATCGTTACGACATGCGTAAAGAGGAGATAGACAATTTAGTTAAGGATCCTAAAAGTGACTGGTACGCCTCTGATGAAGAAACTCAACAGATAATCAAAGAAGACCCAGATATGTATATGTCCGAAAATGTGTATGTTGTTCCAGAGGAGTCACGTTGGTCTTACATATTAAAGAACGCCAAACAACCAAACATAAAAGAAATCCTTGATAATGCTATGAAACGATTAGAGGAAGAAAACCCTGATTTAGAGGGGATGTTACCTCGAATATTTCAAGGAAGTAATTTACCTGCTGAAAACGTATCGGGCTTAATAGAAATTTTTTCTCGTGATGTTTTTAGCGCTAATGATGAGAGAAGTGTAGATGTTCTTGGACGTGTTTATGAATATTTTATTTCTGAATTTGCATCTACGGAGGGACAAAGAGGGGGAGAATTCTACACTCCTTATTCGGTAGTAAGCCTTCTTGTTCGTATGTTAGAGCCAATTAAGGGGACTGTATTTGACCCTGCTTGTGGTTCAGGAGGGATGTTCATTCAGTCGGAAGAATACTCTCCACGTCGTCATGAACTTTCCTTTTATGGACAGGAGAATGTAACAACTACTGCTCGATTAGGGAAGATGAACGTTTTACTTCACGGGTTAAATGCAGATATTCGTCTTGGAAACTCACTATTGGATGACAAGTTTCCTGATTTAAAGGCAGATTACGTTATTGCCAATCCACCATTTAACCAAGATGGCTGGGGTGCAGATCGACTATCAAGTGATGATCCACGTTTAATAGGTCCTGTGACGGACTCTAGTGCTAACTATATGTGGATGCAACATTTCTTTTATCATTTAAATGATAATGGTTTCGCAGGGTTTGTTATGGCTAATGGTGCGATGACAACCAACCAAAAAGGGGAAAGACCTGTTCGTGAATGGTTTGTTGATAATGGATACATTGATTGCATTGTGGCTCTACCTGATAAACTTTTCTTATCAACAGGAATTTCAGTTTGTTTATTCTTTATAAGTAAGAATCGTGATGGGAAAGGTGAATATCGAGAACGAAAAAATGAAATTCTTTTCATAGATGCACGCCAAAAAGGTTCATTAGTGAGTCGTAAACAAAAAGCATTATCAGAGGATGAAATATTAGAGATTGCTAATCTCTATCATAACTTTAAATTTAATAAAGAAAAAGTTGAAGATATTGCTGGTTTTTGTAAGGTGTCTGCTGTTAGTGAAGTCAAAAATAATGATTACAAGTTAACACCAGGTACTTACGTAGGATCAGAGGAAATAGAGGATGATGGAGAACCCTTTGAACAAAAGATGGAAAAATTAAGAGCAAAGTTACTCGAGCAATTTATACAGTCGAACAACCTCCAAGAGAAGATAAAAAGAAATCTGGAGGGGTTAATGTGAATAACTCAAGAAGAAAGATTAGGGAAATTTGTGAAGTTAGTTCCAGTAAAAGAATATTTATGAAAGATTATGTTGAGGAGGGAACCCCTTTTTACCGATCCAAAGAGATCATCAAAAAACATAATGGTCAGGAAATCTCTGATAAGCTATACATATCAAATGAAAAATTTAATGAGATAAAAGGAAAATTTGGAGCTCCTTCACATGGAGATATTCTTTTAACATCAGTTGGTACAATTGGAGTACCTTACATTGTAGCAGATGGTGAGGAATTTTACTTTAAAGATGGAAATCTTACATGGTTCAAGAACTTCTCTTCTGAGGTATCTAATAAATATATTTACTATTGGTTACAATCACCTAATGGAAAGCGGGAAATTGATAAACAAATAATAGGGTCTACCCAAAAAGCTCTTACAATTCAATCTATTAAAGAAATGGAAATTGAAATTCCACCTCTTGAAATCCAACTAAAGGTGGTTGAGATTTTAGATAATGTAACAAGTAAAATTGAACTGAATCTAAAAATGAATTATACCCTTGAAGAAATGGCTATGATCCTTTACAAACACTGGTTTATTAACTTTAGTCTATTCCAAGATGAGGATTTTGTTGAATCGGAAATAGGAATGATTCCAGAAGGATGGGAAGTTGTTAGCGTTTCAGAATTCTCAAATATAATAGGTGGTGGAACACCTAAGACTTCGATTGAGGAATACTGGGGAGGCGAATATCCATGGATCTCAGTGAAGGACTTAAATTCTCCAGTAATTATGCAAACCGAAAAAACGGTTACAGAGAAAGGGATTAAGAATAGTTCAACTAAGTTACTTCCTGCTTTCTCAACGGTTATTTCTGCCCGTGGCACAATAGGTAATATAAGTATGGTTGGGAAAGAAATGACAATGAACCAATCTTGTTATGCGTTTAGCAGTCCAGATGGTTTTGATACGTTTACTTTTTTATCTATAAAGAAGTCAATAAATAATTTGATAAAACAGTCGCATGGTTCAGTTTTTAATACGATAACAAAATCAACGGTGAATTCGCTAAAGTTTCCTTATGAGCCTAACCATATTAGGAGTTTTGAAGAGAAGGTTAAGCCTTTTTATCAACTAATTAGAAGCAATATAGTTGAGAATTATAACCTTGACCAATTAAAGGATTATTTGCTTCCAAAATTATTGTCAGGTGAAGTCGACTTATGCGAAGCCGATGAAAGGGTAGAAAACATAATGCAGTAAACGGGAGGGATAATCATGGGTCGATTAATGGAATCGGATTTTGAAGAAACGACGATAGAACGGTTGACAGGGCTAGACTACATTTATCTACATGGTCAGGAACTTTTCCAGAGGGGAGAGCGTGAACGCGTACAAGAAGTTGTCCTAAAAGGAAGACTGGAATTTTTTTTGCGTAATACGTACCCGATGATTCCTGTAAATGAAATTAGCCGATTGGCAAATTTCATTATTATGAACGAAGGAGTTGGCTGGGAAGAACGTAATTTTGTTTTTCACCAAAAATGTGTAAAGGGAATTGAGTTCGTATACGAGGATAAGGGTGAAGAAAAAGTCCAACATGTTTATCCAATTGATTGGACTACCCCTGAAAATAATGATTTTTTAGTTGTTAATCAGTTAGCAATTGAAGGTCGTATGTCCCGCCGCCCAGACATCGTGGTTTATGTGAACGGTCTTCCAATTATTTTATTTGAACTCAAAAACCCAAATAAGGAAAATGCGACAGTCTATGATGCCTATACCCAAATCCGTAATTACACCCATGACATCTCCCAACTTTTTGAATACAATGCATTCACGGTTATATCAGATGGCATCGAAACGAAACACGGGATGCCGTCTGCTCCGTACGATTTTTTTGCTTCTTGGAAAACAATAGATGGTGTCAATGTTGATAATAATGTAGTCAACACCATGCGTACCTTAATTCATGGTTTGTTTGAAAAAGACAGGTTATTAAATTACATACGTAACTTCACCGTTTATTTAGATAAAGGTGACACTAAAATAAAAATCGGTGCAAAGTATCACCAGTTCTTCGGGGTGAATTTTGCAGTAGAAGAAACCATTCGTGCGACCCACCCAAACGGTGATCACAAAATTGGTGTGATGTATCATACAACAGGCTCTGGTAAGAGTATCAGTATGTTATTTTATTCAGCAATATTGTCTAGACACAAGGATTTGGACAATCCTACGGTTGTGGTGCAGGTGGATCGTAATGATTTAGATGAGCAACTCCACGACACATTTTCAGAAGGTCGGAGCCTTATTGGACATATTCATCATGCGAAAAAAGCAGACCAATTACGAGGAATCCTTAGAGGTGAAGGCGGACAGATTGTCTTTTCAACGATTGAAAAATTCCGTTTAAAAGAAGGCGAAGCTAAACACCCAGTGTTATCGGAACGAAGGAACATTATCGTGATTTCAGATGAGGCTCACCGAACACAAAGTGGATTTGAGGGAGGGTTTGCAGCTCAACTACGTTTTGCTTTACCTAATGCTTCATTTGTGGGCTTTACAGGGACGCCAGTTAAGTTACTTGGTAATAATACTGAAGAAATATTTGGGCATGTTATTCACCGTTATGATATGGCTCAAGCCGTACAAGATAAAGCAGTATTACCACTATATTATGAAAGTCGGATGATTCCATTAGATTATGATGGTGCTGATATAGATGAAGAATTTACTGATTTAGTCAACGAGGTAGGACTTGATGATGAGGAGTCACGATCTTACAAATTGAAATGGGCGGCTTTAGAGAAAGTTGTTGGAACACCGAAACGTCTCCAAAGACTTTCTAAAAGTATTTTAGATCATTTCAACAAGGCTGCAGATCCATTTCAAAAGGGTATGATTGTTTGTATGAGTCGTCAGGTTGCCGTTCGCTTGTATGATGAACTAAAGAAGCATGATAACTGTCCAGAAGTAGAGGTTATCATGACTGGTGATGTATCAAAAGACCCTGACTCGTGGAGAGGGATAAATCCAGGTAGTAAATACGCCCACATTAAGACGAAAGAAGAGCAAGAGGAAGTCAAAGGACGTTTAAAGAAAACTGACGATCCTCTTAAACTAGTTATTGTTGTTTCAATGTGGCTCACTGGTTTCGATGTTCCGAACCTTTCATTCCTTTATGTTGATAAACCTATGAAGGGTCACAATTTAATACAGGCGATTGCACGTGTTAACCGAGTTTTCCCTGGTAAAGAAGGTGGACTCATCGTTGACTTTATAGGTATCGCAACATCTCTGAAAGAAGCAACTAACCAATATACAGGTGATAATGCAACTAATGACATGGACATAGATGTAGACCAAGCGATTGGTGTCTTTAATAATAAGTTAGAAGAAGTGCGTAAGTATTTTGGTGATATCGAACATCGCGACGATTGGCGCTCTCTGTCTAAAGTAAGTCGCGATGATTTGATTGCAGATCTTATTAATGACCAATTAAACGGAGATCCGGAAGCGTTTGTTGAGGATTGCGTAAAACTAGAGAAGGCATATAAGTTGGTCAAACATATCGATAAGGTAATTCCTTATTCGGATGAAGTTACTCTATATCAGATGGTACGTATTCAAGTGAGGAAATATCTATCAGCCCAAAATAATGATTTCAAGTCAATCCAGACGGTTGAAGAACGACTTAATTCGTTGATTGACCAACATTTAGAATCGAAAGAACCGGTTGATATTTATAAGGTTGCAGGTATTGAGAAGCCCGATATTAGCATTCTCGATGAAGAGTTTCTAAAAGATATGCAGAAGGAAGACCACGAAGATCTACGCCTTAAATTACTAAAAAAACTACTAGAAGACCATATTCAAGTCAATTTCAAACGGAATAGCCCTAAAGAAAAGCAAATGCGTGAACTACTTGAGAAAACCTTAAAAGACTACCATAACCGCATTATACAAGCAGCAGATGTTGTACGAATGATGGCTGACATGAAAAATGAAGTCAATGAGGAAGCAGACTTCCGTAAGGATCTAGGATTATCCGATGAAGAAGTTGAATTCTATAAAGCCATTACATCATTAAAAATGGATGCCTTCGATAATAAGTTTTTAGCAGACCTCATTCACAAGGTAGTGAAAGAATTAAAGAAGAACCTGAGTCAAGATTGGACAAGTGAACACCGCAAGAATATCTATGCCAAGGTTAACATGTCGGTTAAGAAAGTTTTGATGAACGAGGGAATTAAAGGACAGCAACTTATATTTATTACAAAAGCAATTATGGAAGAAGCTAAAGAACAGTATAAGGACTGGCCGCAAAATGCTTAAAAAACAGGGCTTTTATCTTGCTTCAGTTCTGATGTTAATTTCCTTATCGAACGTTTTGATATTATGAAAGAACAGGCTTTTTAGTTTATTGAAGTGTTTACATTAAAATTCAAAAAAATATATAGAAAGTTGTAATATATTTGTATGAGTATTGAAATAGGGGGTTATCTTTTGACAAAAGGGAAGAAAACCGATGGATTGATGCGTCATCTTAGAGATAATAAAGGTATTAATATACAAGGTAGTAGGCATAAAAGAGAATTATTGCTAATGGGGTATTATCATGGTTATAAAGGGTACCGTTTTATTAAACAAAAAACAAACCCTATTCCTTTAACAGAATTTGAACAATTAAAAGCAATTTATGACTTTGATATGAATTTAAAGTCTTTGCTTTATCCGCATATAATGACAATTGAAACGGCTTTAAAAAATTATACGATAGATACATTAGTGCCATATGGAAGTTTAGATCTGGAACATGCATTTAAGCATTTTCTCTTGGACTATAAGTCTGAGCCTGTAGGGTCAAGAAATTATAATACCAAGATGAAAGATAGACTAAAATTAAGAAAAAAAATTGATAGTGAGTTTAGTTATAAGTTTCCTAAAAATGAGATAGTAACTCATTTTCTTCGTGGTGATACAATGCCTCTATGGGCTGTTTTTGAGATATTAGATATGGGTAACTTTGGGCTTTTTCTAAAGTGTTTAAATGAACCGATTAGAATAGATAACTGTAACAATATAAAGCTAACACATGCCTCTATTGTGAATGATGGGAATTTAGTACAGGATATTATTTTCACTTTAAAAGAGTTAAGGAATTCTGTTGCACATAATAATGTAATATTCGATTGTAGGTTTGCTGGTGGTACCCATGCGATGAATTCTGTTAAGACATATGTAAGCGTTGAGGTGGGGGTTCCCAATATAGAGTTTAAGTTCTTGGTTGATTATTTCATCCTGGTTGTTTTATTGCTGAAGAAACTTGGGTACAATAAAACAGAATTAAAGAGGATAATTAAACAATTTAAAGAGGAAACTGAACAATTAAGGTTAGAGGTCCCAGTTTCGATATGTAACAGAATAAATGGTACGGACCTTAATATAAAGTTAGCTCGCTTAAATAATTATATATAAGATCAAAACTTTTCTCTTTACGTATAAGTACAGGCTGTGATAACATAATAATAACTAATAGCGGTGAGTGGCTGCGGCGCTCACTTAAGGGGGTTGGATGCGTCCGACCCTCTTTTTAATTTTTCTACTATCTCTAAAGTAGTGGGTTTTCATCTCTCTTCTTGCTATGATGAAACTTTGACCACATGCTGACAACTAAAGGTATATCACGAGGTTTTTTCTAATTTTTTTTAAAGAAGTAAGGCTCTCAACTAATTTGGTTGAGGGCCTTTTTACCGAAAAGTACTTTTACCACCATTAACAGCTCATATGAACGTAGATAACAGTAAACAATATACCATTTAATTTTGACCACATTCTGACCACCAGCCATTTATAAGGATGTACTATCCAATTTTTATTCAATGCAAAAAAGCTTATAAAATAAGGCTTTTCGCAAATGGTTTTATCCCCAGTTTCTTCGTATTTAAAATATAAATGAAAGAGCGTAAGAAATACGGTCTTAAAGCAGCTCGTCGTGCTCCTCAGTTCTCAAAGCGTTAATATATCTACATTCCAAGACTCTCAACCAATATGGTTGGGGGTCTTTTTTGTGTGGGTATGTCCATAAGCTTTTTATTTTTGCTCACACATGTAATAGGGAAAGAGGCGAATTCAGGATATAATATAAACAAACGGACAATGATTTTATAACAAGGAGATAACCAGCAGAATATGAATGAGGATGTCAAAAAGCTTTTTTTAAACCGTAAATGTGTGATAGCCACAATGCATAAAAAAGAAGAAGTGATAGCACCGATACTCGAACATGAGCTTGCACTTGAAGCAGTTGTTCCTGAATCCTTTGATTCAGATTCTTTTGGCACGTTTACAAAAGAAGTAAAAAGAGCGGGGAACCAGCTTGAGGCAGCAAGAAAAAAAGCAATGGCTGCGATGAAGCAAACGGGCTTAGATATCGGAATAGCCAGCGAAGGGTCATTTGGAGCTCACCCCGTTTTTTCCCACGTGCCTTATAACAGAGAGCTTATAGTATGTATTGATCAAAAACAGGGATTTGAAATAATCGGCTATGCTGCCAACAGCAATACAAACGCTGCCCAAAAAGAGATCGCATCATTTAAGGAAGCTGAAGAATTTGCGAAGTCGGCTGGATTTCCAGAGCACGGCCTCATTGTGAAAAGAAGTAATGACAGTAGGAAAAGTAAAGACATCATCAAAGGAATCACAAGCACTGAAGAGCTGAACAGGGCAGTAGAGAGTCTTTCCAGGCCGGCTAATACATCATTTGGTTTTTGGAAAAAAACTTCAAAGCTTCTGAGCATTGAAACAGACATGAGGGCTATGTATAATCCCACCCGCATGAAAAATATCGAACTTGCTGCACAGGATCTTGTATCTAAGATTACTTCTTTATGTCCTTCTTGTTCAGCCCCTGGCTTTGAAGTAACGGAACATAAGAAAGGCTTACCTTGCGCAGGCTGCGGGTTTCCTACGGAAGCACTGCTTGCTCATGTATACAGCTGTAAAAAATGCAGCTGCAAACATGAAGTGCAATGTCCGAAGGGAAAGGAGTACGAAGACCCTCTTCGCTGCCACGTTTGTAACCCTTAATTACATGTGCGAAGGCTGATCATTTTTTTAAAGGAGAATCAATTTGCACCCTCAACATATTTTCTTAGGTCTGATTTTGGTCTGGGGCATGCTGGGCATTGGCAGCATTGGCCCCTGCCTGATTCTGACCCTCCGATAAGGATTGCAGAGAGCGAACACAGCTTTCAATTTTTTGAAGCTCCGCTGAAAGCTCCTGTGGAGAATTCACAATTTCCCTCAGTCTTTTTGCAGAATCCTCTATATCCTCGCTTACCCGTGACACAAGAGACACATCAAATCTCATAGCTTGCCCTCCTTCAGACTGAATTTCTATTAGGATAAGCTGGGGGCATGCATTTTATGTAAGAAAATAAATGGCACTTTAATTCCGAGTTGACAAATAAGAATAATATACTTAATATAAAATTAAACATAAACCGGAGTATTTTGAAAAAGGAGTGAGTACCACTATGAAGGAAGAAAGTGTACATTTCACAGTAGGTGGCTTGTCATTATCAGGGGTGGTTCATGTTCCTGATAAAAAGATGGAAGAAGAAACCCCAGCTATAGTGTTAGTTCACGGTTTTGTAGGAAGCAAAGTGGGGGAGCATAGAATGTTTGTTAAAGCAGCAAGAAAGTTCACGGATGAGGGATTTACTGTTTTTCGTTTTGATTTCAGCGGGTGTGGTGATAGTGAAGGCGACTACGGAGAAATTACTTTGACCCGGAAAATTCGGGAAGTCAAAGGTGCTCTTGATTACGTTAGTAACTTGCCTTTTGTAGATGAAATGGACATCACAGTAATCGGTCATAGTCTGGGCGGTGCAGTCTCCTCTTTAACAGCAGCGGAGGACGAAAGGGTTTCTCGTCTCATTCTCTGGTCTCCGGTTGCGGACCCTTATAAGGACATTGTATCCATTGTTGGGAAGGAAGCGGAAATCATTGCAGAAAAAGAAGGAGCTTATGATTATGACGGCTTTTATCTAAAGCCTCCTTTTTTTCAGTCCTTAACTTCTTTTGACCCGTTAAAAGCAGTGAAGAGGTTTGAAAAAAACGTCCTCCTTATTCATGCGGAAGAGGATGAAGATGTTCCAAAAGAAAATACAGCTAAATATGCATCTGCTCTTCAAGAAAGACAAAAAGGAACGGTCGAATGGTTTTATATTGCAGGAGCAGATCATACTTTTTCCAGTTACTGTTTTGAAAAAGAATTATTTGAGACGTCCCTTATCTGGATGCAGCAAAAAGCAACCATACAAATATAAAAGGAAAACCCACGCGTTGGGGGACTTCCCCTGTTTTTTATTTGGTTCATAATTGGTTAATTTTCACCTCCACGGCCACTAATCCTCCTTCTTTTCCACTGCATGCAGTGGCTCTCCTTTCAAATAATAAAGGCAAGGAGGGGATGCAAGTGAGCAATACAATCGTTTCATTAAATGAGCGGCGAAGAAAGAAAGAATGGGATTTTGAAAAAAAAATACTTCGCACTTTGTCTATTAAGGATATACAATCCATTTCAGAAACATTTTTCATTCCTGTGTTCCCGAATTTTCATTTTCAATATTCTTTTATGGAGGATGCCTGCGTAGACCTGGCTATTGATTCTTTCCTGCTTGGGGCAAAGTACAGCCGTTTAGGAGTAAGGGGAGAAGATGACATTTCCATTAAAGAACGGGCAAACAGGGAAGTGAAGTTTCTTGTGAAAGAACTATATAACTTTATGTATGGCTGGGTCCATGACCCAAAAGCAAAAGAAGAAAAAATGTTTGAAGCGGTGGATGGCTTTGTGGTCCACTGGTGGGAAAAAGGATTTGAAACTGGAAAAACAAGGTTGCTATTACGCTTGCAATAAAAAGAATAAGCCCGCTCGTCCTTTCATATAGATGAAACAAGCATGGAGGAAGGGGACGGGCGGCTTATGAGCGTAAAAAAATGGTTAATCGGGACTTTCGTCATTATAGCTTGTGCCGTCATTGGATGGCTTATACAAATATACTGGGATAGCGACGATTCGTTATCTACCTGGCAGCTCCCCCTATCCGGCAGGATTATAATTCTCGATCCTGGACACGGAGGAGTAGATGGAGGAGCTGTAGCTAAGAGTGGTTTATTAGAAAAAGATATTGCTTTGGATATTTCATTAAAGCTTAGAGATTATCTTCAGGAATCAGGAGCGCTGGTCCTTATGACAAGAGAAGGGGATCATGATTTAGCCGCAGAGGACGTGAAGGGATACCGTAACAGAAAAGTATCCGATTTAAAAAGAAGAGTGGAGCTTATTAATGAAACAGGCAGTGACATGTTTATCTCCCTGCATTTGAATTCTATACCATCACCAAAATGGAGCGGGGCACAAACGTTTTATAACCGCTCAGTACCTGATAATGAATTGGCTGCAAAGTTCGTGCAAGCAGAGCTGACGAGAAATTTAGAAAACACTAAGCGTGAGGCAAAGCCTATTTCCAATATATATCTTCTTGATAAAGCAGCAATTCCAGGGATGCTTATTGAAGTTGGATTTTTATCGAACCCACAAGAAGCTTCCATGCTTAGCAAAGAAGAATACCAGGATAAAGTAGCGGCTTCTATTTATCAGGGACTCCTTCGTTATTATTCTGGGGAAGAAATGGAGTAAATCTGAAAAGCTTTCTTTTCGAAAGCTTTTTTTTATTTTTAAAACCTACTTGACACATCGTATTTGTGAGAATAATATGATATTAATATTCATCTGCTGATTAAGGCTGGAATAGACACTGGTAAATTTTTTTAAATTTAATTCCAACTTAACTAATAAGAATTGTAAAGATACATGCAGTGAAGGAGAGGGGGAGAGAGAAGTGACATTTGAAATAGGTTTTGTGATGGCAGTCGTTTTCATCATGCTCATTTGCCTTGTAAGAGAAATAGCCCGGCCGGACTTTATTGTTTTTACAGCTTTGGCTGTTCTTTTACTATCCGGGGTACTTGCGCCGGAAGATGCCCTAAGAGGTTTTGCAAACGAGGGCATGCTCACTGTTGCTCTCCTCTTTATTATAGCTGGGGCAATTAAACAAAGCGGAATGCTTAACCAGGTGGTAACAAAAGCGTTGGGATCTGGCAAAGGGCCTAAAAAATCTCTTTTTCAAATGATGCTTCCTATTGCTGGCTTATCTGCTTTTTTAAATAATACCCCTATTGTTGTCATGTTCACCCCTGTTGTTCGAAAGTGGTGCAAAGAACGAAATATATCACCTTCAAAATTTTTAATCCCGCTGTCTTACGCAGCGATCTTCGGAGGGACTCTTACCTTAATCGGTACGTCCACTAACCTGGTTATCCACGGTTTTATGCTTGAGCAGGGGCTTGAAGGATTCTCAATGTTTCAGCTTGCAATTGTAGGCCTTCCTGCAAGTATCTTAGCGATTTTGTTCATGATTACGATTGGATACAAGCTTTTGCCTAACCGGAAAACCTCTGAAGAGTCTTTTGATGAGAGTTCTAAGGAATATTTGGCGGAAGCAGTTGTGGAAGGAAATTCACCTTTAGTGGGGAAAACGATAGAAGAGGCTGGCCTAAGAAGCTTAAATGGCCTTTATCTCATCGAACTGATTAGAAACGGGGAAAGAATCGTTCCTGTTCCGTCCTACCATAAAATTAAAACAAACGACCGTTTGATTTTTACTGGACTCCTTTCAACTATTGTGGATTTGCAAAATATCAAGGGTTTAAGGGTGGAAACAGGAACCAACCTTGTACTTGAAGACCTTCAAAACGGCACCTCTTCCTTAGTAGAAGCGGTGGTATCACATCAGTCTTCTTTGATGAATCAAACGGTAAAAGAAATAAAGTTTCGCAGTAAGTATGATGCAGGTATAGTTGCCGTTCATAGAAATGATGAGAGAATCAACAGTAAAGTCGGAGATATTAAATTAAAGCCGGGGGACACACTACTGCTTCTCGTAAATAAAGACTTTGTAAATAAGTGGTCTAACACAAGTGATTTTTATATCGTTTCACCGCTGGAGGAGCCGGAAATCATGGACTCAAAAAAGTCCCTGATTGCTGGAGTAACAATGGTTGTCATGATTTTGTTAGCCGCTTTTAATGTACTTTCCATGTTTGAAGCAGCTGTCCTTGCCTCTCTGACTCTGTTTTTGACAAAAACGATTACCTTTGTAGGTGCAAAAAAGTATATTCAATTTGATGTTCTTATTCTTATCGCTTGTGCGATAGGGATAGGTATAGCTCTGGAGCAGACAGGGACAGCTGCCTTTATTGCTCAACATTTTGTAGAGCTCACGGCTGGAGCGGGGATCATCGGCGCTATTTTGGTTGTTTACTTTCTCACCTCGGTTTTTACAGAAATCATTACAAACAATGCTGCGGCCGTACTCATGTTTCCTATATCCCTTGCCATGGCAACGCAGCTGGGAGTTGATCCTGTACCTTTCTTTGTCACCATTGCTATCGCAGCTTCAGCCAGCTTTGCCACTCCTATAGGGTATCAGACAAACCTTATTGTCTATGGGCCGGGTGGATATCGTTTTTCTGACTATTTGAAGATAGGTATTCCTCTTAACCTTCTTTATATGGTGGTGGCCGTTGGCATTGTAAATGCAGTTTGGTTTTAAGGGCTTTCCTGGCGAAGGAAGCTCTTTATTTTCTTCCGTCACAAGGCAGAGAGTAAAAAAAACGCCAGGCTCAATTTATGAGAGCTGGTGTTTTTCTGTTTGAAAAATACAGGGGAGAAAAGGTATGCTATACATAGTAAGATTTTCTAAAGTCAAAGGATGGTGTCCGTGTTGCTTACAGAAGAACAAGTAATTGAAGCTTTAAAAGGAATAAATGATCCTGACCTAAATAAAAATATCGTTGAAACCGGCGGTCTCAGAGAAGTGAAGATTAAAGGGGATAACGTCAGTTTGAAAGTTGCATTAGCCAGAACGGGTACTTCTGAGCAAATGAAAGTCCAGCAAGAAATTGTAAGCGCTGTGAAAGGAGCAGGGGCAGGATCTGTCGGTCTCCGTTTTGATGAGTTGACAAAAGAAGAAGTAAGCCAGCATGGAGGCATGGAGCAAGGACAGCCAGCTGCTGCTTCAGGGCCGTCTCTTCTTTCTGAAGAGAATAAGACACAGTTTATTGCTGTAACAAGCGGGAAAGGTGGCGTAGGGAAGTCTACCGTTTCCGTAAACCTGGCCACTTCCTTAGCACGGCAGGGCAAGAAAGTTGGAATTATTGACGCAGATATCTACGGATTCAGCGTGCCAGATATGATGGGGATTGAAGAACGTCCCACTGTGGTAGAAGAAAGAATTTATCCTGTTGAGCGTTTTGGAGTAAAAGTGATTTCCATGGGATTTTTCGTCGAAGATAATGCTCCGGTAATTTGGAGAGGGCCTATGCTTGGAAAAATGCTTAATAACTTCTTTAATGAAGTAGAGTGGGGAGAACTTGATTATCTTATTTTAGATCTTCCTCCTGGCACAGGGGACGTTGCCTTGGACATTCACACGATGCTTCCAGAGTGTAAGGAGATCATTGTGACTACTCCTCATGCGACAGCTGCTTTTGTTGCTGCAAGAGCGGGGGCAATGGCTATTAAAACAAACCACCAGATCCTTGGTATTGTGGAGAACATGGCTTACTTTGAGAGCAAGCTGACTGGTGAGAAGGAATATGTGTTTGGAACAGGTGGCGGAGAAAGACTAAGCGAAGAGCTAAAAACAGACATTCTTGGTCGTATCCCGCTAGGGCAGCCTGAAATAGATGAGAAAGATTTTGCTCCATCCGTGTATGACGCTGACGATAAGATCGGACAGATTTATCATGAGATCGCTTCAAAAGTGATTGAAAAGGCAGGAAAGTAAATAGCTTTCTTTTATAGAAAGGAAAAGGCCCTCACCTCAGCAGGTGGGGCCTTTTTAACTAGAGCCGGCAAAGAATTTATTGGGGTTCTTCTTCACCTTCTTGCTGCTGTTCTTGTTGCTGTTCCCCCTCTTCTCCTTGCTGATCTTCCTGTTCTTGTTCCTGTTGTTCCTGCTGTTCTTGATCAGCTGCTTCCTGTTCTAAGCGTTCCGCAGAAACTTCGGTTAGAATATCATGGAGCTTTGCAAGAAAGAAGGGGCTCTCAAAGGCTTCTGTCATTACATTCATAATTTGCTGTTTGTGTTCTTTGCTTCGTAAGAGTTCAGAAATATTATCATCCATTTCCGGGTCTTGCCATAACTCTAACAAAACAGCCTGGTACTCAGGGTCCTTCATCATACGCCGAAGGAGCTCTTCATGCTCCTGGCGCATACTCTCTGCCAGTGCCCGGGCAAATTCAGGATCCTTCATGGTTTCCTGCCAAAATGCTTTACCTTCAGGAGATACTAACGTGTCTTGTATAGTGCTTTGGACGAAAGTTTGTTCCATTACAATATCCTGTCTTACTTCTTCATCAGTTAATATTTCTCTTACGGCTGCCTTTCCTTCATCTGTCTTTAATAAGTCCACCAGCATTTCTTTTGTACTTTCATAATCACCGTGGTTCTCTCCTCCCTCCACAGTGGCGCACCCGGAGGCAAATGTGACGAGCAATCCAAGGATAAATAATATTTGAAGACCTTTCATCACGTGGACGCTCCTTTCAGTAGTGTAGTTGTCTTTAATATGAGTGGAGATGTGAAAAAATATGCACAACAAGTATATAAGGTAGCTTTTTCCCAACACGATTGATAAAATCATTACGGTAAGAACATAAGGGGAGCGGATGGCGTTGAATACTCGGAAAGTAGTTTATTTGTTTTTTACTACGCTGATTATTGGCTCAATAAGCGGAGCGATAGTTGGTGTGTTATTAGATTTAGATACGTACTTAGATGGCGGGTTCTTAAATTTTTTGTTTGGCCTGCTTTGGATGCTGGGTATTAGTGCAGCCATAAGCCTGGTGGCTCAAATGGGCTTTTTTGCTTATTTAACTATTCATCGTTTGGCTTTGGGTTTATTTAAATCCGTCAAGCTGTGGAATCGAATTCAAGTCATTCTTATATTATTTGTATTATTTGACCTGATTTATTTTAGATACTTAGCTTATGCTGACGGAGATGAAACCATCTTTGGTTATATGATCATGCCTTTCTTACTCTTACTGTACAGTATAATTGTTGCTTACTTTAAAATGAGAGACACGAATAAAAGAACGTTTATCCCGGCTCTTTTTTTCATGTACGTTATTACAACCATTGAGTGGATTCCGGCGTTAACAGTTGGAACAGTAAATGACTCCAAGTGGCTCTGGATCTACCTGGCACCTCTTCTGACAGCAAATACGTGGCAGTTGTTGACCCTTCACAGATTGACAGGAGACCAAAAAGAGAAAGCATAATATAAAACAGCCATTTCACCTCATGGAAAATGGCTGTTTTTTATTACTTTATTTCTTGAGTTTTCGCTTCACCATCTGTAATTAATTCTTCTAATGAAACAAGTTGATATCCTTTCTCAGAGAGGTCATTAAGAATCACAGGGAGAGCTTTATGGGTCTGCTTTGCTGAGTCTGAAGCGTGGAGAAGAATCACATCACCAGGTTCTGTGTTCTCTGTAATATCTTTTACAATTGTTTCAACTCCTGGATTTTTCCAATCACTGCCGCCAACACTCCAGTGAATTGTAGAATAGCCGAATCGATCTACAGCTTGCAACACTCTCTCATCAAAATCTCCGTGAGGGGGGCGGAAGTAGACTGGTTCGATTCCTCCTACCTCCTTCAATTTGCGATGGCTTTCATTTAAATCCCGCATCATTTCACTTTCTTCCCATTCTGTATAATGCTCGTATTGGTAACCGTGGTTGCCGATGGTGTATCCTGCCTCATTTATTTTTTCTAAAATATCAGGGTGCCTTTCTGCCCAGGAGGCTGAGACGAAAAATGTTGCTTCTTCTACTTTGTGGTCTGCAAGAATTTCAAGTATAGGCAGGGCGCGTTTATCACCCCAGCTGATATTGAAAGTTAAGGCGGCTTTTTTTTCATCAATCTCTGCTCTATGGAAAGCCCTTGGCCCTTCATCAGTAGAAAAAGCCGGTATATATGCCTGACTTGCATATAAGAAGCTGGCAGCAAATAAGGCTGCCACTGTGGCAAGAGCATAATACTTTAGTGTTTTGCCATTTAGAACCCAAATGTGTCTCATATCAAAGGAGCTCCCCTTCCGTCTGGTCACTTAGCATAATTTTATGCAGGTGAGGACAAGATATGAGTAGACTTTACTTTTATAAAAGAGGTGGACAAATGCTTGGGTTATTAATTAACGGAAAAGAAGCTCAGGAAATGGAATACATATTAAAGAGGGAGTTAGAAGAGCTGCTGCTTGATTTATCAGATTCTCGTATAGACGACAGAGTGAAAAAAGCAATGGAAGAGAAGTACAAATTGATCTTTGGACTCTACCGCCGGTTCGCTCATCCAAATGATTGCGTGAGATATATCAAGCCTTTAAAAAAGAGAGTGCACAAGTAATAACCAAAACGAGGGCAGGGGGGCTTCCTTAAGAATTAAAAAGGGTGATAATGTGCTGTGAATTTATTTTTAAAATATAGTTGACTCTTTAATAACCAGATGATATATTATTAGTCCGACGCAATCAGTTCCACTGCTTTTAATCAATTACAAAAAAGTTATTGACGAGTGATTGTTTAGGTGTTATGATAGTTAAGTCGCCAAAAAACGGCGAACAAGTTGTCCTTTGAAAATCGAATGAAAGTCAA
>NZ_JBHSOZ010000008.1:0-119336 GCF_042656525.1 Thalassorhabdus alkalitolerans
AACACGGAAGTTAAGCTCTTCAGCGCCGATGATAATTGGGGGGCAACTCCCTGTGAAAGTAGGACGCTGCTAGGCCAATCATGAAAGCACCCACAAGACGGGTGCTTTTTTTGTATTAAATTATCTTATTTAGAGTCATACCTTAGCTAAAATAGTAAAATGAACTACCTTTTCTTTTGTTTGAATCTTTTACCAAGTCTAAAAGAATAAAAAGAGAGCACCTCTATTTAACATGTTATTGGTACAATATAATTAACAGAAAGAGAAGGCAGGGAAAATCAGAGTTCAGAAAGGAGGAAAACGAGGTGTCACACCAAGTTAGAATGCTTCCGTTAGGGGACAGTGCAATAAGAATGGAAGTAGGTAAGACAATATCCAAAGAAACAAACAGTCTTATTAGAGCCTACTTATACTTATTAAAAGAAACAAAAATGGTTGGAATTAATGAATGGGTACCAAGTTACACAGCGATAACCTTCTTTTACGATCCTTTTTTAATAAGCTATGAAAAAGCAGCAGAATGGTTATATGAGCTGTCTGCTCATTTGCAGAAAGTAAAACTGCCTCCTCCTGTTATTTATGATATCCCTACTTATTACGGAGGAGAAAGTGGCCCTGATTTAAAAAGGGTAGCAGAAATAAACAACTTATCTCCTGAGGAAGTAGTCAGTATTCACTCAAGTGAAAGTTATCTTATTTATATGATTGGCTTTACACCTGGTTTTCCCTACTTAGGGGGGATGTCTGAAAAAATAGCTGCTCCTCGTTTAAGTAAGCCAAGGGGAAAAGTAGCAGAGGGATCCGTTGGAATAGCAGGAGAGCAAACTGGTATTTATTCATTAGAGAGTCCTGGAGGATGGAACATTATTGGCAGAACACCAATAAAATTATTTGATCAACATAGAGAGCACCCTTTTTTAGTGGAAAGTGGTAATTATATTCGCTTTGTTCCGGTAGAAAATGAGGAATATGAAAAAATAAAAATAGAGGTCGATAGAAGAGTATACCAGTTAACCACAAGGGTCATGGAGGGGACACATGAATTATCAAGTGGATTTAAACAGTGATTTAGGAGAGAGCTTTGGTGCTTACACCATAGGACAAGATGAACAGGTTCTGGAGTTTGTAAGCTCAGCAAATGTAGCCTGTGGATACCATGCAGGAGATTATAACGTTATGGACAAGACGGTTAAATTAGCTAAAGAAAAAGGAGTAGGTATAGGAGCGCACCCCGGGTTTCCTGATCTTGCGGGATTCGGACGAAGAAAGATGGAGATGACACCTGGTGAGGTCCATCGTCTTGTGACTTACCAGATTGGAGCCATAGAGGCTTTCTGCCGAGTTCACCAGGTTTCTCTTCAGCACGTGAAGCCTCATGGAGCCTTGTTTAACATTGCATCGGTGGATACAAAAACGGCAGAGGCGATAGCAGAAGCAGTGTACGATGTAAATCCTTCACTTATACTATTTGGTTTAGCGGGGGGAGAATTAATTACGGCAGGAAAGCGATTGGGACTCAGATGCGCAAATGAGGTATTTGCTGATCGTACGTACTTGCCTGATGGGACATTAACTCCAAGAAGCAATCCTGAGGCATTAATCCATAGCACTGAAGAGGCAGTCGAACGAGTGATTAAAATGATTACAAAAAAGCAGACGGAAGCGTTAGATGGTACGGTTATTGACTTAGAGGCTGACACAATCTGCGTTCATGGAGATAAGCCGGAAGCTTTGGAATTTGTTAAACATGTCAGAAAGGTTTTTTCAGAGAACAATATTACTGTCCAGCCAATAGGTGAATGGAAATGAGTAAACCTCTATTCCTTGTGAAAAAGCCAGGAATGCAAACAACTATACAGGATAAAGGGAGAACGGGTTATCAGCAGTTTGGTGTAGTGGCTTCTGGGGCGATGGATCAATTTTCTTATCAAGCAGGAAACTTATTAGTTGGTAACAACCGCGGAGATGCTGCACTGGAATTAACCATGGCTGGCCCGCATTTACTTGCCCAAAGTGATGCTGTGGCAGTCATTACAGGTGCTGACCTCCAACCTCAATTAAATGGCCAGCCGGTTTCCCGATGGATATCTTTTTCTATAAAAGAAGGAGATGAGCTGATATTTCATGGAGCGAAAAAGGGAGTAAGAGCTTATCTATGTATTTCGGGTGGCATAGCAGGCGAGAAAACACTTGGAAGTCAGTCAACTTATATGAAAGCAAAAATGGGAGGTATTGAAGGAAGGTCTGCAGAAAAGGGAGATACGATCTATAAAAACGTGGAGGATAGAACCGTAAAGCCGGGCAAAGGACTTCATTACTCATTTATTCCTGACTATGATGACCTTTCCCCTCTGAGAGTCGTTCCAGGTCCAGAGGAAGAAGACTTTTCCAAGGATGGACTTCATGCTTTTTATAATACTGAGTATATTGTCACTCAGGAAGCCGACCGTATGGGTATGAGACTTGAAGGGACACCGATAAAGCATCTAGACAAAGCTGATATATTATCGGATGCCGTAGCATACGGTACCATTCAGGTGCCTAAGAACGGACAGCCTATGATTTTAATGGCTGACAGACAGACTACAGGCGGGTACACCCGTATTGCCAATGTAATAAGCACGGACCTTCCACGATTAGCGCAGCTTCTCCCTGGTAAAAAAATCTCATTTGAAAAAGTGAGCGTAGAGACTGCCCATTCTTTGATGAAAAAACAAGAAAAAACTCTTACACAAATTGAATTTCTCAACTCGGAATCATGATGAAAAAGAACGACCAAACATAGGCGAATGGAGAGAACGTTATGACTAAGCATTTTAATACACAAACTGTACATTTTCAAAAGGGTGATGGGGAGAAGAACGTAAGTAAAACAAAGCCTATTTACCAAACTTCAGCTTTCACATTTGAAAGCTTAGAAGACATGGAAAGCTATTTTAGCGGAGAGAAGGAATATCTTTATACTCGTTATAGCAATCCCAACCCTGATGACTTAGGTGCAGGCGTTGCTCAATTAGAAGGAGCTCCCGCAGGCGCAGCCAGTTCTTCAGGGATGTCTGCAATTCTTGCAGGCGTTATGGCAGCTGCAAATCCGGGTGAGCATATTATAGTGCCAGAAGACTTATACGGAGGGACGTACCAATTATTTGAACAGGAATTAAAAGGATTTGGATATGAAATTTCAGTTATAGATTTTACAAGTATTAAGAATGTTGAAGAGGAGATTAAAGATAACACTGTTCTTCTTTACTCTGAGTCCATTGCCAACCCCCTGCTTAGAGCCGAAAATTTGCAAGAGCTGATCTCGCTCGGTAAAACTCATAATTTAACCGTAATGATTGACAACACGTTTGCTACACCTTATTTAATACAGCCATACAAACAGGGCGCAGACATAGTGGTACATAGTGCTACAAAATACATAGGCGGTCACAGCGATGTAACGGCTGGAGTGATAGTGGGCAATGAAGAGCTGATAGCAAAAGCTAAGAAAAAGATAATTAACTTAGGGGGAAGTTTGAGCCCTTTTGAAGCTTGGCTTGCCTGCAGGGGGTTAAAAACTTTAAGTGTAAGAATGGAGAGACAATGCGCCAATGCTAATGAGCTTGCTGTCTGGTTTAGAGAGCAAGAGGATATTAAAAAAGTTTACTATCCGGAAGCAGTCTCTGAAAGAGGGAACGGGGCAATGGTTAGTATTGAGCTGGAAGAGTACATTGATTTGCATACCTTCTTTTCCTCATTAGATTGGGTGAAAATTGTTCCTACATTAGCTGGCGTGGAAACGACTGTGTCCTATCCACTTGGAACCTCACATCGAACAGTGCCAGAGGAAATAAGAAATTCGTTAGGTATCACAGCGGGAATTGTACGAATTTCGGTTGGAATAGAAGAGTCCAAGGATATTATTGAAGCATTTAACGGAGCCTTACAAGCTGCTAAAAAATAAAAACAGACAGCCGTCTAAAAACGGCTGTCTTTTGCATTCATCCAGTCCTGAAAATTTTGGTAGACAGAAATATTGTCACTGAATATTAATATAGGCAGGAAAAGAAAGGTCGCAAGTAACGCCATGTTAGCTCCGATCGCAGCTTTTACACATTGGATAAGATCCATGATAAAACCCTCCTTTATAATAATATTCTAAATATTCTTATTAATATGATATCAAAACAAGTGACTTTTTGCAAAAAAAACAAATTTGTAATGAAAATATAAATAAGTGCTTGCATTGCATTAAGAACCGTGATATATTTATATACGTGACGTTGAGAACGTCATAAAAGGTCTGGTGGCGACAGCGAAGAGGTCACACCCGTTCCCATGCCGAACACGGAAGTTAAGCTCTTCAGCGCCGATGATAATTGGGGGGCAACTCCCTGTGAAAGTAGGACGTTGCCAGGCCTTATCTAATTTTATAATATCGCGGGGTAGAGCAGTCTGGTAGCTCGTCGGGCTCATAACCCGGAGGTCGGAGGTTCAAATCCTCCCCCCGCAACCAAATTAAGTTTTTGCTCCTACGTCGAATCAACATCTGAGCAAAAAAACATCAGTAGTACTCGAAGAGTGCAACCAAATAATCATTTACTAATAAGCTGAAAGAGGCTTTTTTTTATTGGTTTCAAAATGAGGTACATATACTTTAAAGTCGGCAAAGCAATCAAAGTATTGTTTTGCTTTTTTTGTGCAAACGGCTATCGAGAAGTGAATTTTCCAAAAGAATACGTTACACTGTAGAAAGAAAATGGATGATTTCAATGATATTACCGTTGACATTTCTAATATTGGAAAGAATGAGATTAGGATTGTTATGCGGACATCTAACCTTAAGAAATAGTGAGTGTGACCTTATGATTCATGATGAATTTGATTGGATAAACAAAATTAAGCCAAAATCACACTATCAAAGCCATTTGCTTGAAGGTATTGGCGATGATGCTTCTGTTTATAAAACCGATGCATCTTATGATGAAATTATATGTGTTGATACTCTGGTAGAGGATGTGCATTTTAAGAAGACTACTCTCTCCCCATTTGATATAGGGCACAAGGCATTGGCCGTAAATATCAGTGATGTAGCCGCGATGGGAGGGTGGCCGGTCTTTTATTTAGTCTCTGTTGCGATTCCTTCTGACTGGTCGGAGGAAGAAATGGAGGAGCTTTACAAAGGGATGTCATCCTTGGCAGAGGGGTACAAAATGGACTTAATTGGCGGTGATACGGTCTCCACTACCGATAAACTAGTGATCTCCGTTACGGTTACCGGCCGTGTGGAAGCTGGAAAACGCCTATTAAGAAAAAATGCTCTGCCTGGAGATATAGTGTTTGTCACAGGTTCTCTTGGGAAGTCAGCGGCAGGACTTGCTCTTTTGCTCAAGAGGTCAAGAAACGCGCACTTTACAGCAAGAGAAAAACGGCTGACGATAGCTCACCAACGTCCGCGGCCTAAAGTGGAAGAAGCAAGGGTGATCAATTCTTTGAATACTAGGGGAGCATTGAATGACATAAGTGATGGAATTGGCAGCGAAGCGCATGAAATTGCTGAAGCGAGTAATGTTTCCATAGAGCTGGATGAAAGCAGTCTCCCTATTGCCCAGGAACTGCAGAGTGTAGATACGGCCAAGCGGCTTGAATGGATGCTGTTTGGTGGTGAAGATTTTGAGCTTGTAGGAACGGTTAGGGAAAACGATTGGGAGCTGCTATCGGAAGCGATGAAAAAAGAAGGCCTCTCTTTATATAAGATTGGGACCGTGAAAGAAGGCCGTGGGGAAGTGTGGCTTAAAAAAGAGAAGAACGGACTGGTTCGTCTTAATAAAAAAGGCTACAATCATTTTAAATCATAAAGGTAAGGGAAGTTGGTGAGGGTAATGGCTGAAAGCTTTACGTTTATCACTAGATCACCTGAGGAAACCATTTCGTTAGGAGAACGCCTGGGCCGTGCTGCGCAGCCAAGTGATCTCGTTACCCTCTCAGGAGATTTAGGAGCGGGAAAAACACACTTTACAAAAGGAATTGCTGAAGGGCTGGAAGTGAAACGAGTGGTAAACAGTCCGACTTTTACCATAATTAAGGAGTATAAGGGCAGGCTTCCCTTGTATCATATGGACGTTTATCGTTTAGAAGAACAAGGGGGAGAAGACCTGGGTTTTGAGGAATACTTTGAAGGTGAGGGCCTCACGGTAGTTGAATGGGCGGAAATTATTAAAGAACAGCTCCCTGATCACTTTCTGGATATTATAATAAGAAGAGACAGCGATACACAAAGGACATTTACTTTTACCCCTTATGGGGAGAGATATATTCAACTAAGCAAGGAGCTGCAGGGGAAATGAAGATCCTGTCTATAGATACAACAACATATACACTTGGGGTAGGGGTTTCTGCTGAGGGAGAAATCAAAGGAGAGGTAATAACGAACCTTAAGAAGAATCATTCTATCAGGCTGATGCCAGCTATAGATTACCTTTTAAAAGAAGCCTCCATAAAGACAAACGAACTGGACCGAATTGCTGTAGCAAAAGGACCTGGTTCCTATACTGGGGTTCGTATAGGAGTGACCACTGCCAAGTCGATGGCCTGGGCATTACATATCCCGGTCGTAGGGATATCCAGCTTGAAAATACTGGCTCAAAATGGGAAGCATTTTCAAGGATTGGTCTGCCCATTTATAGATGCTCGCCGGGGACAGGTGTACACCGGGCTTTACCAGGGCAGCCATGGTGAGAGCAAAATGGTGGAAAAAGACCGGATTACATTAATGGAGGATTGGCTGCAGGGACTCAAAAAGACAGAAAAGGACGTATTGTTTTTAAGTCAGGATATAGAAAAGCACCGTGAATTGATTGAGTACACCCTTGGGGATAAAGCTCTGTGTGGTACCATGCAGGAAAATTCCGTCCGTCCTGGTGAACTGTTAGCGTTGGGTGAAAAAGCTGAGTCGGGTCCATCTGTTCACGAATTTGTCCCTGAGTACATTCAGCTTGCGGAAGCTGAGAAGAAGTGGCTTGCTGATCAGAAAGGAAAGACGAATGGGTGAGAAGGTATCCGTGCGGTTTATGACGGTAGAGGATATAGAGGGGGTACTGGAGGTAGAACAGGATTCATTTACTCTTCCGTGGAGCAGGGCTGCATTTGAAAGCGAGCTGACATCTAATCAATTTGCTCATTATCTTGTAGCCGATTGTGAAGAGGAGATTGTTGGTTATTGTGGTGTCTGGGTGGTGATAGATGATGCTCATATCACGAATATTGCAGTCCATTCCAATCATAGAGGAAAGAGTATAGGGGAACTGCTCTTAGCTAACGCGTTAGAAATGGCAAAGTCCTATGGAGCGTTGCGTATGAGTCTTGAAGTAAGAGTAACAAACCATGTTGCTCAGTCTTTATATAAAAAATATGGTTTTCAGCCGGGAGGCATCCGTAAAAATTATTATACGGATAATCTCGAGGATGCTTTAGTGATGTGGGTGAATTTACATGAACAATCAATTAACGAAAAATGATGCTCCAATCATACTGGCCATTGAAACCAGCTGTGACGAAACGGCTGCTGCTGTGATTAAGGGAGGCAAAGAGGTACTTTCAAACGTAGTGTCTTCTCAGATCGAGAGCCATAAGCGCTTTGGGGGAGTGGTCCCGGAGATTGCATCAAGACATCATGTGGAACAAATTACATTTATAGTGGAGGAAGCCTTGAGTGAAGCCAATCTCACATTTAGCGATTTGGATGCTTTGGCTGTGACTGCAGGACCAGGGTTGGTTGGCGCATTGCTCATTGGGGTTAATGCTGCAAAAGCGATTGCTTTTGCTCATGGTCTGCCTTTAATCCCGGTACATCACATAGCCGGTCATATTTATGCAAACCAGCTGGAGAAACCTCTGGAGTTTCCTCTTATCTCTCTTGTAGTTTCAGGAGGGCACACAGAACTTATATACATGAAAGAAGACGGGCATTTTGAAGTGATTGGAGAAACTCGGGATGATGCAGTGGGAGAGGCATATGATAAGGTCGCTCGCACTTTGAAACTGCCGTACCCAGGGGGACCGGAAATAGATAAGCTTGCAGCAAAAGGGGAAGCCAATATTGACCTGCCCCGTGCATGGCTGGAAACAGGGTCATATGACTTTAGTTTCAGCGGGTTAAAGTCAGCAGTGATCAACGTTCTTCACAATGCGTCACAACGAGGTGAAGAGGTAAAGCCTGAGGACCTGGCCGCTAGTTTTCAGGCCAGTGTCGTGGAAGTTCTTGTTACAAAAGCGAAACAAGCTGCAGAAGAGTATAATGTAAAGCAGCTTGTTGTAGCTGGCGGAGTGGCTGCTAATAAAGGGTTAAGAGATTCATTGGAAAAAGCATTAGAAAACAGTGAAGCAGAGCTAAGGATTCCATCTTTAAAGCTATGCACAGACAATGCAGCCATGATTGGTGCAGCTGCGTATACAGGATGGAAAAGCAACAAGTTTGCAAAACTGGATTTGAATGGAGAGCCTGGCCTTCCCTTATCATAGGGAGGGTCTTTTTTTGTCAAAAGCTGTTGAAAAAACAACTGTGGATAATGTGGATAAATCAGTGAATAACTTTATATACGGGACTTTTGGATGTGTACGGATTAAACTGTGGATAAGTGGAGAAGTTTGTGTATAAATGAAAAAAACCCTTTTTAGATGGGTATACTGTTGTTGATAAGTATGTGGATAGTGTGGATATGTTAGAAAATTAACAAAGATAAGGTTGTTTGTAAATATGAGAGTTAAATTTGTCCACATAAGTATTCTGTGCCTATGGTTAAGCACCTGCCTTATATCGACAACAATTTCTGCCAAAAGTATTTCAGGGGACCATCTCACTCTCGTAGTTGTTCCGGAACTGTCTCTTGAAGACATAGAGTTTCTTTCAGCTGATAATGAAAGTTTATGGGACGAAGTTTCAATGACAGGTATAAATGTAAAAGCAGCCGGGCCTTCTTCATACATAAATGAAGCTGTCACATTAAGTACTGGAGCCAGAGGAACAGGTGTGGCTGAGTGGAATGCATATAATCGAGGGGAAAAGGTTTTATCCACAGGCAGCCTTTCCGCAGAAGTACAATATAGAAAGCTTCAAGGAACTGCCCCTGTTTCCTCTATTATTCATCCACTTATCCACAGTCTTTCTAAAAAGAATACCCTTGAATCATTTGGTTCTAAACCTGGTTTGTTAGGAGGTCTGTTAGAAGAGAACGGAATTATGACAAATGTAGCAGGGACCAGTGACTATGAAGAGAAAAAAGTAAGATATGGTTCTTTATTTACAATGAATGAAAAAGGGGAGGCAAGGGGACAGCTTAAGGAAGGAATGGTAAAGGTTCCTCACGCTCCTGGAGGCTGGAAGGTTGATCGTGAGGCTTTAACCGAGTGGCTGGAGAAGACACGCCAAGAAAACGAAAAGTCATTTAGCGTAATAGAATGGGGAGAATTCTACCGTTTTCATAAGGATAAAGAAAAGATGGATCCCTCCTGGCAAAGAAGTTATCAACAGCAGCTTAGAAAAGAGCTGCAAACCTTTCTCCTTACCTTAAGGAATAACGAGCAAAATTTTATGGTGCTAGGTGTTACCGTGCCTAAGGAATTAAATGATAAAGGGTACCGGATAGCACCGGTAGCTTTGTGGGAAAAGGGCCAGCAGCATGGCTTGCCACTGTATTCTCACACGACAAGGCAGCCTTTTATCTCTTCCAATGTAGACATTGTGCCGACTATTCTATCTTATTTTCAAATTGAGGTTCCAGGAGAGCTTACAGGCACTCCCTTGACAAGAAAGGAAACAGAAGGGGAAGAGGATGGCAGGGAAGCCATGTTTACTCATTTTGACTGGCTGGCTGTTATTTATTCAACAAGACCTGAAGTCCTTTTATCCTATATAATTCTGCTGGCTTTTCTTTTGTTTAGTTCATTTCTTTACGTGTGGAAAAAAAGAGAGGATTCATCTAAAGCAAGGTATTTGCTGCCAGGGGTGCTACTTGGAGGAATGAGTTCACCCTTTTGGTTTTTAGTTACCCCTGTCCTGCTTAAGTCCATTTCTTTCTATTGGTATGTGGGCCTTATATTCCTGCTGTCTTTCTTAACGGGTCTTCTTTTAGCTGTGAGGTCTGAGAAGGGAGTCTGGCTGTCATCTTTATTGCTCTTTATCATGGTTTCGTTTGATTTGCTTCTAGGTTCGCCTCTTATGCAGCGATCTTATCTTGGTTATGATCCGTTAATAGGGGCAAGGTATTACGGAATTGGCAATGAATATGCTGGTTTTTACGTTATCTCTGCCTTGTTTATTATTCATTATTGTCTGCGTAAAAAGTTTTGGAAGGCAGGGGGGGTTCTGGCAATCCTGACGCTGTTTTTCCTGGGAGCCTCCTTTCTTGGCTCAAATGCAGGTGCCACATTGTCAGCTGGATTAATGTTTAGCTTTCTTTTCTTTCAGCTGTTATTTCCTTCAGCAGGAAAGCTAAAGAAGCTGGCCCTGGCAGGAGGAGCGTTGATCGGTGCTCTTTCTTTTTTAAAGATTGTGCAGCTTGCAGGTCCTGTCACTCACATAGGAGAGGCTTTCCGACAGCTTGAAGGGGGAAACTTTTCTTATATACTGGAGATCATGATAAGAAAAGCAGAGATGAATTTAAAAATACTTCGTTATTCAAATTGGACCACATTGTTTGTCACAAGTTATGTTGTAGCAGCGCTGCTCTTAATCAAAGGGAAATTCAAGCTTTGGGATGACAGAGACAAAGTGGTCATTAAAGGGGGAGCTGCTGGTTCTATATTTCTTTTGCTGTTAAATGATTCTGGTGTTACAGCCGCAGCCACCTCTATGTTTTTTCTCATATGCGGAGCATTAATTTGGAAACTGCAAAAAGAAGCGTAGATCCTTCTGCGCTTCTTTTTGATTAAGTGTTTTATTGGTCCTCTTCCAGCTGAAGTTCTTCCCATTTTTCCATAAGTTCTTCGGCTTTCAGTCGGGATGTATCTATTTTTTCCTGAAGTTCCTGTGCTTTTTGATGACTTTCATAGATTTCAGGGTCAAGGAGCTTATTCTCCATCTCTTCAATTTCCTGCTCCAAGTCCTCAATTTCTTTTTCGATTGTTTCAATGTCTCTTTTTCGTTTTCTAGCTCGTTTCTTTGCTTCTTTATCAAGAAAATAAGATTCTTTATCCGAACCATTCTGCTCCTCTTGAGAAGAGGAAGATGCTTCTCTTTGACTGCGCAGTTCCTCTCGCTGGCGCTCTTCTTCTTTTTTCATCAGGTAGTAATCGTAATCACCGAGATAGTCTTTTAACCCTTCGCTGGTCATTTCAACTATTCGCGTAGACATCCGATTCAGGAAGTAGCGGTCGTGAGACACAAATAAAAGAGTACCCGGGTAGTCAAGAAGCGCTGATTCCAACACTTCCTTGCTATCTAAGTCTAAATGGTTTGTAGGTTCATCAAAAATTAGAAAGTTAGCCTTTTTCATCATCAGCTTTGCAAGGGCAAGACGAGCTTTCTCACCGCCGCTTAGTTCAGAGACGTGCTTAAGCACATCATCTCCGCTAAATAAAAAATTACCCAAAACAGTGCGGATGTCTTTTTCATTTGTTAACGGGTATTCATCCCATAATTCCTGTAAGACGGTCTTATTCGAAGTAAGCTGGGTCTGCTCCTGGTCGTAATAACCGACTGTAACTTTGCTCCCAAAAGAAATCGTACCATCTGAAGGTTTGACTTTATCGATAATTGCTTTTAATAAAGTAGTTTTTCCAACACCGTTAGGACCAATGAGGGCAACGCTTTCCTTGCGGTTTAATTGCAGATTCAGGTTAGTGAAAAGAGGCTTGCTGCCATCATAGGATACAGTTAAATTATTTACCTTTACTACTTCATTCCCGCTTTGCCGGTCGATATCAAAGGAAAATTTGGCTGATTTCTCATCTCCCAGCGGGCGGCTGAGGCTTTCCATTTTTTCAAGCTGTTTTCGCTTGCTTTGTGCTCTTTTGGAGGTGGAGGCTCTGGCAAGATTACGCTGGACAAAATCCACTAAGCGGGCTCTTTCCTCCTGGTTTTTTTCAAATGCCTTTTGTTCAAGCTCATAGCGTTTTGCTTTTTCATCAAGGTAAAAGCTATAATTTCCTTGAAAAAGTGTGACTTCCTTCCATGCTACCTCATATACCTTATGAACGATTTTGTCCAAAAAGTAGCGGTCATGGGAGACAATCAAAATCGCCCCTTTGTAGCCGGTTAAGTATTGTTCGAGCCACGTCAGGGTTTCGATATCCAGGTGGTTTGTGGGCTCATCAAGAATAAGAAGCTCTGGCTTGGAAAGAAGGAGTTTGCCCAATGCTAAGCGGGTCTTTTGCCCGCCGCTTAAGCTTGAAATCGGGGTGCTGTAGTCAAAGGAGGCAAAGTTTAGACCTGACAAAATGCTGCGGATGTCGGCTTCGTATTGGTACCCGCCTCTTTCTTTGAACTCTACCTGGAGTTCGTCGTATTCTTTTAGTATCTTTTCATACTGGGCATTGTTTTCGTACACAGCCGGGTTGGCCATCTTTTCTTCCAGGCGGCGGATTTGTTTCTCCATTTGAATGACCTCCGTATAAATGGAGAGCATTTCATCCCAGATAGACCGCTGTGATTCAAGACCTGTATGCTGGGCAAGATAGCCCATTCTAATTCCTTTTGGGGTAATAATCTCCCCACTGTCATAAGAAGTCTGTCCTGAGATAATTTTTAAAAGGGTCGACTTTCCGGCTCCGTTTCTTCCAACGAGAGCAACTCTTTCGCCTGATTTTACTTCAAGCTTTATGTTATCAAGGAGCGTTTCCGCTCCAAACGATTTGGTAAGGTTCACGCATTGCAACAATATCATGTCTCTTCATCCTTGCTATAGAATTGGCAATCATGTTTCACTTCTCTTTAGTGTATCTTATTTAGGTCCCTGCAAAAAGAGAGAGATACATTGAAACGGTCTGAGCTGGCTCAATCTTTTTTACATATTCGTGAATTATGTCGCCTGGAAGTTCTGTTCCCATTACATTCAAGAATGAAATGTTGTACAATAAGGAAGGTGAACGGCAGGTCCAACCCAGCCTAGCAGTTTATAAGTAGCGGCGGTGCAAGAGTTACTTACTCTCGTAAGAATGAAAGATACGTTGGAGGCTGCTATGAACATAGATCAACATAAAATACCGCAAGCAACAGCAAAGCGCCTGCCTTTATATTACCGGTTTTTGGAGAACCTCCATACTTCAGGAAAGCAGCGTGTATCATCTACAGAATTAAGTGAGGCAGTGAAGGTTGATTCTGCTACGATTCGCAGGGATTTTTCTTACTTTGGCGCTCTCGGGAAAAAAGGGTATGGCTATAATGTAAGCTATCTTCTATCATTTTTTCGAAAAACACTCGAACAGGACGAGCAGACGAATGTCGTTTTGATTGGCGTGGGAAATTTAGGCACTGCACTATTAAGATACAACTTTTCTAAGAATGACAGCACGAAAATTATTCGCGCATTTGATGTGAATGATGATATTATAGGACATGAAATCAGTGGAGTGAAGATTGACGATATGAAAGATATCGCTTCCATTCAGGAGCTGGATGCCACAGTTGCTATTTTAACTGTGCCGGTGGCTGTCGCTCAAAAAACAGCCGATAGAATTGTGGAAGCGGGCATCAAAGGTATCATGAATTTTACTCCTGCAAGGTTAACTGTGCCGCCGCACATAAGGGTTCATCATATTGATTTGTCGGTAGAACTACAGTCCTTGATTTACTTTTTAAAAAACTATCCTCTTGAAGAAAAAGAGGAACAACTATAAGCGGAGGTGACCCCCTATGCCATTGGGTCCGGGAAGTATTGCATTAATCGTATTAGTAGCACTGTTGATTTTTGGTCCGAAAAAGCTGCCTGAGCTTGGAAGAGCGGCAGGTAATACATTAAGAGAATTTAAGAGCGCTACAAAAGGGTTAGTTGACGATGATGATAACAGCAAGAAGAAGGAAGAAGCTAATCAGGAAAAGTAATAGATAGGATGGGAAAGTAATGTCACAGAACGATATGTCCATTTATGATCACATTGGAGAGCTTCGCAAACGTGTGATCATGATTGTGGTTTTGCTACTCGTGGCGATGATTGGAGGATTTGTTCTAGCTCCGGTGTTAATCGGGTATTTGCAGAGCACCCCTCAGGCCCAAGATTTTCCAATGAATGCTTTTAAGCTGACGGATCCGATTATGGTTTACGTAAACTTTGCATTCTTAACAGGACTCATCCTAATATTTCCATTTCTCTTATACCAATTATGGGCGTTTGTCAGTCCAGGTTTATTAGAAAAAGAGCGTAAAGCCACACTTTCTTATATACCAATTTCAACCTTATTGTTTTTTGGTGGACTTGCATTTGCTTACTTTATTTTGTTTCCTTTTGTCATAGATTTTGTAAGCAGGCTAGCTACTACGTTGAATATTACTGAGCAATATGGGATCAATGAATATTTCACTTTCTTGTTTAAGCTGACGATCCCATTTGGTTTTTTGTTTCAGCTGCCAGTCGTGGTCATGTTTTTAACAAGGCTTGGGATTGTTACTCCAGCTTACCTAAGAAAGATAAGGAAAATTGCTTACTTTGTCCTGTTGGTCATTGCAGGCTTTATTACTCCACCGGAGCTGCTGTCACACGTCATGGTGACACTGCCGCTGTTTTTGCTTTATGAAATAAGCATTATTATTTCCAGAATTTCTTATAAGAAAGTCTTGAAAGCAGAACAGGAAAAAATGGAGCAGTGGGCAAAAGAGGATGAAGAAAGACAAGCAAAATAAGAAACCACACTCGTATAGAGTGTGGTTTTTTTATTGAGTGTACCTGCCAGGGTTATGGTGGATGAGAGAAAGTTCGAGGCTTACATGGTGGAAACTGTGGTATAGTAATATTGATATTTAGGGAAGCGAAGCGGTGGAATAGTTATGAACAGATTATCTGGAAAATGGATGGTTGTTGTATCCTTGCTGTTTGGAACGTTTACGATGATTTTAAATAACAGCATGCTGAATCCTGCCATTCCTCTTTTCATGGAAGTATTTGAAGTAGATGCAGTAGCTGCAGGGTGGATCATTACGATCTTTATGGTTTCTATGGGAATGACCATGCCGGTTACTGGCTATTTAGGAGATAAATTCGGGAAGAAAAAAGTATATCTAATGGGGCTTTCGTTATTTGTTCTAGGTTCTTTGCTGGGCAGCTTTTCGTGGACCCTGGAGGTTCTTATTTTCTTTCGTGCTATTCAAGGTATTGCCGGCGGAATTATGATGCCCTTGTCCATGGCTTTAATCTTTGAGGCATTTCCTCGTAAAGAGAGAGGAATGGCTACAGGAGTATGGGGCGTAGCTGCAATGATGGCGCCAACGATAGGTCCTACTCTGGGTGGAGTAATTGTTGAAATGGCAACCTGGCATTTTCTCTTTTTAGTCAACGTTCCCTTTGGTTTGCTTGCCTTAGTGGTAGCAACTATGTACTTAAAAGAAGTGCCGACTAATCCTGGTATTCGCTTTGACCGCTGGGGATTTCTTTTTGTTACTCTCGGTGTGGGAGCTATTTTGTTTGCGTTAGGAAACACCTCTTCTCTTGAACATTTGCAGGATCCGTTAAACGTGACCTTGATTCTTCTGGGCCTGGTTTCTATTTATTTTTTCGTCAGGGTGGAGAAAAGGGCGGAATTTCCACTTCTTGACCTGTCTATTTTGCGTATTAAAGCATATTCCCTCAGCATCTGGGTTACAGGGGTTACAAGCGTTGGTCTGTTTGCAGGAATATTTTTAATTCCTTTACTGATCCAGCAGGTATATGGTTTAAGTGCGATCATCACTGGTTTAGTCTTTTTACCGGCAGCTCTGCTGAGTGGAATCTTCATGAGTATTGGGGGAAGAATACTTGATCGCAGGGGAGCGACGGGGATTGTTACTTCCGGAGTCCTTATTCTTGGCGGCGGTACGATCGCCCTTGCATTTATGTCTATGGAAACAGCTTTGTTCTGGATTTTCTTTTGGATGGCTGTAAGAGGGGTGGGAATGGGCTTTTCCAGTATTCCTGCGACCACAGCCGGGATGAACGCTATTCCGGAAAAGGTTGTTTCAAGGGGATCGGCGATGAACAATGTATTCAGACAAATGAGCAATGCCCTCGGAATTGTCTTTGTCTCCATTTATTTTGAAGTGAGGAGATCCCAGCTTTTTGCTGAAAATGGCTTTTCCATTGAAGAAGCAAGCCTGCAGGCGATTAATGAAGGGTTTTTGATTATTGGCATCCTTACTCTTTTGACGGTGCCGGCAGCTTTTATGCTTGGGAAGAAGTCAAAAGAGGCAGAAATGGAAATAGAAAAAGAAGAAGAAAGAAAAAAAGCATAGCTCTGTACAGAGCTATGCTTTTTGTATCATTCCTTGCTATCGGCACGTTTTAATCCGAAGAAACGAAGTCCCACTAATATATCTACTGCCGCAATAGCGGCAAAAAACCATGTCCACACATTCCAGGAATTTTCCCGGACATTTTGCACAGCTAACACGATAAACATAATGCCAATCACTATATACATAGTTCCCATAAATCTTGGGGAAAATCTCATAAAAATAAGCCTCCAATAAATCCTTGCATCTGCTCTAACTGCCTTTGCATATCTTCAAGCCTGTCTCCAAGCACTACCTGCATCAGCACCGCATAAGCATTCATTGCGACGTGGGCTAAGATAGGAACGATAATCCTTCCTGTTTTTACATAAAGGTAAGAAAATACAAACCCAACAGCCATATAAACAAGAAGGTGTTCAAAGTCCAGATGTACAACAGCGAAAATAAGCGCGCTTATTAAAGCAGAGAAAAAGAAATTCATTCGCTTATAGAGTGCCCCAAAAATGACTTTTCGAAAAACAATTTCTTCAAGGATCGGACCAATCAAAGCAACAATAATGGCAAAGAAAGGCATCATCCGAACGATCTCAAGAATTTCTTGCGTGTTTTCTGAACCCGGGTCAATTCCCAAAGCGTATGTTTCAATTAAAATGGCTATATATTGAGCGATAAAGGCGAGAAACACACCAATAATAGCCCATTTTGTCGCATGTCCTTTACTTGTTACTCTCATATTAGGGTGTGGCGAGGAGCCTCTTTCTGGCAGAAGAAGCAATAAAATAATGAGTAACCCGATGACAAAGCTGATGATCGTCCACCATGCGACCATTTGGTTTATATCTGTAAACCCTAATCCCATTAAAAGAGGGATACCAATAATACCTGACAAATGAATGAGGATATAAGTAATAACAATCCACCAGTAGCGTTTATTCAAATTTGTGTCATCCCTTCATACAAATGATGTTTCTCGATGAATACAGTGAATATTGTATCATAATGGCTCTTATAAAAGGAGTAAAACGGCCCGTTCGTCACTAAATCATCAGCAATGGCTAAAAAGAGGGGAGAGAAAAATATGAACAAGAACATCTTATTTCAAAATGCTGTTTTATATGCAGAAGAAGAGAAGGTTAAGAACCCTCTTTTAATAATAAGAGACGGAAGAATTAGTGAAATAGTCAGGAATACGGAGCACCTCTCTACTAAGGAAGACATAGAGCTTCTCCATTTTCAGAAGACGGTAAAAGTGGTTCCTGGTTTTATCGATCTTCATATTCACGGTGCAGCCGGCTCGGATTTCATGGACGGGACGGAGGAGGCCATACGAACGATCCAGGAAAACTTGCCTGCAGAAGGGACTACTTCATTTCTGGCGGCCACCATGACCCAAGGAAAGGAAAAGGTCCTCTCAGCATTACAACAAATAAACCTTTCCTCTGGAACAGCTGCCGGAGGAGCAGAGCTGTTGGGTGTTCATTTAGAGGGACCCTTTATTTCTCGAAAAAAAGCAGGAGCTCAGCCTACTCAGGAAATTGTTCTTCCTAGTATAGAATTATTTGAAGAATTTCAAGGAGCAGCTGGCGGAAAAATCAGCATTGTCACATTAGCACCTGAGGAAGAGAAGGGGGAGGAGCTTACAAACCACTTATTTAAGAATGGAGTGATTGCATCTATCGGCCATTCCAATGCAACCGGGGAAGAAGCGTTACGTTCTTTTGGGAAAGGGATCAGCCATGCGACCCATTTGTTTAATGGAATGAGAGGGATTCATCACAGAGACATAGGGGCTGCCGGTGCTGTTCTGTTGGATCCCGACGTTTCCGCTGAAATCATTGCTGACGGTGTCCATATTGATCCTTATATGCTTCGACTTATTTACCAGGTCAAAAAAGCTGATAAGCTTATTTTAATTACTGATGCCATCCGTGCAAAAGGGATGAATAAGGGGATTTATGAGCTAGGCGGGCAAGAGGTATACGTGGGAAAGGAAGCAAGACTGGAGGACGGGACTCTGGCTGGTAGTATCCTTCCCATGAATGAAGCCATACAAAATATGATTGAATTCAGCGGATGCAGCTTCGAGGAAGCCATTCAAATGGCATCACTCAACCCTGCTAAGCAGGCAGGGGCAGACAGTTACAAAGGCAGTATAAAAGAAGGAAAAGATGCTGATTTTACCGTTTTAAATGATGAGTTTGAAGTAGAAGCAACCTACGTAAAAGGGAGAAAAGCATTTGAGAAATGAGCACCTTATAACTAACCGTGTCATGGAGACGAGGAAAATGTCTAAAGATTTTTGAGTACATTTAAAGGTTTAACGGTATGTATTTGAGGAATAATATAGGGGTGTGTTTTTTTACCATGAATAATACGTTTAAGGGAAATTTGTGAAAAAATTAGTTTCAGTACTTGCAAAAAAACTTACAAGTGATTATTATTATAATTGGAATTAGCACTCGACAAACCAGAGTGCTAATAATTAAAAATGTTAGGGATGCGTGATGGCTTCCAGCCTTCATGCAACAAATATTAAAGGAGGGTGTTTATCTTGTTAAAGCCTCTTGGTGACCGCATTATCATTGAACAAATCGAGTCTGAAGAAAAAACAGCCAGCGGAATCGTACTTCCTGATTCTGCAAAAGAAAAGCCGCAAGAAGGAAAAGTTGTAGCTGTAGGAAGCGGCCGTGTAACAGAGAATGGTGAAAGAGTAGAGCTGGAAGTAAGTGAAGGCAACTCTGTTATTTTCTCTAAGTACGCTGGGACTGAAGTGAAGTATGAAGGTAAAGAATACCTTATCCTTCGTGAAAGTGACGTATTGGCTGTTATTGGGTAAGACTTGAACACTGCTTACCCTACATAATTTACTAATAGGAGGTCTTTATTATGGCAAAAGACATTAAGTTCCGTGAAGATGCTCGTCGTGCGATGCTTCGTGGTGTAGATGAACTTGCGAATGCTGTAAAAGTTACTCTAGGACCAAAAGGACGTAACGTAGTACTTGAAAAGAAATTTGGTTCTCCCCTTATCACTAACGATGGTGTCACGATCGCTAAAGAAGTAGAACTTGAAGATGCGTTTGAAAACATGGGTGCACAGCTTGTTGCTGAAGTAGCCAGCAAAACAAACGACATTGCCGGTGACGGTACGACAACTGCAACCGTACTTGCGCAAGCAATGATTCAAGAAGGACTGAAAAACGTTACTTCCGGTGCGAACCCAATGGGAATCCGCAAAGGGATTGAAAAAGCAACTGAGCTTGCTGTAGCTGAGCTTGCGAAAGTTTCCAAGCCAATTGAAAGCCGCGAGTCTATTGCACAAGTAGCTTCAATTTCTGCAGCTGACGAAGAAGTCGGCCAAATCATTGCTGAAGCAATGGAGCGCGTAGGAAACGATGGAGTGATCACAGTAGAAGAATCCAAAGGTTTCTCTACAGAGCTTGAAGTAGTAGAAGGTATGCAGTTCGACCGTGGATACGCTTCTCCTTATATGGTTACTGACTCAGACAAAATGGTTGCTGAGCTGGATAACCCTTACATTCTTATCACTGACAAGAAGATCTCTAACATTCAAGAGGTTCTTCCAGTACTTGAGCAAGTGGTTCAGCAAAACAAGCCAATCCTTATCGTTGCTGAAGACGTAGAAGGCGAAGCTCTTGCTACACTTGTTGTGAACAAACTGCGCGGTACATTTAACGCTGTAGCAGTTAAAGCACCTGGCTTTGGTGACCGTCGTAAAGCAATGCTTGAAGACCTTGCTGCGCTTACTGGCGGAGAAGTTATCACTGAGGACCTTGGCCTTGACCTTAAATCTGCTGATATTTCTCAGCTTGGACGCGCTGGAAGAGTCGTTATCACAAAAGACGACACAACCATCGTTGAAGGTGCAGGAGACCCAAGTGAAATCTCTGCTCGCGTGAATCAATTGAAGGCTCAAATCGAAGAAACTACTTCTGACTTTGACCGTGAAAAGCTGCAAGAGCGTCTTGCAAAGCTAGCAGGCGGCGTAGCCGTAGTTAAAGTTGGTGCAGCTTCCGAAACTGAAATGAAAGAGCGTAAGCTTCGCATCGAGGATGCCTTGAACTCTACTCGTGCTGCAGTAGAAGAAGGGATTGTATCCGGTGGTGGTACAGCTCTTATGAACGTTTATAAAGCAGTAGCAGCTATTGATGCAGAAGGCGATGAGGCTACAGGTATCAACATCGTGCTTCGCGCTCTTGAAGAGCCGCTTCGTCAAATCTCTCAAAATGCTGGTCTTGAAGGATCTGTCATTGTTGAGCGCATGAAAAACGAAAAAGTCGGCGTTGGATTTAACGCAGCTACTGGCGAGTGGGTAAACATGATTGACGCTGGTATCGTTGACCCAACCAAGGTTACTCGTTCTGCACTTCAACATGCAGCTTCCGTATCAGCAATGTTCCTAACTACAGAAGCTGTTATTGCCGACAAGCCTGAAGAAGAAGGCGCCGGCGGCGGCGGAATGCCTGACATGGGCGGAATGGGCGGAATGGGCGGAATGATGTAATGTCGCTCTCCATTCCCTTATGTAACAAGGGAGTCTCTTGCTAAGAGAGGTCAAAATGAGGCGTATGGTCACATTTTGGTCACATTGAGGAAGATTTTATTTTAAGCTTCTCATGAGTTCACTGAACTTGTGGGAAGCTTTTATTTTCCATTAAAGACATTGAAACCATTGTGAAAATGTGTGCCCATATCATCATTAGGCGAATACTAATTTTCTCATCTAAGAAGTATTTTTCTTTACTTTCTTTGGTAAGGGATCGGAGATAATGACATTTCCATATGTACAGTGAAACGTTAGTAAAGCAAAGTACCACCCTCTTAAAAAACCTTACAAATTTACATGCCACTGAGTTGATTAGTCATCCTTCGCATGGATGGAGTATTTTAGGTATAAGGAAAGACCCCTAGGAGAATAGAGGTCTATAAAGACTATTAAAAGGACTATTAGAATGCTTTATCTTTTGCAGGATTTAACAACTTGCTGAATAGCTTCTCGTAATTCCTTTTTTTTAAGCCTATTACCAGTAAGAGATACATTAATTAATGTCCATAACCCAAAATCCAAAATCGCCCAAGGGTTATGCCTGCGTCCAAACCAATATCCCCTATAATACCTATGCCCTCTAGATAGCCCCAGTAAAACACCAGAGCATAGCTTCAACTTCTGACTGCGCCTTTGATAGTGTTAAGATTTTGTTTTAATGCCATGTAGTAGAAAAGGGGCCTACTGTAGTTATTGGTCTTCCACTTCACTCATAGGATTTGGATCACTTACTGTCTGTTTTTATCATTGGTATCCAAGTGCTCAATAATATTTTTCAACGTGTCCTTTGTACCGACATTTCCTGGGAAAATAATATATGGCAGGCCAGGAAATTTACTTCCCGCATCGGTTGTCCATACTGGCACCCCAGGAGAAATTTGACCGGCTACAATCGCTTTTGTAACTCCTAACCCATTTGTACCGATATCACTGGATGTGATTCCACCCTTAGCAATGATAAAGGAAGGGCGAACAGCAAATGACTTTACTACATCAGTGAGGGCATCTGCAATTTTTACGGAAACGGCAAGTTTTTCATCTGCAGAAGAATGTTCAAGATTAACAAGTTCTCTTCTTGTATAAATTACAGCGGTTTGGCCTTGTTCTACCGCTTTCTCTGCTTCATTCCTAATTCTGTTTTGTTCTTCCGAAAATGCCTCTCTATTAAAAACTAAGTGGCAGTCGAACTCAATAAATGCAAGGCTTGTTAGCTGTTTTACTTGCTCAAGCTGTTCGGTTGTCTTCCTAACATGAGAACCAACAACCACTAATCCCCCGTTTTTTGAAGAACTGTCTCTAAGCTCTTGGCTGCTCAAAAGAGGTCTCGAAGAGATGTTCCCGATGATTTTTGTGAAAGTAGCTCCTGTTCTGAATAAAAACTGTTTTTGTTTAAAAAGAGCTTTTAGCAAGCCAATGCTGAAAACTCGAATGTCTTCCTCATTAACTGCATTCACTATTATTTTTTGAAAAGAAGTCGCTTCCATTAACTTTTCTTTAACTGCTTCTGTGTTACCGCTTCGTATGAGCGGCAGGTCAATCGAAATAGCTTCTTCTTTGCTGAATAATCCATCTGTTTTTTCTTCAATATATTCTGTTAAATCGCTTGATGAGAAGCCGAAAGAAGGGTCCTTGGCAAATTCCGTTTCACCAACAGGTATCAAGGTGTTTTCCTGCTTTACATAGTGAACGTTATCGATTGTCCAGCGTCCGCCTTGTTCAAAAAAGGGTATAATAATTTCACCATCAAAGGCAGTGTCTTTTGAACATGCTTCCAAGGATTGTCTCAAGGTTTCCGTCTCTAAAGGATAGTGACCTCTCATAGTCGAATCACCGCGACTTATAATAAGAAACGGAATACCTAGTTTTTGAGATACATGATTAATTCTTTTTGCTATCGTTTGATGTACATCTTCTGTTTCTTTCACAGGAAATGAACGGGAGTTAGTTAAAATAAAAAACATTTGGTTTTCTTCATTGAAACCATTCTCTATTGACGTTAGATCCCAGTTGGTATAAACAGAGACTCCGTGCACCGTCTGTACCCCAGTGGGATCATCATCCAGTACGATAATTTTATGTTTGAACTGCCGGTAAAGTTCCTCCCATTCTTGTTGAATTGATTTGCTTAGCTGTTGGGGTAATGCTTTTAGTGTTTGTGTTGCATCTAGTTTTGAAGACATTTGAATTATCCTTTCTGTAAAGGGGTGTGCTTTTCGTAATATTTTAGGAGACCGGCATGGTCTAATTCTGCTTTGCCATCATTTACTAATTCTTTAAACATATCTAATACTTGATTCGTAACAGGCAGGGGAACATTTAGTGTTTCTCCCGTTTCAACTACGTTAGTGAGGTCTTTGGCGTTAATATCAATGCGGCCACCAGCTTTAAAATTTTCCTCTAGTATTAATGGGATCTTAGCTTCTAATACTGCACTTCCTGCTAGCCCGCCTCGAACTGCTTGAAACATCTTCTCAATATCTATTCCAGCTTCTGATGCTAAATTTACAGCCTCAGACATCGCTGCGATGTTTGCGTTTACAATAATTTGATTAGCCAGCTTTGTTGTCGTCCCGGCACCGGTTTCGCCTACTAAAATGACACTGCCAGCAACTCTATCTAAGATAGGCTTAACTTTATTGAATGCAGCTTCTTCTCCACCGGCCATGATTGAGAGTGTTCCGTCAATGGCTTTTGGTTCTCCGCCGCTTACGGGTGCATCAATAAATTGGGCCTCTATTTCCTGAAGTCGTGCATGCAATTTACGAGACATGACAGGAGAAATTGAGCTTAAGTCAACTACAATATGATCAGAATGAAGCCTATGAATTAATCCGTCGGTTCCGGTAACTACTTCTTCGACATGAGTGGAGTTGGGCAGCATAGTAAAAATAACATCACTTTTAGCTGCCACGTCTCCTGGATTATTAGCAGGTAGTGCTCCTTTATTTTGTAGATAATCTACTGCATCCCGGTTTATATCAAAAACAGTCACTTGGTAACCGGCTTTTAATAAGTTTTCAGTCATAGGTTTACCCATAATTCCTAATCCGATAAATCCTAATTTCATAGTTCTTACCCCTTTCAAATGATAAGGCTTTCAAGGATATGTAATATTGTATACTATTTAATTGATAATGTATACATTTTGAAAATAATAGTATACAAAAGAAGCTTTTAACTTTATACTTTCAACGGTATAATATAGAAACCAGTTTTATAGATCGGAGGGTAGCGCAAGGTAGGTATCTTGTGGCTAGAATGATATGGAAAAAAAACAATCTGCTTCGTCAATTGCTTATGTATATATCAGAGATCAAATTTTAAATGGATCATTTCCCCGAGGGACGAAATTAACTGAAGTAATGCTTGCAAAGGAGCTGGGTATCAGCCGCACTCCGATAAGAGAGGCCATTCGGAAACTTGAAGAAGAGGGGTTGATTCAAAAAAAACGAGTGATTAATCCTACTGAGAAAGATTTGATAAATACGTTTGAAGTAAGGATACTCCTTGAGAGCTACGCGGCAAGAAGTGCGGCTTCTTTTATGACGCCTGCTGAAATGGATGAATTATATAACTGTATTAAAGTTGCAAGAGAGGGTATAAATGATGAGATAATGGCGGCCAACAAGCGCTTCCATGATCTTATTGTACAATCGAGCAGAAACCAAATATTAATTGATACGATTGAGAGAATGCAATCAATAATCTTTTTATTTAGAAAAACTGTTGTTTATCATAATCGTCCAAACCTCATTGAGGAACATGAAGAGATGTACTATGCAATAAAAAAGAGAGATCCTGACAAAGCTGAGATTCTAATGAAAGACCACTTGAAGGCAGACCTCCAATTCTCTCTTCATGCATGGTAAAGAGTATAGGTAACCAGATGGGGTGCGTTGATGAATGAAATAGAGAATGTAGACAGTTGTCTGCTTACGATAGGATCGGTGATGCTAGGGTCAGGAATAAAGAAATGGGAGAAGGTAACAATTTTACAACATTATCCAGCTGGCTAACTAAACGGGACTCACTGTGGGTCCCGTTTTTAATAATAGGAAACTCTCTCTAGAATAAAAAAGAAGGGCTTCTGTTCTTTTTTAAAGTCCATCATTCCCACGACGGCGTTGTCATCTACTTTTTTAAAAAGGTCCTGAATAGGGTGCTGATCATAAATCATGGCAGTTGTCAGCTTCCCATGGTTTTCAACCATTCGTAGTCTTGCTTTGCTTTCTGTTGTGTGAAGAAGAGGGGAGAAAAAAGGAAAAGCTTTCTTCATTACTTTTTCAGGGATTTTATCTAGAGGGAGCTGTAAAGGCAGCAGACCGGGATTCACGTTGTAGAGCAAGCCGGATTTCTTTTGAAACACGAGGGGATGAACGTCTTCATTGTTAATAAATCGTTTTCCGTACCAAGGAACTGCTTCCAGTAAGCCGTTCAGAGGGTGTTTTGTTTTCAGTTCCCTTCCTTTCCAGGTTCCATGCATAAAAGTACGATCCACACATTCCAGCCTTTTAAAAAAGGATGTCACTTCTTTTTCTGTAAGGTCGCTTCTTTTGTACATGGCTTCTAAATCAGCTTTATTCTTCACTCTTTTTCCCTCCTGTTCTTGATTGGTATAAAATAAAAAAACGGCTGGTTTTCCAGCCGAAGAAGAGGGGTTTCACATTATCATGTATTTTCCCAATCACAACGTTTTCTAAACAGGTAACATGAAAAAAGCCCCCATTCAAGAGGGGGCGTGGGATCTGATCAATTATTGTAAGAAAGCTCTTTTGATTTATCTCCAAAGCTCTTAGCTTTCTCTTCTGCTTCGTTTTTCTCGGCAATTTTTGTTTTAAAGTAGCTGATAATACACGATGTAACGATGATTGATAAAACAGAAGCGAATCCGCTTACTAATCCTATTGCGTACATGCCAGTCAGGACTACAAAGAAGTCAAAAAGAAAATTTACTTTTCCAGGGTTCCAATTAAATTTCTTATGAAGGAACAGAGCAAGAATGTTAGCACCGCCAAGAGAGGCGCCATTTATAAATAGTATGGAAATACCAAGCCCAATACTCATTCCGCCTACAACTGCCCCTACGAAGGGTTCAATTGAAAAGTCCGGGAGAATAAAAGCTGAGCTGCCAGTCATTACTGATAAAACAGTGACTGCAAAGATTGTAGACAGGGTAAAGTGCCATCCCATTCGAAGAACGGAAAACACATAAAAGGGAATATTAATTAAAAAGAAAACCAAAGCAAACTGTAATGAGGTAAGGTAGGATACGTTTAAGGAAAGTCCAGCAGTACCGCCGGTCACAATTTCAGCATGGTTAAGAATAACAACGCCCACACTTGTAAGTAAACAACCAAACAAAATATTTATTATTCTTACCATGTGTTGTGTTCTCCTCCTTGGATTTTTTCTCATATATCAATGTTAGAATATATTTTGGGTAAATTACATACAAAAAAGAATGTATTTCATTCCCAAAGCCTTCAATTTAATATAATATAACTTTAAGATCCTTCATTATGGAAAGTGGGTGTCCCATATGGATGAAATTGATACTAAATTGTTAGAAATTCTGCAATTGGATGGCCGTATAAAGATCAGCGACCTTTCAAAACGTTTAGCGTTAAGCAGGCCGAGTGTGACAGAAAGGCTGCATCGTTTAGAAGAAAACGGTGTCATAGAATGGTACGGGGCTAAGGTTTCTCCAGCAGCAATTGGACGAGGAGTTATGGTCTTTATTCAGGTGAGTGATCTCAAAATAACTCCTAAGGATTTTGAGGAAATGATTAAGGAAGAAACCGATATTATAGAATGTCATCGTGTGACCGGAACCGTAGGCTATTTTCTTAAAGCGGCGTTAACAGATATGGACAGTATGAGGATTCTGATTGACCGGCTGATTCCTTATGGCAATATTAATACCTCTGTCGTTTTAACTTCACCAGTACCCTATCGGACCCTTCTCCCTAAAGGAAAAGAGTAAACACAAAAATCCCTGAATCCTGTGATTCAGGGATTTTTTTATGGTGAAAAGGGACAGCTGAAATGTAAAATTTGTAAAAAACCGATAAATTGTCTGACAATAAACGGTACAAATTTACAACACCCATGTAAAGTATGAAGTATCTTTTCACACATTCCACAAAGAGAGGGGATTTGTTTTGCAGACAATAATTGATATGTTAAACGATCTTTTATGGACGTATGTGCTGATTGCAGGCTTACTTGGCGCTGGGGTTTGGTTCACTGTACGTACCCGCTTTATGCAGTTTTGCTACCTTGGCGAAATGTTTAGAGTATTGTTTGACAAAACAAGGGATGTTGAAGGGTTGAAGAGTATCAGCTCCTTCCGGTCTTTCTGTATAGGAGCAGCAACGAGAATTGGAACAGGAAACCTTGCCGGGGTGGCGGTGGCGATCACGCTTGGAGGACCCGGGGCGATTTTTTGGATGTGGCTGGTGGCTTTAGTCGGCGGGGCAACAGGTTTCATTGAAAGTACTCTTGCCCAGGTATTTAAAGTTCGGGATAAGGATGCTTATCGCGGAGGGCCTGCGTACTACATTCAGAAAGGGTTAAATATGCGCTGGCTTGGTATTTTGTTTGCTATATTAATTGCTATTACGTTTGGTCTTATCTTTAACTCTGTACAAAGTAATACCATAGCAGGCGCTTTTGATAATGCGTTTGGTATCCCACCTGTTGTGATGGGGATCGTCATGACAGTTCTGACAGCCGCTATTATCTTTGGCGGTGTCCACCGAATTGCAAAGTTCTCGAGTATTATTGTGCCAATCATGGCTGTAGTATACGTAGCCATTGCTATGGTGGTTGTTGCTATGAACTTTAGTGAGATTCCAGCCGTACTTGGGTTGATTGTCCGCAGTGCTTTCGGCCTTGAGCAGGCATTGGGTGGAGGCATTGGCGCAGCAATTATGATGGGTGTCCGACGGGGACTTTTTTCCAACGAAGCGGGGATGGGAAGTGCCCCGAACGCAGCTGCTACAGCAAACGTTACTCACCCGGCTAAGCAAGGGTTTATTCAAACCTTAGGTGTATTTGTTGATACGCTGATTGTCTGCTCAGCTACTGCCTTTATTATCTTGCTTAATGCTGACTTTGCTGGAACAGGAGCCGAAGGGATTGGCCTTTTGCAAGATTCCCTGAGCCTTCAAATAGGCGGCTGGGCCAGTTACTTTGTTGCTTTTGCGATATTTACCTTTGCGTTTAGCTCCATTATTGGAAGTTACTACTATGGTGAAACAAATATTGAATTTATAAGAAAGAACAAAGCATTTGTGAACATTTACCGTTTATTAACTATGGCGTTGGTAATGTTTGGTTCCACAGCCAGTCTAGGACTGGTTTGGGACTTAGCAGATGTATTTATGGCCTTGATGACAATTATCAATTTAGTCGGGATTGTACTGTTAGGTAACATTGCATTCAAGGTTCTAAGGGATTACGAAGAACAGCGTAGAGAAGGACTTGATCCTGTATTTTCTCCTTCTAAACTAGGGATTGAAAATACGGAAGCATGGGAAGAAGAAGAAAAATCAGACAAAATGGTTGTATAAGAAAAGAGTTAAAAGCCGTTGATACTGCTTCAATTTTGGTTTTAAATTTCATTCAAAATGGTATTGATTATCTCATGAAGGTGGTGTATTATATTTTCACAAGCTGCTTTGTGCGTGACTAATATATGTTTCAACCTTTAAGCTAAAATAGGGAGTTTTACATTGAGGTATGGAAGTCAAGCCTTCATGAAAGTAAGAAGGAAGACGGAAATATTTCTGCAAACACCCACTTTCTGAAGTGGTGGTTTGGAACTCTATTATTAAGCGGCATAGCGGCCAAACTTTATCTGCAAAGGTCAATTCTATATGGAATTGGCTTTTTTTTACATAAAAAAATAAGAGCTTTCTATAAGAGAAGCTCTAGTAATCTTTAAGTACAGGTCTGAAGCTTTCTTTTGTTTGGTCTATTCCTTGATATTCATTTAAGAGAACATCAAGTTTTTGACTACAGGTTACTGTTTTGGTGTGAGTCAGACCGAAACGTTTCGCTGTATAGAGCATTTCTTTTCTTTTTAGTTTGATCAAAAGCTGTAATAAATATTTCCTTTCATTCATTTCCTTTTCCTCCAGCTAGTAGTTGCTTTTGGTCTAGGCATATCTGAAAAAAACTCAGCTGTTCAAAAGCACATAGCTCATCATACATGCTGCCGAATAAAAATTCTGTCGAAATGTAGGATGTTCAAATATTTTTTCAGGAATATTTTCTTCTATAGAACTTTTTTACCGTTCTTTGAAGTTGTTCTGCTTTCATCCCATATCAGCTTCTCTACCAAGTAAAACTTAGAACCTGGTAGCAGAGTTTATCTTACCTGAATCTTACCAAAACGGTTCCGTAGACTAGTGTTCCTCCAGGTTATGAACCTGCTTCAAGGGTGAAATTGAATAGAGAGTTTTTTTTAATTCTATCAATTTTTGGATGTAAAAAAGAAGCCAAAGAAACGAGTAGAATGTTATGATAAGGTGGAGCAGTTGTGCTCGCAGGTAAAGTGAAAAATGGAGGAATAGATGTGAAAATAGATCGTTCCGCACTTCAGACAGTGATAGAGAATATAGAGCGTGTGGTTGTAGGTAAGCGGAAAGAAATAGAATTAAGTCTCACCGCTCTTTTGGCTAAAGGACATGTACTGCTAGAGGATGTTCCTGGGGTGGGGAAAACAATGATGGTTCGGGCCATTGCCCGTTCAATAGGCTCTGAATTTAAGAGGATTCAATTTACCCCTGACCTTCTTCCATCGGATGTTACAGGGGTTTCTGTATACAACCAAAAGTCTATGAGCTTTGAATATCGCCCGGGACCGGTAATGGGCAATGTAGTTCTGGCAGATGAAATCAACCGAACATCTCCTAAGACTCAAGCCGCTTTACTCGAAGCGTTAGAAGAGAGCAGTGTAACGGTTGATGGAGAAACGAGAAAGCTTCAGGAATTGTTTTTTGTTATGGCCACTCAGAACCCTATTGAATATGGTGGCACCTATCCACTTCCTGAGGCACAGCTTGACCGCTTCTTATTCAAATTAAAAATGGGTTATCCAGACTATGAGGAAGAGCTGGAAGTGTTAAACAGGATCGAACAAGGTCATCCCATTGAAGAAATTGAACCAGTGTTAACTATAGAAGAAATCATAGATATGCAGAATGAAGTGAAAGAAGTTTACGTGGATCAGGTTGTTAAACACTATATTATTTCACTTGTGAATGAAACAAGAGAACATAAAGAAGTCTATCTTGGAGTGAGCCCACGAGGATCAATTGCATTAATGAAATCTGCCCAGGCTTTTGCTTACATTAATGGAAGAGAATATGTGATTCCAGACGATGTTAAGGAATTAGCTCCTTATACTTTGAGTCACCGTATGATCCTGCGGTCAGATCTCCAAATGACTAATCGGACTGGTGAAGATATCGTAAGGGACATTCTTTCACAATTAAAGGTGCCTGCCACCAGGAAAGAAGCTGTTCGCTAATGGAGGAAAAGGGCCGCCAGGCTGTAAAGGCCATGAAATTCTTTTTCCTCCTTTTGCTTCTTGCTGGCTTATATGCCTATGCCATGTTTCAAGGCGGATTTGTAAGCTGGTTTTTGTTTTACAGTGCTGTTTCTTTGGTAGGGATAAATCTTCTATTTGTTCTATTTCCCTGGAGGATGGTAGAGGTCAAGAGAAGTATTGAGACAACGACGCTTCCTAGCGAAGGAATTTGTGAGGTTACCTTAACTGTTACAAAAAAAGCTCCGTTTCCCCTTCTTTATTTCGCCGTTAAAGACAATGTGCCTGAAGGATTGCAGGGGACTGGGAAACCTGCAGGCATGGTCTTTTTTTTCCCCATCGGAAAGACGTTCACCTATTCCTATGAGGTAAAGGGTGTACAACGAGGTGAATATGTTTTCTCTTCAATTGATCTTCAGGCAGGAGACATGTTCGGCTTCTTTAAAAGGCAAAGAAGAGCAGAAGAAAAGACAACACTCCTCGTTTATCCTTCTATTCACCCTTTGCGTAATTGGAAGACTCACATGGAGAAGGATGCTGAGACTGAGGCTATTTCAACAAAAGTTTTACAAGAAGCCTTATCCGTAGCAGGGGTCAGAGATTACGTACCTGGGGACAGAATGACAAGTATTGACTGGAAAATTTCTGCCCGGGCTGGAAAGCTGGTAACAAAGGAATTTGAGGCTCAAGAGGGAAAAGGCTACACGTTGTTTTTCGATCCATTTCAAAAAACAAAGGACCATACGTCATTTGAACTTGCCATAGAGTTTTCAGCTTCATTAGCTGACTTTTGTTTAAAGAAAGGAATACCATTGGGCTTCTTATTGATGCAGGTTGATAAAGAGAAACTGGAAAAGGCAAGCAGTAAAGCTCATTTTAAAGAGGTTTTTGAAGAGCTCTCCAAAGCCTCTCCCCAGTTACATTCATCCGTGCTCCATTCCCCGCCCAGCCTCGAGAAGAAAGATGGAGTTGTATATGTAGTTACTGATGTAAATGAGAAAGTAAAAGATCATATACAGCAGCTTTTATACCAGAGAAGAGAGGTTATCGTAATCTTTGTAAATACACGGTCCTTCGATGATAAGAGCGGTGAATTAAAGATACTGGATAATATAAAGCTTCAGGGTGCACAGGTGTTTCATGTGAAAGATTATCAATTTAATATAGATGCTAGCTAGGTAAGGACAGGTGGGAAAATATGAGGAGATTAGTAGGATCCTTGCGTACACCCCGTCACTTTTTTGTTTATATGCTTGGTTTTTTACTGTTAACTGAGTGGCTGATGCCTCTTCCTGCTGTATCGGATACAGGTTTCATCTCTTTGTATGTAGGGGCAACAGCGCTCTTTTTTATGCTGACTTTTTTTAGAATTCCCTGGTGGGCTCTCATCCCTTTAATGGGGATCATTATTATGTACGGGCTCCATCTTATATTTTTTCCGTATACATTTATGAGTGGTACCTGGTGGCAGTTCTTCCTTTCTGATATAGGAGCGAACCTTTCATTAATAGCAGGTGGAGAATGGTTTTTCCTAACGGAAATGTTCAGAAGTCTTCTCTTTTTTATTCTAATGGCTATTATGAGTTATTTGATTTACTTCTGGGTGATTTACGTCCGACGTATTTTTTTCTTTTTTGTAGTGACAGTAACGTATATTGCGGTTATGGATACCTTCCTTCCATACGACGGGACGTTTAGTATATTAAGAGTATTTTTCATAGGATTTCTTTTACTTGCTGTCCTCCAGTGGGACCGTGTGACAGGGGAATTTCCTGGCAGGGTAAAGTCCAGCCTGTGGGTTAAGTGGACATCTCTGGCTTTGGTTCTATTGTTCGTAGCAGGAAGCGTGGGAATCGCTGCTCCTAAAGAGGAACCTCAATGGGAGGATCCAATGCCGTTTTTACAAAACCAATCTGGGGTGAACCCAGGAGGGAGTGGAGAGACGGTAGAAGGAACACAGCGCATTGGCTACGGAGATAATGATGAAAGGTTGGGCGGAGGCTTTGAGATGGATGAGTCCCCTGTCTTTCGAGCCTGGGCAGAAAGAGGCCACTACTGGCGCGGAGAGTCAAAGAATGTCTACACAGGTCACGGCTGGGATGCTGATACACCAGAAGAAAGAGCTCCTCAAAGCATGCACTATGAGGAAGGCATATCTGTAGAGGAGCTGGACACAACGATAGAATTTGCGGAAGGAAGATCCTACGGCTTGCTATTCTATCCAGGGGAGCTTAGAGATGTGAACGTTCCCGGTGCTGACGTCACTCCATCAGTTGACCGGCATACAGGCCAGGCGGAAGTCCACTCAGAAGGATCACATCTTGAATCTTCCCCCTATGAAGTATCTTATTCTTACCCTCAATTTCCTATCGAGAGAATGAGGGAGAATGCTTCAAGTGATCCTGATGATATTGAACACTATTATTTACAATTGCCAGACGAGCTTCCAGAACGGGTGGCAGATTTAGCTGAAGAATTGACTTCCGGGCACGATAATCGATATGACAAAGCCCGGGCAGTAGAAAGTTATTTAAACAGTTCAGAGTTCACTTATGAGACAGAAGATATTGCTGTGCCTGAAGAAGGACAGGATTATGTTGATCAATTTTTATTTGAAACCCAAGAGGGTTATTGTGACAACTTCTCTACCTCTATGGCTGTCCTCCTTCGTTCAGTTGATATTCCGACGCGCTGGGTCAAAGGGTTTACGAGGGGAGAAGAAGTAGAATATACAGCAGAAGGTTCTCTCTACGAGATTACAAATGCAAACGCTCATTCCTGGGTAGAAGTTTATTTTCCGGATGTAGGATGGGTTCCTTTTGAACCGACTCGGGGATTTTCATCTTCCTTTGATTATATTTTTGAAGAAACAGGCTTCCAGGATGAGGATTGGGAAGCAGAACAAACGGATCCATCTGAGGCAGACGTTGAGGAAGAACAAGAAGAGGGAGCTGCAGAAGAAGAGGAAGAAGAGGAAGCAGGAGCGGCTTCCGTAGAGGGGAGTATTCCCTGGTGGGTCTTTGCACTTCTGGCTGTTTTAGCTTTAACAGCGTTTATTTTTAGGCATTTGGTAATGAAACAAGTGACTCTCCTTCGATATAAAAAGGTTGAAACAAGCGAGGCGGCCTCTTTCATGAAAGCCTTTGAATCCCTCCTCTGGCTTTTAGGGTTTAACGGGATGAAAAGGGAAAACGGAGAAACACTCCGAGAATTTGCTGGCAGAGTCGATGAGGCCTATGGGACAAAGGAAATGAGCTTACTGACAAGCTATTACGAAAAAATCTATTATGGAAATAAAACCACAGGCCCTGCAGACTGGAGCAGTGAAAAGGATGTCTGGGCAGGCCTCGTGAAGCGAATCGAGCCTTGACCGCAATAAAAGCGGTTGATAGAATATAACTCGTGTTTTAATGCAGAGAAGTCAACGTCATACACCTTCGTATATCCTGGGGATAGGGCCCAGAGTTTCTACCTGGTTACCGTAAATAACCAGACTACGGAGGCAGAGATATAATAGCTGAAGAATAAGCATGAGAAGCTAGAATCTGCCTTTGTTTTATTAGGTAATTCTGGCTTCTTTCTATTTAGGGGAGTTATTTTTGAAAATAGTATCCTGAATTTCGAAGAAAACTTTTCTTTTTCTTCACTTTTCGTTAGGATAGTGGAGAATAATAAGAACATATGTCGGTTTATACAGAGCTTATTCATATCAAAGAAATACAGATAAAGGTGGAGAGAAAATGGAAAACATCCATGAGAAAATCATTGTGTTAGATTTTGGCGGTCAGTACAATCAGCTCATTACAAGAAGGATTCGGGATTTGGGAGTCTACAGTGAGCTTCATCCCAATTCTATATCTGCTGAAAAGGTAAAGGAAATGAAGCCGACTGGAATTATCTTCTCCGGCGGGCCAAATAGTGCTTACGTGGAAGGAGCACCAGGCTGTGATGCGGAAATCTTTGAACTTGGCATCCCTATCCTTGGTATTTGCTACGGCATGCAGCTTATGACTCACCATTTTGGCGGGAAAGTAGAAGAAGCCTCTCACCGGGAATATGGAAAAGCTCTTATTACTGTCGAAAACAACTCCCTTCTTTACAAAGATCTTCCAGAAGAGCAATCTGTATGGATGAGTCATGGTGATTTAATTAAAGCTCCTCCAGAAGGATTTACGGTTGATGCAACCAATCCATCCTGCCCGGTAGCGGGAATGAGTGATGAAAGCCGGAATTTTTATGGCGTTCAGTACCATCCAGAGGTAAGACATACACAATTTGGAGACGACCTGCTAAAAAACTTTGCATTTGAAATCTGCGGGTGCAAAGGCGATTGGTCCATGGCCAATTTTGTTGACGAGCAGGTTGAGCTGATCAGAGAACTTGTAGGCGATAAGAAAGTACTGTGCGCCTTGAGCGGTGGAGTAGACTCCTCAGTTGTAGCTGCTTTAATCCATAGAGCCATTGGCGATCAGCTTACGTGTATGTTTATTGATCATGGTCTTCTTCGTAAAGATGAAGCCGAAGGTGTAATGGAAACCTTCAGCGGTGACTTTGATATGAATATGATTAAAATCGACGCGCAGGAACGTTTTCTCTCTAAGCTAAAAGGGGTTTCCGATCCGGAAGAAAAGCGTAAAATCATTGGTAATGAGTTTATTTACTTGTTTGAAGAAGAGGCCGGCAAGCTGACAGATATGGATTATTTAGCACAAGGAACTCTCTATACTGACATTATTGAAAGTGGAACGGATACGGCTCAAACAATTAAGTCTCATCACAATGTGGGCGGCCTTCCTGAAGACATGAAGTTCGATTTAATTGAGCCTTTAAACACTCTCTTTAAGGATGAAGTACGTAAGCTTGGAACCGAGCTTGGGGTGCCTGATGAAATCGTATGGCGTCAGCCATTCCCAGGGCCAGGCCTTGGTATCCGTGTTCTTGGTGAAGTCACAGAAGAAAAATTAGAGATTGTCCGCGAATCCGATGCCATTCTTAGAGACGAGATCAAAAAAGCCGGCTTGGACCGTGAGATTTGGCAGTACTTTACGGCTCTTCCTGATATGCGCAGTGTAGGGGTAATGGGAGATGCTCGTACGTATGACTATACAGTAGGTATCCGTGCTGTGACTTCCATTGATGGAATGACTTCAGACTGGGCTCGTATCCCGTATGACGTGCTTGAGAAAATATCAACTCGAATCGTAAACGAAGTAAAGCATGTAAATCGAGTAGTGTACGATATTACTTCAAAACCGCCTGCGACAATTGAGTGGGAATAAATTACCGAATAATTACAAGGAAAATATAAATATTGTTCGTTTTTTCTGTTGACTCACGACGTGATTGCTGATAAAGTAAAAAATGTCGAAAGTCGTCATGTAAATATGTTCGTATAATCGCGGGAATATGGCCCGCGAGTCTCTACCAAGCTGCCGTAAATGGCTTGACTACGAAAGATCTACTGCAGAAAAACGAACGGACTATTTTCTGTAAGGATTTTTTGTTGTTGATGCTTCAGGTAGATACCTGAAGCATTTTTTATTGCTCCCAGGAGACCATGGTGCTAGATAGAACATACTTTCAACGGCTGCAGGCAATAAAAAAAGTTCTGTAAGGAACAATATATTATAAAAGCACTGGAGAAAAGAAAGTAGGGGAAAAGCATGGATCGGTACTTTAATTTTAAAGAACATAACACCAGCTACCGCCAGGAAGCGGTTGGCGGGTTAACGACATTTTTGGCCATGGCCTATATATTGTTTGTCAATCCACTGATATTGGCGGACGCAGGCATGGATGAAGGGGCGGTTTTTACAGCAACAGCGTTAGCTGCGGCTTTAGGAACTCTCATTATGGGACTTGTTGCTAAATATCCAATAGCTCTTGCACCTGGAATGGGTCTCAACGCATTTTTTGCATATACAGTCGTGCTTGGAATGGGGATTGAATGGCAGCTTGCTTTGTTTGGAGTATTTGTTTCAGGTATTATCTTCATTATCATTTCATTATTAGGAATCAGGGAAGCTATCATTAATGCAATCCCTGCTGAGCTGAAGTATGCTGCTGCAGCTGGTATTGGTCTTTTCATCGCTTTTATCGGCTTGAAAAACGCCGGCATCGTTGTGCCCTATGAAGCAACCGCAGTTACGCTTGGAGACATGAGCGAGGCAACAACACTGCTGGCAGCCTTTGGTCTTGTGGTAACTGTCATTTTAATGGTTAGAGGATTTCGTGGAGGAATTTTCTACGGGATGATTATCACGTCAATTGCTGGAATCATTGTTGGCTTAATTGATATGCCAAGCCAAGTAGTAGGTTCTGTACCAAGCCTGGCACCAACCTTTGGTGTCGCGATTACCAGCTTGTTTGAAGTCGAATGGACCACTACCTTAATGGTCCAGCTGTTAATCGTAATATTAACTTTCTTGTTTGTGGACTTTTTTGACACCGCTGGAACACTATATGCGGTAGCAAACCAAGCCGGTTTTGTAAAAAATAATAAGCTTCCTAGAGCTGGTAAAGCTTTGCTGTCTGACTCTTCTGCTTCATCTATTGGAGCACTGCTTGGAACATCAACAACAACAGCTTATATTGAATCATCGGCAGGTGTGGCTGCCGGAGGGAAAACCGGGTTCGCATCAGTCGTGACAGCTGGATTATTCTTGATTGCCATGTTCTTTTCACCGCTATTAGCTGTGGTAACAGAGGAAGTAACATCTGCTGCATTAATTATTGTAGGGGTGTTAATGGCAGCTTCCCTTGGCCTTATCGATTGGAAGAAGCTTGAAATTGCTGTTCCGGCTTTTCTAACGGTTGTCGCCATGCCTTTAACCTACAGCATTGCAAACGGAATTGCCCTTGGTTTTCTTTTCTACCCAATTACGATGGTAATGAAAGGACGTACAAAGGAAGTTCACCCTATCATGTTTTTACTGTTCTTTGTTTTCCTTGCTTACTTTATCTTTCTTGGAGAATAAATGAAATGCCTGCCTGCTTTCCCTTATTAAGGAAGCAGGCCTTTTTGTATCTTGATAAAATGTTCAATTCAGGTGAGGGGAAGAAGGGGAGGACAACCTTGAAATTTGAGCATCTCACTATGTACAAAGGAATGCTTCACAGCAGACCGAAAAAGTCAGTCATAAACATAAGAAATAAAATGGCAGCAAAAAAGAACATTTGACTTACTGTGTAAAGGCAGGCTTTTGGATGAGACGCGTATTTCCACTCCATCACCGCTCGAACACTTTCAACCAGAAAGTAGTAGCCCAAAGGTATAATCAAAGGTGAGTGCAGCCAGGTGAGCTCTGCAGGCTGCTTTGTTGGTTCTCGTCCGTTATAAGCCGTGACAAGCACACTCAATGCTAACAGCCCAAGAAAGGTGAATTGGAGAAAAAAGAATCGATTTTCTTATGAGTATCGTTGACATAGTCATTGGTAAACCACGGTTTCTTCTTCAGGTTAAGCCATTTTCTCATCCCTGCATTAACCATAAGAAACAGCAGGCTAATACCACTTAAAAGAATAATCAAATTTACCCAAAATAATAGATCCGTGCCATACATAAACAATTTTCCCTCTCCATCATCTCGTAGAATAATCTTCAACCAGTGTAACAAGAAAAAAATAGATAAAAAAAGAAATAAAAGGAATAAAAAAGCACTGTTTTTCTTTTTAAAATCCATATATTTTTCTTTTGACTAATACTAGAAGTGAAGAGAAAATAAAAAGTTTTAAAAAATAAAAAGAAGGGTAGAATAAATGTTGACTTATGTCGAAAACCTTGTTATATTTTAGAAACATTCTTCTTGCGAGATAATATAACAAAGAACGCAAATGATCTGATTCTCCTAATATAATGAGAAAAATGGGGCATTAGCTCAGCTGGGAGAGCGCCACACTGGCAGTGTGGAGGTCAGCGGTTCGAGCCCGCTATGCTCCACCAATACTAATGAACATTCTTGAACACAGCAAGTTGAATTTATGAAACCACGCAGTTCTCCAATCGGGGGGCTGCGTTTTATTATGGATACGGGTGTGGCAATTCTGCACCTGTATTTTTTTTGTAGTTTAATAATTTTAATTCCGTATAAATAAAGCGCTTCCCTTATTCATTGATAGATGCCCTTAAGAGGCCTTACAATATAGGTGAGTCTGTAAGGAGTGGAAAAAGAGAGAAGTGCATACAAATACGAGGAAAACTGGAGGCGTATGATGAATTCTTTCAAAGCATTAGTTGTGGATAAAAGCGGAGATGAAGAGGTAAGTGTCAACGTAAAAGAGCTCCAACAAGATGACCTTCCTGCAGGTGATGTACTTATTAAAGTCCATTATTCCAGTGTGAACTTTAAAGACGGACTTGCTGCAACCAAAAATGGAAACATCGTATCCAGTTATCCGATGGTGCCCGGCATTGATCTTGCCGGAGTCGTAGAGTCATCGGATAGCAGCTCATTTTCTAAAGGTGATAAGGTCATTGTAACAAGCTACGATCTTGGCGTGGATCATTTCGGCGGATACAGTGAGTACGCAAGAGTTCCATCGGAATGGGTAGTGCCGCTGCCTCAAGGTCTATCCTTAAAAGAAGCAATGATTTTTGGCACAGCTGGATTTACTGCAGGGCTGTCTGTCATTAGGCTTCAAGAGGAAGGTGTTACTCCTGAAGATGGGCCGGTTCTAGTATCAGGAGCTACCGGAGGAGTCGGAAGCATGGCTGTGGCTATGCTTGCTAAGCTTGGATATGAGGTGGTAGCAAGCACAGGCAAAGAATCAGAACATAATTATTTAAAAGAACTGGGGGCATCTGAAATTGTGTCTCGTGAAGAGCTCAACCCTGAAAAAATCAGGCCCCTTGATAAACAAAGATGGGCAGGAGCTGTCGACCCTGTTGGCGGGGAGACATTGTCTTATATTTTAAGCACCGTAAAGTATGGTGGGGCAGTCGCGGTAAGTGGATTGACTGGAGGCACAAAGGTACCGACGAGTGTGTTTCCTTTCATTTTGCGAGGCGTAAATCTAGTTGGAATAGATTCGGTGCATTGTCCAATGGAACGTCGTCAGAACGTATGGGAACGTCTGGCAGGTGACCTGAAAGTAGAAGATTTGCTTGAAACCATAGAGGAGACAATTACTCTTGAAGAACTGCCTGACACGTTATCAGAGATTTTACAAGCAAAGGTAAGAGGAAGAAAAGTGGTAGAGCTATAACCTAAGTGCAGTGCTGCAGCCATAGAGAGTGGCTGCAGTTTTTTATGGGGACTTGTGCCTTGGTAGAGAGCGTGAAGAAGGGAGACCGGAGCTTGAGCATAAGAAGTTCGGGTTGATATAAATCTGATTGTATTTAGCATTTCATTTTATATATTTTTTTGCTGTTCCTTAAGCCAGACAAATCTTTGAAAACCGAAATCTAACAACAAAGACATCTGTTGGTCCTCGGGTCTCTACCTTTTAGTTTAACTACTCTATTTTTTCCTTACTGTCATCCATATCTCATTTTTATTCTCTTTACTCGCAAGTATTTCCGGCCCCTCTACATGCTCGTATCCAGAGGAAGGAAACCATTCCGAATAGATTCTTCCCCAGGCATCTTGCACTTTATCCCAATCGCCCTCCACCTCAAACACCGCCCAAGTATTCTTCTGAATCTCAAGCTCTTCCAAATTTTCTGGGCATTGTTTCGTTGTAGCAGCTGCAATGTAGTAATCCAGTTCGCCATGTTGACTTCGTCCCTCAGAAAAATTCGTACATACATTGATGATCCCTCTAGGTTCTAATTCAGCTAAGCTTTCAATTTGTGTATATGTTTTATCACTAATAGACTCCCACATCCCCGATATTTCAGGGTTTGTACCTGCAGGCACCAGTGTAATCCTTTTTTTCCAACCTGCCACTCGAAATGCGCCTTTCTCCTCAATTCTGTAATTCAATTCTGTTCCTCCTTTTATTGTTAGTTGGAAGGTCATTTTTGGAAAAGCTTTGATTGAATGAGCATGGAGGCGTGCCTCTGTCGGAGTAACTCCATGAAGGCTTTGAAAGGCTCTTGTAAAGGCATCTGGTGAATGATAGCCATATTTCATTGCTATATCTATTACCTTTTCAGTGCTATTCTTCAAATCAAAAGCAGCATGTGTCAGTCGACGTCGTCTGATATATTCTGAAAGCGACACGCCAGCCAGGAATGAAAACATTCTTTTAAAGTGGTATTCCGAACATTGTGCAATTCTTGACACTTCTTGAAAATCGATTTCATGCATCAAATTATCTTCAATATAGCTTATTGCTCCATTCATATTTTCCAGTGAATCCATCATCATGACCTCCCTTTCAACAATAGAATAACAATTATGGGGCACTGGACCCCGACTATTGGTGCACACTTCTGCAGGGTTGATGATCATGCTCTTACATACAAAAATCATTACACACGTTCGTAATATATGGGTATCCAGGCATAATTCCAGGTGACTTTTTCTTATTTGGGCTTATTTATCGGTAGTCTGGATCGAAATATTTGTCCTTGCTTCAGTTGTTTCATTCTAGCGTTTTAAGCAAAAACTCATTTATTTATACCACTTTGCTTATAAGCAAACTGCTAAAACCTACATTGAATAAAAGCCCTATACATCCTGAAAAACATGTTTGCAGAATGAAAATCGGGTATAGGACAAGTAAGAGTATTTACTGACTCAAGTATTACTGCGTATAAGGAGGAAAAAGCATGAGTCTGGAAATCAAAGGGCTTGGGAAAGAAATAGAAGAAACACTCATAGAATACAGACGTTACTTTCACGAAAACCCAGAATTAAGCCAAGAGGAAGAGCATACCTCAAAAACGATTCAGAAATTTTTAGACGAGCATGACATACCATATGAAACTGGGTTTGCCACCCATGGTATCCTGGCGATTATTGAGGGAGAAAAGGAAGGGAAAACGATCGCTCTTCGTGGGGATATGGATGCATTGCCTATCGATGAAAAAACCGGACTCCCTTATGCTTCAAAGAAGGAAGGGGTCATGCATGCGTGCGGGCATGATGCTCATACTGCCATGTTGATGGGGGTTGCGCTTATCTTAAAAAAGAAGCAGGATAAGCTGCCCGGCAAGGTTCTCCTTGTCTTTCAGCCAGCGGAGGAGCTTTCGCCTATCGGAGGCGCTGAAGATATGATGAAAGACGGGGTGTTTTCTAAACACAAGCCTGATGCCATCTTTGCCCAACACGCTCAGCCAGAATTGGAAGTGGGAGAGGTAGGGGTGCTTTCTGGACCCGTTCAAGCGAACTCTGACCGCTTTAAGATAACTATTAAAGGAGAAGGAGGGCATGCCAGCAAGCCTCATCAAGGGAAGGATGCAATTGTGGTTGCAGGACAAGTGATTAGTGACCTGCAAACCATTATCAGCCGAAGCGTGGACCCTTTAGAGTCTGCTGTGCTGACTCTTGGAGAAATCCATGGTGGGAAACGCTATAACGTTCTTCCTGGCGAAGTAACCATAGAAGGAACACTTCGCACGTATAAAGATGATGTAAAAGAAACAGCAAGAAGCCGAATGGAAGACATTCTCTCAGGCCTTGAAGAAGCAATGGGGGTGACAATTCAGCTGGAATATCTGGATGGATATCCTGCAGTGGTCAACTCCAAAGAATGGGAAGAGACATTGCGTTCTTCCGTAGAAAAAATTGTCGGGCAAAAATCAATGCCAGAAGTACAGCCGAGCCTTGGTGGAGAGGACTTTGGGCGGTTTTTAGAAGAATATCCGGGCTTCTTTTATTGGATTGGCACAGCCATTCCTGGAAGGGAAAGACAGAAGCCTCTTCATGATGAGGAATTTGAATTTAACGAGGATACGTTAGTACCAGGGACAGAAATCATGGCCCAGCTTGCAGTGGATGCCTTGGAAAACCTGGCACAGAAGTAATGTCAAAAAAGGACTTCGCAACATGCGAAGTCCTTTTTTCAATCATTATTCATTTTTAAATTTTTCTTCAAGGACACGGCAAAGCTCGGTTCCAACGGCGCTAGTCGAAGCATCGCCCCCTAAATCAGGAGTATTTGCTTTTTTCTCAGTTAGTACAGTTTCGATTGCTTCTAAAACGCGTGCACCCCAGTCTTCGTGACCAAAGTGGTCTAAAATCTGACTGACTGACCACACGGCAGCCAGAGGATTTGCAATGCCTTTTCCAGCAATGTCAGGAGCGGAACCGTGAACAGGCTCAAACATGGATGGGTAATTTCGTTCCGGGTTAATGTTTGCTCCGGCAGCCAGACCAAGTCCTCCGGCTAAGCCTGCCCCTAAATCTGTTACGATATCTCCAAACAGGTTGGAGGTGACAACGATTTCAAATCTTCCGGGGTCAGTGACAAAGAACATGGCGGCTGCATCAACCAAGTAAGAATAAGTGGTGACTTCCGGATAGTCCTGACTTACTTCTTCAAACACTTCATCCCAGAATACCATCGAGTAATTGAGGGCATTCCCTTTGCTTATGCTTGTTAATGATTTACCGGATTCTTTCGCAATTTCAAAAGCGTGACGGATAATTCTTTCCGTTCCTTTTCGGGAAAAGACCCCAGTCTGCAGAACCACTTCTTCAGGCTTTCCTTTAAAAAGCCAGTCGCCTGCACCGGCATACTCTCCTTCACTATTTTCACGTACAACGAGCATATCGATGTTTCTGAGCTTTGGATCGTCCTTTAACGGAGTGGATGAGCCATTTAATAGTTTTATAGGGCGGAGGTTCACATACTGATCAAAGCCTTTTCTTATTTTCAACAAAAGGTCCCATAAAGAAATATGATCAGGAACACCTGGAAATCCAACAGCTCCTAAATAGATTGCATCAAAGTCCTTTAATTTTTCAATGCCGTCATCATCCATCATTTTTCCGTTTTCCGTGTAATATTCACAACCCCATGGGAAGCTTTCAAACGAAAATGACAGGGAAGGATCTAACTCTTCAATCGTTTTTAACACCTTAAGCCCTTCAGTGGTTACTTCTGGTCCAATACCATCCCCTGGTATCACTGCAATACGGTATGTCATGCAATCAACTCCTACTATGTATAGATTAAAAGAGAAATGTCCGTGGAACGAAAATAAGACCAGGCGGACAGAACCTAGTCTTATTTTACTTTAAACTCTGTCATAAAAGCGAATTCAAATGTAAACGATTAAAAATTAAGCAGATGCCAACACTTCTTTTACCGTCTCAGTAAAGGTTTCAAGCAGGAATTTATAATCTTTATCGTTTAAATTTAAAGGAGGGGAAAGTGCCAGAATATTATTATAGCCGGCAACTGTATCTGACGTTTTTCCAATAATAAGTCCTTTCTTTTTGCAAGAGCCAACAATTTTGGCGAGAATCTTTTCATCTAGTGGTTCCTTGGTCTCTTTATCCTGTACAAGCTCTATCCCGGCAAGGAGACCCTTTCCTCGTATGCTTCCCACGTTCGGCAAGGATTCAAGCGTCTTTAGGTCTTCGAGAAGTTTTTTGCCCAGGGTTGCAGAGTTTTCAACTAACTTTTCACTTTCCATAATCTCCAGATTTTTCAAGGCTGCAGCACAGGCCGCTGGATTGCCGCCAAATGTGTTTACATGACGGAAGTGGTCATGCTTGTCGTCTCCTTTAAAAGCTTCGTATATATCCTTGCGGACAGCAGTGGCTGAGAGCGGGAGATAGCCGCTTGTAATTCCTTTTGCCATGCTAATAATGTCCGGTTTCACATCGTAATGCATGAAACCAAACGGTTTTCCAGTTCTCCCAAAGCCGCAGATTACTTCATCAGCTATAAGGAGGGCATCATGTTTATCGCAAATTTCTCTCACTCTTTTCATGTAATTATCATGTGGAACAAGGATGCCTCCTCCTGTAATGATAGGCTCCATTATAACCCCGGCTACTGTATCACTTAATTCCCAGGTCATCGTCCGGTCAATTTCATTTGCACACTCCAAACTGCAGGATTCAGCTTCCTTCCCAAAAGGGCAGCGGTAGCAGTCAGGTGGGGTCACGTGAAGAAAGCCTTGGGCTAGCGGTTCGTACTTGTAGCGTCTTTGGGCCTGACCGGTCGCCGCTAATGTTGCTATCGTATTTCCGTGATAGGAACGGTAACGGGAAATAAATTTATGTTTTCCGGGGCGTCCTGTTTGGTGGAAGTATTGACGCACAAGCTTAAATGCTGTTTCATTGGCCTCAGAGCCGCTGTTGGAGAAAAAGAACACATACTCATCACCAAGCCATTCGTTAAGCTTTTCTGCAAGCATAATAGCAGGGACGTGACTTTGGGTTAACGGATAGTAAGGCATATCCAGCATTTGTTCATAGGCAGCCTCTGCAATCTCTTTTCTTCCGTACCCAGCGTTTACACACCACAAGCCAGACATTCCATCCAAATAGCGGTTACCTTCAATGTCAGTAACCCATGAGCCTATAGCATGTTCGATAATCATTGATGGGTCAGGGCTGTGGGGACGCATGCCATGCCAGATATGTTCCTGGTCTTTCTTTTGAAAATCCTCGACGTTTGCAACACTTTTATGATCAGACATAAAAAAACCTCCAGTTTTTAAATAAGTAATTTGTTCCTACTACACATGCTTATGAAGGCGCAGTTTCTTCATTGATTAAATGTTTTGGCTGCTTTCCTTGAAGGGCAGCACGCAGATGTTTTTCAGCCAGTCGAGACATATTTAGTTCATTCTCATGAGTGGAAGAGCCAAGGTGAGGAGTGGTTACCACATTTTCCATATGCAGCAGCGGGTTATCTTTATCAACGGGCTCTTGCTGGAAAACATCCAGACCGGCAGCCTTTATTTCCCCGGCTTCCAGAGCTTCAATAAGCGCTTTTTCATCGACTGTTTCGCCTCGTGAACCGTTAATAAAAATTCCTTCATTCTTCATTTTTTGGAAAGCCTCACGGTTCATCAAATGTCTTGTCTCGTTGGTCAGAGGAGTCATTAAGCAGACAAAATCACTGCGCCTTAAAAGCTCATCAAAGGAGACAAACTCAGCCTCATATTGATCCTCGGCTTCGGGTTTGTGAGAACGGTTATAGTAGAGGATGTTCATATCAAAGCCGAATCTGGCACGTTTGGCAATGGCTTGTCCGATTCTACCCATACCTATAATGCCAAGCGTTTTATGGTGAACATCGGTTCCGAATTTTTCCTCCGGAAGAACCTTTGTCCATTCTCCGTTCTTTACGTATTGATCTAGCTCGGGGATGCGGCGGGCTGTGCCCAGTAATATAGAGAAAATCGCATCAGCGGTTGTGTCAGTCAGCACACCAGGGGTATTTGTTGCCATAATGTTACGCTTTGTAAGAGCCTCTATATCCAGGTTGTCGTAGCCCACTGAGACATTACATACAACTTTTAAGTTAGGAGCATGGCTCAATAGCTTTTCGTTTACTTCCAGTTCTACATTAATAATTCCTTCAGCTTTTTCTAATGCTTCTTTGAAGTCAGGATTGTCCAAACCTTCCAAATCAGTAAAATAGGAAAGATTGAAATCCTTTTCTAAGTCATTTATAACAGGAGAGGATATTCGATTATAAACGAGGATGGAGGGCTTATTCATTGTTTTACTCCTTTCTGGCACAAAGTCTAATTGGCTATAGGCTTCTTGCCACTCATAGGCCGCTTAAAGAATAGTATTCTAGAACGTAATGATAAAAGCCTGTTTTTCTTTTGTTTAAAATTACATGAAGTACAACCAGCGTTTTAAATAAAAAACCCGCTTTGTAAGCGGGATGTGGCGACTGAAGCAATCATGATTTGCCATTAAGAAGGCAATGTAGTATTGGATGCCTGAAGGTCAGGAAACAAGGCTTTAGCGTCCGAGTACCCGGCTTCGTATAAAGTAGTGAGCTTCTCCTGGCTTTTCTCTGTACGGCTGATTGACACCTCTCTAGAAGGTCTTAGCACAAAGATCTTACCTGTTTCTTCAAGTTCGTCAATGTAATCGAGGGTACGATTATAGAGCTGATGCCTGGTTTCTATCGTTTCAATTAGATTAGGATACTTGCGCAGCAGTTTGTTTGTCACTCGCTGCATTCGTGATCCTTTCTTTCTGTACCCTTTTTCACGAGTAAGGATTACAATGTTTCTTTTGTATCCTGCTTCTTCTGCTTTTTTTATTGGTATGGGGTCTGCAACTCCGCCATCAACAAGCTCTCTTCCCTCATAATTTACAACAGGTGAGAGAAGGGGAATGCTGCTGGAAGCACGCACAGCATTGAGTAAATCGTCACATTGGCTGCTTTTAATGTAATAAGGCTTGCCGGTTCTGCAGTCTGTCGTTCCTATAACCAGCTCTTGATCGCTTTCTGCAATTTCCTTAAAATCCAGCGGAACAATTTTAGTAGGGATTTCATCAAAGAGAAAGTTCATGCCAAACAAACTTCTTTCACGAAGGAGGTTCCGAAAGCCCAGAAACCTTGGATCATTTACAAGCCCAATGTTAACTTGCTTGTTTCTTCCGTGCTGGCGGGATAAATAGGAGCAGGCCATAGATGCTCCTGCTGAGACACCAACAATGTAAGGGAAATGAATATTATGGGTTAAAAAGTATTCCAGAGCTCCGGCTGTATATAGACCGCGCATGCCCCCTCCTTCTAAAACAAGACCTGTATCTTTCATACGCTTTCTCCTCCCGGTTACTTCGATTCCTGTAATGAATTGTATCAAAAGCATGGAAAGAGTGTAAGGAAAAGGTGGCCAGCAGCCCAAAGGAAGGTAAATAAAATTTTTTCTGCTCACAAAAAAAACCGGGCTCCATATCCTGCCCGGCTTAAACAGTGTCTCTGTGTTTACTTTGCAATAGCAGCTGCTTTCCGCTCAAGCCATGGCATGATCTCTTCATAGGAGCTTTTGGCATCCTTATAACCTGCTTCATATAAGGAGGATAATTTTGTTTCATCCTTTTCTATAAAAGTGATACAGGCTTCCCTTGAGGGGCGGAGGACTTTGATTCTTCCTTCTTCTTCTAGTTTTTCGACCTCTTCCATTGCCTGATTATAGCGAAGGTGACGGGAGAAGATTGACTGAATCAATTTTTCGTGCTGTGGATATAGCTTTTCCGCCAGCTTTTTTAATTTGTAAGGCTTTTTTCGATAGCCTTTGGGTTGAGTAAGAACAACAAGGTTCTGCTCAAACCCGTCGTTAAATGCTTTGCGGAGAGGAATGGGGTCAGCGATTCCCCCATCAAGAAGCTCTTTTCCCTTAAATTGTACCATAGGAGCGATAAAAGGAAGGCTGCTTGAAGCACGAACAGCATCCAATAGCTCTATGTCATCAGAGTGATCAATGTAATATGGTTCGCCTGTTTGGCAGTCAGTCGTTACAATAACAAACCGTTCCGGGCAAGTTGAAATGCTGGTTACATCTAAGGGCTCAATTTTGGTAGGTACTTCTTTATAGATAAAATCCATGCCAAAGAGGCTTCCTTCTTTAAAAAGGTTTCGGAAGCTTAAAAAACGAGGGTCTCTAACATGGTCAATTCCCACTTTTCTATTTCTGCCTTTTTGTCCTGAAAGGTAGGAGCAAGCGTTAGAAGCGCCGGCGGAAACTCCTATGACATAGGGAAATCGTATATTTGAATCCAGGAAGAATTCCAGGACACCTGCTGTATAGGCGCTTCGCATGCCGCCCCCTTCTAGAACAAGACCCGTGCTGTCCATATACCAGAACTCCTTTTAGATTGGTTGGTGAAGTTTCTCGGGATTATGCATAAGGGGAATCATTGTAGCTTAAACCGAGAGAGTGATTTCTTTTATATAGGAAAAAACCTGCTTATATTTTACTTCCCGTTCTCTCTATCAGCAAACGTTAAATTTCTTAGTTGCTTATTAAAAGATTCTTACGAGTTTATCCTTTAGCACGCGTGGGAATGAATGAAGCAACAGAGGTGAAAATCAGAGGATGTGAGGTCATGCCGGTTATACGATCGGTCAGCACAGTGGACTTGCCCTGCCAGGTATCTCAGCAAGACACCATGAGGGTAGTAAGAGAAATGTTTAAGGATCATTTCTATGACATCGACAGGTTATTAACGGTGTTTGGGAATGGACAAATAGAAAATCGAAATCTGGTAAAACCGTTAGAGTGGTTTACAGGTGATCACAGCTTTCAAGAGAGAAATGATTTATATATACAAGAAGCAGTCAGTCTAGGAAGTGAGGCGGTCACCTGTTGTCTGAAAGAAAACGACCTTACTGCTAAGGAGATCGACGCTATTATATATGTCTCAAGTTCAGGACTTGCCACACCCTCGATCGAAGCGAGAATTATGAATATGCTGGAGTTTCCAGCTCATACAAAACGTATTCCCCTTTGGGGCCTCGGGTGTGCCGGAGGCGCTGCAGGAATCAGCAGGGCTCATGAATATTGCCTGGCTTATCCTGGGGCACGTGTTCTGGTTTTATGTGTTGAATTATGCAGCCTGACCTTCCAAAGAGAAGATACTACCAAAAGCAACCTGATTGGCACTTCTCTTTTTTCTGATGGAGTGGCTTGCGCGTTAATAGAAGGGGATCAAATTGAAACAAACGAAAAGAAGGAAAAGGCTTACCCCAATACTAAGGAAGTCCAATCTACATTGATGAGAGATTCCGAAGATGTGATGGGATGGGACGTAAAGGATAATGGTTTAAATGTGATCTTTTCAAGGGATATTCCAAGCATAATAGAATCGTGGCTTAAGCCTAATGTAGAAGAATTCCTGTTAACAATCGGCAAAACGGTTGAAGAGATTTCCTACTTTGTCGCCCATCCTGGAGGGAAGAAGGTGCTCACTGCTTACGAAAAGGCAATGTCCTTTACAGAGGCAAAAACTGAGGATTCAAGAAAAGTATTAGCCCACTATGGAAACATGTCTTCTCCGACTGTATTGTATGTACTTAAGGAAACCATGAATAAACAGCCGGTTGCTGGAGAAGAAGGACTGCTGACAGCGTTGGGTCCGGGATTTAGCTCTGAGCTTGTATGGCTTGAATGGAAGTGAGGAAGTGAAATGGTGTTCTTCAGTATACTTGTAGCAATTGTAATTATTCAGCGCTTGATTGAGCTGCTGTATGCCAAAAGAAATGAGAAATGGATGAAAGCAGAGGGGGCGGTGGAATACGGAAGCAAGCATTATCCGTTCATTGTTCTGCTTCATGTTTTGTTTTTTTTATCTATACTTATTGAAGGAACTATTAATGAAGGACAGACAGGACCAGGCTGGTTTTTCTTTTTCCTTTTATTTATTGCCGCTCAAGTGATGAGGGTGTGGGCTTTGGCTTCTCTAGGGAAGTTTTGGAACACTAAGATTATAGTCCTCCCTGGGGAAAACAAAGTGGCTAAGGGGCCTTACCGGTGGGTGAAGCATCCGAACTATATCGTTGTGGCAACTGAAATTGCAGCACTGCCTCTTATATTTGGTGCATATTTTACAGCAATCGTTTTTACAATATTAAATGCTCTCTTGCTTTTGTTTGTTAGAATACCTGCAGAAGAGAAGGCGTTAACTGCACTGAAGCAAGAACAGGCTGAACGTAAGGTTTCGGTTTCCAGAGAGTAGAGGCTGGGATAAAATTGTCACACCTAAGCAAATCTCTAATTATCTTCTTTTGATAATTGGACTCCATTAGAGTCATTCTCCTGGTCAAGACCAATTGAATACTGAACACAAAACATGAGCTCTCACTAATGGGAAGAACTCTTCTCTTTAGGTGGGAGCCTTTTTGTATTTCACATATACTGGGCAATAACATATACTGACCATAACTTGGCTGAAAAGGGTGTATGTGTATGCCAGTGATCAATAACATTTTTAATATCAAAATAAACAACATCTCTTCAAATGCATCGGTAAACTTTGGGAATGCTGTTCATGAAGGTCATAACGTAAATGATAAATCACAGGGAACAAATACTGCGATTGGAGACCTTTCTCCTCTGTCTGCCTGGAACAAAAACCAGCTTCTTGATCCAGATGTGAATGATATGGTTGCAAACGAGCCGGAATTCCTTACTAAAAGTGTCAATTCAGCTAAATCTATTTAAGGAGGAATAACCAAGAGTGGTAAAAGTCTCTATCTTAAATTTAAAGGTGGATAGCATTTCAACCAATGCATCTCTCAATATTGGGAAGACGCTCATTGTGCAAAAGCCTCCAGAAGAAAATGATGTTGAGGAGCCTGAGGCTGTTGACGACGTATCCCCGCCGCCGCCGGGTCCCCCTCCTCCAGCACCTCCCGCTGTCTAATTCAAGAAGGCCATCCTTAACGGGATGGCCTTCTTCGGTATTGAACAGGAACATGGTCTTGATATTTTTCTTCATTCGTTTTTCTTGGCAAACGTATGGTGAGCAGTCCGTTTTCGTAGGCGGCATTAATGCCTTCCGCCTCTACGGGAAAAGGAAGGTCAACAGTACGGTGGAAGTTTCCGTGATTCAGTTCAGTCTGGATAGGGCGGCTATGCTCAGGTTCTTTCCAGCGTAACGTTCCTTTAATATAAAGTTTATGAGGGTCCACTGACAGTCTAACGTCTTTTTCACTTTGAAGGCCGGGAAGACCCATGATAATCATAGCTTCCTTTTCCGCCTCGTACACATTTAAATAAGGACCCTTGTGCTGCATGACCTCAGAGAAGTCGGTCCAAAAGTCTTCATCAAGAACCTTTTCGGCATACTTTTGCCATTGCATCATTTTTTCAAAAGCATTCATAACTATCCCCTCCTATTAATAAACTCCGCAGTCATCTATGGTCTAACATTTTATGTCGTGAAAGGTAAAGGCGTTCATATAGTTATATAGAAGAGAAAGATTGGATGATCAATTCCCGCTCAAAGCAGTTTGGAGGATCCTAATGTATATAGACCTTTACAGCTGGGCTCAACATATGGAAAAGCGAATCAAGAAGCTGGAGGAAGAGAATGAGGAATTGCGTAAGCAAATAGAGGCAATGAACAAAACGACAATTGAAAATGTTAACTATAAGATTCAGGAGCTTCACGTAAAGGAATTAAAGGGAACCTTAAATATTGGGTGGGCTGGAAAAGCCTCGCCGGAAGAAGTGGAGGATTTGCTGCAGGATATTACGATAGATAGTGAAAATAAAGACGATAATTGACGAAGGATTATGGCTTCCCTGCACTTTATTTTTCATGATATATTTTTTTGAAATAATGAGAAGGCGGGGTGTTGTGATTGCTGGATATGCTGCTTAATAATGCAGTCACAATGATAATAATCATTCTAATTATTAACATTGTATATGTAACCCTTTTTACGATTCGAATGATTTTTACCTTAAAAGGTCAGAGGTATTTTGCAGCTGGTGTAAGTATAATAGAAATTATTATTTACGTCATTGGATTGGGGCTTGTATTGGACAACCTGGACCAGATTGCCAACCTGATTGCATATGCGATAGGATATGGCACAGGAGTAATTGTTGGAATGAAAATTGAAGAGAAGCTTGCACTTGGGTATATAACCGTAAATGTAATTACGAAAGAATACGAGCCGGATATCCCGAACGCATTAAGAGACAAGGGGTACGGGGTGACAAACTGGGTAGCATACGGAAGAGAGGGCGAACGCCTGATGATGCAGATCTTAACATCCAGGAAATCGGAAGCGGTATTGTATCAAACAGTTAAGCAGCTGGATCCAAAAGCTTTTATTATTTCTCATGAACCGAAAGCTTTCTTTGGAGGCTTTTGGGTTAAGGGTGTTAGAAAGTAAGCGTGACAGTCACCATTCTCATATAATAGGCTTTGTTACATTTTGTTGCAGATGTTCGATACGATGCTCTCATTGAGCTAAAGGTACACGTGCGACATCCATATATACTTTACAACATTACAACATTCGCAATTCACGGTTTTTTTATGCCTCGATCATTGCCTGCACCCTAGGGAAAACCACTCTGCGACGGCTCATACTATTTTCCGAGGACATCTGCGTTTATCACAATCGAATGACTCATAAAAAATTGGGCTTTAACAGAGCCTTTTAAAAAAAGATCAGCAAAGAACATTCAAGGGAGTGGCATAGAAAATGGCTAAGAAGAAGCAGCAAAAACAGCAGAACAAGCAGCCCGACAAAAAAAAGTTTGAAGTGATGGAAACGGAAAGCATAGCAGAATGCCTTCAAAGGATGGACAAAGAAGGATACAGGCCGGTGAGAAGAATGGAAGAACCGATTTTTGAAGAGAAGGAAGAAAACGGTACGACAGAAGTTATACCTGTGAGGCAGTTAGTTATTTTTGAAGGGAAAAAGAAGTAAAAGGCGAACGTTTATAAAAACATAAGAAAAAATGTTCGATTTTTATTGACAGATCTTCTTCCATCTTGTTACTATAAAGCTGAAGAAAATGACTGAATTCATAAAAAAGAAATTTCATATATCCTCATATATCATTGGGAATAAGGCCCAAAAGTTTCTACCCGGTGACCGTAAATCACTGGACTATGGGGGGAAGCACGTGGGATTACAGGTAGTGAGGCCGGCTTTTGCCGGTCAAATAAATAACTACTGCAAATCTTTCGTTAAAAAAGCCCCGGGAACCCGGTCTGCTTTCTCTCGTAAGAAAGGGACTTATTTTTCGGGGTATTGTTATGTAAAAAAAAGGAAATTTAATTGTTGAAAAATGAAGGAGGAACCTTCGTGGCACCTTTAGTCGGGGTAATTATGGGAAGTACGTCAGATTGGGATACAATGGAGCATACCTGTACCATACTCGAGGAATTACACATACCATTTGAAAAAAAAGTAGTCTCCGCACATAGAACACCTGATTTAATGTTTGAGTATGCAGAACAGGCTAAAGCCAGAGGATTGAAAGTAATCATTGCTGGAGCTGGCGGAGCCGCCCACCTTCCAGGAATGGTCGCTGCAAAGACCTCTCTCCCAGTCATAGGAGTTCCCGTTCAATCTAAAGCACTAAATGGTCTGGACTCATTATTATCAATTGTACAAATGCCAGGTGGCGTGCCGGTGGCAACTGTAGCCATTGGAAAAGCGGGAGCCACGAACGCAGGCCTTCTTGCGGCCGAAATGATTGGAGCATTTGACGAGGGAGTAAGTGAAAGACTGGAGCAGCGCAGAGAAGAGATAAAGAATACAGTGCTAGAAACGAGTGACACGCTATGAGTAAAGTGATTATACCTGGTCAAACAATTGGGATACTTGGCGGCGGACAGCTCGGCAGAATGATGGCTCTATCTGCCAGGGAAATGGGATACAAAATTGCTGTAATGGAACCGAAAAAGAATTCGCCAACAGGGCAGATTGCAGACGTAGAGGTTATTGCTTCCTACGATGATCAGTCGGGTGCCAGGGAAATGGCAGAGCATTGTGATGTCTTCACCTATGAATTTGAAAATATTGAAGCGGACACTGCAGGTTTTTTAGAAAGTCATCTCTACCTCCCGCAAGGAAAGGACCTTCTTTTTATCACCCAGCACAGAATACGTGAAAAAAAAGCTATTCAAGAAGCCGGGGTGGAAGTTGCTCCTTATAAGGAGATTACTTCTTTAGAGGACCTGGAGGCATCCATCCAGGAATTAGGACTTCCTGCAGTCCTTAAAACCTGCCGAGGCGGTTATGATGGAAAGGGACAAGTGGTCATTCAACAGGCTGAAGAAGCTGAAAAGGCTTATAGCTCTTTAAAGGAATCAGGAGAGCTTGTGCTTGAAGCGTGGATTCCATTTAAGAAAGAGATCTCTGTGATCGTTACACGGAGTACGAACGGCGAAACAGCAACATTCCCTCTGGGAGAAAACATTCATGTACATAATATTCTCCACCAAACGATTGTACCGGCAAGAGTGGAGGCCCAGGTTAAGGACAAAGCAGAAACAATAGCTCTTCAGCTGGCAGAGCATATAAAACTCGTCGGTACACTGGCAGTAGAAATGTTTTTAACAGAAGAAGATACCATTTATGTGAATGAGCTGGCTCCCAGACCTCATAATTCAGGACATTACACGATTAATGCCTGTGAAACGTCACAGTTTGCCCAGCACATCCGTGCCATTTGCGGTCTGCCGCTTGGAAAAACAGATCTTTTAAAACCAGCGGTTATGACAAATATTTTAGGTGAAGATCTTCCAAAGGTATTAGACCACGTTCAAGACATTCGAGATGCGCATCTTCACCTTTACGGAAAAGAAGAAGCTCGTCCCCAGAGGAAAATGGGGCACATTACTGTAATGGGTGAGAGTGTGGAAGAGGCATTAGGCCGGACCAGCAACCTTGGACTTTGGAATAAGTAAAAAAGAGCGTATGCTTATTATAGAGAAAAGTAGTAAGGAAAGCTGATCAACCCAGGATACCTGAATGGTCATTTTTCTATAAACCATGTAAAAAGAGAGACAGAGTGGAGGAAGTCACATGATTGAACGTTATACACGCCCGGAAATGGGATCAATTTGGACAGAAGAAAATCGATATAATGCCTGGCTCGAGGTTGAGATTGTAGCCTGTGAAGCGTGGGCAGAGCTTGGTGAAATCCCAAAAGAAGATGTAAAGAAAATTAGAGAGAACGCAGGATTTAATGTGAACAGAATTCACGAAATTGAGGCTGAAACCCGCCACGACGTTGTTGCTTTCACAAGAGCGGTTTCAGAAACTCTCGGAGATGAACGTAAATGGGTTCATTACGGGTTAACCTCAACAGATGTTGTTGATACTGCCCTTTCTTATTTGTTAAAGCAGGCTAATGAAATCATCCAAAAGGATCTGGAGAATTTCATCGATATACTTAAAAATAAAGCTCAAGAGCACAAGTACACTGTCATGATGGGAAGAACACATGGTGTCCATGCAGAACCAACAACCTTTGGACTTAAGCTTGCTCTCTGGTATGAAGAAATGAAAAGAAACCTTGAACGTTTCAAGCACGCATCCGAGGGAGTCCGGTTTGGAAAACTTTCAGGTGCTGTTGGAACCTTTGCAAACATTCCGCCATTTATAGAAGAGTTTGTTTGTGACAAGCTTGGACTTGAGGCTGCACCCATTTCAACCCAGACTCTGCAGCGTGATCGTCACGCTCATTACGTCGGAACGCTTGCTTTAATCGCCGCTTCCATTGAAAAGATGGCCGTTGAAATCCGTGGGCTGCAAAAAAGTGAAACCCGTGAGGTAGAAGAGTTTTTTGCTAAAGGCCAAAAAGGCTCCTCTGCTATGCCTCATAAGCGTAACCCTATTGGTTCTGAAAATATGACCGGCCTTGCTCGTGTCATCCGGGGCCACATGGTGACAGCTTACGAAAATGTACCTTTATGGCATGAAAGAGACATCTCGCATTCATCTGCAGAACGAATCATATTGCCGGATTCCACGATAGCCCTGAACTATATGCTGAATCGTTTCGGAAATATTGTAAAAAATCTTACTGTATTCCCTGAAAATATGAAGGCAAACATGGAGAAGACCTTCGGACTGATTTATTCTCAGCGTGTCCTTTTGACTCTGATTAACAAAGGGATGGTCCGTGAAGAAGCCTATGATTTAGTTCAGCCTAAGGCAATGGAGGCGTGGGAAAAAGGAGTTCCTTTCCGCACCCTCGTGGAGCAAGAGGAAAAGATTACCTCTGTTCTTACTGAAAAAGAGATTGATGACTGCTTTGACTATAACCACCATTTAAGCCAGGTAGATACGCTGTTTAAAAGAGTAGGCCTGGAATAGAAAATATAATGACTGAAGGAAGTGTTCCAGGCTTCCTTCAGCAAAAAAAGACTTTTTATTTTGAAATTTGGAAAAAGGGGCGTTCATCAGTGGAAAAAAGAGGTCTTCTTTATGAAGGGAAAGCAAAAAAGCTTTTCGTAACCGACGATCCTTCTCTCTTATGGGTAGAGTACAAAGATGAAGCAACAGCGTTCAATGGTGAGAAAAAGGACAACATGACAGGCAAAGGACGGTTGAATAATGAGATCTCAAGCATTTTATTCGATTCACTGCATGCCGGCGGAATAGCGACTCACTTTGTTCAAAGGTTATCTGAAACTGAACAGCTAGTGAAAAAGACAGACATTATTCCACTTGAAGTAGTGGTCCGTAACATTGTTGCCGGAAGCTTGAAGAAAAGAACCGGAATGTCTGAAGGAGAAGAGCTGGCTCCAGCCATTGTTGAATTTTACTACAAGGATGATGACCTGGGAGATCCGCTTATTAATGAAGATCACATCAGAGCGCTGCAGGCTGCTACTGCCGAACAAGTCAAGGAACTGAAAAAGCAGGCTCTTGAAATCAATGAAACATTGAAATCATACTTCTTGGAAAATGATCTCCTGCTTGTTGATTTCAAGCTGGAATTTGGAGTGACCCAAGAAGGAATAGTTCTTTTGGCTGATGAGATTTCACCTGACACATGTCGTTTATGGGACAAAGATACAAAAGAGAAGTTTGATAAAGATCTATATCGCTTTGGTATCGGGAGCCTGCAAGATGGTTACAGCGAGATATTAAAAAGACTGGGAGGCGCAAAACATGGTTAAAGTGCATGTCTACGTTACATTAAAGTCCGGAGTATTAGACCCTCAAGGAAGTGCTGTAAAGAACTCTCTTCATACGTTAGGGTACAACGAAGTGCAGGAAGTTAAGGTCGGGAAGTTCATGGAGCTTACTGTGGAAAACGGCGAAAACCTTGAAGAAAGAGTAAAGGAAATGTGTGAGAAACTTCTTTCCAATCCGGTTATTGAAGATTATTCCTTTGAAATTGAGGAGGTTGTCTCTTCATGAAGTTTGCAGTCATTGTTTTTCCAGGGTCAAACTGTGATTCAGACATGTACCATGCCATTAAAGATGAACTAAAAGAAGAGGCTGAATTCGTTTGGTATACCGAGAAGAGTGTGGCAGATTATGATGCCATTTTAATTCCAGGAGGCTTTTCATACGGTGATTATCTTCGCTCAGGAGCGATTGCCCGTTTTGCGCCGATTATGGAGAGTGTTATTAAGGAAGCTGAAGCAGGTAAACCAGTTCTAGGTGTATGCAACGGGTTTCAAGTGCTTCTTGAAGCGGGTCTCCTTCCAGGAGCAATGAAAAGAAACAAAGACCTTAAATTTATTTGCAGGCCGGCTGATCTAGTTGTTGAAAATAACCGTACGTGGTTTACCTCGATGTATAAGGAAAAAGAAGTGGTTTCCATTCCGGTTGCTCATGGTGAAGGAAACTATGAGTGTGATGAGCAAACACTAGAAAGTTTAAAAGAGAACAAGCAAATTGTATTTACCTATAAGGATGACATTAATGGATCAAGAGAGCAGATTGCAGGGATTTCTAATGAAAAAGGAAATGTACTTGGCATGATGCCTCATCCAGAGCGAGCAGTTAATGAAATATTAGGAAGCGCTGATGGATTAACGCTGTTTCAATCTTTGTTAAAAAACTGGAGGGAATCACATGTCCTTACTTCTTGAGCCGTCACCAGAGCAAATTAAAGCAGATAAAGTCTACCAGGAGATGGGATTAACAGATAAAGAATTTGCCATGGTGGAAAAGATTCTCGGTCGTCTGCCTAACTATACAGAAACGGGACTTTTTTCCGTCATGTGGTCCGAGCATTGCAGCTACAAAAATTCCAAAGTCCTCCTTAAAAAATTCCCGGTCAGTGGCGAAAAAGTATTGCAAGGACCTGGAGAAGGGGCCGGAATCATTGATATTGGCGATGAGCAGGCGGTAGTTTTTAAAATCGAAAGCCATAATCATCCTTCTGCAATTGAACCTTACCAAGGAGCGGCTACTGGCGTCGGCGGAATTCTTAGGGATGTATTTTCCATGGGAGCCCGTCCGGTTGCCTTATTAAATTCACTTCGTTTTGGGGAACTTACTTCTCCTCGTGTTCGATATTTATTTGAAGAAGTAGTGGCCGGGATTGCTGGCTATGGCAACTGTATGGGGGTTCCAACTGTCGGCGGAGAAGTTCAGTTTGATCCGTGTTATGAAGGAAATCCGCTGGTAAATGCCATGTGTGTCGGCCTCATTGACCACAAGGATATTCAAAAAGGACGAGCAGCGGGTGCTGGGAATACAGTCATGTACGTAGGTGCAAGCACAGGAAAAGACGGCATTCACGGAGCGACGTTTGCTTCTGAAGAGTTAAGTGAAGAATCGGAAAGCAAAAGACCCGCAGTTCAAGTGGGAGATCCTTTTATGGAAAAGCTCTTGCTTGAGGCTTGTTTAGAGCTTGTTCAGCTGGATTCTTTGATCGGGATTCAAGACATGGGTGCTGCAGGCTTAACATCTTCTTCAGCAGAAATGGCGAGCAAAGGCGGATCAGGCATTGAAATGAACCTTGACCTTGTTCCTCAGCGTGAACTGAATATGACGCCATACGAAATGATGCTTTCAGAATCTCAAGAACGAATGCTTCTCGTTGTCAAAAAAGGACACGAACAAGAAGTGAAAGATATTTGTGCAAAGTGGAATCTTCTTGCAGCTGAAATTGGGACGGTGACAGAGGATAAAAACCTTCGCTTAATTCATAAGGGCGAAACAGTGGCGGACGTGCCTGTAGATGCATTGGCAGAAGATGCACCAGTGTACCACCAGCCATCAAAAGAACCTTCTTATTTTAAGAAATTCCAGGAAAAAGAACACAGCGTTCCTGCTGTTGAGAGTATAGAAGATACGTTTTATCAATTGCTGAAGCGGCCTACAATCGCCAGTAAAGAGTGGGTGTATGATCAGTACGATTACATGGTGCAGACCAATACCGTTGTTCACCCGGGATCTGATGCAGCAGTCATTCGTGTAAGAGACACAAACAAGGCTCTCGCCATGACAACTGACTGTAATTCCCGCTATATTTACCTTGACCCGGAAGCTGGCGGAAAGATAGCTGTGGCAGAAGCGGCAAGAAACATTGTTTGTTCAGGGGGAGAGCCCCTCGGAGTGACTGATTGCTTAAATTATGGAAGTCCTGAAAACCCAGAGATTTTCTGGCAGCTCGAAAAATCCACAGATGGGATGAGTGAGGCTTGTCGTGAATTGCATGCGCCTGTAATTGGAGGAAACGTCTCCCTTTACAATGAAACGAAAAAAGGAGCGGTCTACCCAACTCCGGTAGTAGGGATGGTTGGTTTAATAGAAGATCTTTCTCATATCACCACCCAGACCTTTAAAACTAAAGGAGATCTAATTTATTTAATTGGTGAAACAAAAGCAGAATTTGGTGGCAGTGAACTTCAGCAAATGCTTGATGGATCCATTTCCGGAAAAGCTCCTCACATTGATTTGGAAACAGAGAAGCTTCAACAGGAGATGCTGTTAAAAGCGATTCGCACTGGAGTAATCGCTTCAGCCCATGATGTGGCAGAAGGCGGATTGGCAATTGCTTTAGCGGAAAGTGTGATGAACACAGAATTAGGAGCTGAGGTTGCCATCGAAGGAGATACTGTGACCCAGTTGTTTGCTGAAAGTCAATCCAGATTTATTGTAAGTGTGAAGCCTGAAGATAAAGCTAAATTCGAAGAGATTGTTAGAAACAGTACACAAATTGGTGAAGTGACCGGTCAGTCAATGTTAAAGGTACAACAACATTCTGGAGAAGTAGTGCTGCAGGCTTCCACGAAAAAAGTGGAGGAGGCCTGGAAAGGAGCTATTCCATGCTTGGTGAAATCAAAGGGTTAAATGAAGAGTGCGGTGTTTTTGCAGTTTGGAATCATAAGGATGCAGCCCAGATTACCTATTATGGACTTCACAGTCTGCAACATCGTGGACAGGAAGGTGCAGGGATCGTTGTCAGTGACGGGGACAAGCTGTCAATCCACAAAGGATTAGGACTAGTAACGGAAGCATTTAAAGAAGGAGACCTCGAAAGGCTGGAGGGGCACGCTTCTATCGGCCACGTCCGCTACGCTACAGCGGGCGGCGGCGGTCTTGTAAACTGTCAGCCATTACTTTTTCAATCTCAAACAGGCGGTCTTGCTGTTGCTCATAATGGAAATTTAGTGAATGCCAATGGACTAAAGCATCAGCTTGAAGGACAAGGGAGCATTTTTCAATCTACTTCAGATACGGAGGTCCTCGCCCACCTGGTCAAAAGAAGCGTGTATCCAAGGCTCGAGGATAAAGTCACCAATGCCTTATCCATGATTAAAGGAGCATATGCCTTTGCGGTCATGACAGAGAACAAGCTGATGGTTGCTTTAGATCCAAATGGCCTGCGCCCATTGTCCATAGGTAAAATTGGGGAAGGCTATGTCATTTCTTCTGAGACCTGTGCTTTTGATGTTGTGGGTGCTGAATATTTACGTGAAGTACAGCCTGGAGAACTTATAACCTTTGATGCTGATGGCATGCACTCAGAAATTTTCTCTTCCTCTTCTGCTCGGAGCATTTGCAGCATGGAGTATATTTACTTTGCCAGACCTGATTCTAATGTAGATGAGATTAACGTCCATAGTGCCAGGAAAAACCTTGGAAGACAATTGGCACAAGAACTGCCTGTTGAAGCTGACGTTGTAACCGGCGTACCTGATTCCTCCATTTCTGCAGCTATCGGTTATGCTGAGGAAGCTGGCATTCCTTATGAGCTTGGCCTCATAAAAAACCGCTATGTGGGCAGAACATTTATCCAGCCTTCTCAGGAGCTTAGGGAACAGGGAGTGAAAATGAAGCTATCTGCTGTCCGAGGCATTGTAGAAGGAAAGAGAGTGGTCATGGTAGATGACTCGATTGTGCGCGGGACAACAAGCAGACGTATTGTAAAGCTATTAAAGGATGCAGGAGCGAAAGAGGTACATGTGCGGATCAGTTCGCCGCCAATTACACATCCTTGTTTTTACGGTATTGATACATCTACAAAGTCGGAGCTCATTGCATCAAGTCACTCGGTTGAAGAGATGAGAGAAATGATGGGCGCTGACAGCTTGTCCTTTTTGAGCGTCGATGGGATGTTAAAAGGAATTGGACGCAAGCAGGAAAGTTCAAGCTGTGGCCAGTGTCTTGCGTGTTTTACTGGAAACTATCCGACCGAAATTTATCCGGATACTCTTCACCCTCATGATAAAGTATTGAACACTTAAGAATGTAATGACAAGGAGGCCTATACAATGTCTGAAGCTTACAAACAGGCCGGTGTAGACGTTGAAGCTGGATACGAAGCAGTCAATCGAATGAAAAAACATGTCAACATGACAATGCGTCCGGAGGTCATGGGAGGTTTAGGAGCTTTTGGCGGTATGTTTGATCTTTCTTCCTTACCGTACAAGGAACCTGTCCTTATTTCGGGAACAGATGGAGTCGGTACAAAGCTCATGCTTGCTTTTATGATGGACAAGCATGATACCATCGGAAAAGATGCAGTAGCTATGTGCGTAAATGATATCGTGGTCCAGGGTGCTGAACCTCTTTATTTCCTTGATTACATTGCCTGCGGGAAAGCCTATCCTGAAAAGATTGAAGCGATTGTAAAAGGTGTGGCTGAAGGGTGCAAAGAGGCAAACTCAGCTCTTATTGGCGGGGAAACAGCTGAAATGCCAGGGATGTATGAAGAAGAAGAGTACGACATTGCTGGATTCTCAGTAGGGGTAGCCGAGAAGTCAAAATTAATTACAGGGGAGAAGATTCAAACAGGTGATGTTCTGATCGGCCTTTCTTCTTCTGGCATTCACAGTAACGGGTTTTCCCTTGTCCGGAAGGTATTGCTTGAGAATTCAGGTCTCTCCCTGCATGAAACGTATGCCCCTTTTCAGCGTTCTTTAGGTGAGGAGCTTCTTGAGCCGACAAAAATTTATGTATCTCCTGTATTAAGCTTGATGAACAAGGTGGACATAAAAGGGATGGCCCATGTGACAGGCGGCGGCTTTTATGAAAACATTCCCCGCATGCTTACCAATGGCTGCGGTGCATCAGTTGACCCTTCTTCCTGGAAAAGGCCGGAGATCTTTTCCTTTATTCAGGAAAAGGGCGAATTAAGTGAAAAGGATATGTTTGGCACGTTTAATATGGGAATCGGTTTTGTTGTTTGTGTCAGTGAAGGGGAAGCTGAGAAAGCTTTGAAACATGTAAGAGAACAAGGAGAAGAAGCTTATGTGATTGGGAAGGTCACAGACAAAGAGGGTATAGAGATTCAGGGGGTGTCCTCGTGACAAGGTTAGCCGTGTTTGCTTCAGGAAGCGGCACAAATTTTCAATCCATAGCAGAAGCCATTCATACTGGAAAACTGGACGCTTCAATAGCGCTTGTTGTTTGCGATAAAAAGGATGCTATCGTACTGCAAAGGGCACAGAAGCTTGGAATTGATACATTTGTTTTTCAGGCTTCAGACTTTCCAAGTAAAGCATCATATGAAAAGGTTATTTTAGATGAACTAAAAAGTCGTGATGTTGAATTTCTTGTTTTGGCCGGGTATATGCGTTTAGTTGGAGATACACTTTTGCAAGAGTATCCAGGAAAAATCGTTAACATCCATCCTTCGTTGCTGCCGTCCTTTCCTGGAAAAGATGCGATAGGGCAAGCACTTCAAGCATCAGTTAAGGTTACGGGAGTCACCATCCATCTTGTTGATGATGGCATGGATACGGGCCCGATTATAGCCCAGGAAGCAATTGTCATAGAGAAAGATGACAATAGAGAGACAGTAACGAAAGCTATTCAGACTGTAGAGCACAGGCTCTATCCCCAAACCTTGAAGAACATTTTAGAACGACAAAATGTAAGTGAATATCACTAAAAACTTTTGTAACTTTCAGCCCAACTCGGGCTTTCTTTTTTACAACATTTTCACTTGTATTATTCAAAAGTCATGAAGGGAGCTAGACATCAACATGAGTTTAAAAAGAGCATTGGTAAGTGTTTCGAACAAAGAGGGGATTGTACCCTTTGTTAAAAAGCTAGTTCAGGAAGGTGTAGAAGTAGTCTCTACCGGTGGAACCAAACGTGTATTGGAAGAAGCAAATGTACCGGTTACGGGGATTTCTGAAGTCACAGGTTTTCCTGAAATATTAGATGGAAGAGTGAAGACCCTTCATCCTGCGATCCATGGCGGACTCTTGGCTATGCGTGAGAAAGAAGAGCATCTAGATCAACTAAGAGAGCATAATATTACACCTATTGATCTGGTTATTGTGAATTTATATCCTTTTAAAGAGACGATCGCCAAAGAAGGAACCACTTTTGAAGAAGCCATTGAAAATATCGATATCGGCGGACCTGGAATGCTTAGGGCAGCAGCCAAAAACCATCGCCACGTTACAGTTGTAACAGACCCGGAGGATTACGAGATCGTTCTTGAAGAAATCAAAGAAACTGGCGAAGTCAGCAGCAAAACAAAGCAGCGCCTGGCAGCAAAAGTGTTCCGCCATACCGCTTCTTATGATGCTATGATTTCCACATATTTAACAAAAGAAACAGGAGAGCTGTATCCTGAATCCTATACCGTTACATACGAAAAGAAACAAGATTTGCGTTATGGAGAAAACCCTCATCAGCAGGCAGCTTTTTATAAACAGCCTTTAGGGCCGGAAAGCTCTATTGCCAATGCCGAACAGCTTCACGGAAAAGAGCTTTCATATAACAATATCAATGACGCAGATGCGGCATTGTCCATTGTAAAGGAATTTAATGAGCCTGCCGCTGTTGCCATTAAGCATATGAACCCTTGCGGGGTTGGTGTGGGACAGACCATTAAGGAGGCATTTGAAAGAGCTTATGAAGCAGACCCTGTTTCCATTTTTGGCGGTATTATCGCTGTGAATGAGGAAGTGGACGAAGACACGGCTTTGCAGATGAAAGAGATATTTCTTGAAATCATTATTGCACCTTCTTTCTCAGAAGAGGCTAAGGAAATTCTAACTGGCAAGAAAAATCTTCGCCTATTGACGATTAACCTGAAAGATACAGGCAGTGAAGCCCAAAGAAAAGTTACAACAGTGCACGGGGGAGCCCTTGTCCAAGAAGAAGATGTAAAAGGCTTTGAAGACGCAGAGATAAAAGTTGTAACAAACAGAGAGCCATCTGAGGAAGAATGGAAAGACCTGAAGCTCGCCTGGAAAGTCGTCAAGCACGTAAAGTCTAATGCCATTGTGTTAGCAAAAGACCAGAAAACCGTGGGTGTGGGAGCAGGGCAAATGAACCGGGTAGGCTCTGCTAAAATTGCCCTTGAACAAGCCGCGGAGAATGCTCAAGGAAGTGCCATGGGCTCTGATGCCTTCTTTCCAATGAAGGACACAGTGGAAGAGGCAGGAAAATCAGGTGTCACTGCGATTATTCAACCAGGAGGCTCTATTCGAGACGAAGAATCCATCGAGAAAGCTAATGAGCTGGGCATAACGATGGTCTTTACAGGAGTGCGTCATTTCAAACATTAAGAAGGCATTAGGTAGTGGAGCAGTAAGAGGTTAGTAAGGGGATAACGAGGAGGGTGAGTGCAATGAACGTTTTAGTGGTTGGCAGCGGCGGACGTGAACACGCTCTTGCATGGAAATTTTCGCAAAGTAAAAAAGTAACCAAAGTCTACGTGGCGCCTGGAAATGATGGGATGAGCAATGTAGCCGATATCGTGCCTATTAAGGAAAGTGAGCAGGATCAGATTGTGGAGTTTGCTAAACAGAACGAGATAGGATTGACCTTTGTTGGTCCTGAGGTTCCACTTCTTGATGGGCTGGTTAATCGTCTTCAGCAGGAGAATGTTCTTGTTTTTGGCCCGACTCAAGAAGCCGCTCTTATTGAAGGAAGCAAGTCATTTGCTAAGGAATTAATGGAAAAGTACCAGATCCCGACAGGATATTATGAGGTTTTCTCAGAGTATGAGGCTGCAGCTGCTTACGTGAAGAAGCAGGGAGCACCTATTGTCATTAAAGCCGATGGACTGGCAGCAGGAAAAGGCGTGACTGTGGCAATGACAGAAGAAGAAGCTGTCGCAAGTCTTAAGGATATCCTTCTAGATGATAAATTTGGAGAAGCCGGCGCCCAGGTGGTCATTGAGGAATACCTTGATGGTGAGGAGCTTTCGTTAATGGCATTTGTTCACGGCCATACGGTAGTTCCAATGGTTGGTTCTCAGGATCACAAGCGTGCTTATGATGGAGACAAGGGACCTAATACTGGCGGAATGGGCGCTTATAGTCCGGTACCCCAGTTTAACGAAACTGAGGTTCAGCGTGCAGTTGAGGAAGTTCTTCAGCCAATGGCGGATGCTCTTGTCGAAGAAAACCGGTTTTTTACAGGAATTCTATATGCAGGCTTAATGATGACAACCAGCGGGCCTAAGGTAATTGAGTTTAATGCACGGTTTGGGGACCCTGAGACACAAGTAGTCTTACCGAGAATGGAGTCTGATTTATGTGAAATCATCTTTTCCATCCTTGATGGGTATAAGCCGGACATCAAGTGGACGGAAGATGCTGTAGTGGGGGTAGTGGCGGCAGCGAAAGGCTACCCTGGTTCGTACGAAAAGGGACACGAGATCACTGGTCTCCAGGAAGGTGAGTACACTTTTTATGCAGGGGTTAAAAAAGAAAAGGACCGCCTGGTTACCTCAGGCGGCCGTGTGCTATTGCATGCAGAAAAAGCACCAACATTAAAAGAAGCCCAACAAAGAACGTATAAAAAACTTAGCACACTTGAAGAACAACACCTTTTTTATCGAAAAGATATTGGAGAGAAAGCTATTTCACGTATTTCTTTTTAACAAATACAGCTCCAACGGCCATGAGAGAACCAATGAGCATTGAGTAAACAAATAATGTATGGGTGACATACTCCCAGTAAGCATTAAACATATTATCACTCCTTGCTATCAGGATTCCTCATGAAGCCGGCAAACATTCTTAACAAAAAAAGGGGTCCCGGCAACGGGTCCCTTTTTTAATTAAAGTTGATTCATGGAAGGACCGGTTTCAGACTGTCCTTCGCTTTGGCTGTCAGCTTCTTGTACAGTATCCTGAACCATTTTTGTAATTGGGCAAAAACGCGTAATCCCTTCTCCTACCTTCATAGCTCCCATCATGGCAGCTAACAAATACATTGAACTGGACGAACGCTTTGTTAATTTAGCTGTTGCCCAAGCCAGTACTGTTAATCCGCAGGTAATTCTGCATAATGCATTCAAAATTCCTATGTTGGATTTCATGACAAAGACCTTCCTTTCTATATGGGAACATGATAAGATGAGGGCACACTTTCGTAAGGTAATGGACGAAAATGTGATATAATGCTACCATACATTCCCATAATACTAATTTGATATTTTACACAATTGAAAGCAGGTGGTGGACATGGCAGCACAGCTTTTTCGATGGACGAAACCAATGCTGCGTGAGCAGCTTTCTGTTATAAGAGAAGAGAAACCTCCCACAAAGGTTTTGAAAAATGCTACGTATTTAAGCAGTCCTCGTAAGGATTGGTTAAAGGGGAACATTTGGATTTATGAAGACCGGATTGTTTATGTGGGGAAAGATTTTCCCGCTAATACAAAGAACACCGAAATTGTAGACTGTACTGATAAATACATAGTACCAGGCTATATAGAACCCCACGCACACCCGTTTCAATTATATAATCCCCATACCCTTGCTGAGTATGCATCTAAACGGGGAACGACGACCCTCATTAACGACAACATGTTTTTCTTTTTGAATATTGAAAAAAAGAAAGCGCTTACTTTGATAGAGGAGCTTGACCAGCTGCCAACGAGCATGTTCTGGTGGTGCAGATACGATGCACAGACTGAAATGGAGGAAGAAGATTCCTTATTTTCACCTTCTAACATGAAGGCATGGCTGGATCATCCTCTTGTCCTGCAGGGAGGGGAACTCACAGGGTGGCCGAAAGTGATGCACGGTGATGATACGATTTTACATTGGATGCAATACACAAAGGAGATCAATAAGCCTATTGAAGGGCATCTTCCGGGAGCTTCTGAGAGGACATTAACACAGTTGTCTGTTCTTGGAGTAAATAGCGACCATGAAGCAATGACGGGAGAAGAGGCTTTACGCAGGCTGGATCTAGGGCTGATTACTTCATTGCGTTACTCATCGATCCGCCCTGATTTGCCAAAGATCTTAGAGGATCTTAAGGAGAGTGAAGTAAAAGATTACAGCCGTTTTATATTCACCACTGATGGTTCTACCCCGGCGTTTTACAAAAACGGGGTTATTGATAATATGATTGCTATCGCAATTGAAAAGGGTGTCCCTGTAATTGATGCGTATGAAATGGCTTCTTACAATGTAGCCAGGCACTACTCCATAGACGACCAAATTGGGATGGTCGCACCTGGAAGAATAGCTCATTTGAATATTTTGGATGATATGGAAAATCCCCTGCCGAGCTCAGTTTTAGCAAAAGGTAAGTGGGTCCTTTACGAGGGAGAGTGCAGATATCCAGATAAACATTTCTCCTGGGAGGAGCATGGAGTGTATCCATTTTTAGTGGACTGGACACTAACAGAGGAAGACTTGACTTTCTCCATGCCTATGGGACTTGAACTGGTTAACTCAGTGATTTTGAAGCCTTATCAGGTTACTGTGGACGCCACGCAAGATGTCCTTTCTTCAGAACATGATGAAAGTTATTTTATTATGATTGATCGTCATGGAAAGTGGAGAATTAACACGGTTATCAAAGGGTTTGCAACAAATGTTCAGGGGTTTGCTACCACTTATTCCAATACTGGAGACGTAGTTCTTATAGGGAAAAGCAAAAAAGATATGCTCCGTGCCTTTAAAGAGCTTAAAACTCATAATGGCGGCATGTTCCTGGTGGAAAATGATGAGGTAGTTATGAGTATGCCTTTGACCCTGTTTGGTGCTATGTCACTGGAATGTATGGAAAATGTCATGGAGCAGCATGAGCAGTTGGAACAAGCATTAAAGGAACGAGGATACCCTCATGACGATCCTATTTACAGTGTTCTCTTCTTTTCTTCCACGCATTTGCCATATATCCGGGTCACTCAAAAAGGAATCTATGATGTTCATAAGAAAAGTGTACTCTTTCCTTCGATTATGCGTTAAACTATAAAAGTAAGTTTGAAACTCGGAAAAGGTTGGAACGAGATGACAAAGTGGATCATAATTTTTATTAGTGTCACGTTCCTTGGAGCGGCGGTCGTATTGTGGGCTGGATTAACAGGAAGTAATAGTGAAAACCCTTATGATCCTTTTTCCAGCAGCAAAGAAGCTCGTTCCCAAGAAAAGGGTGACGACAGTGTTATTTACCCTTTAACCGGGGAACAAGCAGATTCTCACATTGTTAACCGTCCTCTTGCAGTTATCATTAATAACCATCCGGAAGCGCGGCCTCAGTCCGGACTGCAGCATGCGGATGTTGTATACGAAGTATTAAGTGAAGGTGCGGTCACTAGGTTTGTTGCTATTTATCAGAGTCAGCAGCCAGTTAGAATAGGTCCGGTACGCAGTGCTCGAGGATACCATATTGACCTGGCTAACGGTTTTGATGCATTCTTTGTTACACATGGCTGGAGCCCGGAGGCAGAAAGGATGCTCGAAAACAACGCAGCTCCCTATCTAAGCGGACTTCATCATGACGGAACGCTGTTTCAAAGATCATCGGATCGGTCTGCGCCGCATAATTCTTATATTTCTTATATCGATGCACTATCCGGGCTTACGAGTAAGGGTTATGAAGCAGAGTACGAGGTTAGGCCCCTTCCATTTGCTGAGGAAGAAACATTGGAGCAGACTGCCGAGGCTTCCAAAGCTGAAATCAATTACTTGGACCAATATGATGTTACCTATACTTTTGATCAGCAATCAGGGTCATATTTACGGGCCACGGATAATAAGAAAGATATCGACTTAGAGACACAGGAGCCTATTACTATATCTAACATTCTTATTTTGGAAGCCCCTCATAAAGAAGTGGACGAACAAGGAAGAAGAAGTATTGAGCTGTCAACTGGAGGAAATGGAATCCTTCTTCAAAAGGGACAAGCTTATGATGTGGAGTGGAAAAACATAGACGGGCGTCTTTTGCCTGTGAAAAATGGCAAGACCGTTCCGCTTGTACCGGGAAATACCTGGATTAACATTGTCCCTTCATCTCCAGGAGTAGATCACGCAGTAGAACTAAGCCCATAAGACAGAAAGATTACATGAGAATCAGGATGAAAGAGGTGTCCTTCATTGCAAATTGATAAGTTAAGGGGAAAAGAGCTCGACCAACTGTTTAACGCCATTTTATCCCTTCGTGATCTCGAAGAATGTTACCAGTTTTTTGACGATCTTTGCACTGTAAATGAAATTCAATCTCTTGCCCAGCGTTTGGAAGTAGCACGTATGCTTCAGCAAGGATATACCTACCACAAAATTGAAACAGAAACCGGAGCGAGTACAGCAACGATTTCTCGTGTGAAGCGCTGCTTAAATTATGGAAACGACAGCTATCAAATGACATTGGACCGGGTTAAAGAACAGGAAGAAAAAGTAGAGTAAGGAATTGGCATGCCTAGGACAGGGCATGTCTTTTTTTTGGACTTGGTAGACAAGAGAAATTATAGAAGAAAACCTTACAAAGATATTACTGTAATAAAGGCCAAAGCCTATAATGTAGACAGTATGAGCAGGGAGATGATTTACATTGCCACATTCAACTGCACAAGAGAAATCCATGAAGAAAACCATTGCTCAAATTTATAATAAGGTTAACCAGGAGATGTATGGCCTGGGAGTTAGAAAGCAAAAAATTGAGGTCTTAGAGGATAAAATTATTATTTTTGGCTTGCACAAAAGAGTGCAGGCTTTGCATGCGATTGGACAGAAGCATCCCGAGCTTACATTATCAGTTGATTACACTCTTATTCAAGAATTTAAAGAACGCTTAAAAAAGGAATTGGGGAGCCAGTTGAATCTAAAAGTAAAAACCATCCTTAAAGATTTTGACCCTAAGAGTGAGGAAGCAGTGGCTGTCATTTACTTAACAGAAAAGCAATAAAAAGAGTGTAAGCATTTCTTACGTAAATTCACACAGGCAATAAACTATTTTTTACAATAAAGGCAAGATAAGTCGATAGCACGATTAGGTATAGGAGAACGAGCTGTTGTAACGGTTGTTTTCTTATCCACAGATTGATCGGGAGCTTCCTCTCTGCTTGCCGGAGAGGTGAAGAAACCGGGGAAATGATGTTAGCGTATTTGGCTATGCATTTCTCCGGTTTTTTTGTTCCAAAAACCAAAAATCTGCTTAGGAGAATGAGTATGCAAATGATTGAAGTGAAGGAGGTATATAACAAATGGATGGAAAGATAGTCCATTATCCCTTATTTAAAAAACAAGACATTGATGCTTTCTTTGCTTTATTTCAAAATAACCTGGCTAACTTTGTTATCATCGCAGTCACACTTTTAGGGATGGGGTTTCCAGCAAGCATTGTTTTTGGTCAAGTGATTCCTGGAGCAGCTGTTGCCGTGTTAGCAGGAAATTTATATTATGCACATTCGGCAAAGAGGCTGGCACAAAAAGAGGGCAGAATTGATGTTACAGCTCTTTCTTATGGAATTAGCACACCCGTGATGTTTGTTTTTTTATTTGGCGTTACTCTGCCAGCATACACTCTAACCAATGATCCGGAATTGGCTTGGAGGATAGCAGTTGCGGCAGCTTTTCTTAGCGGACTGATTGAGTGTGTTGTGAGCTTCGCTGGAAAATGGGTTAGAAAAAACATACCAAGACCGGCGATGCTTGGAGCTCTGGCAGGGGTAGCTCTTACCTTTGTGGCTGGCGAAATGCTTTTTGCCACCCTTGAAATGCCTATGATAGGAATACTTGTACTTGGAATTATTCTTCTAGGGTTCATTGGAAAAGTATCAATGCCATTTAATATTCCTTCTTCATTGTTCGCTATTGTCATTGGGACATTGTTAGCTTTTCTTCTTGGCCAGCACAGTGCAGGAAATATTACCGAAGGCCTTAGCAACGTGGGGTTTTACCCCCTTCTTCCTACCTTAGCTGCGTTTGATGGTATGGTTTACCTTTTTACTGGATTGATTGGATTATTAGCAGTTCTTGTCCCGATTACGATTTATAACGCAATAGAGACCATGAATAATGTAGAGGCCATGGCAGTAGAGGGCGATGAATATGATGTGCGTGAATGCCAGGCGGTTGATGGAGCAGGAACAATGATAGGTGCCTTGTTTGGAGGGATCTTTCCAACAACCGTTTATATAGCATCTGTGGGCTCAAAATGGATGGGAGCTGGGCGTGGATACAGCATCTTAAATGGGATCGTTTATGCCGCAGCAGCCATGTTTGGTCTAATTGCTGCGATGGCTGAGATCATTCCCGTGGCTGTTATCGCTCCAATCCTTGTATTCGTAGGCATCTCCATGGTATCCACAGCGTTTCAGAATAACCATACAAAATATTACCCAGCTGTGGCTATTGCCATGCTCCCTTATTTTGCAAATTATATAATGACAAACTTTCAAGGTGATGCAGGCGATATTGTACAAGAGCTCTCCACTGGAATTATTCCCTTAGGAGAAGGAGCAATGTTCACCGGAATCGTTTTAGGGGCAGTCACAGCTTTTATAACCGACAAGCATTTTGGAAAAGCAGCAATTTTTTCGTTAATAGGTGCTTTGTTATCCTTTTTAGGATTTATGCATGCATCTGAACTGCAGGTGGCTGCTGCACCTGATTTTATGGCAGGTTACCTGCTCCTGGCAGGGCTTTTTAGTTACTACTACCTTCGGCAGGAAAAAGCAGTTCAGCGAGAAACATTAGATACCCTGCCATCAGAGAAAACCAAGATAAGTTAACAGCCGCTTAAAGAGCGAAAAAGGAGGAACTTGCATGGAAAGCACTTTAATAAAGAATGCAGAAATTATTACGATGAATGAATCCATGGACATTATTTATGGTGATTTGTTCATAGAAGGAAAGCAAATAAAAAAGATTGGAGAGGACTTAACAGAAGTAACAAGGCCGGAGACGAAAGTTATAGATGCACAAGGAAAAACCATTCTTCCCGGTTTTGTTCAGACCCACATTCACTTATGCCAAACCTTGTTTCGCGGTCAAGCTGATGATATGGAACTGATGGATTGGCTGCAAAACAAGCTGTGGCCTCTAGAAGCAGCACATGACAGTGAATCACTTTATTATTCTGCCATGCTGGGACTAGGAGAATTAATTCAGGGGGGCACAACAACAGTCGTGGATATGGAAACTGTAAACCACACTGAAGCCGCATTTCAAGCTATGGCGAAGTCGGGAATCAGGGCCTTATCCGGAAAAGTGATGATGGACTTAGGAGATAATTTGCCGCCTCAGCTTTTAGAGAGCACGAAGCATTCAGTTGAACATAGTGTTCAACTGCTTGAAAAATGGCATGGACATGATGGGAGACGTCTACAATATGCTTTTTGTCCGCGCTTTGTCGTCTCCTGTACAGAGAATTTGCTCACTGAGGTAAGAGACTTATCACACTTTTATAATGTTCTTGTTCATACTCACGCCTCGGAAAACAAGGACGAAATCAGAATCGTGGAAGAACAGCGCGGGATGAGAAATGTAGAGTACCTTGACCATATTGGATTAGCAAATGAACGCTTGGTTCTGGCTCATTGCATATGGCTGAACGAAAGAGAAAAGCAGATTATCAAGGAGAGAAACGTAAAGGTCACTCACTGCCCTGGTTCTAACTTGAAACTGGCGTCTGGCATAGCGGATGTATACGGCATGACAGAAGAAGGAATTCAGGTCAGCCTTGGAGGAGACGGAGCTCCTTGTAATAACACACTCAACATGTTTCAAGAGATGAAGCTTGCCGCTCTTCTCCCCAAACCTTACCACGGGCCGACAGCGATGCCGGCAGAGAAAGTATTGAAAATGGCCACAATTGGCGGGGCGAAAGCAGTGGGTTTGGAAGATGAAATTGGAAGCTTAGAAGAAGGAAAGAAAGCAGATCTCTTTATGGTTAACCTAAAGAAGTTTCATTCTTATCCTTCAGAGACGGTTGATCCTATCTCCAGAATTGTATATTCAGCTAGTGCCCAAGATGTGGAAATGACAATGATTAACGGTGACATCGTCATGGAGGAGCGAAAGCTTACACACATTGATGAAGAAGAAGTGTTAACAAAATCAAATGAGTCAATAAAACGATTGCTTGCGAAAATGCCCAGTCTTGCCTAGAAGAGCATAGGGAGCAAAAGAAGAGGTCAGGACACGTAAAGGAGGAGCAAAGGATGGATACAATTTACGAGGTTTTGGAAGAAATTGATTCCTCTTCTCAAAGAGCAATGCTTGCAACCATTATTCATGTTGAAGGATCGGCATATCGAAAAGAAGGAACATCGATGCTTGTCAAGGGAGACGGAGCTCAAATTGGTGTTTTGAGTGCGGGGTGCCTTGAGGAGGACATCCTTGCTCGCAAAGACAGTGTTCTGGCTCGAGGGTCCACAAAAATTGTTTATGACATGAGAAACAGTGATGAAATTTCTTGGGGGGAAGGCTCAGGCTGTAATGGAAAGATTGAAATTCTTCTAGAACCCCTCGATGATATTTTTTTAAAACAGCTGAAAATGTTAGGGTCCCAGTTGGCGAAGGGAAAAGAAGTGCTCATGGGAAAAAAGATAGATGTTGAGGAACAACGGGCAGAATGCTTCTTTTTAACTGACGATGACGTTGTATTTGGAGATTGGGTTATTGACCGCCATATTGACTCTCTTAAGGAATTGAGGGACAAAGCATCAAAAGAAGGACTTAAAAGTGGTAAGCAACTGAGCCTGGATCCGCTGACTGAGGTTTATTTTCAATATTTTCAGCCTAAACCACGGTTATTTATTTTTGGTGCAGGGCCTGATGCGGTCCCGCTGGCATCCTTTGCTGACCAATCGGGCTTTACTGTTACTGTAGCTGATTGGAGGCCGGCTTTATGTACAAAAGAAAGGTTTCCAGAGGCAGTCAATCTTATGACTGGGTTTCCTGAAGATCTTTTGCAACAGATCACCTTTACTCCCAAAGATAGTGTGATTCTTATGACTCATAATTTTCATAAAGATAAAGAAATTTTATCTCACGTGAAAGATAAGCCGCTGCGTTATTTAGGGGTGCTTGGATCCCAATCAAGAACTTCCCGTTTGCTTGAGAAAAAGGATGTTCCCTCTTTTATTCACAGCCCTATAGGGCTTGATATAGGCGCAGAGGGGCCGGAGCAAATCGCTCTTAGTGTTGCGGCTGAGCTAGTAAAAGTTGTTAAGAAAACGCCAGGGCATGAGAAGGTTTCTACCTAATGAAACCCAAGGTCATAGGTATTTTGCTTGCGGGCGGCAAAAGCCGCCGAATGGGTGAAAATAAGCTGGCTCTTTTCTTAGGTCAGTTATCGATAGGCAGTCTCTCCTTAAAAACAGCGTTAGATTCTAGTCTTGATCATATTTTGGTTGTTACAGATGAAAAGGACCAGTTGGAGTGGGTAGACCCCCTGCTTTTTTCCCCTTTTTACCGAAGCCGGTGGACTCAGGTAAAAGCAAAACAGACTGACTTGGGGCAGGCGTATTCCTTACGAGCAGGACTTAACAAGGCGGAAACAGAGGAAGTGTATGGTGCAGTCGTATTACTTGGAGACCAGCCCTTTCTATCTTTATCGCTTTTAGAGGAAGTGATCATTCAAAGCAGAGAGGCGGTGGGAAGCGCTAATCAATATGCAGCTGCAAGCTTTAAGGATAGAATTCAGCCTCCGATCTTTTTATCTAGAGATCTTTTTCCAAAGCTGATGAAGCTTCAAGGAGATCAAGGTGCACGGGCTGTCTTGCGTCATGATCCCTTAATTAAAGGAGTGGTGATAGAAAATGACAAATGGGAAAATTTTTATGATATTGATACAAAGGAAGAGTACCAATGGATAAAAGAAGTGAAGAACCATTAACAGAACATCAAACAGACCCTTTTTACACAATCGTCTGGACCCCTGCAAAGGTGGCAGAAGCATGGAAAAAAAAGATCCAATATAAGGAAGATGCATTATTTATAGCGGGAGGAACCTTTATTCAGCTTCAAAGAGAGAAGGGGACCCCACTGCCAAAGCATATGATCAGTTTAGAACAAATAAAGGAAATGAAAGGAATTACAAAGGAAGAAAGTGAAGAAGGCACATTTTTGAAAATAGGAGCTTTGACCACTTTAGCTGGTTGTCTTCGTGATGATGACCTTAAGGAGCATTATCCTTTCTTCATCGAAGCCGTAAAGAATGTTGCTGCTCCAGCTGTGCGCAGCCGCGGGACCATTGGGGGGAATATCTCATATGGAAAAGGAGACATTATACCTGCATTACTCGTATTACAGGCTAAAGTGACATATTTTATTGAGGCTGAATATATTACCGAACCAATTGAGGAGTACATGGATGCTATATATGGTAAGGATCAAGACCCAACTTCTCGTCTATTACTAAGTGTTAGTCTTCCTTTTGAGGAGGTCCAGAACAAACCCTTTAGATTTTACAAAAAAGTAGGACGCCGAGAGGCATTTACTGCTTCGATGCTCACCGTAGCTTGTTCTGGAGAGCTTGATTTAAAGGACGGCATGGGGACCCTAAAGAATATTCGACTTGCCTGTGGCGGAGGGGACCACCATCCTGAAAGGCTGGTTGGCTGTGAAAAATTGCTCGAAGATACTGTCTATCACCCGTTACTCATGAAAGACCTCTATGATGGCGTGATGGAAGAATTCAGCCCAATGTCAGACCCTTTTTCATCGGCATCTTATAAAAAGAAAGTAGCGGCAAATATTATGGTTTCAGAGTTTCACAGACTGATTGAGCAAAAAAGAAAGGAGGAATAGGATGGAGACGGCAAACGAACCACATATCAGTCGAAACAAAGTGCGGCCTGACGGGGTTTCAAAAATAACGGGAGACCTGAAATACTTGAGTGACCTCACATTTCCAAATATGCTTTATGGAAAGATACTAAGGAGTGAGCACCCTCACGCAGCAATACTTTCTATTTCCACTGAAAAAGCTGAGAGAGTGCCTGGTGTAAAAGCGGTAGCTACGTATAAAGATGTTCCTGGACTAAATGGCTACGGAATTGTCCAGCCGGACCAGCCTGTATTTTGTCAGGACCGGGTAAGGTACGTGGGAGACGCTGTGGCGGCTGTGGCCGCGGAGACAGAAGAAGCAGCAGCCTACGCCATGGATCTGATAGAGATAGAATATGAAGAGTTGGACGTTATTGATGATCCCAAAAAAGCCTTAAATAGAGATGCCCCTAAGCTTCATCCAGATGGAAATCTCCTTCATCGCGCTGGGTATTCAAAGGGGACGGTAATGGACGGCTTTGGACAATGCACTGAAGTAGTAGAAGAGACGTACCAGCTCCCCCGGCAGCTGCATGGTTACATGGATACGGAGGGGGGAGTTATTGTTCCTGAAGCAGATGGAGGAATTACAGTATATATTGGGACTCAGCACGGCTTTAAAGATCGTTTTCAATTATCAAGAATTCTTGCGCTTCCCGAAGAAAAGATCAGGGTCGTATCAAGTCCAATGGGCGGATCTTTTGGCGGGAAAGACGAGTTGAATATCCAGCCTTACGCTGCAATATTAGCACTCCTTACAAAGCAGCCTGTAAAAATTCACCAAACAAGAAAGGAATCGTTTATCTCCAGTATTAAGAGGCATCCGATGAGAATTACAATGAAGACGGGGGCCAATGATGAAGGAAAAATTCTTGCACACAAAGTGGACATTGTTGCCGATACAGGAGCTTATTCTACCCTGGGTCCTGCGATATTAGATTTTGCTGTCGAGCATGCAGTGGGACCTTACATTATTCCAAACGTTGAAGTAAATGGCATTTCGGTGTTTACAAACAATGGAGTGGCAGGTGAATTTAGAGGCTTTGGGGGCAATCAGGTAACGTTTGCACTAGAAGGTCAAGTTGAGCGGTTAGCTGAGAAACTGAACATTAACCCGGTAGTGTTTCGAAAAGCTAATATCAGAAGGGAGGAGGACTTAGGACCTTTAGGTCAAAGAATTGCTCTTACAGAGGGAGCAGCTTATGTATTAGAAGAGATTAAGAAGGTGTCAGACAGAAGAGTCTCAAAGCCAAAGGAAATCCAGGAACCCTGGAAGAAAAAAGGAACAGGTATTGCTATTACAATGCATGGCGGAGGCCTGGGGTACGGCCGTCTTGACCCTGCAGGAGGAAGGCTTTCCTTACGGGAAGATGGAAAAATCGAAATTTCTTTTGGTTTTGAAGAAGTGGGACAGGGGATTTTGTCTGTTATTGATACGATTATTACAGAGGAACTAGGCTGTTCATCAGATGATATAGACATTGTTATTGGAGACACCAATACGGTTCCAGCCTCGGGCTCAACCACAGCTTCAAGAGGAACCAGCATGGTCTGGCATGCTGTTCAGAGGTTGAAAGGTACTTTTATAAAAGAAGTACTAAAGCGGGCGGAACAGGTGACAACTATTCCTAAGCATCAACTGAGCCTGGGAAAAGGCGGAGTTTATATAACGAAGGATGATTCAAAAAAACTGCTGATGACCTATGAAGATATTATGCAACAGTGTAACGGTAAACCTGTCGTGGTAAACACAAGTTTTGATTTTCCGACTACACCAGATGAAATAGATTCAGGTCATTTTTTATATACCTTTAGCGGTGTATTTGCTGAAGTGGAAGTGAATCTATTATCTGGAAAGGTAAAAGTAACCCATCTTGACCAGGCTGTCTCAGCAGGACCTGTGGTAAGTCATTTGGGATACACGGGGCAAATAGAAGGCGGAGGCGTGATGGCGCTTGGCTACACATTGTTTGAAGAGGCTTTAATGGTTGACAGCAAATATGTAACCGACAATCTTGATTCTTATATGATGCCAAGTATTAGTGATGTTCCTTTTGACATGGATGTAAAGGCGGTAGAAATGCTGACTGAGGGATATATATATGGGCCCAGGGGAGTAGGGGAAATCGGAACAGTGGCAGTATCACCGGCTGTTACAGCTGCGATTAAAAATGCCGTTGGATGCTGGGTATCTAAGCTGCCAGTATCATCAGAGGAATTGCTCCAAGCTGTTTCCAATGAGAAGGGGGTCCTGTCATGGATAAAAAATTAGCAATGCAAGAGCCGCCAGCAGAACAACAGATGGTAAACATCTTTCTAACTATTAATAACAAGCCTGTATATCTTACAGTTCCGCCTGCCTATAGACTCATTGATATGTTAAGGAAGGAATTAAACTTTACAGGCACCAAAATTTCTTGCAGCATCGGCCGCTGCGGAGCGTGTTCGGTGTTTCTGAACGGGGAGCTTGTAAATGCTTGTCTCGTACTTGCTTATCAAGTCGATGGAGGTACTATTACAACTATAGAAGGCGTGGGAGAAGAAGGAGAGCTGGACCCCGTTCAAGAAGCCTTTTTAAATGAAGGAGGCTTTCAATGCGGGTATTGCACCCCGGGTATGATCATGGCGGTGAAAGCATTACTCAAAGAAATTGAAATACCTTCAGAAGCAGACATTAAAGAAGCCTTATCAGGAAACATCTGCCGCTGTACAGGGTATGCCGGAATTATACGTGCTGTTTACAGGGCTGTTGAAAACACCCAGAAGAAAGGAGAGTGATCTGCATATCGCTCTCCTTTCTTTTTTCTTTTCTTGCCTGGAACCCCGTAGGGAGGATGTTTTGGCATTGATAGTTGTAATATAAAAAGAGATTTATTTACTATTTACTAGATTATGGTAGCATTTGATGTGGATGATCTTTTCAACGAACGACTGAAAATACATTAAATTATACGATTAGTTATACTTACTGAGAAACTTTTATTTGGCGGTGTTTTATGGAGAAATTCCCTAATGTTCAAGAATATTCTTTTGATAAACAAGCTCAAGTATTAGACTTGATTCTTCAAATTCAACAAAAAGAATACAATGTACCAATAACAAAACATGACCAGCCTGATTTGTTTATTATAGAAGAATATTATCAGTCGGGAAAAGGGAACTTTTGGGTAGCTCTTTACAATGAGGTTGTAGTTGGGACCATTAGTCTTTTAGATATAGGAAATAATGAAGCTGCTTTAAGAAAAATGTTTGTAAATAAAGATTACCGTGGAGAAAAGTATAAAACGGCAAGCTTGTTATTAGATACAGCAATAAAATGGGCTGTAGAACATAAAATCAAAGCAATCTATCTTGGAACTACACCCCAATTTTTGGCTGCTCACAGGTTTTATGAAAAAAATGGATTTATAAGCATTCTTCTAGGTGATTTACCAAAGGGTTTTCCAGTGTTACAAGTAGATAAAAAATTTTATAAGTATGAGCTTGAATAAATTAGAAGACAACATACTCTACAAATAATGGGTACATTAGCTTAGCTGAAACGAGTATAGCTGCTCGCATTTTGGGGTGGTTTTTTTCCCCTCTCGCAAGTATCGTAACGTCAAAACCAGACAAGGGTCAGGCTGCATTTTTTTATAACAATGTCTTATTACATTTTGTTGTTGGTTAGTGATTAATAATCAAAATACTTATAAAAATCAATATTTGCCTTTACAGAGCCTGCCGAAAAAAAGGGTCTCATCAAAAGTTAGACTTTTGTGAGACTCTTTTCTTTTTATTCACCTAGGAAAGCAAAGTAAGCAATAAAGACAAAGAATAAAATATACATGATTGGATGAACCTCTTTTGATCTTCCTTTTAGTACCATAGTTATAGGATAAAAGATAAAGCCAAGAGCGATCCCATTTGCAATGCTGTAAGTTAATGGCATGGCCACTACAGTCAAGAAAGCAGGGACAGCAATCTCAAGTTTTTTCCAGTCGATCAACCCAAGAGAAGCAGCCATAAGCACTCCAACAACAATTAGCGCTGCAGACGTCACCTGGTCGGTGACAACAGCTAGCAGGGGAGAAAAAAACATAGACACTAAGAATAAAAGTGCTGTAATAATAGAAGCAAATCCAGTTCTTCCTCCAGCAGCTACCCCGCTCGAAGATTCGATATAAGCGGTAGTAGTGGAAGTTCCTAATAACGCTCCAATAGAGGTGGCAGAGGAATCGGAAAGCAGAGCCTTCCCTGCACGCGGCAGCTTGTTATTCTTCACAAATCCCGCCTGATTTGCGACTGCATAAAGGGTGCCGGCAGTGTCGAAGAAGTCAACAAAGAGAAAGGTCAACACCACAATAAGCAGCTGCACCATTAAGGCGGTCGTCCACTCTACTTGAAATAAGCTTGTAACGGCTACCCCAAAGGTAGGGGCAAGACTTGGAACAGCGCCGACAATTTGTGAAGGCATGTCAATCAACCCGACAATAATACCAGCGACAGACGTAAGAACCATTCCATAAAAGATCCCGCCCTTAAATCCTCGAACCATTAAAATAACAGTAACCACCAGACCGAAGGCCGCGAGAAGAGTGGTTGCCTGGCTCATATCTCCTAGTGTTACGGCTGTGGCTTCATCAGGAACAACAATTCCGGCATTTTTCAGTCCAATAAATGCGATAAAGAGTCCTATACCGGAGGCCGCTGCATATTTCAGTTCTGCAGGAATCGCATTGATAATGGCTTCCCTTATCCCAAACAGGGTAATAATAATAAAAACAATCCCCGATACCAAAACTCCAAACAATGCAAGCTGCCATTCAATTCCCATTCCGAGCACGACTGTATAAGCAAAAAACGCGTTTAATCCCATTCCAGGTGCAAGAGCTATCGGATAGTTAGCAACAAGCCCCATAATGAGAGTTCCTACGGCGGCGGCTAAGGCTGTAGCGGTAAAAACCGCCCCTTCATCCATTCCAGCGTCCGCCAATATCAAGGGGTTAACAAACAAAATGTAAGCCATCGCTAAAAAGGTTGTAAGTCCGGCTAAGGATTCCTGGCGCAAATTTGTCTGGTGCTTATCAAATTGAAAATATCGCTTCATAAGTAACCTCCTGTATTTGTGGTTGGGTAATTTTGAAAAAATAAGAAAGGACTAAATGCTCTTCATTTTAGGAAGCGATTTTTTCAATGGGAAATACAGAAAACACCCAATTGGCTTTGAGTGTTTTCTAAAGGTGCGAATGTGTTCAGCTTCCTCTGTACACTTGGTATCCCCACGGAGAGACAAGTAAGGGTACATGATAGTGAGAGGAAGAGTCAGAGATTCCAAAACGAACAGAAACTTTATCTAAAAAACGAGGGTCTTTGTCCTGTATTTCTTTTTTTCGGAAGTAATCACCGATATGAAAAAGAAGCTCGTATTCTCCTTTCTTCATGTCTTTTTCTGATAAAAGAGGTTCGGAAAGCCTCCCATCCTCATTAGTTACTGCCACGGCAAGCGGGTTTATTTGATTGTTTATTACCCGGCTAAGGTGAATTTCTACGTTGTGAGCTGGTGTGCCATGAGTTAAATCCAGGATATGAGTGGTAAGTGAGCTCATGACTTTTCGTCCTCCTTATTTATAAGTATCACTAGTAACAGCTTTTTTAGCTGAAGTATTCAGGTCATCCTTTGTGACACTAAATCTCTGGAATCCGTATGGGAGTCGGGGTTCTGTATACACTTTTCCTTCTGAGCCTGGAATGTCTTCAACAACTACATCCCATGTGCGGTTTTGAGACTGAAAGGTAACTTCCTTGAGCTGTGGAAATCTTTCAAGGACGCGGCAGCCAATAAGGTAAATCAGATATTGTATTGATGGGGATTCAATTTCGTCAAACACAGTGCTTGCGATATCTTTTACCTGCTCGGCTGCAACGTAATTCAATGGGTTGGTTCCTAATGAGTCTTGTTGGTTCTCGTATGTCCAGCCAATGTTTAAGTAGATGAAGAGAGGACGGTTGCCGTCTTCAGGAAGAGTGGTGTATTCGTCTCTGATGAAGCCGACAAAGGAGTTGCCCTTCACCTTTACTAGCTGAAGGTCAGTAATTTCACTGGAGTGGCCGGTCACTTCCATCTTTTCATTTATTCTTTCTAATGAAACTGTAGAACGGGCTTGTTCATTACGAGACCTTTTAAAGACAAGATCACTAGAGGAGGATTCCCCGTTTTTGATGCCCACAGCTGATTCAAAAGGAACTTCTACCCCAGTCATTTTAATAGTGTCTACATGGGTATATTTTTCAAGAAAACGCCGGGCAGTGTAATCCAGGAAACCTTCAAGAGTGGATCCTTCATAATCAGCTAAATGTCTTTGAATGAAGTTTTTCATAGAGTCTGTGGCAACAACCAGACTGTTATCTCCTTCTGCAAAGGAAGGGAGAAAAGCCTTTCCTCCTATTTCTATTGAGGCGTTTACTCCAAATACAGTGTTGCTTTTTCCTTCAAAAGTTGATTCAGGAATTTGCTGTAGACCAGTGAGGGGCGGCATAAAAGTTCGGTAAGCAAATACGTCCCCTTTTCCATAAGTCATCAATCTGGATTCTGAAGTCATATGATCATCTCCTTTGTAAGTTTCCTTTAAACGAAAAAGTGCTATTTTGTATACTTCACCTAAAGCTTTCTCGAATTCTTCATTTTGACTGTTAGTAACCCTCTCTTGCAGAGAATCATAAATATCTCTTTTTGTCTTTCCTTTTACAGCAAAGATAAAAGGGAAATTGAATTTTTTTTCATAGTCCTCGTTTAATTTGTAAAATTCTTCAGATTCTTCAGTAGATAAATCGTGCAGGCCGGCTCCTTGTTGTTCCTGAGTTGAGGTGATACTCATCTTTTTTTTGGCCCCAAGCTTTGGATGAGCTCGTATCAAATCAAGCTTATCCTCTTTGCCTGCTTCTTTCACCACTTCAATCATTCCTTGATGAAGGTCGGTAATTGAAGTATAGGGTCTGCCTTCAGCCGCCTTGCGGGCAATCCAGGGGGAATGCTCAAAGACCTCACCAAGCTCTTGTGTAAATTCTTCAACGGTAAGTTTGTTCAACTGTTCAAGGGTCATCATAAACGGATTTCTCCTCTCTTGTATTTTGTAATTTACGCTCTCATTTTTTGTTCTTGAACAGGCAGCTCTACTTTACCTGAACGGATGCTGAAGAAGATTAAGTAAAATGGCCGCTATGCTTCCAGTGATCACGCCATCACTGACTAAGATATGAAGGCTTGGAGGAAGTGCAGCAAATAACTCGGGCACATACCTCCTTGTACCTGCCTGTAAATGTCGTGTTAACTTTAGTAACATAATATAGGAGGGAGAGGGGGATGTCATTATGCAAGTTAACTGAATTTACTTAAAAGATTATATACATACTACAAATCCCTCAGGGTAAAGCACATACAATGTTACTTTGCTTTACGTATTATTCATTCAATTTCAAGGAAGTTTGTATTCTTAAAGCCAGTCTTAATCTCAGGGAGGTATCGGGATCTTTTAAACTTTTTCCTAAAAGCTCCTCGCACTTTTCCAATCTGTAAATAACTGTATTTCGGTGGATGTACAAACGTTTGGCAGTTTCAGAGATTTGGCAGTGTGTCTCCAGATACACAGATAAAGTGTGTAAAAGTCCCTGATCCTTATATTCTGGTTCAGAAAGCTTTTGAAGAGTGTATTCATGAAACTTTCTCAAATCGTCTGTTGGGATCATTCTAAGGAGCTCTGTTATATCTTTCGTTTGGTAGGTTTGGATGAAATTTGCCTTTCCGGACATTTGGCCGGTTTGCAGGGCATCAGCTGCTTCATCATAGGCCTCTTTCACTTCAATGAACTGATGGGATATATTGCTCACTCCAAATGAAAGAGTACGCTGGAACTGTTTTTGGACACCCTGTTGGATGGTTTGAAGGGTAGATAAAGCCGATGCACTGGTCTCCTGAGAATAATCATTCACTTCAAGGAGGATGACGCAGGTGTTTCCTTTAATAAAAAAATGGGGTTGAAAAGAAAAAGCAGCAAGTTCTCCTTCCAAGTATTCATAGGCTGTATCTGTTTCCATTTGATACTGGGTGAAACTAATTGCTTTTTCATCACGATCCAACTTTCCTACAATACAAATATATTTCTTTGCATTTTGAAGGTGAAATTCTTTTGAACGGTTGATGATCTCCTCTTTGGAAGAAAACACCCCTTCCACAAAGTTGCTGAAAAACTCATTCCTCGCCCTTTGTTCGTATTGCTTTAATGCATTTTCCTTCATTAGCTCAAAGGAAATAACATTGGCCGCCTGCTCAATCGTTAAAGCCATTCCTTGATTGTTGAGAAGCTCCTCGCCGAGAACAAGAAGGTATCCGCATTTCCTTGCATGGGTATAAACTGGGAACACTGATACCATCTCAGAGTGGTGCTCCTCTGAAATCATAGAAAAGCAGGAAAATGAATTAGCGGGAAGTAAAAAATCAAAGTTCTGTATATACATAGTTTTAATAGTTTCTATAAGAGTAGAAGGCTCATGAGACGAACTGATAAGCTTTGAATGCTGATCTAATAGAATAATAGGCTGTTTAATAATAGAGGACACTCTTCCAAGCAGGCTTTTTAAATCCTTTCCGCCCACAATGTGTGCAGTAAATTGGTGTTGGGCTTCAATAGCATCGTTCAGTTCTGTTGTGCGGTTATTCAAAATAGTACTCAGGATTTGATTGACAATGCTTCCTAAGCTGACATCAATGGGGAGATCAATGATAGGAAAAGAGAGCTCATCAGCTAAGGAAAGCACTTCTTCAGGGATCTCATGGAGAAATCTTTGTGTTTTAATCCCCAGCCCCGCACACTCGCAGCTTGCCATATGCCTGATTAAGCCCAGTAATCGAGAAGGTTCATCTTTAAAGTGGTAGGCGGTGGTAACCAGTAAATCGCCGTTTTTTAAATAATCACTAATGTCGGGAGCGTCCATCATATTAATGTGGCAAACCTCCCGGTGATTTCCGCTTTCGCCTGCTAGCATTTGTGCTTCTTTAAACAAAGGCAGGTCCATAACACCCTTTATATCCATCTTTATCCCTTCTTTCGTGTGAGTAAAGGTAACGTATGTAAAATTTCTTTTGGTTATTTTGTATAAATAAAATCGAAAAAACTGCTATTTTTACCGATGAATAATTTTTATATTAGCAGTAAAATGAAATACATACAAAGGCATTGTTAAGAAAGTTAACATAAAAAAGGAGAGATTTTATGAAGGTGTACTCAAGAACCTCGTTTCCTCTTCCGGTCGAGCAGTTGAACGCAATGGTCGAGTGGCTCTCTGGTTTTACTGAAAACAAAGGCAGTGGAGTCACCAGATTGTTATATTCCGAAGAGTGGTTAGAAGCACAGGAAGCATTAAAAAGAAAAATGGAAGAAGGTGGCCTTGACACTTATTATGATGATACAGGAAATCTATTCGGCAGGCTTGAAGGAACGATAGATGCTGATTCTACCGTATTAACAGGGTCTCATATAGATTCGGTTGTCAATGGCGGAAAGTACGACGGCGCATACGGCATCATTGCCAGTTTCCTTGCTGTGGAACACCTTTACAGAAAATACGGCCGCCCTTCAAAAACAATCGAGGTAGTGTCTCTTTGTGAAGAAGAGGGCAGCCGTTTTCCTCTTACTTTCTGGGGGTCTGGAAACATTACGGGAGTTTATAAGGACAAGGACATAACACATATAGCTGACAAATCAGGTGTTTCTTTAAAGGAAGCCATGAACAAGGCAGGGTTTGGGAGAGGAATTCATCGCTTGCCTTACCGAGAAAATATAGAAGCTTTCATTGAGCTTCATATCGAGCAAGGCAGTGTTCTCGAAAAAAGCTGTAATTCTCTTGGAGTAGTGACTCATATTGTCGGTCAACGCCGCTATACTGTTTCCATAAAAGGGAAAAGCAATCATGCGGGGACCACTCCGATGCAGGATCGTCATGATGCGATGACCACTGCAGCGGAACTGATTACGTATATTACGGCCAAAGTCCAGAAAGCTGATCCTCATTTGGTGGCCACGGTCGGTAAACTTGACGCTACTCCCAATGTTCCAAATGTCATTGCGGAAGAAGTGTCGTTCACCCTGGATATTCGCCATTATGATGAGGGAATGTTAGAAAAAGTCTGTGCGGAAATATTCCAACATTTTGAGGTCGTTTCTCAGGAAAAGAAGGTCAACATTTCTTTTTCCCAATGGACAGACGTGAAGCCAGTGGAAATGGATGCTTTCTTACAAGAAAAGGCCATCGGAGTTTCAACAAGGCAGCAGCTGTCATTTCAAAAGATGCTTAGTGGAGCAGGGCACGATGCTCAGCTGTTTGGTACTCATTGCCCCACATCTTTAATTTTTGTTCCAAGCGTAAATGGAGTCAGCCACTCTCCTGAAGAATACACAAAGGCAGAGGATTTAACACAAGGAGTCCAGATGCTGACTGAGTTATTATACGAGATGGCATATGATAAGGGAGGCGAAGAAAAATGACATATTCTGAACTGCAAACACCACAGCGTACAATTATGACCCCCGGTCCTGTTGAAGTGGATCCGCGGGTGTTACGAGCGATGAGTACTCCTATTCTAGGTCAGTTTGATCCTGCATTTACCTCTATTATGAACAAGACAATGGACATGCTGCGAGAGGTGTTTCAAACTACAAACAAGTGGGCTTTTCCTGTTGATGGGACTTCCCGCTCTGGGATCGAGGCAGTGCTTGCGAGTGTGATTAAACCGGGAGACAAAGTATTTATCCCGGTATTTGGAAGGTTCGGTCACCTTCTTATGGAAATTTGTGAACGATACGGGGGAGAAATTTCGACCATAGAGTGTGAATGGGGAAACGTCTTTGATCCCCAGGTTGTTATTCAGGTAATGAAAAATGTTCAGCCGGATATTGTGGCAATGGTACATGGTGAAACATCCACTGGATGCATGCAGCCTTTGAAAGAAATCGGGAGAGCCTGTCGAGAACAAGATATACTGTTTGTTGTAGATGCGGTGGCAACCATTGGCGGCACTGAGGTAAAGGTAGATGAATGGTGCATTGATGCAGCTGTTGGCGGGACCCAGAAATGTTTGTCTGTGCCATCGGGCATGGCCCCGGTAACATATAATGAAAGAATTGAAAAAGTAGTACTGTCTAGAAAGAAAGTTGAAAAGGGAATTGCAACTCCCTTAGATGAACAAAACCAGTCTGATGGGCCTAAGATTACAAGTAATTACTTTGATTTAAGTCAGCTTCAGGACTATTGGAGTCCGCGTAGACTGAACCATCATACAGAAGCAACTTCTATGCTTTATGCTCTTCATGAAGGGCTTCGTCTGGTTTTAGAAGAAGGTCTGGAAAATCGGTTTAATCGTCATCTTACTCATGAACAAGCGTTAGGAGCAGGTGTGAAGGCCATGGGGCTCTCATTGTTTGTGGAAGAAGAATGGAAGCTTCCAATGGTAACATGTATAAAAATCCCGGAAGGAATTAATGGAGATTCTGTACGAACCATGCTATTGGAGCAATTTGGCGTGGAAATAGCCACTTCTTTTGGTCCTCTTCATGGTAAGATTTGGCGTATTGGAACAATGGGATACAGCTGCCGGAAAGAAAATGTTCTCCTTGTGCTTGCTGCGCTTGAAGCTGTTTTGCTTTATCACGGGGCAGAAGTGAAACCTGGAAAAGCACTTCAGGCAGCCCTGGCCTATTATACGAAAGAAAGCAATGAAGTCTCCCTTTCCATGTAAGAAAGAAAATTCTATCGCGAAAGGAGAGAAAAAAAGATGTATGATTATCATCTTGTCATTAAAAACGGAAAAGTGGTTACTCCAAATGGCGTTAAAGACTACGAGATTGGAATTAAGGATGGCCTGATATCTGCTCTGGAACCAGAAGTGAAAGGAAGTACAGAGCAGATTTGGAATGCGCAAGGACAATACATTTTCCCCGGTGCCATTGATGTTCATGTTCACTTTAACGAACCGGGAAGAGAGGTTTGGGAAGGTTTTTCCACTGGCTCTGCCATGCTTGCGGCAGGCGGCGTCACCACATTTTTTGACATGCCTTTAAATGGCATCCCTTCTACGGTGACAAAGGAAGCGTTTGAGGAAAAAAAGAGTATAGCTGGTTCGAAGTCCCTTGTAGATTTTGGGTTGTGGGGCGGGCTGGTTCCTGGAAATGAAGAAGAATTGTCAGCTCTTTCAGAGAGCGGAGTAGTCGGGTTCAAAGCGTTTATGTCTCCAAGCGGTAATGAAGAATTTGAACGAGCAGATGATGATACTCTCTTAAAAGGTATGAGAAGAATTGCACAGCTTGGGAAGGTTTTGGCACTTCATGCTGAAAGCACACCAATTGTAGAATTACTGCAGAAAGAAAAGGAATCCCAAGGGCTGAGTGACGCAGATGCGTATGCTTCTTCTCGTCCGATTGAAGCTGAAGTTGAAGCAGTGCAGCGGGCCATTTCATTTGCCAGGATAACCGGCTGTCCCCTGCATTTTGTCCATATCAGCAGTGCAGCGGCTGCCGTGGAGATCCAGAAAGCAAAGCAGGAGGGATTAGATATTACATTGGAAACCTGTCCACACTACCTGCTATTTACACATGAGGACCTCGCTCAAAAAGGAGCAATAGCTAAATGCGCTCCGCCTCTTAGAAAGAAACATGAGCAGGAGAGACTGGTTGAGGCGCTGGTGGAAGGACAAATAGATATGGTTTCTTCTGACCATTCACCTTGTACCCCTGATTTAAAAGACCAGGATAATATGTTTACAGCGTGGGGCGGCATTAATGGAGGGCAGTTTACTTTGCTTTCAATGATTGAGCTTGCTCTTATATATGATCTGCCTTTTCACGAGGTAGCCCAGTGGACAGCTTCGGCACCTGCAAGGAGGTTTGGTCTAGATAAAATAAAAGGGGAACTGAAGGTTGGCTTGCAGGCAGATCTGGCAGTTGTTCATACCAGTGATGCATTTACAGCAGTCAAGGACAATATGTATGACAAGCACAAATTCAGTGTGTACGAAGGACGGACCTTTCCTTGCAGTGTTGCGGCAGTGTTTTCAAGCGGAGAAATAGTGTATGAAAAAAACAAGGGTCTGATTTCGACCAGGCCTGGTGGTAAGTGGCTCAAGCCAGTTGAAAATGATCTATCCTCGGCAGCATGTATTAAAAAGAGAGGGTGAGTGTATGAATAGCGACGTTCTTTATCAGCCTTACGTTTCAAAGAGAAATCCAGTCTTCGCAAAAAAGGGGATGGTGGCTACCTCTCATCCTCTAGCAGCAGAAGCAGGAAAAGAAATGTTAATGAAGGGAGGAAATGCGGTAGATGCGGCGATTGCTACAGCTGCAGCTTTAACAGTAGTGGAACCTACATCCAATAGCATGGGCGGGGATTCCTTTGCGTTAGTGTGGATAGATGGAAGGCTCCACGGTTTAAATGCCAGTGGGAAATCACCTCGAAAAATGTCCATGGAGGCGGTAAAGGAAGCCGGGTATAAGGAGATACCTGAACATGGGCTGATTCCGGTCACTGTGCCTGGTGCTCCAGGTTCATGGGCCGAGCTTTCAGAAAAGTTTGGTCGGCTGCCGTTTAAGGAAGTATTGGCTCCTGCCATTTCCTTGGCAGAAGAAGGGTTTCCCGTTTCTCCGGTAGTTTCAAAGTATTGGAAAAGGTCTTATGAGTTATTTAAAGAGGTATTAACAGGAGAAGAGTTTTCAAATTGGTTCGATACGTTTTCACTTTCTGGAAGATGTCCGGAAGCAGGTGAGATGTGGAAAGCGCCAGATCATGCGGAAACCTTGCGAAAGATTGGGGATTCGAATGGAGATGCATTTTACAAAGGGGAACTTGCAGACCAGATAGACAGCTACTCCAGAAATCACGGCGGCTTAATTAGAAAAGAAGACCTTGAGGATTTTACGCCAGAGTGGGTAGAACCTATTTCTACCTCTTATAAAGGGTTTGATATATGGGAAATCCCTCCTAATGGTCAGGGATTAAATACACTTCTTGCTTTAAACATTCTAGAAGATATGAACCTCTCTGAAAAAGAAACAGTCGATACTTATCACTTATTAATTGAAGCTATGAAACTAGGATTTGCAGATGGTCTTCATTATATTACCGACCCACATGAAATGTCTGTAAGGGTAAAAGATTTGCTTTCTAAAGAATATGCGAAGGAAAGGAGAAAGAAAATAAGTGATAAGGCAATGACACCTGAAGCGGGGGAACCTCCAAAAGGAGGAACAGTGTATATTGCCGCAGCTGATAATGAAGGGAACATGGTTTCTTTTATTCAGAGCAGTTATATGGACTTTGGTTCAGGTGTTGTAGTGCCTGGTACAGGGATTAACCTGCAAAATAGAGGGCATGGGTTCAGTTTGAATAAAGGACACATGAATGCTCTATCGCCGAGAAAGAAAACATACCACACGATTATCCCTGGTTTCTTAACAAAAGAGAACCAGCCAGTGGGACCTTTTGGAGTAATGGGGGCATTCATGCAGCCGCAAGGTCATCTGCAGGTTCTTACCAGCACGATCAACTTTCATTTAAACCCTCAAGCAGCATTAGATGCACCGAGATGGCGGTGGCTTGAAGAGAAAACGATAGAGGTCGAACCCCACTTTCCGGACCATATTGCTCAGTCTCTTGAGCGAAAAGGTCACCAGATTAAAAAAGCAGTAGATGAAACCGGATTTGGGCGAGGGCAGGTTATTTGGAGAGATCCAGCAACAGGAGTACTTACAGGAGGGACAGATTCACGGGCAGATGGTCATATTGCTGTTTGGTAAACAACTGGCACACTAGACAACTGGTGTGCTTTTCTGCATTTTTGGAAATGAAAAAGACTATGGAATAGAAATTGGAAGAAGGGCAGGAAGGTGTATGGGAGGGAAAGGAGAAGTAATTATAGGGATGGCCATTATGTATGGCTGCTTATGACCAAAGAGCAGCAAAAGGAGGAGCAAGTATGAGATTGGCAACAATTCTACATAACGGTGAGGAACAGGCAGCTGTCATGACAGAGAATGGGCCTGTCCTTATGAAAGATGTAAGTGAGTTGAGCGGTGGAAAATGGGAAACGGATTTGTTTTCGATTATCCAGCAAGGACAGCTGGACGAAATAAGACATTGGTATAAAGAAAACAGCGAGCAGCTGCAAGGAAAAGAAGTCTCAGCGGAAGAATATACGTTTAAGCCTTTATACCGTCATCCAAGCAAAATCTGGGGGATTGGATTAAATTACGTAGACCATGCTGCGGATTTAAGTGAAAAAGCACCTAGTACAGAGCCGGCCAGCTTTATGAAGCCTGACACTACAATCATTGGGCCCCGTGATACGATTAACATACCAAGACAATCGTCTCGAACCACAGCGGAAGCGGAGCTGGGAGTTATTATTGGTAAAGAATGCAAAGATGTTTCTGAAGGTGAAGCGCCTGCATACATAGCAGGTTTTACTACAATCATAGATATGACCGCTGAAGATATCCTTGAAAAAAACCCACGGTATTTAACCAGGTCAAAGAGCTTTGACACTTTCTTCAGCTTTGGACCTTTTCTCGTTACTCCTGACGAGGTAGGAGAGGTAAACGATTTAAAAGTAGCGACCATCATTAATGGAGAGGTGCACCGCGAGAATGTCGTTTCGAATATGACTTTTACTCCCTGGAACCTGGTATCTTTTCATTCTCAAGTGATGACGTTGAAGCCTGGAGACATTATTTCAACAGGAACTCCTGGTGCTGTTCCTATTAAGGAGGGAGACATAGTAGAGTGTCATATTGAAGGGTTTGAGCCCTTGGTAAATTCGGTAAAGGATGTAAAGAAGTAGGATTGTATAAAGATTGTAATTAGAAAGAGAAGCCTTTTGTATTAGGCTTCTCTTTTATTGGAGGTATTTTGTTGGAGCTTCCCCTACAAGGTAAGGGAGGGAGAAAGACTGGGTGACCACACGAAAATCTGTTTTTATAGATTCAACCAAGTTTCTTACACACTTAAATATCTGCTTACTTCTGTTTCTATGAGTGACTCTCCTTCATACACGATGGTACCTTTGTTTACGACATAAAAATAATCACCTACAGTCTGGGCGAAGTCGAAATTTTGTTCAACGAGGAGCATAGAGGTGCTGCCTTCTTTTTTTAGGTCAATAATGACATTCTGAATGGCCTGAACAATGTTGGGTTGAATTCCTTCAGCAGGCTCATCAAGCAAGAGGAAGTCTGGTTCGGCAACCAAAGCGCGGGCAATGGCGAGCTGTTGCTGCTGGCCTCCGCTGAGATCCCCGCCTTTCCTGTTCTTCATTTCTCGTAAGACAGGGAAGTATTCATAAATAATATTATCGATTTTCTTGTTTGCATTCTTACGTCCTTCAAGACCCATTAATAGATTTTCATACACCGTAAGATACGGGAAGATATCTCTCCCCTGGGGTACGTACCCCATGCCGCTCTTCGCTCTTTTGTCTGGTGAGGTCTTAGTTACGTTTTTATCTTGAAAATGAATGGAGCCTTTTTTAGCTTTTAACAGGCCGATAACAGCTTTGATAAGGGTGGACTTTCCTACACCGTTTCTCCCCATGATACATACAACCTGCCCTTTTTTTACCTTAAGAGAAATATCTCTTATGACGGTGCTTTCCTCGTAAGCGACCTCAAGTTCCCGAAGTTGCAGCATAAGGTGGTACCTCCTTGCGCCCTAAGTATACTTCCATTACCTGTTCATTCTGCTGAACTTCTCTCATGCTTCCTTCACAAAGGAGTGAGCCTTCGTGCATGACAGTTACTCTTTCTGAATACTTTTCTACAAATTCCATGTCGTGTTCAACCACAATGATAGAGCATTCCTTCTTTAGTTCACGTAGAAGGTGGCCGGTGGTTTCTTCTTCCTCTTCAGTCATGCCGGCAATTGGCTCATCAAGCAGAAGAAGATCTGGTTCCTGCATCATTACCATCCCTATTTCTAACCATTGCTTCTGTCCATGTGACAAATTTATTGCTTTTTTATCTTTTTCATTTGTTAACCCTATCGTACGTAATTGATTTGTAATGCGTTCGTTTTCACTGTCGGACAGAGAAGCAGTTAGAATAGAGAATAAACCTTTCTTTTGTTTCATTGAGACTTCTAAATTTTCAAAGACAGTAAGGTGAGGGAAAATGGACGGCGCTTGAAACTTTCTGCCAATCCCGTGACGGGCAATCTGATACTCTTTCATTTTCGATAAGTCGTACTCCTTCTTGAATAACAGCTTTCCAGCACTGCTTTTGGTCTTGCCGCAAAGAACATCAAGGAAAGTTGTTTTTCCAGCGCCATTTGGGCCGATTAGAAAGTGAAGCTCATGTTCTTTTAACTGGAAAGAAAAAGAATTAAGAGCTAAGAAGTCATCAAATTTTACAGAAACGTTCTCACACTGCAGTATTTTTTTGCTCTGTTGTCGGCTCAGTTCTTTCTTTTTCATACTGATCTCCTCTTCCTTTTTTGAATTTAGCACCTAATGACATTAATCCTCCTGGCAAAAACACAACAATTAAGACAAAAACAGCGCCGATAAAGAACAGCCAGAAATCAGGATAGGATTCACTGAAAAAAGTACTTGCAGAGTTAGTAATGACAGCACCTATCACAGGACCTATAAGTGTTCCTCTGCCCCCAAGAGCAACCCAAAGAATCATTTCAATAGATGGCACAATCCCGATCATGGTTGGTGAAATAATACCAACTTGAAGAACAAATAACATTCCTGCCAGGCCAGCTATCCCGGCAGAGAGAGAGAAGACAAAAATCTTAAACACAGAGGCGTCGTAGCCTGAGTAGCGAAGGCGATTTTCGCCATCGCGGATAGCTATTAAAACTTTTCCAAGACGACTGTTTACCAGTTTGGAACAAAGGAAAAAGACAACTACGAGGCAGGCGATTGTAATAAAGTAAATGGCTTGCTGAGTGGATGCCTGGTTTAAGGAAAATCCAAAAACGGTTTGAAATCCTGTAAGCCCGTTAGTGCCTCCTGTATAGTTTTGCTGGCTGACAATTAACGTAGTTGTCACCAGCACAAGAGCTTGAGTAAGAATTGTGAAATAAACTCCTCTAATTCTATTACGAAAGGTAAATAGGCCCAGGGCTCCAGCTAAGAGCATAGGTACTATTATGGCCAGCGGGATAGCAATAAAAGGATTTTCCATAATCGACCAGAACCAGGGGAGCTCCAGAATACCACTCCACATCATGAAATCAGGGACGCTGGAAGAAGCTGATTCCAGCAAGAGATACATCGCCGTAATATAGGCTCCTAGCCCAAAGAAGATACCATGACCTAAGCTTAAGATACCGGTGTAGCCCCACAGAAGATCCAGGCCAATTACCAAAATAGCTAATGCTAAAAAGCGGCCAAGGAGATTCAGACGGAAATCGGATAAGAAAAGGGGAGCCAGCAGCAGGGCAAGTACTAGAATTAAGAACATGCCTTGTTTGCTCACGAGCATCTTCACAAGTGATAGTTGCATAGGAAACTTCTCCTTTTTTGGTATTAGTCAACGGATCTCGTACGAAGTGAAAAAATTCCGGACGGTTTCCATTGAAGAAAGGCAATAATAAGAGCAAAAATTAGTACTTTTCCCAGTGAAGCATTCGTCCAGTATTCAAATAGTGTATTGAAAATCCCGATCCCGAAAGCTCCTGCAATGGTTCCGGCAAGCATACCGACACCGCCTACAACTACCACCATGAAAGCATCAATAATATAATAGGTACCTATGGTTGGACCGACAGGCCCAATTAATGAAAGAGCCGTACCTGCCACACCGGCAAACCCTGCTCCTAAGGCAAAGGTCGTGGCGTCAATTCTGCGAGAGGAGACTCCTACGCATTTAGCCATGTCTCTATTTTGCATCACTGCCCGAATGCGGCGGCCATTTGATGTCTTGTAAAAATAGAGGTAAAGAAGAAAAGTGCAGGAAGCCACCAATAAAATAATAAATAGCCGCGTATAGGGTAAGGTGACAGACAGTATTTGGATACCGCCAGTGAGGAAGCTTGGATTTTCCACCCCTACATTGGGAGCTCCAAATATCGTTCTGGCTGCCTGCTGCAAAATAAGGCCTGCACCAAACGTGGCGAGGAGACTGTCTAAAGGCCTTCCGTACAAGTGTCTTATGACAGTGAGTTCCAGGAGCAAGCCTATTCCTGCAGCAAGAAGAAATGCAAAAGGAATGGCCAGGATGAAATACCAGTCAAAGAGATGAGCAGGGACATATGTGATAAAAAACATTTGAACCATATAGGCTGAATAGGCTCCTATCATAATTAACTCTCCATGTGCCATATTAATAACGTTCATCAAACCAAACGTAATTGCCAGGCCAAGGGCGATAAGAAGAAGGATCGAACCGAGACTCAGGCCGTTAAATATTTGTATTAAGTAGCTTTCCAATAGTGAAACCTCCTTCTTAGGGTAAATAGAAGGTAAGTAGCCCTGGCATTCACCAAGGCTACCTTTTTTCGTCTGCTTATTCTTCTTCCGGCACGAAATCACTTAATCCCTCTGCCCACTCATAATTTTCCAGGAATGGGTCAGGCTTTACAGGCTCTCCTGAATTCCAGATCTCCTCAAATTGACCGTCAGCTTGAATTTCGCCGATTCGAACAGTTTTATAAACGTGCTGATTCTCTCCATCAAACTGTATCGGACCTCCCGGAGCATTAATTTCAATTCCGGCAGCGGCTTCACGGACAGCGTCCACGTCTGTCGTGCCAGCTTCTTCTACTGCTGCCGCCCATAAATGAACCATGAAGTAAGCGGCCTCAATAGGATCTCCAGTTACTCTGTCCTCTCCGTAAGCTTCTTTGTACTTCTCGACGAATGCTTCATTTTCCGGGGTATCCGTCGTTTGATAATAGTTCCAGCTCGCATAGTGACCTTCAAGGACATCTGCCCCAATTCCACGGATTTCTTCTTCAGCGACACTTACAGACATGATAGTTACATCATCTGAGGTAATGCCTGCATCGGCAAGCTGGTTAAAGAAGGCCACATTACTGTCACCGTTCAGTGTGTTAAAGATAACTTCCGGCTGTTCGTCGCGGATTCTTGAGATGATCGTGTTGTAATCGGTGTGGCCGAGCGGGGTGTACTGTTCATCAAGAACAGTCCCTCCCTGTGCTTCTAATTGAAGCGTAATAATTTGGTTTGCCAAGCGAGGAAAGACATAATCAGAACCTAAAAGAAAGAATTCTGTCCCTTCGTTTTCAAGGAGCCATTCTACTGCAGGAACGATCTGCTGGTTAGGGGCTGCACCGGAGTAGAAAATGTTAGGTGAAGCTTCCATGCCCTCATATTGCACCGGGTAAAACAATAACCCGTCATTTTCTTCAACTACAGGAAGCATTGCCTTGCGGCTGGCGGAAGTCCAGCCTCCAAAGATAATAGGAACCTCATCTTGCTGTAAGAGTTTAGCTGTCCGTTCCGAGAAGGTTGGCCAGTCTGAGGCTCCATCTTCAATAATAGGGACAAGCTCTTTACCGAGGACGCCGCCTGCTTCATTTATTTCTTCAATAGCAAGGAGCTCTGCATCCCTTAATGATGTTTCGCTCATAGCCATTGTCCCGCTGAGGGAATGAAGGATGCCGACGGGAATTTGATCGTCCTCAACGACTACTTCTTCTCCGGCTTCAGGAATGTCCTCTGTACTTGAATCTTCAACATCACCTGCTTCTGGTACCGGATCTGCACCTTCCGCTTCGTCAGCAGAGGAATCGGTGTTCTCTGCACATGCTGTTAATAAAACAGCAAGGAGTAATGCAAGACAAAGCATGACCAAAGGTTTGTTTGCTTTCTTCAACTACACACGCCTCCATCCATATGTAAAATAGTGTGAAAATTAGCACATTTTTAAATTACCATGGGTTATTGAAGAAAAGTGTATTTAGGTTAGATTATTTATCAAAATATTTAATATATAGGTTTACTTGTTATTTCAAAATACAGTAAAATTTATAGTAGGGAAGTGAATTTAGTTAACGCAATTGAGGTAAGTTTTCTTACATAAAAGTTCGATACTATATATTCATGAAAAGAGAGGGTGAAGGAAATGAAATTGTCACCAATAGAACAAGAGAAGCTGATGATTTTCATGGCTGGAGAGCTGGCTCAAAAAAGAAAGGATAGAGGGGTAAAGCTAAATTATCCTGAGGCTGTAGCTATGATTAGTTCTTTCATCTTAGAAGGGGCCAGGGATGGGAGAACAGTCGCAGAGCTAATGAGTACCGGAAAAGAGGTTCTTACAAGCGAGGATGTTATGGAAGGCGTGCCAGAAATGATAGATAATGTTCAAGTTGAAGCGACCTTCCCTGACGGCGTGAAATTAGTAACCGTTCATAATCCAATCATATAAAAAAGGAGAATGGTGGTATGAAACCTGGCGAAATTCGTACAGAGGAAGGTTTTATTGAAATTAACCAAGGCAGGAAGGTAAAAACCATAAGGGTTAGCAATACGGGAGACCGCCCGATTCAAGTGGGCTCTCATTATCATTTTTTCGAAGCGAATAGATTTTTATCTTTTCCCAGAGATGAAGCGTTTGGAATGCGTTTAAATGTAGCATCAGGGACAGCTGTCAGGTTTGAGCCCGGGGAAGAAAAAGAAGTCGAATTAGTGGAATGCGGAGGTAATAAGAGATTTTTCGGGTTAAATGCCTTAACAGAGGGAGACCTTGATAAGTCTAAAGAGGCGGTGCAGAAAGCGAAAGAAAAAGGGTTCAAAGGAGTGTAATAATGAAAATATCCAGAAAACAATATGCCGGGACCTATGGGCCGACGACAGGTGACCAGGTCCGCCTGGCTGACACAAATTTATGGATTGAAGTTGAAAAGGACTACACTACCTACGGAGACGAAGCTAAATTCGGCGGCGGGAAAGTCCTCCGTGACGGCATGGGTCAAAATGGTGTGAGAACAAGAGAAGAAGGGGTCCTTGACCTTATTATTACAAATGCTTTAATTCTTGATTACACAGGGATTTATAAAGCTGATGTCGGCATTAAGAATGGGCGAATTGAAGGAATCGGCAAAGGTGGAAATCCGGACATTATGGATGGAGTGGACGATAATATGATAGTTGGTCCCTCTACCGAAGTGATTGCCGGCGAAGGACAGATTTTAACAGCAGGAGGCATTGACGCCCACATTCATTTCATCAGCCCTCAGCAAATTGAGGTAGCGATTTCTTCTGGAGTGACCACAATGATAGGCGGGGGAACCGGTCCGGCAACGGGAACGAATGCTACAACATGCACGCCGGGTGAGTGGAACATTCACAGAATGCTTGAAGCAGCTGAGGCCTTTCCAGTTAACTTAGGGTTCTTAGGGAAAGGGAATGGTTCTGGCAAGGAAACGCTTCGAGAGCAAGTGGAGGCAGGGGCTATAGGCTTGAAGCTTCATGAAGATTGGGGAACTACGCCCGCTGCCATTGATACCTGCTTGTCAGTGGCTGATGAACTTGATGTCCAAGTGGCGATTCACACGGATACTCTTAACGAGGCAGGATTTGTAGAAGATACGATTAATGCTATTGGGGACAGAGTGATTCATACATATCACACGGAAGGAGCAGGAGGGGGACATGCCCCTGATATCATGAAAATTGCAGCCTATCCGAATGTTTTGCCTTCTTCCACTAACCCGACTCGTCCCTTTACTCATAACACGATCGATGAACATCTGGATATGTTAATGGTTTGCCACCATCTTGATCATAATGTTCCGGAGGATGTAGCTTTTGCAGACTCAAGGATACGTCCGGAAACCATTGCAGCAGAAGACATCCTTCACGACCTTGGTGTTCTCAGTATGATTTCTTCCGATTCTCAAGCAATGGGCAGAGTTGGTGAAGTAATCATACGTACATGGCAGACAGCCGATAAAATGAAGAAGCAAAGAGGTTTGCTTACAGAAGGACAAACTAATGACAACGAACGTGCAAAAAGATACATTGCCAAATACACAATTAATCCTGCGATTACCCATGGCATCAGCCACGAAGTAGGATCAATAGAGAATGGAAAGTGGGCTGATCTTGTGTTGTGGAACCCTGCCTTTTTTGGGGTGAAACCCGAAATTATCATCAAAGGCGGTCATATTGCTCATGCGCAAATGGGAGATCCGAATGCATCTATCCCAACTCCTCAGCCTGTTTTTCAGCGCCCGATGTTTGCAAGCTATGGAAGAGCATTAAGCAGCTCCACTTTTACGTTTCTCTCCCAAAGTGCTTATGGCAATGGTGTTCATGAAAAGCTGGGACTTAATAAGAAAATCGGGGTAGTAAAAGGATGCAGGGATATCGGTAAGAAAGACATGAAAAACAACACAGAGACCCCGGAACTTTCCATTAATCCAGAAACCTATGAAGTACTTGTCAACAACGAAAAAATAGAATGTGAGCCGTTAAAAGAAGTTTCAATGGCCCAGCGTTATTTCTTATTTTAAAAGGTGAAGGGTGACAGCTATGTATGTACAAAAAACATTGGGAAACATTTCTGAAAAGAGTAGCAGCGGAAAAAGCCAGGAGTGGCTGGAGCTGGACTGGGAAGAGCTTAGCAAACGAATTATTAGAAAAAAGACATCCGAAGGAAGAGATGTAGCCATTGCCTTAGAAGAAGGGGAAAACCTGCAGGTCGGTGACATTTTGTATGAAGACGAACAGGTGCAGGTTGTTGTCCGTACCTCTCTTGAAAAGGTGTATGTAGTTACTCCTCAAACCATGGTTGAAATGGGAAAGGCTGCTTTTGAATTAGGGAACAGACATACACCATGCATCATAGAGGATAATGAAATTGTTGTCCGCTATGATTCCACGCTGCCTGTCCTATTTGAAGATGCCGGTGTAAATTACCGGGAAGAAGAAAGAAGATTTCAAAAGCCATTTAAATACAAAGGGCACTCTCATTAAGATGACTTATCAATTTCTTCATTTAATGCAAATACATGATTCAGCTTTTCCTATTGGCTCGTACACTCAGTCTTTCGGAATGGAAACCTATATTCAAAGTGACCTGGTCAAAGATAAAAAGACGTTAAAGGAATTTTGCCTTTCTTACCTTCACGGCAACCTTCTGACTGGGGATGGATTGTTAGTAAAGGAAGCATACGAGAAGACTCTTCATAAGGAGTGGGAGCAGGTTGAGGTGCTGGAAAAGCTTTGTCATGGCATGAAGCTGGCCAAGGAGTCCAGAGATGGCAGCCTGATGATGGGGAAGCAATTTTTTAAAGCTGTCAGCCTGTTGCACCCAAACGGAGAATTAGCTCAGTTAGAAACCTTGTGGAAGGATAAGGAAAGAAAAGGGCATTATCCCATCGTGTACGGGGCGTACGCAGCCACTATGGGATTTAGTAAGGAGGAAGCACTTGGTGCCTTCCTTTACTCCTCAGTCAGCGGGCTCATTCATAATGCGGTCAGGTCAGTACCCTTAGGGCAAAGTACAGGAGTTGAACTCATTCATGAATTACTCCCTATCTTCACGGAAGCAGCCAGAGAAATTCAATCTTTTACATTAGAGAAACTAGGAAACCAAGCTATTGGATTGGAACTGGCTTCAATGGAACATGAAACATTACGAACAAGATTATTCATTTCATAATATGGAGGTAGAAATATGAAACCAGTTAGAATTGGTATTGGAGGGCCGGTTGGTTCCGGGAAAACGGCTTTAGTTCAGACACTGACAAGAGCTCTTCATGAGGATTATGAACTTGCGGTTATTACAAACGATATATATACAAAAGAGGATGCTCAGTACTTAGCCAAGCATGGGGTGTTATCAGAAGACCGAATCATCGGTGTGGAAACAGGGGGCTGCCCGCACACTGCCATTAGAGAAGATGCTTCTATGAACTTTGAAGCCATTGATGCTTTAAAGAGCAGATTCAACAATTTAGATATGATCTTTGTGGAAAGCGGCGGAGATAATTTGTCCGCTACGTTCAGCCCTGAGCTTGTAGACGGCTTTATTTATGTGATCGATACAGCTGAAGGTCAGGACATTCCTAGAAAAGGCGGCCCGGGTGTTACTCGTTCTGATTTTCTAGTCATCAATAAAATTGATCTTGCTCCTTATGTAGGAGTTGACCTGGACCAGATGGAAAAGGATGCAAAAGAAGCGAGAGGGGAGCGTCCATTTACTTTCACGAACCAAAAGACCTCCGAGGGAATTGAGGAAGTAATTTCATGGATCAAGCATTCCCTGCTCTTTGAAGATGTTGAAAAGAGTGGAGAAATAAAGAGTGGCTCTTAAAGAGAGGTTAAATCTAAAAGGACAGCTCACCTTGTCCTTCATTCAAAAAAATAACAAAACTGTCCTTAACAAAGTGTACCAGCATCCCCCTCTAAGAGTCAGCAGAGTTCTTTATCCAGAAAGCGAGGAAGAAGCTGTGGTTTATTTGGTAGAAACCTCTGGAGGAATGGTAGCAGGGGATGAAAACGACTTTGGTTTTCGTTTAGGGGAGAATGCTCATGTTCGCATGATCCCTCAGTCAGCTACAAAGGTTTATCCTGAAAAAGAGGGCTTGTGGAGCACTCAGAGGTTTCATGTAGAGGTAGGGGAGAATGCATTTTTAGAATACGCTCCAGAGTCTGTTATTCCATTTCAGGATGCAAGATTTCTGAGTGAGACCAGAGTGCATATGAACGACAGTGCTCATCTGGTTTGGGGAGATATCCTTGCCCCAGGGCGAAAGGATAAAGATGAGTCCTTCCAGTACAAAGCAGTAGATACCCTTTTTGAAATTACAAAAGATGAGGAGCTCCTTTGTTTTGACCGTTTTTCTTATTCGCCCTCTGAGAATGAAAGGCAGCTGGGCCTAGGCGGTTTTGATACATTTGTTTATTATGCAACGATTTGGGTGGTTTCTCCTTCATTACATAGAAACTCACTGGCTGAATTTCAAAGCTTTTTAGGAACGGCTGCAAAAACCAGGGGAGCAGTGACAGAAGTAGAAGAGGGAGCATGGCACTTTCGGTGGTTAAGTAATGATCTCATTGAGCTGAAAAAAGAAATGAATCACGTGCAGGGGAAGGTCAAAGAAATTATTAATGAGTATCAAAGATAACAAAACGAGCTCAGAGCAATGGCTGCTCTGAGCTTGTTTTATGGTATGTACCTCGGTAACAGAAAAAAGGGTCAGCCTCAAAAGCTTTCCTGCTTGAGGCTGACCCGTTTCTTTCATTAAGAGGCTTTTTTGTTTTCCTTGAAGTACTCCACCCATGGCCGGATGGCTATATAGAGACCTGCGATCACCAGCCAGCCAAACGCAAGGTATGTCCACCCTTTGAAAAATTGCAGGCTGTAATTATATCCTGTAATAAACATGATTCCTGGGAAAAGAATGATCAACACAAATGTTAGTCCGAATACCCATCTTGTACACAATTTAGCATCTCTTAATAACTGCTTATCTTCTTCCATGCTTAGACTACTTCCTTCCTTGCACCGGATTCAAGTGCACCTTCTTCTTCTACTTCATCATCAAAGCTTTTAAACTGATCTTTTAACGCTTCAAAGTCGAATTCTTCTTTAGAGAGCAAGGCATGTCCTATAGAAATGGCTCCACTTACGGCAAATACAGTAACATTACCGGCCAGCATAGAATTGAGTTCTCCCAAGGATGCAACACTGACTTGTCCATAAGAGACGTAAGCAGTCGTGACCCACACGGTTACACCAGAAATCATCCCTAACAATGCTCCGTAAAAACATCCTGTGTTGGTTGCGCGTTTCCAAAGCAGTCCTAACGTTAATGGAATAACGGCACCACTTACAAAAATACCCATAGCCATGTAAACAAAACCTAAACCTATTCCTATGTTGAAAAGTAAGATAGACAGGAATCCCATAGAGAGTCCAAAGCTAAGAGTAACGATACGTGATACTTTTAATGTTTGTTTACTGCTTGCCGTTGGGTTAATCGATTTACGATAAATATCAGTTACGACAATATTTGTAATGGCTGTAAGTTCGGCTGCGCCAGTAGACATCACAGCCATAAACAACATCACTAAGAATAAAATTGACCCGACAGAACCTAATAAATGAGCTGCCATGAGGGGAGCGGAGGCATCTGGATCAGTTATGCTTAATCCCAGACCTGCTGCACTTACCCCTAAGAAGGTAGCAATCGCAAATGGGATGGAAAACCATGCAATCCCGCCATAAATATAAGCTCTGGAAGCAGCGCTGTCTTTACTTGCTATAGCACGCTGCCAGTAAGACTGGTCAACAAATACCGCGCCAAAGTTTCCGATAATATTGATCATCCCGAAAAACAATCCAGGGATAGAGGCCATAGTAAGCATCTGCTGTGACTCAGGAAGTGAGCTGAGTCCTTCGTATACAGTAGATACGCCAAAATTCAGATAAACAACAGTTGCAAAAATCGTTAAGATAACAAATATCATTACAGTATTTAAGTAGTCTGCTATAAAAGAAGCTTTTAAACCGCCGATCATTGTATAAATGGTGAAAGTCAGCGGAATCAAGAAAGCAGCAGCGTAAATATTCATCCCAGTTAGTGAATTTAAAGCAATCGCTCCGCCAAGTATAACCATGGCAGTTACAATAATATTTGTCATGAGGGCAAACACCATCATAAGTTTATGATTTTTCTTATCAAACCGTTTTCCGATAAATTCCAAGAACGTGTGAGCTTTTGGTGCCTTTCGTTTCAAGTGAAGAGCTACAACAGCAAATAATAGGACCTGGATACAAGCGCCGGCTGCGTACCAGTATGGACCGCTGATTCCGTATTGAAAGCCGGTAGATGACGACATCATCAGTGTAGCTGCCCACGTCCATGCCGCAATGATAGAAGCGCTTGCCAGGCCGACACCAACACTTCTGCCGGCAGTACTAAATTGTTCTGCGGTCATTTCCTTTCCTCTGCGTCTATGCATGACAATGGTTAGAGTGGTGAAAAACAATCCGAATATTAGCAAAATTAAATATCCTGTACTTGGTGTTAACATAATCTTCCTCCATTTGTTGAATATAAATTAATTTTTTTAATAATTAGCCTCATGGTGTTTTATTGGATTTTGATTTCAGGTCCGTCTGGATGTTGGTGAGCCCGTTTTCCACAACAGAGGTGGTAAGTTTTTGAGCTTATGTAGTCTCATTGCTTTACTGCCTCCTTTGATTTCTATGTACTTACACTAACACGGGAAAAAAGCAGATAGTACATTCATGTTAGGTTATCTAACATAAAAACTTCACAAAGGAGGTTAATATACATTCCATACGATGTAAATGTTTTGAAAAAGTGGGGAAGTATGAAAGGAAGAAAAAAGACAGTGAAGAGAGTTTACATCTCTATCACTGTCTGAGGCTGGGCTATTCAATAGCTTCAATATTTAGAAAGTCAAACTGCTTTACGTCAAACAATCCCTTATCTGTTACTTTTAACTCTGGAATAACTGGAAGTGCTAAAAACGAAAGAGTTAGCAGAGGGTCAAAATGACCAGTAAATCCAATTTGCTTTAATGCATCGTTTACTTCTTCAATTTGCCTCATTACCACATGAGAAGGCTGGTCAGAAATCAGGCCTGATATAGAAAGAGGAATAGAAGCAATACTTGCTTTGTCTTTTACTACTGCTATGCCGCCTTTTTGGTGCTGTACTTGTTCGATTGCTGCGATCATATCCTCATCATTTGCTCCGCAAACCATAAGGTTATGGGAATCATGAGCAACAGTAGATGCAATAGCCCCATCGGTAAAAGTCATTCCCTTTACAATGCTTTTGCCTATATTTCCAGTTGCATTGTGTCTTTCGATGACAGCAAGCTTTAAATACATGTGATCTGAGATGAAAGCACCATTGTTTACTGGCACTTTTTCTACTACGTGTCTTGTATGAATAGCATTGGGTCTCACTTCAATAACATGAGCCTTTGCTTCCTTTTCCTTAAACCTGATTGTTAAATCCTCTACTGTGACAGGCTTAAGAGAAACACTTTCAGTAAGATTTTTTGGAACTGGATGCGGAACTGGATCCGGTCCGCAGTACTCGCCCTCTTTTGCGACCAGTTTTCCTGAGCTGTACACCTCATGGATGTCGAGCTTGTAGGGATCATTCAGCAAAACAAGGTCTGCATCAAATCCAGGTGCTACAGCACCTTTTTCCTTTAAGCCGAAACATTGAGCAGCATGAAAACTCCCCATGGAAATAGCAGTTACAGGGTCGATGCCCTCCTTTATTGCAAGCCGGACGTTGTAATTTATGCTTCCGGTTCTTTTCAGGTCATCTAAGTGCTTATCATCTGTTACAAATAAACATCTGCTTGCATTTTTTTCTGTCACAACCCCTATCAATGAGGTGAGATCTTTAGCCGCTGACCCTTCTCTAATCATAAGCCACATGCCTCGTTCAAGCCTGGCCTTCGCTTCTTCCTCTGTAACAGCTTCGTGATCGGTGGAAATGCCTGCCGTGCGGTACGTGTTAATATCTTCCGGCTGCAGCCCTGCTGCATGGCCGTCGATAGGCTTATTTCCATTAATGGCATCAAGAAGCTTCTCAATCATATCAGGCCTTCCCTTCCTGACAGCAGGGAAATCCATGACTTCAGCCAAGCCCAGCACTCTTTTATGATTGTAAAAAGGAGAGAGGTCTTCAGCCTTTAAAACAGCTCCGGAATTCTCAAATTCAGTGGAAGGAACGCAGGAAGGAAGCATAAAAAAGACATGCAGAGGCAGTGATTCCGTGGCGTCGAGCATGTACTGTATTCCTTCTGTCCCAGAAACATTGGCAATTTCATGGGGGTCTGTCACAATAGATGTAACACCATGACTGAGAAGAACTTTGCTCAGCTCTGCTGGAGCAACCATAGAAGATTCCATATGAACATGGCCGTCAATAAATCCCGGACTTAAGTACTTTCCTTTGCCATCTATCACCGTTTCACCTTCAAACGCACCCAGCCCGACAATTTTGCCTTTTTCCACCGCTACATCTGTTTCTTTCCATTCTTTGTTAAATACATCAGCCACTTTTATATTTTTAAAAACAATTTCTGCTTTTTTACGTCCAGTGGCTGCATTTAAACGTTCTTGTAATATATGTTCCTCCACCATGCATTCACCCTTTAAGTTTTCTTCTATCCTACAGAAATGAAGGTGCATATGAAAGGGGATTGATAAATCTTCTCTCATATTTATCCTATTCCAATAAATCAAATGATTTAGACTTTTTGAGTCTGTATAAAGGAAAACAAATGTAACACAGATGCAGGCTTTATTTTTCCGTTTGATCTGCTGAGTACAATAATTGAGGAGACGAAAATGAAGGATTACATGAAAGAATCTGTTTGTCAATTTGTGAATCGTTTTGGTCTGCCATGGTGTATAGAAGAAGATCATCTTAAAAAGGCTCTATCCGAGTTATACGGGGAAAATAGAACGGACATTTATGCGTTGATTCTGGCCTTGAATTGTGAGGTTCCAGAGAGGATTCTCCAACAAGATAGTGGGATTACTTACGGGGAAGCTATGGCCTTAGCCGAAAAGCTTATGACTGAAAACATAAGACCTGTTACGGCAAAATGGGCCGTGCATGTATGGTGTCAAGCTTTGGGCAGAGAATCACCTTTTCACAATGTTCGCCCTCCCTTTCCACAGCTTGTAAATGAACCTAAATTTCTTGTCATGGAAAGTCTTTGCAGTGAACATGAAAACAAGAAGGAAGTTAAGGATGAGCGTTTTAGAAAACGGGTACGAAAGCTCCTGTTTAAGAAATAAATTTATCGTCTTATGGATGATATGTGGATGGAATACAGTAAGTTTGAAGAAGGCTGGGGCTGAGAGGAAAAAAGGAAAGAATTTGACACATATCTTAGGGGTGATCCCATTTCGAGATCATTTTGTTTTCTGATATAATCAGAGTTTGAAGAACAGAACAATAACAAGTCGGAGGATATAAATGCTTTCCTATAATGAATGGAAACATGTATTTAAACTTGATCCAGCCAAGGAAATAGCTGATGATCTGTTAGAAAAGGTTTGTGAATCTGGCACGGATGCTATTATTATCGGAGGCAGTGATAATGTTACGTTTGATAACACGCTGGCTCTTCTATCAAGAGTACGAAGGTATTCCGTTGCCTGTGCACTGGAGGTCTCGGCCCTGGATGCGTTGACCCCGGGGTTCGATTATTTTCTCATCCCGTCAGTATTAAATGCCGGCCAAACAAAATGGGTGACAGGTTTACATCGTCAGGCGTTAAAGGAGTTCGGCCATTTAATGAATTGGGAGGAGATTATTACAGAAGGCTATTGTATTTTAAACAAGAGTTCAAAAGCTGCTCAGCTTACCCAGGCAGATACAGAGTTAAGCGCGGATGATGTGGAAGCCTACGCATTAATGGCTGATAAGATGTTTCATCTCCCTGTATTCTATGTAGAATACAGCGGGGAATACGGAGATCCTGAAATTGTCCAGAAGGCAAAACAGTCGCTGCAGCATGCCCGCTTGTTTTATGGCGGCGGGATCAAAACTTCTGAGCAGGCAAGGGAAATGGCTGCCTATGCAGATACTGTGGTTGTGGGCAACATCATATATGAAAATAGCAGGCAGGCATTAAAAACAGTCAAAGCCGTTAAAGAAGTAAAAGAAAATTGAAGGATGCCAAAAGGGAAGGTATAATAATATTACACGAACATACGTTTTGAGGTGGTGATACTGTGCAACAGCAAATTATTGAAAAAATGCTTTCGGGATTGAATCCAGAACAAAAACGTGCTGTTAAGCACACAGATGGGCCGTTACTTATAATGGCAGGAGCGGGCAGCGGAAAGACAAGAGTTCTGACTCACCGCATTGCCTACATCATAAGGGAAAAAGGGGTAGCTCCATATAATATTCTGGCGCTGACATTTACGAATAAAGCTGCCAGAGAAATGAAAGACAGAGTAGCTCAGCTTGTTGGAGGAACAGCAGAAGATATATGGATGTCTACGTTTCACTCTATGTGTGTAAGGATTTTACGCAGAGATGCAGATCGTATAGGAATCAATCGAAACTTCTCCATCCTCGACAGCTCAGACCAGCTGTCTGTCATTAAGCAGATCTTAAAGGATCAAAATATTGATTCCAAGAAATTTGAACCACGTTCCCTCCTTGGAGCTATTTCTTCGGCAAAGAACATTCTGGATTCTCCTGAGAAATTTGCGGAAAAGGCCGATGGCCCTTTTGAGGAAATTGCAGCTGATGTGTACAAAGAGTATCAAAAGCGTCTGAAGAAAAATCATTCTCTGGACTTTGATGATTTGATTATGACAACAATTAAGCTGTTCAAACAGGTGCCGGAAGTTTTGGAATTTTACCAGAGGAAATTTCAATACATTCACGTAGACGAGTACCAGGATACAAACAATGCCCAATATGTATTAGTGAACATGATTGCTGAACGTTACCGGAATATTTGTGTTGTAGGGGATTCTGACCAGTCTATTTACCGCTGGCGAGGAGCAGATATTCAAAACATCCTTTCTTTTGAAGAGGATTATGAAGAAGCTGTTACGATTCTTCTTGAACAAAACTACCGGTCAACGAAAAAGATTTTACAGGCAGCGAACGAAGTGATCAAAAACAACACCGGACGCAAGCCCAAAAATCTCTGGACGGATAATGATGAGGGGCAGAACCTTTACTTTTTTGAAGCGGCAGACGAGCGTGATGAAGCTGTCTATATTATCGACCAGATCAAGCAAGCGGTTCAAAAGAAAGGCCTTAAGTATTCTGATGTAGCCATACTGTACCGGACAAATGCCCAGTCCCGTGTGATTGAGGAAATGTTTTTAAAGTCAAACATTAACTATAATATGATCGGCGGAACAAAGTTCTACGACCGTAAAGAGATTAAGGATGTTCTTGCCTATCTCCGCCTGGTTGCTAACCCTGATGATGATATCAGCCTGGCAAGAATCATTAATGTGCCAAAACGCGGGATCGGTGCGACGACCGTAGACAAGGTTGCAGCTTATGCAATGGCTCACGATCTTTCCATGTTTTCTGCTTTGCAGGAGGCAGAGCAGATCGGTCTTAATGCCCGTACGACAAGTAAGCTGAAAGATTTTGCTGATAAGGTCGGCAACTGGATCCAGCAGCAGGATTATTTATCAGTGACAGAATTGGTTGAAGAACTAATAGAAAAAACAGGCTACAGGGATATGTTAAAAGAAGATAAAAGCCTTGAATCTCAGAGCCGCTTAGAAAATATTGAAGAGTTTATGTCTGTTACGAAGGATTTTGAAAAGAATAATGATGACAAATCCCTTATTTCTTTTTTAACTGATCTTGCACTAATAGCAGACATTGACCAAATGGATGAAGAAGAGGAAGATGAAGCAGTTGTAATGATGACCCTTCACTCTGCCAAAGGTCTGGAATTTCCTCTTGTCTTTCTCGTAGGAATGGAAGAAGGAATTTTCCCCCATAACCGCTCACTGTTTGAGGCAGAAGAGATGGAGGAGGAAAGACGTCTTGCCTACGTGGGAATTACCCGTGCAGAGCAGGAACTGCACTTAACGCGGGCAAACATGCGCCAATTATACGGGCGTACACAGGCTAATCCAATGTCACGCTTTATTAAGGAGCTTCCTGAAGAACTGCTGGACGGGTTGGAGAAAAAGGAGACACCTGCCTGGATGAAAACAAGCAGAGGTGCCGGCCAGGAGCTGATGGGACGAAACCGCGGAGGAAGCAGCCCGCAGGGAGGCCGAACTGCCTCTTCACGCCCTGCAACGATGACGACAGGCGGAAACGAATTTGACTGGCAAGTTGGCGATAAGGCGGAACACAAAAAATGGGGAACTGGCACCGTGGTAAGCAAAAAGGGTGAAGGGGAGAACCTTGAACTTGATATTGCTTTTCCAAAAGAAGGAATTAAAAGGCTGTTTGCTAAGTTCGCTCCAATAAAAAAAGGTTAAAATCCCGTAAAAATAATGAAAACACATCCTGATTATCATCGTGACAAACAAAGCAGAAAGGATTGGAAGCCATGGATGAGAAGCAGATTGAAGAGCGGGTGAAGAAACTCCGTGAGCTTCTGGATAAATACGGCAATCATTATTATGTTTTGGATCAGCCTCTTGTTTCCGATGCGGAGTATGACCAGCTCATGCAGGAACTATTGAAGCTTGAAGAGGAAAATCCGGATCTCATCACGAATGATTCGCCGACTGTACGTGTCGGTGGAGAGCCCTTATCTCACTTTGAGAAAGTCCAGCATGAAATTCCTATGTTAAGCCTTGCTAACGCCTTTAACGAACAGGAGCTGCGAGATTTTGACCGAAGAGTAAGGCAGGGAATCGGAGAAAGTCCAGCTTATATATGTGAATTGAAAATAGATGGATTGGCAGTATCATTAACCTATGAAAATGGGGTTTTTGTCCGTGGAGCTACACGAGGGGACGGAACAACAGGTGAGGATATTACAAGCAACCTGCGCACCGTTAAGTCTATCCCTTTGCGTATTAAGCAGGACGCAGATATAGAAGTTCGCGGAGAAGTGTTTATGCCAAAGCAATCGTTTGAAGCACTGAATGCAGCAAAAGAAGAAAATGGCGAAGTTCTATTTGCGAATCCAAGAAATGCTGCTGCTGGATCCCTCAGACAGCTAGATCCAAAGGTAGCAGCAAAACGTAACCTTGATATCTTTCTGTACTCGATTGGCAACGATAAAGGAATAGGTCTGGCTTCTCATTATGAAGCGTTGTCTTTTATGAAAGAAGCAGGTTTTAAGGTGAATCCTGAAACTGAATTTTGTGAGTCTATAGATGAAGTTATTGAGTACGTGAACGGTTGGCTTGACCGCAGGGATGATCTTTCTTATGAAATTGACGGTATTGTTATAAAGGTAGACAGCATAAAACAGCAGCAGGAGCTTGGCTTTACCGCGAAAAGTCCGCGCTGGGCCATAGCTTATAAATTTCCGGCTGAAGAGGTGGTTACTACCCTTGAAGGTATTACCCTGACTGTTGGAAGGACTGGAGTTGTCACACCTAATGCTCATTTAGCACCAGTTAGAGTGGCGGGAACGACCGTACAGAGGGCAACACTTCATAATGAGGATTTAATCCGGGATAAGGACCTTAAAATAGGCGATCAAGTAGTGATCAAAAAAGCAGGGGATATTATCCCTAAAGTTGTAAGAGTGCTTACCGAGCTTAGGACAGGGGAGGAAAGAGACTTTTCTATGCCGGAAGAGTGTCCGGCTTGCGAAAGTGAGCTGGTCAGGCTGGAAGAAGAAGTAGCCCTGCGCTGTCTTAACCCCAAATGTCCTGCACAAATTCGTGAAGGCTTGATTCACTTTGTGTCAAGAAATGCAATGAATATTGACGGCTTGGGGGAAAAGGTGATTTCTCAGCTCTTTGCTCACGAACTCGTAACCGATGTAGCAGATTTATACAAGCTGGAGCGGGAAGAGTTATTAAAATTAGAACGAATGGGTGAGAAATCAGTAGAAAACCTCCTGAATGCCATTGAAAACTCTAAGACAAATTCCTTGGAAAAGCTCCTATTCGGTCTGGGAATCCGTTTTGTCGGCTCCAAAGCAGCTAAGACATTGGCTCAGGAATTTGAAACGATGGAAAATCTCCAGAAAGCCACTTACGAGGATTTGTTTGCTGTATATGAAATTGGTGACAAAATGGCAGACTCTATTGTGAGCTTCTTTGACCAGCCGGAAGTAGACGAACTGTTAACAGAACTAAAAAGCCTGGGAGTTAACATGACTTATACGGGACCAAAAGCCGACAAAGAATCACAAGCGGATTCTGTTTTTAACGGAAAAACTGTTGTGTTAACCGGAAAGCTTTCTCTCCTGACCAGAAATGAAGCAAAAGAGAAAATAGAAGCCTTAGGCGGTAAAGTCACAGGAAGTGTAAGCAAGAGCACAGACCTATTAGTAACAGGTGAAGATGCTGGTTCAAAGCTGGAAAAGGCAAAAAAACTGGAAGTTGAAGTGTGGGATGAAAACCGTTTTATCGAGGAAACAGGTGGAGTGGAGTAATAAGGGAAAGGAGAAGGAGAAGGTTCCTTCTCCTTCTTTTCGAGAATTGATTTATTTTTCTCTTGAGCGCTTGGATGGAAAAGCCTATGATAAAACAAGACATCCAAATCATGGCTGTTTTACCTGTAAAAGAAGCCAGCTTTATAAGTGGTGCCTAATAAATAAGATTGAGATCAGGGAATGAGGAGATGGGAATAATGGTTAATAAAGCGGGTTGCTTTGCTTTTGCGGCCCTCATTTTACTTTCAGGCTGCCTGCCCGGGTTAGAAACAGATGAAACGGCAGACGTGGAAGAAAGTGATGAAGATGGAGCAGACACGGTTGTTGAAGTGAGTCCGGAAATTCCAAGTTTGGACAGTTATTACAGAAGCATTTTACAGGACGGACAGTATCGACATGGAGCGACCAGAGGGTTCAGCACATCGGTGGTTTACAACCGTATGGACTTAGAAAGGCTGGAGGTAGGCCTTACGGAACTGGCGTCTGATCAATTTGATCCTTCTTCTTATTTCTTTAGTGAAGGCCAGTTTATTACGAGAAGTGACTTGAACAGCTGGTTACGTCGTTATGAAGAACCGGAAGATGAAGACGACGAGGGGAATCTCCTTGGATTGAACCCGCCCCTTGGAGAAGGAAGCTCTTTTGAAGAAAGAGAAAGAAATTCTCCTCGCTATTTGTCTCATATTCTGGAACATAATTATGTAACAGAAAATGAAAATGGCAACTTGGAGATTGGCGGACTGGCCATAGGAATTTCCTTAAACAGTGCCTATTATTTTAGAGAACGTCACGATGATGGAAGTTACGGTCCCTGGTTTGATGAAGAAATCGATGAAGAGGTTAGTCTGGAAGAGGGCCAAAGGATTGCCCAGGAGGTACTGGAACGCCTAAGAAGTGAAGACAGGGAAGACGGAAGATTGGAAGACGTTCCAATCGTTTTTGCACTCTTTAGAGAAGCACCTCGTCAGTCTTCTGTGCCAGGTGAGTTTATAGCCACAGCAGTGGCTGATCCCGGCCAGGACGTAGGCGGATGGCAAACCTTAAACGAAGCTCATTATTTGTTTCCTTCCGGAACTGCTGAAAATGAGCAAAGAACAGATGCGGAGAGGTTTAATCAATTTAGTAATGATATAAACAGATTCTTTGAAAACTATGTGGGGGTAGTTGGAAATGGTTATTATCAAAATGACCAGATGCAAAGAATGGAGATTGAGATTCCTATCCGTTTTTACAGTAAAACAGAAGTAATAGCATTTACCCAGCATGTGACTGACAGGGTGGAACAGCATTTTTCTCCTGAAATTGAAGTCCAGATTCGTGTGACTGCTTCGGGAGAAGAGGAAGCCTTAATTGTAAGAGAGCCCGACGAGGAACCATATATCCATATTCATTAAAAGCACGGCAAGAAAGCAGATGTCAGGGAAACTTTCTTCAATGTTTGTCTTTCTTGCCTTTTGTTGCTTGTACATGTTGGATTTGGTATCATCAATGTATTGTGAAAAAGGACGATTTTAACGGAGGTGACAGGCAGTGAGCAGAATTACGAAAGAGCAGGTCTTACACGTTGCTTATCTCGCGCGCATGTCTTTGACAGAAGAAGAAGTAGAAAAGTTCACTAAAGATCTTGACGATATAATTGGATCAGCAGAACAGTTAAATGAAGTAGATACAACAAACGTAGAACCAACGACCCATGTTTTAGATCTTCACAATGTTCTTAGAAAAGATGAAGTAAGACCGTCTTTGGATCGTGAAGACGTACTCAAAAATGCACCAGATCATGAGGATGGCCGATTTAAAGTGCCGTCTATTCTTGAATAAAGGAGGGAGCTCACCGTGTCTATTTTAGAAGAGAGTTTTTCTACGATACATAAAAGGCTCGAAAACAAAGAAATTACTGTCTCAGAACTGGTTGATGCTTCATTTAAGCGCATCAATGAAGTAGATGATAAAGTTAAGGCCTTTCTCACATTAAATGAAGAAGAAGCACGCAGCCACGCAAAGAATCTCGATGAAGCTTTGGAAAAAGAGGGAGTAAACGGTGCCCTTTTCGGGATACCTGCCGGAATTAAAGATAACATTACGACAAAAGGTGTTCGCACCACCTGTGCAAGTAAAATTCTCGCAAACTTTGAGCCTGTTCATGACGCCACAGTGATTGAGGGGTTAAACAAGGCAAATTCTGTTCAAATTGGAAAGTTAAATATGGATGAATTTGCTATGGGGTCTTCTAATGAAAATTCAGGTTTTTTCGTGACTCGTAATCCTTGGAACACCGATTATGTGCCAGGAGGATCGAGCGGGGGCTCAGCAGCCGCTGTAGCAGCTGGAGAAGTACCTTTTACTCTTGGTTCTGATACAGGTGGCTCTATAAGGGAACCGGCAGCTTATTGTGGAGTTGTGGGGCTAAAGCCTACATACGGACGAGTATCTCGTTACGGACTGGTAGCATTTGCTTCCTCTCTAGACCAAATCGGGCCCATTACCCGCACAGTAGAAGACAATGCTCTTGTTCTTCAGCAAATCGCTGGTCACTCCAACATGGATTCCACGTCCGCAGATATTCCTGTTCCAGATTTTCTCAGCATGATTACTGGGGAAATCAAAGGCAAGCGGATTGGCGTGCCGAAAGAATATTTATCTGAAGGTGTAGAACAAGGTGTTAAAGACAGGGTACTTGAGGCATTAAAAGTGCTGGAGGATCTAGGTGCGAGTTGGGAAGAAGTATCTCTTCCTCACTCTAAATATGCGGTTTCCTGCTACTACCTGCTGGCTTCTTCTGAAGCATCAGCCAACCTTGCCCGCTTTGATGGTGTGCGCTACGGTGTAAGATCAGATAATGCAAATGACTTACTTGAAATGTATCAGCGCTCTCGTGACGAGGGATTTGGCGATGAAGTAAAGCGCCGTATTATGCTTGGAACCTTCGCATTAAGCAGTGGTTATTACGATGCTTATTATAAAAAAGCACAAAAGGTCCGTACTCTTATCAAAAGAGATTTTGAAGAAGTTTTACAAAACTATGATGTGATCGTAGGACCGACCTCGCCAACAACAGCATTTAAAATTGGCGAGCAGGTGGATGATCCGCTTACCATGTACGCTAACGACGTGATGACTATTCCAATTAATCTGGCTGGTGTCCCTGCCATTTCCGTACCTTGCGGCTTCTCTCAAGGAATGCCGGTAGGATTGCAAATCATTGGTAAGCCGTTCGAAGAAGGAGAAGTCTACCGAATGGCTCATGCCTATGAACAAGCTACAGAATACTATAAAGAAAAGCCGGAATTGTAAGGGGGGATAAGGAAATGAAATTTGAAACAGTCATTGGACTTGAAGTGCATTCAGAATTAAAGACAAATTCCAAGATTTTCTGCGGATGTTCAACTGAATTCGGAGCACCTCCAAACACCCATACCTGTCCGGTATGTTTGGGACATCCTGGTGTGCTTCCTGTGTTAAATGAGCGGGCGGTTGAATATGCAGTAAAAGCAGCCATGGCCTTAAATTGTGATATTGCTGAAAATACAAAGTTTGATCGGAAAAACTACTTCTATCCAGACAGCCCAAAAGCCTATCAAATTTCCCAATTTGATAAGCCTGTTGGTGAGAATGGCTGGATTGAAATTGAAGTAGAGGGCAAAAAGAAGAGAATCGGTATTACCCGTCTCCATTTGGAGGAAGATGCGGGAAAGCTGACTCATGATGAATACGGTGAGCATTCCTTGGTGGACTTTAACCGAGTAGGAACACCACTCGTTGAAATCGTTTCTGAGCCGGATATTGAGACACCTGAAGAAGCCTACGCTTATCTTGAAAAGTTAAAAGCTATTCTTCAGTATACAGAGGTTTCCGATTGTAAGATGGAAGAAGGCTCCCTTCGCTGTGATGCTAACATTTCGTTGCGTCCTGCAGGACAAGTGGAGTTTGGAACAAAAACAGAGCTGAAAAACCTTAACTCTTTTGCAAATGTACAAAAGGGACTGGCTTTTGAAGAAAAACGGCAGGAGCAGGAGCTTCTTTCCGGTGGAGAAATTCTACAAGAAACACGCCGCTGGGACGATGCAAAGAAAGAAACAATCCTCATGCGTGTGAAGGAAGGCTCTGATGATTACCGTTACTTCCCGGAACCAGACTTGGTAGCTCTTCACATTGATCATGAGTGGAAGGAAAAAATCAAAGAAACCATTCCTGAACTTCCTGATGAAAGAAAAAATCGTTATATTAATGAGTTAGGACTCTCAGCGTATGATGCCGGTGTAATCACTCAATCAAAGGCAATGTCTGATTACTTCGAAGAGACGGTTGAAAAGGGCGGAGACGCCAAGCAGGCAGCTAACTGGCTGATGGGCGAAGTAAATGCGTACATGAACGCAAACGGTAAAGAGCTTGAGGAATTAGCTCTTACTCCAGAGTCATTATCGAAGTTAATCGCTCTCATTGAAAAGGGAACAATTTCAAGCAAGATTGCGAAAAAGGTATTTGCTGACCTGGTTGAAAAGGGCGGAGACCCAGAGGAGATCGTAAAAGAGAAAGGTCTTGTTCAAATCTCCGACGAAGGAGAGTTGAAAAAGATTGTAGACGAAATTCTCGATAACAACCAGCAATCTATTGAAGACTTTAAAAATGGAAAAGATAAAGCTTTTGGATTCCTTGTTGGACAGACAATGAAGCAGACCAAGGGTAAAGCAAACCCTCAAATGGTAAACAAGCTTATAAAAGAAGGAATTGATCAAAGATAGTATTTTATCCCTGCCTTTCTACAAGGCGGGGATTTTTTATTATCCTGTCGAGGGCCATATGAATATTTTTTAATAGGGATTTAAATTCCTTTGAATCCTTTGATAGTTATCATTTTTGAAAACAAGTTATGGAGAGTGAAACAGAGAATATAATATAAAGAGACAAAAGGGCAGGATTGAACAGAATGTTTCTCTCATGAGGGATTAACAAGAAAACAACTTGAAACGGTTTTTAATTTTGCTGTGAGGTGTTTTCATTCTTAAAGAGACGGATATGACTTTTATAAGCTGACACACTGATGTTTTTTAAGGAGAGAACCTCTTAGGCAAAGTGGAAGTAAAAAGTAGAGTTTAGAAAAGATTAAATGATATAGTTATAGGGTAGAAAGTAAGAGCTGGATGTCAAAAGTGTACATTTGCGTAAGTTAATTATAGATATGCATTACTGACAGAAAAAGCATGCAGAAAAGCTCAGAGTTCTTCTGTGGCTCAGGAAAGACATGCTACTGAGGATAACTCTATATTTGAGAAAACAGGAGTGCGCACGCCTATGAAAACAGCCAGAGTCATTTATAATCCGACAGCAGGACGGGAACAAACAAAAAAGCAATTAGCATATATACTTGACCGCCTGGAAACAGCGGGTTTCGAAGCATCAGCTCATATGACGAAAAGAGAAGGGTGTGCCAAAGAGGCAGCCAGAAAAGCGGGAGAAAAAGGGTATGATGTCGTTATTGCTGCCGGTGGGGACGGAACGATATTTGAAGTTGTCAACGGGCTGGCTGAATTGCCTTATCGTCCCAAGCTCGGTCTGATTCCTGCCGGCACGACAAATGATTTGGCCCGCGCCCTTGGCATTCATGGGAATGATATTGAAAAAACGTGCGATGTTCTGTGCGATGATTACACAAAACCCGTGGATATAGGAAAGGTAGGCAATCAATATTTTGTAAACATTGCAGCTGCTGGCAAACTCACTGAACTAACCTATGATACACCTAGTAAACTAAAGACGATGATGGGGCAGCTTGCTTATTATGTCAAAGGCTTTGAAAAGCTCAGGTCACTTAATCCTCAGCATGTAAGAATTGAATATGATGGAAAGCTCTTTGAGGATGAAATTATGATGTTTCTTATTTGTAATACGAATTCTGTAGGAGGCTTCGAGAAGCTTTGTCCACAGGCTTCCTATAATGATGGTATGTTTGACCTGATTATCGTTAAAAAAATGAATCTTCCTGAATTTGTACGTCTTGGAGGACAAGCGCTTAACGGTGAACATATTCATCATGACAAAATTGTGTATGTCCAGGCAAATCGAATAAAGGTTTATGTTGAAGGGGATATGCAATTAAATTTGGACGGTGAATTTGGTGGAATGCTCCCAGCTGAATTTGTTAATCTTCATCAGCATTTTGAGATGCTTTGCCCGAAAAATAAATCAGAGATAAGATAAAAAATAAAAAAGGTAAACCTGTTCAGGCTTACCTTTTTTGTTCTGCGGACTTAACATGCAGAAATAAGTATGAAACTAGCGCCGTTACTTTATTAGTTTCCAGCTTTAACGAGAAATAAAGACCAAATTCCAACAGCAATGGAAACTAAGCTTGTAAAAATTACCATCCAGTGCATTCCCAACAGCCCCTCTCTTACTAAGTTTCAGATAAAGTCCGTGGACGAAAACTAACATCTCATTACTAAAGAATATAATTCTTAAGGAAAAAAATCAATGAAAAATGTAGGAACTTTCTTTAAAACGGGAAAAAAGATTAATACATCATACTCTTTCTAAGGAGGGGAACAATGGCCGAAAAATTAAAAATAAGCGTCGTCGTCACCCTTCTTGCTTATACGGTGCTTATTGTCCTTTCACTGCTGATCACTTCTGGTATAGATGGTGAAATGATAGGAATGTGGGGGATCTGGGCAGGGGTGATCCTGTTAATAGCAGCCCTTCCCTTGTCAAAAAACGCCAGAAGGAGCAGGCACCAGGATGTGACCATTGATGAGAGTGTACAGGCAAATGCAACCAAAGAAAGCAATGAATCTGTTCAAAAGCAAAATCCGCCCGTAGTGGCAGGAGTAGTCTGGGGGGCAACAGTCACCATTGTTATAGCCCTAGGCTTGTTATTCATATAAAAGCCGCTCCCTGAAAAAAGGAGCGGCTTTAGTATTGTGTGCCCGGCATGGGTATAAACTCTAGGGTTAAAGTCCCGAACGGTGAAGGTCGTTGTAACCGCT
>NZ_JBHSOZ010000009.1:0-110950 GCF_042656525.1 Thalassorhabdus alkalitolerans
GGCAACTCCCTGTGAAAGTAGGACGCTGCCAGGCAAACTCTGAAAGCACCCATGTTGTGGGTGCTTTTTTATAAACAGTTAGCATTTAAGTGTCTCTTATTTCTTAAGATGTATTGACATGGTATGCTTGAAGTAGTACAATAGAAGCTGTCAGTCAGGAGAGGCTAACTTTCCATGCTTCCATAGCTCAGTCGGTAGAGCGCTTCCATGGTAAGGAAGAGGTCAGCGGTTCGAGCCCGCTTGGAAGCTCCATTATACATATAATTTCTAAGTAGATTCTGTTTAAATAGAATCTGCTTTTTTTGTGTCTGCACCTGTGTGAATGTATTCAGGGGACACTACGCCAATCCAAGCATGCCCATAAGAATACATAGGGAAAATGGCAGCCGGGCACCATGAAAAAGAGGTGATATAAATGTTCTTTAATATTATGATTGGTTTTCTTTTTCCTTGGGTTATGGGTCTGATTCTTTATAAAAAAGATAAGCAAGTGATTACGAGAGCCGTGCCGTTTGTTTCTGTTATTTCGCTGATCATAAACATTCTTGGAAACAGGTACTGGGTTGTTAAACCACAAATTTCTTCAAGAAAGCTGCAATTTTTGACTACCATGCCTCATAATTTTGGTTACTTTCCGATCCTAGGGGCTCTGATGATTTATTGGCGGAAAAAAAGAGTTTTTTCAGAAAAAGCAGATCTTTTTCTATGCACTCTTCTCAGTACATTCTTTGAACTCATTGCTGTAGCAGCAGGAAGGGTAGAGTATCGCAATGGCTGGAATATCTATAAAACTTTTCTTTCTTATTTGTTTCCAGCTTACTTATTATACAAGTTTAACTGTTGGAGAGAACGATCTACAATCAGCAGCATGAATATGTAGTAAGTACATTCTTTAATCAATGAACTGCTCGTGTTTCAGGATGATGATATACCCATACCTTGGGGATCATTTCATTTATTGGAAATAAGAGTATAATAAGAGATATCCTCAGCACCTCTCTAGTGTACTTGCAGATCGAGGAGCCCCCTAAGTTGAACTTTTGGGGCTCCTCTTTATGTACATTTATTAACCCCATCCAAGAAGGAATCTGCTTACATTACCCCACCCTTTGTTCTAAGAAAAATACTTGCAGTCTTAGTGTCTCAATGAGGGACTTCACCTGCATATCTCCCACTTTACCGCCTGATTTAATTTACTCCATAAAAGGTGTAACACACCCCCATCTTTTTGATTTTTCGTTTGGTCTCTCCCTCTTGATCGTTTGGTTTGCTTTTATACTAAGATCCTCTTGTTCTTCAGTTCTCTTTCTAAAGAACGTTGGGACCGTGTTTAAAAATGGACAGGAAGGAGAATCTAAAAACATGACAATGGGAGACAAGCTTTAGCATCTATCGGCTGTCTATGATGCTGAATATGAAAGAGGATGTGTTTAGAAAAGGAGGGTAAGGCGTGGAAACTGATTTTATATGGGAGTCAGTTTTGATGGTATTGGTAGGTTTCTTATTACTGCGAGTCACAGGCAGAAAATCAATTTCCCAGCTGACAATCCCGGCCACTGTTATCTTAATTTCAATCGGTTCAATTATTGTACAGCCCATTATTGAAACAAGTGTAGTAAAAACGGTTATTTCTGTTGCTATTTTTGTATTGGTGCTTTTGATCGTTGAATACCTCCAAGTGAAATCAAACCGAATGGAAAAATTTTTTACTGGTGGATCGGTACCAGTAATAAAAGATGGCAGACCTCTTCTAAAAAATATCAAAAAGGTAAGGCTTACAGTAGATAAAATTGAAATGCATCTCAGGCAAAATGGGATCATCAGCATGGAAAGTGTAAAGAGAGCAACCATTGAACCAAATGGACGTTTAGGATATGAGCTGACAGAAGACGCCCGGCCGCTTACTGTGGGAGAATTCAAGCGTTTATTGCGAGAGTCTAATGAACCGCCTCCGAAAGAAGGTAATTTGTTTAGAGAAGCTGAAGAAGGGAAACATCTCAATCCTCCCCCGGAAAAATTGGACTAGGACAGGGCATGATGAGTCAATGGATTGTAATCACTTTTTGTTAGTGAGAGAATAAAAGAGGCATGCAGAGAATTTATAGATGGAGGGATGGTAAAGGTGAGTTTGTTTCGGAGAGGAGACAATAAGAGAAAGCATATAGACCAGGCACAGGAGTTTTTATTTGAAGGAGAAGAGCTTGAGAGTACATATGGACTCATGGTCGACTTCGTTGCTTTTACGAGTCACCGTATTCTCTTTGTTGACCGTTCCCTTATTTCTAAATCCCGGTCAGCAGTATACAGTATTCCTTATGAAAAAATTGAGGAAATAGCCATTGAAAAGACTGGGGTGTTTGCTTTTTCAAATAATATCGAAATCGCAACAAAAAGAGGAACTCATCAGCTTCAGTTTCTAAAGGATACGGATGTAATGGAATTTTATCGAAAGCTCTCTCAGCGTATTTGCGAAAGGTCTAAACAGTAAGTTTTTGAATAAAGCAAAGCCATTGTAATGACAGGGTTTCTACTGTTGATTACAATGGCTTTCATATTTTTCAATTTGCCGAAAAGCTTTTTGTCGTATTTGTTCTTGTGTGCTTTCTAGTAGAGCATTCCATGGGATATTGAGGTCTTGCTGGATCACAGTTTCACAGGACCTTCCCTGGAAAGTGATCATTCCAAAAATTGCTACTGCGTCAATTTCAGGTGCGCGCTTTAAGGTTTCTTCCACGTTAACAGCAAAGTGATAGAACGTATTCCTGGGCTCCTCTGTTAATTGGACATTACCGATAACAATGGTTTCTAATTTCATAGACACATACACTCGCTTTTCTTTTATTATGGTTCAAAAAAGAGAAAAAGAAGTACAGCAGCTGGCTGGCATAGTGTATCTTCATACCTTTGCCCCTAGTGTTTTCGTCACTGCTTTTCAGCAACTTTGTCTTTTCATTTAAACTTATGTTATAGCCTTTATTTTACAAGAAAACAGAGAATTTAAAAGGATTTTTCTGTTAAGCTCTCGATGATCCAACTTTTATAATTATATGCATATCACTTTGTACTCACCTGTGTTACTTGATAATAGGGCGCGAGGCGCCTGACAGGAGATCATTAAATACCGCTTTCTGGGCTGGCCAAATGTCTGGCAGCTTATCCAAGGAAAAAAATTTCAGTTCAAGAGATTCTTCACTTTTTCTTAGCTGTCCACTGAATTCTTTGCAAGTAAACATGATTTTAACGAGAGAGACCTCATCTCCATTCTGTAAAATACGTTCCTGTTTTTTCCCTGAATAGATTCCAAAAAGCTCTACCTCACCCAAGGTAAGTCCTGTTTCCTCAAATATTTCTCTTTTAGCTGTTTCTTCTATTGTTTCTCCTAACTCCATGTAGCCTCCGGGGTGTCCCCACTTTTGGTTATCTGAGCGAAGTTCCAGAAGAAGACGGTTTTCTTCATCAAAGATCAGCACTCCGGCAACCACCATAATTACCTTGTTCTTGCCTGTAAAGCTTCGTAAGTATGTAATATAATCCTCTTTCAAAAAAAACACTCCCTTTTTAAAATCGTTGTCATCTCTTTGAATTGGAATGAATAACATAGTAAAGTGTGTGAGTTCTTCATGGCTTGCTGGTGCGAAAGAAAGTTTAAGTCGGAAGAACCGGGGGTAAATAAACCTTGCTCATTTAATGACAGTGTTTATTCCATAACCCCTTAGAGGATAACATAATAGGAGGAAGTAACGAATGAAAACCGAAGTTAACGAATTGATTGATTACTTGGCAGACCAGGTAGCATCCTTATCAAAAGAAAATGCTTTGCTCAAATCAAAGATCGAGTATCTTACAGGTGAACAAATACATGAGAAAAAGACTGAAGAGGCCAAATGATTTCAAAGGGGCTTCCCTATGATGGGGTGCCCCTTTGTTTTTTACTGCAACTTCCTATCCTTCTGCTTTATGACCTCCCACCAGGGTAGAACGGTGGCGGGCGGTGCCGGCCTTTGTATAAGAGACGGCCCGCAAAAGAGAATCCGCCCCATGTTTTGCTCTTACTTGATCCATTACATAGCCCAAAGCTTTTCGCTTTGGCTTTTTCGGATCAAACAGACTGAGCTGGGTGCAGCTGTCTTCACAAACCTTCGATAAGGTAACAGACAGGCTTCTCACCGTTTCACCGCGGTAGTGCTTTCGAAAAAGATGAAGACAGATATGGTAGATTTCCTTTGTTTCATTCGTCGGCTCAGATACGGTATAGGAACGGTGAAAACCGCCTGCTTCCTTGTGGCTGTATCCAACGCCGAGACTGATCGTCCGGCCGGCTTTTCGTTCTCTTCTGGCTCGTCTTGCCACTTCTTCGCTCATTTCAAGAATGACATGCTTTATTTCTTCCTCCTTTTCGTAATCACGAAGAAGAATCTGGCTTTTACCGTAGCTGATTTGCCCGTGCAGAATAGGAGCTCCTATTTCTGAGAGATCAATTCCCCACGCATGATAGTACAGCTGGCTGCCCATAACACCAAATTGTTTTTCAAGAAGTTCAATGGGAGTTCGGGCCAATTGCCCAACTGTTCGTATTCCTAAACGGTTCAGGTTTCTCTCCATCCGGTTGCCGATGCCCCACATCTTGCTAAGGGGCTCCACGGGCCAGAGCTTTTCTTTTACGTCTTCAAATTGCCATTCAGCGATCCCTTTCTTTTTTGCATCAAGATCAAGGCACAATTTTGAGAGAAGCATATTTGGGCCGATACCAATGGCACACATGAGTCCAAAACGTCTGAGCATGCTGCGCTGAATCATTTTTGCCATCTGACGGGGAGAGTCATAAAGGTGAAGAGAGCCATCCACTTGAAGAAAGCTTTCATCCACACTATAGGTATGAATATGAGCGGAGGGAACAAATTCAGCAAAGAATTTAGTCAGTTCTACAGAAGTTTTTAAATAAGCACTCATCGACGCATTTACGATCTGTATGTCAGGGTCGTCCGGAATTTCAAACAGACGGCTTCCTGTTTTGATGCCAAATTTCTTTTTCATAGCTGGTGTTGCTGCCAGAACCACGCTTCCTGACCGTTTTGTATCAGCTACGACAGCAAGGCAGCATGTGAGAGGATCATGTCCCAGGTCAATTGCCGAGCAGCTTGCATAAAAGCTCTTCATGTCTATACAGAGAATGGTTTTTCTTTTAATTTGACTGTACAGAGTATCCATGAGCTTCACCTCGTCATGCAGTTTCTCTTTATTATATGAGAACATAGGTTCTTAATTCAAGGAGAAGGGTGCTGGTAAAAATTGATTAGGTGCCAGGCACCCCAAAAGAGGTGTCCGGAAGCGTCGTGTAGAATGAAAAAGAGAATTAAAATGTAAAGCTGGTGGTCAGCCTGATGTCAATTAATGAAATAGTGGTACTAGTTCTTGTTGTTTTTATGATCATAGGGGCTGCAGATAAGATAGGCGGCAATCGTTTCGGCTACGGTGAACAGTTTGAGCGGGGATTTATGGCGATGGGCCCTTTAGCGATCGCCATGATCGGAATTATCTCCTTGGCTCCAGTTCTTGCAGAGCTTCTCCGGCCGGTGGTGGTTCCCTTTTTCTCATGGATGGGGGCAGACCCCGCTATGTTTGCTACTGCGTTGCTTGCCTTGGATATGGGAGGGTATCCACTGGCTTTGGAGTTAGCTGAAAGCAGGGATGCTGCTTTGTTTGCCGGCATTTTACTGGGCACGATGCTTGGTCCCACCCTTACCTTTACTATTCCAGTGGCTTTAGGTCTCCTTGAAAAAGAAGATCGTCCTTACTTAGCAAAAGGAGTTTTGGCAGGGCTTACTACGATCCCTCTCGGCCTTCTTGCGGGAGGGGCGGCTGCAGGTTTTTCAATGGAGATGATGCTTCGAAGCATTGTGCCCATTGTGATTTTCTCCGGGGGGATTGCTTTAGGCCTGTGGCTTCAGCCCCGTGTTATGGTGACTCTTTTTATGCTGTTCGGCCAGGGGATGACGGCCTTGATGGTTGGAGCAACAGCTGTTATCACCTTTCAAACGCTCACAGGCTGGACACTTGTTTCTGGCATGGCCCCTATTAGTGAAGGGATCCAAATTGTCGGCATGATAGCCATTATGCTCGCAGGAGCTTTCCCTCTGGTCCATTTTTTAAAAAAGGTTTTTGGGAAGGCTCTGTCTCCATTAGGAAATAAGGTACATATGAATGAAATCTCAGTTGTTGGCTGGCTGTCCTCTTTAGCTCATGCCATTCCTATGTTTGGGATGGCTCGGGATATGAACCCCCGTGGAAAAGTAATGAACTTTGCTTTTGCAGTGAGCGGAGCATTCATTTTAGGAGGACACCTTGCTTTTACTGCCTCTGTAGAAGAGGAAATGATTACAGCTATGATGATCGGAAAGATCACGGGAGGAATCACGGCAATGATAGCAGCCTTTGTGTTAACAAGGGGCCTGGAAACAGAGGTTCAAAAGTAATAAACCACAAAAAGGAGGAAAGGATATGGATATTAAACGTCAAACAGTACTTGTTACAGGAGGAAGCAGAGGACTGGGCGAAGCAGTGGTGCGGGCATTTGCCCGTGAAGGGGCCAATGTCGTCATTAACTATTATCAAAGCAAAGAAAGAGCCGAGAACCTTGCTGAGGAACTCGGTGAACAAACGGTTGCTCTCCAGGGAGATGTACGTAGCAAAGAAGCGGTTGAGAAGATTTTCAAGGAAGCGGTGTCATACTTTAAGATGCCGATCACGACCATTGTAAATAACGCCTTAGTTGGTTTCAGCTTTGATCCAGTGGAAAGAAAAAATGCGGAGGACATCAGCTGGGAGGATTTTTCCGTTCAATTTGAAGGAAGCGTCCAAGCTGCTTTGAATACTGCACAAGCGGGAATTCCTGACATGAAAGCACAGGAATTCGGTCGCATAGTTAACATTGGAACGAACCTTGTGCAAAATCCAGTGGTTCCCTACCACGATTATACAAGCGGAAAAGCTGCATTGCTTGGGCTTACAAGAACCATGGCCCGTGATCTCGGGCCATACGGAATCACCGTGAACATGGCTTCTGGCGGACTGTTAAAAGAAACGGATGCCAGTAAAGCAACATCAGCAGAGGTATTTCAAATCATTCAGCAGAATACCCCTCTTCAGCGGGTCATTACACCTGAAGAAATGGCTGATGCCGTTTTGTTATTCGCCTCCCCCCTAAGCAGAGCGGTGACGGGGCAAAATCTTATTGTAGACGGCGGTCTCGTGATGAAGTAAAGAGGCAGAGAGCGCTGTTAGATAAAGGAAGTGATTGGAATGTGCGGGCGGTATACGTTGACAGCGGACAAAAGAATGATCCAAAGAAGGTTCGCAGCAGAAGTCATTCCAGAAAGAGTGGATGGAAGGTACAACATTGCTCCAAGTCAGGAAGTGCTTTGCATTATAAATGACGGGACAAGTAACCGTGCCGGCTTTATGCGCTGGGGACTGGTGCCTTCCTGGGCGGATGACCCGAAGATCGGGTTTAAAATGATCAATGCAAGAGCTGAAACAGTGCATAAAAAGCCGGCTTTTAAAAGGCTGTTGCAACGCCGGCGCTGCTTGATTGCAGCCGATGGATTTTATGAATGGAAACAGGAAAACGGTGGAAAACAGCCTTATCACATTCAGGTAAAAGAAAAGCCCCTGTTTGCGTTTGCCGGTTTGTGGGACAAGTGGGAGAAAAAAGGGGAAGTTATTAGTTCCTGCACTATTATTACGACGAAGGCCAATTCTCTTGTAGAAGATATTCATGCCCGAATGCCTGTCATTTTAAGGGCGGAAAGGGAAAAAGAGTGGCTCGATAAAGAAGAGGATGATCCTTATCATCTAACAACATTGTTAGAGGCTTTTCCATCCGAGAAAATGGAGGCTTATCCCGTTTCCCCCCAGGTCAATCATCCAAAAAATGAATACGCCAGCCTGATTAACTCATTGTAAAAACAGGCGTCATCCTTGATGGCGCCTGTTTCTAATCCGCAGAAGAGTGTTTTTTAAATGTCATAGAAAACAAGAGCAAAGCGAGAAATGAAAGGACAGTGAGTCCAAGAAACAGGTTGGAAAAGATGGCATTCTCCCCCTGCAGAGCAAAAGGATTCAACACAATCCCTGTATCCTGAATATCTAAAATTGCTCCAAAGGAAGCACTGCTAAAAGCTCCTGCTACAAAGTTTAACAAATTAAACAGTCCAATCCCTACTCCTGTTTGTTTAGCAGGCAGGATAGCAGAGAGAATATTTGCTGTTGAGCTTTGAATAAGCGGGAAGCCAATATAGGAGATAACCAGGCACACAGCAATAATCCAGGGAGCAAATCCGGCAAAGGTGGAAAGAAGTATTGTTCCGGAGCCTATGAGAACTAAAGCCAGGACCACCACCTTTTCCCCGCCTATTTTGTCTACAAGCTCTCCCCCGGAACGTCCTAGTATACCGGCGATCATAGCCCCCGGAAAAAGAACGAATCCAATAGCTAAGGTGCTTAGGTCATAGAGGTCCCGAAGCATAATAGGGATGACAAAAATCAGGCCAAACAATACACTGGTTCCTAGAAAGCTTGTCAGTATGGTAATAGTGTAGGCCCGGTTTTTTAACATTTCAGGCCTGATAAAGGGATCTTCAGCTTTCACAATTCTAAGGATAAAGAGTACAAAAGATAAAGAAGCGACAGGGATGAGCCACATCATGAGCGTGGTGACAAAGGCTAGAAAAGAAGCAATCGCTATACTAAATAGGAGTGCACCAAGGTAGTCTATTTTTCCTTCTCTCTTTTCTTCTGCAGGCATCCACTTACGAAAAAACGGGATGGCGAAAACGGAGGCAACAGAAAATAAAAACAAATAACGCCAATCAAGGATGCCGGCAATAAGCCCTCCGGCAATAGGACCGATGCCTGAAGCAAAGGCAATAGTAGAGGAGATGATACCAAACACCTTTCCCCGTTCATTAGGGAAAAAGCGGGTTGGGATTATAAACGCCAGGGCAGGAATAGTCGCACCTCCGATTGCCTGCAAAATCCTTGATGCAAGCAAAAAACCATAGGAAGGAGAAAGGAAGCCTAACAGGGCGCCTAGAGCGAACATGCTGATCCCAAATGTAAGAATCGAACGGATGGGAAAGATATCTGCAAGCTTTCCATACATTAATGCACCGACAGCATTCACCATGATGTAACCGGTCATCACCCAGCTGACTTGCGAAGGAAGCAGATTAAAGTGATCAGCGATATCCGGTATGGCTACATTAAACATCGTCCCATTCATAACAGAAAAAATAAGAATGAGAGCAACGAGACGAATAAGTCGTTTTTTTAATAAGGGCTCAAGCTCAGGAGGAGAATGAGCACTAGTTGCAGAAGTAGTCATACATTTCCTTCTTTCACAACGAATTCTCTGGCCTAATGAGTAAAATGAAGTAAGGCAGGGAAAAGAACTATAACTGTACTCAGCCAGCTTTATTTTATTTAAAGACCAGATGTTAATATTACGAGTCTCTAAATATATTGTCAACAGACGCGCCTTTCTATAACGCTGGAAGAGTGAAGAGGCATACCCCAGAAGCTTTTGGAATAAAGATAGAGGGCTTGGCGGAAGAGCAGAAAATTTTAGAAGTCAGCATACAAGAAAAAGAAAAATATTATGTAAGCGCTTTCTAAAAATGGGAAAGAAGGTGGTCAGGTGGTAAACGCAGCGAAAGATAATATTGCTTACTTTTTGATTGGCTTTATTCTGGTAGGACAAACAATCAGTGCGCTTGTCATGAGCATACCAAGGATTAGCAATGTCTTACATCTCCTATGGATCGGCTTTATCGTAGCTGCCTTTACAGCCAGTGTTGTAGCTCTCTTTTCAGATATAAAAAAAGCAAGAAAAGGATTAGGCTGGATCGTTGGATCTTTAACCATATCCGGCGTTCTGCTTCTCAACCACTTGGAGACCCTGTACGAAATGATCATGATATTAACTCATTAAGCTGCCCCCTTTGGAAAGAAAAAGGGGGCGGGAATTTTGAAAGCAGTAAAAGAAGTCATTGAGGGGGAAAGTGATTCTTCCTTTTCCCGCACCACAAAAACAAAAACAAAAGAGAGAAGCCGACGATAAGGAACGGCGCAACCATAATCAGAAAATAACTCCATCCAGACATAGCATTCCTCCTATTGTTTTTTTCCTTGTACATACTCGGTATCAAATAAAAAGAGCCTCATAAGCAAAAGCAGTGAAGGAATAAGCAGCACCATTCCGCCTGCAAAAGCCAAAAGTAAGGCAAAGGCCATTGAATCATTAACGACTCCGTCATAAATGGTGAGGTGAGGATAAAGCAGGTAGGGTAAATGGGAGGCTCCGTACCCAAACCAGGCGGTAAAGTACTGGGTCATCACGCATACAAAAGCGAGCCCCGGTTTTCTTCTCTTCCATGTCAAAAAAACGGCTCCGCAGAAAAAGAAGAATGAGAACATAAATATCCAGCTGAGATCTTCCAGGATTTGAAAGCGTAGAGAGCTGTGGCGGCTGATGGCGAACACAACGAAAAGGCTTGCGAGCATTACAGGGAAAGCCAAAAATAAGGTGTACTTACGGAAAAGTCTGTATGCTTTTTCCTCGGCAGCTTTCCAGCTATAAAAGGCAAGAAAAGATGATGAAATAAACAAAACGCTCACCATGGCCAGAGATACCAGGCTCCAGGGCAGCCAGCTTGTTAAAAGGTCATGATAAAGAAGTTCAATTGTTCCGTTAGAAAACTGCAGAAAACCGCCTTCTGAAATAGCAAGAATTACCATGAGAGAGGCCGGTATGAAAAGGCCGGCAGTTCCATAGAAAAAAGAATACAATAAATTCTCTTTCGAGCCATATGTGTTGAAAGCATAGTAAGAGCCCCGAACAGCGAGAAGTACTATTGTAATGCTTACGGGAATTAACAGGACTGTACCGAAATAGTAGGCAGTGGCAGGAAAAAAGCCTACGAGGCCTATAAAGAAAAAAACGAGGAATACATTGGTGACTTCCCAGACCGGAGAGAGGTACCGTTGAATTAATTGATCTATTTCAGCGCTTTTCTTTGTGGCCTTATTATAAAAGTGGAAAAAGCCCGCCCCGAAATCAACAGAGGCCGCAAGTAAATAGCCATAAAGAAACAGCCAGAGAATACCAATACCAATGATTTCATAATTCATAAAATCACCTCTGTCAAAGTCCTCGTTTAAAGATCTCACGGTCAACAGGGTTATGTGTAAACATTCTCCAGAGGACGATCCCCGCAGTTGCACCTAAAACGGCATATAAGCCGGTAAATAGATAGAGCACAGCATCCACATGATAAGCAGTGGTTGCCCCCTCAGTGGTACGCATAACCTGGTAGAGAATCCAGGGCTGACGACCAACTTCTGTAAAAATCCATCCTGCTTCCACAGCGAGCATAGCAAGTGGACCTGAAATAATGATCCCTTTCATCAATGCTCGGTGATAAAGCTTGCCGGGGAATTTCCAGAAATAAAGCAAGTACAGAGCAGAAATAAACAATAAGTACACCCCGCTTCCAACCATGACATCAAACAAGTAATGTATCCATAACGGGGCGATGTCTTCTTCAGGAAATCGATCAAGCCCGGTTACATGAGCGTCAGGCCTTCCATGAGCAAGGATACTTAAGGCATAAGGGAGTTCTAGAGCATAACGGACTTCTCCATTTTCAAGTAAGACTCCCCCAAGCAAAAGAGGGGCATGAGCAGTACTTTCGAAATGCCATTCAGCTGCTGCAAGCTTTTCAGGCTGATAGTGAGCAAGATACTTGCCTGACAAATCTCCTATCAAGACAGTGCTGATGGAGAAAACAAATGCAGCTGTCATCGTAAGGTGGAGAGCTTTTTTATGGTAGACATGTGTTTCCCCTCTGATAATCCGTAAGGCTCCTATCATTGCGAGGATAAGGGCTGAAGCAAGATAGCAGGTAATGAGCACGTGAGCTGTTTTTGTAGGGACAGCAGGGTTAAACATTGCTGTAAGGGGGCTTATATCAACTAAAGTGTTTCCAATAATTTCAAAACCCTGGGGGGCATTCATAAATGCATTGACTGTCGTTATAAAGAAAGCTGAGGAAGCTGCTCCAATGACAACCGGCATGAGGAGCAGCAAGTGTTTTACCGGATTTGTAAAGCGGTCCCACGTGTATAAATAGATTCCTAAAAATATAGCCTCAACAAAGAAAGCGAAAGTTTCCATAAACAATGGCAAAGAGATAGCTTGCCCGGCCAACTGCATAAAATCAGGCCATAAGAGGCTTAATTGCAAGCCTATAGCTGTACCGGTCACAACACCTACAGCTACAGTTACTACAAATCCTCTCGCCCAGCGGCGGGCAAGGAGTATATAGTGAGGATCATTTTTGCGAATACCTGTCCATTCTGCTAATGCAATCATGAGCGGGACGCCAACACCAATGGTCGCAAACAGAATATGAAAACTAAGGGTCAAAGCAGTGAGGATCCGGCTGTAGACAGCAGGATCATATTCGATAAACATAACGTTTTCCTCCCGGCCGACCATATATTTAAATGCTTTGAAAGTATAGTTTTTTTACAGCGTAATAAGGTTTAAAAAAGGCAGGGTAGTAACTGACTTTAAATCAGTAGTTCTTACGCCTGGCCAACAACGAAAAGGGGGAAGGAAGGCAATATGGTAACAATCTATGAGGGCCTGACTGCTTTTATGTATAAGCTCTGGACATAAAAAGCACCGGCGGTAATTGATACCAGCCGGTGCTCTAAGATGAAGCTTACATATTCTTTTGCAGTTTCGCAGCAATTTCGTAGAAATCTTCTATATTATAGCCTGGTGCAAACTCTTCCGGTTTTGGTTCAAAGTCAGGTTTTTCTCCTCCTTCAGGCATGCCTTCAACCACTTCGAGGGTGCTGCCGTCTTCGGGGTGCTCCCCGACCCAGATTTTATCAATATCCTTATAATCCTCCGGAGAGAAGGTGAAAAGCTTTCTGTGGAGGCCTCGTCTTTCATGCTGCTCTGCCTCAGGGAATTTACTGTTTTCTAGATCTGGAATTGGAAGCATCTTTTTCACATCTACTCCTGTTAATGTTTCAAGTGCTTTCGCATATGCTACTGTATGAACACCTCCGCGAACAAGTAAGTAACCAATCATTTCTCGTGCTGCCGGGTTATCTGTCATTTCATAGACACGCATTTTATGAGTCCGGGCTCCACATTCAAGAAAGAAATTGTGAAGGAGGTCGAGTACAAGGTTTCCGCTGTTAAAAACGTAATCTCCCTGCCATGGCTGGCCTAAGGCATTTGCAGGCATGCTGGACTGGGCATTTACTATAAAATGGTGCGGGTTAGCTGCAGATTTACCTGGTTCTAACGGGGCATCTAAGGGAGATTTATGATCCGTAGCACCTTCCATCAATGAGTTAATAGAGGCAGTTACCAGTTCTACATGTCCAAGCTCTTCGCCAGTGATGCTTGCAATAAGGTCATAATAGGGTTTTAGTTTCTTTTTAGAGCGAAAATTAAAGGATTGGTTCATGTAGTTCATCAAGGTTGACATTTCACCAAAACGTCCGCCCATTAACTCTTGTACCGCGTTTGCTGCATCCGGATCTGGTTTGTCGGGCTTTGGAAGTTCAATCTGTAAACGATCGAATCTTTGGAACATGAATAAACAACTCCTTTAGAAAATTGAAGAAAAATCTTCCTGTTTCTTCTACCCTCTTCTTTCCTATTTAAACTCATTAAAAATAGGTTTTTGGAGCCGAAATTTGTCTGTCCCTTCATACCGTCAAAAGATTTCGCATAAATTAGAAAAGGATATTTTTCAGCAAGCAGGAAAAGGCCCGTGAAAAGTAAGAAAGGAGATTATTCTTTTTTAATACAGGGTAGGGAGAGAGGTGTAGATAATAAGTAAGTGTGACAGCAAGGGAATGTGACAAAGAGTTCATTCTCGTTTGCTTTTATCTGTGGTAAGATAAAGTGGTGTAAATGTGTGCAAAACTACTTATATTTATTATTTTCAAAGAAACTCTTTTATAAAGCCAGTCTTGAAGAGATGGTGTGAATGAGCACTTTACATAACAGGTACTGAAGAAAATAAGAATGGGAGCGTATTTTTGTGTTCATAGACATTGACGGAGTGAACGTAAACTATCATGTATCCGGCAAAGGCCGAAATATTGTTCTGCTTCATGGCTGGGGAGCGAATATACAAGCATTTGCCCCTGTGCATCAATTTTTAGAAAAGAATTTTCGCGTGTGGTCGATAGATTTCCCTGGTTTTGGGGAAAGTGACGAGCCACCGGAACCTTGGGGCGTAGGTCAATATACTTATTTATTTAAGCAGTTTCTGCAGAAGCTGGAAATTGAAGATCCTGTGCTGGTAGGCCATTCTTTTGGGGGGAGGGTCTCTATTAAGTATGCATCTGAGTATGCTTCAGAACACCCGATCCGTAAGATTATTCTGGTAGACAGCGCCGGGGTAAAGCCAAAAAGAGAATTGAAGTATTATATTAAGGTCTATACGTACAAAGCATGCAAACAAGTACTAAGGCTCCCGGGCTTAAGCAAATACCGGGAAGAAATATTAAACAAAATAAAAGGAAAAGTGGGTTCGGCAGACTACAAGAATGTATCAGGAGTGATGCAGCAATCTCTGGTGCATGTAGTCAACGAAGACCTGCAGCATCATTTGCCGGATATAAAAGTTCCTACCTTGCTTGTGTGGGGGGAAAATGATGAGGCAACTCCGGTGGAAGATGGAAAACTGATGGAAGAAAAGATTCCCGATGCCGGGCTGGTGGTTCTTAAAGGTGCAGGCCACTACGCGTACCTGGATAATTTAAATGAGTTTCTGATGATTATCGATAACTTCCTTCAGAAAGACAAGGAGGAATAACGCTTTATGACAAGTTTATTGATTATACTATTTTTAAGTGTCTGGGGCTTTTATACAGCGATCAGAATAAAGAAAAGCACTCATATGCTCCAGCTTAACTCCTACCGCAATGAGCGGATTTGGAAGTGGATGAACGAACATAAAGATTTGGTGTACCAGCGAAAGGACTTTTGGCCTCTGCTTGCCATTATCCCACTGATTTTCGGGGCTGAAAACACTGCACTTCTTCTTGGTACTGCTCTTTATGGATTAAATATTTATTTTCAGCCAAAGGTTACTGAAAAGAAAAAGCTAGTGTTTACCCCGAGGGTAAAACGGTTGTTAGCAACTATAGGTATCCTTTACCTTATCGTTGCGGTCGTTGCAGCTTTGATTGGGGCAGGAGCCGAGGTTTCCCTTCTTTGGTTTATGATTCCGCTGATTGTGAGCAATATTTTGGCCTACTTTGTCATGATTGCTGCCAATACCATTAACTGGCCGATTGAGAGCCAGGTTAACCAGTATTACTTTAATGATGCGGAAAAGATCATTAAAAGTATGCCTAACCTGGAGGTAGTGGGGATAACAGGGAGCTATGGAAAAACAAGTACTAAGCATATGCTTGAAACAGTGCTTTCCTCTCAATTTAATGTCCTGATGACTCCTGAAAGTTATAATACCAAAATGGGCGTAACAAAAACGATTCGAACAATGCTTAAGCCCTACCACGAAATCTTCATTGCAGAAATGGGCGCTAAGCAAGAGCATGATATTCAGGAAATCTGTGAGTTAGTTCATCACAAATACGGTGTTCTGACTGCTATCGGAGAACAGCATCTGGACACTTTCAAGACTCTTGATAATATTAAGAAAACAAAATATGAGATTGTAGAAACATTGCCTCATGATGGGACAGCGTTTGTAAATAAAGACGATGAGAACATTATGGCATACCAACAAAAAAATAAAGTCAGAACCATGTATTACGGCATTGATGCAGAGGACCTCCATTACCGGGCTACTGATATTACTTATTCCTCAAAAGGAACTCATTTTACCGTTACAAAGTACGATGGAACCTCTGTGGAAATGCAGACAAAGCTGCTTGGCCGTCATAATATTTACAACATCCTCGCAGCGGTAGCCATTGGTTCAGAGAAGGGTATTCCCCTTGAAAAGATTGCACAAGCAGTCAAAAAGGCACAGCCTGTTCCGCACCGTCTTGAGCTTAAAAAGCCGAATGGAAATATCACGATCATTGATGATGCCTTTAACTCCAATCCGGTTGGTTCAAAGATGGCTCTTGAGGTTCTGGGACAGATGCCAGAATACAAGATTCTGATTACTCCCGGGATGATTGAACTGGGAGATAGAGAGTATGAATTAAACAAAGCGTTAGGGATGCACGCAGCTGACGCTTGTGACTTTGTTATTCTCGTCGGAAAAAAACAAACAATTCCTTTGCAGGATGGCTTAAAGGAAAAAGGGTACCCCGAATCCCAGTACTTTGTAGCAAGAAACCTGCAAGAAGCTTTAGACAAAATGAATGAGCTTGCAACTCAAAAATCAGTGGTTCTTTTAGAGAATGATTTACCCGATACATTCAATGAGTGAGAAATTAGGAGGAAAGCGGCATGAAAACTAGAGTCGGAGTATTTTTTGGCGGTGTCTCTGTTGAGCATGAGGTTTCTGTAATCTCAGCTCTCCAGGCCATCAATGAGATGGACAGCAGCCAGTATGAGGTTATACCAGTATATATAAGTAAGGATCGGAACTGGTATACGGGAGAACAGCTCCTGGATATTGATAATTATAAGGATATCAAAAAGCTTCTTTCAGAGGCTCAAAAGGTCATTGTCACGAAGAATGAGGCGGGCGGAGTTGCTCTGCAGAAAGACCCTGCCCCTAAATTTGGAAAGAAAATAATGGCTGAGATTGATGTAGCCTTCCCAATCATTCACGGTACATTTGGAGAAGACGGCGTGCTTCAGGGACTATTTGAATTGTTTGACCTGCCTTATGTTGGCTGTGATGTTCCATCATCTGCTGTTGGAATGGATAAAATTCTCATGAAGCAGGTATTAAGGGACTCAGGTCTGCCGATTCTTGATTACGTATGGTTTTATAATAGCCAGTGGAATGCAGACAGCGAGGATTTTATCGAAGAGATAGAAGAAAGGCTTCAATATCCGGTAATTGTCAAGCCGGCTAATCTTGGCTCTAGTGTGGGAATCAGCAAAGCAGGAAACCGGGAAGAATTAGAAACAGCTGTAGAGGAAGCCATGGAATTTGCCGCCAAAATTGTTGTGGAACGAATGGTGACCGATATGAAAGAGGTAAACTGCTCTGTCTTAGGAGATTACGAGGATGCAGAAGCTTCCGTTATTGAAGAAGTTCTGAAAACCGAAGAAATCTTGAGCTACCAGGACAAATATCAAGGTGGCGGTAAAGGAGGAGGCGGAGCCTCTAAAGGAATGGAAAGCACAGACCGTATTATTCCAGCAGACATTCCAGGAAACCTTGAAGAAGAAGTGAAAGACCTTGCCATTGATACATTTCAGCTTCTTGGCTGCAGCGGCGTCTCTCGTATTGATTTCCTTATTGATAACAGCGAACAAAGAGTATATATAAATGAAATTAACACCATTCCCGGTTCTTTATCTTTTTACTTATGGGATCCAGCTGGAAAAGACTTCAAGCAGCTTACTCACCAAATGATTCAATTTGCTTTAAAGCGTAAAAGAGAAAGAGAAAAGCTTACGTTTTCGATTGATTCTAACTTATTTTCTTTGCATAGTGCTCAAGGAGCAAAAGGTGGAAGCAAAGGCGGCTCAAAATCGAGTAACCGTTAGGAAAGCTAAAAGAGGCAGCCATCAAAGGCAGCCTCTTCCCTTTTTTTAAAAGAAATAAAAAGATCTTAAATTTTTTCTCTAAAAATAGTAATAACCTATTGATTTAGAATATAGTTTGATATATAATATTTTTTGTCAGTAAGACAATATATATTCATTTCAACATGGCCCGTTGGTCAAGTGGTTAAGACACCGCCCTTTCACGGCGGTAACACGGGTTCGAATCCCGTACGGGTCACCACTACTTTTGCTCTCATGGAAGAGGGCTTTGTTTTTTTCATAAAATATAATTGAGGTTGACATGAAAGCCTCAATATGTTTTAATTGGAAGGTATCTTTTTTGGAGGGGTAGCGAAGTTGGCCAAACGCGGCAGACTGTAAATCTGCTCCCTCTGGGTTCGGCGGTTCGAGTCCGTCCCCCTCCACCATTTTATTTATATGTACGAGCCATTAGCTCAGTTGGTAGAGCATCTGACTTTTAATCAGAGGGTCGGAGGTTCGAATCCTCCATGGCTCACCATTTATACACATGAGTCGCGTGATTCTCACCTACGGTTCTCCCGTAACAGAGAAGCACAGCAAGGAAGCGACGGGACTAGCGTTGCGTCGGAATCCTCCATGGCTCACCATTTACTTAATAGTTCCCCATTCATGGACGTGTTAGAGTCGGCTTTTTTGCCGACATGTTTTAATATGATTTACATAAGTACGGATTCTCGTTTGTCTTCTTGCATGCGGGAGTAGTTCAGTGGTAGAACACCACCTTGCCAAGGTGGGGGTCGCGGGTTCGAATCCCGTCTTCCGCTCCATAATCTGCGGGTGTAGTTTAGTGGTAAAACCTCAGCCTTCCAAGCTGATGTCGTGGGTTCGATTCCCATCACCCGCTCCATATAAGAAGGGGCCTTAGCTCAGCTGGGAGAGCGCCTGCCTTGCACGCAGGAGGTCAGCGGTTCGATCCCGCTAGGCTCCACCAATAATGATAACGATCCTTAGTGATACACTAAGGTTTTTTTTGTGTTTTTATACATACCAAAGTTCAGGAAGCAGAAGAAAATGAACGCATGTTTAGAGACTGTCATCGGTAAAACAGCTTTCCCAAAGAACAAGAGAAGAAAAAAATATCCCTCAGTCATCACTGAAGGTAATTAATGCTTTGCAAAATAAGAGTCATATTTATTTAATAATGAGTCGAGTTTCTTGCTTAGTTGAACGACCTCGTTGGAGAACAGAGGCTTACTCCACGCTTCTTTATTCAATTGCTCCCTGATCATCTCAATTTCATTGATGAGGCTTTCTTCCGGCACAATCTTCACCTCTTCCTCCACTTTTTCCTAAATATGGTATACCCCCAATTTAGGAAAAGCAAACATTACAAATAGCATATTTTTAAAAAATCTTCCATATGCATATCTTGGTGCGAAAAAATTTTTGGTACAATAAGGAAGATTGATTTTCTTATCGAGATAATGAAACTTTAAAGCTCCTTCTTTCGTAGAAGAAGGACCCGAGCTGGGCGGAGGTTGAGATAATGGATGCCCTGGTAAAACGGCTGATTAAAGAAGTGAAAAACGGGGATCAAGAGGCGTTTGCAGAATTGATCGATCTTTATAAAGATAAAGTATACCAAATTGCTTATCGGATGACAGGAAACGCTCATGAAGCACAGGATGTTGCACAGGAAGCTTTTTTAAGAGCTTATGCCAATATTGAAAGCTTTGATGAGCAAAGGAAGTTTTCTACCTGGCTGTTCCGCATTGCTACAAATTTATGTATTGACCGCTTACGGAAAAAGAAGCCTGATTATTCACTGGATGCAGAGGTGAAAGGTACAGAGGGCGTCACAGGTTACTCACAGGTTGCAGCAGCAGGGCCATTGCCTGAGGAAGAAGTGGTAACTGTAGAAATGCAGGAGTGGATTCAAAAGGAAATTTCTTACTTGCCTCCTAAATACAGGTCAGCTATTATTTTAAGGTACATAGAAGATTTGCCCATAAAACAAATTAGTGACATATTAGATCTGCCGGCAAATACCGTGAAAACTCACTTGCATAGAGGAAGGGAAGCGTTAAGAAAGCGACTTGGCGGCGCATGATGAAGGGAGGGAATTACCATGGCTTGTGATCACTACCATGATCGAGTGCTAAAAAGCTATTTTAACGAAGAGTTAGACGCGAAAGAAAGAGCCTCGTTCTATGAGCACTTAAAAAAGTGCAGCACTTGCCATTCCCATTATCATGAAACAACAAAAACAATAGCTTTTATACAAAGTGCCTCGCATTTAGAGGCTCCTGGCTCTTTCACAGCCAGTGTAATGGAACAGCTCCCTAAAAAAAGAAAAAGAGCTGCCTGGAAAAAATGGGCGTATAACCACCCGGTGGCTGCAGCCTCTGCTATCTTTCTTCTTTTAATGTCTTCAAGTGTATTTTCAATATGGAATGATCAATCCGGCCAGGAAATATCAGTCCAGGGGAGCGGGAATGTTCACATCAACAAAGAAAACGGAATGGTTGTCATTCCTGAAGATGAAGTGGTAGAAGGAGACTTAATTGTCCAAAATGGCAGTGTTGAAGTCCATGGTGAAGTTTTAGGAGACTTAACCGTGATTAATGGAGAGCCCTATTTGGCATCAGCCGGGGAAGTAGCCGGAGAAATTGAAGAGGTGGATCAGGTGCTGGAATGGATCTGGTACCATGCAAAAAGACTCACTGGGGATATCCTGTCTGGAAACGAGGAATAGCCATCCGCTGACACCGGGTGGTTTTTCATGATTAAATAGTGGTAAGGCAAGAAAGCTGTACTCTGACCAAGAAAGAAACAAAACTTTTGGAGCACCGAAGAAGCAAAACGGCTCCTAAGGATTTTATGCTATAATATATTGGTCGTTGGTTAGCTTTTTCCGTAAAGAAGAAAATGGAGGAAGAGCGATGTTCCCTATTGGAGAAGATATTCAATTCCTTACCTGGCTTGGAAGGATTGTCGATATATTATTAGTCACATATGTCATTTACAAAATGATTATGGTAATCCGGGGGACCCGGGCGGTACAGCTTGTTAAAGGGATCACTGTGATTTTGGCTGTCTGGTTTTTGAGCAGCTTTTTTGGTCTGAGAACGTTACAGTGGATCATGTCACAGATGGTTACATACGGCTTGCTTGCCATTATCATAATCTTTCAGCCTGAATTAAGAAGGGCGCTGGAACAGCTGGGACGCGGCAGAATATTTGGCGGCAGAACGGCTCCAGAGGAAGAAAGCTCTTATAAGACAGTGGAGGCAATTATAAAGTCTGTAAATTACATGGCTAAACGCCGGATCGGGGCGCTGCTGTCCATTGAAAAGGAAACAGGTATGAATGATTACGTAGAAACCGGTATCCCCATGAATGCAAGCATTACTTCGGAGCTTTTGATTAACGTATTTATTCCAAACACCCCCCTCCATGATGGGGCTGTCATTATTAGAAACAATGAAATATCAGCTGCTGCCTGCTACCTGCCTTTATCTGAGAATCCATTTATCTCGAAGGAGCTAGGTACAAGGCACCGAGCTGCTCTTGGCATCAGTGAAGTAACCGATAGTTTGACCATAGCTGTATCAGAGGAAACAGGAAGCATATCCGTCACGAAAAACGGAGACCTTCACAGAGATATTGATGAAGAAACACTAAGAGCAATGCTTGAAAAGGATTTAGTAATAGATCAAAAGCAAAATGGTTCTACTCTCTGGCAGTGGGGAGGGAAAAAGAATGGATAAACTTTTCAACAATCATTGGTTTATTAAGTTTATTTCATTAATGATTGCTGTGATGCTCTATACAATGGTAAACATGGAGAATGTTAATAATCAGCCGGGAGCACTCCCAACAGTTAACGAAACCACACATATGATCGAAGATGTGGAAATAGAAGCATATTATGACGATGAACAGTACGCAATTGTAGAGATAGCAGAAACAGTTGATATCACTCTTACAGGACCCCAGAGCTCTATTACTATGTTTTTGGTGAACCCGAATTATGAGGTCTATGTAGATTTAGAAGACCGGGGAGAAGGCATTCATCATGTTAATATTCAGCATAGCGGGTTTCCTGCAGAGCTGGCTGTGTCCATTGTTCCTCAAAACATTCAGGTAGAACTCCAGGAGAGGGAAACCGTTTCTCTACCTGTAGAAGTGGAATTGCAGAATACTGAGGGAGTGGAAGATGGCTATACTTTAGGCGCCCCCCAGGTGTCCCCGTCAGAAGTAGAAGTGACAGCACCGAGGGCAGTCCTTAATCAAATTAGTGCAGTAAGGACTTTTATTGATGTAGCAGGAACAAACGAAAGAGTAGAAACTACAGGAACCGTAGCTGTATATGACGAATTTGGCAACGAGCTGAATGTAGAGGTGAATCCTGAAACCGTAGATGTGGAAATTCCTGTAACAAGCCCATTTGTCTCTGTACCTGTTAATTTAACAAGGGAAGGCAGCCTGGAAGAAGGATTGACCATAGTAGATTTAGAACTTGAACCTACTGAGGTGACGATCTTTGGGCCTCAGGAAGTAATCGACGATATACAAGTGGTCGAGGGTGTGGTGTTAGACTTGTCTGCCATAACTGAAAGTCAGACGTTAGAGCTGGAGGTAGAACCCCCTCCAGGAGTAGAAGAGGTAAGACCGAATACCGTCACTGTCACAATAGAAGTGGCAGATGAGGAAGAAGCAACAATCGAAGATGTCCCTATTGAAATTGAAGAAGGGGAAGATGGTGACACCATTGAAATTACTGATCCGGAAGAAGAAACTACGGACGTAGATGTTTACGGGTCAGAAAATGAGCTGGAAGCCATTGAAGAGGAAGATATTCGTATCATTGGTGAAGTAGAAGAAGGGGAAGATGGTGAACAAACAGTCCCTTTAGAAGGTGAAGGACCAGAAGAAATTACAGTGGAACCTGAAGTGGAAGAAGCTGAGGTAGAAATATCTGAAGAAGAAGAAGAACAAGATAACAATGATGAAGAAGAAAATGGGAACGATAATGATGACGAAACCGAAGAGTAGGGTCATGTGAGTTGGTCATTGAAGGAGAGATAGTAAATGGGAAAGTATTTTGGCACTGATGGTGTAAGAGGCGTAGCAAATACCGAGCTGACTCCTGAATTAGCATTTAGGCTTGGCCGTGCGGGCGGCTATGTATTAACAAAGGATGTTGAACAGCCAAAAATCGTTATAGGAAGAGATACAAGAATTTCAGGCGAAATGTTTGAAGGAGCATTAATTTCCGGGCTTTTATCTGTGGGAGTCGAAGTAATGAGACTGGGTGTTCTTTCTACTCCTGGTGTAGCTTTTTTAACGAAAGCATTGAGTGCTCAAGGAGGAATCATGATTTCTGCTTCTCATAACCCAGTAGAAGACAATGGCATTAAATTCTTTAGTTCCGATGGATTTAAATTATCTGAAGCCATGGAACAAGAAATTGAGAATCACCTTACAGGAGAAGATGAGTTGCCTCGTCCAACAGGAAAGAGCCTTGGTGTGGTAAATGATTATTTTGAAGGCGGACAGAAATACCTGCAGTTTTTGAAACAAACGGTTCAGGAGGATTTCTCTGGTCTTCACATCGCGTTGGATTGTGCACACGGAGCAGCTTCTTCCCTTGCTCCACATTTGTTTGCTGATCTGGAAGCTGATATTTCAACGATTGGAAACAATCCGGACGGAATCAACATAAACGAAGGTGTGGGCTCTACTCATCCAGAGACACTATCTGCATTCGTAAAAGAAAAGGGTGCTGACTTGGGGCTTGCCTTTGATGGAGATGCTGACCGTCTGATTGCAGTTGATGAGAATGGCAGCATTGTTGACGGGGACCGGATTATGTTTATCTGTGCAAAGTACCTGAAGTCAGAGGGACTTTTAAACGACAATACACTAGTCACTACGGTAATGAGTAATCTAGGGTTGTATAAGTCTCTTGAAACTCTGGGAATAGAAACTAAGCAGACTTCTGTGGGAGACAGGTACGTAATGGAAGAAATGCGTAAAGGCGGCTACAGTTTAGGCGGTGAGCAATCCGGGCATATTATTTTCCTCGATTACGTGACAACCGGAGATGGGATGTTAACAGCTCTCCAACTTGCAAACATTGTTAAAGCAACGGAGAAGCCTCTTTCACAGTTAGCTGCTGAAATGGATAAATTCCCTCAAAAGCTTGTCAACGTGCCTGTAGTGAACAAGGAAGAAATCCACTCCAATACAGTAATCAATGAGGCTATCGAGCGGGTTGAAAGCGAAATGGGGGGCAATGGGCGTATCCTCGTCCGTCCTTCTGGTACAGAATCTCTTGTAAGAGTGATGGCAGAGGCTGAGACAGAAGAACTTTGCTCAAAGTATGTAGATGAAATTGTAAAGATTGTAGAACAGCAGATGGGCCGCACTCAATAGACAAAAACACAGCACAGGCTGACTCACAATAGAGCCGGCCTGTGCATATTTTTATATTACAGACCTGCTATAAAGTTTTATCAGTAGGCTTTTCCCTTGTTTACTAAAGTGAAATCAAGGGTAAGTGTTCATTAGTTTGCCATTTTCATAAAAAGAACTAGACAAATTTACAATTGACCGGCAGGAGTCATTATAGTAAGATTATCCCAGATTCTAAAATGGAAAGGAGAGAAAAAGAAAGCAAGAAGTCATAAAAGCGCCCGGGCTGTTCCTGAAACGGTGAGAAAAGGAGCAGTTGACGAGGAGGAGGTTTATCGAGTGATCGGCGGATACCTCCCGGATGCAGTGTCACATCCGAAAGCTCCTGGTAAAGCAGAGAGGCAACTCTTTGTACAAAAGCTGGAGTAATGACACGTTGGAAATAGAGAACGATTCCCAGCCTGCAGACGGCCAGAGGGAAATCATTTAAAAAAAGAGAAGAGCGGGGCAGGCTGCCCCGTGCAAACCTGCCCTGTTTTATGGGAGGTATTAATGTATGTGTGGTATTGTTGGATATGCTGGAAATGAGGAAGCAAAAGATATACTAATTAAGGGTCTTAAGAAACTTGAATACAGAGGCTATGATTCAGCTGGGATTGCCTTAGCAGCAGAAGACGGAGTAAAGCTCTACAAAGAAAAAGGACGAATTGCCACCCTTGAGGAATCAATTAACGGGGACGCTTCAGGAACTCTCGGGATTGGTCACACACGCTGGGCTACACACGGACCGCCAAGCCAGTTAAATGCCCACCCCCATCAAAGCTCTTCTGGTCGATTTACACTTGTTCATAATGGCGTGATAGAAAACTATGCTCAATTGACACGTGAATATTTACAAGATGTCGACCTTGCCAGTGACACAGATACTGAAGTCATTGTGCAGCTTGTAGAATTGTTTGTGGAAGAAGGCATGAATGTAGAAGAGTCTTTCAGTAAAACACTTTCCCTGCTCAAAGGTTCTTATGCTACGGCTCTTGTAGATAAAGAAAATAACGATACGATCTATGTAGGGAAAAATAAGAGCCCGCTTCTTGTAGGGGTTGGTGATGGGGTTAACGTTGTAGCATCTGATTCAATGGCTATGCTGCACGTTACAAAAGAATTTGTGGAGCTAATGGACCAGGAAATGGTGATTGTTACTCGTGACAAGGTTGAAATTAAGAGCCTTGAGGGCGAGATTATTTCCAGAGAGTCTTTCACCGCAGAGCTTGATGAGAGTGATACGGAAAAAGGCACCTACTCTCATTTTATGGCAAAAGAAATTGATGAACAGCCTTTCGTTATTCGAAATATCATCCAAAAATATCAAAATGATTCTGGTGACATAAAGCTTGAACAAGATATTCGCTCGGCTGTGAATGAGGCTGACCGCGTTTATATCATTGCTGCTGGAACTAGCTACCATGCAGGTCTTGTTGGAAAAGAACTCATGGAAAAGGTGGCAAAAAAACCGGTAGAAGTCCATATTGCAAGTGAATTTTTGTACAATGAGCCGATGTTATCAGAAAATCCGCTCTTTATCTTTATCTCACAAAGCGGCGAAACAGCAGACTGCCGCGGCGTACTTGTAAATATTAAGAAAAAAGGCTTTAAGTCTTTAACGATTACGAATGTTCCAGGATCTACCCTTTCCCGTGAAGCAGACTTCACTCTTCACACCTATGCAGGCCCGGAAATAGCAGTTGCTTCTACAAAAGCCTACACTGCCCAAATGGCTGTATTTTCCATTTTAGCTATGGATGCGGCAAGAGCACAGGGGATTGAAACGGACTTTGATGCAATTTATGAACTTGGTATTGTGGCAAACGCGATGGAAACCCTTTGCGATCAGAAGGATACCATGGAGCAGATTGCGAGGGACTATTTGCTGGAAACTCGTAATTGCTTCTTCATCGGCCGTGCCTTTGATTACCATGTTGTCTTGGAAGGTGCATTAAAGCTGAAAGAAATCTCTTATATCCAAGCAGAAGGGTTTGCAGGTGGAGAACTGAAGCACGGTACCATCGCTTTAATTGAAGATGGGACCCCTGTGATTGGCCTTGCTACTCAGGAGCATGTGAATCTGAACATTCGCGGTAATATTCAAGAGGTAGCAGCACGAGGAGCAAATGTATGCTTGATTTCAATGGAAGGAATGGAAGAAGAAGAAGATAACATCGTTCTTCCAAAAATCCATGAATATATGACTCCTCTTGTAAGTGTTATTCCATTGCAGCTGATTTCCTACTTTGCGGCTCTTCACAGAGGATGCGACGTGGATAAACCACGTAACCTGGCAAAGTCAGTTACTGTGGAATAGAGGCTGTTTCATACAAACCCTGATCGTTGGTAAACGATCAGGGTTTTTTTATGCTTTTCGTTTCCACGCTAAAAAGGCTGTTTCAAAGGGAATTGAGGAATTTCAGGAGGAAATCACTAGGTATTTCAATGGTTTTTATCTTAATCAAACGTTTGTTTAATCAAACATCCCTACACATTTGATGCTGGCTCCAATACTTTAATTGTTCAATATATCCTCAATCTCTTGTCCAATAGGTTAATCGCTTTTTACATTTCCTATCATTCCACACGGTTGTTCTCCTCACTGTCCAACCCCATAGTATTCAGTTCATTTTCAAGTAGACATAAACTTTTTTCGTCTATTCTCCCGATCCTTTCCTTCATTATGGGTAAGAACTTACTAACATTTTTTCCTGTTCAGTAAGTTGATTGTTAAAAGCATAAAGTGAGCCGAGCAGTACAAAATAGATGGAGAAATAACATGGGGAGGTGATGGTGTGAAAACAGTATTGAAAATGGTCTCACTTCTTATTCTTTTTTCCCTGGCAGTGAGTAGTTCTGCAGAAGCGGCTGCCATGAAGGAATCAGATCAAATGTACAAACCAGGTATCTCTTCTCATTCCCCGCTTGAACATATGGTGCGAGAGCAGCCATTTGGTGAAATGCTATTTTGGCCGGAAGTTCGAATTCTTATGCCCGGGAAAGCCCATTTTCAGGTTACAGATCTTGATACTGGCCTCACCTTTAATGTGCAAAAACGAGCTGGAAAGCAACACGCCGATGTACAACCATTAACAACAAGCGACACAGAAATCATGAAAGAAATATATGAAGGAAAGTGGAGCTGGAAACGTAGAGCAGTACTTGTTCATCTTGATGGACGCATGATCGCCGCTTCCATGAATGGTATGCCTCATGGGGCAGGAGCTTTGTCAAACGGATTTCCGGGCCACTTTTGTATTCACTTTGCAGGAAGCACAACGCACCGAAAGAATAACATGGATCCTGCTCATCAATTCATGGTCTTAAAGGCGGCGGGAAAACTTGAGGAGTATCGCAATAAAATGGGCCCATATGAAGTAGTTGAGTTATTTCTTACCGCTCTTCACCAGGATGACTTGTATCTGCTACGGGTTGCTCGACCAGAATACGTTACACAAAATGGGAAGGAGATCTTACAGGAAATAAGCAAAATCAGTATTGTTTCAAAGCACGTTGAAGCCGAGGAGACAATGCTTACCCCTGTCTTTGCACTTGAAGTGCCAGTGAAGCTTAAATATTCAGCTCATGGAGAAGGGACAAGGAGTGATATATTTACCTTTGGCTTAAAAAAAGATATCTTAACAAATCGGTGGGAGATGTACTGTGAGGAATTCTTAGAGCGATAAATAAAAAGAATTTTTACTCTCCAGGAGGAGGGAAAAATTAAATCCTGCAGGACATTTACCCTTTTAGGTTAAGTCTTCCCACAGGCCATAGAAATAATATATCTCTGATAATGTAGTGTTGGCATTCTGCGCTTTAATCCCTCCTTTTATTCGAGAAAGGGAGCCTTTAATTTCATTTATTATGTCTCTTTCTGCACTAAACTGCACCCTCTTAGAAACTTGATCCCATGCTTGCAAAGCCTTTTTATGTTCACTTGCAGCTTCTTCCCATCTCTTTTCTTGTATATATTGTTCTATATTTTCTACGTGAAAAAGCACATCGTCACTTTTACCGACTGGTTCTTTCAACCACCCGCCACTGGTCATTAAGAGTAAAGAAGCAACAAAAAACAGAGACGGAACAAGGTAAAGAAAGAATTTTCTCATGAAAGCTACCTCCTTAAAACATTCCCTTGTTAGTAAGGTCCTTTGTAGTCACTGATATTTAATTTATCAGTTATGTTATCCTCAAACTTATCAACGTAAAATAAATCATTCGGAAGCAGTGCAGCATAGGAAACCTCTTTTAATGAATGTATCCCCTTTTTCTTTAATTGCTCCATTAGCCAATCCTCATCTTTTTTTCGCTGAGATAAATTCTGTGTAATAATCTTTCCATCCACGATCAGCTCGGTAGTGAGTTGCGGCGGTTGGCCTGGAAGGTTAAAATCTCTTTTCTGAACCGGTTGGTAGTCAGAGTGGGGGAGAACAGAAACAGAGCCGTCGGGTTCTAAAATTGCAATTCCTACTTGCACAGGAGAAAAGATATTTTTTGAGCGAAGCTGCTGCATAAGTTCATCTTTTGTTATTCGTACCTTTGACAGATTCTTTTCCAAAATCATTCCATTTTGCATAAGTACGACCGGTTCTGAATCCTGAACTTTAGACAGGAAACGATTTTTATTGCCAATAAATTGGAGAATAATAGTCAAAACAATAAAAACCGTTAAAGCAATCCAGTGTACCAAGGCTTTTGAGGAAAGGTCGGTGGCTAGCGTAGCAGCAATTGATCCTATCGTAATTCCGTTTATGTAATCAAACATTGTAAAATTCCCAATAAGCTGTTTCCCAACTAATCTCGCGTATAAAAGTATAGTAAAAAAAGTAATGATCGATCGAACGAGAACTACCAGGGGCTCCTGCATAAACAATCTCACCTTCTTACTCTGATAAACATAAAATCCCCTGCTTTTTTGCATTTATACCACTGATCTTTCTGGATAGAAACAGGCTCTCACCCCCATGGTTACGGTGCTTTTATGACGGGTTATAGAATTCCGAAGAAAGGCCAAAGGGCGGCAGGTAATGAAAAGATTTGTTTACTTTGGGAACCTCCTGCTATTATGGAAGTATTCTTAGAGAAAGAAGTGAGACCGTTTGGAAAAGTTACAAATAGGAACTAGTAATATCAGCGCTTCAGGGATTGGTTTGGGCTGTATGAGGTTAAGCACTCTTTCTAAAAAGGAAGCTGCCAGAGTTATTCAAAATGCAGTGGAAGCCGGTGTCGATTTCTTTGATCATGCAGATATTTATGGAAAGGGAAAAGCAGAAGAGACGTTTGCCGAGGCAATCAAACTGACCTCCATACAGCGTGAAGATATTCTTCTTCAAACGAAATGCGGGATCAGGAAAGGCTATTTTGACTTTTCAAAAAAACATATTATTGAATCAGTAGACGGCAGTCTTCAAAGGCTGCAAACAGATTATATTGATATATTGCTCCTTCATCGTCCTGATGCTCTTATGGAACCAGAAGAAGTAGCAGAAGCGTTCAGTATTCTTGAGAAAAGCGGGAAAGTACGTCAGTTTGGGGTAAGCAATCAAAACCCTATGCAAATAGAACTTCTAAATCAATACATAGAGCAAAATTTAATCATAAATCAGCTTCAATTCAGCCTCATGCATACTGTCATGCTTGATGCAGAACTTAATGTGAATATGCAAAACAGTGCTGGTATTGTGCGGGATAGTAGTGTTATGGATTATTGTCGTTTACATAATATGACCGTACAGGCTTGGTCTCCTTTTCAGTATGGGATGATAAAAGGTTCATTTGTAGGAAATGATCAGTTTCCAGAGGTGAACACGAAACTGCAGGAGCTGGCAGAGCAGTATAACATCACAGCTTCGGCTGTTGCGATTGCGTGGATTCTCCGTCACCCTGCAAAAATTCAACCTATTGTTGGGAGCATGAACCCTGAACGACTATTGGATATAGTCAAAGCCTCAGAGGTTAAACTGACAAGAAAAGAGTGGTATGAGTTATACCGAGCAGCAGGAAATGAGCTGCCATAAGACGAGCAAAAGACTCTTTCCACAGCTCATGGAGAAGGGTATGGAAGAGAAGGCAAGAGGATAGGACAAAAACTGGCTAAAGAGAAGAGCCCTCACCATCGGTGAGGGCTTTCAGTATTTTTATTGGTTGATTGTTCAAAAATACACTCGCTTGCACCTAAAAGCACAAGTACAACATCCGTTCAAGCTAAGGCTTCAGCTAACCGGGGAAAATCGCCGCTAAATCTTCAGCTCATGCTTTTCCCGCAGGTAAATTTTGATCAGCCGACGACAAAAATTTACCCTTTATGATTTTACAACAGTCTGACTTTGTTCATGGAGCATTAAATCTACTGGAGAAGCAGTCGTTCTTTTTACATTGGAAATAATCAAGCCGCTCTTAGGAAACGTTGGAATACGGGTCATATCGTACTCAAGATCTTGTTCAGGCACCTTGTAAGTAATGTTTTCTGTCAGGTACTTAAAACAAGAGCGCATAACCATGACCGTCATCCATTCACCGGCACAACGGTGTCCGGCATGATGGTCGCCTCCGCCTTGAGGAATAAAGGCAAAAGGACTTTCCTTCCAATCTTTGAACCTTTCTGGCCAGAATTCATCTGCGTTCTCCCACAGGTCCGGATGCCGATTGGTTCCAAATAAATCCAATACGACAAGCATATCTTTTTTGAATTTATAACCGTGCCATTCAAAGTTCTTCTTCACCTTGGCCGCCATGGCAGGTGCAAAAGGATAGTAACGGCGAACTTCCTGGGCAAACATTTGGCTGTAGTTGTCTTTATCTGCCTTCAGTTTGTCTGTCACCTCCGGATTCTCATGGAGTGCAAGAACACCAAAGGCAATATAATAAGCAGCAGCAATCAGCGGACGGTAGGAATTATTCAGATCGACTGAAGCGGCTTTTAAATCAAGCTTTTTTCCATTTTGTTCTGTGTGGTGAGCAACAATATAGAGAGCGGTATTTGGATGAACTTCTAACTTCCCGGCCCGCACTTTTTTTATTATTCCCTGGAGCCACTTCTCATGGCTGTCTCTGGCACTAACCCCTTTTTTAAAGCTGGCTGCAGAACTGCCGACGCCAGAACCTCCGAAATCAACCATGTCCACCAGCTCCTGGGTTCGCTCTTTAATTTCCTCTTCCTTCAAAGGCAGCCCGGCCCAGCGCATGCCTGCTACTGCAAAGACTTCTTGAATCTCGTTGAGAAGCACCACTTCATCTTTCTTTCCCCACTCTATTGCTTTATTGTCCAGCTCTTCAACGGCAATTCTTTTCATATCCTCAAGCCGTTCAGGAGTCATCATTGCCAGAAACATCCGCTTACGGTGCTTGTGGGCTTCCCCGTCCTGCTCATGGACGCCACCTTCGCCGAGTAACGATTTTTTCAGAGGTTTTGGGAGAGCTCCTTTACGTTTAAATTTGTCATTATCATAAAACACTCTGGCTGCTTCTTCACCGGCCATGCAGACTGTTTTTTGTCCGATCAACCGAGTTTCAAAAATATCAGACCCCAGCTTTTCACGTCTTCTTGGGATAAAATGAAATCCTTCTTTGATGAGTGATAGGGTCTTGTCGAACCCTTTTTCACGTGGAATAGGTGTTTTTACTTTCACAGGCTCCAACTCCTCTTTCACATTTTAAATTCGTCATTCATAGAGGCTATGTACTCTCTGGAAGCGGCTTAAATTACTCTATTTATAATAATTACCCTTGGCAAGTGAAGATAAACGCTTGATTGCTTCCTGTGTAGCGGGTTAACCGAATAGTCACCATTTACTTTAGAAAACATGGACAATGTACATGAAAAATCTTTACCTTACTCATACTACAGATGGGAGGTTGAAGGCCATGAAAGGTACATATTTGCTTTTATCCATTATCATTGCTTTCGCTCACAGCGGAACAAGTGAATTATCTGTAAAAAATGAAGGGGAAGTCGTAGGTGTTCTTCCTAAGGAAGTGATTACAGAACCATTGCTTGGTGAGCCTGTCATTGATCATGAAAAAATAGAGGAATTTTTAGATAGGATGGAACAACGTGTATTCCAAAGCCCGGTAAATGCCTCCATTGATAAAGGGGAAAATATTATCCCGGGAAAAGAAGGATATAAACTTGACCGGAAGGCAATGTTCGGTAGAGTATCACAATTTTATTACAGCGGTGGTTCGACTGTAGTAAGCGCTCCTCTCATCCCTATTCACCCAAAAGTTGACGTGGAGCTCTTATCGGAGATTCGTGAAAAACAGATTGGGCAGTACATTACTTACTTCAATCGAAAAAAGAAGGAGAGAGCAACAAATATTTCTCTTGCCGTAGAGGCGATCAATAATCATGTCGTATTTCCAGGAGAGACATTTTCATTTAATGAAGTAGTGGGGCAGCGAACAAAAGAAAAAGGGTATTTATCAGCCCCTATTATTATTAAAGGAAAAATGTATGATGGGATAGGCGGAGGGATCTGCCAGGTTTCTTCAACCTTGTTTAACGCTGTAGACAAAGCAGGTATGGAAATTACCCAAAGGTACACTCATAGTAAACGGGTTTCCTACGTTCCCCCTGGAAGAGATGCTACAGTCAGCTGGCATGGTCCTGATTTCACCTTTAAAAACGGGTATAACCAGCCAATTCTTCTTCGGGCGAAAACGGTCGGCGGTATGGTAGTGGTGCAAGTGTTCTCCTCAGACAGGGTGAATGCAGAACCTAGAGATATAAATTAGGGTTTCATTTATATAATCAACATTCAGGCTTCTTTTTTGAAGATGAGGATTCAGAAAAATGGTTTACCCCCAAAATAATAGTATTGACAATGATTATCAATCACCGTATAGTTGTGTTTAGATTGATAATCATTTTCATTTACATAGTTCAAGGGGGAAGAGAGTATGAAAAAGTACAGCAAGTATCTTCTTCTACTGGTTTTGGCAGCTTTTCTAATTATCGCTGCTGCTTGCGGCCAGGAAGAGGAGCAGGATGCTTCCGGTGATAATGATGCCGGCGGAGATGCAGAAACAGAAGATACGGATGAAACGGAAGAAGCGGCTAGTGAATTAGACGGGGAACTTGTGGTATACTCGGCTAGGAACGAACAATTTGTGCAGGCTCTTTTGGACAAATTTTCTGAAGAAACAGGCATTGAAGTAAGCGCGTTACATGAAGCAGAGCCTCTTCAATTGCAAGAAGAAGCAGGGAATGTACAAGCAGACGTGTTTATTTCTAATGACCTAGGAGCCTTAGAATATTTAAATCAAGAGGGTTTACTAGAGGCATCTAATCCTGAAAACGTTGAATCCATAGACAGCCAGTACCGAGCTGAGAATAATGAGTGGGTAGCAATTTCTGCAAGAGCCCGCGGTTTTATTTACAATAAAGATATGGTTTCCGAAGATGAAGTGCCATCAAGCATGGAAGATTTATTCGATGCTGAGTGGGCAGACGTAGAGAATGGCTATGCCATTACCCGTGGCGGCAATGGCGGTATGATCGGAAATGTTTCAGCTCTTCGTTATGAGTGGGGCGATGAAAGAACAGCAGAATGGATCGAATCCATCCAGGAAAATGCTGCAGGAATCTTCGAGGGTCATGGTGATATCCGTCGAGCTGTGGGTGCGGGTGAACATGCCTTTGGACTTGTTAACAACTATTATTATCATCAGCAGTTAGAAGAGCCAACTGATAATAATGTCGGTTTTGTCTACCCTGATCAGGAAGAAGGGGAGATGGGAGCCATTGCGAACGCAGCTGGTGTAGGAATGGTTGCCGGTGGACCGAATGAAGAAAATGCAAGGGCATTTATGGACTGGGTTCTTGAAGAAGAGAACCAGCTTGCTTTCGTTGGGGAGTCACTGGAACTTCCTATAAATCCGGAACTTGATCCGCCGTACGAAGAAGCTGTAAGATTTGATGAGCTTAAGATCCAGGATATGCCATTAAGAGAACTTGGAAACTATTTTGAAGATACTAGAATGTTGATTGAAGATTCTGGTCTTGACCTTGATTTAAGATAGAGTTTTCCACATATAGGAGAGGGCATAATGAGCATGAGGAAGAATGAAAATAGACAACTAGATAATGATCAACATGCCAAGGTTGGGGAAAATACTTCTCCAACCCTTCTCCGTTTCTTGAGAAGGCGCTGGCTGGGAGTTTGGCGTGGGAATCCTCCAGGGCCATTTCTTCTTACGCTTGGGATCCTTGTCGGTCTGCTTATGTCTGTCCCAATCATTTACGTCATTTGGAGGTCGCTTTTTGCTGGAACAGACCGCTGGATGAGGCTCCTGGATGGCAGAATTCCACAGCTTTTGTGGAATACTCTTTCATTGACCTTTGCCGTTACCCTTTGTGCAGTTATTCTCGGAGTATCACTGGCCTGGCTTGTGGTGCGGACTGATGTACCTGGGAGAAAACTGCTCCAGTGGATGCTTGCTCTTCCGTTAGTGATCCCTCCCTATGTGGGAGCAGTGACATATATTATTGTATTTGGACCAAGTGGGTGGATGCGTGATCTTTGGAGAGAAACTCCTTGGCTGGTGAACATTTTTGGGGACTATCCTTTATCGATATATTCATTCTGGGGTGTCTTTTTCGTACTCACAATGTTTACCTACCCTTATGTCTTTCTCATAGCAAGTGCTTCTCTTCGAAAAATGAATCGTAATTTTGAAGAAGTTGCCCGGTCTCAAGGGATGAATACAAGACAAGTGTTCTGGAAGGTGAATCTTCCTTTTCTTCGCCCGGCTATCGGAGCAGGGGCTATCCTGATCGCCTTGTATGTTCTCTCAGATTTCGGAGCCATTGCTATGCTCAGATACGTAACATTTACAGCGGCCATTTACTTTCAGCGGGCAAGCTTTGATACAGAATCGGCTTCTGTTTTAAGCCTGGTCCTCATTGTGTTGACTGTTATTATATTATGGATTGAATCCAGAACAAGAAAGAAAAATAAATTCTATCAAACTTCCAACACTTTTAGAGAGCCTGATATTTTGTCTCTTGGCAAGTGGAAACCAGTGGCTGTGCTTTTTATCGGGTTGGTTATTGTTTTCTCAATCCTATTGCCAATTAGCGTCTTAATTTATTGGACAATTATCGGATTGGACCGAGGAGCTGTGGATGCACGCTTTTTCGAGTTTGCGTGGAACAGTGTCCTCGTTTCAGGAATGGCGGCTTTATTATGTATGCTCCTAGCACTGCCGATCATTTACTTGCGTTCAAGGTATCCGTCGGTGATCTCCAGCAGTATTGATAAAATGAGCTACGCTGGCTACGCTCTGCCAGGCGTGATTGTAGCCTTAGGGTTTGTGTTTATTTTTAATAATCACTTTCCGTTTCTGTACAATACTTTTTATCTCATAGCGCTTGCTATGGTCGTACGATTCTTGCCGCAAGCGATGCAAGCAGGAGATGCATCACTCAGCTTAGTTTCTCCGAGAGTAGACGAGACAGCACGGAGCTTAGGCTATCCGCCATGGAAGGTAATGTTTAAAGTAATTATCCCTTCGATTCTGCCTGGGGTACTTGCCGGTGGCGCGCTCGTGTTCGTCAGTGCAATTAAAGAACTGCCTGCTACCCTGATGCTAAGGCCGCCTGGATTTGATACGCTGGCTGTGCGAATCTATTACGAAGCTTCTGAAGCTATTTATCATCAGGCTGCACCGGCTGCTTTGATTCTTATTTTGGTGTCGATTATTCCACTTCGATATATGTTGAAAAAGTATTGAAAAGCAAGGCAGAAAAAGAGACGAGCACATGTTGCTTGTCTCTTTTTTTAACGTACCATATTCTAATTTTTAAATGTCCTAAAACATTCTGCTGAAAAAAAGCATGACGACCAGGCCGAAAACAAAGGCATAGGTGGCGCTAAGCGCATGACCATCACCGTGGCTTTCAGGGATAAGCTCTTTATAAACAATATAAAGCATTGAGCCTGCAGCGAATGCCAGTCCAAGAGGGAGGAGGACATACACGTAAGCTGTGAGCCAAAAACCGATGATGGCTGCAGCGACTTCAATAATACCAGTAAAAGCAGCAATCAAAAGTGCTTTCCAGCGAGGAACTTTTTGTTGGATAAGAAACAAAGCGATGATAAAGCCTTCCGGAGCATTTTGCAGGCCGATGGTAAAAGCGATCAACATTCCTAACCCTTCCACTCCACTAGCATAACTTACTCCTACCGATAGACCTTCTGGAATGTTATGAAGAGTGATTGCAGTAACAACGAGTATGGCTTGAGCTGGGTAAGGGTATGGGATGCTTTTTCCAGGTGATGTTTCTGTGTGGATATGAGGAATATTTTGCTCAAGAAAAGTAAGTCCCAGTACACCTATAAGCAGTCCGGCCGCAATAACAGGAAAGCCTGCTAATTCCAGCGCCTCGGGGATAAGTTCAAACGTAGAAGCGGCTACCATTAATCCAGCACTAAAGGCAATCAGAATATCTCTTGCTCTATGTGTTGCACTTGCCATAAAGAGTGCCGGCACGGCACCTGCTCCTGTAGCAAGAGCCGATAAAAAACTGGCAATAAGAAATTCTTCCATTCTTTCCTCCAGTCCTGCCGTTTTCTTATACCTTATTCAGTGCAAGGAAGGGATAGAAGAGCATGGACTATATAAATTTAAGAGACCTGTCTCTGGAGAAAAAGAAATATATTGGGTTTAAAAAAAGCCTGCAGTGTCCCTGCAGGCTTTGTAGATAGTTGGGTTTACTAGTTTATTGAAGAGCAGTTTCCAGGTTTTCAATGTTTCTTCTCATAAGACTAAAGTAGTCTTCCTCGTTTTCTTCATCCTCCTCGACCAAAGCCTCAAGATTATGAAGACGTAAGGCTTCAGCTCCTACCTCATCTTGGACAACTTCAGCGACTTGAGGAGTAATGTTTTGTTCAAACATAACATACTCAATATCGTGATCCTCTGCGTATTGAATAATTTCTTCTAATTGTTTTTGAGAGGGCTCATTTGTAGGAGAAAGTCCAGATATTCCAAGCTGGTTTAATCCGTAACGTTGTTCCCAGTAGCCGTACCCTGCATGTGAAACGATAAATGTATCCTTGTCTGCAGCTTCTACCATTGCTTCAAACTCTTCATGGAGGGTTTCAAGTTCCTGCTGGAGTTCTTCAAAATTGTTTTCAAAGGTCTCGCTTTCCTCAGGGTTAACCTCTACTAACGCCTCTTTAATATTTTCTGCCATTTCTATGGATAAAACCGGGTCAAGCCAGACATGAGGATCTTCGTCTCCGTGGTCGTGTGAGTGTCCATGATCGTCATGTGAATGATCTTCATCTTCTTCATGAGCATGGTCATCGTGTCCGTGCTCATCATCATGCGCGTGCTCATCTTCTTCATGGGCATGGTGATCGTGCCCATGCTCATCATCATGCTCGTGCTCATCCTCTTCATGACCGTGGTCATCGTGTCCGTGCTCGTCATCATGGTCGTGATCATGATCATAATCAATCAAATTGATGCCTTCTACGGCTTTCGCAACCTTCACATCTTCTCCTTGAAGAGTATCTTCAACTGCATCCGCAAATCCTTCCATACCTGCACCGTTGTATAGAAACATATCTGATTCGGCAATATCAATCATTGTCTGTGCAGTTGGTTCAAAGCTGTGGGCATCAGCACCAACGGGCACAATATTTGTTACATTCACAGCGTCCCCGCCGATACGATTAGCGAAATCCTCTAGAGCAAATAACGTAGTGTAAACATCAATTGTTTCAGTTTCTTCACCGTTACCCTCGTCTTGTTCAGCTGTTTCTTCCGTTTGATCAGCTTCTCCACAAGCTGCCAAAACGGCAGAAAGCCCAATTGTGCATGCAATTCCTGCTTTAGCTTTCATTATATGTAATCTCCTCTTCGTAATCATTCTGTTTTATTAATCTAAAAAAGAGTATAAAGGGTATTGATTGCTTTGTAAACCGTAATTGTTACAATTTGTTCAGTTTGTAGATGATTTTTTTCTCAAAATCATAAATCAGGCTTTTGAAATTAGCCAATTTTAGTGTATTACAGGCAACTTTAAAACATGCAGATGACGTAGATAAGTGAGCGTAAGAAAGAAAGACTTTACACAGGGAAAAGAAGTCATTATAATTTCAAATATAAATCGTAACAATTACTATTTATTCACGAAAAAAATTTCGGATTTAAATCGAAACGATTATGATTTAAAAAGGAGAATGAAAATGGCTAAAAAATCTAAGATAGCTAAAGAAAAAAAACGTCAGGAAATAGTGGAGAGATATGCAGAAATAAGAAAAGAACTAAAAGCAAAAGGGGATTACGAAGCATTAAGAAAACTGCCAAGAGACTCGGCACCCACGAGACTTCATAATCGTTGTGAAATAACCGGCAGACCTAGAGGCTATATGAGAAAGTTTGGAATGTCCCGTATCACTTTTCGTGAGCTGGCTCATAAAGGGCAGATTCCAGGTGTAAAGAAATCCAGCTGGTAAACTGATTAACTATGTAAAGGGAGGATAGGGAGCTATGTATAAATGGATCATTATTGGAGGCGGCATTCATGGATGCACGATCGCCACATTTTTATTAAAGAGTGGAAAAGTAAAGAAAGACGAATTGCTGATTATTGATCCATATCCTGTCCCTTTATACAAGTGGAAAACCATTACAAGCAAAATAGGAATGGATTATTTAAGGTCTCCTTCCGTGCATCATTTGGATCCTGCCCCCTTTAGTCTGCAGAAATACGCAAGGGATAATAAGGTTACAGCTCCTTTTATTGGAAGGTTCAAAAGACCGAGCCTTTCTCTTTTTAACGCCCATTGTGAAGCACTATTTGCGGAAACTGATCTATACAGCTGCTGGTTTAGGGCAAAAGTAGAGAATCTTGCTCCAGGAAAGAAAAAGTGGATGGTTCATACAACCAATGGGAGATTAGAAGCCAAGCGGGTTGTACTTGCCATAGGCATGAATACTCAGCCTTCCTATCCAGCGTGGGCTGAAGAACTGGCAAAAAGCAACCCTCACAGAATTCATCACATTTTCGATGATGATTTGCAATCCATAAGAGAAATGCCCCCTTCTTTTGGCATTGTAGGCGGCGGTATCTCTTCCATACATACTGCTGTCCATTTATGTAATGTGCATAATGAAAAGGTCAAACTTATCAAACGGCATCCTTTTCGAGTTCATGACTTTGATAGTGATCCCGGGTGGCTGGGGCCTAAATACCTGACTTCTTTCAGAAAAGAGAATGACCTGAATATACGGAGGAAAATGATTACTCAGGCAAGGCACAGGGGATCGATGCCAAGAAATTTGTTTATGAAAGCTAAAAGATTGTACGGACGCGGACAACTTGAAGTAATTACTGATGAAATTTCAGGTGTAAGAGCTGCAGGATCTTATATTGATATCAGGTTAAAAGAAAATCAAAGCCAAAAAGTATCCTCTGTTATTTTAACGACAGGGGCCGCCTCTCGTCATCCAATTCACGACTGGCTGACTCATATGCCCAAGTGTACATCATGTGGTTTTCCTATTATTAATAAAAATTTGGAATGGGAAAACGGGCTCCATGTTTCTGGTCCACTGGCAGAATTGGAAATAGGGCCCGTATCACGCAACATTGCCGGGGCAAGGAAAACTGCAGAGATTATCACTGCACTGGCTAACTAGACCAAGGGGGAAAGATAGATGGAAAAAGTACCGGTTACAGTCTTAAGCGGCTATTTAGGGGCAGGCAAGACGACTGTATTAAATCATATATTAGCAAATAGGGATGGGATAAGAGTCGCAGTCATTGTAAATGACATGAGTGAAATTAACATTGATGCTGATTTAATAGAACGTGGCGGCTTTAAACGCACAGAGGAGAAAATGATAGAACTATCAAATGGCTGCATATGCTGTACATTACGTGAAGACCTGCTTGTTGAGGTAAACCGTTTGGTGCAACAAGGAGATATAGATTACATCTTGATTGAATCTACAGGGGTTAGTGAACCAATACCTGTAGCCCAGACGTTTAGTTACCTGGATGATGAAATGGGAATCGACTTAAGTGAACAATGCCGATTGGATACAATGGTAACAGTAGTAGATGCTAATCGCTTTTGGGAGGATTATTCATCAGGGGAAACATTAATAGATAGGAAACAAAACGCAGACGAGGAAGATGAGCGAGACGTTGTGGATTTACTTATTGACCAAGTAGAGTTTTGCAATGTTCTTATAGTAAATAAGATTGATTGTTTACAACCTCAAGACCGCAAAAAGCTGATTGCCTTTTTACAAAAGCTTCAGCCCGAAGCCAATTTAATTGAAACGATGTATGGGCGCATTGAACCTTCTGAAGTTCTGGGTACTGGTCTGTTTGATTTTGAACATGCAAGTCAATCAGCTGGCTGGCTGAAAGAACTGGAAATGGAAAATCATACACCTGAAACAGAGGAGTATGGCATAAGCTCCTTTGTGTACCGAAAACGCTGGCCTTTTCACACGGAAAGACTAACTGCCTGGCTTTCATCCACCCCGAAGGAAGTGGTCAGGGCGAAAGGAATGGCATGGTTGTCTACACACCATGACTACGCAGTACTGTTGTCACAAGCAGGAAGCTCCGTATCTTTAGAACCCGCAGCTTATTGGGCAGCGGCACTCCCGAACGAAGAGAAGAAGGAACTGGTTGATCAGGAGCCTGAAACAGCGGTTGAGTTAATCAATCATGAATTTGGAGATCGAATCAATGAATTAGTTATTATAGGAATTGATATGAAGCAGTCTGAGATAGAAGAAGCACTCGATCGATGTTTAATTCGGCCAGACGAATATCATGAATGGAAAGCCCAGCAAGAAAAAACGGTTCTTTAACTGCTCCTTTCAAACGCCAATATTTGACATATCAAAGAAAGAAACAGATGATAGAGAGAATAGATAAAATTGTGGAGGACAGGGCATGAGAAAGGGAGTAAAAATAGCAGTCATAGGAGGCGGATCCAGTTATACTCCTGAACTTGTAGAAGGGCTTATTAAAAATTTCCTGTCTCTTCCCGTTAAGCAGCTGTGGCTGACAGATATTGAAGCAGGACGAGAAAAGATGGAAATAGCCGGGAACCTCGCCAGAAGGATGATTGCCAAAGCAGGATTGCCCATTGAGGTTATTCAGACTTTAAAAAGAAAAGAAGCACTGATAGGTGCTGATTTTGTGATTACGCAGTTTCGTATCGGCCTGTTGGATGCGAGAGTCAAAGATGAAAAGCTTCCTTTAAAACATGGTATTCTGGGCCAGGAAACGACTGGCCCTGGAGGCTTTTTTAAAGCACTGCGGACAATCCCAGCCGTATTAGATGTCTGTCGGGACATGGAAGAGCTTTGCCCAGATGCATGGTTGATCAACTTTGCCAACCCCGCTGGTATTATTACTGAAGCCGTTCTTCGCCATTCTAACATTAAGAAAGCAGTTGGGCTGTGCAATGTCCCTGTCAAAATGGAAAGAGCTGTAGCAAAATTACTGAATGTGCACCCATCTTCTAGAATTCATATTGATTTTGCAGGTTTGAATCACATGGTGTTTGGACTTAGTGTATCAGTTGATGGAGTGGACGTTACGCAAAAAATACATAACCTCCTGACAGCTCCACAGATAGAGCTTATGAAAAAGGATATAAAAAGGCTGGGGTGGGAGCCGGAATTTATTAAGGAATTAGAAGCTCTGCCCAGCCCATATTATAAATACTATATAAAGACCGAGGATATCGTGAAAGTGTGCAAGACAGAAGCAGCCCAGAGCAAAACACGTGCAGAAGTAGTGAAGGAAATAGAAAAAGATCTTTTTACACTCTATAAAGATCGATCTCTCGCTGTAAAGCCTCACCAGCTTGAGGAAAGGGGCGGGGCCTACTAATCGGAAGCTGCCGTACGCTTAATCACTTCCATTTACACAGACAAAGGTGATATTCAAGCAGTGAATACTCGAAATAATGGAGCAATTAAATCCTTGCCTTCTGATTCAGCTGTTGAAGTCAGCTGTTTCATTACAAAAGATGGTCCTGTACCATGCAATGCAGGTAAGCTTCCATCTAAGGGGTATAGGCTGATTCAAGAGTTGAAAGAGTTTGAGGAAAAAACAGTCAGTGCAGCTGTAAGCGGTGACGTTACAGAAGCAGTAAAAGCAATGTATGCTAATCCTTTAGTACCATCTCTTCGGACTTCAAAACAGCTTGTGAAAGAAATGATGGAAGCACATAGGGAGCACCTCCCGCAATTTTTTCACATACTTGGGGGTGACGGCTTTGTTCACAGGGGCAAGGCTGGTAAAATAGCCACGAGAACTCAGGAACGAGGTGCATATAATTGACGTCATATGTAGTAGTTGGAGCAGGAATATTAGGAGCTTCTGCTGCTTATCATTTAGCTAAAAGCGGGGCCAGGGTTACAATAGTTGACCGGAGAGGTCCTGGCCAGGCGACTGACGCTGCTGCTGGTATCGTCTGTCCGTGGCTTACTCAAAGAAGAAACAAAGCCTGGTATCATTTGGCGAAAAACGGAGCTAAGTATTATCCAGAGCTAATCAAAGAGCTTGCCGAGGAAGGCGAATACGAGACAGGATATGAAAAGGTAGGAGCAATCAGTCTTCATACCGATGAACAGAAGCTTAAAAAAACAGTAGAAAGAGCGATGAAACGAAGAGAGGATGCTCCAGAAATAGGGGAGATTACTCTGCTTTCCCCTGCTGAAACGAAATCTCTCTTTCCGCCAATCTCGGAAGAGTATGGCTCTGTCCATGTCAGCGGAGGGGCAAGAGTGAATGGGAGAGCCTTATGTAAGGCTCTTATAAACGCGGCTGAAAAAAAAGGAGCTTCGATCACTTACGGAGACGCATCTTTACTTTTTACTAAAGACAGGGTAACGGGAGTAGAAGTAGAAGGAAATCAAATATATGGAGACCAGGTAATTGTCACAGCAGGAGCCTGGGCAAGAGAGTTAGTGGCACCTTTAGGGATCAATCTGTTGGTCTCCGCCCAGAAAGCCCAGATTGTTCACCTTGAAATGGATGTACCAACTAACAAGTGGCCAGTTGTCATGCCGCCAAGCAATCATTACCTCCTCTCGTTTGAAGAGGGAAGAATCATCGTGGGGGCAACTCACGAGGATGAGGCAGGGTTTGATAACAGAGTAACGGCTGGCGGGGTGCATGGGATCCTTGAAAAGGCACTACATGTAGCGCCAGGTCTTTATCATAGCACTTTCCTTGAAACAAGAGTTGGCTTTCGGCCTATGACTCCTGGGTTTCTGCCTGTAATAGGGAAAGCTCCTCAAAAAGAAGGTCTTCTTATTGCAAATGGGTTAGGGGCTTCGGGTCTTACTGTTGGCCCTTATCTCGGTTCAGAGCTTGCCAATGTAGCAATGGGTATGGAAGTTGGTTTGGATCTGGAAAATTATTCTTTGCTGCAGGCAATAGCAGAAAGCGATCCTCATTCTTAAAGATCAAGAGCCCTTCAAAGGGTTCTTTTTTGCGTTCTTTCTCTCCTACTTGAAAGTATACTAGGATGGGTACATGATAAATATAACGGCCAGATGAAAAATCGAGTGAAAAGAGTAGAAGGACAAGTCACAGGAACACTTAGAATGATGGAGGAAGAAAAAGACTGCAAAGATCTAGTCAGCCAAATGTCAGCAGAGAGAAATGCCTTGGACAGAGGCATTGGTCTTGTCGTTAGTTCAAATTTAGAAAATGTAAGAGAACAAATGTAAAAAGATGAAAATACAGAAGAGCTTATTCAAGAAGCCGTTAATCTTTTGGTGAAAAGCAGATAACATCTATGCCACCAAGCAGATCATTGTATTTTAACTTTTGGTCTGCTTTTTGTTATTCATAGTGTCTTCTTTTGGAGTATTTCATGCCCCAAAAGCGTACTGCGTGGTGTTGAAAAACAAAATCACTTCCATACCTTGGTCTGCGGTCTGCTTAAAAATGGTGATTGGCCTTTAGCTGTTCTTTTTACATAAAAGGGAGGACAGGGACTGATAATAAAGACGTTGCTTGTTAGACGAAAGGTGGAGGTAAAGTGGAAAAAGAAATGCACCTGGGGGGAGATTATAAGATCATACCGGCTACATCACTGGCAGACGGCTTGAGTGTCCAAGTGCTCCCGGATATTTACAGCAAGACGATTCAAATTGTAAACATTGCTTTTATAAGTGATTCTCCAAATACAAAGGAATTTGTCCTAGTAGATGCAGGCATGCCTGGCTCAGCCAGGCAAATTATAGCAGCTGTCCAAGAGACTTTCGGGGAAGGTGCCAGGCCTCAAGCTATTTTTTTAACCCATGGTCACTTTGATCACGTAGGAGCAATCCTTGAATTAATTACTCACTGGCAAGTACCTGTCTTTGCTCATAAAGAGGAACTGCCCTTTCTCCAAGGAAATAAAAGCTATCCAGAGCCTGATCCGAGTGTAGAAGGAGGGATGGTTGCTAAGCTGTCGGGAATGTTTCCTAATGAACCTGTAGATTTGGGAAATCATGTACAACAGCTTCCCCCGGATGGCACTGTTCCGTTTCTGAAGGAATGGAAATGGCATCATACTCCTGGACATACTCCGGGGCATGTCTCATTCTTTCGTGAGAGAGACCGGGCATTGATAGCGGGAGATGCATTTGTCACAGTGAAACAGGAATACCTTTATAAAGTCTTAACACAAGAGCAAGAAATCAGCGGGCCGCCAAGGTACTTTACACCAGATTGGTTTCAGGCAGAGGATTCTGTGAAAAAAATAAATCAACTGCAGCCGGCAGTGGCTGTTACAGGACACGGCCTCCCTATGGCAGGTGACCAATTAAAGGAAGGATTAAGAAGCCTGGTAGAAAACTTTCAGGAAATTGCCGTTCCTGATAATGGGAAGTATGCAGCTTCCTATAAGAAGGTGTAACAGATAATAGGCACCCTGCTATGAAAGACAGGGTGCCTATTTTAACTATATGTTCATGATGTTTTAGTATTATATGTAGGTGATTAATTTACTCTTGCCGCTCCCAAGTATCTTGGTGCCCAATAAGAATTACTCATGCTGGCAATAATAACACCAGTGGACGCTCCCGAGTGAATAAATTGCCCGTTACCTAAATAGATCCCGGCATGTGATGGTCCTGAGCTTGTATTAAAGAATACAATATCTCCTCTTTGAGGAGAAGAAACTCTTGTAAGCTGGTTATACATTTGAGCGACTGTTCTGGGCAGATTTACTCCATGCTGCTTGAAAGCATATTGGATAAAGCCGCTGCAATCAAACCCTCTTGGGGTTGTGCCTCCCCATACATATGGTGTACCTGTTAAGCTTTGGGCTGTACGAATAGTGCTTTCAATGGTGGAGGAACCTGAGCTCTGCTGGTTAGATGCAGATGTGTTGCTTGCTGCTGAGCTGCTGGAATTACTGTTACTGCTGCTATTAGAAACAGCACTGCTTCCTAGAGCATTAAACGTTTGAGGACCGGCAATGCCGTCAACAGCAATACCGGCAGAGCGCTGAAAATTACGGACTGACTGGGCGGTTAGGGGCCCGAATACACCGTCCACACTTCCCTGCAGAAATCCTTTGTCCTTAAGTGCTGATTGCAAGCTTGAGACCTCACTTCCTCGCATTCCTTGTCTAAGAGTCGAGCTGAAATTATTTGAAGAAGAACTGCTTTGTTGAGCAGAGGTAGAAGAGCTGGAATTCGATGATGAAGATGAAGAGGCAGCTGAAGAGCTCCTGACATTCATAGCACTGAAAGTTTGAGGGCCGGCAATGCCGTCAACCGTTAACCCTTTGCGTGCTTGGAAGTCCTTGACCGACTGCTTGGTCTGTGGCCCAAAGATTCCGTCCACGCCGCCGCGAAGCAGTCCTTCTCGTTTAAGAAGTTCCTGTAACTCAGTAACATCGTTATCTCTCATTCCAATACGCAGTGTTTGATCGCCGAGAGCAGCATCAGCAACTTTAGGTGTTAAAAGCAATGTACTTACAAAAATTGTAGAAATCATAAACTTTTTCATTTTTTCCCTCACCTTACAGGTGAGGCCACCTCCCGCCATAATATCCGTTAAATGTGTTATCTAAATATTACTAAAATTTCATTATAGTGAACAACAGATATGGTCAATTGAAATATAAATGTAATATTAGGTTGAATATTGTAATAATATAAAAAATAAAATGTCAGGATAAGGGGGAAACATAATAATCAAAAAACGACAGAAGGCTTATTGACATTTTTTCAGTGTCTGCATGAATAGTTTTACATTCTCACTAATTTTTTCATAAAAAAAGGTGATTTATTAAGCTTTAAATGAGGAATAGCTCTTTCTAAGAAGATATTATTCTTCTTTTTCATTATTAGAAAGAGAGGAGAGTATAGGAAAATGGGACTAATAATTACATTAATTGTAGGCGGTGTTATTGGCTGGATTGCCGGCATGATTTTAGGTAAAGACTTGCCAGGAGGTATTATCGGCAATATTGTTGCCGGTGTAGTAGGTGCCTGGATAGGAGGCAATCTCTTTGGAGAGTGGGGACCTGAACTCGGTGACATTTTTATTTTCCCGGCACTATTAGGGGCCATTATTTTCATAGCCATTGTTTCGATCATTCTCCGTGTAATTAGAAAGTAAAAAAAATGCAGACATGACTCATAACCCGAATATTGGACACATATAAAAAGTGTCCATATTCGGGTTTTTCACGTGTTGGAAGGATAAATTTAGCTGGAGAGCTCTCCGAAAAAAATGTTTGTTTATATTAAGTACTAGTTGATATGGAAAAATGACCCTGTCTCAAGCTTAGGGCCTCCAGCACTAGTTTCTAGAATTTAAGTTCCACGTTCTGTTTTTATGTCCCTCCCTATACACGAACCTCGATATTAAGAACTTCCATTTCGTATAAGTGAACTAAATCAGTAAAAATTGTAAATGTTTAATTACATTTCATTATCATATTAGTATATGCTTATATGATTTGTTATCCTAGGTTTAGGAGGTGAACGGCCTATGTCAGTTAAAAAGGTTAAACAGATTGAGTTTGCAGACGCAGCGAGAGTTTTTAAGCTGCTGGGAGACCAAAACAGGTTAAGGATGCTTAAAATGCTTGAGAATAGTGAGTGCTGTGTGTGTGAATTTGTTGAAATTTTTCAAGTCAGTCAGCCAGCCATCAGTCAACATTTACGAAAGCTTAGAGATGTGGGGATCGTAAAAGAAAAACGAAAAGGACAGTGGATGTTTTATTCACTTAACAAAGAAACTGATCTATACCCGGTAATTGAGGATATATTGTCATATATACCAGATCAGACAGCAGTGCTTGATGATTTAGCACAGAATGGGTTGCGTATTCGGTGTGACTAGTAGGAGGAGTAGGAAATGACGACCACTGTACTTGCAGTTCTTATTTTCCTGTTTACATTAGTGCTGGTCATCTGGCAGCCCAAAGGTCTGTCCATTGGCTGGTCTGCCGCTATTGGAGCAGTGCTTGCCTTGGCAGCCGGGATTGTAAGCTTTCAAGATGTATCGACAGTGACAGGAATCGTATGGAATGCAACGTTAACGTTTATAGCTATTATTATTATCTCACTTATTTTAGATGAAATTGGTTTCTTTGAGTGGTCTGCGTTACATATGGCAAGGGCTGCCAAAGGAAATGGTGTCCGGATGTTTATCTACGTAACCATATTAGGCTCAATCGTTGCGGCATTCTTTGCTAACGACGGAGCGGCGTTGATTCTGACACCTATTGTATTAGCGATGGTGCGGGCTCTTCATTTTAAAGAAGCAATGATTTTTCCTTTTATTATGGCGAGTGGATTTATTGCAGATACGACGTCGCTGCCATTAGTCGTCAGCAACCTCGTTAATATTGTATCAGCTGACTTTTTTAATATCGGCTTTGTAGAATATGCATCACGAATGATTGTTCCGAACTTTTTTGCTTTAGGCGCCAGTATTTTAGTGCTTTTTTTATTCTTTAGAAAAGATATACCGAAGAACTATGATATGTCGATGCTGAAAAAACCAAAAGAAGTGATACGAGACGATAAAATGTTTCGTTTATCCTGGGTAGTTCTTGGCCTTCTGCTTACAGGATACTTCGTCAGTGAGTTTGTTGAGGTGCCGGTTTCCTTTGTAGCCGGTGCAATTGCCATCTTTTTTATTATCATGGCAAGAAAAAGCCCTGCCGTAAATACTGGGAAAGTCATGAAAGGTGCACCGTGGGCCATAGTGGTATTTTCAATAGGGATGTATGTCGTCGTCTTCGGCTTGAGCAATGTCGGTCTGACAGATTTACTTGCTGTGGTCATTCAGGCTGCAGCCGATGAAGGGTTATTTGTTGCTACCATTTCAATGGGATTTATCGCAGCGATTCTTTCCTCTGTCATGAATAATATGCCTGCCGTTATGATTGATGCTTTGGCGATAGCCGAAACAGATACGTCTGGAATTCTGCGTGAAGCATTAATTTATGCCAATATTATAGGAGCTGATTTAGGACCGAAAATTACCCCGATAGGATCACTGGCTACGTTGCTGTGGCTTCATGTTCTTGCGTTAAAGGGTGTAAAGATATCATGGGGTTATTATTTTAAAGTAGGGATTATCCTTACCGTGCCGACTCTCTTTATCACCCTTGTAGGTCTGTATCTATGGCTTCTTATATTATCAATGATATAAAAGGAGAGAATGGTAAATGGAAAAGTCCATTATTTATTTTTTGTGCACAGGCAACTCCTGCCGCAGTCAAATGGCAGAAGGGTTTGGCCACCATTATTTAGGGGACAGGTATGAGGTTTATTCAGCGGGCATAGAAGCTCACGGAGTGAACCCTAAGGCTGTAAAGGCTATGAAAGAAATAGGAATTGACATTTCAAATCAAACGTCTGACACCATTGATCGGGATATATTAAGTAAAGCAGATCTAGTTGTGACCTTATGCGGCCATGCAAATGATGTCTGTCCGGCAACGCCTCCAAACAAAGAGCGGGAACACTGGGGATTCGATGACCCTGCAAAGGCGGAGGGGACAGATGAAGAACAGTGGAAGTTCTTCCAGCGGGTCCGTGATGAAATCGGTACAAGAATTAAGAGGTTTGCCGAGACGGGGAAGGAATAAAAGGAGTGATCTGAATGGGAATTATTCGAATATACGATCCTGCGATGTGCTGTGACACAGGAGTCTGTGGTCCAAGTGTAGATCCTGAGCTGACAAGAGTAGCGACAGCAATCTTTATGCTCGAAAAAGAAAATATAGATATAAGAAGGTTTAACCTAGGATCAGAGCCGCAAGCTTTCATTGAAGAAAAAGCGATTAAAGAGCTGTTACACGAAAAGGGAGCGGACGACGCCCTTCCGGCTGTCATGGTTGATGGGACAATTGTGAAAACAGGGAAGTACCCGACAAACCAGGAATTTGCCAAGTGGAGTGGGCTCAGTGAGGATAAAATATCATCCAAGCCTTCTAGTGGGAACAATATTACTTTGCTTTAAAGGAGCATTACTATGACTTATCCTAGATTTAACCCTATGAATTTAGATTTAACCCCTTTTCTCTTTTATACAGGAAAAGGGGGAGTCGGAAAAACATCAACTGCATGTGCAGCTGCTGTAAATCTGGCTGATAGCGGCAAACGTGTGCTGATAGTAAGCACGGATCCTGCTTCTAATCTCCAGGACGTGTTTGAACAGGAAATCCAAACAGACATTACAGATATTGAAAAGGTCCCAGGTCTCTTTGCTATTAATATTAATCCTGAGGAAATAGCAGAACAGTACAGAGAAAAGGTGGTTGGTCCATACCGGGGCCTTCTTCCAGAATCAGCGATTAATCAAATGGAAGAGCAGCTTTCAGGAGCTTGTACAGTGGAAATTGCAGCATTTGATGAGTTTGCGGGCCTTCTGACAACGGAGAAGCTGGAAAATGAGTATGATCATATTATTTTCGATACAGCACCAACCGGACATACTCTGCGTCTTCTCCAGCTCCCGGCAGCCTGGTCAGGGTTTCTTGAAGAAAGTACCCACGGAGCGTCCTGCTTAGGTCCGCTCGCAGGACTTGAGGAGAAAAAAGCACTTTACAAAGCTGCAGTACATGCGCTGTCTGACTACGAAAAGACCATGCTTCTTCTAGTTTCAAGGCCGGACTATTCTTCCCTGACAGAGGCCGTAAGGGCCGCTAAAGAACTAAAAGAAACGGGCCTTTCAAACCAGCATGCTATTATTAATGGTGTTTATACCCCTGCTGATATAGAGGACGAGACAGCTCAGGCTTTTTACCAAAAGCAACAGGAAGCATTAAAGGAAACAGAATCCTTGTTTGGAGAAAGACCTGTTTATCAGCTTCCATATGTTCCATACTCCTTAACAGGCATTGATTCTCTTCGTTGGTTTTTCAGTGAAAAAGCTGATGTTACTCCTCTTGAGGAAGTGTCTCAAACAGACCTGCCTGGACTGGAAGGGTTTATCACCCATTTGAGTTCCAAGTCTGCTGGAGTGGTGATGACCATGGGAAAAGGAGGAGTTGGAAAAACAACGGTTGCTGCAACAATTGCCATGAAACTTGCTTCACAAGGACACCGTGTACATTTAACAACAACAGACCCTGCTTCTCACCTTTCCATGTTTATAAAGGAAAATGACCTTTCTGAAAACTTAAGTATAAGTTCAATCGATCCCCAGGCTGAAGTGCAAAAGTACCGATCAGAAGTGCTTGCGCAGTCAAAAGACCAGCTGGATGAAGAAGGGATGGATTTTTTGAAAGAGGACCTTATGTCCCCTTGTACAGAAGAAATAGCCGTTTTTAGGGCCTTCGCTAAAGTTGTGGCGAGAGCAGAAGGAGAATTTGTCATTATAGACACGGCACCTACCGGCCATACATTATTGCTTCTTGATGCTTCCGAGTCTTATAATCAGGAACTTGAGCGCACGGCAGGACAAGTTCCTGAAGAGGTTAAGAAGCTCCTTCCTCGGCTCCGTGATCCTGAGCAAACAGACATCGTGGTAATAACATTGCCGGAAGCAACTCCAGTTCTTGAAGCGAGCCGTTTACAGGAAGACTTGAAGCGGGCAGAATTGTTTCCCAGCTGGTGGGTGTTAAATCAGAGCTTGTCAGCAGCCCATACGGAGGACCCGATATTAAAAGCAAAAGGACTGGTGGAACAAAAGTGGATTGAACGAGTGAAGAGTAAGGAAGCTGAACAAGTTTGCTTACTTCCCTGGAAAAGTGATTCCCTTTTATCAGTTAGAACGAAATAATACGTAAGAGCTGGGACAAAACGGTCTCTGAAAAGTAATAAAAGGTGTCAGTTATCGATTTTCGATAACTGACGCCTTTTTGTTGATCAGAAATGGAATGATGGGGCTTACGGACGGTGTACTTTCTTAACTTCACCGCCATTAATGCAAATCATATTTCGTTTTTCACCTGTTTTTTTCCTCTCACCACCATTTTCGAGAATGACAGCAGTTATGTTTAATAAAACAAAGATGAAATTTACAAAACCTTTACATTGAATCTATATATTATTAACAATCGGTTGTTATGATCAGCTATGGAAATGATAATTTAGGAGGAACAACCGATGGATATAGATATGCAAACCATGGCTTTTTTATTTTTTGGAGGGTTAGGAATCTTTCTTTTTGGTATTAAATATATGAGTGACGGCCTCCAAAACACAGCTGGAGACAGACTTCGTGGTATTTTGGAGAAAGCCACGGATAATCCTATTAAAGGTGTGATAGCCGGTGCCCTTGTAACTGCCTTGCTCCAGACTTCCACGGGTTCAACAGTTATGATTATAGGGCTGGTTAACGCTGGTTTGCTTACCTTTAGAAGAGCGATTCCCATGCTTATGGGCGCAAACCTGGGTACAACGCTAACCGCATTTATGATTTCCTTCAAAATTGGTGATTATGCTCTGCCGATTCTGGCATTTGGTACATTCTTAATTTTCTTTTTTAATAAGAAGTCTATAAATAACATTGGACAAGTTTTCTTTGGTTTTGGAATGATTTTCTTTGGCCTTAGTACGATGTCTGATGGGCTGTACCCTTTTAGGGATATGCCGCAATTTGTGGACATGATGGCTACGTTAGGCGAAAACCCTATTTTAGGCGTAGTAGCCGGAGCCTTCTTTACGATGCTGGTTCAAAGCTCAAGTGCTGCCATCGGTGTGCTTCAGACTATGGCAGTTGATGGACTTGTCAATCTTGAACAAGCACTCCCGATTCTTTTTGGTGACAATATTGGAACGACAATCACTGCTGTTCTGGCTTCTTTGGGAGCCACAGTTGCTGCCAAAAGAGCAGCCTTAACTCATGTATTTTTTAATGTAATAGGTACAGTAATGTTCCTTATCATACTGCCAGTCGTACAAATAGTAGTTTTATTTATGTCTTCTACTCTTGGAGGCGACATTGCAAGAGAAATCGCTTATGCCCATGGATTGTTCAACTCCGTCAACGTCCTGCTGCAGCTGCCGCTAATTGCTTTGTACGCTTACCTTATTCCAAAAATTATAAGAGGGGAAGATGAGATTGTCGAGCAGGGGCCAAAGCACCTGGAACCAGAATTATTAAAGCAGCCGTCATTTGCACTAGAAAAAGTGAGACTCGAAGTATTGCGTATGGGGTCACTGGCAGGAGAATGTGTTCACCACTCTACAGATATGCTGATCAGCAGGGATCCTAAGCAGGGGGAGCTTACAAAAAGAAAAGAAGAAGTCATAAATGACTTAAACAAACAGATAATCAGTTATCTTACGCACATTTCAAAAGCTTCTTTAAACCCGACTCAATCAGAGCTTCATTCTCAGCTTATGCATAACGTGACAGACATTGAACGAATTGGCGACCATTGTGAAAACATTATGGAGCTGTCAGAACATGCAATGGTTCATAAAGTGAAATTTTCTGATGAAGCAAAAGAAGGGCTGGCTCACATGGTTTCTATTACTTCGCTGGCTGTGGAAAAGGCTTTAATGGCATTAGAAAAGGAAGATGTAAATATAGCTATGGAAGTTTTAGAGATTGAAGGGGAAATAGACCAGACAGAAAAGCTGAACCGAAAAGCACACGTGGAACGATTGAATGCAGGAGAATGTTCAGGTACAAATGGAATGATTTATTTAGATATGCTAAGTAATCTCGAAAGAATAGGAGACCATGCTTCCAATATTGTAGAAAGCTTGATTCAAACCTCGGATCAAGCAAGCTAGTAGTAATAAGTTAAGGTTGTCCCAATTGGTGACAACCTTTTTTTGTAGAGGGAAATTGAAATAAAAACAAAGGAAATATCAGGTACAAACAAGAAACCATTAACGAGAGTATGACAGCATCCTTGGAATATATAGAAGGATATGCTTGTCAAAGAGAAGCAGAATAACCTTCACAATGTTACAAGTGCCATTATAGGAACATAATTACATCCAATAAAGGGCGAGGGGATAGCGTGACAAGGAAAGTAAACTTTGGCTCAGTAGCTCATGATTACGCTAAATGGAGAAATGATTTGCCTGATACACTTTTTACTAAACTCTCCAATAGAGGGATAGAGGTTAACGGGAGTAACATTGCAGACCTTGGAGCGGGTACCGGGGTCCTTACACGCGGGCTGTCAAAGCAAGGAGCTAATGTTATTGCCATTGAGCCTTCAAAGGATCTGACCGATCTCGGTGGAAAAATAGACACTAAAGAAGGTGTTTCCATTACTTATTTTAACCGTACAGCGGAAAACACCGCTCTTCCTGGCAATCGTTATGATTACGTTACCGTCCTGAGGGCATGGCACTGGTTTGACAGAGAAAAAGCATTACAAGAAGTAAGGAGAATCCTTAAAGAAGACGGCACCTTCCTTGTAATGGATTCAGGGTTTTTGCCAAAGCAAAGCCTTTTGATCAGAAATACGTTGCGGGTTATAAAAAAACATATGCCCCATCAGAAGATGACGTCTCCAGGGTCCAAATCAGGTTCAACTCAGTTAATTAATAGCTTCCCAGTCGAGTGGTTTGAAGAATGGAAAGAGAATAGCTTTGAGTTAACAGACTGCTTTAAATTCAGCTATGAGGTGAGCTTTACTCCTTGTGAATGGAAGGGGAGAGTAGGTTCTTTGTCGTGGCTGTCAATGTTTGAGAGAAGTAAGAGAGAACGGGTTCTTCAAGAGGTGCAGGATAACGTGACAGAAACTTTTGGATCTACTATTCATGCAGTACCTCATGAATTTTACGTCAGCATCTTAAAAAAAAATAAACAGGCCACAGTCGAGTAGGCTGTGGCCTGTTTTTCTATTAAGCTCTTTGGGCTTCTTCTCTGACATGACGATTGTTACTGTTCAGTACCTTTCTTGCCATAAACTTGTGGAAAAAGTATTCACCTGCTGCTATCACTGCAGCTGATACAAACGCAGCAAGCGGCAAGTTAATACCAGGAAACAGTAAGGCGCCTAAAATCCAGATTCCTGCAAAAGCTAGACCAAGATCGGTGAAGGCGGCTGTCCAGTTACCAAAGGAAGGGAACACCCATAGGTCGCCTAATAGATAAGCGCCTGCAGTAAGAATTAAGCTGGTAATAAGAATTTCTGCAAATGGCACTCCCCAGAAACCTAACACTATGAAAAGAGCCACAGCAACCATCACGAATTTAATTCCTAGCGCTTTTAAGTGTTCCATGTTCTTCACCTCTCCTTTCACACTGGTCTATTAATCTATATTAAACAGGGCGGTCAGTAATATTGTTTACGGCCCCGTTATTTTCTGCCGCTGATTGATTATCGCTCCCTGTTAATTCGTCTTTTGCTTCTTTTACCTTGCTTCCTACTTCCTGCAAGTCTTCCCCTGCTTCTTTAGCTGAGGAAATGACTTCCTGGGTATCTTCTTTTACTTCAGATACCTTATCAAATAATTCATCGTTTGCTTTATCGTATAGAGATTGCAAGCCATCTACTGCTTCCTTCAATACATTTGTAGCTTCCTGTACACGGTCCATCATTTGATCTTTTGTGCCAGCCGGATCTTCCTTTACATCAGACGCCACTTTTGCCACTGAATCTTTCATTTGTGTTGTGCTGCCCTTCACTTTAGAGCGTGTGTTTGAGTCGATCAATACTGCGGCTGCCCCGGCCAGGGCCCCTACAGTTATGGCAGTAACTAATTTACTTCCGCTTTTCCCTTTTTGTTCTTTAGACACGGTCATCCCTCCTGTGTTTTTTTTGGATTTTTTGAGCTTAGTTTATCAGTGCGGTTTGTACATGTTCTTCCACCTTTTTTGCACAGTTAAACAATTAATTTTTGCGAAGGAAGCCGTTTAACAAATGGGTATTGGGCTAGAGGAGACAGAGTGGGGGGACGTGTATAGGAAAACGGTAAAGACGTTTCAGGTCTGAGAAAGAGGTAAATAAAGAAAACAATAAACATTCTTTAATCTTTTTTAGGTACTCTCCGGGGTCTTCCTTTGGAAAGGCTTATCAGTTACATTCATAAAGAAGGAGGATTGGAACATGTTTTTTGAGGACTGGGAAGGAATCATAAGAGTGGTTATTATCTCGTTGTGTATTTATCCCCTTCTTATATTCATGCTGAGAATATCAGGTAAAAGAACGCTCTCAAAAATGAATATGTTTGATTTTATTATTACTATAGCTCTAGGCTCAACAGTGGCCACTATACTTCTCAATGAAGAGGTTACCTATGCAGAAGGGGTGGCGGCTTTAGCCATGCTTATTATTCTGCAATTTATAGTCACCTCGCTCTCTGTCAGGGTTTCTGCTGTTAACAGAATGATTAAAGCGGAACCCCGATTACTTTATTATGATGGGAATTTTAATATAGAAGCTATGAAAAAAGAAAGGATAAACAAAGATGAAATAAAGCAAGCCGTCAGAACAAATGGTCAGCCTTCATTACATCATGTAAAAGCAGTAGTGCTGGAGACGGATGGCTCACTATCAGTAATTCAAGGAGAAGAAGAGGGAGAGGCATTAAAGGATGTAAAAAAATAGCATAATTTGGTCCCTTTAAAAGTTTTCTTTAGTTAAGAAGTGGGAATAGAAAAGAAACCCCACAGGCAGGTGAATATATGGATATACACCGGGAACAGACTTATTGTCATCGTAGAAAGTTACATGTCGTTCATGAGGTATCATGGGCATCCAGTGATAATACAAAAGAGATAACGGCTAGCTGTACAGGGGTGGACGATTCTTGTAAAGACTGCTTAGTCGTTTTAATTAACGCGCAGAAAGAACAAGAAGGTAAAGAATTTGGAAAAGTGTACTATGAATCCAGTTCACCAACCAGCTGGCTTACCATATAAATATGAGGAAGGCTTACGTATGTGAGTCTTCTTTTTTCTGTTAAGCTACTGGTGCTATGGTAAGAAGACTTGTTTTTCTAGGCACTGCAAATTAGATATGGTGTTGAAAAAGGTCAGCTAGGGAGAGTTTGAATTTTTAATAAGCATGATTGCCTGTTCAAATAAATATTTACTTTTAAGAGAAGTTTTTTAGAAAATGGAGTTTTAAGTGTAAGAAGAAAGGGGAAGTGAAATTACATAAATAAAAAAGCCTTCACCCCAGAACGGGATGAAGGAAGAGAAATTTAAGCCGAATTAATTTATATGCGGCCTGCACCGATGTAAGTTTGACTCCAGTAAGAGTTGCTCAAGCTTGCAACTGTTACTCCAGTAGAAGATCCAGAGTGCACAAACTGGTTGTTTCCGATATAGATACCTGCATGGGAAGGACCCGTACGAGTTTCAAAGAATACTAGATCACCAACCTGAGGATTAGAAACTTTTGTAGAAGCATTATACATCTCGGACACTGTTCTTGGAATTGATTTTCCATTTTGGTTAAAGGCATATTGAATAAAACCGCTGCAGTCAAATCCGCTAGGTGATGTCCCACCCCATACATAAGGAGTTCCTTGTAATGATTTAGCTGTGTTTACAATACCTGTAGCGTTAGAAGTAGTAGAAGCTCCCGCTACTTGTGTTTGATTTGAAGATGTTGAAGTGGTTGTGCTGGATCCATTTCCGCTCACGTTCATTTCGCCAAATGTTTGCGGCCCGACAATTCCATCTACTTGAATATTTTGCTCACGCTGAAAGTCGATTACTGCTTGTCTCGTGATTGGTCCGAAATAACCAGTTACACTATGGTTAAAATGTCCTTCTTCTTTAAGAGTTTCTTGAAGTTGAGAAACTTCCCCGTTACTCATGCCCACTCGTAATGTGTTATCTCCGAATGCTGCGTCCGCTGCTGTTGGGGCTAAAAAGAGTCCACCTGCTAAAGCTGCTGAAATTACAAATTTCTTCATATGTTTAATCCTATTTTATAACTTTCCCTATGTTTGTTTTCTATGTTAAGAAACCTAAACTGACAGTTATAAAACTGGATTACACCTCCTTATTTTTTCTTCATAAATTTATTATTTAATTAACCGCTTGGCTCGTTGTTGTCATGACTACAATGAGTAATGTACCACCCTGAAACTCCTGGTACAATACATCCTATCTCTTTGTTATACAAAGGTAATCTTTGTTATTTTGCTTGTAATATTATGTAATAGAGGGAAAAAAGCGGGTAGCTGTCTTTCTCCCTTTGCTAGCAGGTTTTTTTTGTTTTTATAATCAAAAGTCTGGATTACTGGAATTACTTTTGTAACATTAAAGAAATATAGAAAGAGTTGGAAAGAGATTTGAAATTTGGTTTTAAACTTGGAAAACAGTGGGTATGTGATGTGACAAGGAGGTGGAGTTATGGCACACATCAAAGCGTTAGCAATGAAAATTGCCATGGTAGCCCTCGTATTACTTGTTGTTTTGAGCGGATTTTACGGCTACCCGGTACTGAGCACCATTGTATTGTCTCTTCTTATTGTGGCTGTTTCTTATATTGTTGGGGATTTATTGATTTTAAGGAAGGCCAATAACACGACAGCAACCATAAGTGACTTTGCTGTTGTCCTGTTTATGACCTGGTTTGCTGCTATTCCAATCTACGGAACGGAAGTACCATTTATCCCTGCACTTATTTCTGCAATTATTATTGCAGCGGGAGAATGGGTCTTTCACAAATATGTGTCCAAGCAGGTTCATCCAGAAATCGAGGGAGTATATTCATCTTAGAATAGGTAAAGAGGACGATCCTGAAAAGGTCGTCCTCTTTTTTGGAGAGACAAGGGGCGTGCCAGGCACCTTTTATTTGTAGATGTCTTTTACTTCTGTAACGATGTTTTCTTCCCCTGTTTCCTGTGGTCCTTCCCAAGTAAGCATGCCTCCAGAGAAATTATAGGAAGTGATTCCTTGTGATTGAAAGAAGAGAGCCACCTGCTGGCTTCGCCGGCCGCTTCGGCAAATAAAAATGTGTTCTTTGCTTTTATCAAAGTCTCCAGCCTTCTCTGCAATTTCGCTCATAGGAATGAGCGGGATACGAGGAATGTGTCCTGCAATATATTCATCTATTTCCCGGACATCAACTAAAATTTTATCCTGATCACTCTTCTCATAGATCTCTTTTAACTCTTCGTAAGAAAGTTGTTTAATTCCATCCATTTCTTTTGACAATGGTGCTCACCTGTCCTTATAGAATTTTTTATTGGTAAGGGGGACTCTTCTGTTGCTCGAATGTTCATTGTTAATAAAGTAACATAATTAAACCATATGTTAAAATGCAGGAAAAAGGGGGGAAGTAGTATGCCTGGAAGAGAGCCTGTTCATCTCTACCTTTCAAGGTATGAAGAGCATCTTAATTATCTGCGGGAAACTGGACAGGAAACACAAGGCTGGCATGAACTGAGAACAAATGAATTAAAGGATTTTCTTAAGCTTGAACATGTAAGTCTGGAAGAGAAAAAGGAAAAGCTAGTTACGAACTATTCAAATGATGGAGAGCTTCAGCAAGGGTCTCACCTTGAAATAATTGCAAAGTTAAAGGATGGGACGATTTATAAGCTCCACGGTTACTATGTAAAAGAAGAAAACGATTGGTTTCCCGATGAAAATCCATTAATTCATGCAAATGATACATGCGGTTTCTGCCAATCTATTATGAAGATGAAGAAAAAAGGAGAAACAAAGAATACTTTTTGTATGCTTCCTTTACCTGAAAAGAAGTATATTTTTGAGAAAGCTTTGGAAAACCGGTGACATTATAATAGAGAGTTTCTTGAAAGACACCTGCTCTTAGAAGGGCGGGTGTCTTTTTTATTCCGTTACTCGAGGGTAATGGGAAACTATGCAAAAAGCTGAGGTGATCTAGTGTGAACAATTAAAATGTATTTTTCATGAATACCTTTTGATCACACTTGTTCATTCTGAATCGTTCTAATCGTTACCTCCTCCCGCCCGCGACAAAGTGTTTTTTCACAAGAGTAAGAGTAGTGGGAATTTTTGTGTGAGGTTATCTAACACCATTTAACAAAACAAACATTTCCTCCTTTACAATACTTTATATCAAGAACTTCACATCAAACGTTAATGCTAACAAAGATGAAGACCAAAAGGTGGGGAAATATGAAACAAGGGATTGTGTATTTTATAGGAGCCGGACCTGGAGATCCAGAATTGCTGACAGTGAAAGGCAGACGGCTGCTTCAGGAAGCAGATGTAATTGTATATGATCGTTTGGTTCATCCCATCTTACTGATGGAAACAAGGGAAGATGCCCAGTTAGTTTATTGCGGGAAAAAGCCGTGCCAGCATACGTTAAGGCAAGAGGATATTCAAAAACAGCTTCTGATATATGCAAGGCGAGGGCTTAAAGTTGTAAGGCTTAAAGGCGGCGACCCATCAGTATTTGGAAGAGTGGGCGAAGAAGCAGAACTCCTTGCAGGACATGAGATTGATTATGAAATTGTCCCGGGGATCACATCCGGAATTGCAGCCCCTATGTATGCAGGGGTGCCCGTTACTCACCGGAAGTTTGGTGGATCCTTTGCAATGGTAACCGGTCACAGCAAGGATAAACATGGTAAGCCTGTGCTGGAATGGGACTCACTGGCAAAGGGAATTGATACGATCGCCTTTTACATGGGAATGAAGAACTTATCTTATATATGTGAACAGCTCATTACGTACGGGAAACCTTCCACAACACCAGTTCTTGTTGTAGAATGGGCAACCTTTGGCAAACAGAGAACAGTAGAAGGAACACTTTCTACTATCTCAAATAAAGTGGTTCAGCAGAAGATAGCCAATCCGGCCATTACTCTTGTGGGAGACATTGTCAGCTTGAGAAGAAAGCTGAAATGGTTTGAACGCTCTACTGTAGTGAGCCAAGGTATTATACTTCCGGAAGGAAACAACCATTCTTATCTTAAAGCTATGCTTGCTGAAGCCAGATTAGATGTATACGAACCTAGTCAAAATGTAATAGAAGGAAAAGACACCTCCTATTTGTCAAAGCTAGATAGCTTTAAGGAATTAGTCTTCCTTTCTAAAGAAAGTATCTCAATCTTTATCAAGAGTCTTGGACGTAAAGGCAAGGATGTAAGACAAGTACAGCAGACTGTTTACACAGTTGATTCTAAGGCACAAGAAGAGCTTCAAACATATGGAATTCAATCAAGCCTGTTAGGAGACAGGATGAAAATGGAGAGACCTTTATTTTTAGGCCGGGAGGAAGACAGATTCTCATTATCTAGTTCTATGAACAAAGAATTTGCTGTAACACATCAGAAGAAAATCTCATCAGTCTTTTCAGAAACGCTTCATCGTCTGATTGATGACGGACATGCAGATACACTTCTTCTATCAGATTGTGAATCGGCCCACTCATTTCTCCATTTTATGAAAGAGCAAGGAATAGACTCTGATCAGGCAGGTGAATATTTATCTGTTTTCTGTATAGGAAAAGAGACAGCAGAGCTAGTGAAAAGGGAAGGGGTGCCTATCTCCTTAGTATTTAGCAGCAAAGAAGAATTTACTGAGTGGCTGACAGCTGAAAGCTCGTTATCTCAAGCGGCAAAAGCCTAATGAAAATAGAAGGGGCAGGTGAATTCTATAATCCTGGTTAGAAAGGTTCAGAGACTTTGTTTTTTAACTCGTTAAATATGCATGTAGAATAGATAAATTATTCTGTGGAAGACATGACACTGAAACTGGCGAGCAGCTGACAATTTTTATTCTCCAGAAAAAAGAAGGAAAGAGGAGTGGATGACAAGTGAAAGAGAAACTGATACTCATAGGAAACGGTATGGCCGGTATAAGAACCTTAGAAGAGATCTTGAAAAGAAATCCAGACCGCTTTGAAATTACTGTATTTGGAAAAGAACCCCACCCAAACTATAACCGTATTTTACTTTCCTCTGTTCTTCAAGGGGACACAGGTGTAAGCGACATTGTTCTCAATGATTACGACTGGTATAAAAACAACAATATTACTCTTTATGTCGGAGATCCTGTAGTAGAAATAGATACAAAAAACCAGGTTGTCTATAGTGAAGGCGGCATTAGTTCTTCCTACGATCACTTAATTTTCGCTACCGGTTCAAATCCATTCATGCTTCCTCTTCCAGGAGCAGATAAAAAAGACGTGATGGCATTTCGTGATATTAAAGACTGTGAAAAAATGATTGAAGCTTCTAAAAAGTACAAAAAAGCAGCTGTTATCGGCGGTGGATTATTAGGTTTGGAAGCAGCCCGTGGTTTGTTAAATCTCGATATGGAGGTTGACGTCATTCATTTGGCTGATCATTTAATGGAGCGTCAACTAGATGAGCCTGCTGCTCGGATGCTTAAAGAAGAACTGGTGAGCCAGGGGATGCGGTTCCATATGGGAAAACAAACTGAACGTATTCTAGGAAAAGAAAACGTAGAAGGTTTGCGCTTTAAAGACGGCCAGGTTCTCGACGCCGATATTGTCGTCATGGCTGTGGGAATAAAGCCAAATATTGATTTAGCTCAAAAAACAAAGCTTGAAACAAACCGTGCTATTGTAATCAATGATTATATGGAAACGAGCGCAAAAAATGTATATGCAGTCGGAGAATGCGCAGAACATCGCGGCATAGCTTATGGTCTCGTTGCTCCATTATATGAACAAGGAAAAGTGTTAGCAGAGCATTTGTGTGATAAAGAGCGCAAGTTAAAGCCTGGATACCAGGGATCTCTTGTATACACTCAATTAAAAGTTTCTGGTGTAGACGTGTTTTCAGCAGGGCAATTTCAGGATCAAGAAGGATATCGTGCGATCAGAGTCCATGATGAATTTGACGGAATTTATAAAAAAGTAGTAGTCAAGGATAATAAAGTGGTTGGAGCCGTTCTGTTTGGTGACACTTCAGATTCCCCTCGTCTTCTTGACATGATGAAAAAGGGAGAAGACATCTCCGAAATGAACAAAGTAGCCCTTCTTCCTTCTGAAAACGGAGATGCAGCCACAGAAAGTCCAGTAGCATCTATGGCAGCCGAAGAAACGATTTGCGGATGTAACGGGGTATCCAAAGGTGCCATTGTCCAGGCCATTCATGAACAAGGTTTATCAACTGTAGAAGAAATTAAACAATATACAAATGCAGCTCGCTCCTGTGGAGGGTGTAAACCGTTAGTTAATGATGTGCTGGCACTTACCCTTGGTGATGAAGTGGCTGGTGCTGATCAGAAAGAGCCGATTTGTGGGTGTACCGATTATTCTCATGAAGAAGTAGTGGAAGAAATTAAAGAAAAAGGACTTACTCACACCCGTGAAGTAATGAATGTTCTAGGCTGGAAAAATGATGAAGGGTGCTCAAAATGCCGTCCTGCCATCAACTATTATCTCGGTATGGTAAAACCACTTGAGTACGAGGATGACCATACTTCCCGATTTATTAATGAAAGAGTCCATGCCAACATTCAAAATGATGGGACATACTCAGTTGTTCCTCGAATGTACGGCGGGGTGACAGACTCAGACCAGCTGAGAAAAATTGCTGATGTAGCTGATAAATATAAAGTAGGCCTGCTGAAGGTTACAGGCGGGCAGCGCATCGACTTGCTTGGAGTAAAGAAAGAAGATCTTCCTAGTATTTGGAGCGACTTAGACATGCCTTCAGGCTATGCATATGGGAAAACGATCAGGACTGTGAAAACATGTGTAGGCGAAGATTTCTGCCGCTTTGGAACGCAGGACTCCATTGGACTTGGGGTACAAATCGAGAAAAAATACGAGCGGCTAAATACCCCTCACAAAGTGAAGATGGCTGTATCAGCCTGCCCCCGTAATTGTGCAGAGTCAGGCATCAAGGATATAGGAATTGTGGGCGTAGAGGGTGCCTGGGAAATGTATGTTGGAGGTAACGGCGGGGTTGATCTTCGCGGCGGGGACCTTCTTTGTAAAGTGAAAACAAGTGAAGAAGTACTAGATACAATCAGCGCATTTTTACAATACTACAGAGAGGATGCCCGCTACCTCGAAAGAACGTCTCACTGGGTTGAGCGTGTAGGACTTGATCATATCCGTTCCGTTGTAATGGATGACCAAGAGGAGCGACAAGCATTAATAGAGCGGATGGAAGTTGCGTTATCACCTCTTAAAGATCCATGGAAGGATATTGTCGAGGATGAAGCCAAGAGAAAAGAACTCTTTGAAAATAAAAACGTACAAGTTACTCAACAATAAGGAGGGGACAGATAATGAGCAAGGTAGGAGAAGTGAACAAACTGAAGGTGGCAGATGTATCCGAAGTGGTTGAAGGTATTGGGAAAGAAGTGGTAATTGAAGGCCATTCCATCGCTCTCTTTAAGCTAAAGAGCGGAAAAATCAAAGCCATAGAAAACAGCTGTCCCCATAAAGGCGGTCCTTTATCTCAAGGTATAGTCAGCGGTGAAAATGTATTTTGTCCCCTTCATGATTGGAAAGTATGTGTTAATGACGGAATGGTTCAAGGACCTGATGAAGGCTGCGTGCAAACGTACAAAGTAGATGTTGATGACGACTCTGTATATCTGTATATCTAAAAGTCAGGAAAAAGGGGTAGGTGGGACCTGCCGGAAAGCGGGACCCCAGTCTGCTCCTTTCCAAATCTTTTACTATATAAAACTATAACTACAAACCAAGGAATGCTGCGAGCAAATGTGCTTTCGGTGTTCTTTTTTTTGTTGTAAACGACCGGAGTATCTCTGCCATTACTTTTTGACAGGCGAGGAGATTTTTAGTCAACCAGGGTTTCAAGGTTTATAATAGAAAATCATATGGTATGTGTGGTTAAAGAAACCCTGCAGAGAGGATGGAATGGGATGGAGAGCTATGAGATAAGACCAATGAAACCAGGTGATGAGAAAGAAATTGCAAAAGTTCATATAGATAGCTGGAAAACCACCTATAAAGGAATCATTCCTGCCTCTTATTTAGATGCCTTACATCTTGAAGAGAGAACGGACTGGTGGAAACGTCTCATTAAAGAATTCCCTTTAGCACAGAACATCGGAAGAGTAGCGGTCAGTATGAAGGATAATAGGATTATAGGCTTTGCTCTGGGAGGACCTGCTCCCAAAGAGGAAGAGACTGATGGAGAATTATTTGCCCTTTATTTGTATGAGGAATGTCAAAAACAAGGGGTAGGAAAGCGTTTAGTGTCTTCTATGTCTGAAGCGTTTTTGGAAAGGAATTGGAAGGAACTCATTATTCGTGCCCTTGTGGATAATCCTAACATGCCTTTTTACGAAAAGCTTGAACCCAAATCTATAAGAAGACACACCATTACCATTGATGGCAAGGATTTAGGAGAGTGGACTATGCTTTTTTCAACAGAAGACTTATATCATTCTTCGCGTATGAAGCAAAGGGGGTAACAAGTGGATGATAACAATGGAGTATTTCGGTAAGGATGATATTGAAATAGTAATGAAATGGGCCTGTTCTCCACGCTTTCTCATGCAGTGGGCAGGGCCTACTTTTTCCTATCCCCTTACAAAAGAGCAGCTGATGGAATATATAAGTAAGGCAAATCAAACAGACAGTACTCGCTATGTGTTTAAAATCATTCAAAATAATACCCGCGAAGTGATTGGCCACATATCGATTGGTGCTGTCAATCGCTACAACAGATCAGCGAGAATAGGTAAGGTTATTATAGATGAAAAGTACCGAGGTTTAGGATACGGAACACAAGTAATCAAAGAAGCGATTCACTTTGGATTTGATCGTCTGGGCCTACATAGAATCAGTCTCGGAGTGTGGGATTTTAATGAACAGGCGCTAGTTTGTTATAAAAAGATAGGATTTATTGAGGAAGGAAGAAAAAGAGATTTTCGAAGGTTTGAAAATGAATACTGGACTTTGGTGGAAATGAGCATGCTCGAGGACGAGTGGAAGGAAATCAAAGACAAAGAAAGGCAAAACACACCCAGTATCCTGCACAGCTGAAGTGTTTTGCCAGTGTTTTACGAACGGTTCGGATGATAGAAATCTCCGCTCTTTCCCCCTTTTTTTTCCACCAAATGTGTCTCTTTAATAATCATTGATTTATCCACAGCCTTACACATGTCATAAAACGTAAGGGCTGCAACAGATACGGCAGTTAAGGCTTCCATTTCTACTCCAGTATTACCTTTGCATGTTACTTCAGCAGTAATAAGTAAATCATACCCTTGCTCAGTTTGTTGATATTCAAAGGTGAAATCAGTTCCCTGCAGCAATATAGTATGGCACATCGGAATAAGGTCCGGTGTGTTTTTTGCTGCCATGATTCCTGCTACTTGAGCAACTTGCAAGGGATCCCCTTTTTTTATTCCGCCCTTTTGAATCTTTTCATACAGCTCTTCGGAAATAGATACTGTACTTTGGGCGAGAGCTGTCCGCTTCGTTTCTTCTTTATGAGAGATATCAACCATCTTTGGTCTGCCCTCTTTATTCCAATGAGAAAAATCACTCATTTGGTCAGCCACCTTTCCTGGATCAATATATGTGTGATACTTCTTTTGCATAAAACGATAGTAACATTCCTTGGTGTCAGATAGAAGAACATAGAATGTTCACTTGAGAAAAAAGTATGTTAAGTTTTCTAACGTAATTGTTGAAGGTTTGGGAAAAGTTTGGAAATATAAGAACTATACTATTTTTTCTGTGTTTCACAACTTTTATTATCAAATCTTTAAAGAGCAGCTGCCCTATTCGATTTGGAAATGTAAAGGCAGCCTGTATTTTTTTCCCCATAAACAAGTAGATAAGAAGCATATTCTAGTCATTGCAACCTGTCTCAGTCTTTCCTTTATTATTATAAATTTGTTGGAGGTACACCATGGGCAAGAATAAGTTAGTTCTCGTAGGAAACGGAATGGCAGGCTTACACTGTATCGAGGAATTACTTAAGATAGACAATGAGAAATACGAGATTACTATTTTCGGAAGTGAACCACATATAAACTATAACCGCATCATGCTCTCCTCTCTTCTGCAAGGCAGTTCCACAGTAGAAGAGATTACCTTAAATGATTGGCAGTGGTATCAGGATAATAATATCACGCTTTATACAGGAGAAAAGGTACTGCAGATTGACAGTGAAAACAAGATGATCGTAACGGACAAAGGGCGTGAAGTTGATTATGACAGACTGATCCTGGCTACTGGTTCAGTACCTTTTATACTTCCTTTGCCTGGTGTTGAAAAGGAAGGAATTATTTCTTTTCGAACAATAGAGGATTGTGAGCAAATGATAAAAGCTTCTAAAACAGTAAACAAAGCAGTGGTGATAGGGGGAGGACTTCTTGGGCTGGAGGCTGCCAAAGGGCTGCTTAATAGAGGGATGGAAGTAGCAGTGGTCCACCGTGATGACTACTTGATGAATAATCAGTTGGATAGAATGGCCGGCGAGATGCTTCAAAGAGAGCTTGAAAGTCAGGGTATGAAATTTTATCTTTCCAAAAACACCAAAGAATTTTTAGGTGAAGACCACGTAACTGGATTGCAGTTTGAGGATGGGGAAAAGATAGAGGCTGATCTTGTTGTCATGGCGGCGGGGGTAAAGCCAAATATAGCATTAGCAAACGCAAGTGGAATTGATACTAATCGAGCCATTTTAGTAAATGACTATTTAGAGACAAACACACCGAACATATATGCAGTTGGAGAGTGTGCCGAGCATCGAAGCCGGACCTATGGTCTCGTAAAACCCTTGTACGAACAAGGGAAAGTATTGGCTGGAAATCTATGTGAACAACAGAGTGACGGCTACAAAGGCTCAGTTGTTTCTACACAATTGAAAATAGCGGGGGTGGATGTGTTTTCAGCCGGGCAAATCACTGAAGATACAGAAACAACTACTTTGCAAATGTACGATGGGTTGGAAAGCATCTATAAAAAAATCTTCTTTAAAGATGAAATCATTGTAGGAGCTGTTCTTTACGGAGATATTTCCATGGGCAGCAAGCTTCTTGGCATGATACTGCAGAAAAAGGAGCTGTCAGACGAAGATAAGAAAGCGTTCCTCCAAGATGCTTCTGGAGGCACCAGTCCCGTAGCTTCTATGGAACAAACAGAACTCATCTGTAATTGTAATAACGTATCCAAAGGTACAATCATAGAAAAGGTCCAGGAAAATAACTGCGCTACATTAGGCGAAGTAAAAGAATGCACCAAGGCCTCTACATCCTGCGGAAGCTGCCAGCCTTTTGTGGCAGACCTTCTTGAGTACATCCAAAGTGATGATTTTAACGAAAAGATTGAAAGAAAAACAATGTGCTCTTGTACTTCCTTAACAGAAGAAGAAGTCGTTCAGCAAATACAGGTAAAAAACCTTAGAAGTGTGCAGGGGGTTATTGAAACACTTTCATGGGAGAGTAAGGATGGCTGTGCAGACTGTGTTCCTGCATTGCATTATTACCTGGGAATGATTGATGAAAACTATCAGGCACAACATACGTTTTCTGAAAAGGAGCATGCCTTTAAACAGCAAAACGGGACTTACACAATTACCCCAAAGATCTATGGAGGGCTTACAAATCCGCAACAGCTCCGACTGTTAGCCGATCTTGCAGAAGCGTATAACCTGCATGAGGTGGCTATTGGAGAAGATCAGAGACTGCATATACAGGGAGTTAGAGAAAGTGATCTGGCGAGTATTTATGAAGAACTTAATAAAGAATTAACCCCTTCAGGTGCCTGTAAAATTAACCCTGTTCAGACAAGTCACAGTCCTCATGTGTGCGACTGTGAAAAAGAGCAGGGAACCAGGCTTGCTGTAGAAATCGAAAGAGAACTGGAGTATTTAAACACACCGTCAACAGTTAAGGTTAGTGTGTCTTCCTGTATGAAAGACTGCGCTGATGCCAAGCTTCAGGATATCGGGCTTGTTCCAATGAACAGAGGATGGGAAGTGTACATCGGAGGAACGACAAAAGGCGAGCCACAGACAGGAGAGCTTCTTTCAGTAGCAGAGACGAGTGAAGACGCTATGATCCTCACTTTATCCCTTATCCAGTATTACCGGGAAACGGGTAATTTCAGAGAAACGGTGGGCGAATGGGCACAGAGAATTACAGAGATACATTTGCGTGAAGTTCTCTTTGATAGTGAGCTTCAAGATCATCTGCTTGAGCGATTGGATCATGATAGAAATGTCAGGATTGAGAAAAAGTATGGACTAGAGGTTACCAGCTAAGAATGAGAAGGTTCGCTTAGGAGGAAGGAGTTTCCATGACTGATTTATTGCTGAAGTATTTTAGAGAAAAAGAACAAAAGGTTCAATCTGAAAAAGTGTACAACACTCAGTGCCCTTTTTGCAGCATGCAATGTAAGATTCAACTGGTAGAGCAGACTGTAGTTACTAGAAAGAAATACTCAGCCCAGGGGCTTGATAACCCAACTACGCAAGGAAGAGTCTGTATTAAAGGACTCAATGCCCACCACCATGCTGTGCACAAGGATCGTATTACTTATCCTATGGCAAAGGGAGAAGATGGACAGTTTCATCGAATCTCCTGGGACAAAGCTTTACACCTTATCAAAGAGAATTTCACAGAGATACAAAGAGAGGATGGAATGGATGCCCTTTCTGTCTATGGCGGAGGGTCTTTAACCAACGAGTCCGCATATTTACTTGGTAAATTTGCCCGCATTGGCCTACAAACAAAATATATTGATTATAACGGCCGGTTTTGCATGTCCTCGGCTGCCTCAGCAGGGGCGAAGGTATTTGGGATTGACAGGGGCCTCACCAACACTCTCTCAGAAATTCCAGAGTCTGAAGTTATTATCTTAGCAGGCACAAATATTGCTGACTGCCAGCCTACGATTATGCCGTACTTTGAAGAAGCCAAAGCAAATGGTGCTTATATAATAGCCATTGATCCAAGAGAAACAGGAACGACTAAAATGGCTGACTTACATTTGAAAGTAAAACCTGGCAAGGATGCTGCTCTTTCCAATGGTATTTTAAAAGTTTTAATAGAAGAAAACCTCATCGATGAAAGTTTCATAGATGAACGAACCAATGGGTTTGACGAGGTACAGGAGCATGTGGCTTCTTTCTCGTTAGAGGAAATTAGTCAGTCCACAGGTGTAGCTGAAGCCGAAATCCAAAAGGCGGCAATGAAATTTGGTAAGGCTGCAACAGGCACTATTTTTACAGCAAGAGGGGTAGAACAGCAGACGGATGGACATATGGCTGTACGTAATTTTCTCAACATTCTTCTCGTTACAGGAAAAATTGGGAAGCCAAACTGTGGATACGGAGCTATTACCGGCCAGGCGAACGGACAAGGGGGAAGAGAACACGGCCAGAAATCAGACCAGCTGCCAGGTTATCGTTCCATTGAAAACCCGGATCACCGTCAATACATTGCCGAGGTCTGGGGAGTGAAGGACACAGATATCCCTGGAAAAGGGGTTTCTGCCTATGAAATGATGGAAAAAGTGCATCAAGGGGAAATAACCGGGATGTTTCTCATGGCCTCTAACCCGATTGTATCCAACCCTAACGCAACATTAGTCAAAAATGGCCTGAAAAAGCTGAAATATCTAGTCGCGGTTGATATGTTTATTTCGGAAACAGCTGAGTTAGCTGACTTGATTCTTCCCCCAACATCTTATCTTGAAAATGAAGGTACCTTGACTAATATGGAAGGAAGAGTGATGCACAGAGAAGGGCAGCGAAGAATTCCCGGAGAAGCGAAACATGACTGGAAGATTTTATGTGAAGTAGCCAGGGTGATGGGAAAGGAAGAATATTTCACTTACGAAACAGTGGAAGACATTTTTAATGAACTTCGCGTAGCTTCGCGTGGCGGCATGGCTGACTATTATGGCATGACCTATGAGCGCATTAAGGAAAAGGAAGGAATCCTGTGGCCTTGCCCTGATACAACTCATGAGGGAACAAGCAGGTTATTTGAAGAGAGGTTTCACCATGCTGATGGAAGAGCAGCAATGATGCCTGTTTCAAACGAGCCTTCCATTCAAAAGGAAGAACCTTCTGAGGAATTTCCAGTGTACTTAACGACAGGGCGGGTAATGGCCCATTATTTAACAGGGGTGCAAACACGAAAAACATCTGCGTTGAATGCCAGGTTCTTTGAATCATTTATTGAAATACACCCTTCCACAGCAAGAAAGTATGAGATTGAAGACAACAGTCTTGTCAAAATTACTTCAAAGCGAGGAGAAATCGTTGTAAGAAGTAAATGGTCTACAGATATTAGGGAAGATACAGTATTTGTTCCCTTTCACTGGGCCGAGTCACAGAATGTAAATAACTTAATTCCTAGGGAATTGGATCCTCAGTGCAGAATGCCCGGGTTCAAAACTTCAGCAGTGAAAGTTCAGCCCTTTACGGCAGTGATTTAACTTAAAAGCTTCCATAGCCTTGCTATGGAAGCTTTTAAGTTTATCTGCCAAATAGATTTGTTCTGGAAACCGAGAGTTCCTTACGGGAGGAGAATGGTTTCCAGGTTCTTTACCTTTTCTGAGAAAATCCACATAATAAAAGAGTAGTAAATTCAGGCTAAGGAAAAGACAGGTGGTATTTATGCAGACTGAAGAAATAGTAAAGCAGGCGCAGGAGTGGGTAAGAGATTTTTTTGAAGAAGAGGCAAGCGGACATGATTGGTGGCATACATACAGAGTGGTTGAGCTGGCAAAGACAATAGCCCGGGAAGAAAAGGCTGACCTTTTTGTCTGTGAGCTGGCGGCTCTGCTTCATGATATGGCGGACTCAAAATTCAATGAGACAGAAGCGAAAGGGATTCAAAAAGTGGCAGATTGGCTGGATGACAAGCAAGTTCGTAAAGAAGAAAGAGATCATGTTTTAGAAATTATTTCAACGATGTCTTTCAGGGGAGGCCACAACCCTCCAATGACAACCATTGAAGGGAAGGTTGTTCAGGATGCAGACCGTCTTGATGCGATTGGTGCTCTTGGTATTGCCAGGACCTTTGCTTTTTCAGGAGCCCATGGCCATCCTATATACGTCCCAGGTGAGCAGCCTCAGGAAGCAATGTCAAAAGAAGAATACGAAAAAAGGCAAAGCTCGGCAGTCAATCATTTTTATGAAAAGCTGCTCCTGTTAAAAGAGAAATTGAATACAAATTATGGAAAAGAAATGGGCGAAGAGAGACACTTGTTTATGGTAAATTTTCTCGAACAGTTTTACCTGGAGTGGAATGGTGAGAAATGAGCATAAAAAAGAGTCTGGCTCGGAGCCAGACTCTTTATCCATATTTACATGCTTATTGTTCTAATTCTACTTCAAGATTCGTCCCATCTTGAAACTCGATTTCAAGCTCAAATTCATCGATTTCGTCACGGCTGATATCAAGTTCTTCCAGGACTGCATCAATAATTTCATCATCAGACATATCTTCATTAATATAAAGGCTGCCAAGAAGGTCTTCTAGTTCTGAGATGGCTTGCTCTCCTTCTTGTTCTTCTTCCTCACCATTTTCTTTTTCGATTTCGCCCTCTGTATCTCCATTTTCTTCATATTCATATTCCCATTCGCTGCCATCAGTAAATTCAATGTCCAGATCGAACTCTTCTATGCCACGATCAAGCAGGGATTCATCTTCAGATGCTTCCTCCTCGTCACCGTTTGCATCGTTAGTGTCGTCGGTTGTTTCTTCGTCCCCATTTTCCTCTTCTTCATCATCAGGTGATTCTGTTTGCTCATCGTCATCTACATCGCCTGTTTCCTCTGGCTCCTCCTGGTCTGTTTCTTCTGTTTGGACATCTTCAGATATTTCTTGTTCTGTATCTCCTTCTGTTGCACCGTTATCTTCTCCCTCTCCGCAAGCAGCCAGCACAAGGGCTAAGGAAGACATAGCAATGAAAGAACGTTTCATATGAAAAAACTCCTTTTTAATCAATCATAAGTAACGAGTGACTTATACCCGTTTAAGGTAAGATTGAAACAATAATGAGAAATTTTATTAACAACTGTAATGGTCCTCATATAAGAGAGAATAAAAGAGAAAATAAGAAAAAAGTAATTATGTTATGCGCTTACATGATATTTTCGATATAGATGTAAATATGCTACACTCCTTTTGTTCACAACGCCGATTCTTGTTAGGGACAAGAATCTTAGATGAAATACTCTGCGCACAAGATGTTAAAAGAAAGGGAAACGGACGGATAACCTAGCTGAAATTAGCAGATTTTAAATGGAATAGAACGGTACTCTGTTATGTGAGTGGCTGGTTAAAAAAATAATCTTTCTAATTGCATCCATGCAAATGAGTAAAAAATTAGAAAGAGGTGCGAAACAAAAAAGTGAATACAGCAAAAATGAAAGAAGAGTGGTTTGGGAATGTCAAAGGGGATGTTCTTGCAGGAATTGTGGTGGCTTTGGCCCTTATACCAGAGGCGATCGCTTTTTCTATCATTGCAGGAGTAGATCCGATGGTAGGGTTATACGCTTCTTTTAGTATAGCAGTGGTGATTGCTTTTGTTGGTGGACGCCCAGGCATGATATCAGCTGCTACGGGAGCTATGGCATTGTTAATGATTACACTTGTAGCGGATCATGGGCTTCAATATTTGCTTGCTGCTACCATTCTTACGGGAATCATCCAAATATTATTTGGCGTGTTTAAGCTGGCCGTCTTTATGAAGTTTATCCCAAGGTCTGTGATCGTGGGATTTGTGAATGCTCTTGCCATCTTAATATTTATGGCACAATTAGAGCATTTTGTGGGAGAAACATGGGTTATGTATGCATTGGTTGCTTTAACGCTTGCCATTATTTATCTGCTCCCGAAGGTTACGTCAGCGGTACCATCTACATTAGTTGCCATTGTGGTTGTGACAGCTATTGCTGTTTTTATGAATGCAGGTGTCCGGACTGTTGGAGACATGGGGGCCTTGCCTGATACATTGCCAGTCTTTTTGATTCCCTCTATTCCTTTAAATATGGAAACATTAATGATTATTCTTCCTTACTCGCTGGCTCTTGCGGTTGTTGGTTTGTTAGAGTCTTTGCTCACAGCAACGATTGTTGATGACATGACAGATACAGACAGCAATAAAAACAAAGAAAGCAGAGGACAGGGCTACGCTAATGTAGTGACAGGTTTCTTTGGCGGGATGGCAGGATGTGCCATGATTGGACAATCTGTTATTAATGTGAAGTCAGGAGGCAGGGGAAGATTATCCGCTTTGGTTGCCGGTGTATTTCTCATGTTCTTGATTATAGTCCTTGGTAATCTGGTTGTCCAAATTCCAATGGCTGCTTTGGCAGGTGTCATGATTATGGTGTCAATCAGTACATTTGACTGGGGATCCATTAGGATGCTACCTAAAATTCCAAAGACTGACTCGGCAGTTATGCTGGTAACAGTGGGAACAGTAGTGGTCACTCATGACCTCTCGCAAGGAGTATTTGCCGGCGTAATGTTAAGTGCGATTTTCTTTGCCGCAAAGATTTCCAAAGTAAAAGTAACCGAGCATTTTATAAGAGCAGAAGAGAAGAAGATCTACCACATAGACGGTCAACTGTTCTTTGCATCAGTAACTGACTTTACAAAAGGGTTTGATTACCAGGAGAATGTGAAGAAAGTGGAGCTTGATTTATCAAAAGCCCACGTATGGGATGACTCCGCCGTAGAGGCTTTGGAAAAAGTAAGAGCAAAGTATGAGCAAAATAACGTTGAAGTCAGTTTTACCGGCTTGAACCAGGAGAGTTCAAACCTTATGAAAAGGCTTGAAGGGTTATCATCAGGTCATTAAGGGAAAAGTGCGCAGTAATGCGCACTTTTTTCATATATAATAATACTAAAAGGGGGAGATCAGTTATGTACAAAAAAATCCTTTTGGCTGCAGACGGCTCAGAAAATGCGGTACGTTCAGCCAGACACGCTTTGGGTATAAGAGCTGGTCAAAAAGACAGTCACATTGATATCATTTATGTAATAGACGGGGAAAAAGCAAAATCTGAGGTCATTCACTTCGGCGATACAGCTGTAATCGAAAAAAAGCGAAAAGAACGTTTAAAACCTATCATTGAAATGTTTGAAGAAGAAAACGTTTCTTATGATATACATTTAAAGCATGGAGAACCAGGACCTAGCATTGTAGAGTTTGCGAATGAAGGAAACTATGATTGTGTAGTTATAGGAAGCCGGGGCTTAAACAAGCTTCAAAGCATGGTGCTTGGCAGTGTCAGCCATAAAGTAGCGAAAAGGGTGCAAAGTCCGGTAATGATTGTAAAATAAATAAAATCCCCCTTATCACCAAGGGGGATTTTATTTAGGTGCCTGGCACCTTCTTGGTTTGTAACATTACTATTGCTGAAGTCCCTAGTGCAAAGGGAAAGTGCATTTTATTATGTTACACATCAGAAAGGTGCCAGGCACCTTTCTCCTCTCTCCTCTAATCTCGTAATAAAAAATCCATAAAGCTTCCTGCAATCATTCCAAGAAAGACGGTCTGGACTGGGAATGGATCCATATAAAGTCCGAACATGACAGCTATAATCGCAAAAATTGTAGTGTACTTAACTTTCATGAAGGAATTGAAAAAGGGAAAGGACGCCTGTAAGCTTGAAAAGATAAACGGTGAGAAATAAACAGCGAGTACAATGATAGCCAGAATTATCACAAGTACATCCATTTTCAAAATCCTTTCTCTCAAGACATTAACTTTCTTCTATAATAAGTATGCCCCTAAACTGGAAAGAGAAAACTGTGAATTGCAGAGAGTCACAATCTGCAAGTGAAAGGTGAAAACATCACTCATTTGCAGGCTTAAAAAAAGCTGCCCTGTCCTTTGATTTCTTTAAAGGATAGGGCAGCTTGCTTTTATTAATTTCATCTTTCCTGTTAAATAGAAGATTCTGACCCTGATTCTATAGGCTTTATAAACCCGCGCAACATAAGAGCGGCGAGAATAAGGAGAACAATAGATACAGTAAGACCTAGTAAAGTGCTTCCTGTAAGCCCGAGCACTAAATAGCCTAAAAAGGATACTGCCGCTACGACTAAGGCATAAGGTAGCTGGGTCAATACATGATCGATGTGATGGCTGCCTGCACCGGTAGAGGAAAGAATGGTCGTATCTGAAATAGGAGAGCAATGATCTCCAAAAATGGCACCTGCTAACACTGCTGCAAGAACAGGAAGCATCATTGTGATATCAAGGGCTGCCGCAATTTCTCCCGCTATTGGAAGGAGTAAAATGAATGTGCCCCAGGATGTCCCGGTAGAAAAAGCCATAAATCCTGCCAAAAGAAAGAGCAGAGCTGGCAGCCAGTACGCAGGAACCGTACCATCTAGAACTCCGGCTAAATATTCTCCAGTTCCTAAACCATCAATAACAGTAACCATTGTCCAGGCAAATATTAAGATATAAATCGCAGGAAGCATCGATTGAATGCCTTTTCCTAAAGTTGATAGTACTCCTTTTACAGATGGTTTTTTTCTTACAGTTAAAAGGAGAGCCGTACCCAGTCCTATCAGTCCGCCGTAGACCAGGGAGGATGCTACATCAGTTTCAGCAAAGACAGTAAGAGCGGTTGCTTCTCCTTCTGTTCCTTGTATTCCAGTAATAATCATGAATACCACTGTACTCACAATTAACACCGCGATCGGCAGAAGTAAGTCTATGACTGAGCCTTTTCCTTCATTAATATCTGTTTTGTGGTCTCCGGGGATCGCTCCTCTGGAGGAATCGAACAATACACCTTTTTGGATAGCTTTTGATTCATGTGTACGCATAGGCCCGAAATTAAGCTTCCATACAATAACCAGAAAAACAAACAGGATGGCCGTCAAGGCGTAGAAATTCATTGGGATCATATAAATAAATGCTTCAAGAGCTCCATACTGCCCCAGACCATGATCAGCTAAGATTCCAGCAATAATCGTTATGATGTAGGCACCCCAGCTTGACAGTGGAGCAATCACACATATAGGAGCAGCAGCTGAATCAACGATATAGGCAAGCTTTGCTCGTGACACTTTATGTCTGTCGGTAAGAGGCCTGCTCACCTGTCCCACGGTTAAACTATTAAAATAATCATCAATGAATACAAGAATACCAAATACCAATGTAGCGAGCTGGGCGCCTATTCTTGTTTTTACTTTGGAAAGAGCCCATTCCCCAAACGCACGGCTGCCGCCTGAAAAAGTAATAAGAGCGGCCATCATGCCGAGAAAAAGCAAGAATAGCATGATGAAAAATTCCCAGTCATTCACAGCGCCGTCAACGTAAAAAAGAGAGACTGCAGTTTCTGTTATTTGATCAATGGTGGAGACAACACTCCAGTCGTTTAAAATAAGACCTCCTATGACAATCCCGGCACCTAAAGATAAAATAACTCTTCGCGTTATTATAATCATAAGAAGGGTAAGAAGGGGCGGAATCAAGGAGATAAAGGATGGTTCTGTCATTACGCAAATTCCTTTCTATTCAAATTTTTTCCCCAAGCTTGAAACATTTGTCACTAAAAAAGGCAATGGAGCATATCCATTGCCAGAAGGCCGAGACGCTGCCGACTTTATTTGTTTCCCGTGAACAGTGACAGTCCTGTTTTTTATTCAATACAGCTCTAAAAAGCTGCTCTTTACTGCTTGAGAGAATGCCAAAAATAGGCGTAAGAGGCGGGAGATCACAACTGTTCTTTCTGACTCCTCCACGTGTTTGATGGAGATTTACCATTATTATATTAGGGGCCCAGGTAATTATAACAGGGAAAAAAGAAAAGAGGAAAAGTTATTTTAAAATGATGTCATAAACTGCTTGGGCCACCCCGTCTTCATCATGATGAGCAGTCTCGTGAGTAGCGACTTTTTTCACATCATCTTCAGCATTTCCCATCGCAATACTGGTTCCAACCAGGTTGAACATGGGAAGGTCGTTATAATTGTCTCCAATGGCAAAGCTATTTTCGGCGTCAATATGGAGATGTTCAAGAACAGACAGCAGCCCTTTCCCTTTTTGAATGTCCGGATGCATAATCTCAATATTGTCGCGACCGGAAGAAGTGATTGAAATTTCCTCTCTACCTGACCATACTTTACGAGCCTGATGCAGTTTTTCTTCAAGGAGTGAAACGACTAAGAACTTATAAACCTTGTAGTGATTCGATTTTAACTCCTCTGGAGATGGCATGTCTTTAATAACAAGGTCTTTAATCTGCTCATCAGCTTTTTGTCGTATTCTTTCACTAATGACTTCTGCGTCTTCCTTATTCTTCGTAAATTCCTTGATGTCATTTTCATAAAATTCTTTACCCTGGGCAGAAGCATGAATACCTTCCTGTGTGTATGCATGATAGTAATAGCCTTTGTTTTCAAGCCATTCAAGAAGGTCGGCAGCATCTTTCGTTTGCATTGTTGCTTCGCGGAGAATCTTGTCCTGCCATTCCACGACTGCCCCGTTTATAGAAACGATGCCGTCGGGTTGCACATTTGCATTTCCCGTCAGCCTTTTTACTTCATCTACATCTCTACCTGTCGCAATCACGACTTTATATCCGTTATTTTTTAACTTCTTTAATGCCTCAGCATTGGCTGCTGAAATCTTTCCATTAGAATTAAGTAATGTCCCGTCCATATCAATAGCTACGATACTCATGTTGGTCACCTCGGTTTTTTGAAGAAATTTACTTACTTAGTTGTAACGTTCAGCACGTCAGCTGTCAAATGTAATAAGAACCCTGTCAGGTCTCTTGTTAAATCTGAAAGCAGAAACAATAACGATGCTTTACCACTCATAACCCATTATCTATCATACCGCGTAGGACGAAAAAACTCGAATAATTGAAGATGCTTTTCCAATAAAAAGTAAAATGTTTCAGGTGGAACAAATAGAAAGAAAATTTAGATAATTTAATGTAGATATGTTTTACATGAAAAGGCTGAAAAGGTTAACGAGGAAAAAGAACGGGAAAAGGGAAGTGAAGGTAATGTGAAGACAAGGAGTATAGTTCTATGAACAAAAAAACAATAATCAAGCTTGGAGTCCTTCTCATCCTCATTATATTTCTGGCCTGGTTAAACGTATCTGTGATACAGGTCAACCCGAGTGCCATTCAAGGTTGGGTTTTATCCTTTGGTTTTTGGGCTCCCCTCATATACATTCTTCTATACACGCTGCGTCCTTTAGTGCTCTTTCCAGCTTCGGTGATGTCTATGGCAGGAGGACTGGCGTTTGGTCCATGGCTTGGGGTTATGTTGAATATGGCAGGAGCAATTGGAGGTGCAGCATTATCCTTTTTTGTGGCCAGGCTTTTTGGGAAAAATATTGCTGGTAAAGAGTGGTCAGGACGTGCAAAAGTCATACAGGAAGAATTGAAAGAGCATGGTTTTCTCTACTTGCTTACGCTTAGGCTAATTCCTGTACTGAACTTTGATCTGGTCAGCTATGTTGCAGGGGTGTCGAAGATTCGTTTCTTATCCTACCTTGCTGCGACTGCCCTTGGGATCATACCAGGTGCTTTTGCTTATACATTTCTTGGTGCAGGTCTCGTAAGCGGGGATTTCACCATTATATTTATTGGGTTTGGTCTTATTGTATTAGTGTCCCTGCTTCCATTCCTGTTAAAAAGACTCAAGCGATCCCGGCAGGCAATGCAGGAGCTAGAAGGGAGCGAAAGCAGATAAATTCAATTCTCTTTTAAAAGATACGAAAGGAGCACAGACATTAAAAAGCCAAGGACCATCTAAACTCATATATACAAAAAGACGAGGTGCCTCCTGTGAGACAGACCTCGTCTTTCTTTATTGTTTCATATAGGAGTTTTCAGAGAAGACCAAATTAGGATACTTATCTCTTGTCGTGTTCATTTGAAATTCGTTTTCAAAGAGTGCCACAATTCTTTGATCTCTATCAAGGGCAAGGTTCCGCTGTTTCTTCTTAAATACTTCTAGTTCTTTTTCATCGCCGTCTACCCAGCGGGCGATAGAGAACGGTAAACGATCCAGCCGGATTTCAGACTTGTATTCGTTTTTCAGGCGGTACTCAAGCACTTCAAACTGAAGAACCCCTACTACACCGACAATTTGTTGTTCTGGAATTTTGTTGTACGTTTGAAAAAGCTGTACAGCTCCTTCTTCTGTCAGCTGATGTATACCTTTTTCAAAAGACTTATGCTTCATCGCATCCTTAACTGATATGGCAGCAAAATGTTCGGGTGAAAAATGAGGCATCTCTTCAAAAGAAAAAGAGTCTTTTTCAACAAGGGTGTCCCCAATTCTGAAAGTACCAGGGTCAAACAAGCCAATAATATCGCCAGCATAAGCTTCTTCCACAATGCTTCTGTCCTGTGCCAGAAACTGGGTGGGCTGAGCGAGACGCAAAGATTTGTTTAAGCGCACATGATTCACAGTCATGCCTCGTTCATATTTTCCAGAAGTAATTCTCAAAAAGGCAATTCTGTCCCGGTGGTTAGGGTTCATGTTAGCCTGAATTTTAAAGATAAACCCTGAAAAATGTTTATTAACCGGATCAACAAGACCCTTATCGCTATGACGGCCAACGGGAGCCGGGGCCATAGTTAGAAAATGCTCCAGAAAGTTTTGGACGCCGAAGTTAGAAATAGCGCTTCCGAAAAAGACGGGGGTGAGTTCACCCGTTTTGATCTTTTCTTGCTCAAAGGGATCTCCTGCTACGTCAAGAAGCTCCATCTCTTCTCGGAACTGCTCAAGAAGCTGGCTGTCGATAAGATCAGCGAGAACGGGATCTTCAGGTCCGCTCACTTCTTTTACCTCAACCTGTGAAGGGTCTTCTGGATTAAAAAACTCGATCTTTTTATTGTGTCTATCATAAATGCCCTGGAAATCCTGTCCCATACCGATAGGCCAGTTCATTGGATAAGAGCGGATACCGAGGAGCTCTTCAATTTCTTCCATTAAGTCAAATGGATCCCGGCCATGCCGGTCTAATTTATTTATAAAGGTAAAAATAGGAATGCCGCGCATTTTACATACTTTAAACAGTTTTTTCGTTTGGGCTTCTACTCCTTTAGCCGAGTCAATCAGCATGGTCGCAGAATCTGCAGCAGTCAAGGTACGGTACGTATCTTCACTGAAATCTTCATGGCCTGGTGTGTCCAGTATATTAACCTGGTGCCCTTCATATAGAAATTCCATCACTGAGCTTGTGACAGAAATTCCTCGTTGTTTCTCGATCTCCATCCAGTCACTGGTCGCATGCCGGGAGTTCTTTCTTCCTTTTACGGTACCGGCTTCACGAATGGCTCCCCCAAAATAAAGAAGCTTTTCTGTTAACGTGGTTTTCCCTGCATCAGGGTGTGATATGATGGCAAATGTCTTCCGAGACAAAATTTCATTACTTAACTTACTCATATATAGCTTCCTTTCTATAGGACCATAAAGGCAAACATTGAATTTCTGACTTCTTTATCATAATGGATTCACAGAACAGACTCAATCATTCCCTGAAAAAATAACCAAAGCACTCTCCTTTAGAGTGTGCCTTGGTTACTCATTCTTATTTCATATAAGGACTTTGACTGAGTGCTTGTTCAAGAGTGAGGTATGTGGGTACACCTTTAAAAGTGATGCCTAAGTGAACAATAGTTTGCGAAAGCTCCGGTCTCATCCCCGTAATGCTTGTATCAATCCCTAAGAGCTGCAATGAATGGATCAAATTAAGCAGATGCTGGGCGAACCAGGTGTTAATAGTATTAATTCCGGAAAGGTCAATAATAATATAGCTGAGACTGAGCTCTGCTGCCCGGTCTAATGTTTTGCTTTGCAAGTACTCTGAACGTTCATCATCCATATCACCAATAATAGGAAGGACAGCGACTCCTTTTTTTATCGGGACAACAGGGACAGATATTTCCTGCATTTCTTGCTTAGCCAGTTCAAGAGCTTTAATGTGGTGTGCCACAAAAGTATAGCTGAAGGCATGAATGGCATAATCCAGGAAGTGATTCACCTTTTTGTAGAGGGAAAATGCTGTATCGATAGATAATCCCTGTTTCGTACTTTGTTCTTTTATTAATTCCTCTAGCACATCACGGTACATTGGCATGATTAAGAGAGCCTGATTTAAATCAACATTGTTATCGATTGATTTGTAGGCTGTTTGTACGGCCCATTCTTCAATCTTTTTCTTTGGTTCCGCTGTTTCCTCAGAAGTCATTGCATTACCAATCATGGAAAAAAAGCTGCCTCGTTCCTCTACGTACAGATCTTTCTCTTCTTCCTCAGGAAAATAAAGAGAGCTTTCTGTAAGTTTTTCTTCCATTTTTTTGCATAAATCATGGCGATTTTCATTTATAAGATCACTTAACAAGTGCAATGCTGAGCTTTTGTTATCTCCCATTGAAGTTCCCCCAAATGTATTAGATTTTAGCCTAATCTATATGAATGGTGATTGCGTTACCCATGGATTGATGTGTGGGTAAATAGACGTATAAGAAGCAGAAAACACAGTATCTATCATACCACAATATTAAGAATGGCAGATGGTATGCACCTAATATCTAGATATTAGTGTATCCATCCTGGTTTTAGAGTGCAATGGAAACGGTGTTACCATACAAACCTTTGTCATTCTTTACAGCTTAAGGTTACAAGAGACTAAGACAGGGAAATTACAAATGGAAGAAGGGAGGAGAATCTGTTGTTCAGATTTGTACTTATTGTTTCAGCTAAAACGTTGAGTAAAATATTCAGCATGGCTACAGCTACATTCTTTGGAAGGGTGCCTTCCAAGGATGACTCAAAAGTAAGTTTAGTTGGGCTTATTTCATTATATTGGATCTTTATAGCAGTGGGGGTTGCTGTTCCGGAACTTGCCCAGATGATCATCCCGTTTGCTCCAGAGAATGAAACCATTGTTTTTTGGATAAATCTTGCTCTATTTATATTTTTGCCGATAACTGCAGGCGCGATTACATGCAGGGTTGAAAACCGGAAGCATGAAAAAATTTCTGTTAAACAGCTTCTAATGGGGTATCCTTATGCTTTTTTAATCGGTGTGCTCGCATTATGCTTAATTATTATTGTTCCATTAATCAGATTTCCTCAGATTATAAATTTACGCTCACTCAAACACTTTGCCATCATGATAAAGAAAGATAAATATGACTTGGTGTTTGAAAAAGTTCAAGAACTGCTTACAGAGAATGAGGTAGAAGTTTATCCAGTTGATCCCCCAAAGTATTTGTGGGTACCCTTTCTTGCTTTAATTTGGGTACAGGAACACATCTTTAAGAAAAAAATGGCGAAAAACATGAAGATCGTACGTGGGGAATTAGAAGGGGAAAAAATTGAAGTCATTCTTCACTCCACTGATATATCAATTATAGGTCCTGAGAAACAAGTTATGGTAGTAATGGGCATTTTAGCCGAGGGGGTAGAGGAGCGTCACCTTTACTTTTCATGGGATGACTCTTCGCAAAAAATTGAAGATCGTATTTATGAGCTGAGAAGCAAGGTGCTTGAAGGAGAGGATGTTTCTAAAGAAGAGGTAGATCAGCTCGTTGTGGATTTGAGAAGCTTATCCCTGGCGATGGATGACTGGAATGCTATTCGCCGCCAGATTTACAGGCTGGAAAGAGACAGATACAAAATGAAATGCAAGAATGAAGAAGAGATAGAACAATTAAATTATAGTGAATAATGTGAAAAGTATAATTAAATATGTGAGGATTCTATAAAACTGTAAAAACTGAGTAGAACACCTTTAAGAAACAGTGCCCTGTGGTATTGTATAGGCAAGGGAAAAGATCGCAACATAAGATCAGCCCAAACGACTAAAGGAGGATTTTATGATGAGTAAAAAACTACTTTATTCTTTATTAACAGGCGTACTAGCAGTCGGTGTCCTAGGTGCATGCGGGGACGTTGAAGATGACGGCGGCATGGACGATGGCGGCGGCATGGAAGACGATGGCGGTATGGAAGATGACGGAATGGAAGGCTAAGCCTTTCGTTTCCTTTTCAAAAAGGCTGGGGGGCATCCTCCAGTCTTTTTTTGTACTTAACTTCTGTGTAACAAATTTAAAAATTGTTACGTAAGTATAACTAAATTGTAATAGATGAAAAAAACTTAGAAAATCCCATATGTAATGGCAAAACTTACTCTTTGGGAAATTTTACCCCTCCCTTTCTTCTCTATCAATCTATGGCATAATGAATAGCGGAGGTGCAAGGATTATGAAAAAAATATTACTAGCATTAACTATTTTAGTAGCTATCCCTACCGCGGCAGCGGCTCAAGACCAGGATACACATACGGTTAACCCGGGAGAAACGTTGTGGAATATTTCACAGCAGTATGGTGTTGACTACAATGAGTTGCTTGAAGCAAATCCAAGCATTGAAAATGCTAATATGATCTATGCTAACCAAGTGATTCAGCTGCCAGGACAAAGTGGACAAGCTGCACAGCCTACTGTTCAGCAGCAAGCACAGTCTGAAAGTGAGTTTGAACAAGAGGTTATTCGTTTAACGAATGAGGAAAGGACTCAAAGGGGATTAGCGCCTTTAGAATCCTACAGCGAGTTATCTGACGTAGCCAGGTTAAAATCAGCAGACATGAGAGATGCTGGATACTTTTCTCACAACAGCCCTAATTACGGAAGTCCATTTGACATGATGAGCTCACAAGGGATAGATTACCGTGGAGCAGGTGAAAATATTGCAGCAGGGCAAAGGACTCCGCAACAAGTTGTTGATGGCTGGATGAATTCCCAAGGACATCGGGAAAATATCTTAAGAGCAGACTTTACCCACATTGGAGTGGGGCACGTTGAAGGCGGCAGCTACGGCCATTATTGGACACAAATGTTTGTCACTCGTTAATAAAGCCTTTCTTATAATACTACAGCAGTCCTTTGAGGACTGCTGTTTTTTTCCGTTTAGACGATATTAAATTAAGGCATAGGGGTGGTGAAGAGAGTTTTCTTTTTCTATGAGCATATTAGTTGCAGAATACGCATGTTAATGCAATCATAGAGCAAGCTAAACATCTGAAAGGAGAGACTCAACATGAGTGTTATTGAAACCATGAAAGAAAGACATTCAGTACGGAAATTCGACCCTGAGCATAAAATGTCTGAAGAAACGTTGCGTGAAATTATTGAAGCGGCTGCAGAAGCTCCTTCTTCCTGGAACCTGCAGCATTGGAAGTTCCTTGTTTTTCAATCAGAAGAAAAGAAACAAGAGCTTCTTCCGATTGCCTATAACCAGCAGCAAGTAGTCAATGGCTCTGTCACCATTGCAGTTCTCGGGGACAAAGAAGCTAACAAAAACGCTGACGTGGTGTTTGGAGAAGCCTTAAAACAAGGAGCTATGACTGAAGAAATTAAAGAAAAAATTGTGACAAGCATACATGGGGCATACGAGAGAGAGGGCTATAACCGTGATGCAGCGTTAATTAATGGCTCTCTTGCATCTATGCAGCTTATGCTTGCAGCAAAAGAAAAAGGATATGATACTGTTCCTATGGAAGGCTTTGATAAAGAGAAGCTGATTGAAACCTTTAATATCCCAGAACGTTATATCCCGGTCATGTTAATTGCAGTTGGAAAGGCCACAGGAGAGCCAAGACCTTCTTTTCGTTTCCCTGTAGATGATGTGATTATTAAAGATTCATTTTAGATGATGTGATTATTAAAGATTCATTTTAATAGAGGAAAAGAGGCAGGGATTTAGGTCCCTGCCTCTTTTTTATAAAGGCAATACATATCTGAATATAGCAAAGAAATGGGAAATCGAGCCTGCCAGCACAAAAATGTGCCATACGGCATGGTGAAAGGGAAAGCCTCTCCAAACATAAAAGATGGTACCTAAGGTATAAAAAGCCCCTCCTAATACAAGCAGAAAAACTCCGCCTCCCGGCAGCACTTCTGTGAGAGGTATCCATGCAATGACAATGATCCATCCCATCAATACATAAAAAAGAGTGGAAAGGAAAATAAACCTTTTTACAAAAAAAGCTTTAAACACTACACCAACCAAGGCTATCCCCCAGACCGTTCCAAACAGTGCCCAGCTCAGGGCTCCCTCAAGTACGTGAAAAAGAAAGGGAGTGTAGGTCCCGGCAATAAACAAATAGATGGAGGCGTGATCCATAATTTCAAATATATCTTTAGCCTTTCCCTTAGGGAAGCTATGAACAAGTGTAGAAGAAACATATAAAAGCAGCATTGTCGAACCATATACAGACATACTGACTACATGTAAGGCTGTTCCTTCAAAGCTGGCAAAAATAACTAAAATCACAAGGGCCGCAATGCTAAGAGCAACGCCAATGCCGTGGGTAACAGCGTTAGCTATTTCTTCTTTCCGTGAAAAGGTATGCGTCTCTCCCATATATCTAATCCTTTCTCTATACATTCTGCAGGCGGCTTAATGGTAAGAGTACTGAAAACTAACGAATATTAAAGCCATTTTTCTCCCCAGTTTTGTATGGCTTCAATTACAGGAGCCAGGGATTCTCCTTTTTCTGTCAATGTATATTCTATTCGAACAGGTTTTTCGGGAAAAACTCTTCTTTCTACTATACCATGCTCCTCCAGTTCTTTCATGCGTTCTGTTAAGATCCGGTCGCTCATATCAGGAATTTGTCTCTTTATTTCTTTAAAGCGCCTTGGACCCGCAAGAAGGACGCGAATGAGGAGGGCTGTCCATTTTTTGCCTAAGATGTCTACTGCTGATTCATACTTAGGGCACATTTGTGTATAATCCATCATCGTCACCCCTTTGGTTCCATCATAAACTCGTTAACGTTTATCTTATCACACAATAAATAAATTAAGGAATAAAGAAGACCGGCCATCGCATCCAAGGCATTGTAAAGCTGTATAAGATGTTAAACAAACGTTTGATTTAAAAATGTAACCTATAAAATAAGCCTGGCTTCCGCCAGGCTATCTTCTTATTACTTATTTTGCAAACACGTGGTCTCCGATTTGTATAGTCTCTTCTCTGGTAGCAATCCAGTGGTTAGATGCAGTGGCCGGGTTATAGAAGAAGAGAGACCCATTTCCCTGTCCTTCGAACGCAAGAGCTTCCTGGACAGCTTTTCTCGCTTCGCTGTCAGCGGGGTTATTAATTGAGCCGTTTGTAACAGGTTCAAAAGCATAGTTGCCAGTAGGAGAAACTTCATAAACTACATCATTAATAGTATTAGGGAACTCATCGCTTTCCACACGGTTAAGAACAACTGTAGCAACAGCCACTTTTCCAGCGTATGGCTCTCCTTTAGCTTCTGAGTGCACGACACGGGCCAGCAAATCTTTTTCATTTTCACTGATGCTCTGTGGAACAGTTATTTGCTCACCTGGGTTAACAGCTGCACTGCTTGTGTTGTTTAAAGATTTTAACTCTTCGACAGCAACACCATAGTCTTTTGCGATTGACCATAAAGATTCATCGTTCTCCACAGTATGAGTAGACTGTGCTTGAGCAGCTGCTCCTATTGTGAAAAATGCTGCTGCTGAAAAAACAGCAACTTTTATTCCTTTAAATTTTTTAAACATGGTAAAAACCTCCTGTTTGTGTTTTTTCACTATGGGTATAGTAACAAGAGGTATGTCATATATCTTCAGGAAAAAGTAACCATAGTGTATTTTCTAAGGTGAGAATCTTTTCATTTAAGGGCTGAAGGCTGTTTTTTAAAAAGAAATGACAGACGTAACGAAATTGAAACATTACCTAGATGTTAGTTTTAAAGAGTAAAATTTCCTTTTTTAATCCTTGGTTAAAGCTATTTACATAGAATGAAGTAAAAATGGTAACGAACCTTTCGTAACCAAGGAGGGGAGTCGATGTTCAAGAAAGCTGTGGTAGGTGTTGATGGATCAGAGCTATCTATTAAAGCAATAACTCATGTTTTGAATTTAAAAGGAGTTATAAGTGAGGTTGACCTCCTTTTTGTCGTAGATGGATCACATATGAAGGTGGATTTTTCAGATGGCTGGAAAGGGCTGGGCCTTTCAAAAGTTAAGGAGGAAAGGCTTAAACATTTAGAAAAAGAAGTAATAGAATCAGGAGTTTGCTGTAAAAAGCATATACTAAGAGGGGATCCTGCCGTGGGAATTACTTCCTTTGCAGCAGCGAATAAGAGTGATCTTATTGTGCTAGGAAGCAGAGGGTTAAATTCTCTTCAGCAATTTATTCTGGGGAGTGTAAGTGAAAAGGTGCTTCACACGTCTCCTTGTACAGTGCTTATTATTAAATAACTGAAAAAGAAAAGAGCCTCTTTTCTTTTTCAGAGCTTTAGCTCTTGCTCTTTCCGCAGGCGTCTCGTGAGAGGCAAAGTACAGGTAAAAAAACGAAATCGTGTTTGCCTGATTATAGTGAACTTGATAAAGGACAACTCCCAGCCGGATAATCTAACAGTTTTGAACAAAAATAAGGCTCCAATTATCAAAAGATGATAATTGGAGCCTTATTTGCTTAGGTGAAACAGTTTTGTGCCACCCTCTTGGGCATTAATTTATCGTACTGTATTCTTCGCCTTCATGAGAGAATGGTTCGCTTCCATCCAAATGTCCAAATAATGTTTCTTGTTCTTCGCCATTAATATGAATTTTAGTCTGGTTGTATCCAAATTGTTTCATAATGGCTGTTATTTGGCTGATAACAGCCATTTCTCCGCCTGAACCAAGGTTTGACTCAAGGAAAGCCGAGTTAAAAGAAACAATAGCTACCCCGTTTTCTGTGATGACAGACTGTACCTCTGTATTTTCGTCTAGTAAAGAAACAAGGTTTTCATGTTCAGGTCCTTGAACCCAGCTTCTCAATGCAGCCAGAGGAAGTTCACTCTCTGATTCTGCATCCACTGTATGCTCTTCGCGATAAATTTCCATTAACTGATCGTCAGAAAAATAAAGAGAAACAGTTTCGGTTACTCCTTCTTCTTCTACAGCTTCTTCTTCTACAGCTTCCGTTTCTTCTTCATTTACTGCTTCTTCTTGTCCTTCTTCAGGTACGGTGTCTTCTGTGCTGCTTTCATTATTGTCTTCATGATCAGCAGCAGGGTCGACTTCCGTTTCTTCTTCCTGAACGGCTTCATTTGAAGACTCTTCAGTGGATTCTTCTGTGCTTTCCTCTGTTACATCCTCAGTGTCTTCCGTTTCTTCTTCAGTAGCTTCTTCACCTTCAGCAGTTCCTTCTTCAGCTTCTTCTCCTGTACTTTCCGTTGCTTCTTCACTTGTCGTTTCTTCAACTTCAGAACCTTCGTTGGCCTCATCAGGGCTTGTCCCTTGACCGCAAGCCGCTAATGCCATAAAGCTGAACATTACAATAGTGATAAAAAATAATAAATGTTTCATGAGTGCTCCCTTCTTAAATCCTTGCTATTTTACCCTTTCAATGTGTTAGTCGATACGTGCAGAAAAAGGTTACAAAAAGTAGCTAAAAAAATTTTTAAAAAAGTCTAAAAAGTATTGAACTGCAATTAACTCTGTTATATAATACAGTTACAAAATAAATTATGTTATGAAACAGAGGAGGAGAAAAGATGAGTAGAAAAGAGCGGACAAACATGATCTCATTTATTTCACGTATCAGAGGAATGGAGGAAAGTAAACTTTCTATTATGACAGATGACGAAGTGGAACATATTTATGAACGAACGTATTATTCTCACGAAACTATCACTGAATAAGAGTAAGGCCTGCTGGAAATAGCAGGCCTTTTTTATGTAATCAGAGAATAGAGAGAAAGGTCCCTTGACAACTTTTCATTATTTTCTTAAAATTCAGTTAATATGTAAGCGTTTTCAAAGGAGGTTGTAATGAAAAGGACACGTTATTCAAACGAATTTAAATGCCAGGTTGTAAAGGAGGCAATGAAAAGAGGCAATCAGTCATGGGTAGCGAGAAAATATGTTATTAGTGTAGGTCTTGTAAACAGGTGGATAGTAGAATACCAGGAAGGCAAGTTAGTAGAAAACAAAGAAAGATAACCCTTGGCTAAAGTCTTTTGTTTTTCCTCAAAAAAATTTGTAAGACTTTCCCTCCTGCATAATACTCTGCATGCTATAATATTAGTGATTTAATTCAGGAAGGTGAATTCACTTGAGGAAATTATCCAACAAAGGCTTATTTTTCTTTATTTCTACACTTGCTGTTTTATATGGCATATTATATTGGGTTTTTGCTTTATCTTTAAATTCTTAATAAGCGTTCTGAAAAGATGGAAGCTCTACAGATGTTTATCTGTTAGGGCTTTTCTTCTTGGAGTCAGCGTCGTTTACATATATCGTTTTAAAGATAAGACAGGGGTTTCTGCCCTTGTAACATTTATGACGAAAGAACGTCTAAGAAAGGGGAGGGAGAATGGTGAATGAAGAATTTGACAGGATTTATGAAACTTACCACCAATCCCTGTTTCAGTACTTATTTTATTTAGTAAAAAACCGAGACACAGCAGAAGAGCTGGTGCAGGAAGTTTATATTAAGGTCTTTCAGTCTTATTCAGGTTTTGAAGGCAAAAGCAGTGAAAAAACATGGCTTTATTCTGTTGCCAGGCATGTGGGTATTGACTGGATCCGTAAGCAAAATCGGCAGAAACGCAGGTGGCTTGGCTTATTCTCTGTGGCTTCAGAGGAAGAGATTAAAGATCCATCTCCACTCCCAGATGAAATCGTGATGTCGAGAGATGGTATTCAAATGATTTATTCGAGCTTGCAGAAATGTAATTTAGATCAACAGCAAGTGATTATATTAAGGTATATAGACTCGTTAACCATCAAGGAAACCGCTGAGATATTAAATTGGTCAGAAAGCAAAGTGAAAACAACTCAACACCGAGCGATACAAAAACTAAAAGAATTAACGGGGGAAGTAGTATCTTCAGCGGTAAAGGAGGGGGAAGGATGAAGATAAGAGACTTTCAAAGACAACACATAGAAAACACTCTCCGTGATATGCCTGAGATCAGGGATTCTCGTTCAAAAGCGGAAATCTATTCCCTTATTAAAAAGAAACAGAGCAAAGAGGGCCGAAAGAAAAAATGGCTGATGCCCGCAACAGCCTTTATGGTCGCCTGCACTGTATTCCTTCTCCTGTTTCCTTCATTGCTTAATGAAATGTTTCAATCTGTCTCTTCTCATAATCAGGAGGCAGGATTGGTGAGGAGCGGGGATTCTCAAGTTAAACCTTCCATAGAGGAAAGGGGGCCTATGGAAAATGGAAAAAGTGAACATTACTTTGCTGAGGACTTTACCGCTGAAAGGGCTGATGTTGATACAGCTTTGACGATGGGAGGCGAGAAGTATACGCCGGCACTTCAGCAACAGGATCTGAAGAACAATGAAACAACAATAACAACTCCTTACATGGATCCAGGAGCCAAATTTGTCATCCCACTTACTTTCATTGTTAAAGCTGACCAAACGGAAGAGGAGGCAATTATTCATTTAGCTAATGATTACGCAAGAGAAGAACTTGGTTTGGATCCGGTGTTTTCAGAGGACATTTTGTGGGAATCAACAGCTGACAAGGTAATGGAAGCTCATTTCTTGAAAGATGCTCAAGGATTAAGCAGCGTGGAAAGCCAAATGCTTTTTACTGGAATGATAGAAAGCTTTCGTTATAATTCCGTTGAAAAGGTTTTATTTTACGAGAATGGAAATAAGGGTGTTTCTATAGGGAACTACGGGTTGATAGAGGAATTGGAGGTTTCGGAATCAAATAGAGGTTATTACGCTTACGAAACGGAAACTGGTTATCAATTACTCGTGAGCGGGAATAGTGTTCAGGCTCCAGTATATAACGAAGCCAATGAGCTTCTTTCCTTTAAAGAAACGATAAAAGCTATGGAGGAGTATGAAGAAACGGGAGAGACTGATAGCGTCATTCCAGAAGGAGTATCGGTAGAGGAAGTTATAGAGAGAAATAGTGAGGTCACTATCAAGCTTTCCGAGGAAAGTGTTCTTCCAGAGGAAGAACACATGAAGATAATGATGGATGCTTTTTTGTTAACGGCGAAAGATTTTAACTATGAAGAAGTTCGAATAGAGCACAATGTAAGTGAGTACGGTGAGATTTACAAATTAAACGAACAGCTGCCTGCTGCTATTGCCCCTAACGTCATTGGATATCAACGTTAATCCACTTCTTTGAAGTTGACGAGGAATGCTGATGATACAAAAATAGAAAGAATACGACTTTTCCCGGGAAATACTTCCGGCCGCCAGTATTTATTGTCGAATAGTTGATAGAGGGTGAGTTTTGAGAAAGATGAAATCAGCCGCAGAAATTTAACCTCACTTAAAAAATGAAATAAAGTACAGGGAACTGCGCGTGGCGGTTCTCTGTTTCTTTCTCTGAAGCTTGCTATCTATGAAGGGGCGGGCCAATATTCTTTCTTATACGAATGATTATTCAGAAAATAAGGAAATGTTATACTATGTGTCGTTGACGTGGAAATAGGAGGGTGCTATAATTTAGCTTGTAATGAAAATCATTATCAATTAAATTATAATAATTCTAAAATAGAAGTTTTTTATAAAACATATATTTTTTGCTCGCCTGGGAGGGTCAAGCATGAGTTTTATACACTTACAACAATTAACAAAGTTTTTTAACAAAACTTCATTAAAACCAGCTGTCGACCAAATTGATTTAGAGATAAAAAAAGGTGAGATTATTACTTTTCTTGGGCCGAGCGGTTGCGGGAAGACTACCACATTGAGAATGATTGCGGGCTTTGAACAGCCAAGTGTCGGCTCTATCAGTATCGACGGCAAGACAGTATCGGATAGTAACTTTTCATTGCCTCCTGAAAAAAGAGGAATTGGAATGGTCTTTCAAGAATATGCTCTTTTCCCCCATCTTAATATTGAAAAGAACGTAATGTTTGGATTAAATAAATGGCGTCCGCGGGAGAGGAAAAAAAGAGCTGCTGAAGTACTGGAGCTAGTTGGACTTGAAAGTTATGCTGATCGATTTCCTAATGAACTGTCCGGCGGGCAGCAACAGCGTGTCGCGCTGGCAAGAGCTTTAGCCCCTCGTCCTCATGTAGTATTAATGGACGAGCCATTTAGTAATCTGGACGCAGGTCTTAGAGAAAAGATGAGAATTGAAGTGACAAGCATCCTTCGCAAAGCAAACACAACAGCTATTATTGTAACCCATGACCAAAAGGATGCCTTTGCAGTGTCTGACCGTGTCGTAGTAATGAAGGAAGGCGTCATTCAGCAAATTGCTGCTCCAAAGGAGATGTACCGTTGCCCTAAAAACTGTTTCGTAGCTCAGTTTGTTGGAAAAACTAATCTATTGAGCGGTAAGCTGTGTCCGGATATGAAACATGTAAATACTCATATAGGCAAAGTGTGTCTTCCTCAGCAATCAGAAACAATGATCGAAAATGTTAAGGTTTCAATACGTCCGGAAGGATGCCGTCTTGCAGAGCAAGGACGTTACAATGGAGAAGTAGTGCAAGTCACTTATGGCGGTGAGTATCAGGAACTCCAAGTGCGGCTTGAGGAAGGAAACAGTGACAGTGTGGAGCCTATGGTGATCTATGCACCTATTGAGCAGGATATAGAAATAGGTTCATCCGTTTCGTTTGACATAACTCCTGAACTTGTAGCTTTAGTTGAGTAGAAAATAGAAAGGTCCAGCCTCTTAAATAAGCACTCCGAATTTTTTGTACTATAGAAATTCGGGGTGCTTTTCTTGTGACTATTTTTAATAGGTTCTGTAGAAGGTAAATGGTGATTTCTTATAAGTAGTATGGTGGAGATAAAAACGCTAATTTTCTCTCAACGTGTTTAAAGTTCAGTTCCAGCTAGAGACATTTGTCGAAAGAAAAAGAGGGAATATCTTCTGTATTCTTCAAACTTCATAGAGAAATCATGCTATAGTAGTAATAAACTTAAATCTCTTTCTGCTGTAAAGAGAGTCTATAGAAGAACCAGGTGTACTTAAGTAGTAATTTAATTTGTGCACAGTCTTTTCGGTTCCAATAAACTGAAATTTCTGTTTATGGGACAGCCCAACTGTAGTATACAAGGTGTATGCTACAGGGGAGAGCTGGAAAATATTGCATCAGTTCGCAAGCCTCCCGGCGCCGAAATTGAATTTTCAGGCAAAGCTTCATATTCCGAAGCTAAAAATTTTAAAAAGGGTGATGGGAAAAAGTGAAAACAATCAGAAAGAAAGCAGATATTGAAGAGGTGCTTGGAGCATTCTCCCAGTATGCTGACTTTGATGTGACTGGCCACAAGTACTATTTGGTATTTAAGGATAGACAAAGAAATGGTCAGTGGACCTTAATGAATACAAATGGAAAATGGTCAGTGCATGGAAAAGGAGAAGAATACTGCGATCCTGAAGAAATGTTTTTAACTTACAATGAACTGCTTACGTTCCTCTGGAAAAACAGAGCGGCTGTCAACTATACATTAAAAAACCAAAGCCACAAAGGTCACTATATAAATGCGTAGTATATGGATGAAACCGTCAGTCTTTCTGGCGGTTTTTCTTTTGGAATAAGAGGGGGGAACAGTGATAAAAGGAATAAAAAAGGGTATAGCCAAATATTTATTATTGAGCCTGTTGTAGATTCCCTGAGTGAATGAATGAAAGAAAAGCTCCGGGGCTTTTTTGTTTTTTGCTAGACACCAGGAATGAGGTATGGCAAAATAATAAATGTTGACCACGGTAAACTATTTTTACTTAAGAGAAATAATATATTTTTTTCTTAATAATTTGCCCTTGGTAAATTATTTTAGTTTTGATTAAATAACTTGGAGGGGATGAAAATGAAGAAATGGTTAGTGAGTGCAGGAGCTTGTGTGCTGGTGCTTGCGGGCTGCGGAGATGGGAGTGAACAAGAAACCGAGAATGAGGGCATGCAAGTGACTGTCAGCTTTTCTATTCTTGCTGATTTCGCAGAACAAGTAGTGGGGGATCGGGGAACTGTAGAGTATCTTGTTCCAATAGGGGAAGAACCTCATGAATATGAGCCTGTCCCAAGTGACTTTCAAAAAGTCAGTGACGCGGATGTTTTCTATGTAAATGGGCTTGATTTAGAAGAGTGGCTGTCTGGCCTGGTGCAAAATGTAGGAGATGTACCTATTGTAGAACTGACAGAAGGAATTGAGCCGGTGCCTTTGGAAGGAGAGGATGGAGCAGATCCTCATGCATGGCTGTCTCCCGAGCTTGCTCATGTGTATATAGAAAACCTGGTTGAAGATTTAGTTGAACGGGATCCTGAAGGTGAAGAGGAATACAGGGAAAATGCAGACGCCTACTTGGAGGAGCTTGAGGAGCTCCATGAGTGGACCGTAGAAGAGACTGACCAAGTACAGGAAGAAAACCGTTATATCGTTATGTCTGAAAATGCTTTTAAATACTTTGGAAGAAGTTACAACTTTGAAACAGATGGAGTCTGGGAAATTAATTCTCATGAAGAGGGGACGCCCGGGCAAATAAACAGATTGGTGGATTTAGTGGAAGAACAACAAATCCCGGCACTATTTGTAGAATCAACCATAGATCAAAGATACATGGAAACAGTTTCAGATAATTCCGGGGTTGAAATCTATGGTGAGGTTTATACTGACGCTCTTGGAACTGAAGGAAGCGGAGCAGAAACCTACATTGATATGATGCGTCACAATGTGGAGACCATTGTAAGCGGGCTTACTCAGTAAAGCATTCAAAAGAAAAAGGAGTCACCCAAAACACATTTTGGTGACTCCTTTTTCTTATTTAGAGGCTATGTTACAGAAAGGGAAAACAGCTAAGGTGATGAGTTATTAAGATACGTGTCCTTTTAAAACAGTTGGCCAATTACTCCGATTATGACCAGTATAATGAAGAGGAGGCCAATGAAATTCAAAACCTTTTGTCTTGTTAGGAAGCGCCTTTTTTTCCATCGATTCGGGTTAAAAGTCACTTCAGTGTCTTGATAAGTTTTTCTGGGGGCTGCATAAAAGGGTCTGGCTTTTCCCAGAAAGAGAGGGGCTATCACGATTCCTGACAGAAGTCCGAAAATATGGGCGTAAATGTTTATGCCGGGGTTGAGAAACGTCATGATAACCCCGATCACTACAATGACCAAAATGATTTGGGAGTTAACTGAATCAATTAAATCCTTTCTCATAAACACCATATACGCATACAGTCCGAAAAGGCCGAAGATAGCTCCTGAGGCACCTAAGTGAAAATTATATCCAAGGCCGCCAATGAAGAAAGTGGCGACATTAGCCAATATCCCTGTTAATAGATAGACACTGATAAACCTGATTTTTCCGAGCATTTGTTCTAAGGCGGGAGCAAAGAGGGCAAGGGCAAAAGAATTAAACAACAAATGGCCAACGCCGACGTGCATAAAAATGGGAGTGACCAGGCGCCAGTATTCTCCAGCAGCGACCCATGGGTTAAACCCTATCCCAAGCCAGTATACTAATTCTCCCAGAGGGAAAATGGAACGAGTGAGAGGGTTGATTAGTAAAAATATGATAAGATGAATAGCAATTATGCCCGTAATTACCGGGTAATCTCTCCTAAATGTATAAAAGGTTTCATGGCGTCTAAACATTAACATCTTCCTTTGTGTGAATTAATTGTATTTGGGTCTTGCTCGCAAAGAAGCACTCAAATAAATGTTCAAATAGATATTCCGTTTATACATTTATCTTAGCATATGGTGATTTTATCGGAGAAATGAAAGGATTAGATAATTGATGATTAAGGGAATTGGGATAGATATTATAGAATTAAAAAGGATAGAGAGAATGCTGGAAAACCCAAAGTTTCTTGATAGAATCCTGACGAGCAGGGAAAAAGAGCTTCTTTACAATGTATCGCCTGCTCGCAAGGTAGAAATTGCGGCAGGCAGGTTTGCAGGAAAAGAGGCTTATGCTAAAGCCTGCGGAACAGGGATTTCAAAGGAAACAGGCTTTCACGATATTGAAATACTCCCTGATGAAAAGGGGGTTCCAAAAATAAGAGGAAAAAGTCAATCAGAACGCCTGCATATTTCTATTTCACACAGTACAGAGTATGCCGTAGCTCAAGTTATCATCGAAGAATAATTTCAACGCTTGTCAACCTGTCTGCATAACTTCTGAATACAGTTCATAGAAATGTAGTGCGGTTAGGAGGGACCTACCATGCAAGTGGTAACTGGAGAAGAAATGGGGCGAATCGACCGCTTTACCATTGAAGAAATAGGGCTGAAGGAAGAGGTGTTAATGGAGAGTGCCGGCCGTGCGGCGGCAAATAAAATCATGGAGAGTATTTCTCCTTCTGACAATGTTGGAATATTAATTGGAACGGGCAACAATGGCGGTGACGGATTTGTAATAGCGAGGTGTCTCCTTGATGCTGGATTTAAGGTGGATGTATGGCTGATTCCCCCGGAAAGCAAGGTGAAAGGGGCAGCTCTTTACCACCTCAATGTATTTAAAAATTCGGGCTACACCTTTGCTGACTACTCCTCTTTTAAAAGTGATGAGAAAGAAGTTCCGGGGCAATGGGATGTCATCGTTGATACCTTGTTAGGGACAGGGGTTCAAGGAAGTTTAAGAGAGCCCTATCATGCAATAGTTCAATCAATTAATCAAAGTTCCTGTAAGGTTATATCGGTTGACATTCCAAGCGGTGTTCCTGCAAACAAGGGTGAAGTTGAGGGTGAAGCCGTAAAGGCTTCTGTCACGTTCATTCTGCAAAGCCCTAAGCTTAGTGCATTTCTGGCGCCAGCAGATGAATATTACGGGAAGTGGGAGTGTGTGGATATTGGACTTCCAATACGTGCTTATCACGCTGTAAAACCGGACAGGTATCTTTGGAGCAGGGAACAAGTATCTGCTTCTTTTCCGGCGCGTAATAAGCACACCCATAAAGGCAGTTATGGAAAAGGGCTCCTTGCAGGAGGTTCAATCCATATGACAGGAGCACCCGTACTTGCCGCGACATCTGCCCTCAGGTCAGGAGCCGGACTGCTGACTACGGCTGTGCCAGAGGAAGCTCTTTCAACAGTAGCAAGCCAGGTTGCCGAGTCCACTTTTCTGCCTTTGCCTTCAAAAGAAGGGGAAGTTTCAGAGGAAGTAGGAACCTTGGACTTGTCACTAAGTAATTATGACGGAGTGGCTGCTGGGCCTGGACTTGGGAGAAATGAGGGAACCCGGACATTTGTTCAAAAGCTCTTAAATGAAGTGAAAGGGCCTTTGGTTCTGGATGCTGATGCTCTCTTTGTTTTGAAGGAGCTGGGGGAAGAGTGGAGAAAGAGAGACTTTCCTCTCATTTTAACTCCTCACCCAGGCGAGTTAGCACACTTAACCGGCTTAAGTCCTGCTGAAGTCAACCGCCAACGTTTTTCAATAAGTCGTTCCTTTGCAGCACAGCACGGCTGCTATCTGATATTAAAAGGGCCTCATACAATTGTTACGACTCCAGAAGGCAGGCAGTACGTAAATGACAGCGGAAATCCTTCCTTAGCTAAAGGAGGAACAGGTGATGTCCTGACAGGGATGATCCTTTCGTTTGTCATGAGTCATTCTGCTATCCAGGAGGCGTTAAGCAACGCTGTATTTCTTCATGGGAAAGCGGCTGATATGCTCGTTGATGATGTCTCATCCCCCCATTCTGTAGTGGCTGGGGATGTCGTTCAACAATTACCACTTACATTTCGTTCTATTCTCCATTCATAACACAGGTTCCCTTCTTTGTCGTATTTTAGGACAAAGGAGAGATGAGGACGTGCGCAAGCGTTGGCTGTTATGTTTGACTATGATCGTCCTGGTAATAACTGTTACAGCGTGTGGGGAGAAGTCCCAGGAAGACGTTGTGAAAGATCTGGATAAAACACTTCAAGAAATGAGCGGGTATCAAGCGGAAGCGACAATGGCCCTGCAGACTGGCCAGGAACCCCGTTCTTATGAAGTGGACGTCTGGCATATGCAAAATGAGAAGAACAAATATTACCGGGTTGCTTTGAAAAATGATAATGAAGAACAAAATCAAATGATTATTCGAAATGATGATGGTGTATTTGTACTGACGCCTGCATTGAATAAGAGTTTCCGTTTTCAAAGTGACTGGCCCAATAACAACAGTCAGGTCTATCTTTATGAGTCGTTGATTTCAGATATTTTAATGGATGCCGAACGAACTTTTGCTGTCCATGAAGACAAATATGTATTCGAAACAAAAACGAATTATCAAAATAAAAACCTCCATCACCAAGAAATTACTCTGGATTCTAAAAGCCTGGTCCCAGTGTCAGTAAAGATCTATGATCCTGACTACGAACTCCTCGTAGAAGTAACATTTACTAATTTTGAAATGAATAAAAGTTTTGATGAAGCAGACTTTGATACTGAAAAGAACATGACAGCAGCAGATTGGGAAGTGCCGGCAATGGCTGATGAAGCACCCGAAGGAACAGAAACAGTTATTGAGGAAGAACAGCAGTCGGAGGAGTTTGCAGTGGCGTACCCGACTTATGAGCCTCAAGGTTCTTCTTTGACTGATTCTGAAGAAATACAAGGTGAAGATGGAAAAAGAGTGATCCTCTCTTACACTGGAGAAAAATCCTTTACTATTATTCAAGAAGAGGCACAGACAGTCCCTGCAATGGCTGAGGTTGAAGTCGGAGCTGGAGACCCGGTAGACCTTACTTTCACAGTGGGAATACAAACAGAAGATTCTTTGAGCTGGACCTATGATGGAGTCGATTACTTTTTGGCTTCTAACGATTTGTCACCAGAAGAAATGATGGCTGTTGCTCGTTCTATGGAAGGAACGATGGTGAAATAAGTCTTGGGGATCAGAGAGTCTCTCTCTGATTCTTTTTTTGACAAAAAGTTTATGTGCCAAGTACACCTCATTTGTTGACAACACTGGTTCTTCGGTTCAATAATCGATAGAGATAAAGAAACATACCAGGGGGAACCGACATGGCCTTTTCAGAGACATCATTCAGAGATACATGGGCAGAAATCAACTTGGATCACATCTATGAAAACGTAGCGAGAGTGCAAAAGAATTTCAGACAGGAAATGAATGTAATGGCTGTAGTAAAAGCTGATGGATATGGCCACGGAGCCGTCAGAGTAGCAAAAACTGCGTTGCAGGCTGGTGCTTCCTATTTAGGTGTGGCCCTTTTGGAAGAAGCTATGGAGTTACGAGAAGCGGGGATAGAGGCTCCTATATTGGTGCTCGGCCGAACAAGGCCTTCAGATGCAGACATTGCAGCCTTTCATAATATCACTTTAACAGTTTTTCAGGAGGAATGGCTGAAGATCGCCAGCCGCTACCTTAGCAAACCTCTTGCAGTTCATTTGAAATTTGATACAGGAATGGGAAGGATAGGGCTTAGAGAAGAACAAGAAGCTGAAAGTATTCTTGATTATTTGGCAGGGAGCAGCTTATATAAGACAGAAGGGATTTTCACACATTTTGCTACAGCGGACGAGTTGGATAATTCTTATTTCACCAAGCAGTATGAGCGTTTTCTGAAAGTGCTGGATCTGGTGGAGAAAAAGGGTGTGAAACCAAAGTACATTCATTGCGGAAACAGTGCTACAGGACTTCGCTTTCCCTCAAAAGCCTTTAACATGTTTCGCTTTGGTATTTCCATGTACGGACTGTCACCTTCAGAAGAAATTAAAGATGTCCTGCCATATCCTTTAAAGGAAGCTTTTTCTCTGCACAGCACACTTGTTCAGGTTAAGAAGGTACCCAAAGGGGAGAGTATCAGTTATGGAGCTACCTATACTACGCAAAATGAGGAATGGATAGGAACCGTTCCCATTGGATACGCAGATGGGTGGTATCGCTATCATTCAACTCAAGGCGGTTATGTGCTCGTCGAAGGGGAAGAAGCTCCAATTATCGGCAGAGTTTGTATGGATCAAATGATGGTGAGGCTTCCTTATAAAATGGAAGTGGGCACAAAGGTCACATTAATTGGAAAGCAAGGCGGTAAGCGGATTATGGTTGATGACATTGCAGAAAGGCTGGGAACGATTAACTATGAAGTGCCTTGTATGATCAGCAAGCGAGTGCCTAGAGTATACCGTGAACAGGAGGCCGAATCGTAATACTTGATTTTCGTCGAATAAAGAAGATTTATTTCTGTAAAAAAAGAAGGAATTTTTTACTATTCATCGAATACACATTAAGAGATGTACAAATCTATCAGGATTATATCAAGGGTTTCAGCTCTTTTTATGCGGTGAATTTTATTTTAATTGTCCTTTTGCAAATTCGACTTTAGGATGCTATGATAAAAAGGAAGAACATCAAAGGTCGTTAAGGTGTACGTTGGAGGTGTGTTTCGTGTTCCAAAAAGGCACAAAGCAGATCAAAATCAGCCTGCCGGAAAATCTTTTACAAGAGGTGGACGGTATTATTAGCTATGACAAAATAAATCGCAGTGAGTTCATTCATCAGGCGACAAAGGTTTATTTGAAAGAACGTCAGAAAGCTAAGACACGTGAATCCATGCAAAAGGGCTATTTAGAAATGGCGAAGATCAATTTGAACATTGCTGCCGAATCCTTTTTAGCAGAAGAAGAGGCTGAGAGTAATTTAGATGATCGTTTAGTGAGCGGAGTATAAGTTGCTTTGGCACCTGTTTTAAGAGAACGGATTTATTATTATTTATTAACCCCAATTTTTATATTGCCAGGATGCGATAACTTCAAGTTATGCTCTTAATCAAAAAAGTTGCTGCTCTGTAGCAACTTTTTTGATTAAGAAATACTTTACATACCGGTCGTTTTAAAAGAAGGTAATATCCTTCCTTAATTTTATGGATGAAAGGTTTCCTTTCCTTCTGCCCCTGTTATGTATTTTGTATTATCCTTTCATTCCCTCTGATTTTAGAAGTAAACACCCTTTCTCACTGATAATGCCACCAAAGGAAAAAGTTATATCCTGCTGATAATTAGATTTGTTTGCGCCATAGTGAAAGTCGTGGAATAATAGAGGGAGATATTTTTGCAGTGATCAGCTCATTTGGAGGAATTTTTATGAAACCATCCATCATTGAGATGATATTTAGTCAGCGTTATGAGCTTGAAGAGCGCTGGCTGAAGGAAATTGAAGCAGTCCGATCATCTCAGTCCTTATCAACAGCTCCTGATGATTTATATGAAAAGACAAACAGGGAGTTTGTACAGGTTATTATTGATACACTTGAATTAGAGAAGGCACAGGCAAAAGAAAAGATTCATTCGTTTGCTGAGCGTTTCATGTATTCTGGATGGCCATTAAGTTATTTTACTCAAGGTTTGCAAGCCTTTAGACGGGTTGTCCTGGAAATGATTACAACTGATGGATCCATCGCCTCGAAAAGAGTATTTGAAACGTTTTATGAAGTAGAGAGCTGGATTGATGGAATCGTTAACTTATTAGTAGACGAGTATTCTGGTTCATGGGAAAATACTATACAAATACAGAAAATGGCACTCAAGGAACTTTCAGCTCCTCTCATTCCTGTTTTTGAAAGTATAAGTGTGATGCCATTGAGCGGTACAATTGATACAGAACGAGCAAGACTCATCATGGAGAATTTACTGGACGGTTTAATAGAATATCGTTCTCAAGTCGTCCTTATTGATATAACTGGCGTCCCGGTTGTAGATACTATGGTAGCCCACCATATTATCCAGGCAGCTGAAGCAGTCCGCCTCGTCGGGGCAGAATGTGTCTTAGTGGGGATCAGGCCGGAAATTGCCCAGACAATTGTTAATCTGGGGATAGATTTAAGCAAGTTCCCGACAAAGAGCACCTTGCGTAAAGGAATCGAAGCGGGACTTGAAATGACAAACCGTAAGATTGTAAAAACGCAAACGTAAGTGGATTAAAGAGCGGAGGGTAAAAATGCGCATTCCTATATTGAAACTACACGAGTATTTGTTGATTTCGGTGCAAGTAGAATTAGATGACCAAACGGCCCTTCAGTTTCAGGAGGATTTACTCAGCAAAATTCACCAGGAAGGTTCAAGTGGAGTTGTAATTGATTTAACTTCCGTGGAGATGATTGACTCGTTCATCGCTAAAGTACTAGGGGACGTCGTAGAAATGTCCAACCTGATGGGAGCTAGAGTGGTTTTAACCGGCATTCAGCCGGCTGTGGCAATAACCCTGATTGATATGGGTGTCAAGCTGGATGAAGTGCCAACTGCCCTTGATTTAGAGCAGGGTCTTGAGAAACTTCAACAGGAATTGGAGGGATAAGAATGGGTATCCAATCCAAAGTTGAAGTACATACGGAATGGGGGATTGTATCTGCCCGCCAGGCTGGTAGAAACCATGCGAAGGACCTGGGGTTTGGCAGTGTAGACCAGGCACGTATTACGACAGCTATATCAGAACTTGCAAGGAACATTTACCTTTATGCGGAAAAGGGAGAAATCATCATTGAACCAGTTGAAGAAGTTCAAAGCAACGGCATGAAGCGTGGTCTGCGGATTACAGCAAAAGACCAGGGACCTGGAATCAATAACATCAGGCAAGTGATGGAGGATGGATTCACTACATCCGGAGGTTTAGGAGCTGGCCTGCCTGGTGTAAAACGCTTAATGGATGAATTCGAGATTGATTCACAATCTGGACAGGGAACCACCATTAGTGCGATTAAGTGGCTCCGTTAAAGGGAGGATCAATGTTGGCTGATTCATATGCGATATTGGAAGATCAATATAAAAAAATACTTAATAAGTATTTACAGGAAAAAGATGAACAGGGGCTGTATCACGCCCAGCAGTTCAGCAAGAAGGTGATGGAAAATCAAATCTCGCCTGAAGAAATGGTCAGTCTTCATCTTGAAATCATCGAAGATTTGTTTCCTAACCTTCCTGCTGGAGCAAGAGATTCATTTGAATTTCTTCTAGAAGTTATGATCGGATATGGCCTTGCTTACCGGGAGCACCAGAGCCTGCGCGACAGACAAAAGGAACTGGAAGCTGAAATTAATGTTGCGGCTAATATGCAGCAGACGCTTTTGCCAAAGGAAGTTCCTTATATAGATTCTTTAGACATTGGCGTCATTAGTGTGCCTGCTTCTAAAATGAGCGGGGACTACTATCATTTTGTCAAAGACGAAAATGGCTGCCTTGGGGTTGCTATTGCGGACATCATTGGCAAAGGTGTGCCTGCTGCTTTATGTATGTCTATGATTAAGTATGCAATGGACAGTTTACCGGAACAGCGCTTGCAGCCCGGGGCATTACTGGAAAATTTAAACCGTGTAGTTGAACAGAACGTAGCGGCTAATATGTTTATTACTATGATGTACGGGTCCTACGATCCTCGTGTACATCACTTTTATTATTCAGGGGCCGGACATGAGCCTGGATTTTATTACAATGCTAAAAATGACTCGTTTGAGGAACTCTATGCGAAAGGTCTTGTGCTTGGAGTAACCCGAGAAGCAAATTTCCGGGAATACCATAAAAAAGTAGAAGTCGGCGATTTTGTTGTTTTGCTTTCTGATGGTGTTACAGAGTGCAGAACAGATGAAGGCTTCATCGAGAGGGAAGAAATTACAAATTTGATCCGGCAATATAGTCATATGCCAGCTCAAGAGATGGTTAACAACGTATTTTATCAACTTGAAAAGCTTCAAGGCTTTCAATTGAGGGATGATTTTTCTCTGATTATTATTAGAAGAAAGGTTTAACGTTTTATCATGAAGGGTAATATTCATATGAGTATGGCCTTTTTGCCATTATTTCTAACCTGCATAATATACTGTTAAAACAAGGACTCGCCTCTTTCTACAAAGATGGCGAGCCTTATAAATAGGAGGATGGAATAATGAATCTTGATATCCAAAAGAAAGAAGTTGACAATAATTTTCACCTTTACCTTTCTGGTGAAATTGATGCGTATACAGCTCCGACGTTGCGTGAAGCTCTTGTACCTTTAACAGAGGAAGAGGGCAAGACAGTTACTGTAGATTTATCTGGAATAGATTACATCGATAGTACTGGATTAGGAATTTTTGTTGGTGCTTTAAAATCATCTCATGCAAATGACAGCAGCTTGAAGCTGGTCGGTCTTAATGAACGTGTTTACCGAATTTTTTCCATCACTGGTCTTGATGAGGTTATGGACATCGACGAGGAAAAAAGGGAGGAAGCAAAGAAATGAAGAAAGCCTCAGATTACATTGAAATGAAGGTGCCTGCTAAACCAGAATATGTGGGAGTTATTCGATTAACCGTTTCCGGTCTCGCTAATCGAATGGGCTATACCTATGATGATATCGAAGACATAAAAATTGCCGTGGCAGAAGCATGTACAAACGTCGTGGATCACGCCTACAAAGAAGGCGGAGAAATGATGCTTATCTGTTCGGCTGAAGAGGATCGTATTGAGTTCATCGTATCAGATCAGGGACAAAGCTTCAGCGTAGAGGATCTGAAGAAGCAGCTAGGCCCCATTGACGCTACAAAACCAGTAGGGGAATTAAAAGAAGGGGGGCTCGGCCTTTTCCTAATTGATACATTGATGGACAAGGTAGAAATTAGCGGGGAAGACGGCGTCGCAATTGTTATGACAAAGTTCCTTCAAAGAGATGGGGTGGAACAGAATGTCGACGGAATCACAACCTCAGCAGACGTACAGCGACAATAATGCACCTGGGAAAGAAGTTGAAAAGGACGAAGTCTATAAGTGGATAGAAGAATTTCAGGAAAATCCCACAGAAGAAATACAAACAAAACTGGTTCGGAAGTTCGAGCCTTTAGTGCAGTCACTGGCCCGTAAGTTTTCCAGAGGCCAAGAACATGACGAAGACTTGTACCAGGTTGGAATGATCGGCCTGCTCGCAGCTTTAAGGCGGTTTGACGATTCTTACAAACGAAGCTTTGAATCTTTTGCTGTTCCTACCATTGTTGGGGAGATCAAACGATTTATCCGGGATAAAACATGGAGCGTCCATGTCCCCAGAAGAATAAAGGAACTCGGTCCGAGGATAAAGAAAGCTGTAGAGGAATTAACTAATGATTTGCAGCGTTCTCCTCGTGTTGAAGAAATAGCAGGGTACCTTGATGTAAGCGAAGAAGAAGTTTTGGAAACCATGGAAATGGGTAAAAGTTATCAAGCGCTTTCCGTCGATCGCTCCATTGAAGCGGATCAGGAGGGGAGTGCGGTCACTCTGCTTGACCTGGTTGGTTCACAGGAAGAGGGCTATGAGCAAACTGATCAACAGCTGCTGTTAGAGAAAGCTTTTACAGTGTTAACAGAAAGAGAAAAGGAAATATTAAAGTGCACGTACTTTGAAAATTTAAGCCAAAAAGAAACGGGAGAGCGTTTAGGGATTTCCCAGATGCATGTTTCTCGATTGCAGCGCAGAGCTTTACAGAAGTTAAGGGAATCCATTCGTGTAGAGCCATCGGAGTGTCTATAAATGATCGAAAACAAACAACTGACAAAAGTTGACTTAGCTACTTTCCAGAAAGGGAAAAGCGGTAATTTGCGTTGTGGGGATGCTTTTGTCACCATCGAGACTGATGAATATTTCCTTTGTGCCGTCGCTGATGGACTGGGAAGTGGCGAAGGTGCCTACCGTTCAGCTATGATAGCTATGGACATCGTTGAGAAGCACCATACTGACCCGGTCCCATCCCTTTTAGAGCAGTGTAATCAAGCACTTATGCATGAAAGAGGAGTAGTCATAACGATATTGAAGGTTATGTACCAGACGAATGAAATCGTTTATGGGAATATAGGGAACATTGGCTGTATGCTATTTACCCATGATGGACAAGCTCTTCGCCCAATTCCTGCTCCAGGCTATCTTTCCGGCAGGAAGTTTCAATACAGGATGGAGCATTTTCCTTACCGGAAAGGGTTTTCATTTATTCTTCATTCAGATGGAGCGACATTTACTACAGAGCAGCAGCGCTGGCTTCGTCAAATGAAGAACCCCGAAGAAGTAGTATCGCGTATGGCAGAAACAGCAAAGAACTCAAACGATGACGTTACTATAGTAGTCGGGCAAGTCAGATAAAGAGTCCTCCAAGGGGGCTCTTTTTTTGTTGGTTTTGGAAAAAACGGTCTCACGTTTTTCCACACTCCTTTCCGTGTTATAGTGAAAAAGAACAATACCTTTTAGAAGTGTACGGGAGGAAATTGAATGAATGCAGCGGAACAGCAGCAATTACTTCTGGAAAAGATATCGGAAGATCTTACCATTTCACAAAAGATAATCAATAATGTTATTCAATTATTAGAAGAAGGAAACACCGTTCCTTTTATTGCCAGGTACAGAAAAGAGATGACAAGCGGAGCTGATGAAGTCCGTATTCGTGATATCCAGGAATCTTGGAATTATGGGCAGCAGCTCCTGGCTCGAAAACAAGAAGTGACGCGATTAATTGAAGAGCAGGGGAAGCTGACACCAGAATTAAAATCGGATATCGAACATGCCGAGAAGCTTCAAATGATCGAAGACTTGTATCGTCCTTTTCGCCAAAAAAGGCGTACAAGAGCAACGAAAGCAAAGGAAAAGGGGCTTCAGCCACTGGCCGAGTGGATTTATTCCTTGCCTAAAGAAGGGGATCTTCACGAGGAAGCTAATAAGTACATTGACACCGAAAAAGAAGTCCGAACAGGCGAAGAAGCTCTTCAAGGCGCAAATGATGTTATTGCAGAATGGATAGCTGATGAGCCGTCTATACGGCAGGAATTAAGAGAATTAACTTATCAAAAGGGAAAGCTTCGTTCTTACTTAAAAAACAAGGAAAAAGATGAACAAGAGGTTTATGGAATATATTATGAATATGAAGAATCATTAAAAAAGGTCCCTTCTCACAGAATTCTTGCTATGAACCGAGGGGAAAAGGAAGAAGCGTTAAAGCTGAGTGTGGTGTTTTCGGAAGACACAGCTTTTTCTCGAATGGAAAAGAAAATCATTAAGCGCCACGGCTCGGTTACAGTCTCATTTATTCAATCTGCCATACAGGATGCTTATAAACGGTTGATTGCCCCTGCCATTGAAAGAGAAGTTCGGAAAGAACTGACAGAAAAAGCAGAAGAACAAGCTATTCATATCTTCTCTGAGAACCTGAAAAACTTATTGCTTCAGCCTCCAATGAAAGGAAAAGTAGTGTTGGGGGTTGACCCGGCTTACCGTACAGGGTGTAAGCTGGCTGTTATAGATGAAACAGGGAAAGTGCTGGCAGTTGAAGTGGTTTACCCGACTCCTCCGAGAAAACAGGTTGTAAAGTCAAAGAGTGTGATTAACCAGCTGATTGATGAACACAATATTGAAGTTATTGTTATTGGCAATGGAACAGCGTCCCGGGAAACGGAAGAATTTATAGCGGAGGTAATCACTGAACATACAAGGGACATTTCTTATTTAATTATTAGTGAGGCGGGAGCCAGTGTATATTCAGCCTCAGAGCTTGGAAGGGAAGAATTTCCTCACTTAGAGGTGGAAGAGAGAAGTGCTGCGTCCATTGCCCGACGCCTTCAAGACCCGTTAGCTGAATTGGTGAAAATTGATCCGAAATCTGTGGGGGTAGGACAGTATCAGCATGATGTCAGTCAAGGGAAACTGAATGATTCACTGACCTTTGTAGTGGAAACGGCGGTAAACCAGGTCGGCGTTAACGTTAATACCGCCTCGCCGAGTTTACTTCAATATGTATCGGGCCTTTCAAAAACAGTGGCTAACAACATTGTTAAACAAAGAGATGAGAATGGAAGGTTTATGGACCGTAAAGAATTGAAGAAAATCCCTCGTTTAGGCTCCAAAACCTATGAACAGGCGATTGGGTTCCTCAGAATTACAGAAGGGAAAAATCCTTTGGATAAAACTTCAATTCATCCTGAAAGTTACAAAGTAACAGAGCAGCTAATTCGTGAAGTTGGAGGAACGATTGAGGACGTAGGGTCTCCAGCCTTAATAGAAAAGGTGCGAGGGATAAATGCCAGCCAATATGCAAAAGAGCTTGGAGTGGGGGAGCCGACGTTAAAGGACATCTTAGATGCGCTTGCCAGACCGAACAGAGATCCCAGAGACGATCTTCCAAGGCCAGTATTAAAAAAAGGAATAATGAGCTTAGAAGACCTGACCAAGGGTATGGAGCTCCAGGGAACAGTAAGGAATGTTGTTGACTTCGGAGCATTTGTGGATATTGGAGTAAAAGAAGACGGTTTGGTTCATATTTCCAAAATGTCTAACCGGTATGTTAAGCACCCTATGGAAATTGTCTCAGTGGGGGATGTGGTCACTGTCTGGGTTGAAAGTGTCGACCATAAAAAGGGAAGGATCTCTTTAACCATGATAGAGGCAGAAAAGCAAACAAGTTAGCGGAAGGCAGATCCTTATTCCTGGGTCTGCTTTTTCTTATATTTAAACCAGCATTGGTTTAGCAATTTAATTTCATAAATGTTCTTTTGGTAATAAGCGCGCTCAATTTGGCGCTTGAACCAGTCCGGCATTTACTCACCTCCTTTCAGCAGCTGAGAAGAGAAAACCTATTTAGGTTTTTTATATCCTATGATAAACTGTTTGTCAGAGTTGATAAATTTTAAGGGAGGGGGCGTTTTGAACAACGGACAATTGCAAGAGCTCACAGAAAAAGTCTCACTAGAAAGCTTTAAGAAACCCTTTCTTCACCAAGCCGTATTTAATTACAGATTAAAAACGACAGGCGGACGCTATTTATTACAAAGCCACAATATTGAGATTAACCCAAAGCATTATACGCATTTTGGTGATAAAGAGCTTATTGGTATATTGAAACACGAGCTTTGTCATTACCACCTTCATATAGAAGGGCGAGGGTACAAACATAAGGACAGGGAGTTTAAGGAACTCCTTTTGAAAGTCGGTGGTGCTCGTCACTGCAGTACTTTGCCAAGTGATGGGGATACACGCTTAAAACTGCTATATGTATGCTTGGAGTGTCGGACGCAGTTTTCGAGACAGCGAAGAATTAACCTTGAAAAGTATGTTTGTGGGAAATGCAAAGGGAAGTTGAAAAAAGTTGAAAAATAGGTTGACGTAATTCACGGTGCTGTGTTAAATTATAAAAGTCGCCGAAAGACAAGCGGCAACTTCAAAAAAAAACAAAAAACAAACTAAAAACAAACTAAAAAAGTTATTGACATCATTCATTAGCTGATGTACAATATAAATTGTCGCCAAAAACGACAAAGCAAGGTAAATGATGAATATTCCACAGTAGCTCAGTGGTAGAGCTATCGGCTGTTAACCGATCGGTCGCAGGTTCGAATCCTGCCTGTGGAGCCATTGGAGAAGTACCCAAGTGGCTGAAGGGGCTCCCCTGCTAAGGGAGTAGGTCGTGTAAGCGGCGCGAGGGTTCAAATCCCTCCTTCTCCGCCATGAATAACTGGCCCGTTGGTCAAGTGGTTAAGACACCGCCCTTTCACGGCGGTAACACGGGTTCGAATCCCGTACGGGTCACCACTTATTTGGAGGATTAGCTCAGCTGGGAGAGCACCTGCCTTACAAGCAGGGGGTCGGCAGTTCGATCCTGTCATCCTCCACCATCTATATTATTGACTATTGAGCTGGGCCTGTGGTGTAGCGGTTAACATGCCTGCCTGTCACGCAGGAGATCGCGGGTTCGATCCCCGTCAGGCCCGCCATTTATAAATATTATATACTGTTATCTTTGGGCTATAGCCAAGCGGTAAGGCAGCGGATTTTGATTCCGTCATGCGCTGGTTCGAATCCAGCTAGCCCAGCCACTGATTATTGCGGGTGTGGCGGAATTGGCAGACGCGCTAGACTTAGGATCTAGTGTCTTTATGACGTGGGGGTTCAAGTCCCTTCACCCGCACCATTTACTTTCACAAAACGATAACGATTTTGTGCGGTTGTGGCGGAATGGCAGACGCGCTAGGTTGAGGGCCTAGTGGGAGTTAAATCCCGTGGAGGTTCAAGTCCTCTCAACCGCACCATATATAATCATAATAGCACAAGCGCCCGTAGCTCAATTGGATAGAGCGTCTGACTACGGATCAGAAGGTTAGGGGTTCGACTCCTCTCGGGCGCGCCATTGTCGGGAAGTAGCTCAGCTTGGTAGAGCACTTGGTTTGGGACCAAGGGGTCGCAGGTTCGAATCCTGTCTTCCCGACCATCTTTTGCGGGTGTAGTTTAGTGGTAAAACCTCAGCCTTCCAAGCTGATGTCGTGGGTTCGATTCCCATCACCCGCTCCATTATTTGAAATGGCAAGCAAACAAAATATCAACTGAAAAGTTCTTTTTTTTATGCTTGCAAAACCGAACGAGATGTTTTATAATAGATATCTTGTCACTTGATGGGCCTGTAGCTCAGCTGGTTAGAGCGCACGCCTGATAAGCGTGAGGTCGGTGGTTCGAGTCCACTCAGGCCCACCATCAATTATACTAAGTTGTCCTTTGAAAATCGAATGAAAGTCAAACGTCAGTTAATTTCTATTAAAGTAAGTTAAGTTAGTT
>NZ_JBHSOZ010000010.1:0-303666 GCF_042656525.1 Thalassorhabdus alkalitolerans
CCGCCGTATACGGAACCGTACGTACGGTGGTGTGAGAGGACGGAGGTTAGTCACCTCCTCCTACTCGATTCCTATTTATAAGTAAACAGGTTTCATACTATGATTTTTTGCTAGAATAAAAGCATACAAAAATCCGAAGTTCAATTTGTAAACAATTCCAAAGGAATATTTCTTTCTTGTCAGGAAAGAGTGAGGAATATATTAGGGTAACCTACTTGTAATAAGGAAGGATGTTAGTGGGATGGTATCCCTTAAACATTCTTTCATTTCTGTTTTGAGTTAAAAAAAGCAATGTGGCTATAAACGAGCAGTGAATACACGTACACAAAGAACCTATCAGGCAGGGAGAGGTTTAACGAATGTTTAAAATTGGATACCGCACGCTCAAAACCGCTATTGGAGCCGGCTTAGCAATATTAATAGCCCAGACTTTACAATTAGACTTTTATGCCTCGGCAGGTATTATAGCGATCTTGTGTATAACAGTTACCAGAAGAGACTCATTGCGTTCCTCGTGGGAGCGTATTTTAGCAAGTCTCATTGGTCTGCTTTATGCTACTGTTATTTTTGAACTGGCTGGGTACCACTTTCTATCAATAACCATTCTCCTTTTACTATTCATTCCTACCGTGGTAGCTATAAAGGCAAAAAAAGGAGTGGCGACCAGCGCGGTAATCATGTTTCACCTCTATACATTGGGCGAGGTTTCAGCCGGTATCCTGATAAATGAAGTACTTTTGATAGTCATAGGGGTAGGTGTGGCATTACTCATGAATTGGTACATGCCTAGTGCGGAAAATGAACTGGTGTGGGATCAAGTTTACATAGAGGAAGCTTTTCAGACGATTTGGAAAGAGTTTGCACGCTATCTTAAAGAGGGCGATACAGGGTGGACCGGAAAAGAATTCACAGAGGCATCCAACACTATTTCACACGGAAAAGGGAAGGCATTAATCAATATTGATAATCATTTTTTGCGGGAAGATGACTACTTTTATCATTACTTCAAGATGAGAGAAAAGCAGCTTGAAATCCTGGAGAGGATCCTTCCGTTCATTTCTACTCTGGATGACACAGTGATTCAAGGAGAGAAAATAGCAGATTTTATGAATGAATTAAGCGGGGCCGTGTATGCAGGGAATACAGCAAATTATTTTCTTACGCAATTAGATGATCTGCGGGAAGAACTCCAGGCAATGGATCTTCCAGAAACGAGGCAGGAGTTTGAAATTCGGTCTTCCTTATTTTATATCCTCCATGAACTAGAGCAGTATTTGCTTATGAAGAAGATGTTTAAAGCTGATCTTAGAAGAACTCAAACGGTATCTGTTAAAAAACGGTATAAGGTAAAAAGGCGGGGAGAAAATAAGAAAGAGGAATAAGTAAAGGCGGAGATGATAATGGTTTTCTTTTCCTTCTTTTTTAAAGTGATTATGGCAGTATCTCTTCTTTGGCCCCTTGCTTCAGAGCCTGATGTTGGAGATCCTTATATTATTATAAATACCTCTGTGAATGAACTGGCTTACTTTCATGCAGGCGAAAAACAAGTGGAATACCGGATCGCTTCAGGAAAAGAGCCTGGTCTGACACCAGAGGGGGAATTTACGGTTGTAGTAAAAGCTGAGAATCCTTATTTTCGCAAGCTTGATATTCCCGGAGGGTCACCGGATAATCCATTAGGAACCAAATGGATAGGCTTTGACGCCCATGCGACTGATGGCAGAATCTATGGAATTCACGGCACAAACCAGCCTCATTTAATTGGTGAATATGTTTCCAATGGGTGTGTCCGCCTCATGAATGATGATGTTGACCATCTGTTTACCAAGGTTCCCGTAGGCACGAAAATCTGGATAGGGCAAAGTTCAAAGACCCTGGAGGAAATAGCGAAAGAAATAGGAGTTATTTTATAAAAAAATCAAAGTGTAAACAAAGAATGAACTGTCGGGGAAAATAAAAAAGGACCGAAGCGGAAGCTTCGGTCCGAGTTTTGATTCTTTTTATAAAAAGGTAGCCGCGCCTGTTAACAAACTTCCTACGACGAGAGTTATGATCATAATATATATAATGACTTTCTGAAACTTTCTTGGCATTTCAATTCCTCCATCATTATTCAATCTAAGTCTTATTTTACGAGGAATTAAAGAAAGTCTCAAGCCTGCATGCCAAAAAAAGAGGGATTTTTTTATGGAAAGAAGAAGAGAAAGTGTATAAGCCATATTGTTATGGGTATAGCCAAAGGGGTGTGTAAAATGAAAGAAAAACCAACAAAAATCGACCATATTGGAATTGCAGTTATGTCTATTGAAGATCACCTGCCGTTTTATACGGAGACTCTCCGTCTTCCCTTATTAAAAATAGAGGAAGTATCTTCACAAAAAGTAAAGGTAGCTTTCCTGGAAATAGGAGAGTCTAAGATAGAACTGCTTGAGCCTTTATCAAATGATAGTCCGGTAGCTGGATTTATTAATAAAAAAGGGGAAGGGATTCATCATGTTGCTCTAGGTGTCAAGGATATCGAAACGAGGCTCCAAGAAATAAAGGAAGATGGAGTTAAAGCTATAAATAACACTCCTGTACCTGGGGCCGGAGGGGCCGAGGTAGCTTTTCTACACCCTAAGTCGACCGGCAGTGTTCTTTATGAGCTATGTGAAAAGAAATAAGGCTGCTGCATTTGTTGTTAGGAGGACACAGTAAATGATTAACGAAAAACGCTTATTAAATGAATTTCTGGAACTAGTAAAAGTGGACTCAGAAACCAAGCATGAAAGAGCGATTTGCGATATATTAAAAGGGAAATTTATAGCTCTGGGCCTTGATGTGGTAGAAGACAATGCGGCCGAAACCACTGAGCATGAAGCCGGCAATTTAATATGTACCATGCAAGGGAATAAGGAAGGAGCGGACCCAATTTTCTTTACGTCCCATATGGATACTGTAATCCCCGGAAAAGGTATTAAGCCCAGTGTGGAAGACGGTCATGTCGTCACTGACGGGACGACAATCCTTGGAGCTGACGATAAAGCAGGGATAGCTGCCATGCTAGAAGGCATTCGGACCATTCAGGAGCAAAAGATTGAGCATGGACCTTTGCAGTTTGTAATTACTGTTGGAGAAGAATCCGGCCTCATTGGAGCCAAAGCGTTAAATCCTGAAATGCTGAATGCTAAGTACGGATTTGCCATGGATAGCGGAGGGGATGTAGGCAACATTATTATATCTGCACCCAACCAGGCAACCTTGGAAGTAACAGTGAATGGAAAGACGGCTCATGCAGGAGTGGCACCTGAAAAAGGAATTTCTGCCATTACCGTAGCTGCAAAATCAGTGGCCAAAATGCCTCTTGGGAGAATAGATGAAGAAACGACGGCCAATATTGGTCGATTTGAAGGCGGCCAAAAAACAAATATAGTGACTGACAAAGCATATATATTAGCGGAAGCACGTTCCTTAGATAGAAAAAAACTTGACGTCCAAGTAGAAAAAATGAAAAAAGCTTTTGAAGATACGGCAAGAGAGATGGGAGCTTCTGCAGATGTAAATGTAAGGTACGCCTATCCTGGTTATAAGTTTGATATAGGGGACAGCGTGGTTCAAGTGGCCATGAATGCAGTGCGGAGGTCAGGGCTTACACCGTCTTTAAAGACAAGCGGCGGGGGAAGCGATGCCAATATCTTTTCAGGGTACGGAATACCAACGGTCAATTTTGCCGTAGGTTATCTGGACATTCATACTCCCCAAGAAAGGATGCCAATCTCTGAATTGAATAAAATTACCCAGCTTATGGTTTCTGTGGTGGAAGAAGTATCTTCTTAAAGAAAGGGCTTTGTTAAAGAAGAAGGTTGATTTTTATAAGTAACTTAATGAATGTGCTGTTCAGCGTTGCCATATTCCATCGATTCAAGAATTAACTCTTCTGAAAAACCAACAATTTCCGATAATTCCGGGATTGTTGGTTTTTTCTCGTGCAGATCCTTGTAAAGGGTGTTACATCTCACAATTTGTGTCAAAATATCCTTATAAGTGATTGATAGGATTAGATCTTCGCTCATAATGCACCCTCCTGTTCATTTCATTACTTATATGATATCATAATGTGTTTATTATGATTCCGTATTATATTTTCTTATTGTGGGTGTCATACATACCTATGGGAACCTTGGCAAAGGAGGTTTTCTTATGAAAGCAAGAAAAGGAAGAGTGGTTTTTCATATAGACATGAACAGTTTTTATGCTTCAGTTGAGGCTGTACATGATCCTTCTCTCAGAGGAAAGCCTCTTGCTATTGCAGGAAATCCAGAGGAAAGAAAAGGTATTGTCGTAACCTCCAGCTATGAGGCTAGAGCTAAGGGGGTAAAAACAACAATGCAAGTATGGGAAGCATTAAGAAAGTGTCCAGAATTAATTATTCGTCCTCCTAACTTCCAGCGCTACCGGGCAGCCTCTTTAGAAATGTTCAGGCTGCTTGAAGAATACTCTCCTCTCGTTGAACCTGTGTCCATAGATGAAGGGTATATGGATATGACAGATGTATTCAGGAATGGGGCAGGGGCAGAGATTGCCGGAGAGCTTCAGGAAAAGATGAAGAGAGACCTGGGACTTCCTTGCAGTATTGGGATCGCTCCCAATAAATTTTTAGCAAAAATGGCCAGCGATATGAAAAAGCCTATGGGAATTACAATATTACGTAAAAGAGAGCTTGATACCAAGCTATGGCCACTTGCCATTGGAGAAATGCACGGAGTAGGGGAAAAAACAGCAGAAAAGATGAAATCACTTTCCATTGAAACCATTGGAGATTTGGCCGGCAGTGATATGCAGATGATTGAAGGCGTCTTTGGGGTACGTGGAAGAAAGCTTCATGAAAGAGCAAACGGTCATGATCTACGTGAAGTAGACCCTGAATCAGTCAATGTTTTTAAAAGCATTGGGAATTCCGTTACACTTCCTTCTGATACTAGAAACGATGAGAAGATAGCTTCTACTTTAAAGTCATTGTCTGCTTCTGTAGCCAGACGAATGAAGAAAAAGGAAGTCTGTTCTTCAAATATCCAAATAACGATCCGCTACAAAAACCGCAAAACGATTACTCGGAGTAGGCAACTGACGAATCCTCTTACAGAAGAAGAGGAGATCTTTAAGGAAGCCTATTTTCTTTTCAATAAATATTGGAACGAAGAGCCTGTCCGCCTTCTTGGCATTACCTCTTTAGATGTTACGCCGCTCAAAGAAGCGTACAAACAACTGGATTTGTTTACTTATAAGGAAGAGGAAAAACAAGCAAAGCTTTCTGAAACAATGGAGAAGCTAAAAGGTCAGTTCGGGGAAGAAATTTTTAATATAAAAAAGACAAAAACTCAAAAAGAAGAAAAGAAAGATGTCCGAAAAGGAACAAGCCTTGATAAAGATTTTTTATTTGAATATTGGGGACAAAAAAGGAAGCATAGTCAGGATCACGACTAAGCTTCTTTTTTATGCTGCAAATTGCTTCTTATCATACGTATAATTCCCCGTTAAGAATACAGCAGTAAATGCCGATAAAGAGTATAAGAAGATTGAATCGGAGTGATGAAAATGGATGTAGGCCATATTTCCGGAGCTCATGTCTCGACCCAGAGAGAAGCAGCACATTCTGTTCAAAAAGGCGAGGTGCACCGCGCGGTTGTTACAGAAAGGCTCTCCCATAACGAAGCTGTTGTTCACATGAAGGGACAGGAAGTACGAGTACAATTTGAAGTCACTCTCCCTAAGCATGATCGTGTCACAGTAGAAGTGGCAGGACGAGCGGATGAAGGACAAGGCAAAATTCTCGTGAAAGCTCTCCCTGATGAAACGGGCAGACAAAGCCAAAGAGATACTGGAACAAGAGCAGATGAAGTGTTAAAACGACTAGGTGCCGGGCAGCCTGTATCAAAAGAAGTACGGCAAAGTGCACAATTGCTTTTAGATAAAGGAGTGCCCCTGACTAAAGAGACTGTCAAGGCCCTCAGGCAGTTTTTTGATGAGGGGGCAGGAAGCAGTCTTAAGAGGATTCAGACTGTGAAGGCTCTCGCAGGTAAACATTTAGAAGTAACAAGGCCGCAACTGCAGGCTGTACATGAAGCCCTTCACGGAAGGCCTTTGCAAGAAACCTTACAGCAGATTTCGGCGAAAAGCAAAAGGATCAATGAGATGGGTCAGCGATTAACAGTACAGGAAGAACAAGCAGTGACACGAGCCTTACAAAGGTGGATAAGTCAACAAAATCAGCAAACAACGGCTCAAACTTCCTTGAATGAAACGCTTCAGGAAGTACGAAACAGAACAGCTCAGCTGTCAAACGTGCAAGAAACGATAGGTATAGTCAGAAATCAGCTTCTTACCCACCCGGAAATTAGTGAAACGAGTGCAAAACAGCTTGAAAAGGTGTTAAAGCAAGCTGACTATCTCCAACAGACAGGAAGAGAGCGGTTACTACAAGCTTTTAGTCAGACCGAAGAGGGGGAGTCAGGCAGCACCGGCCAGTTTACAGAACTTCTAAAAAAAGGTACTGACCTGACGAGTATGAGAAACGAGGCAGTGAGCATTTTACCACCCGGGAACAAGAGGCAGGCACTTGCGGTTGAACGGGGCATCAATCAGGCGATTCAATTAGAAAATGCCGGAAGTCAAAGAATTGGTCAAGTACTTCAAAGCATGGTAAGCGCAGGGCCGATAGAGGAAGTATTACAACAGGCTCACAAGCAGCTTGGAAAAGAACCTGATTTTAGAAAAGCTGCAGATTATATCAGGCATGAGGCAGGGAATCACCCTGAGCTTTCAGATAAGCAGCAAACCCAATTGACAGATGGGGTTCAACGAGCCATTAACAAAGCCGATAATGGCATGGAAATGGCAGCAAGGCAGGAGGTAGCAGCTCTTCTTCTGCAAATGAAAGAACAGGTTCTTGAGCACAGAACAAACGACACTACCGGTCTTTTAGGCCAAAATCAAAGCAGGCTTCTGTTGGAGACGAAAATAACAGAGAAATTAGCCGCATTAACAGGAGAGTTTCAAGGAATCAAAAGAGACGTTACAAAGAAACTGGACCAGGCCCATCACCTAATGGAGGAAAGAAGGACTGCTCCACAGGCCAGGCAGCTTCTTGAAACGACCATAAAAAGCCTGGACAAAACTATCTTAAGAAGTGAGATGACGCTATTTACGGATATGAAAACAGAAAGAAGCCTGCTGCAAGCAAGCAGTCAGCTGGCAGAAGCTTCTAAATTTCTTCAAAAAAATATGCTTTCTGAAGCAAGACAGATTGTCCGACAGGTTCAGTCATTAATTGAAAGACTTCAATTTCATCCATCGGAGCAAAAGTTGAAGCACTTTACTGCCAGTGGAAAGGAACAGGGAGAACGACTTACCTCTACTCAGAGACAAGCCTCTCCTGCCGATGCCTACAGGCCTTCTTCGTTACAAGAGGGATCAGCCCGTCAAGTCTTTGATTATTTAAGAAGTATTGGTTTTAACAGAGAAGCAGAAATAAGCCAGAGCCTGGCTGGGAACCGAAGTCCTATAGGAGATGAAAATGTAAAGCACAAGCTGATGCAGTTAGCGAGAAATGAAGAAGAAGGGAGCCGGCTGCAGCAGCAGGCAGCCCAAGGGGTGAACCATATTACCGGACAACAGCTGTTAAGTAAGCCAGACCCTGGAAGCCCTATTCAAACTATGTTTTTTTCGCTTCCTTATCTCTTAAAGGGAAAGGTCAAGAATTTACAGGTTTATGTTAACTCAAGGGACGAGAGAGGGACGTTAGACTGGGAAAATTGCAGCCTTTATTTTTTAATTGAAACAAAAAAATTAGGAGAGGTCGGCATCTCTGTACAGGCGAGTGAAAGGAATCTGCAGGTCACACTAAAAAATGATCAGCAAAATTTAAAAAGCAGTATGGAACCACTTATTAAAAAGACTGAGAACGCTCTGACTGAATTAGGCTACCGTGTAGCAGGCATTCATTTTAAGGCGTTTACTGAAAAAGAAACAAAAGAAGAAGACCAGAGCGATTCCATGCCCGTTTTTACAGAGAAAGGATTTGACTATAAAATATGATCGTTTCTGCTTATTACAATCACAAACAGAGAAAAGAAAAAAATGGCCGGACAGCAGCGGTTATTCGTTATGACGAAGAAGAGAACCTGGTGCCTAAGGTAGTTGCTCAAGGGAAAGGACAGGTTGCCCAGCAGATTATGGCTCTGGCCAAGGAAAATAACATACATATGCAGGAAGACCCTTTGCTGGTAGAAAACCTTTTGGATATGGATCTGGGTGAAAATGTACCTCCTCAGCTTTATTCGGTTATAGCAGAAATATTACTGCTTATTGAAGAAATGGAAAACAGCTATTAAAAGAAATGATTAACAGACGATAATACAAGCGAGACTGCTTTCGGAGGTGTTTGAATTAATGTCAGGCTTAACAGAAGAGTTTATCCATAGGAAATCTTCTCAAGAAATTACCTCACTTCTTTATGAAGCAGCTATCCATAACATAAATGAAGCAATAGCTGCTATACAAATGAAAAATTATATGGAAGCTAATAGGAATTTACAAAAAACCAATGACATCTTATACCGCCTTGGTGCGGGTTTAAATTATGAAGCTGGAATTATTTCTGACCAGCTTGATGCTCTGTATAATTATCTTGCAGAACAAGTGATAGAAGCGAATCTAAAAAAACAAATTGAACCCTTGAAATTGGCTCTCGAAATACTGACGAACCTGGCTGGTGCGTGGAATCAGGGAATCAAAGCCAAACCGGACACCCGCTTTAAAACGATTCGCCAAAAGACCAATATTTACGAGCAGCATGTTATGCAAGAAAGCTGACAGAAAAGGAGATCTACATGAAGATTAATAATAATATTCAAGCGTTAAATGCCTACCGAAATTTAAGTCAAAACCAAGTGCATGTTTCTAAAAACCTTGAAAAGCTTTCTTCCGGACTTCGCATCAATAAGGCAGCAGACGATGCAGCGGGCCTCGCTATTTCAGAAAAGATGCGCTCACAAATCAGAGGGCTGAAGCAGGCAGAACGAAATGCAATGGATGGAATCTCTTTAATGCAGACATCAGAGGGAGCGATGCAGGAAGTTCATTCCATGCTGCAGCGAATGAGAGAACTGGCAGTACAGGCAGCAAATGATACAAACACTGAATATGACCGGGACCAAATACAAAAGGAAATAGATCAGCTGAAGCTTGAAATAGATTCTATTTCGGAGAAAACTGAATTTAATACACGGAAACTTCTAAACGGGTCCAGCGCAGTATTGTCTACTTTTCACGTTATTGATGGAAACGATGCAAACCAGGCTAATTTAACAAGCCTTCCTAAGGCAGTCAATGCCAATCTGAAGTCAGGCGATTACAGACTTAATGTAACTGATGTCGAGCCAAAAATATCCATTGTCCAGCCCGGTGCAGGATTAGAGGCGGGGGATATTGATTTTCAACAGGTACAATCAGAAGCCTCTACCGAACCAACTACAGAGGCTGAAGATGAGTCTCAAGTAAATGGTGGAGATCAAGTAGACGCTAATAATTCATCTGATGAGGTAAACGAACAAAACTTCACCGAACCAACTACAGACGCTGAAGTTGAGTCTCAGGAAACCGGTGGGGATGAAACAGAAGCTAATGACCTTACTCCAGATGGCCAATTAAATGGAGGAAGAGGAGACGAAGACTCTGGGGAAGGTATCCCTGATGAAAGTACACCTTTAATTAACAACTTTGCGAATATACCTTTAGGTGAATACACCATAAATGTAAGAAACTACGAAGGAAACAGTGCAACGATTGAAATTCTTGGTCCGGATGGTTTATCTATAGAAACTAGAAATGTAGAGGTTGGGGATGGCAGTGGACCAGAAAATATCGGAGGGCTAGCGATTAATACAGGTGCTATCCAGCGGTCCGGTATGGTTAAAGTATCTATGGAAATGGAGGCCGCCTTCTCTCTCTATTACCGGGAACCAGGTAACGAAGATGGTGAATATCATAGGCACGCTTTTGGCAAAGAACTTACATCCAGAAATGGAGTAGTTACTCACGGAGGCCTTGAATTTTCTATTTCCAGTAATTTACAAACCTCAGATGCTGAGGAAGCGACAGCATTTACGATTGTGAATAATGCCCTTGCGTTTCAGATTGGCCCTAACACCAATCAGCATGTGCTTGTAGACATCCCAAAGATGGACACTGTACAGCTCGGTATTGAAGAAATAGATGTGCGCAGCCAGGAAGCAGCCAATCAAGCTATTTTTGCATTGGATGAAGCAATTAACAAGATTTCTGATGCACGCTCAAAGCTTGGAGCAACACAAAACCGTCTTGAGCATACAGTTAATAACCTGCAGATCACTCATGAAAATTTAACAGCCTCTGAGTCTCGTATTCGTGATGCAGATATGGCTTTGGAAATGACAGAATTTACTAGGAACAATATTATAAACCAGTCGGCGACAGCCATGCTTGCACAGGCTAATCAATTGCCCCAGGGCGTATTACAGCTGCTTCAATAGAATGTATCATTTACAGGGTAATAGAAATCATTTGCCCAAGGAGTATGATGTTTTAAGAGGAAGCTAATGTGACCTACCATCCTTGCGTGGCCGATGGTACAATGAGAAAAACTGTAAAGGGCGTGACGAGAATCGATATACAAAAGGTTGGCCGCTCTGAACTTCAACAAAATGTTAAAAGAAAAGCCGGCCCTGAACCTTCTCTTTCATTTACTGAAATCATGAACAAGCAAAAAGATGAAAAGGCACATGAACGATTCACTAAGCTTGTTAAGCAAATCGAAAACCAGGGAAATGTGCTGGCCGAAACAAGAACAGTAGAGGAACTGAGAAAGTATAAACTGCTGGTCAAGGAGTTTATGCAGGAAGCAGTGGAGCATGGTCTTCGTCTTGAAGAAAAACGCGGATTTAACAGAAGAGGGCGTACAAAAATATACAAAACCGTACAAGAAGTCGATCAAAAGCTCCTGGACCTTACAAATGCCGTGCTGGAACAAAACAAAAAAAGCCTGGATATTCTTGATTTAGTGGGGGAAGTAAGAGGACTGCTGGTTAATGTCTATACATAATAGGCTGGTACAGGAAGCTTCCCTCCTCTCTTTAAGCTGGGAAGCAAATACTGCTTACGTTAAATCGAAGAGAAATTTGACGCAAATGGACTATATCGTGATTCTCTCGCGTATGATTTAAGCAGTGCTCTCTAGGAGTTGCTCTTTCCTTTTTTATGAGCTGCTTTAAAGATTGCGGCTTTTTCTCATTTCTAATATTCTATTCTTTGTGAAGAAAAGAGGAGTGATTTAGCTTTGCTAGTTGTTATTAGAGGTAAGAGCACAGACTAAGTTGTTCACAAATCCTTCACTTGGTTTTCAAGAATTGGCAACCAAAGCTCTAAGCTAGAAGTGTATAGTAGAAATCAGGAATTCTCTTTATCTAAACAAAAATTAAGAATAGGAAGTGAATAGAACGTGATCGTTCATGACTTGGTGGAAACGAAAGAATATTTTACAGAGGAAACAAAGGCTGACTACTATGTGGTTTATGAAAAGTTTGAAAACAGTGATGCAAGCTTTGAGGAAAGCGGTCGTTTCTCTGTAAAAGAAGCCGACACAGAAGAAGTTGTGCAGATATTTTACGGCTGCAAGGATAATTCCTTATGTTCATTAGAAAAATATAAGGTTGACGAGTATCCTTCTGTGGAAGCAATCCTTAAACAAGTAAAAAATGACCATCAAGAAATATTTGCTTAATAAATCATAAAGCCTCTTTGGTATATACCATGGAGGTTTTATTTTTTTATTTATGAGTCTTTGTTCTTAATTCTTATTAACGATATAATATAAAGAGAGAATGGAAAATTGAGGTGACTGTATGATAAATGTGTTATTTGTCTGTCTGGGGAATATTTGCCGGTCTCCCATGGCTGAAGCAGTCTTTAAAAAGAAAGTCCAGGAAGCAGGCTTAAGCAGTAAAATAACTGTAGATTCAGCCGGTACAGGGCACTGGCATATTGGAAATCCTCCTCATGAAGGAACGATAAGTATACTTACGAAAAATAATATTGAGGCGGCCGGACTTCAAGCAAGACAGTTAAAGAAAAAAGACCTTTCTGAGTTTGAATACATCATTGCTATGGATGCTGAAAACCTGGGAAATATTAGAGCGTTAGCTGGACACAGCAATACAGGGGAAATATCACGTTTATTAGACTACGATCCAGCTTCTCCTGGAGAAGATGTGCCGGATCCATATTTTACAGGGAATTTTGAGGAAGTGTATGAGATGGTTGACTGCAGCTGTACAAATCTCCTTACTCATATACGGGAGCGTGAGGGGATATGAAAACAAGTGTTGAACTTGCTTTATCCTCGATTAACGCCGAAGACCATATTAAAACTGTCCAGCCTGTCTCAGGAGGCAGTATTAGTTCAGCGTATTACGTAGAAACGACGAGTGAACGTTTTTTTGTTAAGCTTCATGAAGAAGCCCCTAAGGATTTCTTTTCACAGGAAGCTGCCGGTCTTCAGTTTCTTGAGGAAACCCATACATTAGCTGTGCCTGAGGTTTTAGGGTGGGGAAAGAAGTTCATTGTAATGGAATGGGTGGAAGGAGAAGCAACAAACACAACCGAGGAAATGCTGGGAACCAGACTGGCTCAGCTGCATTCCCATCATGGAACTTATTTTGGTCTCGAGGCAGATAATTTTATTGGAGAGCTCCCCCAGTCCAACGGATGGGAAAAGACATGGGGAGATTTTTTAAGAGAAAAACGATTAAAGCCGCAGTTTGATTTAGCAAGGTCTCTTGGAAGACTGTCAGGTCAGAGAGGGAGCAAATCTCAGAAGTTATTAGAGAAAGTTGATGAGTTAGTACCTCCTGACAGAAAGCCTTCTCGTCTGCATGGTGATTTATGGGGTGGAAACTGGATAGCAGGCCCTGGTGGAGAACCCTTTTTAATAGACCCTGCTGTGTTTTATGGTGATTATGAGTTTGAAATCGCTTTTATGGATTTATTTGGCGGATTCTCTCCTCGAGTGTATGGAGCGTACCAGGAATCAAAGGAGCTGGAACCCGACTTTGAAGATCGAAAGCCGTTGTATCAGCTTTATTATCTTCTTGTTCACTTAAATATCTTTGGTGAAAGCTACGGACGTTCCGTTGATAAAATTTTAAATAAATATGTATAACAGGGACCTCGGCAACGAGGACCCTGTTTTATTTTTCAATTAAGTTACCAAGATTAACTGTCATTTCATTCTCCGTATCGCGCAAGTCATAAATGCGTGCTGTGCTGTTTTCAGGGTCAACGGCTTGAATGTAAACGGCTACATCATTATAGTATACATGTTTCATCTCTGGAGAGGATGCTATTTCTTGAGCTCTCTGAATATTCACAGGCAGATTCTCCTTTGCTTCTTCATTTATTTATATCCTAGGGTGACGATAAGCTGCCTTCTTTATACCTAAAAGTTTATTTCTGCCTTGATGAGGGTAGGTAAGGAACGACAGGGGACAGGTGATTTGATGAAGTATGATGTGTTAATCGCAGGAGGGGGAGTAGCCGGGCTGACTCTCGCTTTAAAATTAGTTAAGAAAAACATTCGTGTTTTACTTATTGAAAAGGCCAAGCAGAACCCGCAAAAGGTGCTCTATAAAGGAGAATTGCTGCAGCCGAAAAGCATAAAAATATTCAGCGACCTGGGCTTATATAGCTTGCTGGAAAAAGAGAGCTACCCCTTACATGTTATTCACTCAATTGAAGTGGAGCTTCAAGAAAATGGATTTCCAACTCCCATATTTGAGAGCGAGCTTCGTTATGATAAGCTTGACTCTTTTTACAATCAGGCTTTTATGCTCCCCCATGAAAAGCTGAGATCCATTTTACTGGAGGAATTAAAAAGGTACGAAACCTTTCATTATATATGGCCAGGGACATTCCTGAATTTTACTGAGGACCAAAACCCTGACGCCAGGAAAGCAAGGATCAAAACAAAGGATGAAGAACTGTACTGCCAGGCTGATTTCTACGTAGGAGCTGAAGGCAGAGTTTCAAAAATCAGAGATTCCATGAAGACAAAAGTGAAGGAAAGTGATTACAATCATCAATTTTTAACGGTCTCCTTTCCACGTCCTCCTTCCTTAAAAGATTCTGTTATTTTTGCAAGCAAAGATAGTTTTCTCGGCCTTTTTCCATTGCCTGGGGGAGAGGTAAGGACAGTTCTGTTGATTCAGCCAGGACAGCTGAAAAAAATGAAAGAAGATGGAATCGAGAGTTTTTACAGGGCTTATTATCAGTTCATGCCTGAAATGAAAGGCTACGTGGACTCCGTTGGATGGAGGGATATTCAACTGATGATTCCGAAGCGACATAACGTCTCACATTATGTGGAAGAAAATAAAGTGATTATAGGGGATACAGCTCACAGCGTCCATCCAATGGCTGGGGAAGGAATGAATCTGGCTATTCAAGATGCTGATGTGTTAGGAGAGCTTCTTGGCTGGATGTACACAGAAAATAAAACGGACCACAAACATTTAACGTGGTTTGAAACGATCAGGAAACCCAGGGCAGAATACTTATCCTTTCTCAGTCATCAATCTGCCTTAGCTTACTCTTTTCCATACCAAACTGCCAGGAAAACAAGAATGAGGGCTTTATACTACATGGAGAATATACCCAGACTTCATTTCAAGCAGATGCTGAATATTTCTGGGCTTGGCATGTGGAAGTTTTCAGCATGGGATTACATGAGAACTATTGGTCTCCCTCCATGGTTTACCTCTAAAAAGCAATATTCCCCGCAAAAGCAGCAGCCGCATTTTTTTACACACAAAGACGATTATCCTTGGTACTACAAGTACCATTAACTTGATGAGGTGAGTGGAGAAATGATAAAGGAAATGAAACGATTACTGGAAGCAAGGAAATGGATGAAAAAGAATGAAGAATTTCTCCCGACCTGGCATGCCCATGTAGGATATAGTTTGGACTTATTTGATCATTTTGCCAAAGGGGCAAAGGTCCAAGAGGTACAAAGAAAACAGGAGCTTGATGAGGCTCTTCTTAAACGCTGGGTTGAAGTAGGCCTTGCTATTGGACACCTGAAAAAGAAACGTAATGGGAAAGTGAAAAGTCATAAAGAGATGACAAGGTATATTTCTAGACATAGTCCTTATTCAGTTGGCGTCCTGTTAACAGAAATGATGGAGCTGCATATACCGACGCTTCTGTCATATAAAGATGCAATGAAGGGAAAGGAGCGGGTTAGCTACCTGGAAAAGGATTACGGTCCGATCGTTGCCCAGACATCTTCGTTATTAGAAGCATTAGCCTTCCCAAAACTTATGGAAGTGATCAAGAAAAATAAAGCTTCTTCTATTTTGGATATGGGCTGTGGCTATGGCGGTTACCTAAGTCGTATTTATGAGAAAAATCCCGATCTTAAATTAACAGGAATTGAACTTCATGAAGAAATTGTAAAGGAAGCAAAGGAACAGACTAAGCAAACAAATGTAGAGATTATTCAAGGAGATATACAGGATTTTTATACAAAAGAATACAAATCAGATATTGTAATGATGAATAACCTGCTTTACTATTTTTCAATGGAAGAGCGGCAGGACTTATTTAAAAATGCAAAAGAGCTGTTAAATAAAAAAGGACGATTACTCATTATGGCTCCGTTGCAGAACTCCAAGCATGGACAAGCCTTTTCAGCAGCATTTAACAGCTTTATGTCAGCCCATGAAAATTTATATCCTCTTCCTTCTGAAAAGGAAATAAAGAGTTATGCCAAGAAAAGCGGTCTGAAAGTAAAGAAAGTTTCCCCTATCATTAAAGAAGGCGGATGGTATTTGATTGAAGTTGCCAAATAAAAAGAAATGGAACGTTATCGTTCCTCCTGAATAGCATGAGATATAGGCTCTGCCGTATTGATGCTTTTATAGGAGGGACTTTTTTATGTGTGGAATAGCAGGATGGATACATTTTTCCTCTGACCTGCATCAAGAAAAAGAAGAGATGATAAAAATGATAAAGACGCTGCGGCTGCGAGGGCCAGATGAAGAAAATATATGGTCTGATCGTCATGCTTTGTTTGGACATACACGGCTCATTGTTGTGGATCCTGCTGGGGGAAAACAGCCAATGACAAAAACGGCAGCAGGGAAGACGTGTACGATCATTTATAATGGAGAACTCTATAATACAGAAGAGGTGCGAAAAGAGCTTCTTGCAAAAGGGTATACCTTTGCTTCTTCTTCAGATACTGAAGTGTTGTTAACTGCGTTTCTTGAATGGAAGGAACAATGCGTGGAAAAAGTAAACGGTATTTTTGCTTTTGCAATTTGGGATCATCATAAAGAAGAGCTTTTCCTGGGAAGGGATCGGCTTGGAGTAAAGCCTCTCTTTTTTGCAGAAAAAAACGGAGGCTTTCTTTTTGCTTCAGAAATAAAAGCTATTTTGGCACACAGGGAGGTAAAAGCTGCCCTTGATGAAGAAGGGCTGTTGGATATTTTCGGCCTGGGGCCTTCGCGGACTCCTGGAAAAGGAGTGTTTCAAGGGATTCAAGAGCTTCGTCCTGCCCATGTCCTTCGTCTTTCAAGAACGGGAAAAAGAATCAGCAGATACTGGAATGTAAAGAGCGCTGATCATAAAGAGGATGAGCGGGATACTGCTCTTCATATACGCCAGCTGCTTCAGGATACTGTAGAAAGACAGCTGATTGCTGATGTACCGGTAAGTACTCTTTTGTCCGGGGGAATAGATTCCAGTGCTTTGACAGCTTTTGCCGCTACACATCTTGCTGGTGAAGGGAAAGGAAAGCTCCACACGTTTTCTATCGATTATGAAGATAACAGCAAGCACTTTAAAGCAAACGAATTTCAACCGGCCAGCGATAAATCGTTTATTGAATTAATGAGTAATCAATACTCGACAATCCATCACAACAAAGTGATTCCTGTTCATACATTGGCTGATATGCTGGATGATGCAGTTATGGCCCGTGACTTGCCTGGCATGGCAGACATTGATTCTTCCTTACTGTGGTTTTCAAAAGAAATAAAAAAGACTGCGACAGTGGCACTATCTGGAGAGTGTGCGGATGAAATCTTTGGGGGATATCCCTGGTTTTACAGGACGGATCTTCTTCAAAGAAAAGGATTTCCGTGGATGGACTCCTTGAGTGAACGAAAAAAGCTGCTGCGAAAGGAATGGCAGGAAAAACTAAACGTAGAAGAGTATTCACAGGACCGGTATCAAGAAACCTTGAAGGAAGTTCCTGCTCATGAAGATGATTCAAAGGAAGAGGCAAAGAGAAGAGAAATGTTTTACTTAAACATGATATGGTTTATGACCACTTTGCTTGATAGAAAAGATCGCATGAGTATGGCTGCAAGCCTGGAGGTAAGGGTACCATTTGCCGACCACAGGCTGGTTGAATATGTGTGGAACATTCCTTGGGAAATGAAGAGGTTAAATGGGATGGAAAAAGGAATCCTCCGTAAAGCGCTGGAGGGGATTTTGCCTCATGAAGTCCTTTACCGAAAGAAAAGTCCATACCCTAAAACACACCATCCAGTTTATACAAATCTGGTAACTCAAAAAGTCAGAGATATACTGGCAGATAAACACGCTCCAATTCTTGAAATAGTGGACCGTGCCGAATTAAAAAAGCTTGCTGACAGCAAGGGTGCTTCTTTTACCGTTCCCTGGTTCGGACAGCTGATGACAGGACCTCAGCTCCTTGCCAATATGGTTCAAATGAATAAGTGGCTTGAAATTAACCACATTGACATTATTTCTCCTTAAGGCGCCATATGGAAGACACCGTGAAAGCGAATGAAAAGAAGCTTAAGCGGGTGTCGCACTTGTACCTTTAGGTTCAGGGGAGTGGACTTGAACAATAGAATACTGAAAACAAAAAGAGCTCTCACCGATGTGAGGGCTCTTCTCTTTCTGGGTTTTGTCCCAGACTCATTTTAAACAGGAAGTAATCAGACTAATCCCGCATTTCATCAAAGGCTTTTTGCATTGGCTCCATCATGTTATTGTTTCCATTTCCATTACCATTACTTTGGCTTCTTCCCAGGCTATAAGCCGCTGCCCCTATTCCTAAGCTGACTAAAGATAACATGACTGCATTATTGCCATTGTTTCTGCGGTTGTTATTTCGCCCCATGCCAAACATGAAACCATCTCCTCCTGTGTTTTAGCTGGAATTCATTCATTCAGCCCAGCCATTATTAATATGAGGATTTTTCTTGGCATGTAAACAAGGATGTTGTTACCATGAGCTGCCCACCTGAACAAAAGAGGTTCCCTTATAGTAAGGAACCTCTTTTGTTTCGTTATTCTTCCTCTGCATCATCGAGGTTAATTTCTATTTCCAAGTCATCACCAATGGTTTCTGCTTGGCCGTCAGTTGCTCCTTCAATAGAAAGGGTAAGGGTTTCAAGTTCGGCAGGATCCATGTCTAAGTAGAAAATAACATAATCCTTTTCGACTGAGTCTTCTCCAAACTCGCCGCCAACACTTCCCGAATCAAAAATATCGGCACTTACCTCTTCACCTGTATTGGTGGAAAGAGAAGCCTGGTTAGGATAAAAAATCACCGTGTCTTCTTCATTGTTTTGAGCTTCCATAAGCACGGCTACAATTGTTTCATCATCTTTTTCACCAACAAGAACTTCTTGAATGGAAAGCGAGATAGGACCGGATTCCTCTTCGATACCAAGGTCAGTGTCTTCATATATAATATTGGCATCATCAATTCCTTCAGCTGTAGTGGTTTCTTCTTCCGCTTCTTCTTCATCCAGCTCTTCATCTGGATCTGGAGATTCTTCATCTTCCTGTTCGTCCTCATCAATATCCTCGGCATCTTCCTCAGGAGCCTGTGCATCCTCTTCTACAATATCCCCGTTTTCTTCTGCTCCTTCATCAATAACGGCATCGTCCTGGTCTTCTTCACCGTTACATGCTGTTCCAAGAACAAGCACAGAAGAGAGGGACACGAGCAGTAATGATTTTTTCATAAATTGTACCTCCTATGTAAGCATGGTAATAATCTCTTCGATTGACCAATTATTAGTATACCTAAATAAATGAATTTGTAAAGAAAGGTATGGGTAAGCTGTTGTTTGTGGTCAAAGAGCCGTGACTGATTATATGTAGCTTTAAAGTTATACGATTTTATAAGAAACCCTTGTCTTTTTTCATGAAAAGGGATTCCAACCATGAGTCATTTTTTCTGAAAAAGAAAACCTCCCCTTTTAAGGAGAGGTAATAAAGAATCTAAGCTGCTTCTTTTTTATCCTCTAATACTTCACCTGCCTGAACATTAGCAAATTTCAAGGAATAAAGAACAAAGAAAACACCAATGGCACAATAAGCTAGTGTAAAGTCTCCCGCTGCATTTACTGCTAAAGAAGGTGCATGCATAAATCCAAAGAAAGAGAGGATGGCACCAACGAAAGAAAACGCTGCAGCCTTTTTGAAATTATGGTCAATGATAAAGACGGTAATGGCTCCAAGGATAATGGCCGTAAACATGGCTCCTTCACCGAGGGGGACAATGCCAGTTGAAATATCTCTGACTACTTCACCAGCTTCATTGTTAAATCTTGTCATGACATAGTTAGCGACATAAGGAAGCATAGCCAGTGCCACTGCCGGATAATACTTTGTGGAATTCTGCTGAAAAGCAGAAGATACCATGGAAATTCCCACAAAAACAAGGATAGGAGCAACAGCTGCTACAGGTATGAAAGCGGAAATAGCAGCAATTAAGCCAAAGCAAGCTGCCAGTGCAAATACAGCGGCGTTTAAAATGCTGTACCCTCTTCCGGCTCCCATCCACTTCGAACCGACCGTAGCAATGTAAACAGTAGTTGGAAACAATCCACCAAACAATGTGCCGATCATTGTTCCTGTTCCATCAACAGCCTGGCATTCTCTTACGTCATAATCATCCCCTTCAGCAGACATGGCTTCTACATTATTCATTGTCTCAATTGCATTATAAAGTGTAATAGGCAGAATAACTGCCAGTAAGCCAATAAGGGAGCCAAATAAATAATTAAATCCTTCAATCCCTGCAAGTGTAGGAACAAGAGGATAAAAGCCAAGATTGGCCATTCCTTCTTGTACCTGGTTCATATTCACTTCACCAATCACGAAAGCAAGGACGGTACCAATAACAATCGCAAAAAGAGATGTCGGGATGTTAAAAGGCATGGATATCTTGCCAAGAACGCCAACTAAGATAATGGCTAAGACAACTAACCCGACAACAGGTACAGAGAATGTATTGAATAGCATTTCTCCAGCGATAAAAGTAAGAGCGACACCTGCAAGGGCGCCAAGCATAGCTGCGCGAGGAAGGTTGCGTTTCACCCAGTTTCCAGAGAAAGCAACAAGAGCTTCAATCAACCCGCTTATGAAACAAGCAGCCAATGCAATTTTCCATGCGAGTTCCGGATCTCCTGTTAATTGGTTTGCCGGCAGCAGGACCCCGAAGAGAAAAATAAACATAACGGGTGTGCTGATCCCGTAGGAAAGAGCTGTTACGTCTGTTCTTCCTTCCTTTTGGGCGAGACGGTTGGCCATGTAAGCATAATACAGGTTACCAAAAATGACTGCGGCGGCCGCTCCAGGAATTACTTTTCCAAAAACAATTTCTGCTGGAAACCCCATGCCAAGCATGGTTACGGCAATGATGACGAAATTGGCCAGGTTGTTTTGAAATAAAGCAAAAAAGGCGTCCGTATCTTCTTTTTTATACCACGGGTAATGGACAGTGTTGGTAGTCATTGTTTTCCCTCTTTCTTACAGGCTCTGAGATGCCATTTCATTTTTTACAAATTCTACCTCGCTATGTGACAACGTTTCTATGCGGGCAAGTGATTCTACCCGATATCCTGCATCAACAAGCTTCTGTCGTCCCGGCTGAAAGGACTTTTCAATTACAATCCCAAAGCCGGCAATCGACGCACCGCTTTGCTTGATAACAGAGGCAAGCCCGAGGGCAGCTTGTCCGTTAGCTAAAAAGTCATCAATAAGCAAGACGCGGTCAGTTGAAGTGAGAAGGGATTTGGAAATGGTGATCGTATTTGTTTCTTGCTTTGTAAAAGAATAAACGTCCGCTGTATAGACATCATCTGTCATAGTTATTGACTTTTTCTTTCTGGCAAAAATAAGCTCTACCCCAAGTTCGGAAGCAGTCATAAGAGCGGGGGCGATTCCGGAGGATTCTATCGTTACCACCTTGGTTATCAGCTCACGTCGAAAGCGAGCAGCAAACTCTTTACCTATTTCGCTCATTAAAGCAGGATCAATTTGATGATTTAAAAACGTATCGACTTTCAATACACCTTCAGATAAAACAAGGCCTCTTTCGGTAATTGCCTTTTCCAAACTTCTCATTTCTGTCATCCTTTCAGTTACAATTCGTCCACTCAATGAAAAAAGCCCGATCTCCAGTGTCCATATGAGCGAACAACTGATGATCGGGCTGTGTGCATAAAATAAGCCATATTCATCCGAGGTTCACCCATAGTCGAATGATATGGTCATTCGGTAGAAACTTGCAGGCCGTATTCCCGCGATTATATGAGTGAGTATGTATAAATTTGTCGTATGTATGGATTATAACGCAAATTGACAAAGTTGAAAAGAAAAAATAGCTTTAAATACGAATTTTGATTTTAATATTGATTTTAATGTTCGTATTTTGGTAAGTTTTACTTTTTGAGAAGTAAGGAATAGATGGGGACTGTACAGGCTGTCTCGTTGACTTTTATAAGGCTGTTCGTTACATTTTATGAGGGGAACCGCAATTGAAAGCTATTCTTTTTTGAAGCACTCATTAAAGAAAAGTAATTATGAATGGTTTCATGGCTTTTAGACAAGGTTATACATATGTAAAAGAGGTGATTAAATATGTTGAAAAAATTATTTGGAAAGAAAAATGAGCCACAGGATTTGGTGGTTTTTTCTCCTGTTTCAGGAAAATACGTTGATTTAACAGAAGTACCGGATCCAACATTTTCGGAAAAAATGATGGGAGAAGGCTTTGCTGTTGATCCTTCTGAAGGAAGGGTAGTCTCCCCAGTAGATGGAAAGGTCATTCAGGTATTTCCTACAAAACATGCCGTTGGTATTAAGTCTAATGAAGGTCTTGATATTCTTATTCATATCGGACTGGAAACAGTGGCAATGAATGGAGAAGGATTTGAAGCTCACGTCTCAGAAGGAGACAAAGTAAAAGCAGGAGACCTTCTCATTGAATTTTCCCTTGACGATGTTAAGGAAAAAGCAAAAAGCACTTTAACTCCAGTGGTATTTACTGAAGGGGAACAATTTGAGAACCTGGAATTAAAAGAAGCTGAAGATGTAAAAGGCGGAGAAACGGAAGTCGCTTCTGTGACTGTGAAAGCTTAAGGCATTAGTGAAAACACCCGGGCAACCGGGTGTTTTTTGTGCCTGCAAGTTTTCAGGTTTCGTATATATTTCTCCGGAAAATTTAGTTTTAAACCATAGGATACGGGAAGGTAGATTGTATAGAACAAAACAAACAGGTACAGCTACCGGAGGTGATTTCCTTGGCAGAAAGAGTAATAGGCGTTTATGAAAAAGAGCAAGAAGTCATTACTGCTGTTGAAGAGCTTAAAAAAGAAGGACTTGACCCATCTGATATGTCTTTGGCTGTTGATGAAAAGACAGATGCCAGTTATTTGATGAGGGAAACAGGTGTGCAAACTGAAACTGAAAAAACAACTGAAGCCAGTGAAGGCAATAATAAAGGAATGCTTGATAAGCTTAAGCAAGCTTTTACAGGCAATAATCAACAGAGTAATAAGACATCTGGAAATGTAAAAGAAAAATTTATTAGTATGGGCATGACTGAGGAAGAGGCAACGGAGTATAAGGACCAAATAAAAGAAGGAAAAATGGTTTTATTTGTAACCAGAGATGCAGACGAGAGTTTAGGAGGTCCTATTGGTCATACTACCAAACCTACGTCAACGGATCGTCCTCCATTAATGGGTTCCACCTCAAGTGAAAGGGAGACTGAGGGAAGCTCCATGAAAACAGAGGAAACCCCAGGTGAAACAGAAGGAACGCCAAATAAACCTGCGAAACCCAAAAGGTCATATGCGACTCAAGGCACCAGTGATCCAGCACCGGAAGGATCTTCACCACAACACAGTAAATCTGAGCCAGTCGCTTCAGAGGATGAAAATAGAAACAAATAAAGCATTCTTATAATGTCGACAGGGGACCAGCATACGCTGGTTCTCTTATTATAAAGAACGAACATTTGAATTTTTTAATCATTTATTTATTTTCCATCGCTCCCTGGGTAGCGGCTGAATTAACATGACCACGTCCTCTTTTGCAAAGCCTTGTTTTCAAAGAACAATGTAGGGGAATTGAAGTAAAAAGCACTTTTTAAAGAAAGGAAGGTATAAAATGGCCAATAGAGTTGTTGGTGTGTATGATTCAAAAAAGAAACTTCTGGAGAACGTGGAAGAGCTTAAGGCAAAAGGCATTGATGCATCGGACATTTCGATTGTAGCTAAAGACGAAGATACAGCAAATTTTTACGGTGAACAAACCGGGGCTCAAACAATGGCGGATACGTACGATGCTGACCAAGATGAAGGTTTTTTTGAGAAGGTCAAAGCGGCCTTTCAAACAAAAGGTGAGGTTGAAACAAGTGACGCAAGGACCCTGACTGATAAATTTATGACCTTGGGACTGCCTGAAGATGAGGCCAGAAAGTACCACGATAAAGTGGAAGACGGAGGGATTGTGGTCTTAGTGGATCGTCCTGCTTATGAAGATAACGGCAGCAAGAGTAGTCAGGGCAATACCCAAGAAGGTATTTCATCAACTTCTTCGGATGCAGGTGCCGAACCCCTCGCATCCTCTTCTGATATAGGAACAGAAACAACCAGAAACGAGAGTGACCATCCAATCGAAGGGACACAAAATCCTGCACCAGGCAGAGACAAATTTTCTGACAACGCGTTAAATCATCAGGAGAATAATGAAAACAAATAATGGAGAAAGGGCAGCACAAGCTGCTCTTTTTTTAAAAAGAATAGTTTTGTTGTTTTACAGCAGGGGTGCTACAAAAGAATAGTAAAGGGAGGCAGGAGTATGATTTTTAAAGGAGACCCTACCTATCATGGTCTTTGTTCTCTATGCAGCCGAAGAATTAAAAATGAGGGATATTGGAAGGAAGATTCACCATATGGTACTTTTAAATACTACTGTTCCGAGGATTGTATGAAAAAAGAGGAACCAGACCCTCAGTAACAGCTGATATTTAGGCCAGGTGCAGCTGGAAGGCTGCGCCGATTCTTTGAAAAGGCAGTCAAATTTTACCTTTGGCTGCGAACTCATTTTTCTTTTAATGCCTTACTCTTTACAGTAAAATAAGGTACATAGTTTGATAGAAAGAGTGAGTGTATTATGATCATTCAAAAGGTACTTAACCATAATGCAGCTATAGTAAAGGAAGGTAACGAGGAAAAAGTTGCTCTTGGGGCGGGGCTGGCCTTCCATAAAAAAAGAAATGATACGATAGATCCGGCAAGGATAGAAAAGCTGTTTGTATTAAAAGAAAAAGAACAAGATCATTTCACCCATCTTTTACACTCAATAAAAGAAGAAGAGGCTGAAGTTATAAGAAAAATCGTAAAAAAGGCTGAGTCTGAACTGAATGCCACTTTTAATGAAAGAATTTATATAGCGTTATTTGATCATATTATCTTTACCATAGAAAGGGTGCAGACAGGTCAGTCTTCGCCGAATTATTTACTTCCTGAAATAAAAGGTTTATACCCTGATGAATTTAAGGTCGGGTTATGGGCTGCTGAGGCGATAGAGAAAATGACAGGGACCTCCATGTCAGAAGATGAAGCGGGTTTTATCGCGCTTCATCTCTATACAGCAAGAAACAAGCACCCTTCAGTTGAAGAAACGATGAATCTTACTGAAGCGATACATTTAATGGTTGAAGTATGCGAAGAGTCTCTGGGAGTTACCTTTCCAACTGATACAGTTGCCTATCAGGGGTTAATTACTCATTTAAATATTGCTATTAAAACAGTCATACAACAGGAAGATATAAGCTCTACCCCATCTGAAATGGTTCAAATGATCAAGAAAGGCTATCCCGAAGTCTATCAAAGCACGCGAGCTGCAACTGAGGCTTTAAAAAAAGAATATGGACTGCTCCTTCCCGAAGACGAGAACGTGTATATATCGATGCACATTCAAAGAATATTAGTCAGAATAAAGGAAGAGGAAAACAATCATGCCTGAAGACTCTGGTCTTTGGGCATTTTTTCATTGAAGCAGTCAAATGGCTTGAAATATAAAGAAATAGGGTAATTGATTGTCCTCTGGACATATTCAAATGTCCCCTCCTGTGATATACTATTTTCCAATATGGGGAGATTTAAAACAATTCAGAAAAGAAGTATGGATGGATTAGAGTAGGAGGGACTCAAGTGAATAAGCAAGTCCGGATATATGATACGACCCTGAGAGACGGAACACAAGGTGAAGGAGTCAGCTTATCTGTTGATGACAAAGTAAAGATCGCCAGAAAGCTTGATGAGCTCGGCGTTCATTACATTGAAGGAGGCTGGCCTGGAAGCAATCCGAAAGATATGAATTTTTTCGATAAAGTAAAAGAATTGGACTTACAAAACAGTGTGATCACGGCTTTTGGAAGCACTCGTCGTTCCGGTATTAAAGCTTCTGACGATCCCAATTTAAACCGATTAATTCAAAGCGGTGTCAAGGCTGCTGCAATTTTTGGGAAAACGTGGGACTTCCATGTGACAGAAGCTTTGCAAACAACCTTAGAAGAAAATCTACAGATGATATATGATTCTATTTTATTTTTAAAAGAACAAGGCTTAGAGGTAATCTTTGATGCCGAACATTTTTTTGATGGCTATAAAAATAATGAAGAGTATGCGATTCAGGCCATCCTAAAAGCACAGGAAGCGGGAGCAGACTGTATTACCCTTTGTGACACAAATGGAGGGTCCCTTCCTAAGGAAATAGAAGACATTGTAAAGGATGTAAAAGAAAAAGTCAGCACGCAAGTCGGGATCCACTGTCATAATGACGGGGAGCTGGCGGTAGCGAACACTTTATCAGCCGTCCGTGCTGGCGCAAGCCATGTGCAAGGGACAATAAATGGGTATGGCGAGCGCTGCGGAAATGCCAATCTCGTTTCTTTACTGCCGAATCTCCAATTAAAAATGGGGTATTCCTGTATTGGGAGCGATCCTATGCAGGAGCTCGTTTCTATCTCAAAATTTGTGCATGAGATTGCAAATCAAGTGCCGGCAAGCAATCAGCCATTTGTAGGAAATAGTGCGTTTGCTCACAAAGGCGGAATGCATGTCAGCGCAGTTTTGAAACACCCAGAAACCTATGAACATATTAAACCTGAAGTGCTGGGGAATAAGCGTCGGGTTCTTGTTTCAGAGTTGTCGGGCCAAAGCAACCTTATGTTTAAAGCAGAGGAAATGGGACTTACTCTTGATAAGAATGATCCCAAGGTTAAAGAAATTATTGAAAAAATAAAAGAAATGGAAAATCTGGGGTACCATTATGAAGCGGCTGAAGCGTCGTTTTTGCTTCTGGTAAAGAAGTTGTTAGGAGAAGATATTACGTTCTTTGAGCTGGATCATTTCAAAATTCTGACAGATAAAGAATCCAGTGATGAATTAACTACTGAAGCTGTGGTGAAGGTGAAAGTAAACGAAGAAGTGGTTATGACCGCAGCAGAAGGGAACGGGCCGGTTAACGCGCTGGACCATGCATTGCGTAAAGCGTTAGGCGAGTTTTATCCAGTGATTCATAAGATGTACTTATCTGATTATAAAGTGCGTGTGCTTGATGAGGGGGAAGCTACTGCTTCCAAAGTAAGAGTACTCATTGAATCATCAGATGGAAGAAATACGTGGAGCACTATAGGTGTGTCCGGCAATATTATAGAAGCAAGCTGGCATGCTCTTGTGGATAGTATCCGTTACCACTTTATGAAGCAGGACGAAGAGCTCGAAATCATAAAAAAAGATACTGTTAAGCCTCCAGTTGGAGTAAATAACCATTAAGCAGAGGTATGGCATTTCTATTGGTCTTTGGTACAATAAAAGACAGGATATAGTAAAGGAGAGAATGAGATGAGCAGAGCAGAGGTAAATGAAGAGAAAAAAGGTTATTTCGGGGATTTTGGCGGGAGTTTTATACCACCCCAGCTAGAAGCAGTATTAGAGAGGATTGATAATGCCTTCCAACAATATAAGGATGAACCGGAATTTATTGAGGAATACAATTATTATTTAAAAGAATACGTAGGGCGTGAAAACCCTCTTACATTTGCTGACCGCCTGTCAAATGAGCTGGGAGGAGCCCGAATTTATTTCAAAAGAGAAGATTTGAACCATACAGGCGCCCATAAGATAAACAATGTGATTGGACAGATATTACTTGCAAAAAGAATGGGAGCCCATCGTGTGATTGCTGAAACTGGTGCAGGACAGCATGGCGTGGCAACGGCTACAGCATGTGCCATGCTGGGAATGGATTGTACCATCTATATGGGAAAAGAAGATACAAGAAGGCAGGAACTCAATGTCTTTCGCATGGAGCTTCTTGGAGCTAAGGTTGTCCCGGTAGATAAAGGAAGCGGACGCCTTAAGGATGCTGTGGATGAAGCGTTAAATGATCTGGTAGAAAACTATGAAACGACGTTTTACCTTCTCGGATCAGCTGTTGGTCCTCATCCGTTTCCTACCATTGTTCATCATTTTCAATCAGTGATCAGTAAAGAGTCTAAAAAGCAGATTTTACAAAAAGAAGGGCGCCTTCCTGATATGGTTGTTGCTTGTGTAGGCGGAGGCAGCAACGCGATTGGTGCATTTTCTGAGTATATTGAAGAGGAGGATGTACGCTTGGTCGGCGTTGAGCCTGAAGAAGCTGCAACCCTCACAAAAGGAACGCCGGGTGTCATTCATGGTTTTAAATGTTTATGTCTTCAAGATGAGGAAGGAAATCCTCTTCCGACATACTCAATTGCAGCGGGTCTTGACTATCCGGGAATTGGGCCAGAACATAGTCATCTAAAGGTATCAGGACGAGGGGAATATGAAACGGTATCGAAACAGGAAGTGTTAGATGCTTTTCAAAAGCTGGCTCGTACCGAAGGGATCATTCCTGCCTTAGAAAGCGCTCATGCTGTGGCTTATGCTGTTAAAACAGCCCCTTCTATGGACGAAAACGATATTATTATTGTTAACCTCTCCGGCCGTGGCGATAAAGACGTAAATGAAGTCCGCTTGTTACTGAAAGAAAAAGAAATGTAAATAAGAAAAGGCTGGGAAAAAATCCAGCGAAAAAGAATGGCCTCACAGTTGGTGAGAGCCATTCTTTTTTAGGAGACGGAATTGTCCCAGCTTATTTGTATCTATCTGAAGGAAGGAAAAACATATGGCATATCAGGTTCGTCAATCTCAGTAATTTCCTGTAAGTGAACAGAAGGCATCGTGAAGCCTCCATATTCCCCCTCCTGGATTGTCCCTCTAATAGTAACCCATGAGTCTTCCTCATAATGCACCGCTTCTTCGGATTCAACCAGCAACCCATAAACCGTAGCGTCAGCAATGCAGCATGTCATGGAAAATCGGGCTACAACCATTTGGTTTTCGTTAAATTCTGGTTCTCTGTACACGAAACCAGACACTTCAATTTCTTTGCCTTTAAAGCTGTCCAAGTGAATGTCCATCGCAGAGACCATGTCAAGAAAATTGTCTTCTGTAATGATTACTTCATCTTGATTTTCATAAGCATCTGCAATTTCTTTATAGTGGGAATCCAGTTCTTCCTCCTCGTATAAATCTTCCATCATATAATGCTCTTCCTCTGAGATTTCCCCTAAGCTGTCGCCAGAAGCGGAAATTGCACCCGACTCAAGATCATCCAAATACTGCTCTGGATTATCAAGGTAAGCTTCCGCTCTGTTTGCTGTGTCTTGCTCCTCAGAAGCTTCTGCTGCTGGTGTAGCAGGAGAAGGGGATGAGGTTGGACTTGTGAAAATACCAGAGCCATATTGAATTCCACGGTTGGCAGCTACTGAACTGTCCAATACTTGATCAGGAAGTGAGAAACCAAGCACTACAGGAGCAACAAATATCCCATAAATCATTACCTTCGTTAGTGGCCGCCCCGTCATGCTATGGTCGCTTCCACAGTCACAATAAAAATCTTCATTTTTTTTACTTGTGCTTCGTAATATCTGAATTACACCTAAGATAAATAGCACAATTGTTGCAGCATAGACAAACGGCAGCATCGTTGGCGCAATGTATAACCGAATGCTTCCTGATATAATCATTCCAAGCTGAAGAAGGGCAAAGCCAATTAATATAATTCCTCGAATATACGCATGAAAGCTTGTGTCGGTTTGATTTTCCATGTTCTCCTCCTTTCAGAACAATTTCTTATAAAAGGTTTTGGTAAAGCCAATGTGGATCTTATTAAGTCATTTAATTATTGATATAACCGTGAGACGGTTTCGGGGGTAGCATGAGCCGAACCTATAAAATAAATAATTGAAGGATCATGATACTTGTAAACACGGTCACTGTTACGACTGACATGAAAATCAGTACAAACTTTGTTTTAAAGAACGCAAACAGCATAATAGTATTCTTTAAATCAAGCATCGGTCCATACACGAGGAATGCGGCAATGGACCCGGTGGTAAACATACTGCCAAACGATGCAGCTACAAAGGCATCGGCCTCTGAACAAAGTGAAAGAACAAAAGCAAAAGCCATCATAACTCCTGTAGAGGCCCAGTCACTCGAACCAATTGCAAGTAGGAGACTTCTGTCCAGAAAGGTTTGAAACATAGCTGCGATGAAGGCACCGGCAATCAAGAATTTACCCATAAGGAAAAACTCATCTGCGGCATGATAAACCGTTCTTTTTATCCCACTGCTTTGCGGTTTAGGGGATGGCGTTGCCGCTGCCGCCATTCCGTTTCCCAGTAATTCGTCTTTTTGCACCTTGAGCTGGTCGCTGTTTTTAAAAATGGTATAAAGAATAGCTCCTATGATAATGGAGAGAACAAAAGCCAGTCCAAATCTTGTGTAAAAAACAGTGAGGTCATTGCGGAAAGCAAAATACGTAGAGGCCGCAACCACCGGGTTTAAGATCGGGGCTGCCACTAAAAAGACCACACCGACATGAAGAGGCATACCTTTTTTGATTAAGCGTCTGACCACAGGGATAATGGCACATTCACATATAGGGAAAATAGCTCCAAGCATGGCTGCAGGCAGCAGGGCGGCGTAAGCTTTTTTAGGCACGTATCTTTGTATTGTATCCTCTGAAACATAGACTTGGATAAGAGCAGATATAAAAACTCCTAGTAAAATAAAAGGCACGGCCTCTATAACAATACCTAGAAAAATAGTGTTTACATTTAACCAGGAAGACGGAAGCGTAAAGAGACCTCCATCTTTAAAAAGATCCATGCTGAAAAAAAGAATCACAAAAGTAAATAGCAGCAAAATACCGAGGGCATCTTTCATCCAGCCGTTCAGCTGGGAGGGGGTATGTTCCATATTAATTTTTTGCTCCATTCTTTCTTGGTCTTATATGTAAATTCTATGTGGCTTAGAGTGTATTTTAGCATAGATTCTTCTACTTTTATTAAGTAAAATAGAAAGTAATCCAGATTTTACAAATTTGTAATGAAAGAAACCATTGGGGGACAAATATGGAACAAAAGAAAACACCGGTCTATGTGCTTACAGGCTTTCTAGGAAGCGGGAAGACAACGCTTTTGAAAGAAATGCTTACTGCAGAAAAATCAGCAGGAAGAACACCTGCTGTAGTTTTAAATGAGCTTGGGGAAGCAAATGTGGAAAAAAGCTACTTCAATGAAGAGACTCTAATAGAAAAGTTAAACGGCTGTATATGTTGTACTATACAAACGGATCTTACAGATGATCTCCTTGATTTTTTCACCTATTCAAAGAAGAAACCAGATGTCATGTTTATAGAAGGGACAGGGGTCGCTGATCCTTTACAGGTGATGGATGGACTAACAGATCCCAGACTGCAGGCTTTTATTGATATTAAATCTGTAATTGGCGTTGTTGATGCAGCAAGATACATAGAATACCAAAGCATGTTCTCGAGCTCTAAAGAAGTAAGAGAAGTGTTACGGTCTCATCTATTACACAGCTCGCTTCTTATACTGAATAAAGTAGATGAATGCGATGTCAGGACACTTGAAAAGGTAAAGAAAAAAATTGATAAGGCAAAGCCTTCTTCAGTTCCTGTTATAGAAGCCAGCTTTGGGGATGTCTTACATGAGGAACTAATGATGTCACGGTTTGAACATAACTCTGAAAACAGTCAGAAACAAAGACAGGAAATTCAGCATTCTCATTCTCATTCTCATTTTCAAGCTCTGCACATTGAACCGGAAACACAGCTGCAAAAAGAAAATCTTAAAAACTGGCTTGAGTCTCTCCCTGAACAGGTAGTTCGTGTCAAAGGGATTGTTCACATGAAAGGAGAGGGAAAAAGGGCTATTCTTCAATATTCACCTGGTTCTCTCAGTTTAGAACCACTTTCTCACAGAGATGAGGATGGAGGGCAGCGCTTGATTATCATTGGCTACAATATTAATTCTGCCGATATAAATGAATCATTCAGTAAAATGATGTAAAAAGCAAAAGGGTGATCTCTTTTGCTTTTTACATAGGAAAATATTTCTCTTGCGTTTTCAGGCAATAATTTTGATTATTTTGTATAATTAATGTTAGAATAAAACCTACTTGCAAAAGCAGGTCTATTTTTTGCATGTAAAGGGCCGCGAAATGTCCTTGCGGGACGAAAATTGTCCCTGTTTTATGATCATCGTATGCACGACTTTTTACAGGAGGGTAATAAATGATCAACGTAGAAGATAGCAGCTCACTATTAAGAAATGACGTAAAAAATCTTGGAAACATCCTGGGGGAAATTTTAGTTCATCATGGCGGTGTTTCCTTATTAAACAAAGTTGAAGAAATCAGAAAAAAAAGTATTGCCTTAAGGCAAACTCACAATGAAGAAGAATACAAAAAGCTGAAAGAAGAAATCAGCAGCTTGGAACCGCCTATGCGCCAGCATGTCATTCGTGCTTTTTCCACATATTTTCACCTGGTCAATATTGCAGAACAAAATCATCGCATTCGAAGAAGACGCCAATATCAGCTTGAAGATAACGATGTAAGCCAGCCTTTTTCCCTGGAAGGAGCAGTGAAATCTTTAAAGGAAAATAAGATAACAGAGAGTGTAATACAGGATGTACTCAATGATTTATCCTTAGAGCTCGTGATTACTGCTCATCCTACAGAAGCAACCAAAAGGACTGTACTGGAGATACAAAAGCGAATTTCCACTATTTTGCAGCAGTTTGATAATCCTCTTCTTACAAAACGGGAGAAGGAGAACTTACATGAGAGTCTTTTTAATGAAGTCACAGCTTTGTGGCAGACAGATGAGCTGCGTCATCGCAAGCCGACTGTAGTAGATGAAGTAAGAAATGGTCTGTATTACTTTGACCAAACGTTGTTTGACGTGCTGCCAGACATCCACCAGGAGCTTGAGGAGCAGCTGGATTCTGAGTTCCCTGACCATGATTGGAAAGTCCCTAACTTCCTCACATTTGGCTCCTGGATTGGAGGGGACCGTGACGGTAATCCAAATGTAACCCCTGAAGTAACATGGGAAACATTACAGAAACAAAGAGCACTGGCAATTAAGAAATACAGAAAAGTAGCAGAAGAACTGATGAGAAGATTCAGTCATTCCATGGTCAGGGTAGAAGTGAGCAAGGAGCTTCTTCGTTCAGTTGAAGAAGGCGAAACGAAGTATTTAGATGAAGGTGACGCTTGGCCGGTGGATTCAGAGATCTACAGAAGAAAATTTGCAATCATTTTAAAAAGGTTAAAAAATACCGGAAAAACGGACCTTGGCTACGAAGATGCGGAGGAGCTGTTGAATGATCTTCTGATGATTCAAGAAAGCGTAGAAAAGCATCAGCCTTCACATCATAAATTAAAAATGATTCGTAAATTAATTCGCCAGGTTCAGCTCTTTGGTTTTCACCTTGCAACCTTGGATATTAGAAATCACAGCGGCGAGCATGAAGCAGCAATTACTGAAATTCTGCGAGCAGTCAATATTACTTCTGATTACAGTACCCTTCCAGAAAATGAGAAGATAGAAATGCTTGAAAGTGTCCTTAAAGATCCGCGTCCGCTTCTATTGGCAGATGAATATTATTCAAAAGAAACACAAGAAATGCTTAAAGTATTCCATACGATTAAACAGGCTCATGAAGAATTCGGACAAAGGTCCATTGAAGTTTACCTGGTCAGCATGACCCAGTCCTCAAGTGACTTGCTGGAAGTCCTTGTTCTTGCAAAGGAAGCCGGAATTTACCGCCTTCACGCTAATGGTGAAGTAGACAGTCATTTAAATGTGGCGCCGCTTCTTGAAACCATTGACGATTTAATTGCAGGGCCAGACATCATGAAAACCTTGTTTAGCATGGATGTGTACCGCAATCATTTGAATGAACGAGGAAACAATCAGGAGGTCATGCTGGGGTATTCTGATGGAAGTAAAGATGGGGGTACCCTTACTGCGAACTGGAAATTGTTTAAGGCTCAGCAGGAAATTCATGATATGGCTAAGGAATTTAATATCGGTTTAAAGTTTTTCCATGGCCGCGGCGGATCCTTAGGCCGAGGGGGCGGGCCGTTAAACCGCAGTATCCTTTCTCAGCCTGCAGAAACGTTAGGAGACGGTGTGAAGATTACGGAACAAGGGGAGGTTCTTTCCTCTCGCTACCTTCTTGAAGATATTGCCTTTAGAAGCCTTGAGCAGGGAGCATCTGCTTTGCTGGAATCATCAGCTAAGATTTCTAACAAGTCAGAACAAGCACATATTCGTGAATCCAATTGGGAAGAAGCAATGGAGGAAATCTCCTCCCACTCATTAAAGAAATATCAATCGTTAGTGTTTGGTGACAAAGACTTCCTTGGCTATTTTAATGAAGCCACACCAATAAAAGACCTGGGAGCTCTTAATATTGGCTCTCGTCCAATGAGTAGAAAAGGAAGCAGCCGCTTTGAAGATCTCCGGGCAATACCATGGGTATTTGCATGGACCCAGTCCAGGCAGCTTATCCCGGCCTGGTATGCTGCTGGAACGGGCCTTCAAGCTTTTGCTTCAAAAGGTGAAGAGAACGTGAAGCTTCTCCAGACCATGTATCAGCATTGGCCATTCTTCAAATCTACTGTTAATAATCTGCAGATGGCTCTTATGAAAGCAGATTTGAGCACAGCAAAAGAATACATGAAGCTTGTGAAGGATGAAGAGATAGCAAATAGAATTTTTGGGGATATAAAAGAGGAGTACGAAAAAACAAAGGAAATGCTCTTGCAAATTACGGGGAATGATAATCTTCTCGATCACACTCCTAACATCCAAGAGTCAGTTTACCGAAGAAATCCTTATGTTGACCCTCTAAATTACCTGCAAGTGGAATTAATTAAGATCATGCGCTCCCAGGAAGATCAGCCTGAGGAACTGCTGACAGAGGTACTTTTAACAATAAGTGGAGTGGCCGCAGGCCTTCGAAATACAGGATGATGTAAGAGGGGTTGTCTCAAATGACTCCTTTTTAATCACACTGTAATACGGGAGACAAGAAAGAGGCTGGTATAAAACGGTCTCTGGAAAGTAAAAACGGTGCCAACTATCGAAAAGCGATAATTGGCACCGTTTTGTTGATCTAAAATAGGTTGATGAGCTTGTCGGAAGGTGTACTTTCTCAAGTTCACCGCCATCAAGGTAAATTTTCGTTTTTAACCTGCTCTTTGCCTCTCACCGCCGAGGGTCAAGACTCTTCTTTTGTGCTGGGTTTTGTCCCGGCTTCTTGGTTTTATCTATTCTACATCAATAACAACTGTTGGATCCAGCTGGGTAACAACGAATACAGCTAGCACAAAACAATAAATCGCAAAATAGATCAGTTTGCTTTTTTTAAGGAATCCGATGAGCCAGACAATTCCTATCCATGAAAATATAAAGGAAGCAATGAAAGCAATGATTAAATTACCTGTTCCTATGGACGCAAACGCTCCTCCGCCAATATCGTCGAAGGCTAACACGGAAGAGCCTAAAATGACGGGTATTGAGAGTAAGAAAGAGTAACGGACAGCTGTATCTCTATTTAAACCGCAGTACAGAGCAGTAATTAAAGTAGCACCTGATCTTGAAATCCCCGGAAGGACTGCTAAAGTCTGACCGAGGCCGACAAAAATTGAATCCAAAAATGTCATATCTTTTTCAGTTCGTGAACCGTATTTGTGGAATCTTTCTATTAAAATAAGAAATAGCCCCGTAGTTGCTAAAGCCCCTGCAATAAATGGCGGGGTTTTCATAATGTCTGAGACAAAGTCATTTAAAAGCAAGCCAAGAAAACCGGTAAGAAAGGTAGCAACAAGAATATAAATTGCAAAGAAAAAAGAGGTTCTGTGATGAGAAGACCTTGTAGTTAAGAAAGTAAAGAATCCTGTGACGACCTCGACCACATCTTTTCGAAAATATAAAAGAACAGCAAGAATTGAACCAATATGTAAGAAGATTTCAAACGAAAGTCCGGGAAAGGTATAGCCAAAAACCATCTGTGTAATGACGATATGGGCTGTACTGGAAATAGGCAGAAATTCTGATAATCCTTGAACAATACCGAATATTAAAGCTTCGTACCAACTCATTTATCTCTTCACTCCTCTTGTTATCTCTGTTATTTTAGCAGATATAGGTATTAACGGATAGATTAAATTTATGAAGTTTTTTCCTGAGGCCACCATACTTGTCCATCAGTTTAAAGATGGACTTTCCTCTACTATATTAGTAAGGTATCAGAGGTATGAAAGAAACGATGCTTACTTTTAAAAATATAAAAAATTAGACCTTATAAGGTGGGGTAATGATGAAAAAAAAGCTGACGATGTTCATACTCATTGCAGCTGGAGTTGCTGGAATGTTTGTGGTGTATACAAATTTGACCATAGAGAGAGTAGGAGTGGAAGTTGGGAATGCAGCAGTAGATTTTACCTTGCCGACCTGGACGGAGGAGGAGAGATCTCTTTCTTCCTACAGCGGGGATATTGTTATTATGAACATGTGGGCTTCTTGGTGTGAGCCATGTACCAGGGAAATACCGGATTTGCTTCAGCTGCATGAAGATTACCATGCTGAAGGAGTGAGTGTCCTAACAATTAATATGAATTCTTATGAACGTACGAGGGAGGACGCCCAGCGATTTGTGGAGGAATATAATATGACGGAAGCCCCGGCCGTTATTGATCTCGAGGGAGATGTAGCAGATATGTACAATATTCAATACCTCCCAACAACCTATATTATTGATGAAGATGGAATCATAGTGGACAAGATTCCTGGTGAAGTTAGTTATGAATTGCTTGAACAGAAAGTTTTAGAGCTATTATAAAAGGCATGGTAAAGGTCAATTTCTCTTTTCCATTCGCTTTTCGGAGCAAATGTATTTTTTTAGGAAATGACCCTATTGAAGCTTGTAGAGTTTATTGTTCCCAGTCAATTGGCTGGTGTGAAAAAGGTACTGAACTGGACTCATGCCAGCCAATTTTTGTCTCGTTTCCTGGATATATTACTTTTCATATACATAAAGTACGAGTGTAAGACAGAAAGGAGCGAGCAGGATGTATGAAGAAAGGTTCGCAACGGTTCTTTCCATCCTTGAGGAAAACAATGGATGTCAACGTATTGCAACAGATCATGGCAGCGGGAAAGCTTTGGTTTTTTTATCCTTTCTTCCAAAAGTACATGTTGGAGACAAAGTAAAAATAAACACCACTGCTTCTGCCTTAAAACTGGGAACCGGGGGATGGGATATTGTGACTTCTCTCGTATCAGGCTCACCATTTTCTCTCACGGGAAAAGGGCATATTATGAAAGCCAGATATCTTCCTTCCCAGCATAGTGTACTTTCAGTGGATGATCCTGAGCATCCGGATCATTGGATCTTTCAACAGCCATTTACTTTAAAAGGAAAAAAGATCCTGCTAGCAGAGCTGCACAGCATGATTCCTGTGTTAGTTGGAGCTTTAATAGCTCTAAGTCCTAAAAGTAAAATTGGGGTTGTGTTGTCTGATGAAGCTTCGCTGCCTTTAAATATGAGCAGCCATCTAAGTGTAATGAAAGACTGGGAAGGGGTAAAAACTATAACCGTAGGGCAGGCTTTTGGAGGGAAGGAAGAAGCCACCACTATACCTAATGCTTTGCAATGGCTGTCGGTTAAATATAATGCAGATTATATGATCATTTCTATGGGACCTGGTACCACTGGCACCAACACACCATGGGGTTTCAGCGGACTGTCATTGGCTAATTGGTCCAACCTGGTTGGGGCATTGGAAGGCATCCCGGTATGGACAGCGCGTATTTCCTTTCAGGACGAAAGGAAACGACACAGAGGAATCAGTCATCACACCCTTACACCTTTACAGGATTTTACCTTGGCTTACTCTTTCCTGGCACTGCCTTATCTTGCTAAAGAGAAACACCAAGTGCTCTATCAGCAAAGCTCTCTCCTCATGAAAAAAAATAAGCATATCAAAGTGTTATGGCAGGCTGTTGACGAGCTTGAGCTTAAGTGGAAAGAGTGGAAAAAAGATTATCCTCTTTCTCTTACAACAATGGGGAGGCCGATAGAAGATGATCCGCCGTTTTATTTATCCTGCCTGTCAGCGGCTCTCGCTGTGGCAGGGTAGGGATCAGTTTTTACTCCCCCATTCAGCCATTGTTTTATGAGTTCGTGAGGCAGCTTTTAAATATTGAGTCACTTCCCATGCTTTACCGACAATTCTAATGTGGCGTGGAGTGATATAAACTTTCATATCCACCGCTCCTTTATTCATTTTATGATAAACTGTATGTAAAATCGGGGTTTTTTATACATAAGGGGGAAGAAAAATGAAGGATCATCTGTATGAGGAAACTGTTAAATCTACAAATATATATAAAGGGAAGATAGTAGATCTGAATCTTTTAGATGTAAGACTTCCTAATGGCAAGGATGGAAAACGAGAAGTAATTAACCATCCTGGAGCCGTGGCGGTTATCGCCCTAACTGAGGATAACAAGCTTGTATTGGTCCGACAGTTTCGAAAGCCTTTAGAAAAACACTTAATAGAAATTCCGGCTGGAAAGCTAGAAGAAGGAGAGGATCCTTCAGTAACAGTTGCCCGGGAATTAGAAGAAGAGACAGGCTATAAGGCTAAGGAATTCCAAAAAATCACTTCGTTTTATACCTCTCCTGGTTTTGCTGATGAATTGGTACATATTTATGAAGCAAAGGGGTTAATGGCAGGGACTGCCGGGACCGATGAGGATGAATTTGTAGATGTACTGGAAGTCACCCTTGAGGAAGCAGAAGAACTGATGGAAAAGCAGGAAATTCATGATGCCAAAACAGCTTATGCTCTGCAGTATTTAAAGTTAAAGCTCTGTTAATGCTTATTTTTTCTTTAAACTTTCTCTTGTTTCCCTTCTCTTATCAAGCTTTTTATGTGTTTCTGACCAGGTAGTTTTCTGCCTGTATTGTGCCCGCTTACCCTGGTTTAGCGGGCATGGTAATTTGTCAGTCCTCTGTCTCACTAAATTAGTGACCATAAAAAATAAGAATCAAGACAGTGAAAACAGGGTAGGCATACCTAGCAATCGAAATCGTATTCTTCCTTGAGTCATAGTTTTTGTATAACTCTCATAGAGTAGAGACAGAAACAGAGACGAGAGGGGGAGAATTCTATGAAGGGAAAGCTGGCCAGGTCTGCTTATCAGCATATAGAAGAGCATCGGTCGCTCTATTTGTTTGTTACTGTTCTCTTTCTCATGGGTATTGTGTTTGGAGCTATTGTAGTAAACAGCTTGAGCTTGACACAAAAACATGATTTATATATGTATCTAAACCAATTTTTTGGACAAGTCAGTGAAGGAAGCTATGCCACGGCAAGTGATATGTTTAAACAAAGCTTCTCTCACTACGCTAAATATGCAGGGCTTATGTGGCTTTTAGGCTTATCTGTGATCGGTCTGCCTTTTATATTATTATTGTTGTTTTTAAAAGGGATTGTTGTCGGCTTTACCGTAGGTTTCCTGGTGAATCAAATGGGGATTCCGGGTTTTGCCATGTCATTTGTTTCAGTGCTCCCTCAAAACCTGATTGTTGTACCTGTTTATATTTTTGTGGCTGCAATTTCTTTGGCATTCTCACTTAAATTGATCAGACATCAATTCTTAAAAACAAATTATGAGCCTATCTTTCCTATGTTTATGAAATCGTGTTTGTTTATGGCTGTCTCCATTATGCTCCTTGCTTTTGCTTCAAGTATTGAAGCCTTTCTGTCACCCTCTTTAATGAAAATCATTATAGACTGGACAGCAGGTTAATAACTAAAATTTAATTATAATAATTATAATGTGATAATGATTTTAGTTATCATTTGACACTCTCTTCTCCTGAGATTATAATTAATCGTGAATGGTCACCAGGGGGAGGGGAATGTCAATGGAAAACCGGATAGACCGCATTAAGAAGCAGCTGCATGCGCAAAGCTACAAGCTTACGCCTCAACGAGAAGCTACAGTGAGAGTCCTTCTAGAACATGAAGAAGATCATTTAAGCGCGGAAGATGTATATCTGCTTGTCAAAGAAAAATCTCCTGAAATCGGTTTGGCTACCGTATACCGTACCCTTGAGCTTTTAAATGAGCTTGAAGTGGTAGATAAGATTAACTTTGGGGACGGAGTTTCCCGTTATGACTTGAGAAAAGAAGGAGCTGCTCACTTCCATCATCATCTCGTATGTATAGAATGTGGGGCAGTGGACGAAATTCAAGAGGACCTTCTCGGTGATGTAGAAAAAGTCGTTGAGAGGAACTGGAACTTTCAAATTAAAGATCACCGATTAACCTTCCACGGAATCTGCCACCGCTGCAATAATAAATCAGACCCAGAGAAAAAAGAGGAGAAAACCGAAGAAAAGGGTAGTAAAACCAAAATCCGATAAAAACCTTTTCATTTAAGGAAGAGGTTTTTATTTTTTGGTTTATATAAGACATAGAAAGCCTTCCTATAGCAGCTGGAAGGATATAATTTTCTTATACATAAAGATTTTTCCGTAAGATAGCTGTCTCATGTATATTTCTTATCTATTTAGGCATAGCTTGAAATTAAGCATGCTTTTTTAGAGGTGAATAATATGAGAAAGTGGTTTAGCCCCATGTTTGATGCTGTTAAAGTATTTCTTGTCTTTGCAATGTGCACGACATTTTTTTATTATGGTATTCTATGGATAAGTGCAGAATATGAAAGCGATCATAGGTTTGAAGAGCCCCAGGGAAGGGCAGTAAAAGTGATAGAAATGTTTGAAGAACCAGGACCGTCAGTCTGGCTGGAACGGCTACTGTTTTTTTACCGGCACGGGGAATGACAAGGGGGGAATTTAATGGAGCATGGGGTAGATGATTTTCTCCATTACATAAAAGTAGAACGGGGATTGAGTGAAAACACTGTCAATTCGTATAAAAGAGATTTAAAGGCTTACCTTTTATTTTTAAAAGAAAGTAACAACATCGCAACGTGGGATGAAGTACGACGAGCTGACATTACGGAATTCCTCTATCTATTGAAAGAAAAAGGAAGATCCCAGGCCACGCTGGCCAGGACCACGTCTTCCATAAGGGCGCTTCATCAATTCTTGCTGAGAGAAAAAACGGCTTCCAGTGACCCTTCAGAGCTGATCGAAACACCTAAAGGGGACAAGAAGCTTCCCGAGGTGCTATCAACCACAGAAGTAGAGTTATTATTAGATGCAACTGGCGGAGCTGATGATTTTTCCAGGAGAAACCGGGCGATGCTTGAACTTCTTTATGCTACAGGCCTGCGAGTTTCTGAAATGTGTGAATTAAAAAAAGGCGATGTTCATTTATCAATGGGGTTTGTCCGCTGTACGGGAAAAGGAAACAAGGAAAGAATTATTCCGTTAGGAAAAGTTGCCATTGAAGCTTTAGAAATCTATTTGCAAAAAGCACGTCCTGGATTAGCAAAAGAAAAACCACACGAGCAGTTATTCGTAAATCATCACGGGAACCCTTTATCACGTCAAGGTTTTTGGAAAATATTAAGAGGAATAGCCGACAAAGCAAATATAACAAAAGCGCTGACACCTCATACTCTTCGTCATTCATTTGCCACTCACTTACTGGAAAATGGTGCAGATCTGAGAGCGGTACAAGAGATGCTTGGGCATGCAGATATCTCAACCACACAAATTTATACACACATATCAAACAAAAAACTAAAAGATATTTACAGTTCGTACCATCCCAGAGCATAAAAGAAAAGGACAGGCTCACAATAAACAAAGATTCTATTTCAGGCCCTTTGATAAGAAGAGGTATTCTTATGGGGGCTTTTGGTTTGCTTACAAAGCAATGAAAAGGGAGAATGAACAGTACATAAAGGAGGAAATGATATGGCGGAAAATATACCTTTTAAGAGAGTCTTCTTAATTGTGATGGACTCAGTAGGGATAGGGGAAGCTCCAGATGCTGCAGAATTCAATGACGTAGGAGCTGACACCCTCGGCCACATCGATGAGAAAACAGGTGGTCTTTCTATGCCAACTATGGAAAAGCTAGGACTAGGGTGGATTAAGGAAACGACGGGGATCCGTAAAATAGATGCTCCTCTCGCTTCTTTTGGAATTATGGAAGAAGCCTCAAGAGGAAAAGACACGATGACAGGACACTGGGAGATTATGGGACTGAGAATAGACGAGCCGTTTCGCACGTTTCCTGATGGATTTGATGAAGGGCTGATTAAACAGCTTGAAAAGGAAACAGGAAGAAAGATAATCGGTAATAAAGTAGCCTCAGGAACAGAGATTATCAAAGAATTAGGGAAGGAGCATATGGAGACAGGTGATTTAATTGTTTATACGTCCGCAGATTCTGTGCTTCAAATTGCGGCTCATGAAGAAATTGTCTCTGTAAAAGAGCTCTTTGAGATATGCGAAAAAGCCAGAAAACTTACGTATGAACCTCCCTATATGATAGGAAGAGTGATTGCTCGTCCGTTTATTGGTGAACCAGGAGCTTTTGAGCGTACAGCAAATCGTCATGACTATGCTTTAAAGCCTTTTGGCAGAACAGTTATGAATGACCTGGCAGACCAGGGATTTGACAGTTTAGCCATAGGGAAGATCAGCGATATTTATGATGGAGAGGGTATCACCGAATCCTTGCGGACTACTTCGAATAGTGACGGAATGGATAAGATCATTGAAACAGCAAACCGTGACTTTACAGGACTGAGCTTTTTGAACCTTGTAGATTTCGATGCTAAATTTGGACATCGCCGAGATGTAGACGGGTACGCAAAAGCCCTTGAGGAATTTGACCGCCAGCTGCCGGAGTTACTGGAAGCTTTAAAAAGTGATGATCTCCTGTTACTTACCGCTGACCATGGAAATGATCCGACACACCACGGGACAGATCATACGAGAGAAGTAGTGCCCTTAATCGCATATTCTCCTTCTCATTCAGGGGGCCAGGACCTTGGCGTGAGAAAGACATTTGCTGATGTAGGCGCTACAATTGCTGAAAATTTCACATTGAAAGCTCCTTCCCATGGAACGAGTTTTTTATCCGCTCTTAAGAAAGGATGAGTAAAACCATGAGTCAAGAAGTGAAACAAAAAGAAGCATTTTCTTTTTTGCGTGGACAGATTCAAGAAACACCCAAGGCAGGCTTAATTTTAGGGTCCGGGCTTGGGGTGCTGGCAGATGAAATTGAAGAGAGAATTGTCATTCCTTACAGCAAGATTCCAGGATTTCCTGTCCCAACTGTTGAAGGACACGCCGGTCAACTGGTTTTTGGCAGACTAAAAGGCCTCCCTGTTGTGGCTATGCAAGGGAGATTTCATTTTTACGAAGGCTATGCGATGAAAGAAGTGACTTTTCCCGTACGAGTAATGAAGAATTTGGGCGTGGAAACGCTGCTGGTGACAAATGCAGCAGGCGGAGTGAATGAATCCTTTGAAGCTGGAGATTTGATGATTATCAAGGATCATATTAACCTCATGGGGGATAATCCCCTAATGGGAAAAAATAATGAAAAGCTGGGTCCTCGTTTTCCAGACCTCTCTTCAGCCTATGACGAGAAACTAAGGACAGTGGCAAAAGAAACTGCTCAATCCCTGAACATGTCTATTCGTGAGGGGGTGTACATAGGCAATACTGGCCCTGCATATGAAACGCCTGCTGAAGTGAAAATGGCAAGGACTTTGGGAGGCGATGCTGTAGGGATGTCTACGGTCCCTGAGGTTCTGGCTGCCAGACATGGCGGTATGAGAGTACTCGGTATTTCCTGCATTTCTAACATGGCCGCAGGTATACTCAATCAGCCTCTGAGCCACGATGAAGTTATTGAAACAACTGAAAAAGTGAGAGAAGAATTTTTGTCTCTTATGAAAGGGATTATTGGACGAATGAATGAGGAGGAACTATAAATGAATATGTCTGCCAAAGTAAAGGAAGCTGCGTCTTATCTTAAAGAACAATTTAGCGTAAATCCAAAAGTGGGCCTCATTTTAGGATCAGGACTTGGTGATCTTGCAGAAGAAATAGAGGATGCGATCTACGTTGAGTACCAATCTATTCCTCATTTTCCTGTTTCTACAGTGGAAGGACATGCAGGAAGACTTGCCGGGGGGACTCTCGAGGGAAAAGACGTTGTAGCGATGCAAGGACGTTTTCATTATTATGAAGGCTACAGTATGCAAGAAGTGACGTTTCCTGTCCGTGTCATGAAAGAGCTGGGGGTAGAAACGATTATTGTTACGAATGCTTGCGGCGGAATGAATCCTTCATTTAAGCCGGGAGATCTTATGGTAATTGAAGATCATCTAAATATGACAGGGGCCAATCCTCTCATTGGGCCAAATGATGAGGAGTTAGGACCGCGCTTTCCAGATATGAGTCAGGCTTATGAAAAAGGTTTACAGGAAGTAGCTCAGAGGGCAGCTGATAAGCTGGGAATTTCCATACAAAAAGGTGTGTACGCCGGAATCTCAGGTCCTGCTTTTATGACTGGCGCTGAACTTATTATGCTTCGTAAGCTTGGAGGTGATGTCGTAGGGATGTCCACGGTTCCTGAAGTAATTGTTGCACGACATGGAGGACAGAAAGTTTTGGGCATTTCCTGCATCACAGATATGGCAATCGGTGAAGAAATTGAAGGTGTAAGCCACGAAGAAGTAATAGAAACGGCGACAAAGACGAAGCCTCGTTTTATTTCTCTCGTTAAAGAAGTATTAAAGACAATGCCATAGGGCGAGAGGGGGACGATTTACTATGCGTATGGTAGATATCATTGCAAAAAAAAGAGATGGGGAAACCCTTACAAATGAAGAGATTAAGTGGTTTGTTGAAGGCTACAGCCGAGGGGAAATCCCAGATTACCAGGCTTCAGCTTTTGCCATGGCTATTTATTTTAAAGGAATGACTCAGCAAGAGGCGGCGACGCTGACATATGAAATAGCAGCTTCAGGAGATCAATTAAATCTGACGGAAATTGAAGGAATTAAAGTAGATAAGCATTCTACTGGAGGAGTAGGAGACAAGACTACTTTGGTCCTTGGGCCATTAGTGGCCGCCCTTGGTGTTCCAGTTGCAAAGATGTCAGGACGGGGGCTGGGCCATACAGGAGGCACCATTGATAAATTGGAAGCCTTCAATGGATTTCGGACAGAATTAGAGCGTGAGGAGTTCATTCGTCTCGTGAACGAAAATAAAATTGCTCTCGCCGGACAATCTGGAAACCTGACACCTGCTGATAAAAAACTTTATTCGCTCAGAGACGTAACGGCTACTGTTGATTCGATTCCCCTGATTGCAAGCTCGGTAATGAGTAAAAAAATTGCGGCCGGAGCCGATGCGATTGTCTTAGACGTTAAGGCAGGCTCAGGTGCTTTTATGGACAAGGTGGAAGATGCAAGAAAGCTGGCGAAAGCAATGGTTGATATTGGTAACTCTCTGGGGAGACAGACAATGGCAGTCATTAGTGATATGAATCAGCCCCTTGGCCGCCTTGTCGGCAATGCACTTGAGGTCAAAGAAGCTATTGATACGCTAAAAGGTGAAGGCCCGGAGGATCTTCATGAGCTTTGTCTGACACTTGGAAGCCACATGGTAGTGCTGGGAGGAAAAGCAGACACTGTTCATGAAGCTAGGACCATGCTTGAGCAAGTGATTCAAAACGGAAAAGCTTTGGAAAAAATGAAGACGTTCATTGAAGCACAGGGGGGAGATCCGGCTTCCGTTGAAAGACCGGAGACCCTTGTTACAGCTTCCTCTTTCATAGAGGTAAAAGCTGATACAGAAGGCTTTGTCCATCGAATGGATGCTGCTCTGATTGGAAGGGCAGCAATGGTATTAGGTGCAGGCAGAGCGACAAAGGAAGATAAAATAGACCATGCAGTAGGAGTTGAACTAGTAAAGAAAATTGGGGATTCTGTGAAGCATGGAGAGACTTTGGCCGTTCTTCATACAAATAAAGATGAGAATGAAGCTGTCAAAGATATGATTAATAGAGCGTATGAGATTGAAGAGAAGCCTGCCTCAGCCCCTTCTTTAATTTATGATACGATTGAATAATCCACATGAATTCCTATCCTTTCTAAAGGATAGGAATTTTTTTATTCTTCCATTGTCCTGGCAGTATGAAAGAAGAAATTTATGGAAACTCTAGTAGTAAAAAATCTGGAGGTCCTGTACTATGAGGGGATTATTAAAAAGAAGTACATCTATATTTCTTGCTTGTTTGCTAGTCTTATCGGTTTCTCAACATGCGTTCGCAGAGGAGAAACAAGCTGAGCTTGCTGAAGAGGCTGCAGCTGCTATTTTGATGGAAGCAGATACAGGTAGAGTATTATATGAGAAAAACAGTGAGGAGTCCCTGCCTCCGGCGAGCATGACAAAAATTATGACCATGCTCTTAATTATGGAAGCGATAGACGAAGGAAAAATTGACTATGAAGATAAAGTGGTAACGAGTGAGTATGCGGCTTCAATGGGAGGATCACAGATCTTTCTTGAGCCTGGCGAAGAAATGACTGTAAGGGATATGCTGAAAGGAATTGCCGTTGCTTCTGGAAATGATGCTTCTGTGGCAATGGCCGAACATATTGGCGGGTCAGAGGAAAAGTTTGTGGAGATGATGAATAAAAGGGCTGAGGAATTGGGCCTTGAAAATACTCACTTTACGAACACCAACGGCCTGCCTGTTGAGAATCATTACACGAGTGCAAAGGATCTGGCTTTAATGGCTAGAGAGCTGTTAAAACATGAGAAAATCACATCTTTTACCGGAATTTATGAAGACTACTTAAGGCAGGGCACTGATGATGAATTTTGGCTTGTAAACACAAACAGGCTTGTAAAATTTTATCCAGGAGTGGACGGGTTAAAAACGGGATTTACTCAAGAAGCTAAATACGGCTTGGTTGCCACTGCGAAAAAACAGAACATGCGCGTTATTTCAGTAATAATGGGAGCCACAACACCCAAGACCAGAAATAGTCAGACAACATCGCTCCTTGACTACGCTTTCAATCATTATGATATCCAGCCTCTTTACGATAAGGACCACGTCATAGATCGTGCAGCAGTGGAAAAAGGGGACGCATCCCATGTGACGGGAGTGTTAGGAAGCAGGATAAGCCTGCTGATTCAAAAAGGCCTGAAGCTTGAAGATATAAGTGAAAAAGTTGAAATGAACAAGAATTTAAAAGCACCGATTAAAAAAGGAGAAACGATCGGGAAATTTGTAGTAGAAAAAGATGGAGAAGTATTGGCAGAAACGGATATCGTCGCACGTGAAGACGTAAAAGAAGCCACGTGGTGGGGATTGTTTAAACGAACTTTGGCGAAGATGTCCGGCATAGATGCAGGCAGTAATGAAAAGGAAAGCGAATAGCTTCTTCTTTACACGATTTGCCACTAGTTTTGTCAGTGGGAAAGGAAGAGGAAGGTGTAAGGAGAATATATGTTTCAGAAAGATGCTAGTGTTTATCAAGAATGAAATGGGAGTGAGAGCCGATGAGCCTTTCGATTGATTTAGAACGAAAAGGAGACGTACTTTGTGTCCGTTTAAGTGGGGAATTAGATCACCACACTGCCCATGATGTGAGAAACAAGGTGGAACGAGCGTATGAGCCTGAAGAAATAAAGCATATTCTTTTAAACCTGGAAGACTTGACCTTTATGGACAGTTCAGGAATTGGAGTCATTTTGGGAAGGTATAAACAAGTGATAAATAGAGGGGGACAAATGGTTGTATGTGACATTTCTCCTCCTGTGAAAAGACTGTTTGAAATGTCAGGGCTTTTTAAAGTTTTGCGTTTGGAAGAGGGAGAATTTGATGCTTTACGAACTTTGGGGGTGGCGTAACAGTGAAAAATGAAATGAGACTTGAGTTTTCCGCTGTTAGTGAAAACGAATCTTTTGCCAGAGTTACTGTAGGAGCTTTTGTGACACAGCTTGATCCAACGATGGAAGAGTTGACAGAGATTAAAACAGTAGTATCCGAAGCAGTCACGAACTCAATTATTCATGGTTATGGTGAAAACCCTGCAGGCACGGTTATTATTATGGCTAAACTTGAGGAAGATACAGTGGAACTTACGATAAAAGACGATGGACAAGGGATTGGAAACGTTGATAAAGCAAGGGAGCCATTGTATACAACAAAACCAGACATGGAACGGTCAGGAATGGGTTTTACGATCATGGAAAATTTTATGGACTTAGTAGAAGTGACCTCAGAACCGGGATTGGGGACCACTGTTTATTTAAAAAAGCATTTATCTAAAACCAAAGCGTTTTGTAATTAAGGGGCAACGCCATGGGGACAGAAGTAAAAAAGAATAAACAGTTGAGTGATGCCAAGCTGAGGGAACTGATTGCGAAAAGCCAAAGTGGTGATTTTGAGGCAAGAGAGTTGATTGTTAACAGTAACACCCGTCTTGTCTGGTCGGTCGTCCAGCGTTTTATGAACAGAGGGTATGAAGCAGATGATCTTTTTCAAATAGGCTGCATTGGTTTAATTAAATCTGTAGACAAATTTGATTTAAGTTACGACGTTAAATTTTCCACTTATGCTGTTCCGATGATTATTGGGGAAATTCAAAGATTTATCAGAGATGACGGCACGGTGAAGGTGAGTCGTTCCTTAAAGGAATTAAATAATAAGATCAGAAAGAAAAAGGAAGAAATGACGAAGGAATTGGGACGGACCCCTACTGTGAATGAAATTGCTGCTGCTTTAGAGATTGCACCAGAGGAGATAGTGTTTGCAAATGAAGCGACAAGGTCACTTTCTTCCCTGCATGAGACTGTCTATGAAAATGACGGCGATCCTATCACGCTTATGGATCAGATTTCAGATGAAAATGAACAGAAATGGTTTGATAAGATTGCTCTTCATGAGGCGGTAAGCCATCTTGAAGAAAGAGAAAGGCTGATTGTGTATCTTCGTTATTTTAAGGATCAAACACAAGCAGAAGTGGCAAGAAGACTTAGTATCTCCCAGGTTCAGGTTTCTCGTTTAGAAAAGAAAATACTGGATAAAATAAAAAGCCGGATGGATGAATAAACCATCCGGCTTTTTGTATTTTCACAACAACTATTATTTTTTATCGTAAGAACGGGGTGCGTCCTTGTTAGAGGTTTCTTCTTAGTAAGATGAAGTATTTCCTCAATTTTAGAATGAGGAAAAAAAAGGCGTTCATACTAAAAACAACTAAGAACTCCTGAGAGGAGGAACAACTTTGGATGAAATCATTTATATAAAGCTTAAAAGCAGAATCCAAAAGAAGCTGAACGAGCGAGTGCTGGTCAAAGATGTTGCTTATCTGGAAGGTAAGGAAAAGATTAAAACGGCGATGGGAGATCTCGTGCTTTATGAAGTAACCAAAGCAGATAAAACCCACGTGGTGATAGACATTATGGACGTGCTTTTCCTCCTTCGAACCCGGCATACTGACCTTGACGTTCAGTCTCTTGGCCCGGTGAACACGATTATAGAAGTGGACCGGGGGAAGCGCCCTCCATCTCTTCTTTTTGTATCCTTTGTTTGGTTTCTTCTGTTTGTTGGAGCAGGACTTGCCATTATGAATTTTCATGAAGACGTGAGCATGCTGGAAGTCCATCAGAAAATTTTTATGATCATTACAGGAAATGAAGTATCGGCACCCTGGCTTCTGCAAATTCCTTATTCCTTTGGGCTTGGGCTTGGAATGATTTTATTTTTTAATCATTTATTCCGTAAGAGAATAAACGAAGAGCCAAGTCCCCTTGAAGTGGAAATGTTCAATTATCAGCAAGATATGGACCGCTACGTAATTATGTCCGAAAAAGAAAAACTGTAAAGATGACTATTGAACCTTTACTGTCAATTCTCGTTGGTTTAGCAGGGGGGCTGGCTGTCGGAAGTGGTTTTGTAGCTTTTATTTCCGTGCTTGGAATTATTCCTCGTCTAGTCCAGCTGACTCGGTCTTATCATCTTGTACAGCTGTATGAGTGGGCAGTGATAACAGGTGCCATTGCCGGATCTGTTTTCACTCTTCATCAGCCTCATGCTCATCTGCCTTCATTTTTAGCAGTCCCGGTCGGGCTTGCTGCAGGAATGTTTGTAGGTATGCTGGCAGCGGGCCTGACAGAAGTGCTCAACGTGTTTCCCATTCTCTCAAAACGAGTAGGGATGGAAAATAATATCCTTGTTTTACTGATGGCGCTAGTGTTAGGGAAAATAACGGGATCACTCTTTCATTGGCTTTACTTTGTTAACCATTAAATAAAATAAAAGGAAAGGGAGAAGCTAGTGAGTAGGAAAAAGCCAGTAATTTTTATAACAGATGGAGATTCTGCTGCCGTGAAAGCAGTAGAGTGTGCTGCAGGAGAATTACAGCTCCCCTTTCTTACAGCTTCAGGAGGTAATCCTTCTCCTCCTAATACAACAGAGCTGGAGGAAATGGTTAAAAGCGCAGAAGGGGAGCCGGTTTTGCTGTTGTTTGATGATGCCGGGCAGCAAGGGATAGGGCGGGGAGAAGAGAAGATGATAGCCCTTAACAGAGGCAATACAGTTGATGTATTAGGTGTCATAGCCGTGGCATCCACCTCGAAACAATTTGACTGGACCAATGTTGATGTATCAATAGACAAGTTTGGGAACCTTACTTCTTATGGAGTGGATAAAGAAGGGATAGAGGACCTTGAAATTGGCCGGCTCAAAGGAGATACAGTGTATTGTATTGATGACCTGGGAGTTCCTGTCATCGGCGTAGGGGATATAGGCAAAATGGGAGGGTGGGATGACCCTGAAAAAGGCTCGCCGATAACAAGAAAAGCTATTGAAATCCTTATCGAACGGAGTGGTTGGAATTGTCGCAACAAGTAGAAGAAAAACAGTCTCTCTTTCCACAACTTCATAAAAATGAAAAATTACTAACAGAACGCCTGGGAATCGGGACAAGTTACGATGTAGGAATTCGAAAGCTGAACATACTTGGGAAAGAAATTCAAATTTATTACGTAAATGGACTTTCAAATGATCAATACGTAATTGAGATTTTAAGAGAGCTTATGCTGCTTGAATCACGTGGCAGGGAAGTTCACGATGTTCAAAAAGCAATAGAAAACCATCTTACCCATGTTCAAGTAGAGTATAAAGATACCTTTGAGGATTGTATCACAGAGCTCCTCTCCGGTCTTGCTGTTATTTTAATGGAAGGTAAAGCCGAAGCCTTCATAGTAGATGTAAGAAACTATCCAGGACGAGGCCCTGAAGAGCCAGACACAGAGAAGGTCGTACGTGGAGCAAGAGACGGATATACAGAAAACATCGTAGAAAACACGGCCCTTACAAGAAGAAGGATAAGGGATCCAAACCTTCGCAATGAAATGCTTCGGATAGGAACGAGATCGCAAACCGATGTCTGTCTATCCTATATAGATGGGATTGCTGACCCTGCCTTGGTGGAGATCGTGAGAAAAGAACTGGAATCCATTAATATTGACGGTCTTTCTATGGCTGACAAAGTAGTGGAAGAGTATATCGTTAAACAGGGAAACAACCCTTTTCCGCTTGTTCGTTATACGGAAAGGCCTGACGTGGCAGCTACTCACCTTTTAGAAGGGCATGTTGTTGTCATTGTGGATGCTTCCCCTAGCGTAATCATCACACCAACGACAATGTTTCACCATGTCCAGCATGCAGAAGAATACCGGCAGGCCCCGGCCATTGGGACGTTCTTTCGTTGGGTTCGTTTCCTCGGAATTCTTGCTGGAGTCTTTCTAGTTCCACTTTGGCTGCTAATGGTGTTGTCTCCGGAAATGCTGCCTGAAATGCTTGATTATATAGGTCCCGACAATGGAGATCAAAATGTTCCTATTTTTGCTCAAATTCTAATCGCTGAATTTGGTATAGAACTTCTGAGGATGGCTGCCATCCATACTCCTTCTCCTTTGGCAACGGCTCTTGGGTTAGTCGCAGCACTTTTAATTGGGGAAATTGCCATTGAGGTCGGTTTGTTTACCGCAGAAGTTATCTTATATATTGCCGCAGGGGCGGTAGGTCTCTTTGCCACACCAAGCTATGAGCTGGGTGTTGCGTTAAAGATTTCCAGACTTGTTCTGATTGTGCTCGTCTTTTTGTTTGAAGGGCCAGGCTTCATTATTGGTACCACGATCATTTTCTTGTTGGTATGTGCCATTCGTTCCTTGAATAAACCTTATCTTTGGCCGTTTTTGCCGTTTGCACCCAAGGAATTCTGGCAGATTATTGTACGTACTACTGTACCAACTCTTCGATTCAGACCAAAGATTGTTGACCCTCAGGATCCCATCAAGCAATCATAAAAGAGGTGGAACAAAAGGAAATCATTCAAAAAACCCGAACCATTTATTGCGGTGGTTCGGGTCTTCTTTTTTTTCCATTCATGAAGGCAACGCACTTCGCTTTCACATGAAGGCACAACAAGTGGCGGTGAGCAAAAACGAGAACTTCCCACAATTGCCTTCGACAAGTCCATAAACATTTACGTAATAGGATCCTGTTCTTTCATGTCCGCCTCTCCGTTAACGTCAGATATAACTTTTTCTTTTTTTAGTGTGGTTTTCACTTTTTGAATCTCATTTTTTCGTTGTTTTTTTATAGAAACGTCATTTAATGTTACAGGATGTTTACTGACTTTAATTTCCTCTTCCTTTAGAGGAATGCGATAATACTCTTCATCCCCTGCTTCAATTACCATTTCTTCACGTTTAATTGGCACGGTAATCGTTTTTTTGTCTTTTATTACTTCCTTATGAACGTTAACTTCCCCTATAGGAACTTTCACTTTTTTTATTTCTAGTTCTTCTTCACGAACTTTTAAAGAGGAGCCTTTTTTCGTGCTTTTTCTAGGTAATGATTTTTTTTGCCCGAAGAAGGCTCCCCATATCCCCCCTATAATCCCACCCATAACAACTCCTGCAAAAAAAGATCCCCCTAACAAAAAAATAATAAGTCCACCAATAATGGATCCGAACAGAATAGATTTTTTCATAAATTTCACCCTCCTATTGTATTTAGTTGTAAATTCACTATAAGTAAAAATCCTACTTAACAAACGCTAAGTAGGAAAAAGCAATTAAATGCAAAGGCTATTTGTCATCATTAATTATTTCTGCATCTCCATGTTCTTCAACGTCAGCTACTTCTTTATGAAGGACATCTTTTATTTGTTCTGTTTCTTCCACAGCCTGTTTATGGGCTGAGACCTCACCTGTCACTACGGTGTGTTTGTCAACATCAAGTTTTTCAGCCGTCACAGGGATCTGGATCGTTTCTTCCTTTCCAATTGGTTCCTCGGATGGCTCATGATTCACTGCTTTTCTCTCAATAACAACTTGATCATGGGATACAGGCACGTTAATCTCTTTTTCCTCTTCAATAATATCTTTATGAAGGGTCACATCTCCTGTTTCTGCTCGATGCTTATGCACGTCTATTTCTTCTTCCCGAAGCTCAAGGTGAGCATTATCTCTAGCAAATTCTGTATCTGTTGCTTGTTCCTGCTTTCGGGAACGGGTTTCCTTTTGAGAATCTTCTTTAAAAAAGCTCATTATTTTTCCCTCCCAAGAAGTGAGTAGGTTTTTATTTTTCCTTTAAAACCAAAATGTATTCTTTAATTAAGAGTGCAATTAAAAGGTGTAATTGAAATGAATTTACTTTTTATAAAATAACGGCATAGGGCAAAAATACAATTTCAGGGAAGTGGACTCTTTTTCTTTTGCTTATGTATAAATGATGATAAAATGGACACATTGATTTAAGGGGTAAGGAGAGAGAACGCTCATGTATTTACATGGAACGAGCAAGATAAATGAAAAGGGCCATCTGGAAATTGGCGGAGTAGATACTGTAACGATAGCCAAAAAATATGGAACCCCTGTATTTGTATACGATACAGCATTAATTCGTAAACGGACTGAGGGCTTTCAAAAGGCTTTTATAGAAGAAGGTGTGTCCTATCAAGTGGCGTATGCCAGCAAAGCATTCAGCTGCCTGGCAATGATACAGCTGGTTGATGAACTAGGCTTGAGCCTTGATGTGGTTTCAGGAGGAGAATTGTATACAGCTAAACAAGCGGGATTCCCGATGGAGCGTGTCCATTTCCACGGTAACAATAAAAGCGCTGAGGAAATCCGTATGTCCATAGAATTAAATATAGGCTGTATTGTTGCTGATAACTTTTATGAGCTTGACTTAATTAAAGAAGAAGCGAAGAGTCAAGGGAAAACTGTGAAGGTGCTTCTCAGGACCACTCCTGGAGTAGAAGCTCATACTCATGATTACATTTCAACTGGCCAGGAGGATTCGAAGTTTGGTTTTGACCTTGCGAGCGGGCAGGTTGAAAAAGCAATGGAAACCATTCTTTCTCAGCCAGAAATAGAGCTCCTCGGCTTTCATTGCCATATTGGCTCCCAAATTTTTGATACAACTGGTTTTACAATGGCAGTTGAGAAGCTGTACGAGAGTATTAGAAAGTGGCAGGAGAAGTTTGACTATACCCCTGACGTATTAAATGTCGGCGGGGGCTTTGGCATACGTTATGTTGAAGGAGATGACCCTCTGCCTCCGGAAGAGTATGTAAAGGATGTAATCAAAGCTGTAAAAAAAGAAGCGAAGGATTCTGGAATGGATGTTCCTGAGATTTGGATTGAACCAGGTCGTTCTATCGCAGGAGATGCAGGAACCACCCTTTATACAATTGGTTCTACAAAGGATATTCCAAATGTACGTAGATATGTTTCTATTGACGGAGGAATGACAGATAATATTCGTCCGGCTCTTTATCAGGCGGAGTATGAAGGAATTCTTGCGAACAGAGCAAACGAGAAAGCTGCAGATAAGGTTTCAATTGCAGGCAAAGCTTGTGAAAGCGGAGATATGCTTATTTGGGACCTCCCGCTCCCGGAAGTAAAGCACGGTGATATTTTAGCTGTCTTTTGTACGGGGGCTTATGGGTATTCTATGGCTAATAACTACAACAGAATCCCCCGTCCTTCCGTTGTATTTGCAGAAGAAGGAAAGACTCATCTGGTTGTAAAAGGCGAAACATATGATGATTTAATTCGTAACGACCTTCCTTTATATGCCCCGGAACGAGTATAATAATAAACAGTGCCCTTCTTTGAAAGGGCCACTACATACAATGAGGTGAAGAAATGAAAAAAGGTACAATTTCTTTTGAAAACGGTGAGACAATCCATTTAGAATTCTTTGAAGAAGATGCTCCTGGCACTGTAGCTAATTTTGAAAAACTTGCAAATGAAGGGTTTTATAACGGTCTGACATTTCACCGTGTAATTCCTGGCTTTGTAGCACAAGGCGGTTGTCCTCAAGGAACTGGGGCAGGCGGTCCTGGATATACAATCAAATGTGAGACAGAAGGCAACCCTCATAAGCATGAGAGAGGATACCTTTCAATGGCCCACGCTGGAAAAGATACGGGCGGAAGCCAGTTCTTTATCCTGTTTGATCGCCAGCCTCACCTGGATGGCGTCCACACTGTTTTTGGCAAGGTAACAGATGGACTTGAAACCGTAGACCGTATTCAAGGCGGAGATGTAATGAAGGAAGTTAAGGTGTGGGAAGAATAAGCACAGTCTTAAAGGCTTCATTGCATAAACTTTTTGGTTGTCTATAAGAGGCTGGGATAAAACAGTCTCTGAAAAGGAATAAAAGGTGTCAGTTATCGATTTTCGATAGCTGGCACCTTTTTATTGATCAGAAATGGGATGATCGGGCTTACGGGCGGTGTACTTTCTCAAGTTCACCGCCAGTAATGCAAATCCTATTTAGTTTTTCACCTGTTTTTTCCTCTCACCGACATTCGTGTGAAACGCAAATTAGCCTTCAGAAATCCGAAGGTTGGCTCCACATCGATCTTACGCTTCCCGTTGATCTCACCGGTTTTCTCGTCTGAAAGCAGTTCTTGAATATAGGTAGGCTTTTTGATTTTCCCACTTCTCATTATAATGAACCTTGCGGTTATTTCCTTCCTTGACTTTCATACACTGAGAACGAAGTGGACATGCAAAACAATCTTCACTACCCTTTTTGTGTACATATACGTTGATTGTTAAACGTCACGAGACGCCTGCGGGAAAAGCAAGAGCTGAAGATCCGCCGGGGCGATTTTCCACGGCTAGCTGAAGCCTTGCCCGCGGCAAGCGAGTGTATTTTTGAACAATCAACTGTTTAAAATACATCCTATAGCAAAAGCCCTCACCGACGGTGAGGGTCCTTCTATTTAGCTGAGTTTTGTCCCAGTCTCTCTTTTTTTGTTTTCAGGATTCTATCAAAGGTACACTAGCATGTACCTCGAGGCACAAGTGCAACATTCGTTAAAGCCTTCATTACATTCGTATTCACTTCTATGCAGCTGGCAGGACTTTAGCTAACCGGGGAAGATTACTCCGTCCCCCACTTCTTACTTTTCAATAGAACTGGTTAGGCGTAATATCGGGTCGTTTTTGTACAGCAATGTTTGAGTTTCCAATAACTAAAACGAACTGACAGAAATGGGCGATGGAGAAAGATTTCTATGAATAAGTCTTCATTGTTGCTAGTTTGGCCGGATAATATGGTATACTAATTAAAAATTGAATATATCAAGCCATGCGGTTTGCCTTCGGGGTCGGGTGAAATTCCCAACCGGCGGTGATAAAGCGATATTCGCTTTTCAGTCCGTGACCCGTGTTTTCATTGAAGACACGGTGGATCTGGTGAAACTCCAGAGCCGACAGTAAAGTCTGGATGGGAGAAGGAAAAAACCGTGTTCACCTCTTTGCACTTATGTTGCTTGTTTTTTAACAAGCCGGATATCCCAGGGAGGAGTCTGTCCATTTCAGACTTTCACCTTCCGGGAAAGAGGCTTATTTGAACACGTGTATATTACTTACGTTCCCCTGAAGAAACCTTTTCTTCAGGGGGTTTTTATTTTATATAAGCGGTGAAAGAGTGAGGGCCTTCTAGAAAAGCAAAGACCAATTGACCGCAGAAGGAAGCTTGATAGAAGGGGGAGCCATCCATGATAAATGATCAATCCTATATGAAACTAGCATTGGACTTAGCGGAAAATACAGAAGGACAAACTTCCCCAAACCCGGTAGTAGGCGCTGTTGTCGTGAAAGAAGGGCGTATTCTTGGAATGGGGGCTCATTTAAAAGCAGGGACAGAACATGCCGAGGTGCATGCTTTGGCAATGGCTGGAGATGAAGCAGCGGGAGCAGATATTTATGTAACCCTCGAACCTTGCAGTCATTACGGTAAAACTCCGCCCTGCGCGGATACAATTATTAATAAAGGAATTAAGCGCGCTGTCATAGCAACGTCCGATCCTAACCCTCAAGTTGCAGGAAAGGGTATACAGAAATTAAAGGAGGCGGGAGTCGAGGTTGTCCTTGAGGTGGAAAAAGAAAGAGCAGACTGGCTCAACCGAAAATTTTTTCATTTTATGAAGGCGAAAACACCCTATGTCACCTTAAAGTCGGCGACTTCTCTAGACGGAAAGACGGCTACGGTGACCGGTGAAAGCCAATGGATCACTGAAAAAGAAGCGAGGGAGGATGTTCATTATTCACGGCATACTCATGATGCCATCCTGGCAGGGGTTGAAACAGTGAAAAAGGATAACCCTTCGTTAACGACAAGGCTTCCTTCAGGAGGCGCACACCCGATAAGAGTGATTCTCGATACAAATTTACGAACCCCCCTGCAGGCGAAAATGCTTCATGATGGGCTTGCTCCCGTATGGATCATCTGTGGAAGCGATAACGATGAACAAAAAGTGAAACAGTATAAATCATTAGGTGCTGAAGTCATTAAAATGAGTCATTCTTCTATCAGCCTTCAGGAGATGCTGAACGTTTTAGGAGAAAGAAATATTCAATCCCTTTATGTCGAAGGGGGCGCGACAGTTGCCGGGTCCTTTGTGAAAGAAAGGGCATTCCAGGAAGTGATTATGTATATGGCTCCCAAGCTGATTGGCGGCAAAGATGCTCCTACGGCTGTAGGAGGAACAGGAATAGCAAATATTAATGAAGCCATCGCTCTTGATATCATATCTGTCGAAAAAGCAGGAGACGACCTCAAAATAACCGCCCGGCCAAAGGAGGCTTTTTAAGATGTTTACAGGAATTATTGAAGAAAAGGGAACGATAAGGTCATTACATCAAAGCGGCGAGGCGATCGTCATGAGTATCGAAGCAAGAGAAATATTAACCGATGTCGGTCTTGGTGACAGTATCGCGGTGAACGGAGTATGCTTAACAGTTACTTCGTTTGATGACAGCCATTTTACTGTTGATGTTATGCCGGAAACAGTCAGAGCTACGAGTCTAAGGACATTAAAACCTGGTTCAAAAGTAAACCTGGAAAGAGCTATGGCAGCCGGCGGCAGATTTGGAGGTCACTTTGTTTCCGGCCATGTTGACGGAACAGGCGAGGTGCTTGCAAAGAAGCCGTTAGATAATGCCGTGTACTTTACCATTAAGGTACCAGCTCATCTTACACCTTATATCATGAATAAAGGGTCAGTCTGCATTGATGGAATAAGCCTTACCGTGTTTGGAATAGATCAGCAGGAGCTGACACTTTCCATCATTCCCCATACTCTTTCGGAAACAATACTAGGGGAGAAGTCTGCTGGTGATCCGGTAAATATCGAGTGTGATATGCTTGCAAAATATGTTGACCGTCTGGTGGAAACAAAGCTTCAATCACCGAAAACAGGAAATATTAGTGAATCTTTTCTAGAGGAAAACGGCTTTAAATAGAATGGGCAGGAGAGTGAAAGACCATGACTGAAAAAATGTTTGATCCGATAGAGGAAGCGATTTATGAATTAATGCAAGGAAAGGTAGTTATTGTTTGTGATGATGAGGATCGTGAAAACGAAGGAGATTTTGTGGCTTTAGCAGAAAAAGTTACTCCTGAAACAATTAATTTTATGATTACTCATGGAAGAGGCCTGGTTTGCGCTCCAATTTGTGTGGATCGTGCAAAAGAGCTTGATTTGCAGACAATGGTAGACCATAACACTGATCCACACGGAACTGCTTTTACTGTGAGTATTGACCACAAAACAAATGCAACAGGAATCTCTGCCCATGAACGAGCTGATACGATCCGGGCTTTAATCGCTAAAGACACCAAGCCACATGATTTTAAAAAGCCTGGACATATATTTCCTCTTGTGGCCAAAAATGGCGGTGTGTTACGCAGAGCAGGGCATACAGAAGCTGCTGTGGATTTAGCCAGGCTCTCTGGAGCTGAGCCTGCAGGGGTTATTTGCGAAATTATTAAAGATGACGGGTCAATGGCGCGGGTCCCTGATTTGAGGAAAATTGCAGACCAGCATGAAATTAAAATGATAACCATTAAAGACCTGATTCAATACCGCCATAAAAAAGATAAATTAATCAGAAGAGAAACTGAAATAAAACTTCCTACAGACTATGGAGATTTTAGAGCGGTAGGCTACACATCAATTGTAGATGAAAAAGAAAGCATTGCCCTCGTTAAGGGCCAGTTTGCTCCGGATGAGCCCGTTCTTGTTCGGGTGCATTCCGAGTGTTTAACAGGAGATGTATTTGGTTCCCACCGCTGTGATTGCGGACCACAGCTGAATGCTGCCTTGCAGCAGATAGAAAAAGCAGGAAAAGGTGTCTTGTTATATATGAGACAGGAAGGACGGGGAATAGGCTTAATTAACAAAATGAAAGCCTATAAGCTTCAGGAAGAAGGCTACGATACCGTTGAAGCAAATGAAAAGCTGGGATTCGGTCCGGATCTTCGTGATTATGGCATAGGAGCACAGGTTTTAAGAGATCTTGGAATTTCCAAAATGAAGCTGCTGACTAATAACCCCAGGAAAATAACAGGACTTAAAGGGTACGGACTTGAAGTTGTAGAGCGAGTGCCGTTAGAATTACCATATAACAAAGATAATGAAACTTATCTACGCACCAAACATTCTAAATTAGGACATATGCTGCATTTTTAGCAATGAAAGGGGAAATTGACATGGGAAACATTTATGAAGGTGAACTAGTGGGCACGGGCCAGAAAATTGGTATTGTAGTTGGAAGGTTCAATGAATTTATTACGAGTAAATTATTAAGCGGAGCAGAGAATACGCTTAAACGCCATGGCGTAAATGAAGAAAATATTGATATTGCCTGGGTACCAGGTGCATTTGAAATTCCTTTTGCAGCAAAAAAGATGGCTGAAACAGGGAAATATGACGCCATCATTACACTTGGAACTGTGATTCGCGGTTCTACTCCTCATTTTGACTACGTGTGCGGTGAAGCTGCAAAGGGAGTAGGTTCTCTTTCTCTTCAAACCGGGATTCCTGTAATATTTGGTGTCCTTACCACGGACACAATTGAGCAGGCGATTGAGCGTGCCGGGACGAAAGCAGGAAATAAAGGGGCAGAAGCAGCTGTGACAGCAATTGAAATGGCCAACCTTGATAAAAGCTTAAAAGAAGAGTAAAATAATGATAGCGTAAATGGATAAGCAGTATAACATAAAAGGACAAACATTCTTAATGTGAGTCAAATTTCCTTGCCTGTAAGTGGTAAAATATGTCGTTTGAACCTTTTCTTTTGGTTTTACACAGGTATAATTGAGGAAGAAGGAACAGCATATTAAGGTATAAGATCAACATGAGCAATGAGGGATGAAAATGTTCATCAAGTACAAATCTTCGTATAAAAAGATAGCTATGGGTCTTCTTTCTTTTATGCCTGAAGAAAAGGAAGTCAAGAAACTGCAGGAAACCATTCGTCTTTATGAAGAAGAGGAAAACAGGCAGTTGTATCTTTGGAAAGAAAACGATGACCTTGTAGGTGTAATCGGAATTTATATGCATGAAGATGGAACACCTGAACTCAAGCATCTTTGTGTAAACCCTTCGTTTCGGGATGAAGGAATTGGCCGGAAAATGGTGTCTGTTCTTTCGCAACGCTTAGGCTGTGAAATGGTAGGTTCTGAAGAAACATCGGGTTTTTTGAGCTGCTGTGAAAAAGAAGTGAATCAAGAAGTGAATTAGAAGTTTGCAGGATTGTAAATAATAAGCATAATATAATAAGCATAAAAAAACGGAAGGCGTAAGTTACGCCTTCCGTTCCTTTTCTTTGACATATTGTTGTTTAAGGCGTTCCTCAATCACTTCGGAACGGTCACGGAGAGTGTGTTTATGAATAATCATACCATTTTCGAAGTCGCTGTCGGATCCCCAGAGAGTGCCGATTTCCAAGGATTTTTGCTTGCAATAGGCAAGGAGATCCAAATCAGCGATTGGGAGGTTAAATTCCTCATAGTCCTTATATTCATACATATCCGTTAGCCTCTGTTCAAGTCTTTGTAGTAACTCCTCATATTGTAAACCAAGGAGCTTTAAATTCTCCGCTTCTTTACTTAAAATGTTTAAGGCGCTTGTCATCATACGAATGGCACCAGAGAAATTATTCCTTCTTTGGTGGTATAAGGAAACGGCCACTTGTATTAAACCCACCCAGTGGGGTTTTCTTTCTTCTTTATTATCTTTCTTCCAGTGCTCTTCAAGAACCTCGTGACATTCAAAGAAGTCTCTGGGCCCATGAAAGTATACCAGGTATTCGATATATGCGTTTGGATACATAGACAGCAGAAACTCCTTTCTTACAAAGAAAACCGATAAGTTTAGCATGGAAATTATTATAACACATTTAATCCAGCTTCAATAGCTGATTGCCTTTGTTAAGAAAGGTGTTATGTTATAATTTCAACAGTTTCAAGTAAAAACACGCGGTGTTTTGCCGGAAAAAATATATTTTTTTACCAATTATTTTTTAATCTTGTTCCATCTTGCTCGTCAAAGACGCTTGATAACACTTATAGGGACAAGCAGACACCGATTTATACATCCCTTCATTCTCGTTCCTCGGGCATGTGGTCTCTGATTCCTCTGGACCCCCCTGCGGGCTCGTGAGGCTCATGCATTCCCGCCGGAGTCGCTCTTTTATCTACAATGCCATGAATTGTGAAAAATTAACAGTCCCATTTTAACAGAACCATTTTAAAAATCAGGTGATAAGACGTGAACTCATACAACGTAAAGATTGATGCTTTTGAAGGTCCCCTTGACCTCTTGTTACATTTGATACAGCAGGCAGAAGTTGACATTTATAACATTCCTGTTTCAGAAATAACCGAGCAGTATCTCTTGTACGTGCAGACGATGCAGGAGCTGGAATTGGATGTTGCCAGCGAATATCTAGTGATGGCTGCAACGCTGCTTGCTATCAAGAGTCAAATGCTCCTTCCAAAGCAGGAAGAAATGATAGACGAAGAACTGACTGAGGATTGGGAGGAAGACCCCAGGGAAGAATTAATGAGCCAGCTGCTGGAATATAAGCGATTTAAAGAGGCGGCGGGCACTTTAAAAAATCGTGAGGAACAAAGAAATCTTACATTTTCAAAGCCCCCGAGCACGATAGATAATAGCCAGACTTTAGAGGAAGATAAAGAAATTGATACGAAACACCTTTCTTTATATGATATGATTCAAGCTTTTCAGAAGTTAAAAGAACGTGTCCGGTACAAAAAGCCTCGTCAGACGAAGATTCGTTCCGAAGAAATTCCTTTAACTCAAAGGATGGACGAAATTCGGACATTGTTATCAAGACAAAAGGAACCTACAACTTTTTCAAAACTATTTGATTCCCCTGATAAATCTCATATGGTTGTAACTTTTTTGGCGGTTTTGGAATTAATGAAAGCTCATTCCATCTCATGCATGCAGATGGATAATTTTGAGGACATCATTATTATAAGCAGAGAGGGGGAGATACAAGATGAGTAACAAGGATATGCTGTCGGTGCTCGAAGGACTCTTATTTGTATGCGGGGATGAAGGCCTAGCTGTTCCGGATGCGGTAAAAGCGTTAGACGGAGATGCCGGGGAAGTGAAAGAAGCGCTCCGTCTCCTTTCAAGCAACTATGAAAATGAAGAACGTGGCCTGCAAATCAAGGAATTTGGCGACAGATTTTATATGATGACGAGAAAAGAACATGCTCCGTATTTTAAAAAACTGATTGACCAGTCAAGAAAAGGCAGTCTGTCACAGGCTTCTCTTGAAACATTGGCTATCATTGCATATCAACAGCCCATCACAAGGGTGGAGATAGAAGAAATCCGGGGAGTGAAATCGGAGAAGCCGATGCAGACCCTGATTAGCAAAGGACTGGTTCAGGAAGCCGGAAGAGCGCAGAGTACAGGAAGGGCTATTTTGTATCAAACCACCCAGCGTTTTCTTGATGTTTTTGAACTTTCCTCTTTAGAAGAGCTTCCTCCGCTGCCTGAGGGAAAAGAAGAAAGTGAGGAAGAAGCAGACCTCTTCTTTGAAAGCTTTGAAGATACAATCAAGGAATAGGTCATCCTGTCCTGGTGCCAGGCACACCTTTGCTTGTAATTGTAGTTCCTGTTGGATCAGGCGTGGGCTCTTATTTATGTTACAGCGTCCCAAGGTGCCAGGCACCTCCCATAAAATGGGACCTGTCAATTTAAGAGAATGGGACAACTCGTCACTCCATAAGTTTTAAAATAGAGAAAGGAGTGAGGCTCTTGTCCCAGCGGGAAGAATGGAATGAGTATCTTTATCGTGTAAAAGAGTGGATGGATGATTTGGAAGAATATATATATCATTCAAGAGTAGATGTGCAAAGTGACAAGCAGGAAGAAGCGCCTATGGAAACGGAACTTTATCGCTTAAAAGAATCATGGCCGGAATCAATGGAAGAAGATAAGGAAAAGCTCGATTATTTCATAGAGCAGGTAGGAAGAACAGCAAAAGCATATGAACAATTTCAGAGCGGAGCAAGTGTAACGACGGAAAGCAGAGGGGAGACTCAGGATTACGTGCCCCCTGGAGAACACCGCCTTCCTCCTTTGCCTTATTCCTACGATGCGTTAGAGCCAGTGATCTCTGAAGAAATTATGAGACTTCATCATAGTGAACATCACCAATCTTATGTCGATGGATTAAATAAAGCAGAAGAAGAAATGCAAAGGGCAAGAGAAACGGGAGATTTTGAACTGTTGAGATATTGGGAAAGGGAAGCCGCCTTTAATGGTGCCGGCCACTATTTACACACCATTTTCTGGAATAATATGAGCCCTGCTGGCGGAGGAGAACCTGGTGGTGAGCTCAGAGATTTCATTAATAGAGACTTTGGCAGCTTCGAAGGATTTAAAGAGCATTTTAGTGAAGCTGCAAAAAAGGTCCAGGGTGTTGGGTGGGCTATCTTAGTGTGGGCGCCACGAGCCAGAAGACTTGAAATTCTCCAGGCTGAGAAGCATCATTATTTATCACAGTGGGACGTTATCCCTCTTTTAGTACTGGATGTCTGGGAGCATGCCTATTACTTACAATACAAAACAGAAAAAGGGAATTACGTGGATAATTTCTGGCATGTCATTGATTGGGATGATGTGTCTGACAGGTTCGAAAAAGCCCGTCGTCTCCAGTGGGAGCCCTTTTAGCACGTCTCCACGGATAGCTCGTTGTTTTCCCCATTCCACTAGGTATAAATAACCCGTCTTCGTTGGAAGGCGGGTTATTTAATGGAAAAGTATGACGCGCATATTGTACTTGAATTATTCCATATTAAATAAGGAATACGATAAAGGAGTGAGATAGGAATGACCGTTGGAACACAAATTAAACAAACATTAGCAGGTCTCAAAAGTGCACAAGCGAGTTTGGAGACCTTTGCTTTACAAACTGAAAATCAACAAGCAAAGCAAACATATCAAAACCTTGCGCAGCAAACTCAAAATATCGTGGACAGTTTAGATATGAGAATGAAGCAGGTGGAACAGGAAGAACCTCAATATTCACAGCAATAGAATACAATGTGTCAATTACCCAGGCTTTCTCTAAAAGCTGGGTTTTTTATTTTTTTCTTCTTGTAGCGTGGGGTAAAAAAATTTAAAACATATTACTCTCTTCTTCTTCGCTGACTTCTCGTCAGATTTGTTCCCCAAACCATTCCTTTTCTGAAAGACTCTTGAGAAAGCCAGGAAATGTAAGCTCATCCGAAGAGCCTTCCAGTACGAGTGAGCTTTTTAATCATATTTTTGTATGTGCAAAGGCAGGGACCCGTTCCATTCAGCATATAACACTCTTCTGATGTTAGGTATGCCGGCTTTGTTTAATTCATTCAAAATCTGGTCCTTAGTCCAGTTTATTTCTTTGAGGTTATCTTCCACCCACTCCCCATCTAGAATGACACTCATAGGAAGATAAGAAGAGGTTTTAGGTATATTTAAATCTTCTTTTGTTGGCGTGGCAGCACGATCTGCTTTCATAACGCTAACCGACCCATTCGCCTCTAAAATAGCATACTGTACATCTTTCAAGCTAAAAATATCCTTATCCCGGAGAAGGTGCTGCAGTTGGTTTAAGTCTAACTTATTGCTCTGTAACGCTTGATAATCTAATTGTCCGTTTCTAATTACAATCGTAGGTTTCCCTTCTAAAACATTTCTGGACCGTTTGAATTTCTGAGTGATTTTTTCAATTGTTGAAATGAGAACCGTCCAAACAAAGATGGCATAGAGAACGTATGTCACATGAATCTCTTTATCATAAATTGCATTCCCAACAAGTTCACCTAAAACCAAAGCAGAAATAAAATCAAAGGGGGTAAGTTGGGTAATTTGAGTTTTACCTAAAAGCTTTGTAACCACTAAAAGAGCAAAGAAGCCTATGAGAAGTTCAACGGTTAAAAATCCATAATTTGTATTCATATTCCATCAACTTCCAAAGTGTTTTTTTATACTATTTCCCTCATTTGCCAAAAAATACAGGATTTACTCAAGAGTTTAAATTGATGAATGGACACAGAGTGGCAGATGTAATCGAAACGCTGTTCTTCAGACCAAAAAGAACAGCCCATCAGTTGATTTACAACATCTTCCAAATAAGAAATACATAAATGGAACTGAATTTTTCATACTAAAAGGAGAATGTAGATGGTTGGAGGTGCAGGTCAATGAAATTGAAACACCTAACATGTGTACTGCTGCTTATCGCTTCCTTTGTTTTTATGACTGCTGGCTGCCAGCAGCCTCCTGAAATATCCGGACATACGGAAGTGTCACCGCCAGAGCCTGTTAAAAACGCTGCGGCACCGCTCCAGGCAAGGGCCGAGGAAGCCAAAGCCATAATTCGGGCTATGGAAGAAGTGACAGATGTTACAGCGGTAAGCTTTGAAAAAGAGCTTTATATTGCACCGCAAGTGAAGCACAGTGCCCGTTTACGTCTGAAAGAGATTAGAGAAGCCGGTCACAGGAAGCTCACCAAGCGCTGGCCTGGAATGACGATTTATTTGTCCACAGACCAGAAAGCCTATATGGAGCTTGAGAAACTAGAAAGAGAGGTACACCAGCGCCAGCTTAATAAAAGTGATATCAATAAACGATTAGGTAAAGTTCAAGAGTACATGAAGGGATAACAAGGGGGATAATAAGGTGGCAAATGAAAAAAAGAAAAACCTTACACCAGCCCAGCAGGAATATCAAACACTGGCGAAAGGAAGAGAACCTGAACGGCCCGTTGTGCAGAACTGCATTCGTGCTTTTTGGGTCGGAGGCCTTATTTGTTTTGTAGGACAAGGGATTCAAACTTTTTTTCTTCATTTTTTTGATTTCAATGAGCAGACGGCTGGCAATCCTACCGTTGCAGTGTTAATTATACTATCAATTTTGTTGACTGGATTTGGTGTATACGATCGCTTTGCTCAATATGCTGGAGCCGGGACAGCGGTTCCTGTTACTGGGTTTGCCAATGCCATGGCAAGTGCGGCCATCGAGCATAGGACGGAAGGATATGTCCTGGGAGTCGGCGGCAACATGTTTAAACTGGCCGGTTCGGTAATTGTATTTGGAAGTGTCGCTGCCTTTTTTATCGCTCTCATCAGAACCATTCTTATACAGTGGGGGGGATTGTAATGTTAGCTGGCCGCCAGTCATGGGTGTTTGAAAGCAAACCGGCAATCATTTCAACAGGAGTCGTTGGCGGGCCATTTGAAGGAAAGGGACCGCTATGCAATGATTTTGACGCCCTTCATGAAGATTTGTGGATGGAACAGGATTCTTATGAAAAGGCTCAAAAAGTACTTATGGAGGAAGCGTTTCAATTTGCATTAGATAAGCAGGGTTTCTCCAAGGATCAAGTACAATTTGTCCTTGCTGGTGATTTAATAAACCAGATTACCGCGACAAGCTTTGCCTGCCGTACTTTAAGTATTCCGTATATAGGATTATTCGGGGCTTGTTCTACTTCCATGGAAGGCTTGGCTCTATCTGCTTTCCTTGTTGATAATGGAGGAGCCAATAATATACTAACAGGGTCCGCGAGCCATAATTCAGCCATTGAAAAACAGTTCAGGTACCCAACCGAGTATGGGTCACAAAAACCACCTACAGCCCAGTGGACAGTTACAGCAGGAGGAGCGGCTCTCCTCTCTTCGAGCGGCACTGGTCCTAGAGTGACCTCAGCGACGATCGGGAAGGTTGTGGATATGGGTTTGTCCGATCCCTTTAATATGGGCGGGGCCATGGCACCCGCAGCAGTTGATACGATTGAAGCCCATTTTAGAGATCTTGCTATTGAACCTGATTACTATGACTTAATTGTAACAGGTGACCTGGGAAAAGTAGGACGGCCTATCGCTTTAGATTTATTTGAAAAACATAACCTAAGTATTTCTGATGAAAAGTTTAAGGATTGCGGAATCATGATTTATTACGATGATCAGCCAGTGATCGCCGGGGGGAGTGGTTCCGGATGTTCTGCAGCCGTGCTATACGGCCATTTATTAAACCGAATGAGAAATGGGGATTTTAAGAGGATTCTCGTAGTGGCAACGGGCGCATTGCTATCTCCGTTGACCTTTCAGCAGAAAGAGAGTATTCCATGTATTGCGCATGCCGTAGCCATTGAAAGCGAGGGGGCAAAGGGATGACAATGTTCATTAGTGCTTTTATTGTCGGAGGCCTTATTTGTGTGATCGGGCAGCTTATGATGGATGTAGGAAAATTGACACCAGCTCATACATTGAGCTCATTAGTGGTCTTCGGTGCCATCCTCGATGGGCTTGGTTTATATGAGCCTCTTATTGACTTTGCAGGTGCCGGGGCCACTGTTCCCATCACAAGCTTTGGTAATGCTCTTGTCCATGGGGCTATGGCAGAAGCAGAACAGCATGGCATTGTAGGTGTGGTTACAGGTATTTTTGAGGTAACAAGTGCAGGTATTTCTTCAGCGATCATTTTCTCATTTATTGCAGCTTTAATTTTTAGACCAAAGGGTTAGGAGGAACCATAATGACTGTTGCTTCCCAGGTAAAAGGTACGCTCGCACAGCTAAAAGGAATTGAAGCATCCTTGGAAAAGTATACGGCTGAATCTGAAAAAGCCGATCACAGAAAATTATTTCAGGACAACAAAGAGGTTGTAAGCCAGGTCATCGTCCAGATGGAGCAGCGAATATCTCTGCTTGAGCTGGAAGAACCCCAATATAAAGGGTTATAAAACAAATAGGAGGTGTCATGGATGCCTGGATGGGTAGAGGTGATGATTCGGTCCATTGTATTATTCGTATTAATTTTTCTGGTAGCAAAAATGTGGGTGCGAAAACCTGTCGGTGAGTGGAGCGCCTTTGAAGGGATGCTATCGATAGCAGCTGGTGGAGCTGCAGGAGTTTCAGCAGTTTATTTAGCTATTCCTCCTGCTTTTCCTGTTTTTGCTCTGCTGATTTGGGGATTTCTCCCACTTGCCCTTGCTAATCTTGCTCTTCGAAGCGAAACCTTTAGATATTGGTATGAAGGAAAGCCCGTTGCCGTTATTCAAGATGGCAAGATATTAGAGGACCACATGAAAAAAAGCCACCTTTCATCTGATCAATTGTTAAGAAAGCTTAGAGAAAAGCAGGCATTTCAAGTGGCTGATGTAGAATTCGCTTTACTGGAACCTAATGGCGAGGTGAATGTTCTTCTTAAAAAAGAACAGCAGCCCCTGACTCCTAAAACAGCACAATTGGATGTTCCTTCTTTAAAAGAACCAGAAACAATTGTCCAGGATGGGGAAATTAAAGATGAGGCACTGGCAAGAAGAGGGTATTCCAGAGAGTGGCTTCAAACAGAAGTAGAAAAGCTTGGGATTACGATTGAAAATATTTTTTTAGCTCAAGTGGACGAACTTGGGGAGCTGCAAGTGGACCTGTTTGATGATAAGCTTCAGTCCCCGCAGCCTATAGAAAAACCCCTCTTCCTGTCAGCAGTAAAAAAGTGTCAGGCGGATCTGGAGGGGTATGCTCTGGCAACGGATGATCAACAGGCAAAAGCAATGTATAACAAGTCGGCAAAAGACCTTGAAAAAGTATTGAACGCGCTTTGTCCCATATTGTCACAAACGTAAAAACAGGTTGTTGAGAAAGTTGTCTCAACAACCTGTTTTTATCTTTAATAATCCAGTTATTCAGATACTTATAGTATAATATATAGTAAGAAATCGCTACCGACGGACGCTTTTACCTAAAGGTACAAGTGCGTCATCCGTTCAAGCTACATTTCATTCGCATGAACGGTGGCTTCTATGCAGCGGGCAGGGCCTCAGCCTCCTCGGGAAAATCACCCTGCGGGGTCTTCAGCTCCTGCTCTTCCCGCCGGAGTCGCCGTCTTTCGCTACTCAAAAAAGGAGGATAACACATGTTACCTCCAATCCGAGAGAAGCAAGTTGAATTGGCAATGGTATCGATTGATCAACTGCTTCCCGAAGACCACTTATTCCGGAAAATTGAAGCCACAATTGATTTTTCCTCAAAGTCAAGCCCTACTACAGTGAAGACAACGGTTGTCCGCCCATTGATCCTGTTATGCTGTTTAAAATGATGTTTGTCGGATACCTTTACGGTATCCGTTCTGAAAGGCAGCTTGAAAGGAGTATCGGAACAGGCGCTGATGACAGCCGCAGCGCAGAATATAAAGAAGATCGCCAACCACCTCACAGCCAGCTAAGGGGTGTTTTTGCATTTTTAGAGCAAATAAAATGGCTGGAAGACGACATTTTTTCAAAACATTAGGAAGCCATGCTTTAGAAAAGCTTGGGTTCCTCGACAGTCTGACACCTGGTGAGTTCCACCAGGTGTTTTTTAGTGGCGGGGAGAAGTTTCAGGCTCTTTTTCCTTCTGTCTCGTAACGTAAAGTTTTTTTTGCTGATCGACAGCTGCAAAGAAGACATCTTCTGTTCGGTAGATTCCTTTTTTACGAAGAACAGTGGCAAGCCAGTCAGTAGTAATGCCGCATTCTTTCAGGGTTTTTTGATCTATCACTCCGTCTAGAATAAGAGGAAAAGACAGCTCCTCACCTTTATCTTTATCCTCTCCCGCACTATTTGCAGAAAGTACACTTAATTGGCCGTTGCTTTCAATGATGGCTTGCTTAACTTGTCCTATATGGAAATTTCCTTTCTCTCTTAACATCCCCAGGACATTATCAATAGAATAACGGATCTTCTTCATGTTTTCCGGAAGGAATTTCCCATTGGCGATGACCATCGTAGGCTCGAAGGTGATCTTTTGTCCCAATGCTCTCCAGCGTATGGACAATCGTGAGACGAACCTTTGAAACAGCCCGATAATCACGATAGCCCATGCTGTATGAGCATGGGAAACAGAAGGATCAGCAATGTCAGCTCCGGTTACAGAAGCGAGGGTAATAATTATAAGAAAATCAAATACAGGCATTTCGCCTATGGAACGTTTGCCCATGTACAAGGTAATAACAAGTAAAAGAGGAAAAATAGTTATGATCCGCAAGAGAACAGTAAGCATTTCTGAAAGAAACGTCTCAGTTATTTCCTGCACCCCCTTTTCTTTGTATTGTGGTCCTTCCCCTCTTTTTTTATGAGGCATTCATAAACAACGGCTTAATACATAGAATGTACAAACAAGCTGAGCTTGTATCATTGTTCTCCTCAAGGAGAAATAGAAACAGGAAGGAAGCTGGGGTGGAGATGAAACGAAAATTATATGGATCACTGCTTGTTTTTTTCATTCTTTTTCAATTATTTCCTTCTGCTGCTGAGGCTGCCCCATTTGAAGTGTCGGGAAAGGGAGCTGTCTTGATTGAAGCTGAATCAGGACGGGTGTTGTATGAAAAAAATAAAGATCAACAGATGCGTATTGCGAGCATTACAAAAATTATGACGGCAATTATAGCGATTGAATCAGGGAAGTTGGATGAAACAGTGAAGGTAAGCGGAAATGCAGCTTATACGGAAGGATCGTCCCTGTACTTAAAGCCAGGAGAGAACATTAAACTAGAAGATCTGGTATTTGGACTGATGCTTCGTTCTGGAAATGATTCAGCGGTAGCCATAGCCGAGCATGTAGGCGGGAGCCTTGATGGCTTTGTTTTTTTAATGAATGAGAAAGCACAGGAAATAGGAATGACAAATACCCGCTTTGCTAATCCCCATGGGCTGGATGATCATGAAGAGCATTATTCAACGGCTTATGATATGGCTCTGCTTACAAAGTACGCCATGAAGAATGAAAAGTACCAGGAAGTGGCAGGAACCAAAACGTACCGTGCTTCCCAGGAAGGGGAAGATTGGGACAGGGTATGGAGCAATAAAAATCGCCTTCTAACACAGCTGTATGAGTATTGTACCGGAGGGAAAACAGGTTATACAAAACGAGCAGGAAGAACACTTGTCACCACAGCCGAAAAAGACGACATGTCTCTCATCGCAGTAACAATTAATGCTCCTTCTGATTGGAATGACCATATAAAGATGTATGAATGGACTTTTGAAAATTACGATATGGAAGTTCTTGCGAAAGAAGGGCTGCTAAAGGAAACAGATGATCCTTTTTACGAAAAAAAAGTGCTCATCCCCTATACGTATCGCTACCCCCTGACAGAGGAGGAGAAAAGGAACGTAAAACAACAAATTGTATTGTATGAACCCCCATCAGAAGAGAGAGCAGATTCATACATTCCTCCCCAGCCAGTGGGAAAGCTTGAGTACTCCTTGAACGGAGAGCCTTTTCATGCGATTGCCTTATACTTTAAAAGAGATACATCATCTGATAAAGAGGAAGGATTCTGGGCGAAATTGAGGGGTCTGTACAGGGCCTTATCGGAGTGAGTCATAATGATAAACATCATCTGGGCTTCCATGCTGATCATTGGTTTCATTGTTGCGGCTGCTACCGGGAAAATGGAAGAGGTCAATCAAGCTGTATTTAAGGGTGCTGAAGAAGCAGTGGTGCTATGTATCGGTTTAATCAGTATTCTGGCTTTCTGGCTTGGGCTGATGAAAATAGCCCAGAAAAGCGGCCTGCTTGATTTACTTGGCAGGATGCTTTCCCCTGTTGTCAGCAGGCTTTTTCCAGAGGTACCCAAGAATGATCCGGCCATGGGTTATATTATTTCAAACATGACTGCTAATTTATTTGGGCTTGGTAATGCGGCGACTCCTATGGGGATTAAAGCAATGGAAGAGCTAAAGCGCCTCAATAACGGGAGGGATGAAGCGAGCCGTTCGATGATTACACTTATGGCCCTAAATACTGCGAGCCTTACCCTTATTCCCACCACTGTCATTTCCATTCGAATGAATTACGAGTCAGCCAACCCCACAGAAATCGTAGGGACCACTATTATTGCTACGGCGTGTTCCACGGCCGCCGCCTTATTAATTGACCGTTACTTTTACCACCGCCGGCTAGTGAAAAGGAGAAGGTAATATGGAATGGGTCACCTTAATTTCCACATGGATTATCCCGATTATCATAGGAGGTATTCTTTTTTTAGGTACGATGAAAAGAGTGCCTACTTATGAAACGTTTGTGGAAGGGGCTAAGGAAGGATTTGGACTGGCGGTCTCCATTATTCCCTATCTTGTTGGCATGCTGGTTGCCATTTCAGTATTCAGGGCTTCAGGTGCAATGGATTTGCTTATTTCCTGGATACAGCCTATTCTTGGCGTTTTCGGTGTTCCTGCAGAAATTGTCCCCCTTGCCCTGATCAGGCCTATTTCAGGCACAGGAGCGTTAGGAATGACCAGTGATTTGATTGCCACCTACGGGCCAGATTCATTGATCGGACGTCTTGCTTCAACCATGCAGGGGAGCACAGATACCACCCTGTACGTTCTGACTGTATATTTCGGAGCAGTGGGAATTAAGAAAATGGGCGATGCCTTAAAAGTTGGCCTGCTTGCAGATCTGGCGGGAATCATTGCTGCCATTGTCATTGTCCTCCTCGTTTTTTCCTGATTTTTCTCTTTACTAAAAACAATAAATAGAGAATTACTCTGACTTGGCGTCTGCCAAGCTTTTTTTATGTTTGGCCGGGAAAAACATGGTATGCTGTGATAGGCAGTTTGCTCTAATCGTTGAGAACTTGAGAATTGATTAGGATGTAGGTATGATGATGAATGAGGTGAAAGCCATGGAACGTTTACAAAAAGTAATCGCGAATGCTGGGGTCACATCGAGAAGAAAAGCAGAGGACCTCATTAAAGAAGGAAGAGTTGAAGTAAATGGAAAGAAGGTTACAGAACTTGGAACAAAAGTTACGCCAAATAAAGATGAAGTAAGGGTTGACGGGATACCTATCGATAAAGAAGAACCTGTCTATTACGTTCTCTATAAACCCAAGCAAGTGATATCAGCGGTAAATGACGACAAAGGCCGCAAAGTCGTTACTGATTTCTTGCCTGAGGTAGAACAAAGAATATTCCCGGTCGGCCGTCTAGACTATGATACTTCTGGTCTGCTCCTTCTTACGAACGATGGAGAGTTTGCAAATTTATTAACTCATCCAAAGAACAAGGTCAATAAAACTTATATTGTAAAAGTGGAAGGAAAACCAAGTAAAGATGCTTTGACTCAATTAGCCAGAGGCATTCAGTTGGAAGACGGGAAAACGGCACCTGCTAAGGTCAAATTTCAATCAGGGAATAAAAAGAGAAACACTTCTATTATTGAAATAACAATACATGAGGGTAAAAACAGGCAAGTGAGAAGGATGTTTGAAGCGATAGGTCACCCTGTTTTGAAGCTGAAAAGGGAGAAATACGGCTTCCTGACTTTGGAAGGTATGGAACCCGGGGAAGCAAGGGCACTTAAGCCAATAGAAGTTAAAAAGCTTAGGGAGCTTGCTGTCACATAAGTTTCAAAAGGCAGTCACCCATAAACAGACAAGTAACGTTATAATAATATTGGCGTGAGAAAAGATGTCGATTGATCACTTATTTTCTTTATTTTTTGAGGTGGCAGGAGGAAGGAAAAATGAATAAAAAACGCAGGCTTATCGTTAGAAGTACTGTGTTATCAGCCATAGCGGCAGCTCTGTTGTATACGTTTTACATGAACTTTTTCTCTGAGCAGGAGGTAGTAGCTGAAGGGGATCAAGCCATTAATTTCGTCCTTCAAAACCTGGAAGGAGAGAGGGTAGAGCTTGCAGATTATGAAGGCCAGGGGGTTTTTCTTAACTTTTGGGGAACCTTTTGTCCTCCATGTGAACGAGAAATGCCCTATATGGAAAACCAGTATCAAGTCTTTAAGGATCAAGGTGTAGAAATACTTGCTGTTAACGTAAATGAATCTGAGCTGGTGGTTCAGCGTTTTGTATCCCGCCATAACCTTACCTTTCCAATCTTACTTGATAAAGGAAATAATATTGTAGATGCCTATGGAATCGGCCCTTTGCCTTCAACGCTGCTCATAGATGAAAATGGAACAGTGGTGGGCAAGCATGTGGGACAGATGACAGAAGATATGGTAGCAGAATTTATGGAAAAGATTAAGCCTGAACAGTAGTTACGAGGTGTTCAAATGAGCAACAAGGTAAAATGCGATAACTGTGGTCATGTGAACCCATATGGCACTCAGCTGTGCGAATCCTGCGGAAAGCCTTTGGAGGAAGCAGCTGAAAACAAAGAAGTTATTAATATGCGTTATGAAGGAGTAGCACGAAGGTCACAAACCTATAACAAAACGATAGTCGATAAAGTATGGAATTTCTTTTCGTCGGTAAAGGTAGGTATTTGGCTGATTGTTTTAACTCTGCTCGCTTCAATTCTGGGAACCATTTTCCCTCAGGAAATGTACATTCCTCCTGGAGAGGATCCATCTATTTATTACAGGGATGAGTACGGAATAGCCGGCCAGGTTTATTATGAACTGGGGCTCCATAACATGTACGGTTCGTGGTGGTACATGGCGTTAGTTGCGGGTCTTGGAATCTCGCTTCTTATTGCAAGTATTGATAGAGTAGTACCCTTGCACAGAGCTTTAAAAACCCAAAGAGTCACTCGTCACGAAGGTTTTCTAAAAAGACAAAGAGTATATGGGAAAAACAAGGTATCTGATAAGGAAGAAGCTTTTGCTAAGGCTAAAGACATTCTCGAGAAGAAGAAGTACAAAATCAGTGAAGAAAATGGAAACTTGTTAGCGGAAAAAGGTAGATTTTCAAGGTGGGGACCATATGTGAACCATCTCGGACTTATCATTTTTCTTATCGGTGCCATGCTCCGCTTCTTCCCCGGCATGTATGTGGACGAACATGTGTGGGTGCGTGAAGGGGAAACACAGGTTATTCCAGGCACAGGCGGTCAGTATTACCTTGAAAATGAAGAGTTTTTTGTTGAGCTGTATGATGAGGATGATGAAACGTTTGGAGCTGCTATTGAAAGAGCCGGAGGCCCAGTCGTTGAAACATTTCAGACCAATGCTGTTCTCTATGAAAGGGAAGCAGGGGGAACCGTTGGTGCGGAAAGTGATTTAACGGAAATCGCACGCCAGGAGATCCGTGTAAATGAACCGATGAATGTAGATAACTTTTCCTTATACCAGACCGATTATAAGCTCAATGAATTCAGCATGATGAGCTTTACGATGGAGAACAGGGAAACAGGAGAGGCCCTCGGGCAGATTGACATCGACCTTTATAACCCTGAAGATTCATATGATCTCGGTGACGGTTACAGTGTTGTCATTTCTGATTATTTTCCAAACTTTTTCTTTGATGATGACGGTATTCCTTCTACTGAATCCAGGATTCCTGATAACCCGGCATTCATTTTCCAAATGCATGGTCCTGACGTAGATGACGAAGGAGAATACGCCTTTGTCGCGATACAGCAGAATATGGATGTGTTCGGAGAAAATCAGTATGAAATGAGCTTTGCAGGAGTCGAAACCAACAATGTGACGGCCTTGACTGTTCGCAAAGACTTGACCCTTCCTTATATCATTGTCGGAGGCATTATCTTTATGATCGGTCTCGTTCAAGGCTCCTACTGGTCTCACCGGAGAATCTGGCTTCAATACAACGGAAGCGAAGTAATGGTAGCCGGCCACACGAATAAAAACTATCAGACTCTAAAGCGAGATATACAGTCTGTAACTGATGAGACAGAGATAGAAATGCCTGCCGATCAAACGGCTGAAAAAGAAGAAAAAGAGCTGGATGAGAAAATTGAAAGTACGAAGGAGTGAGGGCAATGGCCGCACTTAGTGGAAATTTATTATTAGTCGCCTTTTTTTGCTACCTTGCTGCTACAATATTTTTTGCTGTCTCTGTGACAGGTAAAAAATGGCGTAACAAGGAAGGGGAAATGTCTGGAAACCGCTGGGGGCGATTAGGTTTTATTGCTTCTATTATTGGTTTGATTTTTGCCTTAGGCTATTTCTTTACCCGCTGGGCAGTAGCCGGGCATCCTCCTGTAAGTAACATGTTTGAATATACAACCTTTTTAGGGATCTGCATGGGGCTTGCTTTTATCATTCTCTATGCTATTTATAAGTATGATGTCCTCGGCTTGTTTACGATGCCGATTGTGATGCTGATTATTGCATATGCTTCCATTTTCCCAAGAGAAGTGGATCCATTAATACCAGCATTGCAGTCCTACTGGCTTCATATTCACGTCATTACGACTGCCATTGGCCAGGGGATCCTTGCGATAGGTTTTGCAGCAGGTCTTGTATACCTTGTTCGTACGCTTGACTTTACCCAGCGTAACAAGAAGACTTTTTCTCTTGAGCTGATTATGTATTCTTTAATCAGTGTGCTCGGTTTTGTCATCATTACCAATGTCTTTAACCTTATGGACTATGAGGCGACATTTCAGTACGTAAATGAGCAGGGAGCAGAGGCCGAAATTACGTATGAGCTTCCTGCATTGATCGGACCCAATGAAGGCGAGCTGATTAGCGAAGACCGTATGAATCCCTTAGTTTTTATGCCGGAATGGCTTCGGAGTGACGACTTAAATACTGTTGTTTGGGCTCTAGCTTCGGGTCTTATCCTTTACGGGGGATTACGGTTAGGGTTTAGAAAACGGATTGGTGGAGCTATACAGCCCATTTTAAAAGGAGTTAATCCCCAGATGGTCGATGAAGTCAGCTACCGGGCCATTGCGATCGGCTTTCCTGTCTTTACACTCGGCGGACTGATCTTTGCCATGATATGGGCTCAGATTGCCTGGACGAGATTTTGGGGCTGGGATCCAAAAGAGGTATGGGCGCTCATTACGTTCCTGTTTTATGCAGCCTATCTCCACCTGCGTCTTTCAAGGGGATGGCACGGTGAACGGTCTGCCTGGCTATGTGTGATTGGGTTTGCTATTATTATGTTTAACTTAATCTTTGTAAATCTTGTCATAGCAGGGCTGCACTCGTACGCTTAATAATATTTTCCTCCCGTTTTACGGGAGGATTTTTTAAAAGAGGGCAAGAAATGCTGTGTGCGTAACGTATAGAAAGCGGAAGGTGCGAAGAGTGCATTTAATTTATGCTCTTTTCCTTATCATGTTAGAATGATCATGGACAGATATAAAATGACTGCAGTCATTTTATACGGTACGAATGATATGGCTTCATATGTTCATTAGGTGACGAGTCATGAAGACTAACAGCTTAGGAAGAGGATTAGGAGGCAAGCGATATGAGTAAGGAAGCAAGAATATTGGTAGTCGACGATGAGGATCGTATCCGCCGTCTGCTGAAAATGTATTTAGAAAGAGAAAATTATGAAGTTGAGGAAGCCGATCATGGTGAACTGGCGTTAGAGTTAGCATTAAACGAAGAATACGATCTTATCTTACTGGATATTATGATGCCTGGCATGGATGGAGTAGAAGTGTGCCAGGAGCTTCGAAAAACAAAAGCGACACCAGTGATCATGCTCACAGCTAAAGGAGAGGAAGCAAACAGGGTGCAAGGGTTTGAAGTCGGAACGGATGATTATATTGTGAAGCCATTCAGCCCCCGTGAAGTCGTGTTAAGGGTAAAAGCTCTGCTTAGACGCTCTTCCACAACAAAGTTCCTCCAAACAGAAACGCAAACAAAGGATGTATTGGTCTTTCCTTATTTAACCATTGATAATGATGCCCATAGAGTATCGGTTGAAGGTGAAGTGATAAACCTGACTCCAAAAGAGTATGAACTTCTTTACTACCTTGCTCAGTCGCCAGATAAAGTCTTTTCACGAGAGCAGCTGTTAAAAGATGTATGGAACTATGACTTTTTCGGCGACTTGAGAACAGTAGATACTCATATAAAAAGGCTCCGTGAAAAACTAAGCCGCGTGTCAGAAAATGCTGCAAATATGATTTCTACCGTATGGGGAGTAGGTTACAAATTTGAGGCTGTGAACGAATAATGCTGTGGAGAAGCGTTGTTGGTAAGCTTTGGCTTACCATTCTTTTACTTGTATCAGTCGTCCTGCTTCTCCTGACAGTTCTTCTCCTGCAGTTTTTTGAAGGGTTCCATATAAATGAGGCGGAAGAGCAGCTGACAAATCATGCGAATGTAATCGCTTCTTTAATGGAGGAGTATGATGACGACATAGAAGCACTTGAAACAATCGAAGGGATCGCCGCCTCATACGAAACGAGGCTGACAATCTTTGAAGGCACGGAACACATCTGGTCCTCAACCGCTGAGGACCCTTATAATGTCTACCTGCCCTCAGACATTTTCTTAGAAAATGAGATCCTCTCAAGGGTCATTACTGAAAATGAAAGTGTCGTCACCCACGGGGATTTTCCGGTATATGAAAATGGTGAGGAAATCCATAATGAGATCTTTGTGGTCGGTATCCCTCTGGAAATGGGAGAGGACGATGGCGCATTATTTCTTTATCAGTCTCTTGCTGTAATAGAGGATACGACAGGAGTGACAAGGCAGATTATCCTTCTTTCTGCGGGAATTGCTATTATTTTAACGACTATTTTTGCATTTTTTCTCTCAAGCCGGATTACTGCCCCCCTCCGAAAAATGAGGCAGGTCACACTTGAAGTAGCAGAAGGGAAGTTTGACACAAAGGTTCCAACACTCACTAACGATGAAATCGGGCAGCTTGCTAATGCCTTTAACCGAATGCGCCGGGAACTAAACAGAAGCGTAACCCAGGTTAATCAAGAAAAAGAGCAGCTTTCCCGAGTCCTAAGCAGTATGGCCGACGGGGTAGTAACGATTGACCGCAAAGGAAGCATTTTGATTACTAACCCTCCTGCAGATCGTTTTCTTCAGGCCTATTATTATGAAATGGGTGGAGAATTAACACTGGAAAAGCTGCCAAAGGATATGAAAAAGCTCTTTCAGCAGGTAGTGGCGATCGAGCGGGAACAAGTAACGGAAATTGATTTGCAAGGACGGCACTATGCGATTATTATGACACCTCTATATGATGGCACCTTTGTGAGAGGGGTCGTTGTGCTGATAAGAGACATGACAGAGGAGAAGCAGCACGATAAGCTGAGAAAAGACTTTATTGCCAATGTCTCCCATGAGCTAAGAACCCCGATATCGATGCTTCAAGGGTATAGTGAGGCAATTATTGATGATATTGCAGCTACAGATGAGGAGAAAAAGGAGCTTGGCCAGATTATATATGAAGAGTCTCTCCGAATGGGTAGACTGGTCAATGAGCTTCTTGATATTGCCCGTATGGAGGCCGGCCATATTCAATTAAATAAAGAACCGATTCAGATCCATGAAATGAGCGCAAAAATAACCAGAAAGTTTCACGGTCTGGCTAAAGAAGCGGGAGTCAATCTTCAAACCGAAGTTACCGGCGAAGAGCCTGTGATGGATGTTGATCCAGACAGATATGAGCAGGTGCTGACGAACTTAATTCATAACGCCATTCGTCATACGGAGGCTGGCGGAACCGTGACACTTCGTGTGGAAACAGACAAATCCGGAGTTACTGTTGATGTGGAGGACACTGGGTCAGGTATACCAGAAGAAGACCTGCCCTTTGTGTTCGAACGTTTTTATAAGGCGGATAAAGCCAGAACCCGGGGCCGCTCAGGAACGGGCCTTGGCCTTGCTATCGCAAAGAATATTGTGGAGGGACACAACGGCCAGATTTCTGCTCACAGTAAAGTGGAGGAGGGTACGACTTTTACCTTTCATATACCAAGAGAAGACATTTAAAAACCCCGAAGTTATTTGTCTTCGTAGTGCTGTTGAAAAGAGAATTATTTTGGCATGGTAATAAAGAAGGGAGAGGGCAGCACAGGCTGAAAGCCCTCTCAGTCTTTGTCCGATGAACACTTACAAGCTCCATACAAAAGTTCAGGGAAAGGAGGGGGCACATTGAGAGAATGGTACGAAGAAAGCTTTCAGGAAGACTACCTGAGAATTTATGATCACAGGGATGAACAAAAAGCAGCTCGGGAGCTTGAAGCATTAATGTCCTATATTCCTCTTCAAAAAAAGATGACAGTGCTGGATCTGTGCTGTGGTCATGGACGCCATTGCCGATGGCTTGCCCGTAAGGATTTTGACGTAACCGGGGTTGATCTATCAGCTGTTTTATTGAAAAAAGCGATTGACTTGACCAGTGATCTTTCCATTAAATACATGCGTGCGGATGTAAGAAATATTCAATTTCGCAATGAATATGATGCTGTATTTAATTTATTTACAAGTTTTGGTTATTTTCCGGATGATGAAGAAAATGAGCTTGTTTTTAAAAATGCCTATCAAGCATTAAAGCCTGGGGGCTGGTTTTTATTTGACTATTTAAATCCTGAGTATGTTACGAAAAACCTAGTAGCAGTGGATGAATCAAATAAGGACGGCCTTCGCATCAGGCAGCAGAGGAAAATTGAGAATGGGTTTGTTGCGAAAACGATTACAATTTACGAAAATGAGTCTAAAAGAGAATACCTGGAACGAGTGAAGCTTTATTCTTCAGAGGAGCTTAAAAGTATGCTTGAAAGCAGCGGTTTCACTATTCAATCTCACTTTGGGGATTATGATGCTTCCCCTTACCAAACCGCCACATCTCCTCGACAAATTTTTATTTGCCATAAGGAGAAATAAAGGGAAAATGAAAAATTTGCTGAAAAAGCATCTTTTCAAACAAAAAATATCCTGTATACTTTGAATATGGAGAAAACAAAATACCGTTCACATCTATGGTCAATTTCCTATCAAGGGAAATGTTAAAAGGGAAGCCCGGTGAAAATCCGGCACGGTCCCGCCACTGTATACGCGTGGAACGCCTATCAAGCCACTGTCTGCTAGAAGCAGGTTGGGAAGGCAGGCTGATCCAGAACGCGGAAGTCAGGAGACCTGCCTTAGATGAATATATGCCAGGCCTTCGAGGAAAAGGTGGAAGCAGACGTGGTAACTGCCTTACGGCTGTCTTACAGTGACTTAGGTTATACACATGTATGCTCTCCTTTTTGAAAAAGGGGAGCTTTTTTTTGCATCTATAGGATGTTATTGACCAAAAAACAGGAAAAGCTGCCGTATCGAGTCCTTTCACCATTATAGAGAAAGAACGGAAAGTAAAAGGAGAGACAAAGAGTGAGAAAACAATGGGTAATGGGTACGTCAGTACTTTTAGTAATGAGTTTAGCAGCATGCGGAGAGACAGAGGATACAGGAGAAGAAGCTGCCGAGGATACGACTGAAGAATCTATGGAAGAAGAGGCAGCTGAGGAGCCGCAAGAAGACACTGATGCCGACGGAGAAGACGGTGCAGAAGCCGATTTTCCAGTGACGATTGAAGATGCTGTTGGTGAAGAAGTTACAATTGAGGAAGAGCCTCAAAGAATTGTCAGCTTGATTCCGAGCAATACAGAGACTGCTTTTGCATTAGGAGCCGGAGATCGCATTGTGGGAGTTACTGACAACGATACATACCCGGAAGAAGTGAATGATATTCAGAGTGTAGGCGGGATGGAATTCGATGTGGAAACCATTTTGTCATTAGAGCCTGATCTTGTTCTGGCTCATGAGTCATCCGCTCACTTCAGTGAGGAAGGTTTCAATCAATTGCAGGAGGCAGATATAACCGTTTTATTTGTAAATGAAGCTTCTGGCTTTGATGATGCTTACGATTCAATTGAAATGATCGGTGCGGCCACAGGGACGTATGAGGAGGCTGAAACGCTTGTAGCTGAGATGCAGGAAGGTGTTAACGAGCTCCAGGAACAAGCCCAGGAAATATCCGAGGATGAAAGACAAACAGTCTGGCTTGAGGTGGGGCCGGCTCCAGAAATTTATACTACTGGTACAAACACCTTTTTACATGAGATTCTGGAAATGATCAATGCTGAAAATGCTGCCCAAAATGAAGAGGGGTGGGTTCAGTACAGTGAAGAAGATGTTATCGCCTTAAATCCCGATGTGATCATTACAACCTATGGTTTTTATGTGGAAGATCCTGAAGAAGAAATTCTTTCACGATCAGGCTGGAGTGACATTCCAGCTGTAGAAAATGAAAGAATTTACGATGTACATGCAGATAAAGTTACAAGACCAGGACCTCGTTTAGTAGACGGTGCTGAAGCAATTGCTGAGCTGGTTTATCCTGATGTCTTTAACAACGAATAAAAAAAAGTGGGCTGCTTATGGAGGGAGTGTTCTCTTCCTTTTTGCAGCCCTTATTATTGGTATTTCAATTGGCAGTATTGGAATTCCTTTTTCAACGACAGTGATAGTTCTTCTTCAGGAAGGTGCCGGGATACCACTAGGCGCTGACATCGATTCCGTTACGCGAAACATTATTTTGGATATCCGTCTTCCTCGCGTAACTCTTGCCCTTTTGGTAGGGGCGTCTCTAGCCATGGCAGGATCTGCTTTTCAGGGATTTTTAAAAAATCCCCTGGCAGATCCATTCACACTGGGTGTATCATCCGGGGCAGCTCTTGGTGCTGTGATTGTTCTTTTTCTTGGGCTTTCTCTCCCGCTGATTGGAGCTTTTACTCTTCCTTTTGTCAGTGTGATCTCCGGATTTTTGACTCTTTTTCTAGTCCTGTTTTTTGCCAGGATTGTGCAAAAGAATTTAGCTACAGAAACTATTATTTTAGCCGGAATCATATTCAGTTCATTTCTAGGATCGTTGATGTCTCTTTTGATTGCATTAACAGGTGAGGAACTTCGCCAGATCATAACCTGGCTGATGGGGAGTGTATCAATGAGAGGGTGGAGTCATGTCCTTCTTATGCTTCCTTTCTTTATAACAGGAGCTGTTATTTTGTTTGCAAACAGCAGAGAACTGAATGCAATGGTTTTTGGTGAAGAGACAGCTAAAACGTTAGGAGTAAATACAGAAGCAAGAAAGATTTCCATCTTACTTGGAGCATCCTTGTTAACAGGGTCAGCAGTAGCGGTCTCAGGAACGATTGGATTTGTCGGACTGGTTATACCTCACCTGGTCCGTCTGTTGTTTGGAGCTGACCACCGTCATCATTTACCGTTATCGCTACTGATAGGAGGGGGATTTCTCGTATTAACAGACATGGCAGCAAGGACTCTGATTGCCCCGACGGAACTCCCTATTGGTGTATTAACAGCAATCATTGGTGCTCCTGTTTTTGGATTGCTTCTCCTGAGAGAACGCAAAAAGCTTTAAGCAGAAAAGGAGGTGCAGAAACGTGCTGACGATTGAACATATCTCCGGTGGTTATACAAATAAAGAAGATGTCGTAAAGGACATTAACCTTAACATTAACAAAGGGGAAATCTTTGGAATACTAGGTCCAAATGGAAGCGGAAAGTCCACGTTATTAAAAATCCTTCATGCCGCCCTTTCTTCCTCTTCAGGAAGAGTTCTTCTCGGTGACAAGGATATTATGGATTACTCCTCGAAAGAACTGGCAAAAAAAATGGCGGTACTCCCCCAGCATGCAGAGACTGCCTTCTCCTATAGTGTCAGACAGGTTGTGGAGCTTGGGAGATATCCTTATCAAAAGGGGTGGCTTGGTTTAACCACATCAGCTGATGAAGAAGTCATCCACCAAGCAATGCAGGAAACCAATGTCCTTCACTTTGCGGAGAAGTCGGTTAGCCAGTTAAGCGGCGGTGAGAAGCAAAGAGTAATGCTTGCCAGAGCGCTGGCCCAGGAACCAGACATATTATTGCTTGATGAGCCTACCAATCATTTGGATGTTTCTTTTCAAATGAGCCTGCTCGACACGCTGAAAAGCTGGACACGTGAAAAAGGGTTAACGGTAGTGGCAGTTCTCCACGATTTAAATATGGCTTCTATGTATTGTCACAGAGTGCTTCTCATGGATAAAGGGAAAGAAAAGGCTCTCGGTCCCCCTGCCAAGGTGATGGAAGGAAATCTGCTGGAGGAAGTTTACGAAACGGCCATTACACGAAAGGAACATCCGGATGTACCCAGCCCCCTTCTTTCACTTACTCCTAGTAAAGAGGAGAGATCTATGAACGTGCTGACAAATATTGAAAAGAAGACAACTGAGGAAATCATTCACCTTAGTGTACCGTTTCCCTTTAAAACTTGTTCTTCAGCAGTTATCGGATCAGGAATAGGATGGGCCAGCCATTTTGTTAACCGGCACGTCCCTTATGATTATCATTGTGATAATACGGAAGAAGAGTTTCGTCAGTTCTTACAACAAAGAGATATTGACGATGCAGATACTGTAGGCATGATGACCGCAGCTGTTCTGGAAGACGCCGCCTTCCGCAGATTTTCTACTGAGGATGCAGATTTGCTGATCATGGTAACGGCAGGCACCTCCAATGCCGTTGATGCAGCTCGAGCACATACTCATCAATCCGTTAAAGAAACAGCGGGCACAATTAATATGTGGGTGTTTATAGACGGCACGCTTCCTGATGCCGCCTTTGTTCAGGCTTTAATGACCGCTACGGAAGCGAAAGCAAAATCTCTTGCAGACTTCGGGATAATGGATGAGAGAACAAAAACGATTGCGACAGGCACGTCTACGGATAGTATCGTGGTGGCGGCAAGCCAGCAGGGAAAGACGCATGAGTATGGGGGAACGGTTACGCCTCTTGGCCGCCAAATCGGAAGAGGGGTTTATGAAGCTGTGACAGAATCGCTTTCTGCCTATTTTCGCAGGAAGGAAACAATGGCTTGATGATGTATCATTTGATGGCACTGACCGGAGCGGTGCTGCTCGATCGTTTCCTGGGTGATCCTCATTCAAAAGCGCACCCGGTGGTAGTAATGGGTACTCTCATTTCTTTTTTAGAAAAGAAATTAAATAAGGGCACTTTTTTAAAAGCCAGAGGGGGAGTTCTCCTTTTTATTGTCTGCCTTTGTACCCTTGGTGTCATATCAGCCGCTGTTGTTGTCGCTTACAGCATCCATCCAGTCGTTGGTGTACTTACTGAGACTGTGCTGATTTGGCTTGCGATCGGACAGAGAAGTTTAGAAAAAGCGGCTGAAAATATTGCCAAGCCTCTAAGAGAGGGAGACACAAATGAGGCTCGCAGACAGACTGCGATGATCGTTTCCCGGGATACAGAGACGATGCAAGAAAAGGATATGGTAAGGTCGGCTGTGGAGAGTGTGGGCGAAAATACGTCTGACGGTGTAACAGCGCCTCTCTTCTATGCCCTTATTGGAGGAGCTCCTCTTGCTTACCTTTATCGTGTCATTAATACGTGTGATGCAATGGTCGGTTACAAAACAAGCAAATACCTTCATTTTGGCTGGGCAGCTGCCAGGGCAGATGATCTGGCAAATATTGTTCCGGCACGGCTGACTGCTTTATTAATGGTGATAAGTGCTGGCGCTGGCAAACCTCTCTCTACTTTCGAAAGCATGAAAGGAACCATGAGAGACGCAAAGCTTCATGACAGCCCAAACAGCGGGTATGGGGAAGCTGCCATGGCATACATACTAGGTGTTACTCTTGGCGGGGAGACTAGGTATCACGGTAAAATGGTATCCAGGCCTCATTTTGGCAGGGGAACAAAAGAACTTGCTCCTGATCGAATTTTAGAAGCCGTTCATATCATGAAAAAGACAGTAGCAGTATTTATACTTTTTTGCTGGTTAATAGGAGGAGTTGTCTATGCATTGGCCTGAACACGGAGCGATGCCAAATGAATTAGCCAGAAGACTTGGTACCTCAGTACCCCAGGACATTCTTGATTTCAGTGTAAACACGAATCCCTTTGGACCACCTGATTCGTTTAGAGAGTTATGGCCGTCCTGGATGGAAGCAGCCTTTTATTATCCTCACCCCCAGGGCGAGGATGTAAGAAAGGCTATAGCAGAAGCTGCAGGAGTAAGGAAAGAGGAAGTGTTAGCTGGCAACGGGGGATCGGAGATTATCTTTCTTCTTGCCCGATTATATAAAGATAAAACCGTACTCTTAATAGAGCCTTCCTTTGCAGAATACCGCACGGCTTTAGAGGCAAACGAAGCAAGGATTAAAACAATCATGGCCCAAGAAGAAAACCAGTGGCAGCCTTCCCTGCATGATTTTCTTGGGGCACTTTCCAGTGTTGATGCCGTGTTTTTCTCTCATCCCAATAACCCCACTGGTGTTTCCTATGGGGAGGAACTGCTGCGACAAATGTTTCAAGCCTGTCATGATAGGGATATTGATATAGTCTGCGATGAAGCATTTTACGATTTTACCGTTAATCATCGCCATTTATTATCCTGGAGACACACCTTCCCCACCCTGATCATTATCCGTTCAATGACAAAAATGTTTTCAATACCCGGGTTAAGAGCGGGGTATCTGATTGCTTCACCTGATAAAGTAAGACAAGCAGAGAAGCTTATGCCTGCATGGAGCGTAAATAATATAGCGGGATGCGCGATAAAACAAGCATTCAAAGAACAGAGTTTTACAGACGCATCAGTAAACATGATTGCCACAGAGCGTGAGCGGATGAAAACCAAACTGGAAGAACTGGGCTTTGTCATTTCTCCTGCAACTGTAAACTATTACCTTCTTCGAGAAGACCCTGCTAAAGATTTATTACCTTTGATTACCTTCCTGTCCGAGAAAGGAATTCATGTGCGACACACCTACAATTTCTCTGGTTTGAATGGGAGCTACATACGAATGGCAGTAAAAAAGAATGAAGAAAACAACCGTCTCCTGGCAGCCCTGCAAGGATGGAAAGAGCGATGATGACTTTCATTTGCGGAGGCGTCAGAAGCGGAAAAAGTAAATTTGGCGAGGAATTGGCAGAAAAAGAAGTGGACAGGGATGGAAGGTTGATATATATAGCTACTTCAAAGATAACAGATGAGGAGATGAAGAGCCGGGTTGATGAACATCAAGCAAGGAGAGAAGAAAGTGCCAGGAGCTGGGAAACGATCGAAAAAGCAAGAAATCTTCATGAATGCGTTCCCCTTGTTACCAAGAAAGACACGGTTTTTCTCGATTGCGTGACCACTTGGCTGAGTAATGAGTTATTTTACAGTGAGAGCTCAGTTCAAGATGCTCTGCCTGTAGACGATGTCGGGGAGCGCATGATGAACGTGACCATTGATTTGAAGAAAAAGAGCAGGCACTTAATTTTAATTAGTAATGATATTTTTCAGGAACCGGTCCCAGATGATCCGTTTGTTTATCAGTATATGGCGGCTTTAGGAAGGCTTCATCAGCAGCTTATACGTTTAGCAGGTAAGGCGTATATGGTGGAACATGATATCCCCCTTTTGATGAAGGGTAGGAACAAACAATGAGGTGGTACAAGGGCATGATTCTTGCCTTAAGCTTTCTTACGGTGATCCCGGCTGGAAAGAGAGTGGATTGGAGTACAGCTTCAGCCAGGAGGTCTCTACCCTTCTTTCCCCTTACCGGTGCATGTATTGGCGGGATAGGCGCGTTGTTTTATTTACTTGCTTCTCCCTGGCTTCCTCCTGCCGTCACCGCTTTTTTCTTGCTTGTTATCATGGCTGGGCTTAGCGGCGGTCTTCACCTTGACGGCTGGATGGATGTCAGTGATGCGGTAGGCTCACGCCAGGAGAAAGAAAAGAAAATGAAAATAATGAAAGATCCCCACGTTGGGTCTTTTGCTGTCTTATCAGTAGTTTTCCTCCTTGGGGGAAGGTTTCTTTTTCTATATGAAGCACAAGGATTATTTACCTGGGAGCTTTTCTTTCTCCTTATTTGTATCCCTATGCTGGCAAGAGTCTCAATGGCTTGCTTATTGTCCCTTGCACCGTTAGCTTCCCATCAAGGTCTGGCCGCCTGGTTTCGGACAGAAATAGAAAAGAAAGATGTACTCGCTGCTGTGTTTCTTGCCTTTCTTCTTCTTTTTCTGTTTCCTTTGTCTTTTGAATTGACTTTCCTGTTATGTATTACAGTGACTGGGGGCTATGTTTTGGCTTACTTCTTTTTTAAGAGACACTTTGGCGGGGTAAATGGAGATATGGCAGGAGCATTAAGTGAAGGGACGGAAACATTATTATGGATGACACTCGTTACATTTGGATACTTCGCCATGGTCTGACTGAGTACAACGAACAGCGGAGATATTGCGGCTGGAGCAACCCTTCGCTACAAAGCAGCTGGGAGCCTTCCTCACACCTGATAAAAGAGCTGAACCTCCCTTCCTCATGTCTTCTTTTCTCCAGTGATCTTTTGCGATGCCAGGAAACAGCATCAATGGTTTATCCTTGGAAGAAACCAATCATTGATCAAGGCTGGAGAGAAATCCATTTTGGCACGTGGGAAGGAAAAACATATGAAGATTTAAAAGAAAATCCCAGGTACCGTCAATGGCTTAACGACCCGTCACTTGTTTCCCCGCCTGGAGGTGAAACATTATCAGCTTTTCATTTCAGAATTCAGGAAGCATGGGAGACTGCATGGAACCATGGAGCAGAGAACACAGTGATTTTCACACATGGAGGCGTTATCAGAGAGTGGATCAAGGTGGCTGCAGATCAGAAATCTTCATTGTGGCACATCCCCTATGGAGGGGGGATTAAGGCTTCTTTTCAAGAAAGAGAAGGGGGGAGAGTATGCATTTCATTACAGGTGGTGCCTTCAACGGGAAACGCCAATGGGTAAAAGAGACGTACTTGCATGAATCACAAAGGGAGTATGTATGGGCATGTGCATACGATGGCGACAGTCTTTCTTGTGATGATTCTTCTCAAGACATTATGATATTAGAAGGAATGGAACATTGGATGAAACAGTGTGCTGGGAATTATGGGGCTGTGCTTAGCAGCATAGAGCATTGGCTGGAATGGGAAAGAAACAAAGAAGGAAGGCTGTTACTTATCATAGGCACGGATATAAGCAAAGGAATTGTCCCTGTTGATGAAGAAGATAGAACGTGGCGTGACGAAACCGGCAGGCTCTATCAATATATGGTGAAAAAGTCTGAAAAGGCGTATGTATTATGGTTTGGTATAGCGAAGCTTTTAAAAGGAAGGGAGAAGGAGTAATATGAAATTATATACAAGAACTGGTGATAGCGGCCAAACAAGCATCATTGGCGGAAAAAGAGACAAAGACCACATTCGCGTTGAAGCCTACGGAACTTGTGATGAATTAAATTCATTTGTTGGAAAAGCAGTCAGCGTCATGGATCCTGAACTGTTCCCTGATATTGTCCCTGAACTGATGAAAATTCAACACGAATTGTTTGACTGTGGCGGAGATCTTGCTACCGTAAACGAAAAAGCCCCTGTAAAGGTTAAAAGTGAAATGGTGTCTTCCCTGGAAGACAAAATAGATGAGTACATTAAGGAAGCTCCTGAGTTAGAGCGATTTATTCTTCCCGGGGGTTCGCAGGCTGCAGCAGAGCTGCATGTGTGCCGGACTGTGGCGAGAAGAGCAGAACGGATAGTAGCTGGATTAAAAAAAGAAGAAGATATTAACCCGGAGGTATTAAAATATTTAAACCGCTTATCTGATTACTTCTTTGCAGCGGCAAGAGTTGCAAACTTCCGCCTTTCTGTTCCCGATGTGGAATATGAAAGAAGTGCCATTGTTTTCCGGGGGAAAAATAAAAAGTAAAAAAAACCAGGTGAGAACCCATTTCTCACCTGGTTTTTTTATGGTCTTATTTTTCTCATCCCTTTCATAAAGTGAAGAGGAGAAAGTAAACTTCAAAAAAAGAGGGAGATCTATGAAAAAGACGATCTTAGCTGGCAGCATCTTTTTTGTAGCCGCAGGTATTTTCGTTCAGCTTTTTCAAGAAGAAGCACGTGAGGTAAGCTTTGCAGCCAGTGCCGAAAATTCTGCGGCGCTTATAAAACCTCCATATATGTGGGAGATCCAGGCAAAGGAAAAAGGAAAAACCCTGGAATCATTTTTACTCCACGAGTATGGCTACCAGCCAGGAGATAAATGGGAAAGAAATAAGCTGCATGCGTTTTTGAAAGAGCTTGACAAATTAGTGTATGAACCAGCAAAAAACCCTGGGTTGACAGAAAATGGGGAAGTAGTCGAAGGGTCTCCAGGAAAAAGATTGAATAAAGAAGAGACTCAAAAAGCATTATTACAGATGGATTTTGATGAAAATGTCCTTGAAATCGCCGTGGAAGAGATTCCGCCACTGCTTAAGCCAGAAGACCTCAAGGGGATAACAGATAAGAACTTAGGAAGCTTTACTACATATTTCAATGGCGGTGACGCTGGACGCTCTGAAAATATTAATCTTTCCGCAGAAAGTCTTCACTATCACATTGTTCCCTCTGGTGAGGAATTTTCTTTTAATGATGCGGTAGGGGAAAGAACGGAAGACAGAGGATACCAGCCGGCAAAGGAAATTGTAAATCAACAATTTGTATGGGGAATTGGCGGAGGGATATGCCAAACTTCAAGCACACTATTTAATGCCGTAGAACAAGCGGGTTTAGCGGTGACGGAGAGACACACACATTCCAAAGACATCGGGTACGTGCCACCTGGAAGAGACGCCACGGTATCCTGGGGAGGACCTGACTTCAGGTTCAAAAATTCAAATGAAGACCCTATATTGATCGAAACAAAAATAAATAAAAATCAAGGGGAACTGACGGTCAATATTTTATCATCCTCAAAATGAAAAAAAGTAAGCCTTAGTTTATTCATCCAGAGAAGCAGAAGCAAAGGATTTCCATCATAGGAGGTCCTTTTGCTGTTTTTTCAAAAACTTTACCATGCAAAAAGCAGCTTACCCAAGGTTATAAGAATAAAGAAACGAGCCTTCTCTCATACTAAATTCAATAGAGGGGAGGGAGAAAGAGATGTTTTTATTAAGGTTTCTTCAAAGCAAGCAGAATAAACAAAATAAAGAAGAGCCGCAAGAGACCATTCAAGAAGGGTTGCAGCGACTTGAACGAAACAGTAATGACTTTACTAAGAAAGCTGTCTTTACGCCTTATGGAAAAGTATATGCTTATTACTTTGATACCTTAATAGAAGAAGACTATTACCAGCAAAACATTCTTCTCCCGTTGAAAGAAAAGGAATGGAGAGACTATAAAGATATCGCAAACATTGTGTCCACGGAAGAAACATTGGAAGCAAGCCAATTTTCAGATATACAAAAACTCTTACTTGAAGGGTATGTATTCCTGCAAAGAACCGAAGGAGAAACAAAAGGGCTTCTCCTTTCTTCCCCGAGTGTGGTAGAAAGAGATGTTGGAGTGCCTGAGGTTGAGTTCAGTGTAGCCGGGCCTCAGGAAGCATTTGTAGAAACGTTAGAAACAAATATTCACCTGCTCCGAAAACGGATCCCTTTGTCTAACCTTTGTATTAAAGAAATTGAAGTAGGTTCTGTCACGCAGACGAAGGTAGCAGTTATTTACCTCGATGGTGTAGCTGATAAAGAAAATGTTAATACGGTCATTCAGCGTATAACTGAGCTTGAAACAGACCAGGTGTTAGACAGTAATAACCTGGCGCAAATGATTCAGGATCACACGTACTCTATTTTTCCACAATTTATTAATACAGAGCGCCCGGACCGGGCTGCCGCTGCGATCACGGAAGGCAAAGTAATATTTATTAGCAATGGATCACCAGAAGCCATCGTCGCGCCTTCTACATTAATCGAGTTTTTTTCATCCCTGGAAGATTATTATCTCCCTTGGCAGATTGCTTCCTTTGTAAGGCTACTCCGTTTTATGGCCGTGGCATTTTCAATACTCGCAACACCCATTTATGTCGCTGTTTTAACGTATCACTATGAAATGATCCCAGAGGATTTATTAATCACTTTAGTGTTATCTCGGGCAAACATTCCTTTCCCTCCCATCATAGAGGCACTTTTTCTAGAATTAACGATTGAGCTGTTACGAGAGGCTGGTGCCCGTCTACCAACGAAAGTCGGCCAGACCATTGGTATCGTAGGCGGAATTGTTATTGGGCAGGCCTCTGTGGAAGCAGGTCTTCTCAGTAATATATTACTCATCATTGTTGCCCTGGCTGCTTTGGCTTCCTTTACAACTCCGGTATATCAAATGGGTAATACAATAAGAATCATCCGGTTCCCATACTTGATTGCAGCCACTATGTTAGGAGGGCTAGGAATCGTTATTTGCGTTCTTTTTACATTCGTTCATTTAATTAAGTTGAATTCGCTTGGGCGTCCCTACTTAGCTCCCTTTTATCCTCTACGTTTTCAGGATTGGAAAGATGCTTTTATCAGGTTGCCCTTTAATACATTTACGAGTAGACCTGTTCACAGTCGGACGATCTCTGCCAAAAGGGTGCCTTTTCAAAAAGCAGTACAGAAAAAGGATATCGATGAATAAGAAAGGAGGAGGGCCACAATGGACAGCAACATAAAAGAAAATTTTCAAGTTGGTCCTCCTATGGTCTTTTTTCTTGTTCATGCTATTCAGGTAGGAGTTGGAATTCTAGGTTTTCAAAGGGTAGTCGTACAACGTACAGGCTATGACGGATGGATTTCGGTAATTATTGCAGGTACTGTTTTTTCACTTGCACTATCGATGATGTACAGTATTTTACGGGCACATAACACGGATATCATTGAAATCCACCGTCGTTTATTTGGAAAGTGGCTTGGATGTATTCTCAGCTTTCTAATGGTCCTTTATTTTTTTGCTTTGGCTGTCCTTGTTAACCGTACATATGTCGAGGTTGTCCAAGTGTGGATGTTTGAAGAACTTCCCCCCTGGGTGCTAGGAATGATTTCCTTTGTGTTTTTCTATTATTTGATCCTTGGAGGGTTTCGGGCCGTAGTCGGTTTATGTGTAATTGGAGTCGTTCTTCCAAGCGCAATCGTTTTTATTCTTTTGCTTCCCCTGGAATATGCCCAATTTCTTAACCTGCTACCGATTTGGAAGCACAGCCTGGAAGAGATCTTATTGGGAGCTAAAGACACAGCTTTAACCTTTCTTGGCATTGAATTTATATTGATGTTTTATCCATTTATTAAAAACGCATCTGATTCCCAAAAATGGGCCCAGCTCGGTCATTGGGTAACAGTCTTTTCTTATACTCTTTTAATGTTCGTCAGCCTTGCCTTTTACAGTGAAGAACAGCTGAACCGAACAATTTGGGCTACATTGACGCTTTTGAAGGTTATTGAGCTCCCCTTTGTTGAAAGATTTGAATATATCGGGGTTTCCTTGTGGCTGATTATTATTGCACCAAATATTGCACTTGCATTATGGGCAGCAAGCAGGGGGATAAAACGGATGTTTCCCATTCGCCAGCGCTATGCTCTTATCTTTTTTTTAACAGCAATGGTAGTGATAATGCCAGTGTTTCAGAGCAGACAGAGAATTGACCAGTTTAATGATTATGTATCCAATGTGGGCTTTTATTTTCTGACTGTATATATTCCTCTTCTGTTTATAATTCAGCTGATTGTTTCAAAAAGGAGCAAAAACAATGATCAAAAAGGTTAGTCTACTCTTGGTATTTCTCCCTATTTTCTTATTATCCGGCTGTATGGAAACAAAAATACTTGATGATATAACCATGGTACAAATCGCGGCATTTGACTTAGGGGAAACTGAGGGAACAATGGAGCAGACAGTTGCTTTTCCCAGCTATTTTGAAATGGGAGAAGAAGGTCAGCTTGAAGTGATCATAATGGAAACTGAAGGACAGAGTCCGAAAGAAATCAGGGATGATTTAAATACTGAATGGCAACGACCTCTTCGGTACGGACAGATGAGAATTCTTGTATTTGGCCACCCCTTTGCCGAGCAGTATGGAATTAGTGATATTGTAAGTAGCTTTTATCGGGACCCACGGGTGGGCAACCAGCTTCATGTAGCAGTCATGGAAGGAAGAGCGCACGATGGGATTGATACTGATCTGACTGGGGCAAGAGAACGAGTCGGTATGTATTACGCAAATCTCATTGACCAAGCCGAGGAGGAAGAAAAGATTCCGGCTACGAACCTTCATAGCTTTGTTTTCGACATTCACAGTGACGGCCGTGATGCCTATTTGCCTTTCTTTACGATTCATGAAGAAACCTTAAAGCTAAACGGTTTAGCGTTGTTTGACGGGGAATATAAGGTGGGGCATTTAGGACCCGATGAGTCTTTTATCTTTAAAATCATGAATGAAGGATCCAGAAGAGGTACTCACACCTTCGACATTGACAAAGAAGGGGTTGATGCTACTCTTCATATGAATAACGTAAAAACGAAACATGAGTACGAGGAAGTCAGCCGAGATCCGGTTCCTCATTATGAAGTTCGTCTTGATATAAAAGGAAACGTGGAGGACTATGTCGGCGAGCTGGCTCTTGATGATCCAAACGACCTTCAAGCTGTTGAAGAGTCTATAGAAGGGCAGATAAAGGCAACAGGCGAGCGATTAATCAATTACTTCATAGAGCAGAATATCGATCCTCTGGGCTTTGGTGAACAATACCGGAGCCGTACGAGAGATTGGGATCCAGAGGAATGGAAAGAAAACATATATCCTGCACTTGAGGCAGAAGTTCATGTTGATGTCCAGCTTCTTGAATTCGGTGCAATGGATTAAGTAAGTTCTATAATAAGGCTGTGCGGCATACACTAACCTCAGTTTGTGTGCAAAGGAGAGAAAAGAAATTTGATAGCTGATTATAGTAAACGGTTTTTAGTGGTTTTTGTTTTTGCGCTGGTGGTAGGGTTTGTCTTTTTATTTCTCAGTCTATCTACGCTTGCTTCAGAAGAAAGCAGCAGTGAAACTGCAGAAGAGGAGTGTCTTTGTAGAGAAAATGAAAAGATCGTTGAAAGAGTTAAGTTATGATACAATTTAAGTAACCTACGAAGACAAAGGATCGAATGGAAATGAAATGGGAAGAGGATGAAACTATTACTGTGGATGCTTCGCTCCTTCTCTGGTTAAACGAACAGGCTGGTTCACAGGGACAGGAAGAACTCCTTTATGACTCCTTTCTATTTTTCCTGCGAAAGATAGAAAAGCATGAAACAATCAGGCTGGACCGAGACGGTTTTTTACACAGACGCTTTTGGAAAGGAATTGAAGCGGCTTTGTGTTACCAGCTTTTAAGTAAACACAGGCGCCCGGGAGGTATCTCTTTATACCGTTTCATGGAGAAGGTGGCAGAGATGGAGCACCTCATTGTAAAAGAAGAGGGGCATGCAAGACTTTCTCAGCAAGGGAAGCAATTTTTACAGAAAAAAAAGCCCGTGCAGCAGAGTAGGATTCTTCGCTACATATGGCCGGTTCATTAAGGTACCAAGTATACAATAAACAAACTCCCTTGCGCGAATCGCAAGGGAGTTTGTTTTACAGGTAATTACAATTCAATTTTATCAGAGTACGTGATTTCCTCGATAGAGGTTAAATCTTTAACAACCTCATCTGTAACCTCTTTGTCTACCGCAAGCATCATGATGGCATCTCCGCCTTCCTGCTGGCGTCCCACCTGCATGGTTGCGATATTGACATTATGCTCACCTAACAGCTGTCCCATTTTTCCGATGACCCCTGGTTTGTCAGAATGCTGAATGTAAATTAAATGCCCTGTTGGATAAAAGTCAACGTTAAAATCATTGATACGGACAATTCGTGGGCCGTATTCTTTTACAAATGTTCCTTGAATTGTAAAAGTGCGTCCTTCTCCCTGAACAGTAGCCTTGATCAGGTTGGAATAGCCAACTGTATTTGTCAGATACTTCTCACCAAAGATAATGCCTCGCTCTTTCGCAATAAGAGAAGCATTGACATCATTGACAGGTGCATCCACGCGATGGCTTAAAAACCCGGCCATAAGGGCTCTTGTCAAGACAGATGTATCCAGGTCAGCAACCTCTCCGCCGTATTGAACATCAATTTCCTGGACAGGTGTTTTCATTACCTGTGATAAAATATCTCCCATTTTTTTCGTTAGTTCATAATAAGGCCTGATCGTTTCATAAAGCTCTTTAGACATCGTAGGAAGGTTGATTGAATTAAGAGCAGGAAGTCCATCAAGGAAATTTACCACTTCTTCAGAAACCTGGGCAGCCACGTTTAACTGTGCTTCTTTTGTGGAAGCAGCTATATGAGGCGTTCCAATGACTTGTTCATGGGCAAGCAGCTTGTGGTTGGTAGCAGGTTCTTCTTCGTACACGTCCAGAGCCGCTCCTGCCACATGTCCGTTCTCGATATAATGCTCAAGAGCTTCTTCGTCAATAATACCGCCACGGGCACAGTTGATGAGGTACACGCCTTTTTTTGTTTTTGCAATATTTTCCATGCCGAGAAGACCCTTTGTATCCTTTGTAAGCGGTGTGTGAACGGTAATGATATCAGCTTTGGACAGAAGCTCGTCTAAATCTGCTGTGGTTACGCCGAGCTCTTCAGCACGTGATGTAGGCAAATAAGGATCAAATACGAGAACTGACATTTCAAATCCCTTGGCACGCTTTGAAAGCTCAGTACCAATTCTTCCAAAACCGACGATTCCCAGGGTTTTCCCACGAAGCTCGGTTCCCTGGAATCCTTTGCGGTTCCATTCACCATTTTTAATAGACATGGTGGCTTGTGGAACTTTGCGGGCTAAAGACATGATCATGGCAAACGTATGTTCAGCGGTAGAGATTGTGTTCCCTTCAGGAGCGTTAACCACGACGATTCCCCGCTTTGTTGCAGCATCGATATCAATGTTATCAACACCGACACCAGCTCGAGCTATGATCTTTAAGTTCTTCATTTGGTCCATGAGTTCCGGGGTTACAGTCGTCGCGCTCCGGACAAGAAGAGCGTCGTACACGGAAAGATCCTCTACTTCGTCAACTTTCTTTTCTACGCAATTTACATTTTCATTGCTGAGCAGAGGAGCTAATCCTTCTTTGCTCATAGAGTCTGCTACGAGTATATTGTACAACTGACTCTTTCCTTTCTGTTGAGTTTGTTCAAGAACTGGCTGCTGAATCATTACCTCTCCACTCTCCTTTATTATATCTAAGCTATGCTAAGGGTATTTCAAGCCTAAGCCTCATGAATTGTAAGCACTGGACTCTGCATTCACTATAGCTTTGACCTTATCATACAACATTGTGCTTTGGACATAGCCTGTATCTAAATAAGCATAAATTATGCAAATTCCTTTGGTTATGAAAGCGCTCCATTAAAAAACTTCCACCCCTCCACGAATAATCGTGAGGGGCGGAAGTCCGCGGTACCACCCTCGTTCGCAGGAGATGCCTGCCTTAGGGAGCCTAAGCTCATAAGATAACGGTTTACCCGTTCACTTCTACTGTTATTCAAAGTGACTGCTCAGAAGGGCTATCGGAAAATTGGCATACCGGCTCTCACCACCGCCGGCTCTCTGGGATGACCAAGGTTTTCGTCATTCTTCGTCTTCGGATTTCATGTATCATATTGTCCATGACAGATAGACAGTTGTCTATCTCTTATTGTCTGATAATTTAACACAAGGCTGCTTATCTGTCAATTCCCTCCTTCTCATTTTTGGTTAAGCTCATATACTTTTACATACATGAGAAAGGCGGGAGATTATGGTATTTACTTATAAGACAACATCCGGTGATACGTTAACGAAAGTTGCCAATCGTTTTCATATCAGGATAGAGGATCTGCTGGCAGCCAACAAGGAGATTCCTTCATCACACTCCTATCTTTATCCGGGAAGACACCTCCTAATCCCGGACAATGCTTCTTCAACGAAAAGAAAAAAGTTATATCCATGCAGTGAGGAATACGGATGGAGAGAGCTTGAAAATGACCGCAGATTGCTGCAGAGTCAAACGATTAAAGGACTTAAGGTCGAGCAGATCGGCCAGTCTGTAATGAAGAAGCCTTTATGGCTGTTTAAGTATGGGAGAGGGCAGAAAAAAATTTTTCTCACAGGCACTTGGCATGGCAATGAGTGGATGAATTCGTGGCTTTTGATGAATTTTTTAAAAACATTTATAAAAAAAGTAAATACGAAAGCTCCATGGCTCGGTTATTCTCCCCATAAGCTGTATCAAGACGCCACTTTGTTTATTGTTCCTTTAGTAAACCCTGATGGAGCAGAACTTGTTCAAGAAGGACTATCCAAAGGACATTCTCATTATGAACAGGTGGCTGCTATCAATGATGGCTGGTCCGACTTCAGGCATTGGTCAGCTAATATAAATGGAGTAGATTTAAATCATCAATGGCCAGCCGGCTGGAAGGAGGAGGCTAAAACAAGTCCAAAGCAGCCGTGGTACCGCCATTATGGAGGGGCGAGCCCAATCAGTGAGCCTGAAAGTAAAAGCATATACTTGCTTACAATGAAAGAAGATTTTTCCCACGTGCTGGCATTTCACTCTCAAGGACAGGAAATTTACTGGGGATACCGGGATATGGAACCTAAGGTGTGCAAAAGTCTCGCTGAGAGGCTTGCCAGTGCCAGCTCTTATCACCCTGTAAAAACCGCTGCCAGTGCTGCCGGGTTTAAAGATTGGTTTATTAAAGAATGGAAGCGTCCCGGGTTTACCATTGAAACTGGCATCGGGAAAAACCCTCTTCCCTTTGACGCCTCACTGGAAATGTGGCTGAATAATGTTCCTCTTATTTTAGAGAGTTTAACTTTTCCGTCTTTTTCTCCGCCGCTGGATAAATGGGAAAAGGAATAAAAAAAGCTCGTCTGCTGACGAGCTGCTTTTTTATTCGAATTTTAATGCATCGCCGTCAAATGGCTCATCAGCAATCTTAATAGAATCAGTCGGACAGCCTTCAAAGGCATCCTCCATGTCTTCTTCCAGTTCCTCAGGTACTTCTACTACTCCTTTATTTTCATCGCCGTCAAGGATTACCTCTGCTAATCCTTCATCGTCGTAATCATAAATATCAGGTGCAGCTGCCCCGCAAGCTCCACAGGCAATGCATGTGTCTTTGTCTACAATTGTATATTTAGCCATGTTGAAATCCTCCTGTTATATATAATTTATCCACGACTCTATTGCATCTATCTACATGGATAACGTATTGATTTCTATTTCATATTGTATGCTTTCGTGATAAAATTTTCAACAGATAAACTTGAAAAAACCTTATGAGACGCCGATATAGTAGGCTTTGTTTATATTATTATTATTCCGGCTGGAAATGAAGACTATTAAAAAAGGAAGGTGGTTTCTTTGGCAGAAAGGGCTTTATTCAGGCAGAAACTACTATTGTTTGTTCTTTTTCGCATTCAAGGAGACCGTACACTGCGATCCGCTTACCACCTTCTTACAGGAAAAAAAACGGCACAAACGATTCAGGATGGAAAGCTTTATCAGACGTTATTCTTATTTCAGTCACTTCCGGCTTACAGTGAAAGAGAATTTAACCAGGATGTTCATGATTTAGCGTTTCAACAGAAGTATATAGTACTTTCAAAAGACAGTGGCACATTAACCTCCAAAGGAAAGGAAAAGGTTAATGAACTCATTTCTCATCCTCCTTGGTCTAACCATTACAACGGCTGGCTATACGAAAAAGCGGCTTCTATATTGTGGCAAAGACTTTCTCTTTTTGTTCAGGCTTTGTCGTTCGGTTTAAAAAAAGATTCTTTCTACATTCCAGTAACTAACAACCATGCTGTGCTCACGTGGGTGAAAGAAGAATGGAAAAGAAAACCTGATAAAGAAGCTTCGGCAGAGACGTTGTTTCAAGAATTACATAAGCTTTTATGCACACTCGAAAAACTGGACTCCGATATATTTGTTTCAAGGTTAAGCGGATGGAAAGCCCCTGGACTGACCTTTGGCCAATGTGCTTCAACCTTTGATATTGAAAGCTCTGAAGCCAGGTTCCGTTTTAATGGCGTACTTCATTATCTGATTAAGGAAGGATCTGCCCGCCCTGAGTCCTATCCATTTTTATATTCTTTTATCAAGGACATCGGAAACAGCCAGGGGCTTACAGCAACTGCCCTAAAGACAAAAGAACTTCTTTTGCAAAAAAAGAGTAAAGAGGAAATATCCGTTATACGAGGGCTGCGGCCAAGTACAATAGAAGACCACATTGTTGAAATTTCTTCTTACGATCCCTCTTTTTTAATTGATACATATGTCTCAGAACAGCTGCAAAAACAAATTGTTCAAGCGTCGCTGCGCAGACAGACGAAAAAACTTAAAATAATTAAAGAGGAAGTCGGAGCAGGAGTTACATACTTTCAAATTCGGCTGGCCCTCGCACAGGGGGAAAGACATGGGACTTGAGCTTGAGGATGCTTTAAAGAAATGGTTCGGCTATGAAGAGTTCAGACAGGGGCAAAGACAAATTGTACAGAATATTTTTGAAGGAAACGATGTCTTTGCCATGCTACCGACTGGTTCAGGAAAATCTCTTTGTTATCAGCTTCCCGCCCTTTTAAAAGAAGGAACGGCTGTCATAGTATCCCCTCTTTTGGCTCTGATGGACAATCAAGTACAAGAATTGAAGCAGCAAGGGATAAAATCAGTGACAGCCATTAACAGCTTTCTCAGTCATGAGGAAAAAAAGGAGAAAATAAGGGAACTTCCCTTTCATAAAATCGTTTATTTGTCACCGGAAACATTGACACAGGAATGGGTACTTTCCCGCCTTGAAAACATGAATATTTCTTTGTTTGCCGTGGATGAAGCCCATTGTATATCGCAATGGGGGCATGAATTTCGAACTCACTATTTACGTCTTGGTGAAGTGAGAAAAAGGATTGGAAACCCACCATGCCTGGCATTAACTGCCACAGCCACTCCTAAAGTCCAGAAGGATATTGTGACACAGCTTCAGTTAGAGAAGGCTGTGCATTTCATTCATCCCATAGACAGGCCTAATATTGCCCTATTTGTTAAGAAGCACACAGGCGAGCATGACAAAGAAAAAAACCTTATCGAATGGATAGAGAATCTTCCTGGGCCGGGAATGGTCTATATCTCTTCGCGGAAGAAAGCGGAGAAGCTGGCACAGCTTATTAGGGAAAAAACCTCAAAAACAACAGCATCTTATCATGGAGGGTTGAGTAATGAAGACCGCCTGTTGATTCAGCAGCAATTTTTATCCTCTTCATTAGATGTCATATGCTGTACAAGCGCTTTTGGCATGGGCATTAATAAACCTGACATTGGATTTGTTATTCATTACCAATACCCAACAAACCTTGAATCCTTTATTCAGGAGATAGGGAGAGCCGGAAGAGACGGAAGGCAAAGTGTATCCCTGCTGCTTGTAAGCCCAGAAGATGGCGATATTCCTGCCTTGCTGATTGAAAATGAATTCCCCCCTAAAGAGGAATATCTTGCCGTTTTAGATGATATCGTCAACAACCATTCCTGCAAGCAGATCACAGAGGAAGAACTCATGCACCAGTACGGAATGGAGGAAACCCACGCACGCTTTCTTCACTTTTACTTACGTTTCTTTCAGATCATAGATGCTGCCTCCATTCTCACGACTCATAATGTGACAGAGATAGGAAGAATACTGGAAAATCAGATTGTAAAAAGAAAACGAGTGAAATATAGTCAACTTCGGCAAATGGAGACATGGATTCACGAAAAGGGGTGCCGTCGGGAAGGCCTTTTAAAAGTATTTAATGAGACGATGAATCCTGAGCGGCCAGCTATTTGCTGTGATGAATGCGGTCACGAGCCTCCTGGAAGCGAAACAACTGAACAAAAAGTCAAAACAATTTTTCAGTGGAATGCACGTTTACGCCACATACTGCACCAATAACAGTCATATTCAAGAAAAGCAGAGTGAAGTCCAGATGAACGTAAGCCGGGGCATGAAAGAGGGTAAATCATTTCTGAAACAATAGAGGTGAATATTCATGATAAAAAGCGCGCGCTCTAGAAGGATACAACAAGATAATGTGTCCCTTCATTTGAATGACCATAGCTATGATGCAGCCAACAACGAATCTCTTCCTCCGAGGAGTGAAGCTCATAGAAATAAGAAAGTCAAAAAGAAAAATAGTCATTTTTCTCTCATAAATTTGTTGTTTGTATTATTTATATTTATAGTTCTTCTTGGTTTAAGTTCCTTTATCTGGTATGGATAGTCCCTCCTATGCCTTCTCTGAATGTATAATTCCTAAACTCTCCAAATAAAGTGTAGAGTGGAGGAGGTGGGAAATGGAGCAGAAGACAGCTGAAAAGTTATCCCAGGTAGATATTTCGCCTATGGCTGAAACGTTGTTACTGGAATTAGTATCTAGAAAAGAAAAAGAAAAGGCAGCTGATGTCCTGGTTAAAAGAGCAGGAATCCTTACAATGATCAGCATGGCAGTCCTGCTCTTATCAATTTTTTACATGCAAAGCCAGGGGCACAATGAGGTTTTACAAAATATTCTTGTGCTGTTTACCGTATGGTGGGGCCAGCTGGCGGCTGTCAGCTGCATTCTTGGCGCAGGTACACTGATCACAGGGAAAAGAAAACTTGTTAAAGCCGAGGAAGAATTTGAAAAGCTTCGCGAAGAATTAATTCAAAGAAGTGAAGAGCTTTGGGACACAAAGGAAAGATGGGAAACAAGGCATGAGTTATTTTCATGCTTACAGGAAAACTATGATATTAACCTGTTTCATTTATGATCGAACAGAAGCGAAGCCTGTGAAAAAAAGAACCGTGTCCAAAGGGAACGGTTCTTTTTATAGGGTTGAATGATCCACAGGCTGGTGACCGAAGAACACAAACTGCTTTCGGTTATAACATGTATTCGCTATGGATACCGATAAATTGGAAAAAGATTCAATTTGGCCGAATGCTACCGTGGTATTTTGCATCGTGCAGAATACTTCTACCGGAAGTCCAAGTTTTTCATTGTATCGTAAATCGTCGTTAGTAAATAGAGACCGATGTTTTATTTTATTAAGTATCATTTGTTCCTCCTCCTTGTGACAAAAACGTAATTGTAAGCGCTCACTAACAGTGTAAACTAAATTGATTGAAAATTCAATAAAGTTAGCAAATTATCTTCCATATATTTCAATTTAACACGGGAGCGCATGAAGGAGGGGGAACGATGTTATTGAGGCAGACTCGAGAAAGCTTCTTCGGATTCTTCGTCCTCATATAAAGGAGAAGCAAGCATTAACCCCGAAAAACATAAGATAACTCCGACGCCCATAGCAAGAAAAGGCAGAGTCAACTTTTTCTTTTTTACAAGGAAATAAAGCAGTAATGCAAAGCCGCCGGTAAATAAGGCAGTCCCAATTAAAAATACAGTGAGGTCCATTATACTTTCCTCTTTTCTCTAGATCGGTTGTTTTCATTATTAATTATAAGAAAGTAAAATAGAAAGAGCTATGTGTTTCACAAAAACATAACAATTTTTTTACCACCTTGAAAGGAGACTGGCGACATTGCAAGAGGTTGGAAAATGGATGATGGAAAGCAAAAACACTGTTGTATTAACTGGAGCAGGAATGTCCACGGAAAGCGGGCTCCCTGATTTTCGTTCGAAAGAAGGTTGGTGGAGAAGCATTGATCCTTCTACTGTAGCCAATGTGGATGCCCTGAACCGTAACTATGATTTATTTCACGAATTCTACCGGGACAGGATTATCAGTCTCAGCCATTGTAAGCCTCATGAAGGCCATCTTATAGTAGCAGAATGGGAAAAAAAGGGCATTATCAGCCATGTTGCTACTCAAAATGTTGATGGTTTTCACCATCAGGCGGGCAATAGAAATGTTTCAGAGCTCCACGGGAATATCCGAACGTTTCGCTGTCACAACTGTGGTGCAGGAGCTCTTGAGGAGTTATTTCTGAATGGTGACAACTGCAGGGAATGCGGTGGCAGACTGAGACCCAACGTCGTATTGTTTGGTGAAATGCTTCCTCAAGAGGCCTGGGAAACAAGTCTGGATGCCATTGATTCGGCAGATCTGGTATTAGTTATCGGTTCAAGCCTTCAAGTCTCGCCAGTAAACCAGCTTCCTTCTATGACAAAAGGGAAAACGGTATGGCTGAATAAAGAGATTGATTCTTTTTCACAGTTTGATAAAACAATTGAAGGAAGTGCGAAAAACATTCTGCAGCAACTTAACAACATAATTAAGTAGGAGGCTGGGACGAACTAAGTTTTGTCCCAGCTCTTTTTATTGAATAGGCTTTGTTCCATCATGTTGTTGTTTTTCTTTAACAGATGCTTGCTGCCACCTAAAGGTACAAGTACGAGGCCCTTTCAGAACGGTGTCTTCTACGTCACGGCCCTTGCCTCGGTTTTCTAGGAAAACGACGCTGCGGGTTTTTCCTCTCATGGGATACCTGAAAACGTCTCGCGCTTTTATCTGGAAAAAAATCCTTACCTTACCTTTTACCAGAGCCATTAAAAAGTAATTGTAATAGAACAGTAAAAGAAAAAAAGGAAAAAATATTATAAAACACTGTTGTATTTTTATAACTGTTATAATACAATGAGTGTACAAACAACTCAAGGGAGAGTGGAATGTATGAAAAATATCTTGGAATTCTTTAGAAATTTGCCTCCAAAAATGTGTGCGGACTGCGGAGATGAAATGCATGAGCAGCACGAGTCCTATATGAACCAATGTGATAAATGCCTTCGGCACGGAGAATAAACAAAATAAATATACAATAAGTGTCTTATAACAGGTTTCCAACCTGTTATTTTTTTGTGTTCACACAATAAAATACCCTTTAAAGAGCAGACTAGGAAAAGGCATAGAAGTGTTTAGTAGTGTAAAGAATACTTGGTAACAGTATCCATTTCTTTTCAATAAAGTAGAATTTCGCTATACTCTTTCTAGAGTGCGAGGAGGGTAATCGTGAAATCATTTATGGGATTTATTTTTACTGTTTGTGCTTCATTATTTGGATACATGCTTATTGAAGCTAGGCGCAATCGTGTCAGTGAGCACACATTTTCTTTTTCAAACCTTCCTTCTTCTTTTCACGGAGTAAGGATCTTTTTTATATCTGATTTGCACTTTCGTTCTATTCACTCTTCCATTCTCAGAGAGGTTAAAGGAAAAGCTGATTATGTATTTGTCGGGGGAGACATCATGGAAAAAGCAGTGCCTTTTTCCAGAGTGGAAGAAAATCTTAAAAAGCTTTCATCTATTGCTCCCGTTTATTTCGTATGGGGAAATAATGATTATGAAAAGGATCCCCAAAGGCTGGAGGAGACACTAAGAGAACACGGTGTGACGGTTCTCGCCAATGATACAGCTGTCTTACAAAAGAATGGGGAAAGCCTCTTTCTCATAGGAGTGGATGAACTCAATCATGGAAGAGATGATCTGGAAAAAGCAGGAGCATACTCAGGGGATGGCTTTAAAGTTTTACTGGCTCATGATCCAGCCATCATCCACAAGCTTAAAAAGTCTCATAATATAACTCTTGTTTTCAGCGGACACACACACGGGGGGCAAATCAGGCTTTTTGGAAAGGGGATAAGGGAAAAGGGCGGCGTAAAGCAAAGAAATGGTGTCACCCTGCTCCTGAGCAACGGCTACGGTACCACAACAATTCCAATGAGGCTGGGAGCGCCGGCAGAGACGCATTTACTCACATTAGTAAAAGACGATGAATAACTGACTCAAGAAAACGAAGAAAGGTAAGAGGTGAAAATCTCCTGTGTCGCAAAATGAAACCGGTAAATACAATATTAAGGCAATATCTAAGATGCTTGGAATCCAGCCAGGCACGCTCCGGGCCTGGGAGCGTCGTTACCATATTATAGAACCAGTAAGGAACCAGGCAGGACACCGGTTGTATACTGAGGAGCATGTAGGGACCTTACGATGGTTAATAGATAAAGTGGAAAAGGGTTTTACCATTGGGCAGGCAGTGGATTTATTTGAGAAAGAAGATTTTCAACTGGATTCTGTTGAAGGAAAGGGAAACGGTCAGGTTGAAGAGTTTTCGATTAAAATAAGGGAAGCCTTGCTGTCTTTTAATGAAAGTGAAGCCCAGGCTCTTGCTGACAGAGCCTTTAGTATATTCAGCATCGAAAAGGTTCTTATAGAAATATTTACTCCCCTGCTTATAAAGGTGGGGGATTTATGGGAACGGAATTCTATAACAGCTGCTCATGAACATTTTGCTTCAAATTTTATAAAAATGAAAATGGGTAACATCTTTCAAAGTTACCGGGTTGATGCCTATCTTCCTAAAGTCCTGGTTGTTTGTGCACCTGATGAACGCCATGAGTTAGGTCTGTTAACGTTTACGTTTTTTTTGAGAAGAAAAGGATTTGATGTAATTTACTTAGGTACGGGCGTTCCTGGCAGAGACATTCTCACGGTAGTAAATCAAGTGCAGCCAAAGCTTTTTTTCATTTCGTGCACGATGGTTAAGAATTTGGAGGGCGCCCTTCAAGTGGTCAAGGCAGTAGCAAAAAAACACCCGAATACGGTCACTGGGATTGGTGGGAGCGCGGTAAAAGGAGCCTCAACAAATGAGTTGGGTAATAATCTGCTCATTATGGATTCCACCATACAAGGGTGGGATCATTGGTTTCATGATTTCTTTCAGCAATATAGAAGATAGAAAAGTCTATCACGGTGGAAAAGCCTAATGAATAAAGTAGGATAAGAAGTGATCGCATCAAAGCGGGGTGGATCAGGGCGAAGGAGGGGCAGCTATGCGCCTGGAGAAAATAACCACCAATAAAGTGAAAGTGTTTTTAACGTTGGATGATTTAAGTGAGCGGGGGTTAGAAAAAGATGATCTTTGGAATGACTCTCCTCGAGTGAAACAATTGTTCCGAGATATGGTTCTTGAAGCAGATGAAGTTCTTGGATTTAAAGTAGAAGGGTATTTATCAGTAGAAGTATATGCTCTGCCTGCTCAGGGAATGATCATTCATTTATCGTCTGAAGAAGCACCATGTTCTTTTGAAGAGATGGATGAAGATGTTCTGGAATTGGAAATAACGATGGATGAGAGGCCGGAAATGCTTTTTGAATATCGATCGTTTGAAGATATTATTCAGCTGGCGTGGCGTCTTTATGACTCTGGAATTACTGGCGGGCAGCTGCTCTTTCATAAAGAGCGCTACTATCTGTATTTTCACAAGGCAGAAACCGCTGCGCTTTCAGAGGACACCTTTATTGCAGTGATGTCAGAGTATGGAGAGCCGTCTACCATTTCCTATACACTTTTAAAAGAATATTCTTCCAGATTGGTGAATGAAAACGCAGTAAGTGAGATTGTATCTTACTTTTCACGATAGACCACCTCTTTATAAGAGGTGTTTTTTTATGGGGTTTACCAGCCTGGATCTAAGGGATGGAATGAAAGGCAGGAGAGGATGGCAGTCTCATTGAAGTGAGGAAAAGAAAGACAGCATTTCGGTAGAAATAAACGCAATCTTTCTTTATAGTAGTAAGTGATTGAATGTGAAAAATCTAGAACATGCGCGATGATTGCCGCTCCTGGCCAAATGCCTTGAGACAAACGCTTTTCTATTTTTTTATAGAGGTGAACAGACATGGAAGAAAATGAGAAAACAGAGCAAGAAAACATGGATGTCTTGCTTTCTACACAGAAAGTAGTAAAAGAGGCCCTGGGTAAGCTGGGGTATCCAGATGAAATATATGAACTCATGAAAGAGCCTGTACGTTTGCTAACTGTAAGAATTCCAGTTCGGATGGATGATGGATCAACAAAAGTGTTTACCGGTTTTCGTGCCCAGCACAATGACGCGGTTGGGCCTACAAAAGGCGGAGTCCGTTTTCATCCGAACGTTACTGAAAAAGAAGTCAAAGCCTTATCAATTTGGATGTCTTTAAAGGCCGGCATTGTGGACTTGCCCTATGGAGGCGGAAAGGGAGGAATTATCTGTGACCCAAGAGATATGTCTTTTCGTGAGCTGGAAGGTTTAAGCAGAGGGTATGTACGAGCAATCAGCCAAATTGTCGGGCCAACAAAGGATATTCCTGCCCCCGATGTATTTACAAATTCTCAAATCATGGCCTGGATGCTTGACGAATACAGCCGGATCAGGGAGTTTGATTCTCCTGGATTTATAACAGGCAAACCTATAGTGTTAGGAGGATCTCACGGACGAGAGTCTGCTACCGCAAAAGGGGTTACCATCTGCATGAGAGAAGCGGCTAAAAAGAAAGGCATTGCTCTTGAAGGCGCCAAGGTTGCTATTCAGGGATTTGGCAATGCAGGCAGCTACTTGGCGAAGTTTCTTTATGATGCAGGGGCTCATATCGTAGGCATTTCTGATGCGTACGGAGCTCTTTATGACCCAGATGGATTAGATATTGATTACCTTCTTGACCGGAGAGATTCATTTGGAGCAGTGACCAACTTATTTAAAAACACATTGACCAATCAAGAGCTTCTTGAGGTGGAGTGTGATATCCTGGTGCCGGCAGCGATTGAAAACCAAATAACAAAAGAAAACGCCAATAATATAAAAGCAGACATAGTAGTAGAAGCAGCAAATGGGCCGACTACGATGGAAGCAACAAAAATATTATCTAATAGAGGTGTTCTTCTTGTACCGGATGTTCTGGCAAGTGCCGGCGGGGTAACGGTCTCTTATTTTGAATGGGTGCAGAATAATCAGGGATATTACTGGACAGAAGAAGAGGTGGAAGAAAAGCTCGAACAGGTAATGGTTCATGCATTTGAAAATATTTTTCGTCTTGCTCATGGACGGAAAGTAGACATGCGTCTTGCTGCCTATATGATTGGTGTGAGAAAAATGGCCGAGGCATCCAGATTCCGAGGCTGGATATAAAGAACATATGACATTCAGGACCCCCTGCTCCTAGAGGAAGGGGGTTCGCTAATGCAGAAAAATAAGGAGTGGCAAAGGTGAGCATCATAAAAGAGACAGTCATTATAATCGGAGCAGGGCCTTGTGGGCTGGCAGCTGCCATCTCTTGTCAGGAGAAGGGGCTGGATCCCCTGATTATTGAAAAGGAAAACGTTGTTCACACGATTTTCCGTTATCCGACTCATCAAACATTCTTTAGTTCAAGTGATAAATTAGAGATTGGGGATCTGCCGTTTGTAACAGAAGAAAGAAAACCAAAGCGGAACCAGGCCCTTTCTTATTACAGGGAAGTTGTCAAGCGTAAAAAGTTACGTATTCATTCTTTTGAAGAAGTGAAGGAAGTCTGTAAACAAGCAGATGGTTCCTTTTTGCTCTTAACTGAAGATAAAAAAGGTGAAGCAAAGGAGTATAAAGCCCCTTTTGTGATCACAGCCACTGGCTACTATGACAATCCAAATTATTTAGGGATAAAGGGAGAAGAAAGCGAGCATGTATTCCATTATTTTAAAGAAGCACATCCTTTCTTCAAAAAAAATGTGGTCGTTATCGGCGGGAAAAATTCAGCGGTAGATGCCACACTTGAATTAGAAAAAGCAGGGGCAAACGTTACAGTTTTATATCGGGGCGGGGAGATGCCAGAAGATGTAAAGCCTTGGATATTGCCTGAATTTCTTTCTTTGATCCGCCACAATAAAATAAAGATGCACTACCATGCTGTCCCTGAAGAAATTACTGAAAAGAGTGTCCATTTTATCGTTGATGGTGAACAACAAACTGTTGAGGCAGACTTTGTTTTGGCGATGACAGGGTATCATCCTGACCACGGCTTTTTAACCAAGATGGGTGTGGAAATTGAAAAGGAAACAGGGCGCCCGGTATTTGACGAGGATACAATGGAAACGAATGTGGGAAATCTCTTTATAGCGGGTGTGATTGCAGCAGGAAACAATGCAAATGAGATTTTTATAGAAAACGGGCGTTTCCATGGTGATGCTGTCTCCGAAACGATATACGAGCGGCTGAGAACAAGGGACTATAACATACAGTTGTAAAGTGACAGCCTTCATAAGGTTGTCATTTTTAGATCGTGGTTTTGTACATTGTTGTTGATTTCTCCTTAAAGGCCCTCGCTTGTGCCTAAAGGACCGCGTGCCAGATCCATTCTACTGTCCCTTCATGCATCCACGGTGTCTTCTGTAGTACGTGAATTGCCGCGGCTCCCTGGAAAACCACCCTGGGGGAGCTGCGGCTCAAGGGACCGAAGGAGCTTCGCGTTATTACCTATTATCGAATAATTTTAAAAAATCAATGTCACCTTTTAAAGAGCCTGATTTAAAGAACTTCAGCGCAGAAATATTTCCTGGAGCTTTCCATGGTCCTGAGTCATCTCAAGAGCAGCCATCAGCTTAAGCCGTGCTTTTTGTCCATTTAATCCATTTGTAAATATGACTCCTTTTTCTTTCAGCTGCCTGCCCCCTCCCTCATAGCCGTATGTGTCCTGGACGATACCGCTGTAGCTTCTGGATACCAGTACGACTGGAATGTTCTTTTCAATGAGTGATTCCAAGGGAGGAACAATAGCTGGCGGCACATTCCCTTGCCCGAATGCTTCAAGCACCAGACCATCGAGTGGATGAGAGGCTATATGAGCCATCACACTTTCTTCCATGCCGGCGTATGCTTTTACAAGCAGCACCTTTTTAGAGAGCTTTGTAACTGGAAAGTGTTCCCGGTGCGCTGGAATGTGATGAAAAGAAACTTCGCGTTTTGTTAAGATCCCTATGGCCCCGTATTGAGGACTTTGAAAGGTGGCGATGTTGCTTGAATGGGTTTTTGTTACGTTTTTAGCTGTATGAATTTCATCATTAAAGACGACGATGACCCCTTTTTTGGCTGCTTTGTCACTTGCTGCTGTTCTTACAGCTGAAATTAAGTTATGAGGGCCATCAGCGCCAAGCTCATTGCTTGAACGCATAGCTCCAGTGATAACAACTGGCTGGTCCAAATGTAAGAGCAAGTCTAATAAGTAGGCGGTTTCTTCCAGTGTATCTGTTCCATGAGTAATTACGACCCCGTCGAAATGAGAATTTTTCATCTTTTCATTAATCTTTTCAGCAAGACCCAGCATGTGCCTGGGAGTGATATGAGGAGAAGGAAGGTGAAGGTAATCTTCCGTTTCTATCTTCACTGTCTCCTGTAACATTTCGTTTACAGAATGAAGAGGGTTCTTTTCTTCTGGCACGACCATGCCCGTTTCTTTATTTTCAGACATGGCAATCGTACCGCCAGTATGAATGATAAGTATTTTTTTCAAAGGATCACCTCACATAAGAATAATATATACCCTGTGTTTCCGGTCTTTTTAACGATGCTGGTTTGCAAAAAAAGGTAAACAATTTTCAACCTTAAAACTAACATGTTACCATGAAGATGAACAGAGGGGACGGTTATGACGGTGGTGACACTTTTTACAGCAGCACTTGCGCCTGCCATATCATTACTTGTATATTTTTATCTTCGCAATCAATACGGTTCAAACATGATAGGGCAGGTCATAAAAGCTTTTATTATAGGAGTGCTGCTAGTTTTCCCCGTGATGGTTATACAATATGCTTTAGAAGGGGAGGCTTTAATTACCGAACCTTGGTTCAAAGCATTCGTTAACGCCGCTTTCCTTGAAGAGTTTTTTCAATGGTTTCTGCTGTATTTTATCGCTTACCGTTTTGGCACACTGAAAAACAGGTACGATGGAATTGTTTACGCTGTTTCTTTATCTTTAGGGTTTGCAGCAGCCGAGAATGTGTTATATCTAATGGCAACAGGTATTGACTTTGCTGTCGGACGAGCCTTTCTGCCTGTGAGCAGTCATGCATTGTTTGGAGTAGTCATGGGGTATTACCTGGGATCTGCTCGTTTTAAAGTGAATGACCATGTAAAAAAATGGCTTTTCCTGGCCCTGATCATTCCTGTTGTTTTACACGGTTTTTTTGATTTGATACTATTAACCATTAATCAATATCTTTTTACGAGCATCGCCCCTTTTATGATTTTTTTGTGGTGGTTTGCATTAACAAAAGTGAAAAAAGCGAATGAGAGAACGGAATAAGGAGTGATCGTATTGACTACTGAAACTCGATACAGAGTGGTGATTCGCTGTCCTAAATGCGGAGAAAAATATATTCTGCGAGGACGCCAGCGAGCTGATGGTGAATATGAAACAGGGTTTAAACGATGTGTATGCGGGAATGAAACGGAGCTTAATGTAGAGGCTACGCCGGAATAAAGGTTGCAATTTCATGTTTTTTCGTGTAGTGTAGCAATAACAACTTTATTATAGGAAGCTTTCTTATCTAGAGAGATGGAGGGAATGGCCCGAAGAAATCTCAGCAACCAGCCAGTTTTGGTCAGGTGCTAATTCCAGCAGGTGGTGATAAACCTGCAAGATGAGAAGAAGCTAGCATGTCTCGATACTGTCTTGCCTTCTTCTTAACCGAAGAAGGCTTTATTTTGTACATATGCATTTTTCCAACAAATGTAAAGAGGGTTAAAGGTCGCAAAAACCTTAGGCTGCCCTTTTTCTGAAAAAATTAGAAAATAAAGAAAAACAGATTACATCATAAGGAGTGGAGAGAATGTCTCGATACAACCTAGAAACAAAACTTGCACAAATAGGGAATAGAAGCGAGGAGGCTACAGGCACAGTAAGCGCACCTGTCTACTTCTCAACTGCATACAGGCACAGCGGTATAGGAGAATCAACCGGCTATGACTATTCAAGGACAGGAAATCCTACAAGAGAACTTCTTGAAAAGGCGATTGCAGATTTAGAGGGCGGAGACAAGGGGTTTGCGTTAAGCTCCGGAATGGCAGCTGTTCAAACAGTTCTAGCGCTATTTAAAAGCGGGGATGAGATCCTGGCATCCCAGGACTTGTACGGCGGCACCTATCGTTTATTTGAAGAAGGGTGGAAAAAGTGGGGGTTAACCTTTACATACGGAGATCCTCGAAACCTTGCATCTTTTTCAGAAAAAATAACAGAAAATACAAAAGCTTTATTTATCGAAACGCCGACAAATCCATTAATGCAGGAAGCTGATTTGGAAGGCCTTGCTGCTGTTGCAAGAGAGAATAACCTGCTTTTAATTGTAGATAACACCTTTTATACTCCAGTGCTTCAAAGACCTATTGAAAAAGGAGCCGACATTGTCATTCACAGTGCATCCAAGTATTTAGGCGGCCATAATGATGTCATCGCAGGCTTAATTGTTGCAAAAGGAGAAAAGCTTTGTGAAGAAATTGCAGCTTTTCATAATGGCATGGGAACGATTCTTTCTCCTCTTGATGCCTGGCTGTTAATGAGAGGCATGAAGACACTGTCTCTGCGGATGGAAAAGCATACGGAAAATGCTCAAAAGGTAGCAGCTTTTCTGAAAGAACATCCATTGATTGATGAAGTCCTTTACCCAGGTAAAGGTGGCATGCTTTCCTTTCGTATCTGTGATGAACAGCATGTGAATCAGCTTTTAAAAGGGTTGAACCTCGTCACATTTGCAGAAAGCCTTGGCGGTGTAGAAAGCTTTATGACCTACCCGGCCACTCAAACCCATGCTGACGTTCCTGAAGAAGTACGACTGGCCAACGGTGTCTGTAACCGTCTCCTTCGTTTTTCAGTGGGAATTGAAAATGCTGAGGATTTAATAAGAGATTTACAGCAGGCATTAGAACAACTTTCACAGTAACAGAAGCGTATTGGAGAAAGGATGAATGAAGTGGAATTCTTAAAAGCTCTGGAAAATGGAATGCTTGTCGGAGACGGAGCGATAGGCACTTATTTATATGACAAAGGGTTTACAGGCTCTTTTGAAGCCTTAAATATAGAAGATCCTTCTGCTGTGACAAGTGTACACAGGGAATATATCAAGGCAGGGGCAAACGTGATTCAAACAAACACCTATGCTGCAAATCGTCTTAAATTAGAGCGGTATGGCCTTGAGAATGAAACGGTAGAGATAAATAAACAAGGCGTTCGTCTGGCAAGGAAAGCAGCCGGGGGAGATGCTTTTGTCCTCGCTACAATCGGAGGAATCCGTGGAGTCCAAAAGACAGATTATGAAAATGACGATATTCTTTCAGCACTGAAAGAACAGGCAAAAGCTCTTCTTTCAGAAAAGCCTGATGGTTTAATTCTGGAAACATTTTATAATTATGAAGAGGTTCAGTCGGCGGTTCAGATGCTCCGTAAGATGACTGACCTTCCTATTGTAGCCCAGGTCTCTCTAGGAGAGGTTGGAGTTCTCCATGGAGGAATCAGCGTCACAGAAGCTTTTCAGACTCTCGCAGCCCAGGGAGCTGATGTTGTCGGTTTAAACTGTCGCATGGGCCCGTATCATATCCTGCGTTCCCTGGAAAATGTCCCCTTAATAGAAGGAGCGTATATTTCGGCTTATCCGAATGCCAGTCTGCCAGATTTAGATGACGGGAGGTTTGTATACCAATCGAACCCAAGTTATTTTTATGAGAGGGGCCAGGATCTGCGAAGCCAGGGCGTCCGTCTCATAGGCGGATGCTGTGGGACAACGCCGGAACATATTGCTGAGCTAGCGAAGGCGGTAAAAGGTGAAAAACCCGTCGATACAAAGGAAACAGTCCCGGTTGAAAAGGAAGTTATTCAGGCTTCAAAGAGGACGGAAACGCCTTCTCTCTCTGAAAAGGCAAAAAATGAAGTTGCCATTGTTGTTGAATTAGACCCTCCAAAAAAGCTGGCGACAGACAAGTTTTTAGAAGGTGCGAAACAGCTTCATGATGCTGGAGCTGATGCAGTCACTATGGCTGACAATTCACTCGCTTCACCACGCATTGATAACATGGCTATGGGAACGATGGTGAAGGAAAAGATAGGAGCACGTCCTCTTATTCATATCGCATGTCGAGACAGAAATTTAATTGGGCTCCAGTCTCATTTATTGGGAATGCATGCTCTAGGCATACATGATCTTCTGGCTGTAACAGGAGACCCAACGAAGGTTGGGGACTTCCCAGGCGCCACCTCTGTATACGACCTGACTTCCTTTGATCTTATTTCCTTGATTAAAGAAATGAACGAAGGAAGATCTTTTTCAGGAAAATCTCTAGGGGAAAAAACATCTTTTTCAGTGGCAGGTGCTTTTAACCCGAATGTAAGATCGTTAGAAAGAGCAGTTAAAAGGCTTGAAAAAAAGATTGAGGCTGGGGTAGATTACTTTATGAGCCAGCCCGTGTATGGAAAAGAACAATTTCATGAAATCCATGAAGCCACCAAACATTTGCCGGTGCCTGTGTATATTGGCATTATGCCTTTAGTGAGTGCCAGAAATGCAGAGTTTCTTCATAACGAAGTGCCAGGCATTAAGCTGACGGATGAAATCAGGGAAAGAATGGCTGCTTGCGGGGAAGATCGGGCGAAAGCAGAAAAAGAAGGCCTTGATATTGCAAAAGAGTTAATAGATGAAGCAATGAAATATTTTAATGGAATTTATTTAATTACACCATTTTTGCGTTATGAAATGACAGTAGAGCTGACCCGCTATATAAAGGAAAAAGCGAGCTTACAGAAAGAAACTGTAAAAAGCAGGTAAGCATAGGGGTACCGGGTGGTAAAAGGAGTGGACACACCAATGACCGAGAAAAAAATATCATTTGAAGAACGATTACAAAAAGAGATATTGGTATTAGACGGAGCAATGGGAACGATGCTTCAGAATGCAGACCTCTCGCCTGAGGACTTTGGCGGGGAAGAGTATGACGGCTGTAATGAATTTTTGAACCTTACAGCTCCTGAAGTCGTTGAGCGAATTCATCGGGAATACCTTGAAGCGGGTGCTGACATTATAGAAACCAATACATTTGGGGCCACGGATATTGTCCTTGCAGATTATGATCTTGAGGATCGTGCGGAAGAAATTAACATTGCTTCCGCACAAATTGCCAGGAAAGTGGCAGATGAATTTTCAACAGAAAATGCTCCCCGCTATGTGGCAGGCGCGATGGGACCGACAACAAAATCATTGTCGGTGACTGGAGGAACTACTTTTGAGGAGCTTATCGCCTCCTATGAAGAGCAGGCTAGGGGCCTTATTAAAGGCGGGGTCGATATCCTGCTTCTTGAAACAAGCCAGGACATGAGAAACGTGAAGGCTGCCTATCTAGGAATTGACCAGGCTTTTTCAGCTTTAGGAACAAGGCTTCCTTTAATGATTTCAGGCACGATAGAACCAATGGGGACAACTCTTGCCGGTCAGACCATTGAGTCTTTCTATATATCCTTAGAGCATATGAAACCTGCAGTTGTAGGACTAAATTGTGCAACTGGGCCTGAATTTATGAGAGATCATCTCCGTTCTCTTTCAGAATTAGCAACCACCCACGTGCATTGTTACCCAAATGCCGGTTTGCCTGATGAAGAAGGACATTACCATGAATCACCCGAGTCACTGGCAACAAAGCTGGAATCTTTTGCTGAGAAAGGCTGGCTGAATGTAGTAGGGGGATGCTGCGGTACGACTCCGGAGCACGTTAAGGTAATGAAAGAAGTAGCGGAACGCTACGAGCCAAGGAAAGCACAAATCGATCATCCTCACGCCGTTTCGGGCATTGAGCCTTTAATTTATGAAGAAGATATGCGTCCGTTATTTGTCGGGGAACGGACAAACGTCATCGGGTCTCGTAAGTTTAAACGGTTAATCGGAGAAGGGAAGTTTGAGGAAGCATCTGAAGTTGCAAGAGCACAGGTGAAAAAAGGGGCCCATATTATAGATGTTTGCCTCGCTGACCCTGACCGGGACGAAGCCGAAGACATGGAGAACTTTTTACAGCATGTCGTCAATAAAGTGAAGGTCCCTTTAATGATTGATTCCACTGACTTCCAAGTGATTGAAAAATCGTTAACTTATTCTCAGGGGAAAGCAGTAATCAATTCAATTAATCTCGAGGACGGGGAAGAGCGGTTTAAACAGATTATTCCGATCGTTAAAAGATTTGGGGCAGCTGTGGTTGTTGGTACGATTGATGAAACGGGAATGGCCGTTTCAGCTGAACGAAAGCTTGAAGTTGCCAAACGCTCATATGACATCCTTGTTAACCAGTACGGAATCAATCCAAAAGATATTATCTTCGATCCATTGGTCTTTCCCGTTGGGACAGGGGATGAACAGTACATTGGTTCAGCTGAAGCCACAATTGAAGGGATACGCTTGATCAAAGAAGCCCTGCCAGAATGTTTAACCATACTGGGAATTAGTAACGTATCCTTTGGTCTTCCTCCGGTTGGCCGTGAAGTGTTAAACTCAGCGTTTATGTACTATTGCACAAACGCAGGCCTTGATTACGCCATAGTAAACACGGAAAAAGTGGAAAGGTATGCAAGTATTCCAGACAATGAAAAAGAACTTGCAAGAAAACTTCTTTTTGAAACTTCAGACGAGACTCTAGCAGAGTTTACCGCCCATTACAGAGGCAAGAAGTCTGAGAAAAAGAAAGTAGAAAAAAACCTTACCCTTGAAGAACGTCTCGGAGAATATATTGTAGAGGGAACAAAAGAAGGGTTATACCCTGACTTAGATCTCGCTCTTGACTCTTATGAAGACCCCTTGGATATCATTAACGGACCGTTAATGATCGGTATGGATAGAGTAGGAAAGCTTTTTAATGATAACGAGTTAATTGTGGCCGAAGTACTCCAGAGTGCGGAAGTGATGAAGGCTGCTGTAGCACATTTAGAACCGTATATGGAAGTCAAAGAGGATGACAGCGGGAAAGGGAAAATTCTCCTTGCTACCGTTAAAGGAGATGTCCATGACATTGGGAAAAACCTTGTAGACATTATCCTCTCTAATAATGGCTTTAAAATTGTGAACCTTGGAATCAAGGTTACCTCAAATGAATTGATCGAAGCAGTACGCAGAGAAAAGCCTGATGCTATCGGATTAAGCGGTCTTCTGGTTAAGTCTGCCCAGCAAATGGTTCTGACAGCACAGGATTTAAAGAATCAGGAAATCTCCCTCCCAGTGTTAGTTGGCGGGGCGGCATTAACCCGGAAGTTTACCGATGAGAAAATTGCCGCAGAGTATGATGGGCTTGTTCTCTATTCAAAAGATGCCATGAATGGTCTTGAGCTGGCAAACCGGCTTGCATATCCAGAAAAGCGGGAGGCGTTAGAGCAGGAAATCAGGGAAAAGCAGCAGAGTAAACAATCAAAAGCCGCAGAGAAGCCAAAGCAGGCGGCGGCAGAAGAAATCCCTGCGCGCTCAGAAGTCTCTCAGGATGTTCCAGTGTTAACACCGCCGGATCTTAAAGAGCATGTATTAAGGGATTATAAACTTTCCCATTTAGAGCCATACATTAATATGCAGATGCTGTTAGGAAGGCACCTCGGCCTCCAAGGGAAAGTAAGCCGTCTTTTAAGTGAAGGCGACGAAAGAGCAGTAGAGCTAAAAGAAAAGGTAGATGAATTCCTGCAAAGAGCCAAGTCTGAAAAGCTCCTGCAGGCACACGGGATCTACCGCTTTTTCCCGGCTCAGTCTGAAGGTAATGACATCCTCATTTATGACAGTCCGGACAAGAAAAAAGTAATTGAAAGATTTTCCTTTCCAAGACAGCAGCGGGCCCCTTATCTTTGTCTTGCTGATTTTATCCGTTCGACTGAAAGCGGAGAAATGGATTATATCGGGCTGCTCACTGTTACTGCAGGAGAGGGAGTCCGGCAGATGGCAAATGAAGCAAAGGAAAATGGCGATTATTTGTTCAGTCATCTGGTTCAGGCTGCAGCGCTGGAAACAGCGGAAGGGTTTGCGGAAAGAGTCCACCAGATGATGAGAGACCAATGGGGGATTCCGGATTCACCTGACTTAACAATGGAGGAACGTTTTTCTGCTAAGTACCAGGGTATCCGGGTATCCTTTGGATATCCTGCCTGCCCTAATCTGGAAGACCAGAAGAAGCTCTTTAAACTCTTGAATCCTGAAAAAATCGGAGTCCAGCTGACAGATGAATTTATGATGGAACCAGAAGCCTCCGTGTCCGCGATGGTTTTTGCTCATCCGGAAGGAAGGTACTTTAACGTCCTCTAAATTTCATAATATGTTTATTATATCTGGATCATTTGGGCATTCGCCGTAGAGGGAAGCTGCTCACATTGCAATAGGCAATGTGAGCAGCTTTTTTTTGGGGGGAAAAGCGTGGGAAAGTGCTTGCTTTTTCTACCATTTTTTCTTGATTCAATAATTGAAAGGAAAATGTATGAATAAAAACAAACGTCCAACAAAAACTAGCGTTAGGTAATGATGGAAACATTGGCAGTCATGAAAAAAGTAAGGAGGATCATTTATGAGGACAAACATGCTCTCTTGTTTAAAAAAAGGGATCATTGCATCTCTTTGCACTGCCATCCTGTGCGGATTATTTCCGCATCAAGCTGCAGAAGCGTTTACAGACCAGGTGATACAACGGGGGGCCACTGGAGACGATGTAGTGGAACTTCAATCACGCCTGCAGTACATTGGTTTTTACGATGAAACCATCGATGGTGTATTTGGGTGGGGGACTTACTGGTCTGTGAAAAAGTATCAAGAAGAGTTTGGAATGGAAGTGGATGGTTTAGTAGGGGAAGAAATGAAAACCATGCTTGAACGCTCTACGAATTATGATGAAGAATTTGTGCAAAGAGCTCTTAGGGAAGGAAGACAATTTACACACTATGGTCAGACGCCAAAACATAAACAAAAAGGGCCAAAAGGAGCGCAAGACCAGCCGGAGGTAGCAAGAAGGGATCCAGGAGCAGCACCGGAAGCTCCAGCAGAGGAGCCAGCACCAGCTCCACAGGAAGAGGCTCCAGCAGAGGAACCTGCACCAGAACCTGCACCAGAAGCAGAGCCTGAAGCAGCACCGGAAGAACCGGCAGTGCCTGCCCCTGAAGAAGAAGAGCCTGAGGAACAGACAAATGAAGCAAACATTCAAAAGGCCATGAATGTACCGGATGGCTATTCTGAAAATGATATTCAGATTATGTCAAACGCTGTATACGGGGAAGCAAGAGGAGAGCCGTATGTTGGCCAGGTTGCCGTGGCTGCAGTAATTATTAATAGAATCCACAGCCCGACGTTTCCAAACACAGCCTCCGGAGTGATTTTTGAACCGCGAGCTTTTACAGCGGTAGCTGACGGTCAGATCTGGCTAGAGCCTGATGATACAGCGAGACGTGCTGTACTGGATGCAATTAACGGCCAGGATCCATCAAGCGGAGCAGAATATTACTTTAATCCAGATACAGCAACTTCAGGATGGATCTGGACGAGACCGCAAATTAAAAAAATAGGGAAACATATTTTCTGTCATTAATGGAGGTGAAGAAACGTGATACGAAATATTATTATAGGGGCTCTCGCAATTGGCGTCATCGGATTAGGGTTTTGGGGCTTTAATGAAAACCAGGAAAAAAGCCAGGTCCTCATGCAGACAGAAAACAACTATCAGCGTGCCTTCCATGATTTAGCCTATCACATAGATCAGCTGGAAGACGAAATCGGTTCGACGCTTGCGATGAATTCCAGAAAACATTTGTCGGGATCATTAGCAGAAGTCTGGAGAGTTACATCACTGGCTCAAAGCGAAATGGGCCAGCTTCCTCTTGGGATGATTCCTGTAAGCAAAACAGAAGAATTCCTTTATAATATAGGCGATTTCAGCTATGAAACCTCAATTAGAAATTTGGACGATGATCCTTTATCAGATGAGGAATATGAAGAATTACAGAACTACTATGAACAAGCAAAAGAGATCAAACATGACTTAAGACAGATACAAGCTTCAGCTTTACGAGAAGGATGGCATTGGACAGACGCAGAAAGTGAACTTCTCGCACAACAGGAGCCCATGAATAATTCTATCGTAAACGGCTTTACATTGATTGATGAGAAAGTAGAAGGCTTCTCGGAAACAAATTGGGGGCCTGAAAATGGGTTTGGAGGAGACTTTGAAAAGAGATTATCAGAAAGAATTGATGACAAGGAAGAAATAGATGAAGAAAAAGCAGTGGCGAGGGCGAAAGAATTTCTTGATGTACCAAACGAGGACAACATTGTCGTCCAGGAATTAGGGGAAGGGTCTTTTTATGAAGGGTATGAGCTGGTCATTGAGGATCCTGAACGTGAATCATCTGTATATATGGAAATGACAAAAAAAGGCGGTCTCCCTTTATTCTTACTTGAATCAAGGAATGTAGGAGAGCCCCAAATCAGCTTAAACGCAGCCTCAGAAAGAGCAGAACACTTCCTTGAAAGGAATCATTTTGACAGCATGCAGCTCATTGACAGCAGTCAGTATGAATCAGTTGGGGTATTTCAATTTGCGCCAGTTCAGGACAATGTCCGCTTATATCCTGATATCGTTACAGTTGATGTCGCTTTAGACACTGGTGACGTGATTGGATATGAGGGAGTCGACTACTTTGCTAATCATAAAGAAAGGCAAGACCTCTCCCCTGAACTGGATGAAGAGGAAGCTGAAGAAGCATTAAATCCTAACCTTGAGGTAAGAGAAGCACATGCGGCCGTTATTGAAAACGAAGAGGAAGAAGAAGTTCTTTGTTATGAGTTCTATGGCACCCTCGGACAAGACACATTCCGAATCTTTATTAACGCCAAGACCGGTGAAGAAGAGCAGATAGATAAAATGGTAGAAGCCGAGCCGGTTTATAACACAGATTACTAAATAATAGCCACTGAAGGAGCCTGTATTCAGGCTTCTTCTTTTTTATTAATCATGCCATAATAAAAGACAAAGAAGAAATGTTGAGAAACAATTCAGAATATATTCATTCAAAATGGAAAGAGGAGACTGGGCATGATAGAAATAGGAGACAGAATATTTCTGGAGCGTAAAGAAATAAGCAGCGGTGAAATAAGCCGTTTTCGGTGCCGTCTAGTGGGGAAGAGGGAAGGGGTATTGATTATTGATCTCCCGATAAATGAGGAGACTCAAAAAAGTGCCTTTTTTGTTGAAGGCACTGTATTTCACGCATGGATCATTGGCGCTGATTCTGCCGTGTACTCTTTCGTGACAGAAATACAGGCAAGAAATAAGGATAAGATTCCAGTACTATTGTTACAGGATCCTGGAGAAAAAGGGATGAAACGAATTCAAAGACGGAACTATGTGAGAGTCGATGCCTGTGTGAACCTGGCTCTTCATTCTGTGGATGAGAAAGCTTCTCCCATCATAACTTTCACAACTAATATTAGCGGCGGGGGAGCTGCTGCTGTGCTTCCATGGAACAGAAAAGTAGACATAGGAAGCATATGGCAGATGTACGTAGTCCTTCACAGGAATACAGAGGAAACAGAATTGATACGTACAAAAGCGAAAGTCGTAAATGTCTATAAAAAAGAAGCCGAAGTAAAAGAACAGGCTGCCCTGCAGTTTATTGAAATTGAGGGTAAAGACCGAGAGAAGATCGTACGTTTTTGTTTTGAACAGCAAATCGCTCAACGCGGGAAAGTGGGAAAAGCGATACGTTAGATTTGTATAGGCCTTTGTGTTATGATAACGTGTAAATATAAATGTACACAAAGGGTCATAACAATGATAATGACTAAATTACATTTTCTACATAGCAACTATACGGGGTGAATCATGAAACTGATCAACATTGCCATTGATGGCCCGGCAGGAGCAGGAAAAAGCACGGTAGCCAAAAAGGTTGCCTCAGCTCTTTCCTATCTCTATATTGACACAGGCGCCATGTATAGAGCGATAACATGGAAAGCCTTACAGGAAAAGGCGGATTTGAACAACGGTGAGCAGCTGGGTCAACTGCTTGAAAGCACCAAAATTCGGCTCGTTCCTGATGAGAAGGGTACAGAAGTTTTTGTGGATGACGAGGAGGTCTCTGCTGCTATTCGTCAAAATGAGGTGACCCGCAATGTATCCATTGTTGCAGCTCACGAGAAGGTGAGAGAGCAAATGGTGGAGGCCCAGAGGGAGCTGGCTTCCAGAAAGGGGGCAGTCCTTGACGGGAGAGATATTGGCACCGCCGTGCTTCCGGACGCAGAGGTTAAAGTTTTTTTAACTGCTTCTGTCGAGGAAAGAGCCAAGCGCAGATACGAGGAAGAAATTCAAAAAGGAATGGATTCCAAGCTTGATGCAGTGATTGAAGAAATCAGAAGACGGGACCAGCTGGATTCTACGCGTCTGATCTCTCCCCTTACCAAAGCAGAGGATGCAGAAGAAATTGACACGACGCAATTGTCTATTGAGAAAGTAGTTCAGCAGATTTGCCGGCTCGTCGAAGAAAGGGTTCGTGCTACATGATTCTTTATCGAATTGGAAAATCACTTTTTACAATATTCTTTTCCGTGGTTTACAGACCTAAAGTAATCGGGAAAAGTAATATACCAAAAGAGGGTCCTGTGGTTATTTGTTCAAACCACATCAGCAACTTCGATCCCCCTTTAATAGGAACATCTATTAAGCGCCAGATCAATTTTATGGCCAAGAGTGAGCTTTTTGATGTGAAAGTCCTTGGCCCCACCCTTGATAAAATCGGCGTATTTCCCGTAAAACGGGGGGCGGGGGACAGGCAGGCTCTTAAATTGGGCATTAAATATTTAAAAGAAAACCGTGTCCTTTGCTTGTTTCCAGAAGGAACTAGAAGCAAGACTGGTGAATTAGGTAAGGGGCTGGCTGGTGCAGGTTTTTTTGCTCTCCGCAGTGAAGCTGCAGTTATCCCGGCTGTAATTATTGGACCTTATAAGCCGTTTCGCCGTGTGAAAGTTGTTTTCGGAGAGCCACTTGACATCCAAGACTTACGAGAGAACAAAGGAAGTGCTGAACAGGCCACTGAAAGGATAATGGCCAGGATTCAGAGTCTATTGGATGAACACAATGAAGGAACATCCAAATAAATAAGGATAAGTAAATTCTTTTACTGCTAGTAAAAGAGTTTATATATTTTAATTTAGTTCTATTCCCTAAAGGGCAGTGAAGGAGGCTTTTGTCAATGGTTGAAGAAATGAACAATGAAGGAAACGGTATGGCTGAATTTTCAGTAGGCAGTACTGTAACAGGAAAAGTAACGAAAGTAGAGGAAAAGCAGGCTTTCGTAGATGTAGGTTATAAAGTAGATGGAATTGTGCCAATCAGTGAACTTTCCAGCCTGCATGTAGAAAAAGTAAGTGACATCCTTAATGAAGGTGACGAAGTAGAGCTGAAAGTTACCAAAATGGAGGATGATGAGCTTGTCTTATCACGTCGCGGGGCGCAAGCCGACAAGGCGTGGGACGAATTGCAGGGGAAATTTGAGTCAGGTGAGATTATTGAAGCTGAGGTTGCCGAAGTAGTAAAGGGCGGATTAGTGGTAGATTTAGGAGTCCGTGGCTTCATTCCAGCTTCTTTGGTTGAACGTCATTTTGTTGAAGATTTCTCTGATTACAAAGGGAAAACACTTCGCCTCAAGGTAGTTGAAATCGATCCGAGTGAAAACAAGCTTATCCTATCACAGCGTGCTGTGTTAGATGATGAAGCAGCCAGTAAAAAACAGCAGGTGTTAGAAGACCTGAAAATTGGCGACACTGTAGAAGGAACGGTTCAACGTCTGACAGACTTTGGTGCTTTTGTGGACATTGGCGGAGTTGACGGTCTAGTTCACATTTCACAAATGGCCCACCACCGGGTGGAATCCCCGGGAGAGATTGTGAAAGAAGGGGACAAAATTAACGTAAAAGTCCTTGCCGTTGATGCGGAAAGCGAACGAGTTTCTCTTTCCATCAAAGAAACTCTTCCTGGGCCTTGGACAACGATTGAAGGCCAAATTGAGCCTGGAGATGTAATTGAAGGCCAGGTTAAACGCCTTGTTTCCTTCGGTGCATTTGTAGAAGTAGCACCTGGCGTGGAAGGTCTTGTTCACATTTCCCAGATTGCCAACCGCCATATTGGAACACCTGGTGAAGTCCTTGAAGAAGGCCAGTCAGTAAAAGCAAAAGTCCTTGATATTAACCCGTCAGAACAGCGGATTTCTTTAAGCATACGAGAGCTTGAGGAGAAAGCCACTCCAGAGAAAAAGGTTCAGCAGGAATATGAAGCTCCTGAAGAAGATCATTCCGGTTTTTCTCTTGGAGATATGATTGGGGATCAGTTAAAAAAATATAAAAAATAAGGAGGCATAGAGAAGGTGACAAGAGCGAAACGTAAAGCAGACCACATCACGCACGCCTTATCCACTGGTTTTTCCGGTGGTAACGGTTTACATGACGTCCGTTTCGTTCATAATAGTTTACCCGAAACCTCCCTTATGGAAGTAGATATTTCTACAGCAATCGGCGAACTTACATTAAGTTCGCCGATTATTATTAACGCCATGACTGGGGGCGGAGGAAAGGAAACGGAAACGATAAACCGCAAGCTGGCACAAGCTGCCGCTGCTACAAATGCAGCTATGGCAGTAGGATCACAAATGGCAGCTTTAAAAGACAAGGCGGTGGAGAATACATATACGGTTGTAAGAAAGGAAAACCCAAATGGCTGTATTTTCGCTAATCTTGGAAGCGAGGCGACGGTAGATCAGGCAAAGGCTGCCGTAGATATGCTGGAAGCAGATGCCCTGCAGATCCACTTAAATGTGATTCAGGAGCTCGTAATGCCAGAAGGGGACAGAGATTTTAAAGGAACCGTAGCTCGTATTTCTTCTATTTCTGAAAGGATAGGAGTACCTGTAATTGTTAAAGAAGTGGGATTTGGGATAGCAAAGGAAGCGGCCAAAGAACTTGCGGATGCAGGGGTTTCCATTATAGATGCAGGCGGCCAGGGAGGAACTAATTTTTCGACCATTGAAAACAAACGAAGAGAGATCCCACTGGATTTCTTTGACAGCTGGGGGATTTCAACGGCAGCATCTATTGCAGAGATTGCTCAGTGCAAAGAAAAAGTGAGCATTATTGGTTCAGGGGGCATAAAGGATGGAGCAGATATTGCCAAAGTCATCGCACTCGGAGCTTCAGCAGCAGGCCTTGCCGGCAGTATGCTGAAAGTACTGAAAGAATCAGGTACCGATGGGGTCATATCATATATCGAGACTGCAAAGAGTCAATTACAAGCGGTTATGACTGCGTTAGGAACTCCTGACATTGACAGCCTGCAAAAAGCTCCTCTTGTGATCAGTGGGGAAACCGCTCACTGGCTAAGTGAAAGAGGCATTGCTACGGAAATCTACAGCCGCAGGTAGAGAAGGGGAAAAACCTTTCTCACTAAGAGGTTCTTGCTTTCCTGATTGTTAAAAGTAAGAGAAGAGGCGCCCTCAAAATCTTCATTTTTGAGAATACCTCTTCTTTTTTACTGGTTTTTGTCCAGGTCTCTTGTATATAAGCGAGGTTAGGATCGTAGCTTTCTGTCTATACTGGGCAATAAAAAGGAGTTTAGAATGGTTGGACTCTGGTTTTATTTGATAGGCTGGTTCTTTTGGATATGTCTTACTTTTTTTCATAAAGAAACAAATGAACGATTATGGTGGTCTTCTGTTACCCTCCTTGGTATTATAGCTTCTTCGTTTCATGTTCAATGGGGGGACATAAATATAAATCTAGCATTTATTTTGTTGTTTACAGCAGGCTTTCTTTATGCCGGCAGGTGTAAAGGTTTTTCACTTTTCAGGGTGGCTGGAAACAGTTTGGCCTTACTTTTTTTATACGCAGCCCTTCGATTTATCGAATGGTATGATCCTGTTTTTTTCCTTTGGCATCTGACATTTGTACCCGCCGGTATTATGGCATTTTCTATTATACTACTGCTCCAAAGGCAAAAGGAAAGGGTTGCCGCAACCTTTCTTATATTTTTTCCGGGAGAGGTGGTAGCATCTATGGTCTTATCTTCTTTAACGGAAGGAATGTTTATTGCGCCTCCTATTTTTTTTGATAAATGGGCAGCGGCTGTTTTTATTATTTATTTATGGGGCTGCTTAGAAGAAGGACTCTACCAGGTGTCCAAGAGGCAGTCTTTTCCTTCAAAGAACTTGTCGAAGAGAATATCACTCTGATAGAATAAGAAAGCTGATGTTCCCTTCTTCCAGAGAAAAGAAGGGTTTTCTTCTGTGGAGAATACAGGTATAGTGTATGCAGATGTTGCATGGAAGAAACTGAGAAGCTGACACAAAGCTCTTCTGAAAGCGGATAAACAGCAACAAGAATATGGAATAAGAAGTGGAAAGAAAGGTTGGGAAAACATGGCCAAGCCGGTAGTAGCCATTGTAGGACGCCCTAATGTTGGGAAGTCGACTATTTTTAATCGTGTAGTAGGTGAAAGAATTGCCATCGTAGAAGACGTTCCTGGAGTAACAAGGGATCGTATCTACAGTAAAGCTGAATGGCTTAATAAGGAATTTAATTTAATTGATACAGGCGGTATTGAGATTGGGGACGAGCCGTTGTTAACTCAAATGAGAGAGCAGGCTCAAATCGCAATCGATGAAGCTGATGTTATCGTTTTTATGGTAAATGGCAGAGAAGGAGTTACAGGAGCTGATGAAGAAGTAGCCAATCTCCTTTTCCGTACGAAAAAACCTGTCATTATCGGTGTAAATAAGATTGATAATCCTGACATGATGGATAAAATTTATGAATTTTATTCTCTTGGCATCGGAGAGCCTATAGCTATTTCAGGCTCACATGGCCTAGGTCTTGGTGACCTGCTCGATGAGGTGGTTAATCAATTTCCTGAGGAAGAAGAAGACGAGTATGAGGAAGATACAATCAGAGTGTCTGTCATTGGACGTCCCAACGTAGGTAAATCCTCTCTTGTAAACGCCGTATTGGGAGAAGAGCGTGTTATTGTCAGCAATATTGCTGGTACAACAAGAGATGCCGTCGATACACCGTTTGAAAAAGACGACCAAAAATATGTACTCATTGATACAGCAGGAATGAGAAAACGAGGAAAAGTATATGAAAGCACAGAAAAGTATAGTGTGCTCCGAGCTTTAAGAGCTATCGAACGTTCTGATGTGGTTTTAATAGTGATCGATGGGGAACAGGGGATCATTGAACAAGACAAAAAAATTGCAGGCTATGCCCACGAAGCAGGGCGGGCAGTCATTATGGTCGTAAATAAATGGGACGCCGTAGAAAAAGATGACAAAACAATGGCTTTGTTTACTGAAAATATACGAGAGCAATTCTTATTTCTTTCCTATGCCCCAATCCTCTTTTTGTCAGCAAAGACGAAGCAGCGCCTTCAGCACTTGCTTCCTTTAGTTAACAATGTAGCGGACAATCATAACCAGCGAATTCCAACTCACGTATTAAATGATGTGATTATGGATGCTGTGGCAATGAACCCAACACCAACAGATCATGGAAAAAGGCTAAGAATCAATTATGTCACACAAGTAACGGTAGCGCCTCCTACGTTTGTTCTTTTTGTGAATGATCCTGAACTTCTGCATTTTTCGTATAAGAGGTTTTTAGAAAACCGGCTGAGAGAGGCATTTCACTTTGAAGGAACGCCGTTGCGAATTATTGCGAGGAAAAAGAATGAATAACTGAAGATAAAGTGTTCCTAGGGGGAGGAAAATAGTATGGAAACGATTGTATCAGTCCTTTTGGCATACCTTATCGGCTCCATCAGCTTTAGCTACGTCATAGCAAAAAGAATTAAAAAGATTGATATCCGCCAGCATGGAAGCGGGAATGCCGGTGCTACCAATACACTTAGGGTACTTGGTACAGGCCCTGCGGTCCTGGTGCTGGCGTTGGATATTTTTAAAGGGGTTGCTGCTGTAGTTATTGCTCGTTACCTGGAGGCTGCCGAGGTGCTGCCAGCTTTCACCGTGATTGGAGAGATGGAGGGAGTGGCTCCTGCCCTTGCAGGCCTGGCTGCTATCCTTGGTCATAATTGGCCGATTTATTACGGCTTTAAAGGAGGAAAAGGAGTAGCCACCACTATAGGGGTTGTAGCCAGCCTTGTTTTCTTTCCTGCTGTATATGTCGGTGTGATCGCTATATTGTCTATTATTATTACACGTTACGTTTCACTGGGTTCTCTTATTTTTACTGCCCTGACTCCCCTTGCTGTCTTTTTGACGCTGGAGCATTATGATCATCCTATGCCTTATTTTTATTTCACAATAGTTGTTGGTCTTCTTTCTATTTGGCGTCATCGTACTAATTTAGAACGGCTTGCAAAGGGCACCGAAAGTAAAATTGGCGCAAAAACAAAATAGTAACGATACATATAGGGTATAGAGGTGTGAGGGAAAGGAGTGAGGGATGTGAAAGAAAAAGTAGCAGTGATTGGAGCAGGGAGCTGGGGAACAGCCCTTGCTATGGTCCTTGCTGATAATGGACATGACGTCAGGCTTTGGGCCCGGCGCAAAGAGCAGGTAGAGGAAATGAATAAGGAACATACCAATACGAGGTATCTTCCCGGACGGGTGCTTCCTGAAAATATTAAAGGGTATCATGATTTGAAGGAAGCAGTATCTGGGGTATCCTTTGTACTGCTTGTCGTCCCGACAAAAGCAATCAGGGAAACTCTTCAGCATATGAAGCCCTATCTTAATTCCGAACCTGTGCTTATCCATGCAAGTAAAGGAATTGAGCCAGACACTTTAAAAAGAATTTCCGAAATGATTGAAGATGAAGTAGAGGATAACCTGATCGCCTCTACCGTCGTGTTGTCAGGACCGAGTCATGCGGAAGAAGTATGTGAGAGGCAGCCTACAAGCGTTACGGTTTCATCTTTGGACGCACAAAGCGCTAAACAGGCTCAGGACCTCTTTATGAACAAGCATTTTCGTGTCTATACGAACCTTGACCTGATCGGGGTAGAGTTGGGGGGAGCCTTGAAAAACATTATTGCATTAGGTGTCGGTTTAACTGACGGCCTGGAATATGGGGATAATGCCAAGGCAGCTTTAATGACACGAGGCCTGGCTGAAATTGCACGGCTTGGTATTAAACTGGGAGCAAATCCGATGACTTTCGCCGGACTGTCAGGGCTCGGTGACTTAATTGTTACCTGTACAAGCACCCACAGCCGAAACTGGCGGGCTGGTAATATGCTTGGAAAAGGAATGGATCTAAACCAGGTACTTAAAGAAATGGGAATGGTTGTCGAAGGAGTGCGAACGACTCAAGCTGCTTATCAGCTTGCTGAGAGAGAAAGTGTAGAGATGCCAATTACAGAAGCACTATATGACGTTTTATTTAATGACCGCCTTCCTGAAGAAGCCGTTGAAAGGCTGATGGGCCGTGTGAAAAAACATGAAGTCGAAAACCTTTCTTTTCTTCTGGGACCGGATTTTCAAGATGGTTATTCAGAAAAAACTTCTCCTCCGAGAAGCGAAGACATCTAGCACAGTTTCCTCCCTTTTGCATAAGATACCTTGAGCAAGAAACGAAAGGGAGGCATAAATGTGAGTGGTAAGGATGGCTTTTTTGATAATATAGAACGAAAAACAAATGTTAAACAGGAAGATTTATTTAAGTTGGCCCAGTCAGTGGAAGGGGCTAACTTTCAAGATGAATCAACGGTTCGAAGGCTGATTCATGATGTTGCTCGTTTGGCAGGAGTAAAGGTCTCCAAACAAAAGGAAGATGAACTTGTTAAAGCTATTGTAAACAATAACATCCCTATGGACTTTGCCTCTATAAGTCAGCTATTTAGAAAATAACCCTTTCTGGAAAATATATATTTTAAAAAAATGGGCCGGTGTGAAGGAACAAATAAATGCTAAGCATATACTAAAATGAATCGGAAACTATGGAGCAGACTGCTTATAGAAAGAATTTAGTCGCAAAGAGCTGGAGAGGCCCCGTTCTCCAGTTCTTTTTTTGAAGACGAATAGAAATACATAAAATTGTCATGAAAATCCTGGCGTGCAGACAAGCCTGTGTTATAATATGTACGGTGAAAAAGGAGGGTGAGCTATGAGCGCTTTAGATAATATGTGGTTTTCTTTTGTAGGATTATTTTTAATGTTTGTATCCGTAGCTTTTGCATTATTAGCAAGAGAAAAGCTATCAGGTATTTTTCGATTTATCGTATTATCTTTTTCCTTTGTTTGTTTAATGATTGCTGGATTGATTGTATTTCTTGTTGTTTTTCGCGGCCCACTGGCTGAAGCGGCTACTTTGCTGTAAGTCAGGCCTCTCTAGATCTGGGAGTATAGTGCAATTGACGTAAAGAGGTGTAGCACCATGAGAAAAGGAAAGCTTATAAGTATTTTGATTTTAGTATCTTTGATTTTGAACGGCTGCATGTATCCACAGGAAAAGCGTGCTGAAAACCAAGTGCCTTACGACAACCAAATCCAGTCTGTCCAGACTGCAGTAGATCAATATCAGCAGGACCACGGTGTGCTGCCTATTCAGACACGAGATGGAAACATACAAGAATATCAAAGATATGTGATAGACTTTAGAAGATTAATGCCTCGTTATATTCAAGAACCTCCAGGTAATTCTTTTGAAAATGGAGGTACTTTTCAATACGTACTGATGAATGTCGAGGAAGATCCAGAAGTGAAAGTGCTTCAGCTTTCACTTATGCGTGAAATCCAGGAATTCCAGCGTTTTGTCAATCAGTATATTAATAAGAACGGTTTTGCGCCAGTAGATGAGACAGTCGCTCCAGGGTTGTTCACGATCGATTTGGACCGGTTAAATTACCATAGAGATGCAAGAGTGCAAAGTCCTTATTTCGACACTTATCTCCCTCTTTTAATGGATAGAAGCGGCCAGATCTATATAGATTATTCAATTGATTTGAATATGGCTCTACGTGAATTTGACCACAGTTATGAGGAAGGAGAAGACATCAGGCAGCTTTTGGCTGAAGAATTTCCTGTTGTTCCGGCATTCTCTGTCCCTTATACGATAGAAGATGACGAACCAGTTTTCATGACAGAAGAGATATAACAGTTCTAAACCTCTTTCTCCCTTATATAATGGGTTGAAAGAGGTTTTTTTGTGCAACAACGGGTGTGCCGGGAGCAGGTTCTACTTACCAAGAGGAGACAGGCAAACCGTTGGCAGACATTTTCTCCTCTTCCGGCAGGAGCCAAGTAAGACAGCTTTCCTTATCTTCACTTTCATATTTTCAGTCATATCGTGTGGACAACATCATAGAATGTAACGTCTGCCATAATAATTTCGTTAAAAAGGAACTATTATCTTGAACGGGAGGGGATCTCGTGGAAAAAGTTGATATCTTTAAAGATATCGCCGAACGAACCGGCGGAGACATTTACCTAGGGGTGGTTGGGGCAGTTCGGACTGGGAAGTCCACATTCATCAAGAAATTTATGGAGTTAGTGGTACTTCCAAATATGGAAAGTGAGGCCGATAAGGCAAGGGCGCAGGATGAGCTTCCGCAAAGTGCGGCCGGCAAAACAATTATGACCACAGAACCGAAGTTTGTGCCTAATCAAGCTGTTTCCCTGGAAGTTGATGAAGGACTTAAGGTTAATATCCGTCTTGTGGATTGTGTTGGGTATGCTGTCCCTGGTGCGAAGGGCTATGAGGATGAAAATGGTCCTCGCATGATAAATACTCCTTGGTATGAGGAACCGATTCCCTTTCAAGAAGCCGCAGAAATAGGGACGAGAAAAGTAATTCAAGAGCATTCAACCCTTGGCGTTGTGGTGACTTCAGATGGCACAATTGGTGAAATCCCTCGAGCCGACTATCTGGAATCTGAAACAAGGGTCATAGAAGAACTAAAGGAAGTTGGAAAACCGTTTATCATGATTGTCAACACCGTCAGGCCCCAGCATCCTGAAACAGAAGATCTGCGGAGACAGTTAGCCGAGGAGCATGATATACCTGTCCTGGCTTTAAGCATTGAAAGTATGAGTGAGCATGACATTCATAATGTTCTCCGTGAAGTATTGTTTGAATTTCCGGTGCATGAAGTAAATGTAAACCTTCCGAGCTGGGTAATGGTGCTAAGAGAAGATCATTGGCTCAGAAATGAATATGAGGAATCTGTAAGAAACACAGTAAAAGATATTAAAAGGCTTCGGGATGTAGACAGGGTAGTAGACCAATTTGCCACTGAATTTGAGTTTATTGAAAATGCTAGTCTTGCAGGCATTGAAATGGGGCAGGGGGTAGCTGAAATTGATTTGTACGCACCCGATGATTTATATGATCAAATATTAAAAGAAGTTGTAGGAGTAGAGATTAGAGGAAAAGATCACCTTCTTCAGCTTATGCAGGACTTTGCTTATGCAAAAAGTGAATATGATCAGGTAGCTGACGCTTTAAAGATGGTAAAGCAGACTGGATACGGAATAGCAGCGCCAGCGTTGACTGATATGAGTCTTGATGAGCCGGAGATTATCAGGCAGGGTGCAAGATTTGGCGTAAGGCTGAAAGCAGTGGCTCCTTCCATACACATGATTAAAGTTGATGTCGAGTCGGAATTTGCCCCGATTATTGGAACAGAAAAGCAGAGCGAAGAACTTGTCCGTTATCTGATGCAAGACTTTGAGGAAAATCCTTTATCTATCTGGAATTCCGATATATTTGGACGTTCCCTTAATTCCATTGTAAGAGAAGGAATCCAGGCAAAGCTTTCATTGATGCCGGAAAATGCAAGGTACAAACTTAAAGAAACGTTAGAAAGGATTATCAATGAAGGGTCCGGCGGGCTCATTGCGATCATTTTATAGCTGAGAAATGCAGCGGCAGAAAAAAGTGGAAAGCCTCCTTCAGGAGGTTTTTTTGCTTTTGCATTACAAGAAGCAGGTAGCTGACTTTCTTTGCTTTTAAGAGGTCCCTGTGCTAAACTTTTTCAAGATAATACATTATTTTATGGAGGGCTAACGAGTGAGCACCTTTGATCAAGAGAAAATTGAACAAGCCGTTCGGATGATTTTGGAAGGCATAGGAGACGATCCGGACAGAGAAGGCGTAATAGATACTCCTAAGCGTGTAGCAAAAATGTATCAGGAAATCTTTTCCGGGATATCCGAAGATCCATCAGAGCACTTGCGCACTGTCTTTGGAGAAGACCATGAGGAACTTGTTCTTGTGAAGGATATCCCTTTTTATTCTATGTGTGAGCATCATTTAGTTCCTTTTTACGGGAAAGCTCATGTCGGGTACATACCAAAAGGCGGGAAAGTGACCGGGTTAAGCAAACTGGCAAGAACCGTAGAAACAGTTACAAAACGACCTCAGCTTCAAGAGCGGATAACATCAACCGTTGCAAACAGCATTGTCGAGATGCTGGAACCTCATGGAGTGATAGTCGTAGTGGAAGCAGAGCACATGTGTATGACGATGAGAGGTGTAAAGAAGCCAGGATCTATGACGATCACTTCTGCTGTAAGAGGAGTTTTTGAAAAAGATGAAGCTTCGCGAGCAGAAGTCCTTTCTTTAATAAACCGCTGAGTACGGAAACGTGAAGAGGAGGAACCAGTGCTATGGATGGGAAGGATGACTTTTTTGTCATAAAAGCAAAAGAAGACGGTGTGAACGTGATTGGCCTGACACGGGGAACGGATACGCGTTTTCATCATTCTGAAAAACTGGACAAAGGCGAAGTAATGATCGCCCAATTTACTGAACATACTTCAGCTGTCAAAATTCGTGGCAAAGCAGTAATCCAAACGAGCCACGGCGAGATGGATACAGAATCTTAACTTATGTGCTTTCACCGCATCTGCTGTGAAAGCACTCTTTTTGCTCTTTTGAAAGGGTTTGCTTAGAATACTTATGGAAAAACAAGTTGTTTAAGGGTTTTTCTTTTTTATGCTATAATATAAAGACATGACTGCTTTTATTGTCACATTACATAGAATTTCTGTCGAAACGTAAGACAGTCATTTATGAACAGAATAGAGTATGGGGGACGTCACAAATGAACAGTCAACATATTCTGGCATCTAAGATAGCTGAGATCAAAGAAAGCTTTTACGAGCTTATTGATCACTCATATTTGGCCCGATATGTAAAGGATCCGACCGTAGACGAAGATAAGATCCTTTTCTTTTATACGATAACCGATCATTTACCACAGAAAAAACAAGAAGACCAAATTCTCGCTGCCCTTTTAGTGGAGGCGGCGTTTGAAGTGCATGAATCCATTTCATTACAGAATTTAGATTGTGATCAAAAGAAAAAGTCCAGGCAATTAACTGTGCTGGCAGGAGATTTCTTCAGCAGTCTTTATTACCATACTCTTACCAAAGGAAAACATTTTTCCGTGTTAAATGTGTTTACGGCCTCCATACAACAAATGAATGAACACAAAATGACTCTCCATCAATCAGAGGTCCTAAGTGAAGAGGCGCTGGTGGAAGGAATAACAGGAGCCGAAACCGGGTTAATCAGAAATATGGCTGAGTTTTATGGGAAGGAATGGATAGGTACCGTGGCTGAAGTCTTCTTTGTTTATAAACGTATTTCTGAAGAAGTAAACAAAGACTCTTCTGTTGTGTTGTCTGCTGTGGCGAGCGCCATTAACCGTTATGTTACCGGGGGAGCGGAAAGCCAGCCGAAGAACTGGCCAAGTATCGAAACAAAACGCTGGGCAGCTGAGAAGAAAGAGCAATTTCAAGGTGAGCTTAAGTCTTTTCTTTCCAGTCATCCGCTTCCAGCTCCAATGGGGAACCGGATTCAGGAAGTAATTTCAAAAGGCAGCTATAATCAGGATAATGCAGTGGAAGAAGGGTAAAGATGGCAAAAACAAAAGAAGAAAGAGTGCATCAAGTATTTGAGTCAATACATGATAAATACGATATGATGAATTCTGTAATCAGTTTTCAGCGCCATAAAGCCTGGCGCAAGGATACCATGAAAAAAATGAAAGTTTTCGAAGGAGCAAAAGCTCTTGATATATGCTGCGGGACAGGAGACTGGACCTTGGCGTTAGCAAAAGAAGCAGGCGAGTCGGGGGAAGTCACTGGATTGGACTTCAGTGCGAATATGCTTCAGGTAGGTCAACAGAAAGTAGATGCTTCAAAGTATGGCAATATCACTCTGATGCAGGGAAATGCTATGAACCTTCCATTTGAAGATGATTCCTTTGACTTTGTTACCATTGGTTTTGGCCTTAGGAACGTGCCGGACTATGATACAGTACTACAGGAAATGCATAGGGTCCTGAAACCAGGTGGACAAGCGGCCTGTCTGGAAACCTCCCAGCCGGAAAAGGCGGGATTTAAACAGGTATACAACCTATACTTTAAGTATGTAATGCCGGCATTTGGCAAAGTCCTTGCCAAAAGCTATGATGAATATTCCTGGCTGCAGGAGTCTACAATGAACTTTCCAGATAAAAATAAACTTACAGGAATGTTTTTCCGTGCAGGTTTTGACCGCGTAGACGTTCAATCGTACTCCGGAGGAGTGGCTGCGACGCATTTTGCTGTTAAGAAAGGATCAGCTGTCCTAGAGGATGAATTGGGGTAAATTACTGTTATGCGAAAATTAAAGATAATACTTGAAATGATAAAATTTGAACACACTATTTTTGCTTTACCTTTTGCTTTTTTAGGAGCAGTACTTGGAAGCTTTGTTGTAGAAGGGACATGGCCGACATGGTGGGAGTGGCTTTGGATCACCCTTGCAATGGTAGGGGCAAGAAGCGCTGCCATGAGTCTAAATAGAGTCATTGATGCCAAAATTGATAAGGACAATCCCCGGACAGCAGGGCGGGCCATACCAGCAGGGTTGATATCAAAGGTGGAGACCCTAGCCTTTATTCTCTTTTCCTTTGCTCTTTTGTTCGTTTCTGCCTTTCAGTTAAATATGCTGGCTGTTTATTTACTGCCATTGGCTGTTTTCTTTCTTGTTTTTTATTCGTACACGAAACGTTTTACCTGGCTGTGCCATGTATTTCTCGGTCTTACGATTGGAATAGCCCCGCTGGGCGGCTGGGTTGGTGCGACAGGAACCTTGCAGCTTGAAGCCTATCTGTTGTTTTTTGCTGTTGCTTTCTGGACAGCAGGCTTTGATGTTATCTATGCGACGCAGGATGCTGACTATGACCGGGGAGCAGGTCTTCATTCGATTCCCAGCAGGTTTGGCATCCGAAAAGCATTAATGTTTGCAAAGGCCTTTCACATACTCAGCTTTTCCCTTCTATTATGGCTGTTTGCCGCTTCAACATTAGGCTGGGTATTTTTAGTGGGGGTTCTTATTGCAGGCGCCATTATGGTTTACGAACATTCTCTGGTATCAGCAGACGATTTATCAAAAGTAAATGTGGCTTTTTTTACGATGAACGGAGTGATAAGCATAGTGATGCTTATTTTCACGATAGGAGATTTATTAATATGAACACCCCTCAAAAGATTTACACAGTAGCAATCACAGGTGCAAGCGGGGCTATTTATGGTGTGCGGTTAACAAAGGAGCTGCTTAAAAACCATTGTAAGGTACACCTTCTTATATCAGAAGCCGGCTGGCAGGTGTTTCGAGAAGAGCTGAGGCTCGATACATCAAATAGGAGTGCCTGCCTTGAACAATTATTTGGAGAAGGGAATCAGGAGCACCTGCACACACACAGTCTTCGTGATTTTACAGCTCCTATAGCCAGCGGTTCCTACAAAAACGACGGAATGATTATTATTCCTTGTTCCATGGGAACGTTATCCAAAATTGCTAATGGAAACTCAGGGAATCTTTTAGAAAGAACGGCAGATGTTATGTTAAAAGAAGGAAGACGATTGACGATTGTGCCAAGAGAAACACCTTTGCATCAAATACATTTAGAAAACATGACTGCTCTCTCAAAAGCAGGAGCCCATATTATTCCGGCAATGCCAGGCTTTTATCACCTTCCTGCATCACTTGATGATCTTGTTAACTTTGTAGTAGGGAAAGTACTTGATAATTTAGGAGTAGAACATACCTTATTTACACGATGGGGGGAACAGCAGTGAAGCTTGCAATCGGGGAAATTTCTTATACAAACATATTGCCCCTTTATTATTTTTTAAAGCGTGAGGAGTTAGAGGAAAAAGGGTGCTCCTTTGTTCCCCAGATTCCGGCGCAACTGAATAAATCTATGAAGGAAGGAAGCGTTCATGTAGGGGGGATTTCTTCCTTTGCCTACGGACAGAATCCTGAGCTCTATGACCTCCTTCCCGATCTTTCTGTTTCTGCTAAGGGAAATGTCGGTTCTATTTTCTTATTTTCCAAAAAGCCTATAACTGAGCTTTCACACAGTGACATTGCGTTAACGAACAGCAGCGCCACATCAGTCCATTTATTAAAAGTGATCCTTAAAGAGTTTTACAAACATGAAAATATTACGTACAATTTGATGGAGCCAAATGGAGCTGAGATGCTCAGAGACCATGACGCATGTCTTCTTATTGGTGATGATGCCATTTTTAAGAGCTGGGAAAAGTCTTCAGGGCTGTATGTTTATGATATCGGGGGACTCTGGTATGAAAATACAGGACTTCCTATGACATTTGCAGTGATTGCTGTAAGAAAAGATATTGCAAGAAAAGAAAATCAACTGCTTGAAGAACTCTATAAGGACCTCCAAAGAAGTAAACAGCTGTCCATTCAGACCAATTTCCAGACCATGATTCAAGAAATTATTCATAAGCATGGCGGACGAAAAGAGTTTTGGGATCATTATTTCAGTGGATTAGTTTATGATTTTACAGAAAAGGAAAAAGAAGGCCTACTCTATTACTATCATTTAGTGTACAAACACAGATTTATTGAACAGCCTGTAAAACAGCTGTCCATGTGGAAGAAAGGTTTAGAGAGCCAAACCATTATTTGAAGGTGAACGCAATGAAGTTGGCAGATTTATATAATTATTTAAGACCAGAGATTCAGAAAATTGAAGAGGAGCTGGAGCGCTCCGTTTTAACCACTCATCCTGTACTGGAAGATGCGTCCCTTCATTTGCTTAAAGCCGGCGGGAAAAGAATTCGTCCTGTGGTGGTGTTACTTGCAGGGAATTACGGTACGTATGATATTGAACGGATAAAGCACATCGCTGTCTCTCTTGAATTAATTCATATGGCTTCCCTTGTTCATGACGATGTCATTGACGATGCCGAGCTTCGCAGAGGGCAAAAGACCATCAAGGCGCAGTGGGATAACAGGGTAGCAATGTATTCAGGAGATTATTTGTTTGCTAAAGCGATAGAGAAAGCTACTTTTTTTGAAAAACCGGAAATCCATAAGGTTATATCTAATACGATGATTGAAATGTGTATTGGGGAAGTAGAGCAAATCAGGGACCAATATAACTGGGATCAAAATCTTCGTACATATTTACGACGTATTAGACGCAAAACGGCCATACTTATTGCCGTAAGCTGTGAACTAGGAGCGATGGCTTCAGATGCGAGTAAGGCTGACCAGCGACGACTTCATGCTTACGGATACAACCTGGGGATGTCCTATCAAATTATTGATGATGTTCTGGATTTTGTTGGAACAGAAAAAGAATTGGGCAAGCCGGCGGGGAGTGATCTCCTGCAGGGCAATATTACTTTACCAGTGTTGTATGCTATGGAGAAGGACTCTTCTATGCGAGAGAAATTAAGAGAAATCTTTGTAAATGAAGATCCTGAAGAGGGACAAATGAGGGAAGTTCTTCAGGAAATCCGGGAATCCGGGGGTATGGAGTTTTCCAAAGATATGAGCCAGCGTTATTTAAAAAAAGCCTTTGAAGCACTTGAAGGGCTGCCGGATATATCAGCAACAGAGTCACTTCAAAGCATTGCAAAATATATTGGGAAAAGAGATCATTAAGCTAAGCTCTGTCTTTTTTATATAGGCAGAGCTTTGTTTAAGTCGGCTCTTTTCCATAAAAGGAGCAAATATTCATTTTTGGGTCACTTGATTGTAGTGAAAAGCGTAAGACGCCCTCGGGCCGCAGGGCCCCGAGGAAGCTGAGACAATGCTCTGCCAATATGAAAAAAAGAAAACGATTCCAATAGATTGAAAAAAAAGAACGTTACTAATATTGCTGCAGTAAGGAACTTTTGGTACAATTATGAAGGTTGAAACGAGTTAACTATTTATACATATGATAAAGAGAGGGATTCTTATGGAACAAACATTTGTAATGGTGAAGCCTGACGGCGTACAAAGAAATGTAGTAGGGGAAATTGTCAGCCGCTTTGAAAAGAAAGGGTACACGTTAGCAGGTGCCAAATTAATGACAATCTCCAATGAATTAGCTGAAAAGCATTACGGAGAGCATAAAGATAAGCCGTTTTTTGGAGAGCTGGTTGATTTTATTACTTCTGGCCCAGTGTTTGCAATGGTATGGGAGGGCGAAAATGTAATCGCTTCCGCTCGTCAGATGATGGGAGCTACCAATCCTAGTGATGCAGCACCTGGAACAATTCGCGGTGACTTTGCCGTTCAAGTAGGAATGAATATCATTCATGGATCTGATTCAAGTGAAAGCGCGGAAAGAGAAATAGGGTTATTTTTTGAGAAAAGTGAACTTCAGTCTTATACAAAAACGATTGGTACTTGGGTATAAGAAATAAGAAACCGGCAGATGCCGGTTTTTTGTTATTTTCAAGACTTCTTTATTAATACAGGCTGTAATACTTCTGGAAGAACGTTATTAAGGGTGGAACAGGAGAGCTTTTGAAAATGCTGGCAGGTTCATTCTTTTTGTGGTACAAAGAGACTATTACAATTACATATTTATTGACAGCGGAGGGGACATAAGAAGATGGGGGAAGAGAAAATTACAGGGGTCCTTCTCGATGAAAAGCAGGATTATGAACGTTTTAAATTCGAGATTTTGAAAAAAACAGGGATAGACTTGAATTTGTATAAAGAAGCGCAGATGAAAAGAAGGCTTACAGCATTTTACGAAAAACAAGGATTCTCCAATTTTTCAGCCTTTTTTCAGCATGGTTTAACAAAACAATCTGAGCTGTTAGATGATTTTCTTGAAAGAATCACGATTAACGTGTCTGAATTTTACAGAAACCAAGGGCGTTGGCAGGCTTTATCAGAAAAAATACTGCCTCGTTTATTATCGGAAACAAAGAGTCTTAATGCCTGGTCTGCAGCTTGTTCGCAAGGGGAAGAGCCTTATACGCTGGCCATGATCATGGAGTCTCATTTTCCCGACTGTCGCTACAAAATTTTAGCCACAGATATCGATCAATCTGTAATTAAAAGGGCAGAAGCAGGCTTTTACAGTGAACGTTCCTTAAAAAATGTTCCTCCGCTGGCCAAAAATGAATTTTTTCAAAAAGAGTCTTCAGGCTACAGGGTCGTTCCAAACATTAAGAGAAATGTCAGTTTTACTACACAAAACCTGTTGTCCGAGCCTTTTAGCAAAGGCTTGAATTTGGTGATATGCAGAAATGTACTGATATATTTTACCGAAGAAGCAAAAGAAATTCTTTACAAGAAATTTAACCGAGCGTTAACGATCGGGGGAGTTCTTTTTGTAGGAAGCACTGAGCAGATTTTCAACCCTGAACAATATGGTTTTGAAGCAGAGGATACATTTTTTTATAAAAAAACAAAGAATGTGTAGGCGTGAGAGAGGTCAGACTGTCCCCTTTTATCCTTAAAACCAGCAGGAAGATTCAAAATAATAGAAGAATTTTGGTATGAGCTTTCAAATGAAAGCAAGAATATGTTATCATTTAATGCATAAAAGCGCTAAAGAGATAAGAACAGTGAGAAGAGGAGTGGAGTTGTAATATGAGATATTTGACAGCAGGAGAATCTCATGGCCCGCAGCAAACTACGATTATTGAAGGAGTACCTGCCCACCTCGAATTATTGCAGGAAGATATAAATAAAGAGCTGTTGCGCCGGCAGGGAGGATATGGCCGCGGACGCCGCATGCAGATTGAAAAGGATCAGGTGGAAATTTTAAGCGGCGTCAGGCACGGTAAGACGACAGGTGCGCCCATTACGTTGGTCGTAAAAAATGATGATTATAAACATTGGACAAAAATAATGGGTACTGAACCTCTCTCCGAAGAGGAAGAAAAAGAAGTGAAAAGGAAAATCACCCGGCCAAGGCCAGGACACGCTGATTTAAATGGAGCCATTAAATATAATCACCGAGATATGAGAAATGTGCTAGAGCGCTCTTCTGCTAGAGAAACTACTGCCAGAGTATGCGCCGGGGCTGTAGCTAAAAAGTTGTTAAAGAGCCTTGGCATTGAAGTGGCCGGCCAGGTATTAGAAATCGGCGGGGTGAAAGCTGAAAATACCGAGTATAACGGTATTAAGGACCTTCAGGAACGAACCGAATCGTCTCCTGTTCGCTGCTTAGATGAAGAAGCGGGAAAGAAAATGATGGATGCTATCGACCAGGCAAAAAAAGAGGGAGATTCTATCGGCGGTGTGGTGCAGGCTGTAGTAGAAGGCCTTCCCGTTGGGCTAGGAAGCTATGTTCATTACGACCGAAAGCTTGATGGGAAAATTTCAGGCGCGGTAATGAGTATTAACGCCTTTAAAGGTGTGGAGATCGGCATTGGTTTTGAAGCCGCACGCAAGCCGGGAAGCAAGGTTCATGATGAGATCACGTGGGATGAAAAGGAAGGGTATAAAAGAAAAACAAATAACCTCGGGGGATTTGAAGGCGGTATGACAAACGGTATGCCAGTTTTGGTCCAGGGTGTCATGAAGCCGATTCCTACATTATATAAGCCTTTAAATAGCATTGATATCGATTCCAAAGAATCTTTTCAGGCAAGTATCGAAAGGTCTGACAGCTGTGCAGTGCCCGCAGCCTCGGTTGTAATGGAGAATGTAGTAGCATTTGAAGTGGCAAAAGCGATCGTAGAAGCATTCGGAGCGGACAGAATGGATGCCTTGAAACGAAATCTTGAAGAACAGCGACAGTGGGAGAGGGAATTTTAATGGAACCGACGTTAACTATCCGTTCCTCCTCAGGAGAATATCCTATCTGGGTTGGAGCGAACATCAGAAAGCAGGCAGGGATGCTGTTAAAAGACATCCTCAGCGGAAAAAGCAAAGTCCTTATTGTGACTGATCGCAAGGTAGGTTCTGCATATCTCACAGAGGTGTCTGAAGCTTTTGCTCCTTTTCTTCCTGTAGAAACAGCTGTGTTACCGGCAGGGGAAGAAACCAAATCTTTCACTCAATATGAAAATTTACTGACAAAGGCTCTTGAAAAGGGACTGGACCGCCAGTCAATTATCGTTGCACTAGGCGGGGGTGTAATTGGTGACATTGCCGGGTTTATGGCAGCTACTTATATGAGAGGGATTCCTTTTATTCAAATGCCGACTACTCTTCTTGCTCATGACAGCAGTGTCGGGGGGAAGACAGGGATCAATCACCCTCTTGGCAAAAACATGGTGGGAGCTTTTCATCAGCCGAAAGCCGTTTTGTATGATACAAATACTCTTCTTACCTTGCCGGATGAAGAGTGGAGGTCAGGTTTTGCTGAAATGATTAAGCATGCCTATATCAGTAACCAAGAGTTTGTGGAGCTGCTTAAAAAGAAAGTTCAGTCGATTTCAGACTTAAAGTCTGACCAAATAAAAGATCTGCTTACTCGCTCCATCCAAGTGAAAGCTGACATCGTTCAAGATGATGAAAAAGAATCAGGGGTCAGAGGGTATTTGAATTTCGGCCACACTCTTGGCCACGCTATTGAAAAAAACATAGGCTATGGAGGCCTTACTCACGGCGAGGCTGTCGTTATCGGCATCTTATTTTCAATGAAAGTAAGCAACGCTTTGCAACTGTCTGCCTGGGACGTAGAAAGTGAAGAAAAATGGTTAAAAGAATTGGGATACCCTGTAAATAAACATAAAGACCTGTCTCATAAAGAGTTAATTGAGACAATGAAAAAGGATAAAAAGTCTTCAAAAGGCCAGATACGAATGGTTCTTCTTCCAGAAACAGGAAAACCAATGATTGCTGCCGTGGAAGAGAAAGTTATTCAGAATGTATTGGCCGATAAGTAAAGGGGGAGGACAATGATTAGAGGTATTCGGGGGGCTATTACTGTAGAAAACAACCAGTCCGAAGACATTTTACAAGCAACCACATCATTATTACAGCAAATGATTGATAAAAATGGAATAAACGCTGAGCAAGTCGCTCACATTTGGTTTACAGTAACAAAGGATCTGGATACTGCCTTTCCGGCAAAGGTCACAAGATCCTTTGACGGCTGGCAATACGTTCCAGTTATGTGTGCGACTGAAATTCCTGTGCCTGGCAGTCTTGAAAAGTGCATAAGGATCATGGTAACCGTTGATACAGCCAAAGCCCAGGAAGAAATTAACCATGTATACCTTGGCGGAGCATCCGTTCTTCGTCCTGATTTAGGTTTGACAAATTCTCAAGATGCAAGGTAACATGAAAGAAGTTTAGAGCTGAGATTAGGTTGAAGATTGTAAGATGAAAGAAAAGAGCAGAGTGAGAGTTGAGTAGAGTATAGTTGAGCGGAGAAGGAAAAGTTATGTCCTTTTAAGCCTAAAGCTCCAGCGCTTTAGGCTTTTCAATTTAATTTATATAAATAAATAAAGTCTCCCCTCCCCCTCCTCTTGTACTCCTCTCACGGTACAAATTTTCGTAGAGAGGTGAATGAAAATGTCTGAAACAACGAACAGTCAATTTCTTGAATATTCCCATACTTATCGCACGGTGCCTTATGTCCGCCGTTTTTTTGCAGATGCGTTAACACCTATACAACTTTATAAACAAGTAGAAGATGAAGCTGTTTTCCTCCTTGAAAGCAAGGATGAGGCGTCTCCTTGGTCAAGGTATTCCTTTATAGGATTGAACCCTATCTATCGCATTGATGGGAGACAGGGGGACTTTACCTTTAAGAGGATGAATAAGGAAACTGTCTTGGCATCTACAGATTTAACAAGTCTTTTTGCAGATGCACTCCAGTGGATTAATCCTGCACCCTCAGAGCTTGAAGTGCCTTTTTCAGGGGGAGCTGTTGGAGTGGTTCCTTTTGATGCGGCTGAAGACTTCGAGCCGGTGTTAAAAGAGCAGAGCAGGGATGAAGAAAGAGAAGACATTCACTTTTTATTCTGTGAAACAATTATAGCGTTAGATCATAACAGCAAGGAATTATCTATTATACACCATGCTGATACTCAATCTAGTACAGCGGGAACAGCTTATAAAAAAGCACAGGAAGAAGTTGAAAGAGTGAGCTCTTTATTCAGGAACAGCTCACAGGAAGGACTGCTGTCTGAGCCTATAACTGCTAACTTGACACCCGATTTTTCTTCGGTACGTTCTAACTATAATAAAGAACAATTTGAAGAAGATGTAAAAAAGATCAAAGAATACATTCATGCCGGGGACATATTTCAAGCTGTTTTATCTCAGCGTTTTGAGCGGGAAGTTACAGTAACAGCATTTGACATTTACCGTGTCTTACGAATGATTAATCCTTCTCCATACTTGTTTTATTTACATTTTGAAAATTACGAAATAGTGGGGAGTTCTCCGGAAAGACTGGTCCAGATTCATAATGAACATGTTGAAATCCACCCGATTGCCGGTACAAGAAAACGGGGTCAAACCCTTGAAGAAGACGAAGCGCTGGCAAAGGAGCTCCTTGATGATGAGAAAGAAAGAGCTGAGCATTACATGCTTGTGGATTTGGCAAGAAACGACGTAGGCAGAATAGCCGAGTATGGCAGCGTGGAGACACCTGTACTCCTGGAGATTGGACGTTTTTCTCACGTCATGCATATTATTTCCAAAGTTACCGGCAGACTGTCTAAACAAAAGCAGCCCTTGGAAGCTCTCATGGCAGCATTTCCTGCAGGAACGGTGTCTGGAGCGCCCAAAATACGGGCCATGGAAATTCTGAAGGAACTTGAACCTGATCGCCGGGGAGTGTACGCAGGAGCCGTGACATATGTGGGGTATGACGGAAATGTCGATTCTTGTATTGCTATCCGCACGATGGTAGTCAAAAATGGGAAGGCGTATATTCAAGCAGGTGCAGGCGTTGTAGCTGATTCTGTTCCAGAAAAGGAATTTGAAGAAACGCAAAACAAAGCTGGCGCTTTAATCAGAGCTATTGAAACAGCAGAGACCATGTTTAGCCGAGAAAAGAATGAGGAGAGTGGAAACCATGATCAAAGCCATGCTGAACGCTTGTATTAATGGAGAACATATGACTGAACATGAAGCTAAAGAAGTGATGGATGAAATCATGGCAGGAGAGGCAACGCCAAGTCAGATTGCCAGCCTGTTAACCATTCTTCGCTTTCGAGGGGAATCAGTCGAAGAGATGACTGGATTTGCCCGTTCAATGAGGGATCACGTTGTTAAAATTCCACATAAGGAAAGCTTTGTCATTGATACATGCGGAACAGGAGGCGATGGAACGTCTACATTTAATATCTCTACGGCAGCGGCCATTGGTTTGTCAGCAGCAGGCATTAAGGTGGCAAAGCACGGTAACCGCTCTGTTTCTTCGAAAAGCGGGAGTGCAGACGTTCTTGAAGAGCTTCAAGTACCAGTACAAAGCACACCACAGTCAGCAGCTCAGACATTGGCCCGGCAAGGGATGTCATTTTTGTTTGCGCCTTTGTACCATACTGCGATGAAACACGCTGTGGAACCTAGAAGAGACATTGGATTTCGCACCATTTTTAATTTGCTCGGACCATTAACAAATCCGGCAAACGCCCAGGCTCAGGTGATAGGGGTTTTTGATAAAGAGTACGGGAAAAAAATGGCTGAGGTCTTAAAACGCCTGGGAACAAAACGGGCGATGATTGTGACAGGTGCAGACGGTCTTGATGAAATTACGATCACGGGAAACACGTATGTAACAGAACTAAATGGTGAAAGCATTACCCATTATGAGATCTCACCTGAAGAAATAGGGGCAGACCTGGGGACCCTTAAAGACATTCAGGTAAACACCCCAAAAGAAAGCAGCAAGCTGATTTATAGTATTTTTTCTGGTGAAAAAACAGGGGCAGCAAAAGACATTGTATTATTAAATATCGCTGCCGGCCTTTATGTTGCCGGCCAAGCTGAAAGTCTTAAGGAAGGGTATGAACGTGCAAAGCAGTGTGTGGAAAATGGCACGGTCTTGCGAAAGTTAGAAGAGCTTAAGGAAGAAAGGATGAAACAGACGAATGCTAACTAAAATTCTTGAAACGAAAAAGGAAGAGATTGCTTCTCTTACCATTCCTGATCCTTACCAAGGGGAAAGACGTTCCTTAAAAGCTTATCTAACCCGCAGAGGAAGCCAAGCTCACGTAATTGCAGAAGTAAAGAAAGCCTCACCTTCAAAGGGCGTAATCCGAGAGGATTTTAACCCGTTGGAGATTGCCTTGTCCTATGAAAGTGGAGGGGCCGATGCGATTTCTGTATTAACAGATGTGACGTATTTTCAAGGGAACCGAGAATATTTAACAGAGATAAAAAAGCACGTGAAGATCCCAGTCCTTCGGAAAGATTTTATTGTTGATCCTTTGCAAGTAGAGGAAAGTGAAGCTCTGGGGGCCGATGCTATCCTGTTAATAGCCGCGGCCTTAGAACCTGAAAAGCTTAAAGAGCTGTATGACCTTGCGTACAATAAGGGAATGGAGTGCCTGGTAGAAGTTCATTCTTCCCAGGAATTAGAGGAGCTTATGAACGTTTTCACCCCTGAGATTATTGGAGTGAATAACCGTGATCTTTCTACTTTTGTCACAAGTCTGGAAGTGACGGAAAAAACAGGATCTTTGATCCCCGCAGAATCGGTCTTTGTAAGTGAAAGCGGTATACATGAACCAAAGGATTTAGAGCGAGTGGCAAAAGCAGGAGCAAATGCTGTGCTGGTAGGTGAGTCACTAATGAGACAAAGGGATCCCGGCGAGGCTGTGAAACGGCTGAAAGGGGAAACACTTCATGACGAAGACTAAATTTAAAATGTGCGGTCTTCATTCCTTAGAGGATGTAGAAACGGCTATGGGGAGCCGAGCGGATTATTTAGGGTTTGTCTTTGCAGAAAGCAAAAGAAAGGTCACGGCAAGCCAAGTAAAATCCTGGATCGAAACAGCTGAGAAAGGAAATAAGGAGCTTGTCGCTTTATTTGTGAACCCGTCTATTGAAGAAATAGAAGCGGTACTAGATGAAGTGCCCATTGATATTATCCAGCTGCATGGGACAGAATCAGGCAGCTTCCTTAAAACCGTGCAGCAGCGGACAGGCTGCCTGGTGTGGAAAGCTCTTCACCACGGGGAAGAAACGATTTCTCAGCTGAAGGAGTATAAGGAGGCCGATGGGATAGTTATTGATACCAGGGTCAAAGGGGCCTGGGGAGGAACAGGAACCTCCTTTGACTGGGAGGCTGTTCCTTTTTATAAGCAAGCAGGCTGTGAATATAATCTGCCTCTCTTTATTGCAGGCGGCATCAATAAAGACAATATAGCAGATCTCCTTTCTTTTTCGCCTTATGGAGTGGATATTTCCAGCGGAACAGAAAGAGCAGGCAAAAAAGATCCCGCAATCATTCAGGAGATAGAAAAGAGGTTGGAAACTCATGAGCGTAATGTATCCAGATCATAAAGGCAGATTCGGTGAATTTGGAGGGAAGTTTGTTCCTGAAACACTGATGTATGCCCTTGAAGAATTAGAGCAGTCTTTAGAAGAAGCTTTGGCTGATCAAGCATTCCAAAAGGAGTATGCTGATACGCTAAGAGAATATGCAGGCAGACCTACTCCGCTTACGTATGCCCAAAGGCTGACAGAAGAGCTTGGCGGAGCGAAAATCTACCTAAAACGGGAAGACCTTCTCCATACTGGAGCTCATAAGCTGAACAATGCAATCGGACAGGTTCTCCTTGCAAAACGGATGGGAAAAAATAAGATTGTAGCCGAAACAGGAGCAGGACAGCACGGGGTCGCTACTGCGACAGTTGCAGCAAGAATGGGAATGGAATGTAAGGTGTTTATGGGTGAAGAGGACATTCGAAGGCAAGCTTTGAATGTATTTCGCATGGAGCTGTTAGGTGCTGAGGTCGTACCTGCTTCTTCAGGGAGTAGAACACTCAAAGACGCTACAAATGAAGCGCTAAGATACTGGGTGGCAAACGTGGAGGATACTTTTTATTTAATTGGTTCGGTTGTCGGTCCCCATCCTTATCCAAAATTGGTCCGGGACTTTCAAAGAGTGATCGGAGACGAAGCGAAAGAGCAAATTATAGAAAAAGAAGGCCGCCTGCCAGAAGCTGCTGTTGCCTGTGTAGGAGGGGGAAGCAATGCAATTGGCTTATTCTATCCTTTCCTTCAGGATAATGTGAAGCTTTTCGGAGCAGAGGCAGCAGGTAAAGGCCTTCATACTGATGAGCATGCTGCTACAATCACGAAAGGAACACGAGGCGTTATTCACGGATCCCTGACCTACTTAATCCAGGATGAAGCAGGCCAGATCATCGAACCTTATTCTATTTCAGCAGGATTAGATTATCCCGGCATCGGGCCAGAACATGCCCACCTGGCTCACAGCGGCCGGGCTGTGTACGAGGGAGTCACGGATGAAGAAGCGCTGCAGGCTCTTAAGAAGCTTTCAAAGACAGAGGGGATCCTGCCAGCACTGGAAAGCTCCCATGCTCTTCACCTTGCCTTTAAAACCGCTCAATCAATGAGTAAGGAAGAAACGCTGATTATCTGCCTTTCAGGACGAGGGGATAAAGATGTCCATACGATCCGTGAAAAGTTAAAAACAGAGGGGGAGAGCCAATGAAAACCCTTAGGGACAATGTACAGGCAGCTGCAAAAAAAGCTTCCTACCCATTATTCATTCCGTTCATTATGGCAGGAGACCCAGACAAAGAAACCACCATCCAATTAGCCTTGGCTCTTGAAGAACAAGGGGCTCATATATTGGAGCTTGGTATTCCATACTCGGATCCCCTGGCAGACGGTCCGGTCCTTCAACGGTCGGCTGAGCGGGCCCGGGGACAGGGAATAACCCTTGAAAAGTCCCTTACTCTTATTCCGGAAATGAGAAAAAGGGGTCTTACGATTCCAGTCGTTATTTTTACCTATTATAATCCGATCCTTCAGTTTGGCGAGGATAGATTTATCAACTGTGCCAAAGAGTCAGGGGCAGATGGTGTGTTAGTACCTGATCTTCCTTTTGAAGAAAGTCAGGAGTTCGCAAAGAACGCAAAAGAAAATGGTTTGTCGTTTATTTCTCTCGTCGCTCCTACCTCAAAGCATCGAATAGAAAAGATTGCAAAAGAGGCTCAAGGATTTTTATATTGTGTATCAAGTCTGGGAGTGACCGGAACGAGAGAGAATTTCCCTCCTGAAGCATTTTCTTTTATTAAGCAGGTAAAGAAACACGCCGAAGTCCCGGTTGCTGTTGGGTTTGGGATTTCAAAAAAAGAACATGTAAAAGATTTGCAAGGCTCCTGCGACGGAGTAATTATCGGCAGTGCAATTATGAAAGAGGTTGAAAAACACAAGGACAGGCTGAAGAAGGAAAGCGAAAGGGAAGAAGCAATAAATTCATTGAAAGAATTTGTCGCCGGCATTATTTCATCGTAACATAGAAGAAGCAATGAATTTACGTGGTGAGGTGCTATTAACATGAAAGCAAAAAAACAAGTACTGGGCCTGACTCCATACAAGCCGGGGAAGCCCATTCAAGAAGTAAAGGAAGAATTGGGACTGGATGAAATCATAAAGCTGGCCTCTAATGAAAACCCTTTTGGTCCTTCTCCAAAAGCCAAGGAAGCGATGGTCGCGGCTTCGTCTTCACCTGAAATTTATCCGGACGGGTATGCAGCCCGCGTGCGGGAAGCAGTGGCAAAAGAACTTGGAGTAGAGAAAGAACAGCTGATATTTGGAGCTGGATCCGATGAGGTCATTTTAATGCTTTGCCGCACCTTTTTAACACCTGAAACGAACACCGTCATGGCTGCCCCAACGTTTTCACAATATAAACATAATGCAATTGTGGAAGGTACTGAAATCAGAGAAGTTCCTCTAACTGATGGTGTGCATGATCTAGACGCTATGCTCAAAGAAATAGATGAGGAAACGAGAATTGTATGGGTATGCAATCCTAATAATCCTTCTGGAACCTATAATAATGAGGAGGACTTTCTACGTTTTCTTAAACAGGTACCTAAAGACGTTTTAGTTGTTTCTGATGAAGCGTATATTGAATACGTAACAGCGGAAGATTATCCAAACACCATTGAACTTCTTGATGATTACCCAAATCTGATGGTTCTCCGAACATTTTCTAAAGCTTATGGCCTGGCAGCTCTTCGCATAGGTTTTGGTGTGGCATCAAGGGAATTAATTCGTACGGTTGATCCAGTCCGTCCTCCATTTAATACGACAGTCATGGCTCATGAAGCGGCCATTGCAGCTTTGCAGGACAAAGATTATGTCAGAGAGTGTCATGAGAAAAACAAACAAGGCCTTAAGGAATTTACTGCTTTCTGTAAAGAAGAAGGACTATACTATTATCCCTCTCAGGCTAACTTTCTATTAATTAATACAGGTATCTCCGGAGATGTTGTATTTGATTCGATGCTTAAAAAAGGTTTTATCCTCAGATCCGGGGAAGCGCTCGGATTTCCAAATTGTGTAAGAATCACAGTTGGAGATCAAGAGCAAAACCGTAAATGCATGAAGGCTTTAAAAGAAACGATCGAGGAAGCAAAAACAGTAGCCGAGAGATAAAGGAGTTCAGCCCCATGCGTGGGGCTTTCTCCATGCCTTTTTACCGAGGAACTAAGCATGGGAATCTAAAGGAGGAACCTTCATTGAGCCGGAAAGTATGCGTGGTAGGGTTAGGCCTGATTGGCGGTTCCATTGCCCTTGCCATTCAACGAGAACATGACGCTTTTATCATAGGGGTAGAGGTTGATGAGAACCAGTTAAAGCTGGCTGAATCACTAAAGATTATCGACCAGGGAACAAGGTCTTTAGCCGAAGGAGTGTGTGAAGCTGACCTTATTATTTTTGCTACCCCTGTGACCAAGACAGAAGAGTTAGTGGAGAGTTTGAAGGATGAAAAGCTGAAACCTGGAGTGATCATTACAGACGTAGGGAGTACCAAGAAGAAAATTTTTGAAAAGTCCCAGGGGTTTCAAAAACATGATATTACCTTTATTGGCGGGCATCCTATGGCAGGTTCCCATAAAACGGGGGTGCAGGCGGCAAAGGCTCACCTGTTTGAAAATGCCTATTACATCCTGACCCCTGCAAAGGATACGCCTTTAAAAAAAGTCATTCAGCTTCAAAACTGGCTGAAAGGAACGAAAGCTAAATTTATTGAAATGACTCCAGACCAGCACGATAAATTAGTTGGTGTTGTCAGTCACTTTCCTCATATTGTTGCAGCCGGGCTTGTTCACCAGGTCGCGTCAATGAAAGAGGAAGAAGATATGGTAGAGACCCTCGCAGCTGGAGGATTTCGTGATATTACGAGGATTGCTTCTGCCAGCCCTGTGATGTGGCGGGACATTCTTTTACATAACAAAGAGCCTCTCCTTGACCTTCTTGAAAAGTGGCAGGTAGAAATGGATAAAATTCATACATTTATTAAACAGGGTGACAAAGAAGAAATATATCGTTTCTTTGAAAGAGCCAAGCTGTTTAGAGATGGCCTGCCTTCAAGAAAAAAAGGTGCCATCCCTTCCTTTTATGATCTGTACGTGGACGTGCCTGACCATCCCGGCGTCATTTCTGATGTAACCGGGTTATTAGCTACAGAAGGAATCAGTATAACAAACATTCGAATTATCGAAACCCGAGAGGATATTATGGGGGTACTCCGCCTTACGTTCCGATCTGATGAAGACCGGGAACGAGGGAAAAAATGTTTGCAGCGGGAGCTGTACGAAACATACGTGATGGAATAGGAGGCTGGAAGATGAGCAATAAGTCATTAACATGCTTGCAAAAAGGATTAAAGGGATCCGTCCAGGTGCCCGGGGATAAATCAATTTCCCATCGGGCAGTAATGTTTGGAGCAATAGCTGAAGGCAAAACAGAAATCACTGGTTTCCTCCCAGGGGCTGATTGCTTAAGTACAATCGCATGCTTTCAGAAAATGGGAATTGATATCCTCCAGAAGGGGGATAAGGTGACTGTTTACGGAAAAGGATGGAGTGGATTAAATGAGCCGTCAGAAATACTTGATGTGGGAAACTCAGGGACGACTACAAGGCTCATGCTTGGCATTCTTGCTGGTCGTCCTTTTCACTCTGTAGTCATTGGCGATGAGTCGATAGCGAGACGGCCAATGTCCAGAGTGACAGAGCCTTTACGGCAAATGGGGGCAGAAATAGACGGCCGGGAAGATGGGACCTACACACCGCTTTCCATTCGTGGCGGAGAGACGAAAGGTATTCACTGGGTCTCAAAAGTTGCCAGCGCTCAAGTCAAGTCATGCATTCTTTTGGCGGGGCTTCAAAGCGAAGGCAAAACGACCGTTGAAGAACCTTCACTTTCAAGAGACCATACAGAACGAATGCTTGAGGCTTTTGGAGTGGAAGTAACCCGTGACAACATGACTGTTTCTGTAGAAGGCGGGCAAGCTCTAAAGGGACGCTCGGTGTTTGTACCAGGTGATATCTCCTCTGCTGCATTTCTGCTTGCAGCAGGAGCCATTGTTCCCGACAGTGAAATTACTATCGAAAATGTAGGAGTGAATCCGACGAGAACGGGAATTGTTGACGTAATGAAAAAAATGGGAGTGTCTTTTAAGGAAAAAAACAAAAGGGATGTCAATGGGGAGCCCGTGGCAGATTTTGTGGTGAAAACTTCAAACATGCAGGGGACAACCATTGAAGGAGATCTCATCCCTCGTTTAATCGATGAGATTCCTATTATTGCAGTCATGGCTTCCCAGGCTGTGGGCACCACTGTAATTAAAGATGCTGAAGAGCTGAAGGTTAAAGAAACCAACAGAATTGATACGGTAGTCAGCCAGTTGAAGAAAATGGGAGCTGATATCGAAGCTACTCCAGATGGTATGATCATTCGCGGCTCTGCACAATTGCAAGGAGCTGAGCTCGATAGTTTTGGGGATCACCGCATTGGAATGGCCATGAGCATTGCTGCCTTAATAGCAAAAGGGGAGAGCACAATCCTTGATACAGAAGCAATTAATGTTTCTTATCCAACCTTTTACGAGCATATTGACAAGCTTAGAGGCACTGAAAATTAAAAAAGAAGATATTCATATCCAAAAGAAAGGCTGATACGAACAGTCCTTTCTTTTGGAATTCTACATTTCTTTTTAAAATATATTGACATATTGAGGAAAAAAGATATAATAAAGGTAGTGTATGGTTTCTCTCCACTCCTATCCATACTCATTTATAGCTTTTTGCTAATCTGATTTGTAAGCGTTTTCTTACAAGTCAGTTTTTTTTTGCTTTTTAGTATATCAGCTTTGGGATTTACTTATGCTTCTAGTTATGGTGTGTGATTATTTTCTGCTATACTAAAAAGTTGATAAAATGACGAGTGGCAAGATTTCAATCGCTGCTAGGACTTATGGACGTTTTAAGGTTAAAAAAAAGCCATAAGGGAAAATACTCTGGTAAAGAAGAGTAGAGCCGAAGGAAAATAAAGGAGGATCAAGTATTGAACAATGAATTAGAACAAGCGTTAAGGGTAATTGAAAAGGGGAACGTAGAGGAAGGGCTCACCCATCTCCATTCGCTCGAAGAAAAGGCTGACCATCAAACGAAGTATGATCTGGCAGCGCTTTATCAGGAGCTGGGCCGGTCTGATCGTGCACGTCCTCTTGTTGAAGAGCTTCTTACTTATTATCCCGATGAAGGGGAGTTATATATACTGGCAGCCGAGATTGCTATTGATCTGGATGAAGAAGAGGATGCGATTGAATGGCTTCTTGAGATAAAGGAAGAGGATAGTACGTTCCTTCAAGCCCAATTGCTTCTTGCTGATTTGTACCAGCTCCAGGGTCTGGATGAAGTTGCGGAAGACAAAATGAAAAAAGCCTTGCAGCATGCTCCTGAAGAACCAGTGCTGCTGGCTGGACTAGGTGAATTTTATATTGAAAGAGGAGACTTTAACAAGAGTATTCCTTACTTAAAGCAAGCGAATGAAAAAGGCTTTCAATTTCCAGAAGGGAGCCTGGCCCTTCGTCTGGCGGAAGCATACAGTGCCACCGGCCAATTTGAAGAGGCTCTTTCTTTTTATGAAAAAGGATTAAAGGAGAAAACAGAGCTCAGCTCCTTGTTTGGATATGGTTATACAGCTCTTCAGGTAGGAGATTATGAACTGGCGGCAAAAAAGCTTGAAGAAGTAAGGAGCATGGATAAAGAATTTGCCAGCCTTTATCCTTACCTGTCAAGAGCGTACGAAGGAGTCAATGATTTTAAGAAGGCTCTGGAGACCGCAGAAGAAGGAATCAAAGTTGATGAATTTAATGATGATTTATACGTGGAAGCCGGAAAACTTTATTTAAAATCGGGGCAAAAAGAGCCGGGGGAAAAAATGCTTAGAGAAGCTCTTGCCATCAACCCAGGCAATCAGGAAGCTTTTTTGACATTATTAAGTTACCTGGAAGAGCAGGAACAAGGAGAAGAGCTCCTTGAGCTGGTTTCTCATTTGAGGGAAATGGGAGAGGAAGATCCAGTATTTACGTGGTATGAAGGCAAAGCGAAAAACCTGATGGATGAGCTGGAGGAAGCATTAACAAGCTATGAGAATGCGTTTCCGGCTTTTTCAGAGGATATAGAATTTATTGAAGAATATGGACGTATACTTTTAGAAATGGGACACAAAGAAAAGGCTCTGCATCAATTTAGAATTCTTTTACAAAAGAATCCTTCCCGTCATGATATTGAAGAGCTTATAATGGAATTAGAAGAAGCAATGTTTTAAAAATGGTCACATTTTTACTGAAAATTAAAGGACATTTAGTTCGTATTGTCGAAGAGTCTTCCTATAATATTAAGATAGGACAGTGGATTCTCTGAATCTTGTCTTTCAACGTATTGGAGGGTCTTACCATGGGCAGCACTAAATCACTCATTGAAAAGCGCGACTTTTTACGTTGGTTTCTTAATGTACACGAGCTAAAGAGAAGAGAGTGTGCATGGCTTTTAAATTATTTGATAAGTGAGGACACTTTGCTTGAAAAAGTGCACATAGTTGAAAAAGCTGAATTTTGCCCTAAAGCCTTGGTTATTTCTGCAAATGATGTAGACCATATACCCTTCTCCTTCCACAAAAACCAGCATGTAACCATGAACGCAGAACGTTCATTTCATGATATACGCTTGAATCCTGATGAAGATATTTATCTACAGTTAAATTTTCAGGATTCCAAAGGCAGTCACAAGTATATCTCAGTGCTCGAAGAGAACCCTTACCTTCCAAACCGGACGGAAGAAAATGTATTTTTCAGGCTTATGGCTGAAATAATTACAGAAGAGGCAGTTCGCTCGTTTCGCCTTCAGTCTCTGAAAGTGGAGATTGATGAAGCACTTTTAAAAAAGGACAGGGACTCTTTTGAAAGATTGTCCTTGGAAATGATACAATTAAAAAGAAAATGATACAAAGCCCTTAACCATAAGGGCTTTTTTTCTTGCGCATTCAATTGAATGAAAGGGTGGAGGCCATGAAGTGGACAACCGAAGATGTAAAAACCTACCTGGATGCGAGGGAGTATGTTGATACTGCAGTGCTTCCTCTCGTGCCAGTAAGCTTTGGCAGTGAAATGAAGAACCATGTAGCAATGGGAGAGTTTATTACAGTGATTTGTGATGAAGTAGAAAAGCAGTTTAAAGGAAGAGTATTTCAGGTTCCTCCATTTACGTACATGGCAGATGAAGATCTGGATACGAGAATAGAGAGGCTCGAGAAATGGGTTTCAGTAATGAGAGAACAAGGTCTTAAATATGTCTTCTTTGTGACATCTGATCATGAGTGGAAAAAGAAAGAAGGAGACCTCCACAACATGCTTATCTGGATGCCTGTTATCCCTTTTGAGCACCTGGATATGGCATATAGAAAGCAAATCATTTCTGAGCAGATCAAGCAGCTCCTTCCCTTAATGGTCGATAAATGGAAGAACAATCCATTAGAGTGAAATTGATCTTAAATTCCTTCAGCAAAAGATTGACAGGCAAAGCTTTACTAGGCTATCATGAGTATGTCCTAGTGTTATATTGTGTGTGATAAACGTGTCCGGATGGACTTAACCTATATAGTAGGGGGGGAAATGTGGTGAGTGAAAAGAATCATAATGTCTCAAGACGTCAATTTCTTACATACACTTTAACGGGTGTAGGTGGATTCATGGCGGCTGGAATGCTTTTACCTATGGCTCGGTTTGCAATCGATCCTGTATTGCAGGTAGGAGCGGAAGGTGACTTTATTGCTGTAGCGGAAGTGGATGAGCTGACTGAGGAGCCTCAGCGTTTTGACTTTAGTTTTGAACAAGAAGACGGCTGGTACACTTCTGAAACGACTAATACAGCTTGGATTTATCAGGAAGGCGACGAAATCGTAGCTCTTTCTCCAATCTGTACTCACTTAGGATGTACAGTTAACTGGGAGGGTAGCGACGATTACCCTGAGCATTTCTATTGTCCGTGTCATTTTGGCTTATTTGAAAAAGATGGAACTAATGTGCCAGGTAGACCTCCAACAGAGCCACTTCATCGCTATGAACTAGAAGTTCGCGATGGCACTGTTTATCTAGGTCGACCAGAACCACAAATTTAGGAGGGGCGTCATCCATGCTTCAACGAGTTTATGATTGGATTGATGAACGCCTGGACATTACACCGATGTGGCGAGATATTGCCGATCATGAGGTGCCTGAGCATGTTAACCCGGCACATCACTTTTCGGCATTTGTTTACTGCTTCGGCGGACTAACTTTCTTTATTACAGTTATTCAAATCTTGTCCGGGATGTTCTTGACCATGTACTATGTACCCGATATCGTTAATGCCTATGAATCTGTAAGGTATCTCCAGAGTGAGGTTGCTTTTGGAATGATTGTCCGGGGCATGCACCACTGGGGAGCTAGTTTAGTAATTGTAATGATGTTCCTACATACGCTGCGCGTATTCTTCACAGGAGCGTACAAAAAACCGCGTGAACTTAACTGGGTTGTAGGTGTACTTATTTTCTTTACAATGCTCGCTTTAGGTTTTACTGGATACTTATTGCCTTGGGATATGAAAGCATATTTCGCAACTGTCGTAGGACTTGAGATTGCTGAAGCCGTTCCGTTTGTCGGTGAATTGGCAGCTACATTGCTTGCCGGCGGTGAAATTATTGGTGCCCAGACTCTGACCCGATTCTTCGCTATTCATGTATTCTTCTTGCCTGGCGCTTTATTGGGACTTATGGCGGCACACTTTATTATGATCAGAAGACAAGGTATCTCTGGCCCATTGTAGGCCTCAGCGTTACTGATTATTTGTTTTTTGTACTGAGACTGAGGAGGGAAACCGATGCATCGTGGAAAAGGTATGAGGTTCGTTGGGGACTCCCGTGTTCCTGCTGACCGTAAACCCAATATTCCTAAAGACTATTCGGAATATCCGGGTAAGACCGAAGCCTTTTGGCCAAACTTTCTTTTGCGTGAATGGATGGTCGGGGCTGTCTTTCTCATTGGGTATTTGTGTTTAACTATTGCACATCCAGCACCACTGGAGCGCGTGGCTGATCCAACGGACTCTGGCTATATTCCTTTGCCGGACTGGTATTTCTTATTTTTATACCAGCTTTTAAAGTATGAGTTTGCTGCCGGGGCCTATACGGTTGTTGGAGCTGTAATTATCCCGGGACTTGCTTTTGGGGCACTTCTTCTTGCACCTTGGCTTGATACAGGGAAAGAAAGAAGAGCGTCTCGTCGTCCGATTGCAAGTGCAATGATGTTTCTTGGTGTTATTGCTACCATTTATCTTACTTGGGAATCTGTAGACCAGCATGACTGGGAAGCGGCAGCTGAACAAGGTGAGATGATGGACGAGGACGATTTGGTTGATATTGTGGAAGATCATGAGGGTTATGACATTTACGTTGAGCAAGGCTGTATCGGCTGTCACGGTGACCAGATGGAAGGCGCCGGAGCAGCAGGTCCTGACCTGTATGATGTACCTTATGATGTTGATCAAATTGCTGAAATTGCCGTAGAAGGTATTGGAGAAATGCCTGGAGTATTTGACGGCAGTGACGAAGAGCTTGAAATTCTTGCTGAATACATCGCCGCTAACGGACAGCCTGATGGAGAAGGCAACGGCGGAGATGATGAAGACGACGAGGAAGAAGAAGAAGAATAAGGATTACTGAAAAAGCTGACTGAAAGGTCAGCTTTTTCTTGTAGATGAGTGTATCCCACTGTACATAAAACCTCTGCTAATGCAGCAGATTCTGCAGAGGATCAGGAAAAGAGCAGGGAGCAACACGGGATGACAAAGTTGGAAACGGGGAATGATATTTCATGTCAAAATTGCTGTACTGGCTGGCTTCTCCCTTCATGCTGGCCGTTCTGCTGATTATAAATATCCTTGGGACGATTTATGGATACTGGTGGTACAAAGATCAACTTGCGATCACCCCCACTCACTTTTTGGTTTTTGTACCAGACAGCCCGACCGCAAGTTTATTTTTTTGCTTTGTACTTGCTTTGTTTTTGTTTAGAAAAAATAACGGTTTAATCGAAGCTTTGGCGGCAGTAACGCTGGTAAAGTATGGGATATGGGCTGTCGTAATGAACATCGTGCCCGGTTTTATGGGGGCAGAACTCGGGTGGCAGAATTATCTGCTGATCGCTTCTCACCTTGGCATGGCCATTCAAGGTCTGTTGTTTGCTCCTTTTTACCGTATAAAGGTATGGCACCTGGCTGTTGTGTCGGTCTGGACGCTGCACAATGATGTTATAGATTACATCTACGGCATGCATCCATGGGTTTCCGGGCTTTTAACAGATCACATCCACCATGTTGCATACTTTACATTCTGGCTTTCCATCGGTTCTATCTGGATCGTGTATGTAACTGGTGTCAGAAGCGAGCGCAAAAAACTGCAGCTTCCTTAGCAACCCTTTCCTTTGTTCTACTCTTGTCCAAAAAAGCATAAGGATGAGAGAGAGGAAAAAGGAGGGAAAACGTTGCGTGTTTGTGTATGCTTCCTATTAGTCGTTGTTCATATAAGCTTTCTGTTCAATGGTCAAGCGCTGGCTGATGACACAGTTGACTTCCATTCACTAAATAAAAAAGCGGATATGGCACTGCGCCTCGTGCAAGAAGAAAGATATGAAGAGGGCAAGCAGGTACTTAACTGGATAGGAGACAGGCTTCCGGAAATGGACTATGAAAAGGAAGATCTGAATTCAAGAGATATGGGCACCTTAATACGAGCTTATGAAGGAGCACAGGAGGGCGTGACAGCTGCTGATCTTCCGCCGGAAGAGAGAGTCCGCCATCTTCTTACTTTCAGACTTGCTCTAGACAGTGTAATCAGCAGGGAAAATCCCTTATGGAAAAAAACAGAGCCTACGCTTCAAGAAAAGCTGAAGGAAGTGTACCAGCATGCAGTGAATCAGGAAGAGCAGGAAGCCCAGCGTGTTTTTAATGAGTGGCTGAGACAGTTTGAGATCATTCGCCCTGCTTTTACAATACGTGAAGAACCGGCTGTTTATGAACGGGTTTCTTCTTATGTAAAGTTTATGGATCAAAACAGAAGGGAATGGCTTCAGGAAGATGGGGGAGAACACTTAGAAAAGCTGGAAAAGGAAATGAAGTCTCTTTTTCATCCAGAAAACCGAGATTCTGCTATTGATCCATCCCTGCTTTGGGTGATGATATCAGTAGGAGGAATGGTCATTCTTTCTCTTACCTATGCAGGGTGGAAGAAATATAAGGGAGAAAAAGGACGGGAAAAAATGAAGCAGTAGAATCTGTCACAAAGGCTTAAAACGTTTCGATTGACGCCTTACAGCGGATTCAGTAAAATAATAGGTAAATAGAGATAGATTGGAGGGTGGAGGTGAAATTATGAGTTTAACAATGATGATTATTTATTTCGGGCTTCTCATTTTGATCCCGATTTGGGCGCAAATGCGAGTGAAAAGCGCTTATAGAAAGTATTCACAGGTTCAGAACTCCTCAGGGATGAGCGGAGCTGACGTGGCAAGGAAGATCCTCGACGAAAATGGACTTTTTGATGTAGCGGTTGAGCCGGTCAAAGGTCAGCTTACTGACCATTATGATCCCCGTTCCAAAGTTGTAAGGCTTTCAGAAGGAAACTATTACGGTCAGTCTGTAGCTGGTGCAGCTGTGGCAGCCCATGAGGTTGGTCACGCTATTCAGGATGCAGAAGACTATGCATTCCTTCGTTTCCGCCATGCCTTAGTTCCCATTGCAAACTTTGGATCCAATATTTCTTTCTTCCTCATTCTTGCGGGTATCCTTATGCAGGCTTCAGGTATGTTGCTGTTAGGGATTGTTTTCATGTCAGCAGCAGTGCTTTTCCAAGTGGTAACTCTGCCGGTTGAATTTAACGCTTCCAGTCGTGCGATGCACCAGGTCGTAGCCACTGGGATTATAAGAAATGATGAAGAACGTGAAACGAGAAAGGTACTAGATGCAGCAGCCTTGACATACGTTGCAGCAGCACTAGTGGCAGTTCTTGAATTGGTTCGTTTTGTGATGATGTATTTCATGATGAACGACGACTAAAAAAACCTCCAATCTGGAGGTTTTTTTAGTCGGTCCACTTTATAAAGGGCACCTGCCAGGGCTTACTGGTGCCCTAATGGCTTTTTGTTTTCATCGAGCGTGAATCCTTCACCAGAAACATCCTGAACGTCGTTAATGGTGACAAAGGCATGAGGATCAATGCGAGTAACCAGGTTTTTCAGCCTCATTAGCTCACTTCTCCCGACCACACAGTAAAGAACTTCTTTTCTTGAACCGGTAAAGCTTCCTTTTCCTTGTAATGTCGTCGCTCCTCTATCCATTTCCTTTAAAATAGCCTCCGCGATCTCAGGAGCTTTTTCAGAAATAATAAATGAAGCTTTTGCAGAATAGGCTCCCTGCTGGATAAGGTCTATGACTTTTGCGGCAACAAAAACTGCAAGCAGTGTATACATGGCTTCCCGGTAATTCAAGTAAATCAAAGAGGAAGCTATGACTATACAATCAAAGGCAAATAACGTTTTCCCCATACTCCATCCGAAATAGCGAAAGCCCAGCTTGGCAATAATGTCCGCTCCACCGGTGGTTCCTCCGTAGCGAAAGACAATACCTAATCCGACACCAAGAAACACCCCTGCAATTAAGGCGACCAGAGTCATATCTTCATCAAGAGGAAGATGTACGACGGGGTAGACTTGAAAAAGCCACAGAAAAAAAGAAAGACCGATGGTGCCAATGACAGTGTAAGCAAATGCCGTTCTTCCCAGTATTCGATAACCAATGACGAAAAGAGGAATGTTTAATGCTAAATTAGAAAACGCAGGGTCTATCGTAAACATAAAATATAAAATTAAGGTAATACCTGTAAAGCCTCCATCTGCCAGGTTATTTTGCATATTAAAGTAGACGAGCCCAAAGGCCATCACCCCAGAACCCAGTAAAACAAAAATACAATTTTTCAGATGTTTTCCTATGCTCAAAATTACTGCCTCCTCGGATGAAACGAAAACTTAGTAAAGCCTTATTCATTATAAGGGATTGAAAAAGGGCGAGCAACGAACAACATGATTGTCAAACAGCTTTTCTTTCGCTACCATAAGGGAGAAGTGCGAGGTGGAAACAATGGAGAGAAAAACCATGGAACAAATGCAAAAAGAAGTTGATGAGTATATTGGCCAATTTAAAGAAGGGTACTTCAGCCCGCTTGCTATGCTTGCAAGGATGACAGAAGAAGTGGGTGAGCTTGCCCGCGAAGTTAATCATCTGTATGGAGAAAAGCCTAAAAAGTCCACTGAAGATGTAAAAGCAATGGAGCAGGAGATTGGAGACATGATGTTTGTCCTTATTTGCTTTGCTAATTCTTTGGATATTAATATGGAAGAATCCTTTGATCTGGTAATGGAAAAGTTTAATACGAGAGATAAGGATCGATGGACGAAAATAAATGAAGGGGATGATCAGTAATGGCTGAAACGATTCGAGTGATTATAGCAGGGCCGCGAGGAAACATGGGGAAAGAGGCAGTGTTATTAGTTAACAGGACACCTACCCTTGAGTTAGTAGCAGCAGTTGATTCAAGAAACGAAGGAAAGGAATTAAGAGAAGTTGAAGGGATGCCTGATGAATCAGCGAGAGTGTACACAGATATGGAACGATGCCTTCAGGACGTGGAAGCAGATGTTCTCATAGATCTTACGAACCCTGAAGCAGGAAAAGTACATATGGATTTAGCGTTAGATTATAATGTCCGTCCGGTAGTCGGGACAACAGGGTTTACAGAAGAGGATGTAAAGCGCCTGCGAAAGAAAGCTGAGGACAAAGAGCTTGGAGCGATCATTGCCCCTAACTTTGCTGTAGGTGCTGTATTAATGATGAAATTTTCCCAGATGGCAGCAAAGTATTTTGAAGACGTTGAAATTATAGAAAAGCACCATGACAGAAAGCTTGATGCACCCTCTGGCACAGCAATCAAAACGGCGCAACTAATTAGTGAAGTAAGAGAAGAGAAAAAGCAGGGGCATCCAGACGAAAAAGAAGAATGGGAAGGTGCAAGAGGAGCTGGTATGGAAGGTATGCACATTCACAGCATCCGTCTGCCGGGCCTTGTGGCACACCAGGAAGTGATGTTTGGCAGCAGTGGACAGACTCTTACCATAAAGCATGATTCCATTAACCGAGAATCGTTTATGCCTGGTGTAAAGCTCGCAGTGGAAACTGCAATGAAACTTGATACTCTTGTATACGGCTTAGAAAATATAATGGAATAAGGTGATCTGATGAATATAGCTTTGATTGCTCATGATCAAAAGAAGCAGGATATGGTCACGTTTACTATAGAAGCAAAAGAGATATTAAAAGATCACAAACTATATGCAACAGGAACTACAGGAAAGAGAATTACAGAAGCTGCGAATCTGGATGTAACTCGCTTTTTATCTGGACCTCTTGGAGGAGACCAGCAAATTGGTTCACTTGTCGCAAGTAATGATATTGATTTGGTTATTTTTTTCCGCGATCCTTTAATGGCCCAGCCTCATGAGCCGGATATTTCAGCCTTGTTGCGTTTATGTGATGTACATAACGTGCCTGCTGCCACGAATCCAGTCAGTGCCAGAGTAATGATAAAAGCCCTTCATGAGGGGCTGATTCCATCTAGACAAGATATTGCCGGAGGAGCGGAATGAATAGAGCTGATATATTAGCTGTCGGAGCCCACCCGGACGATGTAGAAATCGGCATGGGAGGGACCCTTGCAAAACATGTGGAGAAAGGAGCAAAGGTGGCCCTTTGCTCTCTTACCAAAGGAGAGCTGTCATCAAATGGTACAGTGGAAGAACGACAGCAGGAAGCAAGAGAGGCTGCTGAGGTGTTGGGCGTACAAAGGTATCAGCTTGAATTTAGTGATCGTTCATTGCATACAGAAGGAGAGGATTTTACAGAACTCGTGGCTTTAATTCGAGCTGTAAAGCCTAAGGTGGTATTTGCTCCTATGCCCGATCGGCATCCTGATCACGGCATGTGCGGAAAGATCGTAAAGGAAGCAGTCTTTAACGCCAAAATCAAAAAATACCAAGCCTTTCATACCGAAGCTCATAAAGCGGATGCTTTGCATTTTTACATGATAAACGGTATCCAGGAAGCGGACTTTTATGTGGACATATCAGCTTACATAGAGAAAAAGATTAAAGCTCTTTCCTGCTATAAAAGCCAGTTTGAAAAACGAGAAGGAACAATAGAAACCCCGTTGACGAATGGATATGTGGAAGGGGTTCGTGCCCGGGAATACGTTTTTGGCAAACAAGCAGGTGTGGGGTATGCAGAAGCATTCATAAAAGACAGCCCTCTTCTTATTGACAATCTATTAGGAGTATAGCCATGAGAAAATTGAAAATAGGAATTACCTGTTATCCAAGTGTCGGAGGCTCAGGGGTGATTGCAACTGAATTGGGGAAATTGTTAGCTGAAAGGGGCCATGAAATCCATTTTATTTCATCTAGTCTTCCTTTTCGATTAAATAAAGTGTATTCAAACATCTATTATCATGAAGTAGAAGTAAACCAATATGAAGTGTTTAAATACCCTCCTTATTCTTTGACGCTGGCAAGTAAAATGGCAGAAGTAATTAATGAGGAGGACCTTGATATTCTTCATGTCCATTATGCAGTCCCTCACGCAGTTTGTGCTTTGCTTGCCAAGGATATGACCGAGCGGGATGTTAAAATTATCACGACTCTGCACGGTACAGATATAACGGTTTTAGGATATGATCCTTCCTTAAAAGAAATTATCAAATACGGAATTAACCGCTCTGATGTGGTCACAGCCGTCTCATATGACCTGGTCAGGCAGACCAGGGAAATGTTTCATACCGACAGAGCAATAGAAACAGTGTACAACTTTATTGACGAACGTGTATATCAGGAAAAAGAAGTACCAGGTTTACGGGAGGCCTATGGAATAAAAGAAGGGGAAAAAGTGATTATCCACGTTTCCAACTTTCGGCCGGTGAAAAGGATAACAGATGTAATCGAAGCATTCTCAGTCGTAGCCTCGCAAATGGAAGCCAGGCTTTTAATGGTAGGAGACGGGCCGGAAAAAAACAAGGCAGCAGAAGTTTCCAGAAAACTAGGTATTGAAGATAAAGTTAAATTTCTAGGCAATCAAAAACATATAGCAGACCTGTTATCTATTTCTGATGTCATGTTTCTGTTATCTGAAAAAGAAAGCTTTGGCCTGGCAGCTTTAGAAGCGATGGCATGCGGAGTTCCTGTAGTCGGCACAGCGGTCGGGGGAATACCGGAAGTAGTTCTCGATGGAGAAACAGGTTTTATCACTCCGCCAGAAGATCCTGTGACAGCAGGTGAAAAAGCTGTTGAGCTTTTAGGAAACGAAAGCTTATACAAAAAGCTGTCGGTTTCTTCAAAGGAAAGGGCGCAGCAGCAGTTCTCATCGTTTTCCATTGTTGAGCAATATGAATCAATTTACAAAACAGCACTAGAAAACGAGGAAAATTAAATGGACCGCCAGCAAGATATTTGGAAAGGTGCAAAGGAATTATTGAGTGAAATAAAGCTTCACGGTTTTGAAGGTTATATTGTTGGCGGGGCAGTACGCGACTACTTGCTAAATGGACCAGTAAATGATATTGATATTGCGACAGATGCCCGGCCAGCAGAAATTGAAAGAATGTACCCGAAAACGGCAGCTCTGGGAAAAAAACATGGAACCATTTTAGTGTTGCACCGTGGCTTACCCTATGAAGTGACAACGTTTCGGGGAAAGAATGATGAAAGCAGCACATTATCAGCCGATTTAGAAAAAAGAGATTTTACAATGAACGCTATGGCTCTAACAGGAGATGAACTTGTTATTGACCCTTTCGGTGGGAAAAAGGATCTTGAAAGGGGACTCATACGAGGAGTCAAAGATCCTAATGCACGCATACTCGAAGACCCTTTGAGGATGATACGTGCCTTTCGCTTCATTGCCCAATATGATTTTCTCATTGAACCACAAACAAAAAACGCGATACGCTGCTTAGCAAAAGAATTGGACAACACAGCAGCAGAGCGTATAGGCAGTGAATGGGGGAAAATTCTCACAGGTCCTTACAGCCAGCGAGCTCTCAATGATTTTTTTACTTGTTTGCCCCTGACTTCTCTAAGGAAAGACTTGTTTCCTGAAAACTGGGAAATCCCAGACTCTTGGGAGCCAGTAGTAAGGGTAGAGGGGGAAGTCCAAAGCTGGGCTGCATTTTTACTTATAATGAATGAACAGGAACCTGGTTTTCGTTTAAAGAAGTGGAAGCGATCTAATTCGCTGCAAAAAAAGGTCAAACAAGTGATGTTTTGGAGCTGCTGGAGAAAGGCTAATGAATGGACGAACGAAGCCTTGTACCGGGCAGGGAAGACTGCGGCACTGGCTGCCGAGGAACTGTACGGTGTGTTCTTTAAGAAAAATGACGCCTGGAGCAAAGAAGAATTACATGCCAGGTTTGACAGTTTCCCTATTGCTTCTCGGGAAGATTTGTCTGTTAATGGCAGTGAACTTGCAGAGGCGCTTGAAAGAACACCAGGGCCCTGGATAAGTGAATGTCTAAAGGAACTGGAAACAGCCGTAATAAATAGCAAAGTAAGGAACTGTAAAGAAGACCTTATAACTTGGATAAAGGAGCAGATGGATCCATGAGAGGCAAACTGATTCAAGTACTTACAGAAGCCGGAAATGAGTTTACATCCGGGCAGTATTTAAGCGAGCAGCTGGGAATATCAAGAACAGCTGTGTGGAAGCATATCGAAGAATTGAGAAAAAGCGGGTACGAACTAGAGGCGGTCCCTCGAAAAGGGTATCGTCTTCTTTTTACACCGGACACAGTAAGTGCGGAAGAAATTTCTTCACGACTGACAACCTCTATCATGGGAGCTCAGGTTCATTATGAAAAGTCTGTACCCTCCACCCAGGAAGTAGCTCACAAATTGGCAAGGGACGGAGCTGCGGAAGGAACAGTGATAGTGGCTGATGAACAAACTAAGGGAAAAGGAAGGCTTGGCAGAGAATGGTTTTCGCCACCAGGGACAGGCCTCTGGTTCAGTCTGTTGCTGCGACCGGATATTCCTCCCCAGCAAGCGCCCCAGCTTACTTTGCTGACAGCAGTAGCTGTCATTGAAGGAATTGAGGAAGCAACTGGTGTAAAAGCAGAAATTAAATGGCCTAACGACCTTTTGGTACAAGGGAGAAAAATAGCTGGCATACTCACAGAAATGCAGTCAGAACCAGACAGAGTACAAGCTGTCATTGTAGGAGTAGGCATTAACGTGAATCAGGAAAAAAGCAGTCTTCCCGAAGACCTTCAGTCTATCGCCACATCTCTGGCTATTGAAAAAGGGACACCGTTTCACAGGGCTGACGTATTGACTTCAGTGCTCAAAAGGTATGAATATTGGTATCAGCACTTTTTGCACGAGGGATTTGATCGAGTGCGGAGACGATGGGAGGCCCTTGCTATTTCTTTTGGCCAAAAAATCACAGCTCGCACCGTTCAAGGAGCAGAATATGGAACGGCAAAGGGAATAACCGATGACGGTGTCCTCATCCTGGAAAAAGAAGACGGTGAAATAAAATATATTTACAGTGCAGATATTGAATTTAACAACGATACCAATTAAAATTTTGGTATAATCAATGGACAGGCAATATCCAAGTGAATTGCACTGGCCCATCATGACAGCTGGCTGTGCCAGCACAGTATCCAGACCATTTTTATTATTATGTCTGCCTTGATCCAACATTAAGGACAGGGACAGAGGGATGCAAGAAACCGTTTATCAGAGTGATCTGCTCGAGCAGGTTTAGTTTATCCTGCTTAAATGGTATAAATCCTTCTTCCCCAGGGAGAAGGAATTTTTGTGGTTACTCCATTCTGTGGTTTCTTTTGTATCTTCTCTGCTAAAAAAGGAGGAGAAGAGTAGTGAAAACAACTTCAGGTTTTCAGAAAATGAAATCATCCGGCGAAAAGATTGCAATGATGACTGCCTATGACGCGCCTTCTGCAAGGGGTGCAGAACAGGCGGGGGTTGACCTAATTCTTGTCGGTGATTCAGCAGGTATGGTAGTCCATGGCTATGATTCTACTGTGCCAGTTACATTGGAGGATATGATTTTGCATACGAAGGCCGTACGCCGCGGAGCGCCGGATACCTTTGTAGTAACAGATATGCCTTTTTTAACCTATCACGAAGGAACAAAAGAAACTGTTCAGAATGCAAGACGCCTTATTCAGGAAGGCGGAGCCCATGCGGTAAAAATGGAAGGGGCCGGAAACGTTGTCGACAGTATTTCTGCTTTAACATCCGGCGGTGTTCCTGTCATGGCTCACTTAGGCCTCACCCCGCAGTCTGTGGGAGTCCTAGGCGGCTACAAAGTACAGGGGAAAAGTGATGAGGCAGCCCATGCATTGCTTGAAGAGGCAAAAGAAATTGAAAGTGCCGGAGCTTTTTCAATTGTATTAGAGTGCGTGCCAAAGCAGCTTGCTGAGCTGGTTTCAAAACAACTTTCTATCCCTGTGATTGGTATAGGAGCTGGAAAAGATACAGACGGACAAGTGCTTGTTTATCATGATGTCATTGGTTACGGGAATGGGTTTGTGCCAAAGTTTGTGAAACAATACAGTGATGTGGATTCTATCATCGAAAAAGCCATCGCAGAGTACGTAAACGAAGTGAAGGAACAGAGATTCCCCGAAGAACAGCACACCTTTACGATGAAAGAAGAACAGCTGAAAAGTTTTTACGGAGGTGTGAAGTAGTGCGGGTCGTACGAACAATCGCGGAGCTTAAAACAGAACTTTCCCGCAAGAAAAACGAGGGACATGAGATTGGTTTTGTTCCTACAATGGGATATTTGCATGAAGCGCATTTACGGCTGGTGGATCGAGCCTGCCAGGAAAACGGCACCGTGGTGATGAGTATTTTTGTTAACCCTCTTCAATTCGGTCCTAATGAGGATTTTGACCGCTATCCAAGAGACATTGAAAGAGATAAGAAATTGGCAGAGGAACGGGGTGTAGATATACTGTTTTGCCCCGAAACGAAGGAGATGTATCCCTCGCCCCTTTCTGTCACAGTGCAGGTAAAGGAGGGGACAGACGTTTTATGCGGCAGGCATCGTCCGGGTCATTTTGATGGGGTGGCGACTGTCGTATTGAAACTCCTTCATATGGTAGAGCCGTCTCGTATTTATTTTGGTATGAAAGATGCTCAGCAAGTAGCAGTCATCGAAAAGATGGTCAGTGACTTAAACATCCCTGTGACGGTAGTGCCGTGTGAAACAATAAGGGAAAACGACGGACTGGCCAAGAGTTCAAGAAATGTGTATCTTTCTGAACAAGAGAGGCGTCAGGCCCCTGCCTTGTATGAGAGTCTTGTTCAGGGAGCAGCATTGATAAACGAAGGGGAAGATCGGCCGGAGAAGGTCATTGAAAAAGTAAAGGACATGATTGAGGCCAAAACAGACGGAGAAATAGATTATGTTGAGCTTCTCTCTTATCCGGATTTAAAGCCTGTTGAGTCGATAGAGGGCAGAGTAATTATAGCTGCTGCTCTGCGTTTTGAGAAAGCTCGCCTGATTGACAATATCACATTAGAGGCCAGCCGCAAAGCTGCGGCCGCCTATTAAATTTATTGGGGGAAAGAATATGTTTCGTACTATGATGAAGTCGAAAATTCATCGTGCAACTGTCACCGAAGCGGATCTGAACTACGTAGGAAGCATAACGATTGACCAGGATATATTAGAGGCTGTAAACATTATTGAAAATGAAAAGGTTCAAGTGGTAAACAATAATAATGGCGCACGGCTGGAAACGTATGTGATCGCTGGCGAAAGAGGCAGCGGAGTGTTTTGCTTAAATGGAGCAGCTGCCCGTCTTGTCCAGCCCGGGGATCTTATCATTGTGATTGCTTATGCGATGGTCGAAGAGAAAAACTTGGAGAAGTTTGAACCAAAAGTAGCCATAATGAATGATAAGAATGAAATTGAGACATTAATGGCCACAGAACCAGCACATACAATTTTATAATAGGAGAGGCGGTTGTCTTAAAAGTCTCGACTCCTCGTTAAGCGAGCTGGAAGGGTTCACTCCAGCTCGTTTGTTTGTATGTTTTCAGAAGGCGTGGGATCGTTCATTACCATCAGCATATGTTTTACTATACTTGGCCGCATGTACCTTTTTTCAGCCCGCCCTTGTGGAAAACTTCCGAAAGATAAGGACCCTGCTTCAAAACTTAAACGTAATTGGTGCTTTACCTGATAGAGAAATATAAGTTGGTAACGGTCGAGAGATAATCCATGTTTTTAATCTGTTATAATAAATGAGTGTGGAAAAATGCACCTATAGTTTTTAGCCATCGTGAAAGGCAGCAGGGGTGAAAAAATTGACTGAAAGATACGTAATTATAGATGTAGAAACAACTGGAAATGCTCCCAAAAAAGGAGACAGGATTATTCAAATCGGTGCAGTCGCTGTAGAAAACGAAGTAATTGTTGATTCCTACTCTTCTTTTTTTAACCCGGGGCACAGCATTCCTTCCTTCATACAGCAGCTAACTGGTATCACTGATAATGATGTGGCTGACGCTCCATTATTTGAAGAACAGGTGCCGAGACTCCTTACGTTTTTGGAAGGTTCCTATTTTGTCGCCCATAACGTTCCTTTTGATCTCTCTTTCATTAATGGGGAATTAGAAAGGGCAGGTTATGAGCCATTTGGAGGCCCGGTGATAGATACCGTTGAATGCGCCCGCCTTCTTTACCCGACAGAAGCAAGCTATCAGCTGAATCAGCTCGCAGACACCTTTTCTGTCGTTCATGACCGCCCTCATCAGGCGGACAGTGATGCAGAAGTTACAGCTATTATCTGGATGAAACTGAAGAAAAAACTTGAAGAGCTGCCAGCAGCTACGCTGCATCGTCTGCTTCCATTATCAAAACACCTGGAAAGCGAGATTGAGCCTATCATTCAAAGTGCTCTCAGAGAAAAAGTGAAAGCAGATGCTGAAGACCCGGCTCATATTGAAGTGTATCGCCAAATAGCTCTTAAAAGGAAGACTCCCTTTCAAAAGAGAAGTCAAAAACAGCCGGATGGGGAACAGAGAATAAACAGCAATGAATTTTTCAAGCAAGAAGGGCACCTGGCTCGTGCGATGAACAAATATGAATATCGTTCCGGACAGGAAGATATGTCAGCTTCAATACATGATGCTTTTAATCAGAACAGCCATTTACTTGTAGAAGCAGGTACAGGAACAGGAAAATCACTGGCTTACCTGCTTCCTGCCGTCGAGTTTGCCAAGCAAACGAACCGTCCTGTAATTGTGTCTACGCAAACGATCACGCTGCAGGACCAGCTGATGGCTCAGGAAATCCCCCTTCTGCAAAAAGCTCTTCCTTATACCTTTGATGTTTCCCTGTTAAAAGGCAGAAGTCATTACTTATGCTTGCGGAAGTTTGAACAGCTTCTTGATGAACAGCCCGAACATTATGAGCAGGCTTTGGCACTGGGACAGCTTCTCGTCTGGCTTACAGAAACAGAATATGGGGATGTTGAAGAACTTAACCTTGTGGGTGGAGCTTCCCGGAGGTTCTGGGATCAAGTGAAGAGCGACGGGGAATCATGTACGGGTCCTTCCTGCCCATGGTTTTCACGCTGCTTTTATCAACAGGCAAGAGAAAGGGCTTTTCATGGAGATATTGTGGTAACTAATCATGCTTTGTTGTTTACGGACATGGTACATGACCAGTCTCTATTGCCTGGGTACCGGCATGCTGTAATTGATGAAGCCCATCATTTAGAGCAGCTGGCAAGCCAGCACCTGGGAATTGAAACAGATTACACCAGGTTCACTCATCTCATTCATCGCCTTGGAACAATGGATAATGAGGGTCTTCTTGCTCAAAGTGTAGCCATTATTCCTGACGGTCCCCCGATAAAAGAGCAGGGATGGGTAAAGGCAAGAACTGAAAAACTGGCTGATTTGAAATTTGAAATAGATGAGCTCTTTCGAATGCTTCATGGTTTTTGTCTGGGCCGCTCCAAACGAGGAAGCTCTGAAGTAGGAAGGCTTTCCATACGTTTTTCCCCTTCAGAGGAAAAGGGATTGTCGGCTATCCAGGAAGGAGCCAAAAGAGTGGTTATGCTTCTTGAAGAAGAGGGAAAGAAGCTTCTGGAAGTCGGTGATCATATAGATCAAGAGCTCCTCTCCTTTCAAGAACGGGGGATTGTCTCAGATTTTTTATCAGCAGTAAGAGACTTGCTGGCAGAAGGAACCATGCTTGAAAAATTGCTCCTTGAAGAAGATCCTAATATGGTGTATTGGATGGAAGCAGAAAGCAAAGGCGCTCAAAATGCCACGTATTTGTATGCCCGTCCAATCGATGTTTCCGAACTGCTGGCTGATAAACTTTTTGCAAAAAAAGACAGCGTGATTATGACTTCGGCAACCTTGACCGTTAAAAATTCTTTTCGGTTTATAAAAAAACGGTTAGGCCTTGATGACTTTGGAGTTGAAACCTTATCTGTTCCCTCTCCTTTTAACTACCAAAGACAGGCCAAGTTGTTAATACCAGAGGATATGGGCAGCATTAAAAGGGCAGATGAAAAAGCTTTTATCGAGCAAACAGCAGAGTTTATTTATCATAGTGCCTCTATTACGCAAGGCCGTATGCTTGTACTATTTACATCGTTCGATATGCTCAGAAAAACGTACAGGTTATTGCGAGAATGGGATGATGAAGGTGATTTTGTCCTGATCGGCCAAGGGGTAAAAACAGGAAGCCGAACAAAGCTAATGAAGACATTCAGACAGCATGAAAGGTCCATTCTCTTGGGAACAAGCACTTTTTGGGAGGGTGTTGATATTCCAGGTGACGCTTTAAGCTGCCTTGTAATCGTGCGCCTGCCGTTTTCTCCTCCTGACGAGCCTGTTTTGCAGGCTAAATCTGAAAAAGTGAAAGCAGAGGGGAAAAATCCATTTTCTGAATTGTCTCTTCCACAGGCTGTGCTGAGATTTAAACAGGGATTCGGACGTCTGATTCGCCAGGAAAACGATAAAGGGGTGGTGGTGGTCCTTGATAAAAGGCTGCTGCAATCATCCTATGGCAAAGATTTTATAAGGTCTCTTCCAAAGGTACCGGTTATTCAGAAACCAATGGACGAAGTATTAAATGAAATTGATCGTTTTTTAAATGAGTAAGTTCATAAGCTGCTATAAAATCACGTACACTAAGGAAGGTTCAGGAGGCTCTTTATAAGGAAGGGGAGCGACACAGGTGCGTGATGTATTGCTATATGTCTGTTTGTTTTGCTTTTTGCTGCTTGGTTTGACGGGCTGTCAGGAAAGTTATCCTGCCAGCACTGAGGCAAGTCCTGCCTTAGAAATGGACATCCATCTGGAAGCTGATGAATTCTTAATAACCTTTATGGATTTGCCCGATGGAGAGGCTACCCTTCTTCAATCAGGTGCAGGTGAAAATGTTCTGATAAACACCGGGGGACAAAGAAGCAGACCAAAGCTTGAAGAAAGTCTTCAGGCCTTTGATGTGTATGCGATTGATGCTTTGGTTCTTACAAATGAGGATGAGGCTTATACAGCTAACACCGACTGGCTTTCCGCCCAATACGGCATAGACACCATTATTGGAAGCCGGAAATCTTCTGAAATGATTGCAGACCGGTTTCCGGCACTTTCATCCAAAGTGATATATTGGGAGGAAGGGAAAGTGAATTTTCCTGCTATCGGGATGGAAACCGAGGTTCTTTTTGCGGGAGAAGATGAGGAGGGCGCCCTCGTTCTTAAATTTTCCTACGGCAGAGAAAGCCTTTTATACATGGGGACAGCAAAGGAAGAAGTAGAGGAAGCGCTGACTGATCATCCCAGAATTAAATCAACGTTTTTAAAAGTAGGAGATTTCGGGAGTCATTTTGGAGCCAATCTTATGTTCCTGGACCATGTGGATCCCCAGATAGCAATCGTTTTTCTTTTGGGTGGAGACCGGGCGGACAAAGGGCTATTGGAACGGCTGAATGATGCCTGGATTGATGTGTATCAAACTGGCAAGCACGGCACTATCTCTTTTAAATGGAGCAAAGAAAAAAATGAATGGTTCACATTAATATCCAGGAAATAAGATATACATGGCAGTAAGGGGCAGATAAGATGTATGATTTGTTAATCCACAATGCAGCTGTAATCACTCTGGACAACGAAGAGATGATCGACAATGGTTTTGTGCTGGTTCATGAGGGGAGATTCATCCAAGTGAGTGAAGGCCCCCCTCCTTTAGCACTGAAAGAGAAGGCCGTAAATATAAAAGATGCAAAAGGAAAATGGCTGCTCTCTGGGTTTTTTAATACTCACTGTCACACCCCTATGTCGATTTTAAGGGGAGCGGCTGATGATTTACCCCTTGATCAGTGGCTGAAAGAGGAAGTGTGGCCACGGGAAAAGTTTTTAGATAAGGACATGATCCATGCAGGAACTTCTCTTGCCCTGGTGGAAATGATCCGTTCTGGCACCGTAGGTTTTTTAGACATGTATCATTTACATATGGACATCGTTGCGGAAGCAGTAGTGGAAGCAGGGTTAAAGGGTGCCTTATCAAGAGGCATGATTGCCCTTGGATTTACTCCTCAGGAATTAAAAGACAAGCTAAATGAAGCTGCTGTCCTTGCGAAAGGGTGGGAAAGCCATGAATCGAAAAGGCTGAAGGGGTTTTTGTTCCCTCATGCTCCTTATACCTGCACTCCTGATTTTCTGGAGGCGGTGGCAGACAGAGCGAGAAGTGAAAATCTTCCTTTAAGCATTCACTTAGCAGAAACAAAAAAAGAAGTCGCTCGCCATGAAAAAGAATACGGAAAACGACCGGTTGAACATTTAGATGACCTGGGCTTTTTTGAAAGTCCGGTTCTGGCTGCCCATGGGGTTCATGTAAACTCTTTTGAGATAAAGCTATTGACAGACAAGAACGTTTCAGTCAGCCATAACCCCCTTAGCAATCTAAAGCTTGGTTCGGGTGTGGCGCCTGTTGGAGAAATGATGAAGCAAGGTCTTCATTTATCAATTGGGACAGACAGTGTTGTATCCAACAATAACCTTGATATGTTCCAGGAAGTCAGGACAGCTGCTTTACTGCAAAAGGGCTTTTTTCATGATGCATCCCTGGTTACAGCCAGAGAAGCGCTGCAAATGGGGACGATACATGGAGCTAAGGCAGCCGGTTTCACTGAAAGCGGCTTAATAAAAGAAGGGTACGAGGCAGATTTTATATTAGTGGATTCTTCCAAACCTCATCTTCAGCCCGTGGAGAATAGAGTCTCTCATCTTGTTTATTCAGCTTCTGGACAGGATGTAACAGACGTTTTCGTTAATGGAAGGGCCGTAATGAGGAATAAGGAGCTTATCACCCTTGATGAAGAGAAGATTGTTTATGAAGCAAATAATCAGTACCGTCGTTTAAACGGTTTGTACCGAAATTAACCTGCACCATAGGAAGGTGCAGGCATGAATGAGGTACGGGCGGGTTTGTTTTCATTCACTCCCTTAACGGGTATGTTTTTATAGTTCCCCTGATAAAGTGCAGACATGCAAAATGGGGGCAGAAACAAAAGGAAGGCAGGGATGAACATGGAAAGCAAAATCGAGGTATTATCGACAGTGAAGGTTCAGTCAACTCCTGACCTTTACAAAATTGTTGATTCTTTAAATCGGACATTAAAAAAAGAAGATCTGATGTTTGGACTGGCATTGGACGAAGAAGATAAAGAGCAGATGGTTTTTACAATATACCGCACATAGAAAGGAAGTGAAGGGCATGCGGAATCTGGTTGCGATTCTCAGTGTCGCAATTGTCGTGGCCCTTATTGTTGTAGGTATTCTTTTTTACCAAAGTGCACGTTCCCCTCTGGCCAGTCTGGAAACCCGGACAATAGAAGCTGCGCAGGGGGAAGATGGAATAACTTCGGTGGAAGAAGCAGAAATATACAACGGCGAGGAACAATACAGGGTAGCAAGAGCTATCAATGACGAAGGCGAAGAAGAGATATTATTTTATGATGAAGAGTGGGAGCTGATTGACCGCCGATCAGCTGGTGAAGGAGTAACCAAAGGGCAGGTGCGTTCCATGGTGGAGGAAGCGGAAGAAGGCGTGGATATTCGTTCGGTGCGCTTAGGCTATGACCAAAACCAGCCTGTTTATGAAATAACGTATCGCAGTCAGGAAGGAAGATTTCATTATTACTACGTTACTTTTGAAGATGCCTCCTTCGTTAAACGGTACAGCCTGCAAGAGACAACCTGAATGGGCTGACCGGCTGATGCGCTTTCTCTTCTTTGTATGCTCAGATACAGGAGAAGGGATGAAGCTTGAATTCAACCCGCTCATTCCGTAAACTTATCTTTAGGTGATTTTTCTGAAAAAATAACCTTTTATAAAGTCATGGACGTTTGCAAGGAATCTAGAGGAGGCCATAAGATGAAATTAGCTAAGCGAGTATCAACACTAACACCATCTTCAACATTAGCAATCACAGCAAAAGCGAAAGAATTAAAATCCCAGGGCCATGATGTCATAGGTCTGGGAGCTGGAGAACCAGACTTTAACACTCCTGATTACATCATAAAAGCAGCTGTTCAATCCATGGAGGAAGGACATACAAAATACACTCCTTCAGGCGGCCTGCCGAAATTAAAGGAAATGATCGCCCATAAATTTAAGCAAGACCAGAACCTTACTTACAGCTCTGAAGAAATTATTGTGGGTACCGGAGCAAAGCATGCCCTGTATACGCTGTTTCAAACTCTTTTAGATGAAGGAGACGAAGTTATTATCCCGACTCCTTACTGGGTAAGTTATCCGGAGCAGGTCAAGCTTGCTGGAGGAAAGCCAGTTTACATTGAAGGTAAAGAAGAAAATGACTTTAAAGTAACTCCTGAACAGCTTCAAGACGCTATAACCAGCAAAACTAAAGCATTTATCCTGAACTCTCCAAGCAACCCTACAGGCTCCATGTACGACCCGGAGGAGTTAAAAGCGGTTGGAGAAGCAGCTTTAGATAACGATATACTCATTGTATCCGATGAAATTTATGAAAAGCTTGTGTATGGCGGAGCAGAACATACATCAGTAGCTCAGCTGTCTGAGAAGCTGAAAGAACAGACGATTATTATAAACGGTGTTTCTAAGTCTCACTCTATGACTGGCTGGCGCATTGGCTACGCAGCTGGAAGAAAAGAGATTATTAAAGCAATGACCAACCTTGCCAGTCATTCCACATCCAACCCGACAGCCAATGCACAGTATGGTGCCATTGCTGCCTACGAGAAGGATGATGGTTCTGTAGAAAACATGAGGAAAGCTTTTGAGGATCGCTTGAATACGATTTACGATAAGCTTGTAGAGCTTCCGGGAGTAACGTGTGTTAAACCCAAAGGAGCCTTTTATCTTTTTCCTAACGTGAAGGAAGCTGCAAAAATGAACGGCTATGATGACGTAGATGAGTGGGTAAAGGATCTTCTCGAAGAAGAGAAAGTAGCTCTGGTTCCTGGATCAGGCTTTGGTTCACCAGATAACGTAAGATTATCCTATGCCACTTCACTGGATTTATTAGAAGGAGCAATTGAACGTATTGGACGCTTTATTGAAAAGAAAAAGCAGTAAACAACAAGGACGGTTCTAAGAGAGAGCCGTCCTTTTGTGGTCTCGTTGACTTCCATTTTTAAGCCCATGTATAATGAGGCTTGTGGATAAGTGAACCGAGAACCGACAGGAGGGACAAAAACGTGAAAACGACCATTAAAAAAGCAGGCAGTCACGTAGGTAATGAAGTAACGATTGGGTGCTGGCTTGCAAATAAACGCTCCAGCGGAAAAATTGCCTTTTTACAGCTTCGCGATGGGACAGGATTTATTCAAGGAGTCGTTGTCAAAAATGAAGTTGGCGAGGAGTTGTTTAAAAAAGCAAAGGAGATCACACAAGAAAGTTCATTATATATAAAAGGTGTCATTCAAGAGGATGACCGTGCTCCTTCCGGATATGAATTGACAGTTACCGGAATTGAAGTGATCCAGCAAGCAGAAGATTACCCTATTACTCCAAAAGAGCATGGCACGGAATTTTTAATGGACAATCGTCATTTGTGGATTCGTTCAAAAAAACAGCATGCCACACTCCGGATCAGACATGAAATTATCCAGGCAACATATGAATTCTTTGATAAGGAAGGTTTTATCAAGGTTGATCCTCCGATATTGACAGGAAATTCAGCAGAAGGAACGACTAATTTATTTCACACCAAGTATTTCGATGAAGATGCCTTCTTGTCTCAATCAGGACAGCTGTACATGGAAGCGGCTGCCATGGCATTTAACCGCGTGTTTTCGTTTGGACCGACCTTCAGGGCAGAAAAGTCCAAAACCCGTCGCCATTTAATCGAGTTTTGGATGATTGAACCAGAAATGGCTTTTGTCGAACATGAAGAAAGTCTGGAAATTCAGGAGCAATATGTAAGTTATGTGGTTCAGGCTGTACTTAAAAATTGCAGGCAGGAGCTCAAGGCTCTTGAGCGTGACACATCCAAGCTGGAACAAATTAGTGCTCCTTTTCCACGGATTACGTATGATGAGGCAATTGATATCTTGAAAAAAGAAGGCCAAGAGGTTGAATGGGGAGAAGATTTTGGTGCCCCTCATGAAACAATCATTGCTGAAAAATTTGATAAACCAGTGTTTATTACTCATTATCCAAAAGATATCAAAGCTTTTTACATGAAACCTGATCCTGGCCGGGAAGATGTTGTACTTTGTGCCGATCTTATAGCGCCTGAGGGCTATGGTGAAATCATCGGCGGAAGCCAGAGAATTGATGATTTGGAGCTGCTGAAAGATCGCTATAACGAACATAATCTTTCTGAAGAAGCGTATGGATGGTATTTAGATTTACGGAAATACGGCACGGTTCCTCATTCTGGATTTGGCCTTGGATTAGAAAGAACAGTTGCATGGATTTCAGGGACGGAACATGTCCGGGAAACCATTCCATTTCCACGTCTCTTAAATCGGTTATATCCATAAAAGGAAAAAAATCAAGACTACTTTATTTCAATAATCAATGGTAAAATGATCTCTCAATGACCTGATGCTTAGATGACCATCGGATAAATACCAGAACCTTACCCCCGTTATGCGGGGGATTTTATTTTAAATCAGCTCTGTTAAAGACCTATGTTGTTTCTTATTAAGTAATTTACGAGAAAACGCGCGTGAGAAGACTTCTTGAAGAGTACTGGTCCAGGACCCATTGTACAGAGCTAAAAATAATGGTGTTTCTTTGATATAAAAGCAGGATCTGGAACGATCCATGGCAGGGGAGGGAAAAGGATGGAAAGAAAACAATTGATCGGATGGCTTAAAGCAGGCCACATCTCGATACCAAAGCTGTTCTTAGATTATTACGCAGCGCTCGGCCTAAAAGAGGAAGAAATGATGGTGCTTATCCATGTCCATCGTTATATGGAAGAGGGCCATGCGTTTCCTACTCCAGATGACTTGGCTGCGAAAATGACACTTGAAGCAAAAGCATGTGCCGGCCATCTTCGTGGGTTAATAAAGCGGGGATTTCTCCATATCGAAGAACAAGAGGACGAAAATCAGGTAATGTTTGAAACGTATTCTCTTGACCCGCTCTATAATCAGCTTCTTACTATGTTTGCACAGGAAACAGAAGAAGGATGCCAGGAAGAGAAGGAGACGGCTGAAAGAGAGCTGTATGAGCTGTTTGAGCATGAATTCAGCAGGCCCCTTTCACCAATGGAATGCGAAACGATAGCCATGTGGCTTGAGCAGGATCAATATGAAAAAGAAATTATTCATGCCGCCCTCCGAGAAGCGGTGATCTCTGGAAAACTTAATTTACGTTACATAGACCGTATTTTGTTCGAATGGCAAAAAAACGGAGTGAAAACAGCGGAGGAAGCAAGGAAGCACGGGGAAAAATTCCGCAAGTACCAAACAAATCGACGACCAGTTCAGGAGCGTGAGAAAACCCCCCATTATCCCGGTTTTAACTGGCTTGATTCCTAAAGAATGGGTGGTGCAATCTGCAGAAAGGAGTAAATGGAAATGCTGACAAAAAAACAGGTGGAAGAGATTCTGCAAACCATCGGAGAAATGTTTCCTGAAGCAGAATGTGAACTTACCCATACGAATCCTTTTGAATTATTAATAGCCGTCGTTCTTTCTGCTCAATGCACGGATGCTCTTGTAAACAAGGTTACTCCTTCATTATTTGCTAAATATAAAGAACCAGAAGATTACTTGGCTGTGGAACAGGAAGAGCTTGAACAGGATATCCGTTCCATTGGGCTTTATCGAAACAAAGCCAAAAACATCAAAAAGCTGAGCCGATCGCTTGTTGAAGAGTATAATGGCGAAGTTCCCGAATCAAGGGATGAATTAATGAAGCTAGCAGGTGTCGGAAGAAAAACAGCAAACGTTGTATCCTCTGTAGCATTTGACTTCCCTGCAATTGCAGTGGATACCCACGTTGAACGGGTTTCTAAACGGCTAGGAATCTGCAGGTGGAAAGATAATGTGACTCAGGTGGAAGAGACACTGATGAAAAAAATTCCTCAGGATCAATGGTCTGTGACTCATCATCGTTTAATCTTTTTTGGAAGGTATCATTGTAAGGCCCAGTCGCCGAAATGTGATGTTTGTCCGCTCCTGGATCTATGCCGGGAAGGAAAGAAACGGATGAAAAAAAAGGAGGGGACAGCGTGAATGATGTACCTGTTCCTGACCCTTATTGTGAAGCCCCTTTTTATTCCAGCTCGGTGACTGAGGTGATTTCATTGTCTGTTCCCATTGAAGAAGGCATCCGGAAATACCCTTTCTATGCTGAAATAAGGTCCATATACAGACCGGTTGATCATAAGCCATGGACAGAGGTGGAGAAATACGTTTCTTTTCTCCTGCAAGAATGGAAACAAGAAAAAGGAAAATTAGCAGCATTATATCAAGAACGAAAAAGGGCAGAAGCTTCGCCCTTCATGGTTAAACAACTGGCAAATCTGATCAGTGCGCTGTGGTGGGCAAATGAAAAACCGGTGCCATCAGCGAAGCCGAGTATTCTTAGTAAAGAAAGTGAAAGGCTTCATATAAAGCCTTTTAATATAGAAGATAGATTAGCTTTTGTTTTCGAAGCGCCAGATCATCATGCTTCTTTTGTACAGCTAAAGGAAATGTTTGATGAACTTGAAAAGCGATTTAAAGTATCCTTGCTGAAAACAAAGAAAAGTAACTGAAAAAGGCAGCTTAGCTGTCTTTTTTTGTATAGGAGAGTTTCATCCAAAGAGGAAGGGTTTTTTTATACCATGAAAGACTGGTCTTTTGTTAGAAAATTCGCTATAGTAAGCGTGAAGGACGGTGTATAAAAGAAATGACGATCACAAAGACGGATCTCATCCATCATTTAGAGCAAGAGCTTCCTTTTCGTAAGGATAACCAAGCAAGACTGGAACAGCTGAAAGAAAAACAAAATAATGAGACATTTGATGTCGCGTTCTGCGGCCACTTCTCAGCAGGAAAGTCAACAATATTAAACCATATCCTTGGGGCAGAAGTACTGCCGACAAGTCCTATCCCTACCAGTGCAAATATTATTACCATTAAGCAAGGGCCCTTAGGCCTTGAAGCAGAAACTCCTGACAGTTCTGCAGAGCGCTGGGAGGGAGAAATTCCATGGGGTGATGTGCGCAAGTGGGGCATGGACGGAGCGGCAATCAAACAAATAACTATTACAGCTCCTTTATCTTTTCTGGGAGAAAATGTCCGCCTATTGGACACGCCAGGGGTAGATTCTACAGACCCTACCCACCAGCAGGTAACAGCTGAGCAATTATATACGACAGATGTCATAGTCTATGTAACAGACTACAACCATGTCCAGTCAGAGACTAATCTGCATTTTCTCCGCCAGCTGACATCAGAACAAAAGCCTATCTTTTTGGTCATTAATCAAATAGATAAGCATGATGAGAAGGAATTAAGCCTCCATGCTTATGAGAATTCAATTAAGACAATGCTTGATCGATGGAATATTCATCCTGTCTCGATTTATTACACAAGCATGAAGGATTTGGATCACCCGGCAAACCAAATTGAAGTATTTAATAGGGAAATGAAAGCCCTTTTATACCGGGGCGAGGAGATTCTTTCAGAAAGTTTATCAAGGCTTGCAGCAGGAACTGCAGAAGCGTTGAAGTCAAGGATTGAAGAGGAAATAGAAGAAGCAAAGGAAGAATGGGAAGCAAGACTCGAAGAAAATGATATCGATCCTGAACTTATTCGCAAACAAGAATCCAGAGAACATCGCCTGAAGACTCTGGATGGAGAAAAGAAACAGGCTATCAAAAAACTTTATGACGATAGAAACAGCTTATTTGAAAATGTAACGTTGTTTCCGTACTCAACTACAGAAAAGGCAAGGAATTGGCTTGAAAGCCAGGATCCTCAATTTAAAGTAGGGGTTTTCTTTAGTAAAAAGAAAACAGAAGAAGAAAGAAACCAGCGCTTGCAGGCTCTCACAGAAGAGCTGAATGAAAAAATCAATACTCAGCTTCTTTTTCACATCAAGAATCTTCTTTCAAATGCAAGCCGGGAGTACTTGCCTGATCAAGCCTATTATGAAAGGCAGCTCGAGGAATTAGAGATTACAGTGGATCAGCAATGGTTTGCTCCTTATGTGACAACACAGCAGATGGATCGTCAGTTTGTTTATACGTTCACAAAGCAAATCACATCTGACATAGTGAGAACAGTCAAGCAGAAAACAGATGAGCTCTTTTCCCTGTATGAGCAGGGAATCAGCAAAGCATATGAAAGGGAAAAGGAAGAAATCGAAGGTCTGGTACAACAATCTGCCAGCCTTGATTATGAAAAACAAGCATGGGAGGAAGTCCAACAAGGTTTTGAAAATGAAATAGAAACTGTCAATGAGTGGCTTAGAAGGCACAATCCAGCCTCCTCGTTAGAAAACAAGCTGAAGGACCTTCTCCAACGAGGGGCGCCAGATGCAGTTAATAATATTTTTTCTGAAGTCACTATGCCAGATGAAGGTGTAATTGACCAGGAAGAAGAGGAAACGAGCTTCACCTCCCGCATCCAAGAAGATTTATCCTGGATGGTTGAGCCGGTTAGTACGTATGTAAGCGAATATAGGGACAGGTCATTTTTATCTTCTGAAAGAAGGCAGCTTGAGAATTTTCTCACCCGCTATGAGAATCAAACCTTTGTCATTTCTTTATTTGGAGCATTTAGTGCGGGGAAATCGAGTTTCGGTAATGCCCTTCTTGGGGATACGGTTCTTCCAGTCTCGCCTCATCCTACAACAGCCACTGTGAACCGTGTAAGAAAGCCTGATAAAGAGCATTCTCATGGCACTGTGAAAGTGTTTGTCAAAAGTGAAGAGTTTTTAAATAATGAAATAAAAAAAGTAGCCAGAGAGCTTGAAGAGGATGTTCAGTTAAAAACCTTAAGGTCATGGGACAGATCTGAGAAAAATATCACCTCAACGTGGAAACGAACAAACATTCAATATTTAAAAACATTAAAAAGGGCTTTGGAACAATCACCTTGGAAACTGGGCGAAGAACTGACGATGCCGCTCCCGGAACTGCATGATTTGGTAGCTAAGGAAGAGAAGGCATGTTTGCTTCAAGAAGTCATTGTCTATTATGACTGTGAATGGACAAAGCGGGGAGTAGAGCTGGTAGACACTCCTGGCGTGAATTCAATTCATGGGCGTCATACGAACGTTGCATTTGAGCAAATGAGAGTATCAGATGCTATCTTCTATTTAACTTATTATAATCATGCTTTCTCAAAGGCTGACCAGTACTTTCTTCAGCAAATGGGCAAGGTTAATGAAACCTTTGAGCAAGATAAATTGTATTTCATAATTAATGCATCTGATTTGGCAAATTCACCCCAGGAACTAAACGGGGTAAAGAATCATGTGAAAGAACAGCTGAAGGTTAATGGTTTAAAAGAGCCACGTTTATTTGCTCTTTCCAGTAAAAAGGGTCTGGAGGCAAAGCAGAAAAAGGAAGTATTGGATCAATCATCATTCGGAGTGTTTGAAGATCATTTCCGTGAGCATACCATTGAAGAACTAAAGCACTTGAATCTATTGTCTATTAAAGGAAAAGCTGAAGAAATTCTTAATAAAATAGATGACACTCTTTCAGGAATGGCAGGAGACAAGGAAGAAAAAGAAAGACAGCTTGCAAGGCAGACAGCTACAATACAAAGGCTGGGGAAAGAGGCGGAAAATTTCTCACTGCAAAAAGGCAAGGGAGAAGTGCTTCGAGAATCAGAACAGCAGTTTGCTTATTTAAAAGAAAGAACTGCGTTTGTTATGAATGATTATTTTCCTCATGTCATTAATAGTGCGGTCATTAACGGCTCAACCAAAAAAGAGCTGAGAAACCAGCTCGACGGGGCCATTTATGAATTTGAAGGATTTATAGAACAATTCCTTAGGCAGGAAATAGAAGCTTCCTTGATCCGATTGGAACAAAAGCTTAGAAGAGAAGGAGAAGAGGGAATTTCTGAATGGATGAAACAATGGAGAAAAGAGCTCCCATTTTTATCAGTCAGTGATAAGGAATGGAATGAGCAGTCCATTTCCCTGGAGCACCCTTCCTATTTAGCCTTGGACCGTGAGAAATATGCTCCTTACGTGAAATCCAAAAAGGACTTCTTTGAGAACCAGGAAATTAAACGCCTCAAAGAATCGTTAATTGAGGATGGAAAGGAAGGAGCAGCTTCAAAACTGGCTACCGTAGAAGCAAAAGTAAAAGAAGAATTAATTGATAGGGTAGCTCAGTGGGAGAAGAATGGACAAAATCGTTTAAAAGAAAGCCTGCATCAGGAAAAAGAAAGACTTACTTGGATGATGGATACTTCCATGAAACCTGCCCTTGAAGCTGAGAAGGAAAAACTGACATCTATTTTTAGATGATTATTATAAAAGGGTATGGTTGCCTGCCACAGCATCTTCCTTCTGAAAGGATAACTGATGAAAAAGGAAAAGTAAGGGGAAAAATAAATGAAGTATGCAGTGAAGGGTAATCTTGTGAACGTCCACAACCCGAAAACACTATAAACCGTATTATCATCAACAAAAAGAGGATCCAGTTATTGGATCCTCTTTTTGTTTTATAAGACTGTTTAGTTCCAGTCTCACTTTTTAATCTTAGTCTTCTTCTCCATTGCCGTTCTCATCGCCGTTACTTTCTGCCGATTGGTCATTACTGTTTTCTTCAGCAGGTGGAGCAGGTTCCGGCTCAGGTTGTGGCTCAGGCTGTGGTTCTGGAGTTGTTTCTGCATTATTGTTGTTGCCATTATTTTCTTCAGCAGGTGGAGCTGGTGTTTCTTCTGGAGGTCCATTGTCGCCGTTATTCCCGCCACCTTCAGGAGCACCGTTTTCTTCCTCCTGATCTTGAGGCTGCTCTTCTTGAGGCTGCTCTTCCTGAGGCTGCTCCTCTTCCTGTGGCTGTTCTTCTTGAGGCTGCTCTTCCTCCGGCTGTTCCTCTTCTTGAGGCTCCTCATCTGTTTCTTCTTCTTCCGGCTCCTCTTCTTCTATAGCCTCTTCATCAGGAACAGTTACACTTACATTGTTTGGATCACTTCGTTCCCCGTTTTCAACGGCTATAACCTGGAATTCGTGAGTAGTGCCTTTTTCAGGTGCATTTAGGATATATTGCATTTCTCCTTGTGTAGCTACTGTATTGAGAGATCCACCAGTACCATGACTCACTTCAAAAGAAGCGCCGCTTCCATCGTAACTCCAGGTCACAATAATTTGGTCATTCTCTTGATTGTAGGAAGCCGATAAACCGGAAACTGATGTGAGAGTTTCTGTCTCCTCATCTTCTTCCTCATCTTCTTCCTCTTCCTCAATAAATTCTTGTGAGACGCTGTCAGGTTCTGTCCCTCTGACAAACAGTTCCTCAGTTATTTCAGACTGGGGAGTTTGAGGGCTTGGGAGCTTTCCTGTGCCTTTTTCCACATCTACTCTTACAACTGATTCCGGTTGTTCAAAGTCAGGAGTTTCAATACCATCAGAAACTTCATTCATAACAAGTTCAAAGATTTGTTTAGCGATTCGTCGCTCCGGTCCTTCACTTAGATAGCCTGCATCCCGGCCGCCGCTGAATCCTGTCCACACGGAAGCTGTATAGCGGGACGTGTACCCTGTAAACCACGTATCAGGCACACCGCCGGAAGGGATATTATATTGCTGTCTTTCATCAGCCGTAAAGTTTGTTGTTCCTGTTTTACCGGCCACAGGCAGGTTAGGAAGGCTGATGTCTCTTGCTGTACCATACGATTCATCAAGCACACCTTTAAGCATATCCGTTATCATATAGGCCGTATAATCACTCATAGCTTCGCTGGCTTCCGGACGAAGATCGATTTCTCTGCCGTCAGGGAAGACGATCTTTCTTACTGCAAAAGGATCAATAAACTCTCCGCCGTTACCAAAGGCTGCGTATGCACCAGCCATTTCTTTACTGGAGACACCTTCTGCTACTCCTCCAAGAGCGTACGCTTCATGAATTTCTTCAAAAGGCATTCCTAAATTGGCGGCAAATTCCTGAGCCTCATCCAGTCCAACTTCCTGCAGAGCTTTTACAGCTGGAATATTTAAAGACCGGACCAAAGCTTCTCTCATGCTTATGTTGCCCATATAGTTTCTTGAGTAGTTCCTGATCTCCGTACCATCTGAATAGGAGTGTGGTTCATCGGGAATAATATGGCCGGTGGACCACTGCAGGTTTTCAATGGCAGGACCATAATCCAACACTGGTTTAATGGTAGAACCAGGCTGGGCCTCTGAACGTGTAGCATAGTTCCATCCGCGAGCAACCTCACCGCCGTGATGGTTGCCAACCATTGCTTTAATTTCACCTGTTTGAGTATCAAGCAGGGTGAAACCGACCTGGAAATGCTCATTATCAGGGTAAGAATCAATATAATCACGAGTCTGAATGACATCTTCCGCGTAATCTTGAGCAGAGGTATCAAGGGTGGTATAAATTTGAAGCCCTGCTGAATATAAGTCAGAAGAAGTGATCCCATCAATATTTTCTATTTCACTTTGTACGTGGGAAATGAATGAATCATATACTTGACCTTCGGTTTCAGCAAGCTCAGATACATTCAATTGTTCTTCAATGGTAACAGCTCTTGCTTCGGCCGCTTCATCAGAGCTGATCAAACCGTGTTCTTCCATTAAAGATATAACAAGGTTTCTTCTCGATTCTGCAGCTTCCGGATTGTTAGTAGGATCGTAGTAACTCGGACGGCGCGGAATCGCAGCAAGAAGAGCGGCGTCTTCAATGGCAAGCTCTTCCACATTAGAGACGTCAAAGTAATACTGGGCAGCTTGACCAATACCGTAAGCGCCGTTGTTGAAATAAATAAGATTTAAATACATTTCTAAAATCTGATCTTTGCTGTACTGCTGTTCAAGACGTACGGCAAGATATTGTTCTTGTACTTTTCGCGTTATCTGCTTGTCAGGGGACAGAAATGCATTTTTAACTACCTGCTGGGTGATTGTACTTGCCCCCTCAGCTCCAAAACCTGAGGATACGTTGGCTGCAAGAGCTCCGAACATCCGGCGCATATCAACACCAAAGTGGTCGTAAAAACGGACATCCTCAACAGCAATAAATGCATTTTTTACGTGGTCAGGTACTTCGTTTATATCCACCATGACACGATTTTCTGTGGCCTGGAGCTGAGTAATCAGTTCGTCGCGGTCATCATATATCTGGGCAGCCTGGGAAAAAACGAGCTGTTCAGGGTCAAGTGCAGGAGCGTCTCTGATCATAGCGACAGCTGTAACTCCGCCTGCGATGACCAAAACGGCAAGTATAATAGAAAAAGCTATGACTATTTTTTTCCATAACGGCTGCTTTAGCGTTGTATTTTCTGCCTTTTTTTTATTGCCCCGTTTATTTTTTTCTTCAGCCTGACGTTTTTCTGTTCTTGAACGATACTCTTGACTCATTCTGCTAGATCTTCCTTTCTATCAGTTCAAACGAACCGAGCTCTCCTATCCTGTTAGACGTAAACCGATAGGATAAGTTACAAATTTAAAAATAGACACGGTCAATTATCTGTAAATAATCTAGACGAGGAGATAGACCTTGAGGCACGAGATGTCCTTTTTCTTCGATATCATTTTTAGGAATAGACTTGCGTTCCTTTTGTTCTCTAAACCAATAAATAAAGTGGGAAGCATCATATAAATATACTTCCTGTGTCGGTGAAAACCGAAAAATTAAAAATGCGATACCGCCTTGATTTACGACCCGTTCCATATGCTTTACCTGGTGTTCATGGACATTGCCAAAAGGGAAGGAAGTTTTGTTCCTGGTTTCTTTGGCTTCAAAATCAATGTATTTTCCAGAGTATACACCATTATAGTCAGTTGTGGACGGCTGTTTAAAATAGGCTTCCGTAATGGTGGCAGCACTCCTCTTTGGGTAATCAACTCCTACAATTTGCACAGGTGTTGGCTTTTTATGAATGACAGCCTGTCCGGTTTGTAAATAATATTCATTTGTTTCATTTAAATCTTCTTCCAAGGTCATCCCTCTGTTGCCAAATTGAGGAGATGTCCCAGTGAGAGACTTGGACGGCTTTGTTCCAGAAGGAATAAATCGTTTCCCGTTTGGATAGCGAAAGGCCAACAAATTCACCCTCCTTTTGTGTAAAATAAAGGACAGTCAAATGTCATCAACTTATCATAGCACAACTTCTCATTACAAAGAAGATGTTTTCTTGAACGTTTATAGGCTAAGTGGACAAGGGGGGAACTGTATATGTTAGAATAATTTTATTACATAGAAGGAGATGGGATAAGATGAGTGATAAGCCTATAAATTTGGGATTTGGCAACATGATGCCTTCTGGACGCATCGTATCAATTGTTAATTCGGATTCAGCTCCGACCAAACGAATGATCCAGGAAGCAAGAGAAAGAAAAATGCTCATCGATGTGACAAATGGCAGAAAAACTCGAAGCATTATTCTTGCTGACAGCGACCATGTCATTCTTTCTGCTATTCAACCGGAAACGGTTGCTCAAAGACTCAATAGTAAATCAGATGAATAACAAAGAAGCTTTCGCTCATCGCAGAGTGAAAGCTTCTTTTTTCCTCTGATTACTCAGCAGGACGATTCGGGCCCTCGAGCTTCTTATCTCCGTACCCGACTTTTTTCTCTTCCTTGCCTTTCACTTTCCCATTGTTTTGACTCGGTTTTTTTCTCAATTCAACCCCTCCTTTTTCTTACTGTCCCCTTGGTTCACGCTGTTATGCGAATGGCGGAAAAAAAACAAGAAAAGGCACAGATCTCTTCTTTCTTTTTCGAATAAGCACTAGTTTTGTAAGGTGGAAAGGAGAGCAAGCAGAAAGGTAGAATTACCTAGCTATAAGTGAATGGAGGAGGTTTCAAGATGAGTGAACGAATGCTGAAGACTAAAGAGGTGGCCGAATTGTTGCAAATAGCTCCTGCTACTGTGCATAAGTGGGTAAAGAAGCATGATATTAAATGTTCAACAAATGACCGGGGACATTTTTTATACGGAGAAGAGGCCATTTCTAAATTCGAAGCTCTTAAAAAGGAATGGGATGACAGCCGGAAAAATGACACCGAATCTCACTTATCTCAAGTAGCTTCAGCCTCAGTACTGGAAAAAATGGATATTATGACAAAGAGAATAGAACAGCTGGAAGAAATCATAGAAACAAAAGCAGATGAAGTTGTAAGTTATCAATTACTAAAGCACAGGCAGGAGCTTGAAGAAGTCGAAAGAAAAATCGGAAAGATAGAAGAGCGTCTAATAGAGATAAAAATGAAAGAGATAGAACCACAGGACGAAAACGGTCCTTCAAAAAAAGAAAAAGGATTTCTTGCCGGATTGTTTTCAGTTTAAGGAGAGACCTTCCTTTGGTATGATAAAAAAAGAGGTGAGAGATAATGTGGACAAAAGAAGACACCGCTCTTTTACATTCATTAACAAAGGAAGTAAAGCAGTGGAATGAAAAGGCTTTGAAACAGTATGAGCAGAACACCTTAAAAGAAGGTTACTCACCCGATTTTTATGGGCAGGTGAAGCCCTTTGCCGACCACGTGAAAGAAGCAGCTGACAAATGGAGGCAGGTATCTGAAAGGTGGATAGAGGAAGAGAAGCCAAAATATATATACAAAAAACAAGTTACAGACACACATGAGAACCTCACTATTTTGTCAGTGACTGCTTTTCAAATAGATACGAAATCAAAAAGATTCCATGAAATGGTGCAGTCAGTGGATTACGTTCTTGAAGGAATCCTTTATGAGTTAAAAGCCCCTTCTTAATAGAAGCATGCTGCTGAGGCATGTTAAAATATAGAAATAAAATGAAGAAGGGGGACATGTAGTGAGTTATCTAGTAACAACTGAGTGGCTGAATGAAAATTTGCATGATGAAAACCTTCGAATCGTTGATTGTCGTTTTGAATTGGGACAGCCTGAGCAGGGAAGAAAAGAATATTATGAAAGCCACATTCCTGGAGCAGTACATGTTGATTTGGAAAAGGATTTATCAGATTCTCCGGCCGTCCATGGTGGAAGGCATCCTCTGCCTGACATGGAGGAGTTTGCGGATTTTATTTCTGAACTTGGGATTGATAAGGATACAAAGGTTATAGCATATGACGACCAGGGCGGTGCTATGGCAGCTCGTTTTTGGTGGATGCTGTTATATCTTGGCCATCCGAATGTTTATGTCCTTAATCAGACATTTACAAATTGGAAGAAAAAAGGATATCCTGTAACCGTGGAAATTCCTTCTATAGAGAAAAGGTATTTCTTCGCAGATAAAGAACCTCGTCTATTAGTTCATTTGGAAGAAGTGAAGGTAGCATTACATGAAGAAGATAAAGTTTTAATTGATGGTCGTGATGAAATACGGTACAAAGGAATCAGGGATGAGGTTGACCCGGTAGCCGGTCATATCCCTGGAGCCAGGCATTATTTCTGGAAGAAAGTATTAACAGAAGAGGGGAAATGGAAAGAATCTGAAGAGCTTCAAAGCCACTTTTCCGGGTTGTCTCATTCTGATGAAATCATATCCTACTGCGGATCTGGGGTAACGGCAGCAGCTAATGTTCTTGCCTTAAAGGAAGCAGGGTTTGAAAATGTACGTTTATATGCAGGGAGCTGGAGTGATTGGTCTTCATATCCCGATCTTCCCTATGAAACAGATAAATCATAACATAAGAGCTCATCCTTCCCTGCCATAAATCGGGAAGAATGAGCTTTTTTCACTTTATTACAATCATTGGGATTTTCGTTAAAATACGCTTGATTGTGTCCCTAAAGTCTTCACTAAGAAAGGGCATTGATTACCCGTTCTTTAAAGAACGATGAGGCAGACGCCATTTATAATAGACTGACAGCATGCGGAGTGTTACGATGACAACCAGCAAAGATATATACCCAGCCATGGTGTTTACTGCTCCTGTACCAATCAATAACCCTGCAAGCATGGCCCAGGCGATATAGATCTCCTGACGCAGCACCATAGGCTTGCGTCCTGCAAGCACGTCTCGAATCATCCCGCCTCCTGCACCAGTAAGAGCAGCGGCTGCGATGACAGCACTCAACGGGTGATTCATCTCTGCAGCGTAAATGGCTCCCTGAACAGCAAATGCAGCAAGGCCAATGGCATCAAAAAATATTCCCCATTTTCCCCACTGAGTAAGCCAGAGATTCGGGAGAAGAAAAGCCAAAGTCATAACAATAAAAGCAATCGTAAAAAGGTTTCCTTGCTCCCATAAAGCAGAGACAGGCACACCAATCAGTAAATTTCGCACGGCTCCTCCCCCAAAAGCCGTAACAAACCCCAAGATATAAACTCCTAGTAAATCATAATCTTCTTCCATTGCTACAATAACACCACTTAAGGCAAAGGCAATTGTTCCGATAATATTTAATATGTCCCAGGTCATAGGCTGCTCCTTTGTATAATGTTCACGCTTATCTTACCAAAGCAGTGGAGAAATGAAAGAATGATCCACCCCGCCAGCCTGCTAAAAGACTGTCTGATTCAAATAGACCTATGTGTGTCTGCAGAAGGAATGACACTACTGTTACACGAGGTAAGTGCTTCTTTGCAGTAAAAGAAGACCGCAAATCCTCTGATAAGAGGCGTGCGGTCAATTTTGCCCGGTCGCTGTAATCGCTCGAGCGAAGCTTACCCTGGCTGCTTTGCTCGTAATCATTGGAAAATTTGAAAACGAGAACCACCCTAATCCCTTGAGGTGAAAGAGTCCACATCAAGGGAGCTTCATATCAATTTATATAGTAAACACGTTGTTTGAAAAAAATGTAAAAAAACATTGTCAACATTCTTTAAGACAGCTCTTAAAAACGTCCCGATTTTAAAATGGAATAAATTAGTAAAAGAAACATAAAAAAGGAGACAATAAAACTAATTTCAATGACTGGAAGCTGGACAAGAATAGAGTTTTGGTCCCCAAACGTGGATCCAATAATAAGGCCTACCATGATGATACTAAAGGCAAGAAGTGTGATACTAAAAGAAATCCGGTTAACAATTTTGTCCATTTTATTTAAGAAGATATTCAGCGTAGGTATCTTTACGTCAATACCTACTCCTTTGTGGATCTGCCTTAATGCATCTCTTAATTCTTTTGGGATATCGGTAAGGATGTCCTGCTGTCTTTTTCCTTCTCGTCCCACTTTCGTAAGCCAGGCAAACGGATTTAAACGGTCACGAGCAAGCATTTTTCCGTAAGGCTCGGCAACTTCAACAATGCTCAGCTCAGGATCAAGTCTTTCGAGGAGACTTTCAAGTGTAATAATCGCTTTGGCAAGAAGTGTGTATTCTTTGTAAATTTGGATCTGGTACCTATGAGACATTGAGAATATGTCATTGATTGCTTCACCGAACCGTACCTGGTTAAACGGCCGGTCATAGTATTTCTGCAATAAGTATTCCACATCATCCACAAATTGATCATGATTAATATCTTCAGGAATTTCAGCCATATCATAAATGGTCTCGGCCACTTCTTCTGGTTTCTTGCGGGTCATCGCAATAACGTAACTGACAAACTGGTACCGCATTGCTTTATTAAGGCGCCCTACCTGGCCGAAGTCGAGCATAGCAGCTCTGTCTTCATCCAAAAATATAATGTTTCCTGGGTGAGGATCACTGTGGAAAAGGCCGTCAATTAACACCTGATGCAAAAAAGCGTCAGCTAAAGAACGGGCCAGGGCATTTTTTTTAACCTCACTTCTTGATTCCGAAAGTTCACTGATCTTGTTCCCTTTAAAAAAAGACATAGTAAGTATGCGTTTGGTGGAAAACTCTTCATAAATTTCCGGGATCACTACCCGTTCAAACTTCTCCATATTTTTCCTGACTTTATCTGTATTACGGGCTTCTACAAAATAATCCACTTCATCTCGTATAGCAGTAACAAATTCTTCTATTACATCCTGGAGGCGGTAAAACTGAGCCCATGTAAAACGCTGGTGAAGGAGTCTGGCTAGATCTCTAAGGATCTCTATATCTTTTTCGACAATTTCTTTGATATGAGGACGAGATATTTTAACGGCCACTTCTTCTCCTGTTTTAAGGCGGGCCCAGTGTACCTGTCCGATAGAGGCAGCTGCAAGGGGCTTTTCTGAAATCTCTGAAAAGACCTCATCAATTGAGGTATCCATATCCTCTTCAATCATTTTCTTTGCTTTTTCAAAAGGAAAGGGAGGTACGTCATCCTGAAGCTTTTCAAGCTCCTGAATAATAGAAGGAGGAAAGATATCCTTTCTTGTGCTGATCATTTGGCCAAGTTTTATAAAGGTTGGTCCAAGCTCTTCTACCACATGACGGATTCGGGTACCAACAGACCTGGTTTCTTTTTTGTTTGAATCAGCGGCAAGACGCTTTGGGAGAGAAAGGACATGGAATAACCCAACCTCCTGGATAATGTAGCCAAACCCGTGTCTTGTCAGAGTAGCTACTATTTTTCGGTAGCGGTTTGCGTGCTTGAGACCTCTAGAAAGTGCCATGCAACATTTCCTTTCTCCTGAATGTCTCGCTGGTTAGTTTGAGTTGTTTTCATCATCATTGTTTTTGATATGCTGTGCTAATTGCAATTCAATTGCTGCTAATTGTTCTTTTAGTTCATTTATATCTTTTTGAGTAGCAACCCCCATGTCTTTAAAGGAATCCTGCATGCGGTCTTTAGCTTGGGAGGACCATTCAGCTTCTGTTGATTTACCTTTCGTAACCATTTCATCCATCCACTCATCGGCTTCCTTAGGAGTGATCTGTCCTTTTGAAACAAGGTCATCCAAATATGTTTGAACTTTTTCTTTCCCTGTCACTGCTGCACCGAGTCCTAGGAAAAATCCTTTTTTTAATAGTTCGTTCATCATAACCCCTCCTGCAGAATTTTGCCCTCTTTTTTCCCGGGCGAAAGGAAACTGCTTTCTTATCTCTCGATTTGGGAGCGAGCAGATAGAAGCTTTGATTTTCCCATACTTGTATTTTACCAAAACTAACCGGTGCAAAACATTTTAAAATACAGCGTTTAGGAAAAAAGCATCCAGCCAAAGGCTGAATGCTTTACAGGTTAGTTATTATCAGTAAACATAAGTACAATTACAAAAACAATAGTGACCAGAGAAAGGACAGATAAAGAAGTATACATGAACGTTCCTACTTCTTCAGCGCCATTTTCTCCGTTTCCGCCTCCTGCTCCCAAAGCAGCAAGAGGAGAAAGAGCAAAAATCGCAAATGCCATCATTAACCATGCACTACATTTTTTGACCATTGTGATCCTCCTTTGTATGTATAAAGCCACTCATCCTTGGTTTCGATCCTTTGATGCCGGACCGAATTTCCGTGTATGCTGGAAAAAGAGATACTCCCCTTCACACGATATCACTCTTATTATAGATGCTCTATTATTTTTTTTCAATTCCTTCCTTTTACAAGGATCTTGTAAAATAAGCACTGCTTTCCTGTCAGGTTTCCTGCTTGTACCAGGAGACGTCCTGAACATAATAGCGTTTTTTCAGAAAGAAAGAAGAAAGAGGAGATGAAAATGACAATCTGGCACACACCGGAAGAAATAACTGAAAAAATGAACAAAGCTAAACTTGCACAAGAAACCTGGTCTTCACTGCCACTGAAAAAGAGAGTTGAATATTTGAAAAAGCTGCGAAAGCAACTGTTGAAAAAGAGAAAAGAAGTAATCAGCATTTTGCAGAATGAAGCACATAAAACACCGACGGATACATTGACAGCCGAAATTTTAGCGACAGCAGATGCCATTGTTCATTATGAAAAAGAAATCGAAGGATATATGGCAGAGGAAACGAGAAAAACACCGTTTATTTATGGGAAGCAGAGGACCAGTGTAGTGAGAAAGCCATTGGGAACAATTGCGGTCTTTTCTCCGTGGAATTTTCCTTTACAGCTTTCAATGGTACCTGCACTTACTGCATTAGTTACTGGAAATACTGTAGTACTAAAGCCTTCTGAAGTCCTGCCAAAATTAAACAAATGGATGGAGGAGCTATTTTCCTCTGTCTTTCCAGCTGGAACAGTTGAGGTGGTCCATGGAGGCAAAGAGCAGGGAATAGCCCTGGTCGATGCCAAACCAGAAAAGATTTTTTTTACAGGCAGTGTTCCTGTCGGCAAAGCCATTATGAAACATGCGGCTGACTATATGATCCCTGTTGATCTTGAACTTGGAGGCAAAGATCCGATGATTGTTTGTGAGGATGCTAACATAAACCGTGCTGTTGAAGCAGGATTGTATGGTAGTTTTCTCCACAGCGGCCAGGTTTGTGTCAGCGTTGAGCGCATATATGTACATCAATCATTATATAGAGATTTTGTAGAGAAGCTTCGCAGCAAAGCCCTGGCATTAACCCAGGGAACTGATTTTCATTCTGATATGGGCGGGATGACAACAAGAGACGGCTTTGAAAATGTAAAAAAGCAGGTGGAGAATGCTATCTTTCATGGTGCAGTCTGTGTGACGGACGAGACGTGGAAACAAGCTGAGTATCCTTTTTTTCCACCGACGATTTTAACAAATGTAAATCAAGGGATGGAAATTATGCAGGAAGAGACGTTTGGACCTGTTGTAACCGTCACACCATATGACAGGGAAGAAGATGCGATTCAGCTGGCAAATGACTCCCGCTTTGGATTAAATGCAAGCATTTTCACAAATAATACAGAGAAAGGGAAACAGCTGGCTGAACGGCTGAATACAGGAAGCGTCTATGTAAATGATGTCATTAAGAATATTGCCAATATGAATGCCCCTTTTGGGGGGGTGAAAGAAAGCGGAGCGGCAAGGTACCACGGCAGAGAAGGAGTTGAAGCTTTCACGTATACCCAGGCTATAATGACTGAAAAAGGAAAGAGAAAACGTTCTTTTAATTACTTTCCTTATTCCAAGAAGAATTTTAAGAGGATAGAACGCCTCCTTGCCATCCTATATGGCAGAAAGTAAAAGATGAAAACGTTTTGATTCATCTTTTCGTCCACGATAAGGGACAAGTTGCTTGAAATGGCTTGAGATTATCTCTAACCATAGTAAAATGATGTTATAATTAGTAAGGATAAATAGGCAGCTTGTCTGTATACACGCTGCTCTTCTTTAATAAAGAAGAGCAGCAGGTTTTATATGAAGCCTGCAGGACAAAGCAAATGACAGGAAAAAAGGGACATAATAGCCTGGTAAAGACGTAAAAAGGATGATTCGAATGACAACAGCGCAAACCCTGACAAATGAAAGGAAAAAAAGCATGAGCAGGATTCATATCGAAGACATAATCATAGCTAATCAAACTCTTAAGGATGTAGTTACTCATACTCCTCTCCAAAAAAACCAGGTTCTCTCTGAAAGATATGACGCGAATGTGTATTTAAAGCGGGAAGATCTGCAAGTCGTCCGGTCTTTTAAAATCCGGGGAGCATATCACCTTATGCATAGTCTCTCTAAGGAAAGTCTTGAAAACGGAGTCGTATGTGCAAGTGCTGGCAATCATGCTCAAGGAGTTGCCTATTCTTGTAAAGCTTTAAAAGTAAAAGGCAAGATATTTATGCCTAATACAACGCCCCGTCAAAAGATTGACCAAGTGAAATTATTCGGAAAGGAATTTGTGGAAGTTATTCTGACAGGTGATACATTTGATGATGCATTTGCCCAGGCGATGGAATACAGGGAAGAACACAATATGGAGTTTATCCATCCCTTTAATCACGAAAAAATTATTGCCGGTCAGGGCACAGTCGGAATGGAAATTATGAATGATATAGAAGAAAAAATAGATTATCTGTTCAGTTCCATTGGAGGCGGCGGCCTTGTTTCCGGCGTAGGCACCTATATTAAATCCATTTCTCCTTCTACCAAAATAATTGGAACAGAGCCAGCCGGCGCTCCTGGAATGAAAGAGTCTTTGGCCAGCGGAGAAGTTGTGGAGCTGGAAGAGATTGAAAAGTTTGTTGATGGCGCAGCTGTCAAACGTGTGGGTGAGATTACTTATGATATTTGTAAAAATGTCTTAGATGATATTAAGCTTGTTCCGGAAGGGAAAATTTGCAGTACGATTCTTGAACTGTATAACCAAAATGCCATAGTGGCAGAGCCGGCAGGGGCCATGCCGATTTCAGCCCTGGATTTTTACAAGGATGAAATTAAAGGAAAGACCGTAGTTTGTATTGTAAGCGGCGGGAATAATGATATTGGCAGGATGGAGGAAATGAGAGAAAGATCTCTTGTTTATGAGGGGCTCCAGCATTATTTTATAGTCAACTTCCCCCAGCGGGCAGGTGCCTTGCGTGAATTTTTAGATGAAGTCCTTGGACCGACTGATGATATTACCAGATTTGAATACACAAAAAAGAACAATAAAACAAGCGGACCGGCTTTAGTAGGCGTTGAGTTAAAATGCAGTAAAGATTATCAGCAGCTTATTGAGAGAATGCAGAAAAAAGGCTTTCAATACGACGAAATTAACAAAGATGAACGATTATTTACTTTTCTAGTGTAATGGAGAGGATGCCCTCATGTTGACGGCATCCTCTTTTTATATAGTAATGGTTGAACTGTCGATTAATTTAAAATTTCACTTACCGTAAGAATACCGATAATAGTGATGAAAAAATTACAGGGGAAAGAGCTGATAAGCAGGATCTGCGTTTTTCATTATCCTGCTTCGTAATAAAAAAGGACTATCTCTGTTTTATCAAGAATTTATTATATAAAACGACTAGAAAAAGATGAAACAAAGGGGGAGTTGAAGTGATTATTAGAGAATGGAGTGACAGCTTTGAGTTAATTGAGCAGCATGAACATGCCAGGTTGTCTGGTGCAGTGTGCGCATTTTGGGGAGATCCTGCCGTGAAGACCAGTTTGTGGGAAGCCGTCATTCTCGCTGTAAAAGAGCATGACAGAGCATGGATCCCCCTTGATAAACAACCGTTGTGGAATGAAGCGAAACAAAGGCCTTTTTCTTTTACTGATTATCCAATGAACGAGAAAATAAATGCTTACGCTAATGGGGTGGATGAGATTGAAAGAATTAATCCTTATGCCGCCTTATTAGGGAGCCTTCATTACGCTTCTTTTTTTACGAGCAATGAAACAAAAATGGGTAAAGAGTTTTATGAGCAGGAGCAAAAAAGACAAGATAAACTAAGAGGACGGGGAGCCCGGACTGGTTTTGAAACAGAACATTTAAACATTCTCCAATTTTGTGATGATATTTCACTATATTCCTGCTTAAATCAACCTGGAGTAAGCAAAGAAAAAGAGTATCCATGGTTTAAAAATGGGTTTAGACAGCGTTTTGACTATTTAGGTAAAAAAAAGATGCACGCCGGCTGGAGAAGTACTCAAGATATTGAGATAACACCTTTTCCCCTTGCTCAAAGGCTTTCTTTTACATTGAGAAGCTGGAGAGTGTCTAAACAAGATTGTAAAAAAACGGGCCTTGCAGCTGCCTGGAAAAAAAGAGAACAAATAAAAACATTTATTACTTTTCATCCCCCTTCGTAGTTCCCTTCTTTTTTCAAAATTGAGGGCTGATGGTAGAATAGATAAAGATCATCTAAAGGAGGCCATTATGAGATTAGAAGGTAAGAAAGTTATAGCATTGGTAGATGAAGAATTTGAAGATCTTGAGCTTTGGTATCCCCTGATGCGTGTTCAGGAAGAGGGTGCTAAGGTAGTCCTTGCAGGGAAAGAAAAGGGCAAGGTATACACCGGGAAATATGGAGTGCCTGCAACGGCTGAAGAGGCGTTTTCCAGTATAGACCCAAACGACTATGACGGAGTGCTGGTGCCAGGAGGATGGGCACCTGATAAATTACGCCGTTACGATGAAGTGTTGTCGATTGTGAAGCATATGGATCAAGAGAAGAAGCCAATCGGACAAATTTGTCATGCCGGCTGGGTTTTAATTTCAGCTGGTATTTTGGAGGGTGTAAAGGTAACAAGCACGCCTGGAATCAAAGATGACATGACAAACGCTGGGTCAACGTGGGTAAATGAGGCAGTAGTGGTGGACGGTCATATTGTATCCAGCCGCCGCCCTCCTGATCTTCCTCCCTACGCAAAAGCATTTGCCGATGCGTTAGCTACATGATTTGCTGAGGCTGGAACAAAACGATATCACTCCAAGAAAACCCGGACCATTTATTAACAGTGGTTCGGGTTTCTTTCTTTCGTTAGCCAGGAAGAAGCATGTTTTCGTCCCCCTTCGCTTTTGCCCAGTCACAAGGGCGATATTCATACAGTTATCTTTGTCTTTACGATGTTCGTACAAATTTTGTCCCATCTCTTTTTCCTGTTATTATCGAATGAACAAGGGAGGACCATACATGGAAATACATTTTTTAGGTACTGGAGCAGGTGTCCCTTCCAAACAACGAAATGGGAGCGCAACGGCGCTTCGATTTCTTTCGGGGCAAAAAGGGGCCTGGCTGTTTGACTGTGGGGAAGCAACACAGCACCGACTGCTTGATTCTACATTAAGGCCCCCAATGTTTGAAGCAATATTTATTACACATATGCACGGGGATCATATCTATGGTCTTCCTGGATTTTTAGGAAGCCGTTCTTTTATGGGAGGAACAACCCCTCTCACTCTTTATGGGCCGCCAGGAATAAAGCGATTTATAACCATCTCCCTGGAGGCCTCGGGTACGTACCTGAACTATCCTCTGTTTGTAAATGAAGTGAGAGCTGGTGAAAAGATTGAAACAGATAGGGGGGCTGTAGAGGTAGTTAAGCTGGACCACACTGTCCTTTCTTTTGGCTACCGTTTCACAGAGCCGGCAAGGAGAGGACGTGTTCGAAAGGAATATTTAGTGAAAAAGGGTTTGCCGCCAGGCCCTCTTTATAAACAGCTTCAGGAAAAAAAGGACGTTGTCACGGAAGATGGAACAGTGGTTCGCTGGAAGGATGCTTTGGAACCTGACCGGCCAGGGAGGGTGATCAGTATAGCAGGGGATACCAAACCATCCAAGGGTAGCAGAACGTTAGCTGAAAACGCTGAAGTACTTATACATGAAGGTACATTTTCTGAAAATCTAAAAGACCATGCCGGACAGTTTGGGCACAGCACTGCTAAAGAAGCTGCAATCATTGCCAGGGACGGCAAGGCCAAGCATCTCATCCTCACACATATAAGCCCCAGGTATGAGAAGGAACTTGAAATCCTGAGAGAAGAAGCTGCCAGAGAATTTTCCAATATTTCTGTTGCTTATGATGGATTTGTTTATAAAGTGAAGTAAAAAAGCACATCCATTCTTTCCCTTCCCTCTCTTTGTATAGGTGATTATTTTTTCCGGGATAATAATGAAACATATTATGCAAGGAGGAAAAATGATGGCTATTTATAAACAAATGGATGCAATGCTTAGTAAAGTGGAGGAAACAATTGCTATGGCACGCAGCGAATGGGAGGAAGGTCAAAAGCTGGAGTATTACGACCAGGAGGAATACAGTCTGTTACAACAAAGAATTAATGAAGTTGAGGATGAACTTTCTCACCTTTTGAGAAGCACTACACCTCAGCAGCGGGTGGAATTAGAGAGAGCACAGGCACGTTTAAGACAAATGCAAAATGCCATGATACTTGGCCAGTAGGGGCAGAACTGCTTGAAGCAGGAAAGAGATTATACTGAACAGCCCTCATAAATTTTTCAATACTCTAACAATTAATGATATGATGACATCATTAATGGGAATAAGTAGAGAAAGAAGTGGAAAAGGGGCGTTTTTATGCAGAGGAGGATGTGGCTAAGCCTTCTCTTGTTTTCCATATTTTATGTAACCGGTTGTGTGAATGCTGAAGAGGAAGCATCAACAAGGAGCATTCCATCCATAGACGAAACGGCCGGGGGAGATAGAGAAGGGGAAAGTGAAACGACGTCTCATAAAATGATAAATAACATGGAGAACAGCTTAAATACCATGACAAGTTATACAATGGAAATGAATATTAGGGAAAATAGGATGAGAGCTGATAAAGAAGAATTCTTAAAAGAAGTATTTTTACAATCTGAAGTGAAGTTCCAGCCTTTTTCCTTGCACAAAAGCTATGAAACTATGATTCATCAGGGAACTGGTGAAGAGATGTATTCGGAGTTTTATATAAACGAAGGCGGCTATTACCTGTTTCATTCTAATGAAAATACATGGCGGAGAGTACCGCCGCCAGTTGCAGAGCAGGCTCTTGCTTTTGTTGAGGCAGAAAACAGCATGGATGAGCATTTGCAATTTCCTTTTCAAGCCTTCAGACGAGCTTCCATCACGGAAAAGGATGAAAAAATTTTCATCTCTTTTAAAGATATAGGGGTAAGTATTGAAGAATTAAATACCCATATTTACCGCCTTATGGGAGACCAGGCCGGGGTCAGTCTGACGGATAGCCCTCTTAATGTTACACTTGATTCTTTAACTTATATTCTTACCTTTCATAAGGAAACATTTAAAGTTTCCGGTCTTTCTATTGACCTCCATTTTACCACACCATCTGAAGAAGGTGGTCTGCCAGCAGAGATTATTATCCGGGGAGCCTTCTCCGATATTAATGATACAACTCCCTCATTACCACCACGCCCCGTCCAAGAAGAAGCTCTTGAAATCGAGGAGGAAGAAATGATTTATAACGTTGATGTCTCCTGGGCGGAATAGGAATCTTCCTGAAAGTTTTGCATTCTTCTCCTTTGGGTAAAAAGAAATAGAATGCAAAGAAGGAGGATTCCCGATGAGCAGAGCTGACTTAAATCGCAGATTAGACCGTTTAGTACAAGCGGCTAATGAAGCTGAAACAGCATTAAGGAGACTGCCTGAAATGGAACAGAAGGCATTAATGCAGGAAAATTATCCCTTTAATAAGGAATTTGGCGGGATAGTGAACGACCTTATGAAATGGCGGGATGCGGTCGTTGAAAAGAATGAAGAACAAACCGATCAATAAATCATCATTTTCCTCTTCATGAAGGAGGGGGAGACAAAACCGTCTCACTAAAATAAATAAGGCTCCAATTATCGTCTTTGGTAATTGGAGCCTTATTTCTGGTTTCAAAATCACTTGGTTAGCCGGCTGCACGCAGAAAGATACTGAGTGGAACAGATATGACCTAAGATCCCAAGTGCTTCACTTGAAGGTCAGGCAATGAGAAGATATGATAAAAGAATAAAATGCCTCCCGGGGGGAAAGCTTCAATGGAAGAAGTGTCAGAAAAACAGTTACATGCTGTTTTACAAAGAGATCAAGCAGTGATGATTTATTTTTATACCCCGTGGTGCGGGACATGTAAAATAGCTGAAAAGATGATTCTTGCCGCTGAGGAATTATCTGCAGCTCCGTCAGCATACAAAGGGAATGTTAATTTGATGCCGGAGATTGTTCAACAGCTGAAAATACAAAGTGTGCCTTGTGTAAAGATATTTAAAGAGGGGGATTGTAAAGAAACAATCTATGCTTTTGGTTCAATCGAGTCATTTATAAATAATCTAAAGCCATACATAAAGTAAACAAGGGTACCGGCCAAAGAGAGGAGCAGAAGATATCATGAAAGCACCTGATTTTTCATTGAAAAATATTCAAGATGGTGAATTTGTAGAGTTAGAAAGTTATAAAGGAAAGCCTGTTATGCTCACATTCTGGGCCTCCTGGTGTCCTGACTCAGTAAAAGATCTTGCTCAGAAAAATCACTTCTATGAAAGCATGAAAAGTGAGCAGCTCGTTTTTCTGACGGTAAATGTTACCGGCCGAGAAGGTAATAAAGAAGACGGGCACGCATTTCTTGCAAAGCAGGGATACAGGTTTCCGGCTCTTGCAGATGAAGGAACAAAAACATATGATCAATATAGATGTATGGGTGTTCCTACTACTGTATTGATCAATGAAGAACAGGAGATTGTACAAATGTACAATGACAAAGCTTCCTTTTTAACTATTATGGAAGGCGTAACAAGCATCTTAAACAAGTAACAGCCGAGTCCTCTTCACAGAGAGCTCGGCTGATTTCATTTATCCTTAGCTCGGTTTTTTTCCGCTTATAATAATTTGTTTCATCTGGTCCCGGTTAGGATAATCATTTGCATCATAAGAGGCGGCTACCCGGTTAATGTCATATTCTACTCTTTCTATCGCAGCTTCTGCTTTTCCATCTTTAATCGTAAGCAGTGCATAAGATGCTCGATTATCTCCATCGAAGGGAAGACCCACACTCCCAGTATTAATTACAGTCTTATCGCCAATCTTTCGCACAAATGGTGTATGAATATGACCGTAGATATAAAAGTCAGCATCTACCTGGGTCATTAGTGAATGTTCAAGTTCTTCATCGCTTGCTTCTTTTGAGACAATTTCAAATAAGCTGTCAGGGGTAGCATGGAATAAGTGCATCGTTATTTCCTTTGTCAGGTTCTCATGGAAGGAAGTAGGCAGGTTTTCTAAATAAGCGATATCATCCTGTGTCAGTCTTTCTACTGTCCATTCCCTTTCCTGATTCATAATAGCAAGAGCTTTGTCAGGCACCTCTCCTTTTTTCACTCCCCTAACGATCCATTCATCTGCATTTCCCTTTAACACTTTAGCCGGGGTGGAACGTACAGTTTCAAGAGCGTTTTTAGGTTCTGGTCCCCGGTAACATAAGTCACCGATTATGTATAACTTTTTGACGTTCTTTTCAGCAAGGTCGTTTAATACTGCTTTTAATGCTTTAGCGTTCCCGTGAATGTCTGAAAGGATTGCAACTTGCATATTATTTTCCCCCTTTGCTCTTTTTTTCCATTATACATGAGTTGAGAAACAGTTACGAATCTTAACAATGCTTGGAATGGAAGGAGAAGGATTGGTTATGTTACAATCAATCCAGTAACACCGTGGAAAGGAGTAATAGTAGAAAATGAAGATAAAGACAATTGAGCCAACCCCAAGTCCCAATACAATGAAAGTAATATTGGATGAAACACTTGCTGGGGGAAAGAGCAATAATTATACACAAAATAATAAAGAAGACGCTCCAAAACAAATTAAAGAGATTTTTGCAATTGAGGGTATTAAAGGTGTTTATCATGTAGCTGATTTTCTGGCGCTAGAGCGAAACGCAAAAGTAGACTGGAAAGTAATTCTCCCGCAGGTCAGAGCGGTATTTGGCGAGGAGACTGCAGAAACAGAAGCAGAGGAAACAGTGGATGATGCCTTTGGAGAAGTACAAGTCTCCATACAAGAGTTTAAAGGAATCCCTATGCAAATTAAGCTGACCACAGGGGATGAGGAAAAGAGAGTGGGCCTTCCTGAAAGGTTCCAGAAAGCAGCCTTTGAGGCCCAACAAGAAGAAGATAATGTCGTGCTAGAACGAAAGTGGGTTGAAAGCAGCACCCGGTACGGAAGTGACCTGGAGGAAATCGGTCAGGAAGTAGCAGAAGAAGTGTCTGCTGCCTACAATCAGGAACGTCTCGACAATCTTGTTCAACGAGCCCTGGCAGATGAGAATGCTTCTGAACTCCCTCAGAAAAAGCGGAAGACGGTTACACTTGAAGACTTAAAGGATCCCGATTGGAAAAATCGGTATGCGGCTATGGAACAGATGGACTCAACAGAAGAGGATTTACCTGTATTAGAAAAAGCGTTAGAAGACGAAAAGCCTGCAATCCGCCGCCTGGCGACAGTTTATCTTGGAATGATTGAAAAGCCTGTAGTATTACCGCTTCTTGAAAAAGCACTAAAGGATAAGACGGTTACTGTGAGAAGAACAGCTGGAGACTGTTTTTCAGATATTGGGGATACAGCAGGTATACCTGCCATGACGGAAGCACTTAAGGATAAAAACAAACTAGTGCGCTGGCGAGCAGCAATGTTTCTTTATGAGGTTGGAGATGAATCGGCAGTTGAACCGCTGAAAGAAGCCCAGGACGACCCTGAGTTTGAGGTGGCCATGCAAGTCAAAATGGCTCTTGAACGCATTGAAGGGGGCGAAGAAGCAAAGGGATCGGTATGGAAGCAGATGACTGACACCATTGAACAATCAAAAAATAAATAATAATATGAAGAAGAGGCTTCGTAAGAAGGAAGTCTCTTCTTTTTGTACAAAACTTGACGATGGAGGAAGCGACACTCCTTTTTGGGGGAAGTTTTTTTAGAATAAAATGGTTCGTGGTAAGATAAAAGGACAATTACATAATAAAAAAGGGGAGAAATAAATTGACTAAAGATGAGATTATGAACGAACTAGAAAAAAAAGAGTACACCGAAATCCTTGATTTGCTTGAAGAAGCTGAAAATGGAGAACTAGCTGAAATAGAAATAGTCAAATCTCTTGGATTATTAAGAGATGAAATTTTAAATGACCAGGTTCTTCAACTTTTTTCTGAACTAGGCGTAGAGATTGTTTACGCTGATGAAGAATAAGAGGTCAAGGGGAAAGGGGTATTATTTTGCGCAAAGAACCAACACAACGCATTTCCAGGAAAGCTTTGCCAGTTTGGCGGTTTAAAGGGGCGCTAGAGAGTCTGTTCTTTTTAAGCATTCCGGTCTTTTACGGAATATTAATGTACTTTTACGACTTTCCTCAGTGGCTTTTATGGGTCTTTATAGGTTTGTACGGAATATTATTTTTGTTTTTTGTCTGGGTTATTCCAAGTGTCAGGTGGAGGAGATGGCGCTATGAAGTACATGAACAGGAAATTGACTTAAAGTACGGGGTGTTTATTGTGAGGCGAACATTAATCCCTATGATAAGGGTTCAGCATGTGGATACGGAACAGGGTCCCCTCTACAGAAGATATGGACTTTCAGCTGTTACGATTTCTACCGCAGCAGACGTTCATGAAATCCCTGCTCTAACTGAGGAAGTGGCCGATAACCTTAGAGATCAAATTGCCATGCTGGCACAAACAGCTGATGAAGATGAATAAAGGAAAAAGAATGCATGGGGCAGCCATTGTTATATTATTTTTCGGCCGCATAAAAGATTTCTTAATTCCCTTGATCCTCGCTTTTGTGGTTGGGGGCACAGGTCCAAACATATTTGGATTTCGCTTGGTATTTCCCATCATTCTGGCTATTATGCTGATCCACAGCCTGCTCTACTGGTTGACCTATCGATATAGCATCGAAGAGGGAGAGCTGAGGATAAAGCAGGGAATCTTTATTAAAAAAAATCGTTACATCCGCAGGCACAGAGTACAAAGCTTCGATGTGACAGCGGGCGTGCTTCAGCGATTATTCCGTCTTGTTAAAGTAAGAATAGAGACCGCTGGGGGAGGAAACGAACCAGAGGTTGAAATTGTAGCTGTCACCAAAGGAGAAGCAAAAGAGCTGCGGTCGATGCTTCTCAATCGAGGTACGACAGAGGTGCATGATACGGAAGCAGAGGAAACGGAGGAGAAAAAGGAAGAGGAACTGGAAGCACATCCTGTGGACTATCAATGGAAGCTTCCAGTTAGAGACTTATTTATAGCAGGATTGACATCAGGTGGTGTAGGGCTGGTGCTTTCTGCTGTGTTAGCCTTGTTTACTCAAGTAGACCAGCTGCTCCCTGAGACTTTTTATGAAACAACATTAGGTTTTTTTGTGGAATCGAGTATTTTTGTTATTATCATACTTATCTTTCTTATCACGGTAATAGCATGGATTATTTCAATTTTTATTACCGTCATCAAATACGGCAATTTTAGCGTCGTCAAGAGAGGAAACGACCTTATTATTTCAAGAGGTTTGCTGGAAACAAGGCAGCTCACTTTAAACATTAAGCGGATTACTACCGTACGCTATGTAGCCACCATGATTCGCCAGCCCCTCGGTTTTACTAGTGTGTATGTAGAGAGTGCAGGAGGAGGAAGCAGTGATGAACAGCTTTCTACACTCCTTCTTCCCTTGGTCAGGAAAAAAGCTGCCAACGAAATCCTGAATGAAATTGTTCCTGATTACGTAATTGAAAAGCAATTGACACCGCTTCCTAAGCGAGCACTGATTCGGTTCATGGTGAGAGCTGTTATACCAGTTCTTATTGTAGTCATTCCTGCAGCTGTATGGCTTCCATTTGGCAATTGGCTGCTTATCTTTATACCGGTTGCATTTGCTCTTGGCTGGCTCCGGTATAAGGATGGAGGGCATGCCGTAACAAAAAGGCATGTCATTTTCCAGACACGGCACTTTAATTTAACGAGAGAGGTAGTCCCTAAAAAAAGAATACAGTCTGTGGAAAAAAGCCATTCCCTGTTTCAAAGAAGAATGGGCCTTTGCACGTTTACTGTTTCCATTCTCTCTACAGCAGGGGGGAAATCATTTTCTGTACGTGATATGGCTGAGGATGACGGAAATGATTTGTATCAGTGGTATTCCTATGAAAAAGAAACCCAGCATGAGAAGAAGCTGGGACAAAACAGTCTCTGAAAAGGAATAAAAGGTGTCAGTTATCTGATTTTCGATAGCTGGCACCTTTTTGTTGATCAGAATTGGGATGATGGGGCTTACGGGCGGTGTCCTTTCTCAAGTTCACCGCCATTAATGCACCTGTTTTTTTCCTCTCACTGACATTCGAATTCATCCGCATAAAGTTGCACCTAAATTGAACGAAGCAATGTCGCAATAATTCCTGAGATTCAGGATGAACCCGAAAGCGATTGATCGTACGGTAACTTGGCTCGTACCCCTGAGCCAGCCACATCATACGAATACTGTCTTTTAAAAGACCTTCAATCTTTCTTCCTGAGAAAGTAGATTGTGTGTAGACACACAGGATCAGCTTCGTCATCATTTTTGGATGGTAGGCTGGACAGCCGATTGAACGAAGGAAGCCACTTAATGCTTCACCGGCTATGGCTTCAACGAGAGCATTGACGGCAAATGCAACATCATTTCCTGGAGTTTATAAGAAAGGTCTATCGGCAAAACGACTTGATTCATGTTATAATGTTTAAACATAAGGATACCTCTGATTCTGTTAGGTTGTGGTGATGTAACTTTATCAGAAGGTATCCTTTTTGTGTACATATACGTTGATTGTTCAAACATCACGAGACGCCTGCGGGAAAAGCAAGAGCTGAAGATCCGCCGGGGGGTTTACCCGGCTAGCTGAAGCCTTGCCCGCTGCATAGAAGACACCGTGAAAGCGAATGAAATGAGGATTGAACGGATGTCGCACTTGTACCTTTAGGTGCAAGCGAGTGTATTTTTAACAATCAACCAACAGAATTATAAAATAAGTAAGGGCCCTCACCGACGGTGAAGGCCCTTCTATTTAGCTGAGTTTTGTCCCGGTCTCTTTTCGTGCTGGGTTTTTAGTGTAGGAAGATTATTTGGAGAGAGCATTGGAATAGGTAATAATACTCCTGGCCCCTTGATCAGTTGTAAATTCAAATCGGTCAAAGATGGAGTCTGGACTATTTTGTTGAAGCGTTCTTTCATAATGATGCTGCACAATCAGAGTGGAGCTGTTCTTTTGGAACATAAGAAAGTTCACGCCTTGAAAGGATGTTTCAGCATCTCTGGCAAGCAGCTCATGAAGCAATCGATTATGGCATTTTACAAGGTCCTTTTCCGTAAACCCCAGAGTACGTAATCCTTTTTCCAGGGACTGCCGCGATGGTTGTTCTAACTCATTTAATAAAATAGTAAAAGGTTCAAACTGTTGTCTGCTGATCCGCACACGTGCCCCTTCACTCACAGGGATGAGTTTTCCATTTTCTGATAAAAAGGAAAGGCCACCGGCCGGAGTGCATTTTATCCACTGATGTTTGTATTCGATTTCAAGGGTGAATGGGCATCCTTCCAGTTCTAGTTGTTCATCACGCGTGTCTTCCTGCAGATAAAGAATATCATTTACCTTTACAATGGAATAGTAAACAAAGCTTTCATCTTCAGTTTTCTGATCTATTTCTCCAACGTTAGTAAGGGAAGCATTATAAAACTGGAGTTTCTTTTCTATAGCGTGAAGAAAAGACGTATACTGTGCAGTTTTTTCCTGCAGCCACTGGCCTTTTTTCTGCAGAGCATCGATAAAAGAAGATTCATAGCTTCCAGTGTATTCATTTTCAGGTTCTTTTACTTTCGTTCCCAAGCATTCAACAACTTCTCCTTCAAGATACATTGGTTCATGCAAGTCTGCTGATGCAGGAAGAGCCTGGATACCAGTGATTCGAACAGAAGCCATCCAAGGTTTATTTGGGAGGGCGTCAATGTTAGTAAGGATTCCGAAGTAAGAACCCATCTTCCCTTCATCTACGACTATTGTCTGGCCTTTATACTGACTTGCTTTGGCTCTATTCATGATAACCCTCGCTTTATTCTTCATTTAACAGAGTAGTTCTGCTAGTTTCGATATTTGCTCCTCACATTATACGGTGATTTAAAGAAGAGATTCAAGATAAAAGAAGGCACCCCTTTAGAAGAAGGAGAAAATGTAAAGGGGGGTGCAAATATCGTTTCTACTTTTCCGCTGCTGAATTCTTTGCTTTTTCTTGTTGAGCAAAGTAGTGAATGATCCCCATAGACGAAACGGAGGCATCCATTTTTAAAAAAGCAGTCAGGTTTGAAAGGTCTTCGCTGTGGTCTAACTGATAATGCTCACTGATTTCATTAAAGAGAGTTTCTGAAAGCCTTTCTTCAGTGTGATGCTGGTCAAAGGAAACTTTCCCAATGGAAAGAAAACGAGGAAGCCACATTTTTATTTGCTTTTCTACTTCTTTTGGGTCTTCACACATTCCATAATGTCCAAAATAAATCCGTTTAGGTTCAAGAGCCATAATTCTTTCGAGTGAGGAAAGCATAGCATCAGGGTCAAATTGATTAGGAGAAGTGGAAGGTATATATATGTCTTTATTCATTTTTTTTGCGTCAGGGTACTGGATACCAATGGTGTCGCCAGTAAATACCCCCTCACTTTCACGGTCGTAGATGCTGTAATGGTGAGCTGCATGACCAGGCGTGTCTAGAAACGTTAACGTCCGTTCGGAAGAAATAGTCAATGTGCTGTTATCTTCAAGAACGACGACACGGTCTTTCGGAATCGGAAGGACAGGCTCAAACAGCTCTTCAAACTTTTCTTTATAAACGGCTTTTGCTCCTTTAATAAGTCGGGAAGGATCTATTAAATGACGGGCTCCTCTGGGGTGTATAATTACTTTTGCGTTTGGGCACTCTGTTAGAAGGAGTCCCGCTCCTCCTGCATGATCCAGGTGAACATGTGTAACAATAATGTAATCTACTTCATCAAGTGTTCTCCCAAGTTCTTTCATTCCTTGTTTTATGTAAGGAAGGGACATACTTGGCCCGGTTTCTAAAATGGTAATTCTTTCTTCATTAAAAATATAGACTCCGGTCCTGTTAGGAAGTCCTAAATCGTATCCGTCTATTACATACAAGTTGTGTCCAAGATCTTCACACCTTACAGTCATTATGATCAACCCCTTTTCGTTTTGAAAACCCTTCCATATAAGTGTAGAAAAATCCCCTTCATCTGTAAAGATAAAGGGGATACTTTATTTTCCATTTGTTTTTCCGGAGGCAGAATACCTTTGTTCATTAATTCGAAAGAGCTTTTCCATTTCTTCGGCTTTTGATATCTCAATGCTTTCCTGCATTGAACGAATATTAATTTCCATTTTAGTCAGAGCTTCATAAAGCGGTTCTTTTTGCTCCTCCTGGTTTTCACTGCTTAGCGACAAATACGTTTCAAGTAAGACTGGAATATCTTTTTGAAGCATTCGTTTACATACATATCGTTCTTCCACGTCAAGCTTATGAGCGTAAACAAGAAGTTTTTCAGTTTCCTCTACCAATCTTCTCAGGCGGTTTTGATGAGGGGAAGGGAGAAGGCTCCATTCGTAAATCAGGCGGTGTCTGCATTCTGACAAAAGCTCACTGTATTCCTTTGGTAAAGATGTCTGCTCAGTTATTTTTTCTTCCTGTATTTTCTTCTTGGCAAGGGAAGGAGGAGCCTTTTTATCCGGTTCAATAAGCTGCCCCAGAAAGACATCATCTAACACGTTCAATTTATAAAAAATACCTTGGAAGTACCTGGACTTTTGCAAGCTTCTCACGTAGGTTTTTCCATTTTTTATATATTGAACAGAAGCTTCTTTAATACGATGTCCCCGGCTCCCATGATGATATTTTCTCTGATAGAGGATAATAATCCGTTTTTTAATTGCAGCTTCAGACTTGGTAGTGTCATAACTTAAAAGCTTCATTCTTTTTCGGTTTACCTTTAAACGGAACTGGAAAGTCCCGCCGTTTTTTTTAAAAGAGTGGGGCATTTTCGTCTGTTTTCCGTTATTAATAAGCGTATCTAATACAGCCTCCGTATCTTCTATAAGCTGCAGGCCCTTTGCATCAGAAAAAATGTGCTGGTCTACAGGCTTTAAGTGGTCAGGAAGAAGTTTGTCAAACCATACGTCTTCTAGCCATTGTTTAAACAAAAAACCACCTTCTTTTAGTCATCTCACCTTTTATTCTAACAGCTTTGTACGCATTTCTTTATTTAAATCATCCAGCTCGGCAATGAATTTTTTCCCTGATTGAACAATTCGTTCGTTAGATTCTTCTGTCAGTTCAATGGCAGCTTGGACATCACTATAAGCTTTCCGAAATGTTTCGATGGCTACTGCAGGCTCTTCGAGGGTCTTTAATGTTTCTTCTGTATTGGATTTAAGCATTTGTGCATTGGAGAGGATCATATTTTCTGTTGCTTCGTTTACATTTTGGACAGCATCAATGACTTTCCGCTGGTTCCCTAAAGCAAGCTGGATGGAAGCAGTAACGGTTATAATATTTTTGGTCATCGTAATGGCATTAAAAATAGCTTCTTCAAGCTTTTCATTATTATCCAGAATAAGATCCACAGAGGCAAGAGACTGCTGAAGCACCATGACGGCCTGACTCATGTTTTTTATTCTTGATACAACCCTTACTTGTCCTTTTTGCAATGAGGCAGGGTTATCACGCCATTCTTCTTTCGTCATTTCCTGTTCCAGCATTTGGTTTAACTCCTGACCTAATGCCATTTGTTTTTCCAGCTCATAGATTCGCGCGGTTGCTGTTTCTTTTAACTGTTCAAGCATTACATTGTCCTCTTGCAGCTTATCTCTGCCGGCAAGAAGCCCTTCAATAATATTTTCAACCTGTGCCTCTACCGTCTGGTACTTTTGGGCGTATTGTTCCATTGGGCTGCGACGCAGTAGTTTGTTCCATACTTTTTGGACTCTGCTTTCTTCTAAATGTTCGGGCTCAAGTTCTCCGACAATCACTTTTAATTCATGAAGCTTATCAGGTAACTCATTGTCTTTTTGACTCATCATTTCACTTACTGGCCGCTTTAGAGCTTCCAATGAATCCCCTGCTTGCTTTTGTTCGTCTTCACCTAGCGAGCTTATCTTTGAAAGAAGCTCATCAACATTAGACTTATTAAGGTTATTTATATAATCCTGCGCATCTCTTTTTGCGTTCTCGGTTGTTTCTTGATTAAGGTTGTGATTTTTATATTCATCCATTATTGAGTACCCTCCTTCAGACATCTTCAAAAGTAAACCCTCTTCTTGTCGATATTGTATCATCTTCCATGAACATTCGTCCTGTTTATGATTCCTTTTTCAAATGATATTAGATACGATAAAGGGAAAGAGAAGTTGCGGTTTGTAATTCAAGAAGAGATGGAATAGAGAAACTAAGATGTTAGATAATGAAAACAGAGGTTAGGACTAGGCACAAAGACTCGCATCCATAAAGGAGGAGCCTTTTATGTTTAAGAAGTATTTCACCATAGAAGAAGCAAATTGCCATATTCCTTTTGTCAAGGAAGAAATGTCTGAACTGCAGAACCTCCAGGAGAGCTTTACTGAAAGTGTAAAACATTATGAACTGGTTAAGCATTCTCCCATTCCGGATACAGGAGAGAAGTTATTTTATTTAGAATGCATGGTTGATTTTGTAGAGATTCAGGCCAATCTTCATATTGAACGTCTCGAGAGAAACGGGATCCTCGTAAAAAGTATTGATCACGGACTTGTGGACTTCCCGGCAAAAGTAGAAGGGGAGCCTGTACTTCTTTGCTGGAGGCAGGGTGAAAGTCAAGTAAAGTACTACCATGGGTTGTTTGAAGGGTTTACAGGCAGAAAGAAAATCTCCAGAACGGATGATGAAATTTAGATAGAGAGAGGAAGAACAAGACATGTGTCTGGTCGCGGTAGCTTATAAGGTACACAGTAAATACCCACTTATTATAGCAGCCAATAGGGACGAGTTCTATAACCGTCCAACGTCCCTTTTGCACCAATGGAAAGACGCTCCATTTATTTATGCCGGAAGAGACTTGAAAAAAGGCGGCACTTGGATGGGAATGACCAAGCACGGTTACATTGCTGCTCTTACGAATGTAAGAGATGGGAATGAAAAGGAGAAGGAACGTTCAAGGGGAGAAATTACAGCAGGATTTTTGAAAAAGGAAGATACGGAAAGTTTTTTTCAAAAGCTTGCTAAAGAAAAAGATGAATACAATGGATTTAACCTGATAGCAGGCACCGTCGATAACCTTTTTTATTATTCAAACAAGCAGAAAGGGATGAAAGCGGAAGCCATGTTGCCGGGTATCCATGGCCTAAGTAATGCCCGGCTCAATTCACCATGGCCAAAAGTGGAAAAAGTCAAACAGAAAATGAAGAAGCTGATCCTGGATGAGCCATTTACTGACCTTCCTGTGGACCATCTTTTTGCAGCACTGACAGACACAGAAAAAGCTCCTGATCAATTTCTTCCAAATACCGGGATAAGCGTTGAAATGGAAAGGCTTTTATCTTCTCCATTTATTATCAGTCCTGCTTATGGGACAAGGTCCCAGACAGTGCTCGCGGTTACTGCTGATTACAATGCAAAGATGATAGAACGAACCTTTACAAATGGCGGCCAGGTTAATGAGCAATCATTTTCATTTCCTATACAAACAAAGGAGGAACAGGATGTTAGAGAACTTTGAGATAAAAGCAGCTGAGGATTTAACCATTAGAGGAACGGTATTTTATGGCAGTGGCGAACAAATTGAAAAAAAGCCTGTAATCATACTCGCTCACGGATTCAAAGGGTTTAAAAATTGGGGTTTTTTTCCTTACGTCGCACAGCAATTTACAAAGCACGGCTTCATCGCAATTACCTTTAATTTTTCAATGAACGGGGTAGGGGAGGACTTGCTTTCGTTTACCGAAATGGATAAGTTCTCTGAAAATACTTATCACAGGGAAATCGAAGACCTTAAAGAAATAGTGTCAGCAATTGAGGATGATACACTTCCTTTCGCCGAATTAATGAATAAAGAATCATTGTACCTGCTCGGTCACAGTAAGGGTGGAGCAACCGTCCTGTTATATACAAGGGAGAATGAAGAAAAGGTCAATGGAGCAGCTACATGGAATGCAATCAGCCAGGCAGATCTATTTCATGAAGAGGTGAAAAAAGAAATTAGGGAAAAAGGGACTGGGTATATTTACAATGGCAGGACGAAAGAGTATATGCCTGTCAAACAAAAGGCAGTTGAAGATGTGGAGAGTAACCATGAAAGGTATGATATTATCCAGGCTGTCCAAGAAACAGAAACTGCAAAGCTCTTTATACAAGGTGGTGAAGATTCCCCTAAGCTTACAGCTGGAGCGAAGGAACTGAACAAACACGCTGATAATGGCCGGCTGGAATGGATTGAAACGGGAAGTCATACCTTTAACACCGCCCATCCTTTTGAACAGTCTTCACCTGAGCTGGAAAAGGCTATTTCAAGCACAGTTAATTTTTTTAAAGTGCAGGAAAAAATGAAAGAGAAAGAAAAGGATGGAAAAGAGAAGGAATAGGATGTGTAGAGGCTTGGGCAATACCCAGCTAATAAGAAGGGCCCTCACCCCGGTGAGAGCCTTTTCTTGTCTTCAGTATTCTAGTAGTGGCTTGTTCAAAAATGAACTCGCTTGCACCTAAAGGCACAAGTGCGACAGCCGTTCAAGCTTCATTTTACTCGCTTTCACGGTGTCTTCTATGCACCGGGCAAGGCTTCAGCTCTTGCTTTTCCAGCAGGCGTCTTGTGATTTTTGAACCACCCACGAATAGTTACACAAAAAGGATACCTATTGAATATCCAAAGTCGATAATTGGAGTTTTATTTACTTAAGTGAGCCAGTTTTGTTTCAGCCTCTTTTCTATATGAAGAACAAAAAATTTTTGTTTCAAGATGTATTATTCGGGGGATAATTAACTAAATATTCAAAAAAATTGAAAGAGTATTAATACACGAATAAATGACAGTACTAATTACAAAAAAAAAGAAGAACATTAATTTTTCTAGTAAAGAGAGAAAACTAGAGAAATGAACAGATATGGGGAGATAAACAGGTTATTACTTGATTTTCTTAGCGATAATGTTAAACGATTAAAAATACAAGCACTGTTATTTTTATGTAAGTGCTGTATTTTCAAAAAACTAAGGTAATAACGGGGGAATGCCTGCAGAAAGCGCTTTCAAAGGAGAGGGAGTATGGGAAATAATTTGCCGAACCTAAAGTTTAATGGTATGATCTTGTATATTAGAGATAAAAAAAAAGATTGTAGATTTCTTGTGTGTGAAACAGAAAAGAGAGGTGGAGAGGGTAATGACATTACGCAACTTTTCACGGAGAGTGGGTATGTATGACTCCCAATTTGAACACGATAATTGTGGCATTGGCTTTTTAGCCAATATTAAGGGAAAAAAATCTCATGATATTGTAGAAAAAGCCCTTGATATCCTGTGTAAACTAGAGCACCGAGGTGGTCAAGGAGATGAAGTAAACACTGGCGATGGAGCCGGGATGCTTCTTCAAATACCTCACCGCTTTTTTAACAGCAGGGTTAGAGACATTGGGATCAAGCTGCCTGAAGAAGGATCTTATGGGGTAGGGATGTTATTTTTATCCCAGAATGAAGAACTAAGAAACAGATGTGAAAAACAGCTTGAACAGATTGTTGCAGAAGAAGGACAAAAGGTATTAGGCTGGAGAATCCCTCCTACGGACGGTTCTATGCTAGGTAATAATGCCAAGTCAACTATGCCTTACATTCGCCAGATTTTCATTGGGAAAAATGAAGCAATCGAAAATCAAGAAAATTTTGAAAGAAAGCTTTATGTAATAAGAAAACGTGCTGAACAAGAGATTGGACATCATGTCCCTGATGAAGACAGCTTTTATTTTGCAAGTTTGTCGTCCCGTACAATTGTGTACAAAGGGATGCTGACAACTGAACAATTGAGCCAATTTTATAAAGACTTTGGAAACGATGATTTTGAAACAGCCGTTGCCTTAGTTCACTCCCGTTTCTCAACAAACACTTTTCCCAGCTGGGAAAGAGCTCATCCAAACCGTTACATGATTCATAATGGTGAAATTAACACGATTAAAGGAAATGTTAACTGGATGCATGCTAGAGAAGCGGTATTTCAATCTGATAAATTCGAAGATGACCTGGAAAAGATCCACCCGGTGGTAGACCACCTTGGAAGTGACTCTTCCATGTTTGATAATACATTTGAATTTCTGACTTTGGCTGGCCGTTCAATGCCACATACAGCAATGATGATGGTACCTGAGCCATGGCAGAATGATCCTTTAATGAATGAAGAAAAGAAAGCATTTTACAAGTTTCATAGTACGCTTATGGAGCCATGGGACGGCCCTACTGCGCTTGCTTATACAGACGGCCGCAGCGTAGGCGCCTGTCTAGATCGTAATGGCCTTCGTCCTGCAAGATACTATGTGACAAAAGACGACCATATTCTTATGTCCTCAGAAGTGGGCGTGTTAGACATTGACCCTTCTGATGTGCTTTATAAAGAAAGGCTTCACCCTGGTCACATGCTTCTTGTCGATATGGAAGAAGGCAGAATCGTTCCAGATGAGGAGATTAAGCACACGATTGCTTCTGAAGAGCCCTATAAGGAATGGGTTGATAAGCATTTTTGTGATTTAGACGACGTGATGGAAAGCCAGGACGTATATAACACCGATTTTGAAAATTTAAATACCCGCCACCAGGCTTTTGGGTACACGTACGAAGAACTAGAGAAGATGATTAAGCCGATGGTTACGGAAGGAGTAGATCCAGTAGGGTCCATGGGATATGATTCCCCCCTTGCTGTTCTCTCAAAGAAACCTCAGCTATTATATAACTATTTCAAACAGCTATTCGCCCAGGTAACGAACCCGCCTATTGATGCGATTCGTGAAGAACTGGTTACTGCTGTGGGAACGACGATTGGGAAAGAAGGAAATCTTCTTCACCCTGCTCCCGAAAGTGCAAGGCATATCTTCCTGAAAACACCGTTATTAAATAATGAGGAAATTGCCAAGCTGCGTTCAAACAAACGACCAGGATTTAAATCGGTAACTCTTCCTATGCTCTTTTCTGCAAAAGAAGGGGAAAAAGGGTTAGAGCCAGCACTTGACCAGCTGTTTGCTTCTGCAGATGAAGCTGTTGAAAATGGTGCAACTGTGCTGATTTTAAGTGATCGCGGGGTAAATAAGGAATCAGCAGCCATCCCGGCTCTTCTTGCTGTTGGCGGCCTTCACCATCACCTGATCCGTAATGGAAAGCGAACGCAGGTAAGCATTGTTGTTGAATCTGCTGAGCCTAGGGAAGTACATCATTTTTCTGTGCTAATAGGCTACGGTGTAGAAGCCATCAATCCTTATCTGGTCTTTGATTCCATTGATGCGATGATCAAGGATGGACGCCTGGAAGCGACTTCCTATGTGGAAGCCGTAGCTACCTATATTAAAGCAGCTACAAAGGGTGTCATGAAGGTTCTCTCTAAAATGGGAATTTCAACGATTCAAAGCTATCGGGGCGCTCAGATCTTTGAAGCAGTAGGCATTGATCCTTCAGTGGTTGATAAGTATTTTACCTGGACCACTTCAAGAATCGGCGGAGTGAACCTTGAAATTATTGCTAAAGAAGTCCTTCTTCGTCATACAAAAGCTTTTAATGATCGAGAAGGAAAAGACACAACACTTGAGCCGGGTGATGACCTGCAGTGGCGCAGAAACGGGGATGCTCACCAGTATAATCCTCACTCCATTCACATGCTTCAGCAGGCATGCCGGACAAAAGACTTTGAACTCTTTAAGAAATATTCGAAATCTATTAATGAGCAGGAAAAAGAACAAACCTCACTGCGCGGTTTGCTTACCTTTACAGACAACCATAAGAGCATTCCTTTAGAGGAAGTTGAACCTGTTGCAAATATCGTCAAACGTTTTAAAACAGGCGCTATGTCTTTTGGGTCAATTTCCAAGGAAGCTCATGAGGCCTTAGCGATCGCAATGAACCGCATTGGCGGTAAGTCCAATACCGGAGAAGGCGGAGAAGACCCAAAAAGATTTACTCGTGATGCAAACGGGGATTCCAGGAGAAGCTCTATCAAGCAGGTAGCCTCCGGCCGTTTTGGTGTTACAAGCCACTATCTTGTAAATGCAGATGAAATTCAAATTAAGGTTGCTCAGGGCGCAAAGCCTGGAGAAGGCGGACAGCTGCCGGGGAACAAAGTATATCCGTGGGTTGCCGAGGTACGAGGAACGACTGCGGGTGTAGGACTTATTTCGCCGCCGCCGCACCATGATATTTATTCTATCGAAGACTTAGCGGAATTGATCCATGATTTGAAAAATGCCAACCCAAGTGCATATATCAGTGTAAAGCTTGTATCAGGAACAGGAGTAGGTACCATTGCTGCAGGTGTAGCAAAAGGGCGCGCAGATGGTCTTGTTATAAGCGGATATGATGGCGGAACAGGTGCTGCTGCCAGAACAAGTATTAAGCATACTGGCCTTCCGTGGGAGCTTGGACTGGCTGAAACCCACCAGACTCTGGTGTTGAATAACTTGAGAGATAGAATCTCAGTGGAAACTGACGGTAAGCTGATGACTGGGAGAGATGTGGCCGTAGCTGCACTTCTGGGTGCTGAAGAATATGCGTTCTCAACAGCTCCTCTTGTCGTTCTTGGCTGTGTATTAATGCGTGTCTGCCATTTGGATACATGCCCAGTAGGGATCGCCACTCAAAACCCTGAGCTTCGTAAAAAATTCGTCGGAACTCCGGATCATGTCGTGAATTTCATGTATTTTGTAGCGGAAGAATTGCGTGAAATTATGGCTGAGCTAGGCTTCCGTACTATTGAAGAAATGGTTGGAAGAACAGATATATTAGAGCAGGTTGAAGAAGTGGACAACTGGAAAGCAAATACGTTAGATCTCACTCCATTGCTATTCCGTCCAAACGAAGATAATCAAGAAAAGCACTACCGTCATAAAGATCAAGACCATATGATTAATGAATCATTGGATATCCGAGAAATTCTTCCCCTGGCACATTCAGCCATTGAAAATGGAGAAACAGTGGAAGGTACTTTCACCATTAAGAATACAGACCGCGTGGTTGGAACCATTACAGGGAGCGAAGTGACGAAAAAATATGGTGCCAAAGGGCTGCCGGCGGATACTATAAATCTTCAATTCCATGGATCTGCAGGCCAGAGTTTCGGAGCTTTTCTTCCCGCCGGGATGACTATGACTCTTATTGGCGATGCGAATGACTATTTAGGAAAAGGTTTATCAGGCGGAAAAGTCATTGCCTATCCTCCAGAGGAGTCAACTTTTGCTCCAGAAGACAGCATCATCATTGGAAACACTACTTTCTATGGTGCGACAAGCGGAGAAGCTTATATTCGTGGGGTTGCCGGTGAGCGGTTCTGTGTTAGAAACAGTGGAGCAAGCGTAGTGGTTGAAGGTGTAGGAGACCATGGTTGTGAATATATGACAGGAGGCCGGGTTGTAGTTCTTGGAGAAACTGGCAAGAACTTTGCAGCTGGTATGTCAGGCGGTATTGCTTACGTATTAGACAGTGACGGAACGTTTGCACAGCGATGCAATAAAGAAATGGTCCAGCTTGAAACGTTGCAAGATGGAGAGGAAATTCAAGAATTAAAAGCAATGATTAAAAATCATGTAGACTATACTCATAGCTCACTCGGTGAAACAGTATTGCAGCAATGGGATAAAACAGTTAATCAATTTGTAAGAGTTATTCCAATGGATTATCAACGGATGCTTGAAGCTGTTGAGCGCATGAAAAAAGAAGGCATGACAGAGGCCGAAGCGATCATGGTTGCTTTTGATGAAAATAAAAATGAAAAAGCTCGGGTAAGCGGCAAGTAAGACAGCTGCTTCTTGAGCTCTCCCTTTCAAGTTTGGCAACCAAGACTAGGAACGTTTGGAGTGAGTATAATGGGAAAATCAACAGGTTTTATGGAATATAAGAGAGAAGCACCAGCAAAAAAAGATCCTCTTGCGAGAGTAAAGAATTGGCAGGAGTTCACTATATTAATGCCCGAAGATAAGCTATCTGAGCAGGGTGCCCGCTGCATGGATTGCGCGATTCCTTTTTGCCAGGCAGGAACAACGATGGATGGCTCGGCAGAAATTGGCTGTCCAGTTCATAACCTGATTCCAGAGTGGAATGATCTTGTTTACAGAGGGAAATGGAAAGAAGCTCTAGAAAGACTTCATAAAACGAATAATTTCCCTGAATTTACAGGCAGAGTCTGTCCAGCACCGTGTGAAGGTTCCTGTACAGTGGCTATTAGTGACGACCCTGTATCCATTAAATCCATTGAATTTCATATTGTTGAAAAAGGATTTAAAGAAGGCTGGATCAAGCCTGAGCCTCCTAAAAAACGCACAGGCAAAAAGGTGGCTGTCATTGGGTCGGGGCCAGCTGGTCTGGCTGCCGCCGCCCAGCTGAATAAAGCAGGTCATACAGTAACTGTATTTGAAAAAGATGATCGTGTCGGGGGCCTCTTAACTTACGGGATTCCAGACGTAAAACTTTCTTTTGAAGTCCTGCAACGACGGGTGAGATTATTAGAAGAAGAAGGAATTACCTTCGTTACTAACACAGAGATTGGTAAAGATTACCCAGCAGAAAAGCTGAATGAAGAATTTGATTCCACCATTTTGTGTACAGGTGCCCAAGTACCAAGAGATGTGCCTGCGAAAGGCAGAGATTTAAAAGGAATTCATTATGCAATGGAATTCTTAAAGAAAAATACAAAGTCACTTCTAGACTCTAACCATCAGGATCAAAATTATCTGTCCGCTAAAGGAAAGAATGTGATTGTAATTGGCGGTGGAGATACTGGGGTGGACTGTATTACTACGTCTTTGCGTCATGGCTGTGAGTCTCTTGTACAATTTGATATTCACCCGGAAAAGAATAAAGACAGAGAGCCACTTAATCCTTGGCCATTATTCCCAGTCGTTTATAGCCAGGAAGATGGGCATAAAGAAGCTGAAGCAGTATTTGGCAAAGACCCTAGAGCATATAAGCTTCAAACGACTAAATTTGTCGGAGACGAAAATGGTAATGTTAAAGAGCTTCATACTGTAGAGGTCGACACAGTATATGAAAATGGCAAAAAGTTGAGAAAAGAAATTCCAGGAACAGAACGAGCCTGGAAAGCAGATTTAGTTCTTTTGGCAATTGGATTTACAGGGCCAGAAAAGCATTTACTTGATGAATTGAAGGTAGAAACAACCGAGCGAAGCACGGTGGATGCTGAATATGGAAAATACAGTACAAACGTGGAAGGTGTATTTGCTGCTGGAGACAATCGTCGCGGCCAAAGCCTTGTAGTGTGGGCAATTCATGAAGGGCGCGAAGCAGCAAGAGAGGTTGACCGTTATTTAATGGGAAGCTCAAACCTGCCATAATCATTTTAAGAAGAGGGTGTCTCAAAAAATAGTATAAGTAAATCTACTGAGACATCCTCGCTTTATTTGGTTCTATAAAATAGGATGAAATAGACCTTCCCCGGTTTGGGAAAGGTCTTTCTTTTATTGTCCCTTTTCTCTGTTTCCTTTGCACACCTTATCCCAGTGTGTGATTACTTGACCGGTTGTATGTATTTTTTATATAGAAAGTAAGTTTGCCTTACGCTTTTTTCCAGCAAAAGACAAATGTCAATTAAACTGCAAAAAAGCCTGTTCTTAAAAGCTTTACTTTTGAGAACAGGCTTTTTTATATTGACTTTGTAATAGAAGACGAAGGTGGAGGAAGAGGAAGAGAGGCTTCCTGCTGTTTTCTCAGTTTTAATAAATCTTCTACAGTATCATGGAGGGAAAGAAATTCATACAGGGCAATTGAAGTTCCAGAAAAAAGATGATAATGGTCTGTATTCAATGGTGAACAATTTTTGTTGTGAGTAATAAATTGATTTTTTAAGTTTTCAATCAATAAGTAGTGTTCTTCATCAAAAGTGTGAGGGCCCGCTATTAAGGCTTTTTTTAATGAGGTAATCAACGCCCAGACACTTCTTTTTTCTTCATCATTGAAAGAAAGATCTCCTTCTATATACTGTAAGTGGCCGAGATGAAGTGAGATACGCTGCAGAATTCGCAGTCTTTTTTCAAGATACATAAACTTTCTTAATTCGCGAAAAGAGGCATGATGAAACTTCCATTCCTTTCGTTGATATTCAGCCAGTTCCCCGCTTTTTTCAATCTCCTTGCGCAGCCTTTGATACTTCTCTAACTGTGGGGCCGCAGGACGTATGGTGTTGTTTTGTAACACCGAGGAAGAAAGCTCTTCCAGTATATCTCCGCTCATTACAAACAATTGATCAAGTTTTTTTTCTAATGCCGGTGTAAATTTTGGAGGCAATAATAACACGTTTACCAAGGTTGAAGTAATAAGGCCGATAAAAGTTCCGCCGAGGCGAGTGAAGAAATCACCCATGTAGTTTACACCTATGTCAGGAATCATAACTACGGCAGTTAAACAAGCAACGAGCATCCCATCTTGAAGCTTCAGGTTATGGCAGATAAAGAGTGTTAAAATAGCAGATAAAGCAAAGGTATAAGGGGTGACACCAAGAAAAAAGACAAGTCCTAAAGAAATTGCGGCACCTATCGCAGAGGCAGGCAGGCGGATAAACCCTTTACGAATCGATTCGTAGGCTGTAGGTTCAATCGTTACAATGGCAGTTACAACGGCTAGTACGGGAGGAACCTGCAAAAACTGACAAATTAATGCTGTAAGGAGGACAGCCACCCCCGTTTTAGCGATTCTTCCTCCAATCATTCGGACTTTTAATTTCCCGATCCACATTTACATCAACACCTTTGTCTTCACTACTTTTTCCACTTATTTACTGATTCTTTAATCATACCGGACAAACCACCAAAATCAAAATTTAAATTTCACGCACCGTAATAAATTATTTAGCGAAAAGGAAACAAGGTAACGATAATATAGTTATGTAAAGTAAAGCTGTCGATTTATTTACAGCTGATCTGGGAAAAGAAAGGTAGTATGACTGCATGGTATTAGAATCCATGTCTAAAAGGTATTAGCTTGCAAGGACCTCAATCCGGTGATAGGTTAAAAGAGAAAGGATGCTCAGTCATTAATAGGAAAGAAGGAGGAATTAATAATGGCAGCTGATGCAAAAATCATCCAGGCTCCTTATAAGACAGGTGTGTATGTAGGGGAAGAAATAGACCAAAAAGGGGAAAAAACATTAGTTAAAGTAAGAGCAGTTTTAAAACATCCAAAGCAAGGAGATCTACATAACCCAAAACAAGTAGATGTTCCTTTATTTCATGAACGAAAGGCTTTAGCTGAATTTGAGAAGGTGTGGGTTCAGACTGACATGCTCAGAAAGTACGATGAAGAGCCTCCTGACTATAAAAAATCCTTAAAGCACGCGGTTGAAAAAGAAAAGGACTTACTAAGAGAAAAAAATGACGAATGGTCCCAAAAAGCCTTAGAAACATTGGAGACAGTAGAAAACGATTATAAATTATGAGAAAGGAAGCTGAAGAAGGTGAACAGGGCAGTATACGGAGCCTTGCTATTAGTCGTTTTGATCACTGGCTGCAACGGTGAGGAAACGGAGTCCGTCCAGGATGCTGACGAAGAGGGAGTAAATGATGAAAGTGCAGAAAGCGTTTCAGAAGACCTGCAGATTCAAGCCGAAGTTGAAGATTTAAATATTCCTTGGTCCATTAATAAAGTGAATGACACCTTTTATATATCCGAAAGAGAAGGGGCTATCGCCGTCATTGAAAATGGTGTGATCAACCGAGAGGATATAGATCTTCAACAGGCCTTCACCCATGAAGGAGAAGGGGGGTTACTCGGCTTTGTTCTTCATCCGGAGTTTGAGGAGAACAACCAGGCTTTTTTGTATTATACGTATCTTGAAGACGGATTGAAGAATCGAATTGTAATCGTTGAGAGGGACAATGGGGAATGGACCGAAAAAGGTGTGATAAAAGATAATATTCCTGGAGACTCCATACACAATGGTGGAAGGCTTGCTATTGGACCTGATGGGTATTTGTATGCTACTACAGGGGATGCATCTGAGCCGGATCTAGCACAGGATGAAAACAATCTTGCAGGTTCTATTTTGCGCTTGACACTTGATGGAGACGTTCCAGAGGACAATCCATTTGAAGGCTCAGCTGTTTTCAGCTATGGACATAGAAATCCTCAAGGTCTGTCATGGGACAGTGAAGGAACAATGTACAGCACGGAACATGGACCTGTTGGAGAAGATGAGATTAATCGAATTGAGGCGGGAAACAATTACGGCTGGCCTCTAATCTCAGGTGATGAAACAGAAGAGGGAATGGAGGAACCACTGCTTCAATCTGGCGAGGATACATGGGCGCCTTCTGGATCTGCTATGATTAACGACCGGTATTTACTAGTGACAGGACTCAGGGGAGAAGCATTGTTTGGAGTTGACGTAGAAGAAGAGACGATAGAGCGTCTTTTTGAAGGTGAAGGTCGTTTACGTGATGTCTTTATAGAGGAAGAGACCGTTTATATTATAACTAATAATACTGATGGAAGAGGGGAGCCTCAGGAAGGTGACGACCGGCTTGTGAGAATTGATAATTTCTTTCAAGATTAAAAATCTAAGTATTAACTATAGGGAAAACCGGCCATTGAGAAGCGCTTCTCAATGGCCGGTTTTGTAGTAATAAAAAGGTGGATTAATGAGAACTCGAACGATTAACCATTGCCTCTTTCTAAGACACCTTCTTTATCGCCATCATAACCAAGAGTGTGTAAACGGATAGACAAATCTATTAAGAACATATCCTCAGGATTATCCAGGTCACAGCCAGTCATGTTTTCAATTTTTTTAAGTCTGTATAAAAGAGATTGGCGGTGGAGGTTAAGGGCACGTGCCGTTTGGCTGACGTTGCCTTTATGCTGGTTATAGACTACAAAAGTATGAATTAAATCAATTCCTCTTTCTTTTGAATAATGAACAATAGGAGCAATGGTGGCGTCTGTAATCTGCTTTAATTCATTATTTTCAGCCAGAGCCATGAGAGCTCTGTCAAACCTGGTATCTGCATAAGTACTGATATAGCCTTTACCTCTTTGTCTTCGTCCAATATCAAGCGCCGTTCTGGCTTCCTGGAAACTATCGTAAAAGGACTGCTTGCCAGATGTTTTCGCTACCCCCCACGACACAGTGAGCTGAGGAAGCTTTTGTTCTAAACGATACTGTAAAAGGTCCAAAAAAGGAAAAATGGTTTCCATATTTCTTTCAGAGCGGACTTCAACAAACACGACTAATTCCTCTCGCTGAAAGGTGCACATCGTTTTTAATTGCATTGTCCTCCCTGCATGAAAGACCTCTTCTTCAAACATACTGCCAAGATGATGCAGCCACTGTTCATAAGAAGCATGCGGCTGAGGGTTATGATCATATAACACCCGAAGGTTTTCCGGACGTGCCAAGAGACAGAGATAGGGAACGTTCAAGGAGTACCCAAGTGACTTGGCCCGTGATAAGGCTGCATCCCAGCTGGAAACCTGCCCTTTAGCCAGGCTCCAGACAAAATCATCTCTTAGACGCATTTCCGTTTCAAGCACAGCATGATCGTGCAAAAAGCATAAAGCAGAGGCTGTTACTGCATGTTCCAAAAGAGGCAGGGTATGATCGTTAAAAAAGTTTTCCTGAGGTTCTGGAAGGGATATAAGAAGAAACCCTTGGATTTCCCTTGCGCTTTGAATAAGGATTTGAAGGACGGATTCCTGCTCAATATCAAGCCAGTGCATATTTGGCTGGGAAAAAGATTCGGGGGTTTCTTCATGAAACATACTGAGTGGATCAACAGTATGATATAAATAACTTTGCCAGATCTCCTCCAGCTCATGTCCGTTCTTGCTCCTGCCTTTAATCACACCTCTTTTATCCAAAATTAAAACAGGTGCCTTTAAGTGCTTGTAGACATAGGTACATATTTCATTAAGACCTTTTCCTTCAAGGATAATTTCTAAGAGCTGTTTGCGGAACTCTTCTGACATTTTCACACCTTCATGTTCCTGACGGTGAAGGGCCTGTGAGATGGCCTGGCTGATCTCTGCAAATCTGACTTCCCAGGGAATTTCGATAATTGGGAAGCCGTGGGTATCTGCGTAGGCTAACACCCCTTTAGGTATTTCTCTTACGTATCTTCCTACTGCCATAATTAAGGCAGCCGCATCTGAATCCATCACTTCTTTTACAAAAGACAAGAGTTTTTTTTCATCGTTTCTGCACCCGATCCCGGTAGTCAGCACGACTTCATTCTTCCGTACAAAATCTTCAACCGGTGTCTCAATAATTGAAACCCACTCGACGGGCTTATCTAGGTTCCCGTTTCCTCCTGCCATTTGTTTCGCTTCTTTCAAAACCTCAAAAGAAAGAATATTTTCCACCGTTAACAATATCATCACCTCTCAGATGCTTATAAAAAGCACGAAAACATGAGAAAAGAGTAAGAATACTTAATTAATCCAAGTTTTAGACCTATTATAGCACAATAGTGAGCCTAAGGGCTTATTTTGAAACAACAATGTCAGAAAATAGTTCATTCAATGTGATGAAAAAAGAAAGGGAAACTTCATACAAAATGACAGATGGTAAATTTTATTCTTTTTCGTAAGATGATAGTAGAAATTAAAGTTCATAATTCTTAAAAGGAGTGATCCAAATGACGATCAATCAAAACAAAGGCGCCTCCCTTTCTACAAAAGCGGTATGGTCAGGCGAAAAAGAATACAGGGTGCACGGAGCGTCTCAGGTTCCAGTGGTACACAGTGTTGCTTTTACGTATGACGACTTGGATCACTGGTATGATGTGGCTGTGGGCAGAGAAAAAGGCCATATTTACGGAAGAAATACAAATCCGACTGTTGAGTCGTTTGAACAAAAGATAAAAATTTTAGAGGATGCCGAGGCAGCAACTAGCTTTTCTACAGGGATGGCTGCGATCAGCAACTCTCTTGCAACATTTTTACGACCTGGAAGCCGCGTTGTATCTTGTAAAGATACGTACGGTGGAACAAATAAGATTTTCAGTGAGTTTCTCCCTCAGCTTGATATAGATGTGAAACTTTGTGAAACCGGAAACCATGGACAAATTGAAGAAGAAGTGCGCAAGGGGTGTGACATTCTCTACTTGGAAACACCTACGAACCCAACGGTAAAAATTACAGATCTTGAGAGGATGGTAAAGGTTGCAAAAGAAGTAGGGGCTCTTGTATTTGTGGATAATACTTTTGCCACTCCTATACTTCAGAACCCACTTGAATATGGTGTGGATCTCGTCATCCACAGTGCTACAAAATATTTGGGAGGGCATGCGGACGCTCTTGGAGGAGCCGTCTGTGGTTCAAAAGAACTGGTAGAGAAAATATACCACTATAGAGAAATTAACGGTGCAACCATGGATCCGATGGCGGCATACCTCATTCTACGTGGCATGAAAACACTTCATTTACGGATGAACCAGCAATGTAAATCAGCCATGAAAATTGCAGAATACTTGAAGAATCATGAACAGGTTGATCAAGTGTTCTATCCAGGTCTTGAAGATCACCCTGGTCACGATATTGCGAAAAAACAAATGCGGCAGTTTGGCGGAATGCTGAGCTTCTCTGTTAAAGGCGGTATGGATGCAGTAAAGCAGTTTCTTCCTAAACTTGAGTTTGCCAACCGGGCAGCGAATCTTGGGGCCGTTGAAACGACTGTTGGACCGGCTAGAACAACCAGTCATATTGAGAACACACCAGAGGAAAGAGCAGCCCTTGGAATACCTGAAAGCCTTGTCCGTTACTCTGTTGGGATTGAGGATACCGATGATTTAATTCAGGATCTTGAGAATGCATTCGCAAGTCTTAAAAAAGCTGAAGCAGCTAAAAGGTAACAATAGAGGGGATGGCTATGCTTACGTCGCAGAACCAGGTATTTAGAGAAGCACTTAACCTGAAAGAATCTCTCATACAGCTAAGAAGAGAGCTTCATCAATATCCTGAGCTAAGTTTCGAAGAATACAAGACATCAAGTGTCGTGAAACGAGAACTGGAGAAGATCCCTGGTATGAAAGTATATGCAGGTCTTGAGCATACAGGATTATCCACCGGAGTAGTTGGAGAACTGGCTTTTGGCGATGATGGTCCTGTCATAGCCCTGCGAGCAGATATGGATGCTCTTCCAATCGAGGAAGAAAATGAAGAAGACTATCGTTCAAAACAGCCGGGAGTCATGCATGCTTGCGGACACGATGCTCATACGACAATCGTCCTTGGAGCAGCACGCATTCTAGCTGAAAAAGTAAAGCCGGCTTTTGCCGGAACGATAAAGTTTATTTTTCAGCCTGCAGAAGAAGACACAGATGAACAAGGGGTAACAGGCTCTCCGTATATGATCAGCCACGGAGTACTTGATAATGTAGATGTGGCTTTGGCCCTTCATATGGATCCGGAGTACCCTGTCGGCCATGTCCGCCTTCATGAAGGACCCAGCATGGCTAATGTGGACACATTTACAGGCTCCATCCACGGAACCGGGGGGCATGGAGCCTACCCTCATTTAGGGACGGATCCAACATGGATGCTTTCACTTATCTTGCAGAGCATTCATGGTATCAGCGCCAGAAAAGTTTCGCCTTTAGAGCCAGCAGTGATCAGTGTCTGTCATATTGAAGGCGGCTCTTCAACAAATGTTATACCGAGCAAGGTTCTCCTTGAGGGTACAATGCGCAGCTACACTAAAGAGACAAGAAAAGAGCTGGAGGAAGAATTGCACCATGCATTTGCGGTTGCACAGTCATTAGGCGGGAGTTATGAACTTGAGGTGAAAAAAGGGGAGCCGGCTTTAAATAATAGTTCTAAAGCAATCAATCTAGTAAGAGAGACCATAGGAGAGTTTTTTCCAGAAATGGTCATTCATGACAAACCATACGGTTTAGGTGGTGAGGATTTCGGATATATGGCAGAAAAGGTCCCTGCCGCTATGTTTTTTCTTGGAGCTGGCAAGGATGACCGCAAGGATCGAGGTCTTCACATGCCTTGCTTCGATATTAATGAAGAAGCGTTGCCGGTCGGAGCATCTATTCTTGCAGGATCTGTTCTAAAATTCATGTCCGATCCTCAGCTTTAATTTTTACTAGGAGGATGGCAATATGGCACACAAACTTGCATTTATAGGCTTTGGAGGAGTCGGCCAAGGATTGGCAGATATTCTTTTGTCTAAAAGTGATTGGCTCAAGGATGAATTTGGCACTGACTTTCAGGTTGTCTCCATTTGTGATTTATACAAAGGATCTCTTCATGATCCTAATGGCCTGCAGCTGGACAAAGTGATGGATGTATTAAAGGAAGATGGAAATTTTGACAGATATCCTGACTCTCCTGCTCTTGTCAGAGGAATGGACAGTATGGAAACCATTGAAGCTTCCAATGCCGATACAATGATTGAAATAACGTTTACTGATGTTAAGACAGGACAGCCTGCAATTGATCATTGCAAGAAAGCATTTCAGAGCGGGAAAAACGCGGTTCTTACAAACAAGGGACCGGTTGCACTTGCCTATGAGGAGCTTAAAGAATTAGCTGACAATAATAATGTACGGTTTCTATTTGAAGGTACGGTGATGAGCGGTACTCCAGCACTTCGAATGCCGTTAACCTCACTCGCTGGAAATGAAATTAAACAAATCCGCGGCATCTTCAATGGTACGACCAATTATATGCTGACAAAAATGGAAGAGGGCATGAAATATGAAGAAGCTCTCGCCCAGGCACAGGAGCTTGGATACGCTGAAGCTGATCCTACAAGTGATGTAGAGGGGTATGATGTCCTTTATAAAGTTGTCATCCTGGCAAACGTGGTAATGGGTGTTCCGTTAAAGAAAGAGGATGTTACCTGCAAGGGAATATCTCACCTTTCCCCAGAAGACATTGAACAGGCAAAAGAAGAAAGAGCAAAGTGGAAGCTAATCGGCAGGCTGGAAAGGACACAGGACGGAGTAAAAGCTTCTGTCGGGCCGGAAAAGGTAGCAGAAGGCGACCCTCTATCCAGCATTTCAGGGGCGCTCAATGCTGTTACGTATGAGTGTGATCTATCAGGACCTGTCACTCTTGTCGGAGCCGGCGCCGGTATTCCAGAAACAGGTTTCGCCCTTTTAATTGACTTGATTAATATGGAACGACAGCAAATATAAGTGTTACATGGATCATGGGAAACTTTGTGAAGAAAGGTGGCGAGGAACATGGCAACAAAACTATTAGGCCAGAAAATGCTTTTAGCAGGTGAGTGGGTAGACAGAGAGGATAAAATCAAAGTCTATAACCCTGAAAATAATCAGTTAATTGATACAGTCCCGGCAGCTAGCAAAGAGGACATGGAGCTTGCGATAGAAAAAGCAAAGGAAGGCGCTAAAATAGCTGAATCGTTATCGGTAAAAGAAAGAATGGATATTCTTCAGGGAGTTGCAAAACGTTTACAAGAGAGACATGAAGAATTTGCCCGAATGATAGCTCTTGAAGGCAGCAAAACAATTAAAGAAGCCAGAGGAGAAGTAACACGAACGATCGAAACCATTCGTATTAGTGCGGAAGAGGCAAGAAGAATGACTGGTGAATCCATTAATTTCGATCAAAATGCCGGAAATGAAGACCGGATGGGTTACTACTTTCGTTTTCCAATCGGTATTGTTGCCGCCATCACGCCATTTAACGATCCTTTAAACCTTGTGGCTCATAAGATTGGCCCTGCTATTGCTGCAGGAAATGCGATTATTGTGAAGCCAGCTTCAGAAACGCCATTAAGTGCCTTAAAATTAGCAGAAGCTTTTACAGAGGCCGGATTGCCTAAAAAGGTGATGACTGTTATAACCGGAAGAGGCAGAGATATTGGCGATACTTTAATTGAGAATAAAGAGATTCGCATGATTAGTTTTACTGGAGGACTTGAAACAGGGGAAGCAATTGCCAAAAAGGCGGGGTTAAAGAAGGTATCAATGGAACTTGGTTCTAATTCACCGGCTATCGTCTTAAAGGATGCTGACCTGGATCATGCTGTTTCCTCCACTGTATCTGGTTCTTTTGCTGCCGCAGGACAAAACTGCCTGGGTGTCCAAAGAATTTATGTAGAAAAAGAACTGTATTCTTCCTTTAAAGATAAATTTGTTCAACAGACAAAAGAGCTAAAATCGGGAAACAAGCTTTCTGAATATACTGATATGGGTCCCCTTATTAATGAAAAAGAAGCCAAGAGAGTGGAAAAAATGGTTGAAGATGCCCTAAAAGATGGAGCAGAGCTTTTGACAGGAGGAAAAAGGAACGGAGCTTTCTACGAACCTACCGTACTAGCGAATGTTCCAAGGCATGCGGCAGTGGCTGTAGAAGAAATTTTTGGACCGGTCGTTATCCTTTCAGCTGTTGATTCCTTTGAAGAGGCAATTGAAAAAGCAAACGATGTTAATTACGGTCTTCAGGCTGGTATATTTACAACAAATGTAAACAAAGCCATGCGCGGGGCTCGCAGGCTCCAGGTCGGAGGAGTCATGATCAATGACAGCAGTGATTTCAGGATTGATGCCATGCCGTTTGGCGGTGTAAAAGGCTCCGGGCTTGGAAGAGAAGGCGTCAAATATGCCATGAGAGACATGTCAGAAGAGCGTGTCGTCTGCTTTAAACTAACTGATGAAGAATAGTAAAATGGGCCAGTGGACAAAAGGGGAAGCCTTTTTGTCCACTAAGCTGGAAAGATGAAAGGTGGGTCGTCAATGTTGTTATTCCCTAAAGAGGAATTTTTAACTAGAATGAATTACACTAAACAAAAAATGCTTGAATACGGTGTTGAGGTGCTATTAATCTCAAACCCGTCCAACATGAATTATTTAACTGGTTATAATGCCTGGTCGTTTTATGTTCATCAAATTCTAGTAGTGATGATTGACGAGGAACAGCCCATCTGGATTGGAAGAGAAATGGATGCCCATAGTGCGAAAGTTACAACATGGCTTGATACAAATCATATTATTTCCTACCCGGATGAATTTGTGCAGTCGAGCATTAAGCATCCAATGGACTTTGTAGCAAATATCCTGGAAGAGATAGGGCAGGGCAACCGAAAGATCGGTTTAGAAATGGACGCTTTTTATTTTACAGCAATGTGTTATGAAAGAATTGTCCATGGTCTGCCCAATGCTGAATTTAAAAATACCAGTACTCTCGTAAACTGGGTAAGGGTTGTGAAATCAGACCGTGAAATAGAGTGCATGAAGAAAGCTGGAAGAATTTTAGAAAATGCCATGAAGGCTGCTTACGATACAGCCGATGTAGGTGTGAGGGAGAATGATGTAGCTGCTGCTATTTATCAGGCGCAAATTAGCGGAACACCTGATTATGGCGGCGATTATACTTCCATTGTCCCAATGATTCCGACCAGTGAAAACACGGCAAGCCCCCACCTGACGTGGACAGACAGAAGGTATAAATATGGAGATTATCTCACCATTGAAATTGCAGGATGTTATAATCGGTATCATACACCGATGGCAAGAACAATGGCTATTGGAGAGGCGCCTGGCAAAGTAGAAGAACTTGCCGAAGTCGTTGTAGAGGGAATTGAAACAACGATTGATGCTATTAAGCCTGGGATAACAGCAGAGGAAGTGGAAGCAGTTTGGAGCAGGAGCATTGCCAAGCGAGGCTTCTTTAAAGAATCCCGCTTAGGCTATTCCATTGGCCTCAGCTATCCTCCTGACTGGGGTGAGCATACCATTAGTTTCCGTAAAGGAGACCGGACTCTGCTGCAGCCTAATATGACCTTTCATTTAATGCCTGGGATCTGGCTTGATGACTACGGAGTTGAAATTACTGAATCTATCCGTATCACCGAGTCAGGATGTGAGCTTCTGGCTGACGTACCAAAAGATTTATTTATAAAAAAGCCAGCATCTTATTCAGGCCTGTCACTAGTTGAAACCCCTGATAATCAAGTGGAATTCCCAAAAAAAGCCGACTTCTCTTCATAGAGAACGGCTTTTTTCTTTGGAGCAAATCATACTCATTTTCAGGCTTTACGTGGTAGGATAAATAATAAGGAAGGTTTTTTGGCAGAAAGGTACGGGATTCACGTGAAAAATGCTCAATCGTTTTTGGGAGTTGCTGCGTTTTCAGCAGTTTTTTTATATTTACTGCATTTGTTCATACCCATAGAAATTCTCCCTTACATATATAGTTTTCTCACATTTCTTTTGTTACTTTGCGGGCTGGTTCTTATCAATCCGGTGAACAAGATTGTAGTGATTTCTTTATTAGTCCTTGGCAGTCTGGTTTTCTTCAGATATGAGGTGGATATGCAAACGATATGGCTCAGTTTTGGAGAAAACTTGAATCTCCTTGCTTTATTTCTTCTGATCCCTCTATATGGAACCTTGATGTCTGAAGCGGGTTATTTACAAGCTTTAAAGACAGCTATTGCCAGAAGAGAACTTACAAAAAAAGCGAGGCCCTATCGTTTAGGGTATATCTTAACAGCTTCCATGGGTTCCCTCTTAAATTTAGGCTCCATGCCTTTAGTTCACCGGATCAGCGAAGAGAGCTTTTCAAAATACGAGGAAAAGCGTTTTGGTATGACACTGCTGCGCGGCTTTGGATTCTGTATGCTTTGGTCTCCTTATTTTGTGAACGTTGGGCTTGTGCTTGTTCTTTATGATTTATCCTGGCAGGAAATCGGTATATACAGTCTCTTTCTCGCCTTCGTATATACAATTGTGACTGCTATGTTTTTCCCGTTTCTTTCCTTTAAAGACGATCGAGATCATACTCTTATACAAAATGAAACGAGAATAGACAGGGAAACAAGGCGTTTATTATGGGCGTTTGCGGCTTATGTTATAATTCTTTTGTTTTCCTCTTTTTATTTAGACAGTGTGCTGGAGATCAATATGCTGACGGTGGTCTCTATTCTTGCATTGATTCTTCCTTTGGCCTGGTCTGTTGCTGCCAAGGTAACAAAGGAATTTCTAAGCGCAGGAGCTGGCCATATAAAAGGGTCCTTTGTAAAGCTTCATAATGAGTTAACTATCTTTATTACAGCCGGATTTATCGGGGTAGCTTTATCTGAAACAGAAATTGGAGAGGTCTTATCTGAAGCCTTGTTGTACATGTCGCAGGGAATTGTGCCTGTCTTTTCTTTTCTTTTGGTTGGAACAGCCATTTTGCTGGCATTTATAGGAATCCATCCAGTCATTATAGTGATAGGACTGGGGAGTTCTCTTTCTCCCGAGAGCTTTGGTGTCGAGGCGTCATACATGGGACTCTTAATGCTTGCAGCCTGGACACTTTCTACTCAGCTCTCTCCATTTTCGGGATCGGTCCTTTTGGCATCTCATCTGATGAAAACTTCGCCCCTGGAGATTGTGAAGAAAAATGTTGTCTTCATACTTGTCATTATGTTTTTGTTTACTTTTTTACTCTGGGGGATCCATGGTATCCAAAATTTGTAACTGTATAAATCCTTAACGGTTATTTTACGAGCAAATGAGATGGGCTTTTGTGGTATGGACCTGAAGTAGAAGCTACGACTTCTTCGTAAATAGGAATTTGCATAAGAAAGAAGGGAATTGTGTTGGAACAAAGACGTTTATGGCCTCTTTATGTACTTATATTTTCCGTCATGCTTGTCTGGGGGCTGAATGTAGTTGCTCTTAAAGTTTTGGTGGATTTTATGGAACCTGCATCCATGCAGGCACTTAGAATTTTTCTTGCCGGCTTGACTGTGTTTTTTATTATTTTCCTTCGGAGAAGCTTTAGGAAATTAACAAAGAAAGAATGGAAGATCACGCTTGCTGCCTTGCTGTTCGGTGTAGTAGGGCATCACTTTTTTTTGGCAATGGGGCTTACAGAAACCACAGCCTCTAATGCATCAATTATTTTAGCATTGCTTCCTGTCACTACTTCCGTGTTAGCTATGATGATTCTCGGTGATCCCTTGACTAAGCTGAGGTTTGTCGGGATTTTGTCTGCATTTACTGGAGTTTTCTTGATCGTATTTATGGGTGATGGGGAATTTGGGGCCTTAACAAGAGGAGATATATTTATTTTTTTGGGGATGGCTACCCAGGCACTGAGCTTTATTTTTATTAGGCAGGCAACAAGTACAATCAGTCCTGCTTTGATGACTGGCTACATGTTTATTGTAGGGTCCTTTTTCTTGCTGGGTCTAAGTGTAGTATTTGAGCCTAATGGAATTAAGGAAATGTTTACGGCACCGTTGTATGTATGGGCCATATTTATAGGTTCAGCCGTACTGGCAACAGCTCTAGGTCATCAATTGTTTAATGGAGCCATCCAAAAGATAGGCGCTGGCGAAACTGCAGTATTTAATAATTTTGTGCCTTTTTTTGGATTGGTTAGTTCTGCACTTCTTTTAGGTGAAAATATTACTATGCCACAAATTGCAAGCTTTATTTTTATCGTGATTGGTGTTTTGTTTGGCACAGGTTATGTAGAAAAGAAATTTATCCTTTATAAAAACAAAAAAAGAGAGACAGATCATCTCTCTCTTTAAAGGAACGGTCACGATGTGTTCCTCCCTTTGTCCTCATTCTTTTTTTCTGGGACCGGATCAAAGCCGCCAGAATGAAAAGGGTGGCACTTTAAAAGGCGTTTTATGGTCAGCCAGCTTCCTTTACATGCTCCATATGTTCTTACGGCTTCCAGGCTGTATTGAGAACATGTCGGATGAAAACGGCATGTTGGCGGGGTTAATGGTGATATAAATCGTTGATAAAAACGAAGAATTTTGATTAGGATAAATTTCATCGGTTTCTCCTCGTAAGAAGTTTTCTTCTACATCTTAGCAGAAAGAGAAAAGTGGTGTAAGGGAAAAGTAAAGAGGGATTCCTTGTATGCTTTCCAATAAATTTAATGTTTGACTATAAACCAGAAAGGGCAAAAGAATAATAAGCACAAACAACTTATACTTTACAAAGAGGTGAGCTTTCGAGTGAAACACTTTGCACATCGTTCCATTAACAAAAAGCATAATGGCCTAAATAGTACTCAGGAAGTGCGTTATGCAAAAATTTTCAGGAAAGCTGATAAAGAAATAGAACAAATGCAAAAAGAGCAAAAGTAAAATAAAGACTGGACCAAAACCAAGGTAAAAAGAATGGCCTCACTGTTTGTGAGTGCCATTCTTTTTATTTATACGTAATAACTAATCCACTAGAAAAACAGTCCATACTCTTTATTTGCTTCAGCATCCTGCAGGAGTCGCCGCCTTTTTGTCCTTCAAGACACTTCAGTCCAAAAAAGGAGCATTTCCAAAATGGAAGTCTACACAACGATTTTCTGCAAATAAATATTTTACAGAAAGAGAAACCCTCTGCTTTAGAAAACAGAGGGTTTCTCGACAATCAAAGCTTGCCGAATGGCAAGCTTTGTCTAAGTCAGCTTACATAAAATGTAGCTTTAGGTTGAAGAGTAGTGCGGAGCTCATTCATTTCCCCTTCACTTAAACGAACCATTGGGAGACGAACATCTCCTGAAATGATACCTTTCAGCTCTAAAGCAGCCTTAACTGGGACAGGGCTTGGAGCTGCAAACATAGCTTTCATAAGCGGCAGCAACTGTCGATGTCTTTTGGCTGCAAACTGAGGATGCCCCTGTAAAAAGGACTGAACCATTTCCTGCATTTCATTTCCTAAAATGTGTGAAGAAACAGAAACGATTCCTGTTCCGCCAATAGCCATTATCGGAAGAGTTAAGCTGTCATCTCCACTGTAAAGAGAGAAGTTGTCAGGTGTTTCTTCCACGATGCGGGACATAGCATCTAAGTCACCGCTCGCTTCTTTTGTTGATACGATATTCTCAATATAGGACAAGCGGATCGTTGTTTCCACTGAAACATTTACGACGCTCCGCCCTGGAATATTATAAATCATAACTGGAAGGTTTGTTGCTTGAGCAATTGTCTTAAAATGCTGGTATAAACCTTCCTGAGACGGCTTGCTGTAATAAGGAGAAACAAGCATTACAGCATCCACGCCAACTTGCTCTGCTTTTTTAGTTAATTCCACTGAAGCTTTTGTATTGTTACAACCGGTACCGGCAATGACAGGAACTCTGCCATTAACTACTTTCACTACATGTTCGAACAAAAGAAGCTTTTCCTCTTTTGAAAGTGTAGGGGATTCACCTGTAGTTCCCGCGACAACGAGTGCGTCAGTTCCGTTTGAAATTAAATGATTTACAAGCTTTGTGACTGCGTTAAAATCTACTTCTTCATTTTCATCAAATGGTGTAACCATTGCTGTTAATACACGACCAAAATTCATGTACATCACCCTCTTCATAAAATATCGTTCATTTTTCACCAAGTTCCTTTTACCGGGTGAGGGCAGGTTCTCAACGTAGTCAGTCGTTGGTACACCTGAACGTAAAAAAGCAACAATGAGAGGGATGTCTCATTGTTGCATAACGTTCAGTAATCTACAGAACCGTTTATGCGTGAGATAGCCCTCCATACAGCGCGTCATTGGCGCTATATGACAGTTACGTATTTATTCAATACGAAACCAGCTTCGAGTTCATGAGAAGCTCTCCACTTCGGCAAATCCCCCTTTCTGTAACATTCCACGGCTCTCATGTGCCTCCTGTTACATACTAATGGTCTTCGCGCCTCTAACCTCACTTCCAGTAAAGAAGCAGGATATAAAATTGATTTTCTACAGAAACTGTATCAAACCTTTTGATCAATTGCAATGGGTTTTGATAAGAATTTTGTTGTATTTTCTTGTTCTTACAGGTTGTTTGCCCTGGTAGGTTTGATTTTAAACGTATGATTTAAATAGTAAAGACTGGAAAGATGAGAGTGATACCTGTCCTGAAAGAGAGGCGCAGGATAACCTGCCTTCCTAAAATTGTCTTTGATTCTATCCTTTCCCGGATTAACACGGATATAAAACGCAAAATATAAAAAAGAGAAGAAAGGAGGTAAAAAACGTGATAAAAAAACTGACAATACTACTATTGTTTGTTTTTCTAATATCAGGGTGTGTCATTGAACAAAGGCATGAGATCGGTGCAGATCGTGGAAAAGACCAGGCTTATAATGATTTAGGTATAGAATCGGCAAGAAAGCATGAAGGTATTTTAAGCGATATGATGATACCAGATGATGCTCCCGGCAGAGAAGGCGATGAAACCGGCGACATTATTCGGTATGGAAGAAGTGCTGAGCAAGACACCTGGCACGAAAAAAGAGACAGGAGGTTCGGGAGCGGGGATCGGCTATGGTCAAGGAGACCAATGACCATTAGACAAAGTCCTCAGGCTGGGGAAACACCCTATTTTAAAGAGGGAACTCCTGGTTCTTTAGGATACGAAGAACCTGCTGTTGAAATGAAAATACGTCTCTTGCAGGCAGACGAAATTGATGAAGCCTATGTTGTGGAAAAAGAAGGTCATTTTTTTGTAGGAGTTCAATCACATGAGGACGATAAAAGAAAAGTTCATTATTTAATGTACAGCTTTTTGTCAGATGTAGTGGATGAAAATCAGCTGCATATCTTCACAGATAGAAAATCAGTTAACAGAATCAGAGCAGCGGAGAAGGGTGAGGGAAGATTTGAAAGTCACACTCTCCACGATTTCCTGAAGGATATAGAGTATGAATTTCAGCGACCCGGCGAAAACTGGCCTTATTAATTCTCGTAAGGCCAAGGTTGATTTTTTATTTTTATTGTTGATAAACGGTCAGACACCTTTAATAAGGCCGATTAAATAATAAGCTTTTATGGAGTTTCTTTATTGTTCTTTAGTCTCTGTCGAATAGTAAATAAAAGGTCCACTTCTTTAGTGAATTCCTTTTGTCCCCGGGTTCTGTGAGATGGTTAGATTGCATATTTCAGAAGCCGGCAGGAGTGAACCCTTACGAATTGGTTCACACCTCGAATGCTTTATCCTGCTGTCTTCTGCTCACTTATCTTTCGTCATTTACGCCAGTACTGGAAGGACAGAGTTACTCTGTTCTTTAATTTTTACATAAAAAAGGGAAGTGATTCCTAAGAGATGTTACCCCTGTAATTGTATATATACAACCTGGTTAAAATACTCCCTCTCTCCTTGTAACATCAGTCCAAACGATTTCCATCTGATTATGGGCTAAAAGGATGTTGTCAAAATGCACCTCCACCATAGAACATTCGTGTTCATCGGAGTCTTCAAAGCAATCGGCAAGGGAATTTTTTAAGTGGGTTAATTCAGCCATTTTACTTGTATGAATCGCGTGAAGCTCTTCAAATTCATATGGAACGGGCAGAGCCAGGAGCTCCACTGCTTCCTTTTCCATTTGTTCAATAGGATGCAATATGTCAGTAAGATTCTCAATTTCGTTTCCATGAATGTTCATAGCAAGTGTTTCAAGATGATCATTTGAACGATCTATATAATTTTCATAAAGGTCAGCATAATCTTCTGTTCCTTTTGTATGCTGCAGCCGCTTTTGGTTTTGAACTTTATCATTTGGGGTAGTGTCTGTTACATTATTTTTTTCATAATGAGTCCTTTCTAAATCACTTTCCAAATCATCGACGGCTCCCTCACCACAGGCACCGAGCAAGGCGACAAGACACAATAAGCCAAAGAGCAATTTGTATATTTTCACGGTTTTTCCTCCTTATCCCTGATCCAGGATGCTTTTTCTTATTTTGGAAAAGGAAGTCGATAATTATGCGGGAGGAATGAAAAGAAAAAAACCTGTTAATATTCTAGTTATTAGGCTAAAATGTAGGTAATAAAAAAAACCTCTTTTATTTTTAAGGCTTTTTCCCTTATAATGAAATATGGGAATAAAAGATGCATGGGGGGCCGTCTTCTATGTCGTACTTGCAGCAAATTGCCGTAGAGCTTCCGGAAGATATATTTTCGGAAATTGAGCATTTGTCAAAAGAGGAAATAGATTCCTTTTTTCGAAAAGTAATCGAAAATCAAATTGAAAAAAAGAAAAGCACCGACATTCGTTTTCAAATGAAACGAGGGTATCTCGAGATGGCCCAGATTAACTTGGGGATTGCTGAGGAATTTGCACAAGCAGATGAGGAAGCATTAACCATCGGAGAGCAGGCAGTTTTACAAGAAAAAGGGGTATAATGCCTGCTCGCCCTGCATACCCTTTTGAAAAGGGATCAGGTGAAGGAGGTGAACGGATGAGTTGAGTGATACGAATCACGGTCATCACCATTCAAAAAAAGTAAAACGAGGCGACGTCTTTTTTGCTGATCTTTCACCTGTTGTAGGGTCTGAACAAGGAGGCGTGAGGCCGGTACTAGTTATCCAAAATGATATTGGAAACCGGTTTAGCCCAACGGTCATCGTTGCTGCTATTACAGCGCAGATTAAGAAAGCAAAGCTCCCTACACATGTGGAGATTGATGCAAGCAAGCATGATTTTGACCGAGACAGTGTAATCTTGCTTGAACAAATTCGGACGATTGATAAGCAGCGTTTGACAGATAAGATCACCCATCTTGACGATGCGATGATGGAAGAAGTAAAGAAAGCGCTCGACATTAGTTTAGGACTAATGGATATTTAGGATTTACATAAATTAACGTCCCTACATATTTCGTTTGAAAAACACGCCTCGTTTTTAGGCGTGTTTTTTTGTTTTGTCCTTACAATAAATTTTCTTCTTTTCGTGTAGATACCTTCTAAAATGATAAAAATAAGGGTATAGCCAATGGAAGTTGTCTGTATTGGAGGGAGAAAAATGGGAGAATTTGCGACACCGCAAGTCGTCGTGAGCAAGTGCCTTGAATTTGACGCGTGCAGATATAACGGAGAAATGATTCCAAACAAAACGATTCAGAGGCTTTCTTCTTTTGTGAACTTCATTCCAGTTTGCCCGGAAGTAGAAATCGGCTTAGGAGTACCAAGAGATACGATCCGCCTTGTAGATAATAATGGAAGTAAGGAACTGATCCAGCCTTCTATAAAGAAAAATATAACAGGTGAAATGCATAAATTTTCAGAACGATTTATAAAAAGCTTACAAGAAGTTGATGGATTTCTTTTAAAAAACAGATCCCCTACATGCGGCATTTCTGATGCTAAGGTGTACACTGGAGCTGAGAAAGGGTCAGCGACTAAGGAACTGGGGAGCGGACTTTTTGCTGAAGTAGTTTTATCACACTTTTCTGGCTGTGCTGTAGAGGATGAAGGAAGACTTAGCAATTTTACGATAAGAGAACACTTTTATACGAAGATTTTTACTCTCGCTGCCTTTAAGGAAAAGAAACGCACGCAAAAAATACATGAGTTAGTAAATTTTCATGCTAGACAAAAATTTTTACTTATGGCTTATGACCAGAAAAGTGTGAAAGAGCTTGGAAATATAGCCGCTAATCATGAAAGGCTGCCTGCAGAGAGAGTGTTTGAAAAATATGAAGCTGCATTAAAACATGCGTTACAACAGGCTCCTTCTACCAAACGTTATATTAATGTGTGTGAGCATGTATTTGGTTTTTTATCTTCAGGGCTACATGCTGGTGAGAAAGCTTTCTTTCTTGATATGCTAGAAAGGTACAGAGAAAAAAAGATACCTTTAACAAGCATTATCAGTATATTGAAATCCTGGGCCATTCGATTTGAGGAGGCATATTTACTGAGGCAAAGTTTTTTTCTGCCTTATCCAGAAGAGCTTGTCGAAATTAGCGACTCTGGAAAGGGACGAGCGTATACGTAAGGAGAGAGGAAACAATGAATTCAACGATCGAAACCATTTTATCCCACCGTTCAGTAAGGGCATTTGAAAACAAACCACTTTCAAAAAAGACAGTTGATACGTTAATCCAATGCGCACAGCAGGCTTCAACGTCAAGCTACATACAAGCCTACAGTATTATTGGAGTGACGAATCCAGACAAGAAAAAAGCATTGGCTGAGCTTGCCGGGCCCCAGAGTTATGTTGAAGAGAATGGACATTTTTTTGTTTTCTGCGCTGACTTGAAAAGACATGAATACATTGGAAAAAGAGAAGAAACAAATGTGATTCCTTCTTTAGAAAGTACAGAAAAATTTATGGTCGCTTTGATTGATGCCTCTTTAGCGGCCCAGAACATGGCAATTGCAGCGGAATCTTTGGGATACGGCATTTGTTACATTGGAGGCATTCGCAATAATTTAGAAAAAGCAAGTGAACTCCTTCAGACACCGGATCGGGTGTTGCCTTTATTTGGCCTGTGTGTAGGATTGCCGACAAAAGATACAGAGAAGAAACCTCGTCTGCCACTTCATCATATCTATCATGAAAACACGTATAACAATAATGAAGAAGTGATAGAAGGAGAATTAAGAGAGTTTGATGAGATTGTATCAGCTTATTATGCAAAAAGGACAAATGGAAAGAGAAATCAAAGATGGTCGGATCAAATGGCCTCCATGCTGAAAGATCCAAAGCGATCGTATATGAAAGAATTTGTGAAGGGGAAAGGGTTTGATGTCAGATAGATGTCGATGGGTTATTTTTCCTTTTCTTATCATTAGTTTCCTGCTGTTTTCCTGCCAAAACCATGGTGAAGATCGTGAAGCAGAAACGCTGCACAGTCACAAACAATTGATTGGGGAAGAAAAGAGAAGTTGGGACAAGCAAGAGGAGACTTCCCAAAAACCCAATGAATGGGGAGAACAAGTAACAGGAGTTTATCATCGCATGGCGACTGATGAAAAAGTTATTGCTCTGACGTTTGATGCCTGCGGAGGACCGCAAGGGGATCAATATGATGAAGACCTGGTTGAATTTCTTATAGAAAACCGAATAAAGGCGTCATTGTTTATTAATAAAAGGTGGGCTGAACAAAATCCTGAAAAGACGAAAGAGCTGGCGGATAACCCTCTTTTTCGCATAGAAAATCATGGGACAGATCACGTTCCTCTTTCTGTTTCAGGACAAACAGCGTGGGGCATACAAGGCACACAAAGTGAAGAAGAAGTTCTTAATGAAGTAGGAGAGGCCCAGAAGGAATTAACACAGCTGACTGGTGAACCGCCTGTTTTCTTTCGTTCAGGAACCGCTTACTATGATGAAGTTGCCGTAGCAATCGTTGAAGAGGCAGGGTTAGAGGTGTTAGGGTTTGATGTGGCAGGCGATGCGGGGGCAACATATTCTGCAGAAGAGGTGAAAAAAGCTCTTCTTGACAGCAGGCCCGGATCTATTCCCTTGCTCCATATGAACCAGCCGGGGAGCGGGACAGCTGAAGGGGTAAAAAAAGCTGTACCTAAATTGTTAGAAGAAGGATATGAATTCGTCCATCCCCATGACTATCCTTTGCATAGACAGTAGAAATCAACGTTACTCTGGAGATGAAATCTTCAGAGTTTTTTTATATTTTAAACAAACAGAAAATATGTAAAAATGTCAAAATAAAATGTGAAAATGTAAAGATTTTCTTTTTTGTTTTTGATATAATTACAATATCAACAACCAACTAAGAACAACTGTGAAGGAGGAGGGCATGTCTCTCAGGGACGTGACACAGAAAATATGTGGAAAAAAAGCCTAAAAATAATTATCCTTTCATCGTTTGCTGTAATAATCGCTTTAATATTATCTGTGCAGCTCTGGTCGAGCACCGATCAAGGTAAGCTGCCATCAAAAACTGCGGTTATCCTTCACGCTGTAAATAATAACTTAATTCCATTAGATATTGAAGCGCCTGCCTTTCTGGCTTCAACGGGTTCATCCAACCCTGAGGTAGTGATGTTAAGAGAAAATTATGAGACAGAAGTTTCCGATGGACACTCTATCGATTTAAGGGTCTATCGTTATTCAAATGTAGAAGAAGCTCCAATCATTTTGTATTATCACGGAGGGGCTTTTCTTGAAGGCTACGGAAGTATTGACACTCATGACAATGTTATGAGAGGGCTGGCAGCCAGAACGGGTGCAATTGTTATAGGGGTTGGCTACCGGGTTGCTCCTGAGCATATTTTCCCTGCGGCCGTGGAAGACAGCTACGATGCATTACTCTGGGCTTATGACCACGCAGAAGAGCTTGGAGGAGATCCTTCAAAATTAGCCGTAATTGGAGACAGTGCAGGAGGGAACCTTGCTGCTGTAGTGACAATGATGGCACAGGACCGGGAAGGACCGGAGATTGCAGCTCAAATTCTTTATTATCCATTGACAACATTCCGGGATGTAGAGTTTGCCTCAAGAACTGCGTATGACAGCGGATATTATTTATTATCCAGGCAGGTTATGCTTAAAGCAAGAGATGCTTATACACCGGAAGAGGATATGTGGTATAACCCATATACTTCCCCGCTGGAAGCCAAGGACATAGATGGTCTTCCGCCAGCATTTATTGTTACTGCTGAGTTTGATCCACTTAGGGATGAAGGGGAATTATACGGTAAAAAGCTCCATGAAAATGGGATCCCAGTGGAAACGGTACGCTACCGAGGAGTAATGCACGGATTCGTTTCATTCTATGAAGTAATGAGGAGTGGTGAGATGGCTATGAACCATAGCGTTCGCTTCCTGGGAGAAGCTTTTGCAGGTGAGGTAAACGAGGTACCGGAAGAGTTTGAAATTGCTGTTGAACAGCCTCCTCAAGGAATTGCAAGAATAAAGGAAGAGGCAGAGGCTTACGCGATTGCAGCTTTTTTGATCGGACGAACCACCTGGTCACAGTTTCATAATTGGTAGTGAGATAAGAGAGCTTCTTGAAAAAGAACGCTCTCTTTTTTTGGCTACAGCACACCGCCTCCTGAAATTTTCACAGCCTCTCCCACAATGTTTTTGGCGCTGTCTGTAGCCAGAAAGGCAATGGTATGAGCCACTTCCTCAGGTGAAGTAATCCTTCCAGATGGAAGAGAGGCATTTACTATTTGCAGCTGTTCAGGCAACGTACGATGTTGTCGTTTTCCGGCTTTTTCAATAGCCTGGCTCCCCATTTCTGTATCTACATAACCGGGACATACCGCATTCACTCTAATTCCATGCTGGATGGCTTCAACTGCAAAAGAGTGAGTAAAGCCAATCAATGCAAATTTGGAAGCAGCGTAAGCAGTATTTCCATAGGTTCCTCTTAAACCGGATAGCGAGGAAACATTAATGACAGCACCTTTCTGCCTTTCTTTCATGTCAGGATAGACAAGCTGGGATAATAACACTGCAGATGTATAGTTGATGTGCATAACTTTTTCCATCACTTCTTGTGTGAGTTCCTCAAGTACGTTCCCACCTAACACACCTGCACTGTTAATAAGTATGGTGACCTTGCCATTTTCCTTTTTTGCTTTGTGAACCAGTTCCTCTCTTTCTTCATTATTTCCTATATCACAGGGAAATGAGGCTACAGATATATCCGGACTGCTGTTTGTTAATTCGACTTTAAGGGCAGCAAGCTTTTCTTTATTCCTTCCTGTAATTGTAATATCTGCTCCCATGGAAGCGAGGAGCCTGGCTGTTTCCTTTCCGATTCCGCCAGTTGCTCCTGTTATTAAAGCATGCTCACCAGCCAGCGAGTCTTCACGGAAAATAGACATGATAACCCTCCTGTTTTTTGACTTCTTGTTTAGTTTATCACGACAAAGATAGTTTATTAAATTATTAGAATCTTCCAGAATAATAACGATTAGACGTAATAATCTAGTAAATATCATTATGAGGCTAGATGAGAATCATATTTTGATAAAATACTTTATAATTCTAGCTTTTCTTTTCAAATAGTCTATGGTACACTCTTTTTGGATTAAAAATAACAGAGAAAAATGACAGAGAACATGAGAGAGAATGTTCATCTGAAAGGAGGAGTCTTCATGCTGGGAACATTAAAAGAAAGAATGACGTGGCAAAGACAAAAATGGGCGGAGGAAACAAAGGAGAGAATTCGTGAATATGCTGAGTTTCAGCGTCTTGAGTTGCTGAAGGAAATTGAAAAAGAAGAAAAGACAAACGAGATTCTTCATCAAGAGATTGATCGCTATTTAAAGACAGCCCATCCAAGCTTTTTATTGAAACCGGAAGTGTCCAGAGCTTTGCTTAACCGGTTATACGCAAGATCAAGCGGTCGTTCAAGCATGTCTATTCATATAACAAGAGAGATGAGAAAAGCATCCGCTTTCTACAATAAGGAGATGGTTATTTTTATTAAGCTTCTTGAAAGAAAGGGAGTTACCTTTGAAGGTAATGAAGAGAAGTTTATGACCATTTTTATAAATAAATTAAGTGAAAATAACTATAGATATTGTGTGGAGAAATATGGTGATTTCGTATCTGAGTATGAGAGCCTGGAGGATGCAATGTATCATTACCTTGAGACAGTTGAAGAAAATGATAAGTATGAAAGCGGTCACGTAGATTTCCTTACAAAACACTTGATTAATAAGGGAATTCTACCGGCTGTGACTGTAAAAAGTAAGATGAGACGCAGGCTTAAGGAATTTGAGCACCTTCATGCTGAAGACTATAAGGTTCGAAAGATGGAAAAACGTCTGCAAGAAATCAGCTGAAAAATATGAAGAGAGCTTCACGCTTATGCGGATGCTCTTTTTTTAGGCTTTGTTAAAGACTGATGTTGATTTTTTATAAGTAGTGCGAGAAGCCTTCAGCAATAGCAGAAGCTGAAGGTGCTGCAGGGTGGGTTTTCCCGAGAGAAAATTGAATCCATACCGAGGCACAGAAGACACCGTGAAGCGAATGAAATGAAGCTGAACGGATGTGGCACTTGTGCCTGCAGGTGCATAGAAGATGCTGGGAATGAAGTGAAGAAGAATGGATGCCGCGCTTGTCCATTCTTGTCCATTTAGACGTAAGCGAATACCCACGAAAATCACCAACAAGATGTAACAAAGCCTTTTATTAAAAGAAGACCAAGGCATTAAGAATAGCCTGACAAAGGAGATGGCGTCTCCCAGGACATGGAAGATTTTTCATATGTATAAAAAATTTTCTATTTATATATGCATCTTCCTTTGCTTTCATAGGCCGGTTATGGCAAAATAATCTTAAATCATATCATCCTATTAGGACGTGTGAGATTAGATAAAGGGGAGAGTGAGAGAGGACATGGAAAAGAATATTGGTTCTTTCTTTGAAGAGAAGATTCAGGATGCCAAAGTACAGTTTGAACGCACGATCGATTGTAAACACACTGAATTTGACGATCTTTACCCATATATGAGCGAGCAGCCGCAATTTTTCTGGTATAAGCGCTATGTAGCATGGCAGGAACTATTAACGATTGTCCGTCTGGCTGATGATCTTGAGCTTGACTGGACCAGCCAATTTGATGAAGAACAGCAAGACTTTGTAAAAAACAAAGTGCTTGATGCTAAAGTTCTCGATGATTGGTATGGAAAGAAAAGAACTGAAGCCGGCGAGTCAAAGTCGGAGTAAATAAAAAGTATATAGGAAAACTCAGATAAAAGGCATTCACCAAACAGTGAGTGCCTTTTTCTTTTATCCTATGTTTACATTGGAGGCAACTGGTAAAAAGGCACTCACTTGCATCTAAAGAAACAAGGACCACCTCCTTTGAAGCTTCATTTCTCGCATTCATGGTATGTTTTCTATGCCGTTTGCAAGTTTTCTCTACCCTCATTACTACACTATGTCTAAGAAAAATACCCCAAATGATAGGTTATATCCTCTACCATTTGGGGTGCAGTACCATTCTGAATCTTTATCTATAAAGGAAGGTTCTGATCCAATCCCTTTTGTGATTAAAAAATAAAGTGAGCAATAACTACGATTACTGGAAGAGTAATGATAGTTCTTTGGATAAAGATAATCACAAGGTCGATAAACCTTACTGGTAACTTAGAAGCAAGAAGCAAGCCCCCGACTTCGGACATATAGATAAGCTGAGTTACAGATAAACATGCGATCACAAACCGTGTGAACTCACTGGCAATGTCTGCTCCAATCACTGCTGGAAGGAACATATCTGCAAACCCGATAAGCATTGTCTGTGATGCTTCAGCAGCATAAGGAACCTGCATTAGTTCCAACAGCGGGATAAATGGTGTACCAAGCCAAACGAAAAATGGGGTAAATTCAGCAATAATAACAGCAATTGTTCCCAGTGCCATCACAATCGGCAGGACGCCAAGCCACATATCAAGGACATTTTTCACGCCGCCAGTAGCTACCGTGCGGAATTTGTTTTCTTGCGCTTTTGCTGCTGCCTGACGCAAACCATGAGAGACAGCTGATGTGTTTTCTGGTATCTGATCATTGCTCCCTTTTCGTTCTGCCTTTTCATAGTAGTCATCTGACTTTCTGGAAAGCGGAGGGATTCTCGGCATAATAAGAGCGGCAACTAAGCCGGCTGCCACAATGGTCAAATAGTAAGGGATAATCATATGGCCCAATTCCATAAGCTCAATGATGACAATACTGAAAGTAATAGAGACTACAGAAAATGTCGTCCCGATGACGGCAGCTTCTCTTTTCGTGTAATAACCTTGTTCGTACTGCTGGTTGGTCAAAAGCACCCCGATTGTTCCGTCTCCCATCCAAGACGCTAAAGAGTCAATTGAAGAACGGCCAGGAAGCGTAAACAAGGGCCTCATTATCTTGTTTAATAGTGTGCCGACAAATTCCAGCAGTCCAAAATTCAAGAGTAGCGGCAGAAACAAGCCAGCAAACAAGAAGACTGTAAAGAGAAGAGGCAGAAGGTCAAAAAGCATTAAGCCGCCAGTATATTCGTGCCAGATCCACTCAGGACCCCATTGAAACAAAGTAATCACCGCAAGGATGAATCCAATGATCCTTACGATAAACCAAATGGGAGTGACCGAAAATAAATTATCTAGAAAAGTATTATTAGTAATCCACGAAACAGCGGCCACTTTAGCGAGCAAAGTTCCGACAACTGCAAGTCCGATTAAAATGGTGACAATAGCAGGGAGGGCAGGCCCAAGTAAGTCCTCCACCATTCCAGCTAATATAGCTACTGGAATTGTAACGGAACCGTCATAAGAAATGGGAATCATAAAAAGAAAAATCCCTATGAGAGAGGGGATAATAAATCGCATAAAACTCCCATTTCTATTTGTTGATTGATTTTCCAAAAAAAAACACCTCTATTCACGTATATAATTGTATAGTTATCCAACCTTACCTTAATATTGTAGGAGTGAAAAGATAAATCCTGTATAAAGTTAAATAATATATTATAAAAATAACATGTTTCATGTAATTTTCAAGGGACTATGAAATAAAGGAAATTTTGAAAAGATTTTAATTTAAAAGACTAATAAGTCATGAATATAATATTCAAAAATATGGCGATTTAGAGGAATGTTACGCTTCATACATTCTTTTTTAATAGGCAGACGCACTCTTTTCTTTCTTATAACATAAGTTATTTCGAATAAGAAAATGGAGGCGGTAAAAATGGAATCAACTCCACAGCTTGTTACGAATGTAGACCCTTATGTGTATCAAACACTGCTTTCAATCCGAGGCAGCCGGGTGGTTATAGAAACTGTGAGAGGAAATGTGCAGGGTGTTATACAAAATGTTATGCCTGAGCATGTAGTTGTAGAATCTCATGGTTCAACATTTTACGTGAGAATCGCACAAATTGTCTGGGTGATGCCTTCTTAAAAAAGAATGATACAACCCTGCTCTTTCATACAACTTAAAAGGACCACACGTGTTATGAATGGAGGGGTAGTGTTGTTTAAGAGAATTGATAAGCTGGCAATTGATTTGCCGAAGCCGAAATCTCCTGATGCTAACGGGGCCGCAGCTGTTCAAGAGCTCCTCGGAGGAAAATTTGGAGAAATGTCCACGTTAAACACGTATATGATCCAATCTTTTAATTTCAGAAACAAGAAAAAATTAAGGCCGTTTTACGAAATTATTGCCAGTATTACGGCAGAAGAATTTGGGCATGTGGAATTAGTATCCAATACAATTAATTTAATGATAGAAGGAACCACCTTCCCTGGTGATCCGGATATTACACCTATGCAGGCAGCCAAAGACAAACGAAACAGTCAGCATTTTATTGTCAGTGCCCAGTCTGCTTTGTTAAGTGATTCCATGGGAAGGCCCTGGAATGGAGATTACGCCTTTACCAGCGGAAATCTTATATTGGATTTAGTAAATAACTTTTTCCTTGAAGTCGGGGCACGCACACATAAAATGAGAGTATATGAAATGACATCCAATGAAACTGCTCGTGAAATGATAGGATATTTGCTTGTTAGAGGAGGAACTCACGTTCTTGCCTATGCCAAAGCATTGGAAGTAGCTACAGGTGTGGACATGACAAAGATGATTCCGATTCCTAACCTGGATAACAGAGCTTTTGACCATGCAAGAAAATATGAAGCACAGGGACTTCATAGAAGATTATACACATGGAGTGACAAGTATTACCGTGATATTGCACAGATATGGAAAGGACAGCACCCGGATGGAGGACAATTGGAGGTAGTTATAGGCACTCCGGACGGTGCTCCAATACCTGACTTAGAAGAAATCCCGGAGGAGTTTGCGCCTGGCATCGGTCCAGATGAGTTTATGGAAATTGTAAAAAGACTGCAAAGAAGCGCCGGAATATAAGCAGAAAAGCACAATGGTGCAAAGAAATGCAAAAAAGGGAAGCTTTTATGAGCTCTCCTTTTTCTTTTGTTCCTGCGCTTTTAATTTTCTTGTTATGGGATACATCGTTAAGCTTTGAATAAAAATGGATAAAAATACAATGCCAAATGTAAGGGTGAAAATCACTTCGCTGTTCTTTCCACCCGCATTCAGGCCAAGAAGCAGAGCTAATGAAATGGTTCCTTTCATTCCCCCCCACCCAAGGATTAAGTAATCTTGAAAGTGAAACCGATGTCTCCAAAAGGGGATAAGGTACATAATGAGGGCCAGTACAATATATCTTGCCGCAATCATCAGTAAAAAGCCTGCCAGGATATAATATAAATAAGATATATAAGGCTGCTGTCCGCCTGCAATTCCAATTAATAAAAATACGAGGCATATCATCAAGAGCTCGATGATGCCCCAAAAACCATCAAGTCTCTCTTTCACCTCTTTGTCTCCATTTACATGAAAATGCCGGGATAAAAAAAGCCCTGCAGCTACAGTGGCCAGGATTCCTGACACCTGAAGGGATTCAGCAATATAAAAGCTGATATAAGCTAACAAAAGGGAGAGAAAAATGTGATATTCATTATCTTTAATCAGGTGCATCCATTTATTCGCTAAAAAAGCGATAATGAGGCCAATGGCAGCGCCGCTGAAAGTGACAAGTAAAAAATCGATTAGAAAGGAATTTATGGAAAACTGTTGTGATTCAAAATACATCGTACTCATTAAAGTAAATAACACAATACTTGTTCCGTCATTTAATAATGATTCACCTTCGACAATGTCTGCCGCTTCCTGGGGTCCTGTCTGCTTTAAGATTGTTACCACACTTACTGGATCCGTAGGAGTCAGCATAGCTGCAATTAACAGACAAGCAACTAAACTTACTTCCAAAAAGGGGCTTAATAAGATATATAGGCTGATGCCTAAAAGGATAAAGGTGAGCAGCAAGCCAATAGTTGCCAGGGTGGATATTAAGCCCGCGTCTTTTTTTAAATCCCTGTACGGAAATTGATAAGCAGCAACAAATAAAAGCGCAGGCAGAAACCAATCAAAAATGAGATCTCGGGTGACTTCGATATTTGAAAAAAACGGAACGAAGGAACAGAGGATTCCAGCTGCTAAAAGAAGTAACGGCAAGGGAAAGTGCTCTTTCTTTTTGTCAAAAGCAGCCAGGACAAACCCGATACAAAGCAGGGCGAAAACTTGTTGAGCATCCATCTTCTGTTCTCCTTTTGTTTGGTAGTGTGGGTAAAGGGAATAGAAAAAGCAAGAGATGTTCTCAGGAGATGATCGTGTGCCTCAATATGTATTTGATATAAAACAAGTATATAGAAAAAAGCCGGAAGATAAAATAGGGTCCTTGGTTGCAGAAGTAGACATCGAAGTGATTGATCAACATTCCGGAAGGATCCTTCATAAGATGGTGGTTCCCGTTCTTTTTCATAATTACGGAGTATATCCGGAGCTCTCTAATATCTCCTCTCATATACCTTCACCTAATTTACGAAAAGAAGTCTATTACAGAGTAAGAAGGTATGTAAAAAGATTGAGACCTTACCTTGAGGTAAGCAAGAACTGGGGAGAAGAAAGAGAGCAGTAAAAGGAGCATCCTGACACAGAAGAAAGTAAAAAACTGTCTTACACGGCTCTCTACCGTATAAGACAGTTTTGCTTAACAAGATTTATCATTTGGCTTAGGTACTTTCAGACCGAACCATGGCATGATCCAAAGGGCTGTATAAGTACCCAGAAGGGCCATAACAGCCCATACCCATCCGTGCACACTAAACGAAGCAATGCCGCTGAAGTATGCACCAATGTTACATCCAAATGCCAGTCTTGCTCCGTACCCCATTAACAGACCGCCGATTAAAGAAGCAAGAGCTGTTTTAAATGGAATTTTCTTAAGAGCGAATAGTCCTCCGGCAGCTGAGGCAATAAAAGCCCCGGTTACGAGACCGAAATTCATGACGCTTGTCGAGTCAAGAAAAACAGACTGTGTAAGCTGCTCTTCCATACCGTCTCTAGACCAGTAATACCAGGATGCGACATCAATTCCCATGCCCTGGGAGATTTGGGATCCCCAAAGAGCGAAGGCAGACGTGATTCCCCAAGGGCTTCCACGGGTCAAAAGAGTAATGGCATTTAGAACAGCAAGGACGACAGCTGCAATGAGAATAGGCCAGGCCCCTCTAAAGATTCTCTTCCAGCCGTTCTCCGTTGGCAATTCAGCCATACGGGGCGGTTTTCTTTTTTTAGCGATATAAAAAGTAAGCCATATAATGAAAGCAAACGCTGCAATTTGGACAGCCCAGGCACCAAGGAACCCTAGGCCCGTACTTTCTGCCAATGAAATAGCAGGCAATGAAGGCATATCATTTAACCAAAAGTCAAAATGCCATGCACCGATTACAGAACCGGCGATAAACCCAGCTAATGTAATAAAAATGGATGATCTTCCGCCACCTGCGGAATATAAAGTTCCAGAGGCTCAGCCGCCGCCAAGCTGCATGCCAAGGCCAAAAATAAAGGCGCCAAAGATAACACTGACCCCGACCGGCGATACTAAACCAGAAACATCATCACCAAAAAAGCTCAGATTAAAAGCCAATATAGGAGCAAATAGGGTTGAGGCAACAGCCAGCATGACCATATGAGCTCTTATGGCTTCCCCGTTTCCTACGGCAAGGAACCTCCGAAAAGCGGATGTAAACCCGAACCTTGAATGAAAAAGAGTATAGCCTAGTAATAATCCTATCCATAATAAGAGAGCCATCTGCCCGTCTGCAATTTGTAAGGTAATAAAAGTCAAAATAATAGCAGTGAGAATCCCGCCGACAGTGAGTAAAGTCTGTGGGGGAGGGAGCAACTGTGCTGACTTATTGATAGAAAGGGTGACAGGCTTATTTTTTGTTTCTGCTTCCATAACACTTCCACCTCTCTTCTTGTTGCATTTAGTAATCTTAGCGGCATAGTCAGGTTTAGTCAACTCCATATAAAATACACATACTAATTAAAATACTTTGACTGCTAAGTAGAGAGGAAAAGAAAAGGGGTTGTCAGAAAGAACAGCCACATTTAAAATGTGAAAGCAGTTCTGTTACTCATACAGATTGTATCAAAAAGCCTGGCACTAAAAAAAGACAGAAAGAGAGCGGGAGAGTATTGGAAAATGATTACGATCGATAAAGACAATAAGCAGATAACTGCCGCAGCCTGCGTTCGATGTCCGGATCCATTTTTTCAAAGAGGTGAGGACGTTTTAGAAAAGGTTGGATGCTGCAGCTACAGCCCAGTTTTCACTTTATTCGAGATTAAGAAAATGGCGGATAGGGATAAAAACTTCTTTTACGAGACGATATATAAACATCCTGAGGCTATTGTTTCTTCTTATTCAATAAAAATAGAGGCTGAAGTGAATCCTGCTTTTGAAAAGGTTAATACTTCTTCCATGTTGCCAATGGAGAAAGAGGACACTAAGCTTAGTTACTCAACGTGTCAATTTTTTGTATCAAATCAAGGATGCGGCCTTCCGTCTGGTTACAAAACAAGTGTTTGCCGTTCATTTATTTGCTGTACAGTAGAAGAGAGCCTTTCAAAGGAAAGAAAAGAGGAAATGAATGACTGGATTTTTTATATTCAGGAAGAAGTCAAAGCCTTTAATCGGTCCCATGAACAAAAGTTAAAAAGTAAAGGGTGGACGCTGCAGGAACAGCCAAGTATGGTTGTGGACTATTTAAAAAGTCTGCCTGACATGTAAAACAAGGAGCAGGATCACTCCTGCTCCTTGTTCACTTACAGGAGTGATCCGGGAGAGTCTGACGAAGCATGGTGTTTCTTTCTAATAATGGAAGAGGGAGAATAGCTCGCAATGATTATCTTCAGGAAGGTGCTGAAGTCAAAAAAAGAGAGGGAGCTCCCTTTCTTCTAAAAAAGCATTTTCCTGATTCCTTTCAGGAAAATGCTTTTCTTAGTTTTTATTCCATTTTTTCAGGACTTCGGGAATTTCTTTTAAACTTTTTACTTCCTCAGTAAAGGGGATGTCTGGTTGAGGTTCCTTGTTTTCTCGGTTAATCCAGATATTTTTCATATTTATTTTATTAGAGCCCTTAATATCTGTGTTAAGGTTGTCTCCAATCATTACAGCTTCATCCTTTGTCAAGTTTAAAAGAGACAAGGAATGTTCGAAAATGCTCGCATCAGGTTTTCCTCTTCCATATGCTCCAGAGACCAGAATATAGTCAAAATAAGGAACAAGTTCAGGTGTCATTTCAAGCTTTTCATTCTGCAAGGTAGGAGAGCCGTTAGTCAAGAGGAGCATGCGATAGTCTTTTTGAAGTTCTGCTAACAATTCAAAGGTGTCATCATATACAAAGGGCAACTGTCTTCTGTGATGAGGGAACCGTTCAGCAAGGTATGCTCCGAAAACAGGATCGTCCACTCCTGCTTGCTTCAAGCCTCTTGTCCACGCCTCTTTTCGATAATCTGGAGCCATTTTGCTCATTTTTCTAAACCCAATATCGGTTTTGTCTGTAAAGTCACCCCATAACCCCTCAAAAGGGTTAATTCCTATCATTTTAGTGAAAGGGAAGGTTTCATAAGAGCTGTAGAGGGTGCTTGCCTCTTCTCTTACCTTTTCCTCCAATAATAGTGGGTCAATTCCTTTTTCTTTTTGTGCTTCCTTGCATGTTTCCCGGAAAGCTTCCTGGACACTTTTCTTATCCCAAAGAAGCGTGTCATCTAAGTCAAAAATTACACCTTTAATCATAATGAAAGTCACTCCTGGCATTGGTATGTATGCCTTTTTATTTTAGCACATTTAAAGCAGGCTGCAGGATAAGATAAATAAACGGAAAATTTGATAAATTTAGAATAGTTAAGCTTTAAAAATGATACCGAAAAAATTAAAAATTTTTGCGAGAGTGCCTGAAAAATCATGTTTTTTATTGTACAATAGATTTATAGCTTTCACATATTAGACACAAATTGACGACTTGTTACAATCTGTATTTATATCATAGGCATGATGATTCGTTTTTTCTCAAAGTCCTTACTGAATTCTCAGCAAAGAAATGCGACAAAACACGGGATATTTTTGAGAATGCGTTTACATCATGTTAAAATTAATTGGTGAAAGCGTTCTCCCCAAATGGGGGGTGCTTTATCCATAAATTAACATTTGTTTATAGAAGTACTTCTCGCATTAGTCCAATGACTCAGGAGGAGTGGTTAGAAAAAAGAGTTTTAAGGAATTAAGGGCAATGGAAGACCATCCCTACATAAGAATCTTTCATTCAGAATAATAAGTTTTACTGTCACCCATGTTCAAAATTTTTCATCACTTAGTAGTTGGAGGTTTGTTCAGATGAGCAGAAAAGCAACCAAGCAGGGGGAACCATGGGAAGGGTTTTACGGTCCTAACCTTGGGTACGTATGGGATCTTTACGAACAATATCAGGAAGATCCAAGTTCCATAGATCCTGATATGAAAGACTGGTTTGATCAATTTGGTCCGCCTTCCAGTGACGTAAAGATAGTTAACGGACATGCACCTGCACAGCAAGAAGGAGAAACAGCTGCTAGCGTACATAAAGTAGCAGCCGCCGTTAAGCTAGCTGAAAATATCAGAGTTCATGGTCACTTGTCTGCGGATATTAATCCGCTTAAAGAGCCGGGAGACGATAATCCTTTTTTAAACCCCAAGGAATATGGATTAACTGAGGAAGATCTTGAAAGACTTCCAGCAGATATCATTTGTCCTGATGCTCCGTCCCATGTGACTAATGGCCTTGAGGCGATCAGCCATCTAAAGGACTCTTATACAAAAACAATCGCCTTTGAATTTGACCACGTTCATGATGTAGAAGAGCACCAGTGGCTAAATAAGATGGTTGAATCAGGTGAAATTTATAAAACGTTATCTGATGAGAAAAGAAAATCACTTTTCACCAGTTTACGTGAAGTAGAAAGCTTTGAGCAATTTTTGCATAAAACCTTTGTCGGTCAAAAGAGGTTTTCTATAGAAGGTGTCGATACCTTAGTTCCCATCGTTGATGAATATGTACATGATTCAGCCCGCGGAGGAGCGGAAGATGTCATGATCGGAATGGCGCACCGGGGCCGCCTGAGTGTTCTTGCTCACGTGCTTGGTAAGCCATATGACATGATCTTCTCTGAGTTTCAGCATTCTCCTAACAAAGAGCTTGTTCCATCAGAGGGATCCACCGGAATTAACTATGGGTGGACTGGAGATGTGAAATATCACTTAGGTGCTGAGAAATCTATTCAGCAGGAGTCTTATGAAACAAGAATCACTCTTGCAAATAACCCGAGTCACTTGGAATTCGTAAACCCGGTAGTAGAAGGGTTTGCCCGTGCAGCACAGGATGACCGGTCTGCGCCGGGTTTCCCGAGACAAGATGCCTCTAAGTCAACAGCGATCATTATACATGGGGATGCTGCCTTCCCAGGAGAGGGCATCGTAGCCGAAACGTTAAACCTAAGCCGGCTTAAAGGATATCAAACTGGCGGAACACTCCACATTATTGCTAACAATCAGCTTGGATTTACTACAGAGTCTCATGATTCCCGTTCTACGATGTATTCAAGTGACTTGGCAAAGGGCTATGAAATCCCTGTTGTTCATGTAAATGCTGATGATCCGGAAGCATGTATTGCAGCGGTGCAGCTTGCTTATGAATATAGGAAAAGATTCCAAAAGGATTTTCTCATTGACTTGATCGGCTACCGTCGTTTTGGTCATAACGAAATGGACGAGCCTGCTGCGACACAGCCTCATCTTTACGAGAAAATCAGAAAGCATAAGACTGCCAGTGAATATTATGCTGACCGTTTAATTCAAGATGGACTGATCACTAAGGAAGAAGCTGAACAAATCAAGGAAGATATGATGGCGAACCTGCAGGAAAAATATGACAAGGTATCTGGTAATAAATCAGATGAACCAGTCCCAGTTGAAATACCCGAGGAGGTAGAGTCAAGACTTCCAACTATAGAAACAGGGGTAGAGACAGATCAACTTCGTCATATCAATAAAGAATTAATCACGTGGCCAGAAGGTTTCTCGGTCTTTCCTAAATTAGAAAAGATTCTTAAACGCCGGGAAAAAGCATTTGAAGAAGGTGGAAAGATTGATTGGGCGCACGCTGAAACGTTGGCTTATGCCTCTATTATTACTGATGGAACCCCAGTCAGGCTGACTGGTCAGGATTCCCAGCGCGGAACATTTGCTCACCGACACATCGTGCTCCATGACTATAAAAATGGGGATATTTATTCTCCTCTTCATACATTATCTAACGCGAAAGCATCCTTTGCGGTCCATAACAGCCCGCTTTCTGAAGGGTCCGTAGTAGGTTTTGAATATGGATACAATGTTCATTCACCAGAAACGCTTGTTTTATGGGAAGCGCAATTTGGAGATTTCGCAAACGCTGCTCAGGTCCTGTTTGATCAGTTTATCTCTGCAGGCCGGGCAAAATGGGGCCAGAAGTCTGGTATGGTTATGCTTCTGCCGCATGGTTATGAAGGACAGGGCCCTGAACACTCCAGCGCTCGCCCAGAACGCTTTTTGACACTAGCAGCTGAAAACAACTGGAATGTCTGCTACCTGTCCAGCTCTGCTCAGTATTTCCACTTATTAAGAAGGCAGGCTGCTATTTTGGAAAAAGAGGAAGTAAGACCATTAGTACTTTTAACACCTAAGAGCTTATTGCGTAACCCAAATGTTGCTTCTTCTGCAGATCAGTTTACCCAAGGTCATTTTAAGCCGATTTTGGAAGAACCGAAAACTGGACAGGATGCAGAAAAGGTTGAACGTTTGATCTTCTGTACTGGAAAAATGGCAATTGATTTGCATGAAACGATAAATGATGATATGGATACAAGCTGGCTTCATATTGTAAGAGTAGAAGAAATCTATCCTTTCCCTGAGGAAGAGATTCAAGAAGTGATCTCACGTTATAATAATGTAAAAGAAGTGGTATGGGTACAAGAAGAACCTTCCAATATGGGAGCGTGGACTTATATCCAGCCGTTACTGCGCCAGGTGGCACCAGAGGGGGCAGATGTAAGCTACATCGGACGAAGAAGACGTTCCAGCCCATCTGAAGGTGATCCGAAAGTTCATAAAAAAGAACAGTCCCGCATTATCAATGAAGCACTGAACCAGAAATCAGAAGGAGGCCCTAAATAATGGCTGAAATCAAAGTACCAGAACTCGCTGAATCGATTACAGAAGGAACGATTGCAGAATGGCTGAAGCAGCCGGGTGATCAAGTGGAAAAAGGTGAAAACATCGCTGAACTCGAAACAGATAAAGTTAACGTAGAAATTACTTCTGAAGAGTCCGGTATCATTCAGGAGCTCGTAAAAGAGCCTGGAGATACAGTTCAGGTTGGGGATGTCATTGCAATTGTAGGGGAGTCTGCTGGCGGTGCAAGCAAAGAAAAGAAAGAAGCACCAAAGCAAGAATCAGTTAAAGAGGATGCGAAGCAGGAATCTCCAGCTCAGGAGGAGACAGAAGAGGTTCCAGCTTCTGAACGTCCTGTCGCTTCACCGGCTGCTCGTAAGCTGGCACGGGAAAAAGGAATCGATATCAGCCAGGTGCCAACGCGTGATCCACTAGGCCGTGTCCGTAAAGAAGATGTGGACTCCTATGAGGCAAACAAAGGATCCGAGCAAAAGCAATCACAGCCTTCAGCACCTAAAAAAGAAGCTGCTCCTGCAGCAAATAAAGATGAATTCAACGGTAAGCCAGTGGTAAGGGAAAAAATGTCCCGCAGACGCCAAACCATTGCGAACCGTTTAGTAGATGTACAGCAAACGTCTGCCATGCTGACTACTTTCAATGAAGTTGATCTTTCTGCGGTTATGGATTTGCGGAAAAGAAGAAAAGATGCATTCCTTGACCAGCATGATGTAAAGCTTGGTTTTATGTCATTCTTCACGAAAGCAGTGGTAGCTGCCTTGAAGCAGTTCCCATACCTTAATGCGGAAATACAAGATAAAGAGATCGTGAAAAAAGAGTTCTATGATATTGGCATGGCTGTATCTACTGACGACGGACTCGTCGTTCCTGTTGTCCGTGATGCTGACAGATTGAGTTTTGCCGGAATCGAGCAGGAAATACTCAATTTGTCTAAAAAAGCCCGTGATAACAAGCTGGCCCTGTCGGATCTTCAAGGTGGAAGCTTTACCATCACAAATGGTGGTGTCTTTGGTTCCCTGCTTTCCACACCGATCCTGAATGGACCACAAGTTGGTATCCTTGGGATGCATACGATCCAATGGCGCCCAGTGGCTATTGATAAAGAAAAAATGGAAAATCGCCCAATGATGTATATTGCCCTGTCCTATGACCATCGTATCGTTGATGGTAAAGAAGCTGTAGGTTTCCTTGTAAAAGTAAAAGAACTTTTAGAAGACCCTGAAACTCTCCTTCTTGAAGGATAAGGACATCATCAGTCTATAAAACTTTGTAAAAAGAATCCCCTGTACATTCGGGGGATTCTTTTTTCGTACTCTACTCTCTTCTGTTATCTCCTAATCGAGGATCTTCATCGTAGCTTAGGGTTATGACTCTCGTTGACTCCCCATTTTTAATCTCTTCCTCTGTAGCTCTTTCACTGAGTTCTTCATCGTCATCTATCCCATTCGCAATTGTTGGTTCTTCTCCTTGTCTGCCCTTTTCTTTCATTTGAATTCCGCCTTCCTTATTTAAAATTTACACCTATGATTATGGTGTGCAATTTTCCAGAAAATAAACCGGTGATCAATGGTGTTTTCGTGGGTGGTAAGGGCTTCTTTTTCTACATATATTGGTTGAAGAAAGAAATTTGGACAGAAAGGAGCATCTAGTGAATTTACAATCCGAAACAATCATTGTGCATCAAGATAACCTTGAGGCAGAAATAGAATTGGATTACTTTAACAAACGACTGCGTGTGGATGGTTTTTATGGTTCAACGGGTGTATTGCTCGACACCATCCAAAAGCTTACTGTAAACAAACCGGTTGAAAAACTAATTATTTATTCATTCCAGGAAAATTGGATGTCACTCCTTGAGAAGGGGTATACCCCAGAGGCTGTCTTTTCAAAGTATTTCAGCGGTGCAGATAATTATGCAATGGTAAAATATCAAACGACTGATCGTCGTTACACCGCCAGCTGGCTGGAGGAAGATGAGTTATTGACAAAACTCCTTAAAACAAGCCTCAGGAAAAAGGATCCAGACAAGGTACCTGCTGCCTATACAATAAGAAAAGCAAATGAAAGGGATTGTACGGAACTTGCCCGTTTATACAGCCAAGTATTCTCTATCTACCCCACTCCGATGAACGAGCCTGCCTATGTAAAAAAGAAGCTGAGTGAAGGACAGGTTTTTTATGTAGCCGAAAAAAATAAAAAAATCGTCAGTGCTGCTTCGGCAGAGGTAAATCATACGTATCGTAATGCAGAATTAACAGATTGTGCAACAATCCCGGAAGAAAGAAAACATGGTCTTATGAAATTTCTTCTACAAGAATTGGAAAGGGATTTGTACAAGCAAAAGATCATCTGTGCTTATTCAATTGCCAGGGCTCTTTCCTTTGGCATGAATACCGCTTTCTACCAACTAGGGTACTTGTACAGGGGGAGGCTGACGAATAACTGCTATATATATAATTCCCTTGAAAACATGAACGTATGGGTGAAGGACCTGACTGTTCACCAGTCCTTTCTGTAAGGAAATGGGTGTTCTTTAAAATATATTTCATTTATTTGTCATAAGCATGGACTATAAACTGCTTTTTCGTAATGAAAAAGTTTTTCTAAAAGGCTGTCCAGTCTTGTTTGATAACTGATATGAATGAGAGGCAGATCATAGCCCTGTTTAATAGCAGCAACTGAGCCTTTCATTTACGTCTATCCTGACTGAAACCTTGAAAAGGAGGTCATTTCATGAATCATAAGCTTTATAAACCTAAGCTTCACTGGAGTGAATTTGAGCTTTGGAAAGATATTCCTGAAGAGAAGTGGAACGATTGGATCTGGCAGCTTACCAACACGATCCGTACGTTAGATGACTTAAAAAAGGTTATTCACTTAACTCCTGAAGAAGAAGAGGGCGTTAGAATTTCAACGAAAACCATTCCTTTAAATATTACCCCTTACTATGCTTCACTAATGGATCCAAATGACCCACGCTGTCCTATTCGCATGCAGTCCGTACCCATAAGCAAAGAAATTCAGAAAACGAAGTATGACATGGAGGACCCATTAGAAGAAGATGAGGATTCTCCGGTTACGGGACTCACGCACCGCTATCCGGACCGGGTGCTGTTTTTGGTTACAAATCAGTGTTCTATGTACTGCAGGTATTGTACTAGAAGGCGTTTTTCAGGACAGATTGGAATGGGGGTGCCCAAGAAACAGCTTGATGGCGCCATAGAATATATAAAAAATACACCATCGGTGAGAGATGTTTTATTATCTGGAGGAGACGGGTTATTAATTAATGATAAAATCCTTGAATATATATTAAAAGGGCTAAGAGAGATTCCACATGTAGAAATTATCCGCATTGGAACAAGAGCACCTGTAGTCTTTCCGCAACGGATTACTGAGAACTTGTGTAACATCTTAAAGAAATATCACCCTGTTTGGTTAAATACCCACTTTAATACATCTCTCGAGATTACAGAAGAGGCAAAGAAAGCTTGTGAGATGCTTGTAGATGCAGGCGTGCCTGTAGGAAACCAAGCGGTTATATTGGCGGGAATTAACGATAGTGTTTCTATAATGAAAAAACTCATGCACGATTTAGTCAAAATACGCGTCCGGCCTTACTATATATATCAATGTGATTTATCAGAAGGAATCGGCCATTTCAGGGCACCGATTTCTAAAGGACTGGAAATAATGGAAGGGCTGCGCGGCCATACTTCAGGCTACAGTGTCCCCACTTTTGTAGTCGATGCACCTGGGGGAGGAGGGAAAATTACTCTCCAGCCTAACTACATCATTTCTCAGAGTCCAGAAAAAATAGTGATGCGTAATTTTGAAGGTGTGATTACCACGTATCCTGAACCAGAAAATTACACTCCCGGGACGGCAGAGGGTTATTTTACACAGGTGTATGAAGACCTGGAGGATAAAGAAGCGAAAACGGGCATTGCCTCTCTCTTAAATGAAAAACAGAGCACACTGATTCCGTCAACATTAGAAAGATATGACAGAAGGAAAAGCTTCCAAAGTAATTCTTCTCACAAGACGTTAAAGGATTTGCGTGAAAAGAGAGATGAGTTGAAAGAGAAAAAATATCAAGCCCAGTTGAAAAAAGGAAAGACAGATTCTGGTGTAAGTAAGGAGGAAAAACACTGATGATTCTTTGTGAATGGTGTGAGTCAGAAAGCGCCTTTACATCCAAAACTACAGTGTATTGGGAACTTCCTGATGGAACCAGAGCAATAGAAATTACAGATACTCCTGCTGTGCAGTGCAAAGAATGTGGCATGGTATACCAGGAAGAAGACACGATTATTCAACTGGAAGACCAGTTGTTACTCATCGATACAGATCAAGTCGCTAAAAGTATATCGTATCAAAAGCTAATGGAATTTCCTCGCAGGTTAAAACGAAATTACTTTAGGTACGATGAACTGTAGGTCGAGAATGGTTTTAAGATGAAAGATGGAATGCTCCTTCCTGAGCCAGGATGAAGAGAGGAAAAGAACATGAAGAAATCTCTATTAATTAAACCTTTTCTTACAAAAAGCTATCCTGCTGCTTCTTATGGATCTGGAATTTATATATATGATACAGAAGGAAAAAGGTATATAGACGGTTCTTCAGGTGCAGTAACAGCAAGTATTGGGCATGGAATACCGGATATAATTGGAAAAATGGAAGAACAGTCAAAAAAAATATCTTTTGTATATCGCTCTCAATTTACAAACTCTCCAGCAGAACTGCTGGCTCATAAAATAAATGAAGCAGTAAACAGCGAAGAGAATTACTGGTCTTTTTTTGTAAATAGCGGATCAGAAGCAACGGAAACAGCTATGAAGATCGCTATTCAACATTTTCAGGAACAAGGGCTTTTTCAAAAAAATAAAATTATTTCCAGGTGGATGAGCTACCATGGTATCACCATGGGATCCCTGTCATTATCAGGCCATAAGCTAAGGCGGGAAAAGTTTGTCACCCTTTTAGAAGATGGCCCAAATGCAGAGGCTCCTTATTGTTATCGCTGTTCATTTCATATGGAATATCCTGAGTGCAATATGATGTGTGCTTTGGATATAGAAAGAGCAATTAAAAGAGCTGGAAACGAAAACGTTGCGGCATTTATTGCCGAGCCCATTATTGGAGCAGCTGGAGGAGTCATTGTCCCCCCACCCGGGTATTATGAACAAGTCCAGGAAATATGCAAAAAGAACAATGTACTGTTTATAGCTGATGAAGTAATGACAGGCTTCGGACGGACTGGAAAAATGTTTGCTTTAGAGCACTGGACATCAGAAGCAGATATTATTGTAACCGGAAAAGGTCTTTCAGCGGGCTATGCGCCAATAGGAGCTGCTCTTTGCAAGGAGAGTGTTCTGCATCCTGTGCTTAATGGCTCAAAGAGTATTATGAGCGGGCATACTTTCAGTGCAAATCCACAGTCAGCCGCTGCCGCTCTTGCTGTCCTTGATTACATGAATAAACACCAGTTAATTGAAAAAGCAAGCCTGCAAGGCAAGTATTTATTTAGAAAGCTTAAAAAGCTGAAACAGTCTACTCCAGTAATCGGTGAAGTTAGAGGGAAGGGGCTTCTTGCCGGAATAGAACTCGTATGTAACCCAGTATCAAAAAAGCCATTTCCGAGAAAGGCAGCAGTAACCGAAAGAGTGATAAATAAAGCACAGCAAAAAGGACTGCTCATATACCCAGCAACAGCAGGAGAAAGAGGATACGAAGGTGATGCAGTCATTATTGCCCCCCCGCTTATTGTAACGAGAAAGGAAATCGATGAAATGATGACGATATTGCAGGCTGTTTTCCAGGAACTTCTGCAAGAACTTTGCAAAGAAGGACATCATTTTGTGTCGTAAGAGGGGGGTCATGGAAATAATGGATTCTCAGGCAAAAAATATGAAGAACAAAATTTCGACAATCAAAAAGGCACTCGAACCTTTAAGAAACGGCATGGTTCTAATGTATGGAGGGTTTGGCGGGGTAGGAAACCCTCCTTCACTAATAAAAAGTATAGTTGACTCAAAAGTAAAAGACCTGGTTCTTATTGGCAATGATGCATCGTTTCCAAACATTGGAATCGGCAGGTTGGTTAAAGAAGGAAGAGTAAAAAAATTAATTGCCTCCCACATCGGCTCAAACCCTGTAGCAGGTTCTCTGATGAATGAGGGAAAGCTCGAAGTTGAATTTTCTCCCCAAGGGATCTTAGCTGAAAGAATAAGAGCGGGAGGCATGGGGCTTGGAGGCATTCTAACTGACGTGGGCATAGGTACGATGGTAGAGAAAAATAAAGACACAATTACTATAGCCGATAAGGATTTTCTTATCGAACGGCCTTTACGGGCAGATGTATCCATTGTGTATGCAAAAAAAGCGGATACGTTCGGTAATTTAATCTATGATAAGAGCGCAAGAAATACAAATCCCCTGGTAGCGATGGCGGGCAGCTACACGATTGCAGAAGCTGAAGAAATTGTACCAGCTGGAGAACTGGATCCGGAAATGATTGTGACTCCCGGTTTATTTATAGATAAAGTGGTACAAAGTGAAGGGATCGATTGGACATGGGCATGGGAATAGACAGTCGGAGAATCATTGCTAAGCGTGCCGCACAAGAAGTAACAGACGGAATGATTGTAAATCTGGGCATAGGTATTCCTTCCCTAATTCCTGAATATGTTGCTAAGGATGTTCATGTGATGTTTCATGCTGAGAACGGGATATTAGGGATGGGGCCTTCACCCGGGGAAGGAAAGGAAGACTCGGCATTGTGTAATGCGGGAGGCTTTCCCATTACATTGAAAGAAGGGGCATCTTACTTTGACAGCGCCACAGCTTTTGGAATGATTAGAGGTGGATATATTGATCTGTCAGTTCTTGGGGGCTTGGAAGTAAGTCAGAGAGGGGATCTGGCCAATTGGATTGTGCCTGGTAAAAGGGTGCCTGGTATTGGAGGAGGCATGGAGCTGGCCTGTAAATCTAAAAAAGTAGTGGTAGTTATGAGTCATGTGGATAAAGGGGGAAAGCCAAAAATAGTCTCTTCCTGCTCTTTGCCTTTAACTGCAAAAGAATGTGTTTCCAAAGTTATTACAGACATGGCTGTTATTGCTGTAACTGATAAAGGCCTTTGCTTAACTGAGGTTATGGATCCCTATACCGTGCAAGAAGTTATCGATCAAACCGATGCCCCCCTTTTCATTTCTCAACATCTTACCTGACAGGAGGTTGGTGACACGACCTCCCCTTTCTAGATAGAATATATTATAAAAGGTTTCTTTCAGCTGGAATACAATTAACCACTGCCAAAGACGCAAATGTACCATGGTTGAAGCTTTTACTACCGCGGGCAACGCTTCAGCTAAAGACCATTACTCAATGGAGATCTTCAGCTGTTGCTTTCCCCCCTGGACTCTACACCTAATTCAGATGGTTTTCGTTAGAAAATTTGCCGACTTGAATGATGGACAACCCTCCGGAGAATGGAATATCTTTTTTTCCTGAAACTGCCTCAACGTTAGGGGTCCTTACATAAAATCAAGTGATCGTATGTCTGCTCCCTGAGGACGCCATTTCTTTAATTGTAAGGACCACTTCGTTTTTCATGCAGAAAAATAGCTGCTAACCATCTATGAAAAAAGGGTAAGAAAAAAGAGATGGGAGAAAAAGTGGTCCTGCTAATTGATTAAATGAAAAGAAAAGGAGAGTCATACGTCAATGACGAAAGCGATGTTCTTAGATTTTTTTGGCACCATTGTTTTTGAGGATAACGAGATGATTAAGAAAATCAGCAAAAAAACAGCTGAACGGGCAAACAATCCTTGTACCTGGCAGGAGGTAAATGAGTACTGGTGGAATCGCTTCTCTGAGATGTTTGAGGAAAGCTACGGGGAAGATTTTTTAAGACAGCGAGAAATTGAAATTATTTCCTTACAAGAAACATTGGATTATTTCGACGCTGAGCTTGATGCTGATAAACACGCCCAATTTATTTTTGACTACTGGGAAAGACCTGAAATATATAAAGATGCTGAACTGTTTTTAAAAGAAGTCAAGGTTCCTGTCTTTATTCTTTCAAATATTGACAAATTGGATTTAGAAAAGGCAGCCGACTACCATCACCTTCATGTAGAGGGACTGATAACCAGTGAAGATGTACGTGCTTATAAGCCACGAGTAGAAATATTTAAAGAAGGGTTAAAGCAAGCAGGCTGCAGGCCGGAAGATGTTCTTCATGTGGGGGATTCTTTGAAAGATGATGTGCAAGGAGCGCAGAAAGCAGGCATTAAAGCAGTCTGGATTAACAGGGAAAAAAGAAATAAACCAGTTCATGCCTCTCCGGAATTTGAAGTGACCAGACTTACCGAGCTGTTTAATTATATATAATTTATTCCAAGAGTAGTACAGCAGATGAAAAGAAAAAATTGAAAGATATGGGTTTATTTCTTCTATAATTTTTGAAAAAATAGAAAAAAGGAGGTTGGCATGGAAAAAATACTTATTGCTATTATCGGGCTGGGCCTGAGCATGGCAGCTTTCTATGGGTATCAGTGGTATAGTAGTTCCCAGGCTGTAATCAAGATACCCTCCGAAGAAAGTGAGGAACTGTCAGCTCATGCAGTCGCTCCAAGCGAGAACATAGAACATCAAGATCCTCAAATGAGTGATGAAGTGGAGAAATTTACAACTGGGGAAGAGATGGCCCAGTTAAAGATACCGTCTATCGAAACAGGCTACCCTGTGTATTGGGGAGCAGATGAGGAAACACTCGATCAGGGTGTTGGTATGTATGTAAGCGAATGGACTACGACTCCAGATGAGTTCAGACATACAGTAGTAAGCGGGCATAGAGATACAGTATTTACCGCATTAGGTGATGTGAAGGAAGGAGATTCTTTATTTATAGAGTATGAGAATGAGGTGTACGAGTATGCTGTTAAGGACATATGGATTACCGGAGCAGAGGACAGAACGGTGATTGTCGACAAAGAGACACCAACACTTACTCTTACAACCTGTTACCCGTTTGATTATATAGGTAACGCTCCTGATCGTTATATCATACAAGGCGAAATGGTCACAAATTGAAAAAGGTGTGGAAAGAGCCCACATCTTTTTTCTATGTCTTCAGAAAAATGGTGGAATCATATTACGGAAAAATTGTGTAAAAGAGTGAAAAAATCTCCAAAAACTATTTTAATTTTACTGTACTTTATTTTATAATAAAAAAAACAAACTGAGGTGATGATGTCAGTGGTAAATATTACCGAGCAATTTATTAAGGTGCAGCGAGAAATGGAACAGGCATCACTGTTAACTGAGGTAGTTTTTGGAACCTTTCATATAAACTTAAAAGAACAGAATTTCAAGGTAATTATTTGTAATAAAGCAAGGACACTAAGGGTGGAACATGGACGGTCCTCAATGGCACTTGAAGAAGAAAGAAACCAGTTTAAAGGAAACAATGAGGATCGAAAAGCCCTTGAAATATTAGTAGAGGTGCTTGAAGTAAATGAAATTACATCCCTAGTGGAAAATGGGAGTCTACTTTTGGACTTTATAGACATTCAGGAGTATAAGGCTGTGAAAGAGCAGGCTTATGCGGAGAATCTGCCTATTGAGGTCTTCTTAAAGAAAAAGAAGGTAAATGAGTTTGTAATTGGATTACTTGAAATCCGGGCTAAATATAGAGAGCTGCACAGAGTAACGGAAATCAGCGAGTATAAGAGAAGAGAAGAGAAAGTCTTTCATTATATTAAGAAAATAGAACAGAAAGCTAAACAGCAATTCGCTCATTAACTATGAGATCAGCCCTTTGTTTTTGGAGAGACTTCCAGTGACAAAGGGTTTTTTCATACAAACTTTTTTGATGACTGGAATGGAGCACTCCCTGGCCCAAAAAGAGTGGGTGATACATACTCAATTTTTCAGGAACAAAGTACAATCAAACCAAGACCCAGTTTGCAAAACGTGATAGAATGAAAGTTGAGAATTCATATCATAATACTTAGCAAGGAGTGGTCCCATGGGAAAAGTACTTATTTTTGGACACAAAAATCCTGATACCGACACAATTTGTTCAGCGATTGCTTATGCTGATTTAAAAAAGCAGATCGGAGTGGAGGCTGAGCCGCTTCGCTTAGGCTCTATTAACGGAGAGACTGAATATGCGCTTAACTATTTTAATGCAGAAGCTCCTCGTTATGTGGAAACGGTTGCAAACGAGGGTGGGGACGTCATTTTAGTAGACCACAACGAACGCCAGCAAAGTGCAGATGACATTCAAGAGGTAAAAGTGGTGGAAGTCATTGATCACCATAGAATCTCAAATTTTGAAACAAGCGATCCTTTGTATTACCGTGCAGAACCTGTTGGATGTACAGCAACAATTCTAAAGAAATTATACAAAGAACAGGGCGTAGACATTCCAAAGAATATTGCCGGCCTTATGCTGTCTGCTATTATTTCTGATTCTCTACTATTTAAGTCCCCGACTTGTACCCAGGAAGATATTGATGCAGCTAAAGAATTAGCGGACATTGCTGGCGTAAACAGTGAAGAATACGGACTGGAAATGCTTAAAGCAGGAGCTGACTTAAGTGATAAGTCTATTGAAGAGCTGATTTCTCTTGATGCAAAAGAATTTCAAATGGGAAATGCCAAAGTGGAAATCGCACAAGTGAACACTGTAGATGCTGAGGAAGTTCTTGAACAGCAAGATGATTTGGAAGCAGCTATTTCAAAAGTAATTGAAGAAAAGAATTTGGATTTGTTTGTCTTTGTTGTGACTGATATACTTGAAAATGATTCAGTAGTGCTATCCCTTGGTAAAGAAGCTGCAGGAGTAGAAAGAGCATTTAATGTAACATTGGATAACAAAAGGGCAACACTAAAAGACGTAGTATCTCGTAAGAAACAGATTGTTCCTTCCCTGACAGATGCTTTAAAGTAATAAGCAGGATAAAAAAGCATAACTTGCAGGTTATGCTTTTTTTTAATGGTATTTCCTTGCTGGTCAGTGGAAGAATAGGAGGCTGTAAAGAATGAGGGTTAACCATGAAATAAACATCAATAATTTGCAGTTTGGCTGGAATACGAAAGAAGGACGCTTTTTATTTGAAGGAGAGGATTCGGTCCTTTTCTGGATATCTACAGCAATGAAAGAGTTTTTTGATACCATCGAAGAAGTGTCTGGCAAGGAACCGGCCAATGTTGTTCTTGAGACCACTGGCTTTAGGCAAGGATTAGTGGTAGGAGAGTATTTTCAAAACATTAAACAGGTCAGTACTGAGGAAGCTGCAAACCTTATCACCCAAACCTACGGATCAGCGGGATGGGGATCAGCTGTCGTGGTGGATGTAAATGTTAAAGAACAGACTGCTATCGTGCACTTGAAAGATGACTGGGAATATAAAATAAATATAGCTCAGGGGAAACAAACTGGAGGAACATTTCTTCCCGCTCATTACGCCGGGATCTTCAGTGGTCTCTTTGCTGAAAACATCTGGTATTCAGTGAAGCAGTACCAAATTGAAGGACATGAGCATACAATTGTAGAGTATTTTCCCTCGTCAATAACAGTAAAAGAAAACATTCATGCGCTGATAAGATCAAGGGAAGCGAAAGAAATAGCAAGATTAGAAGAACTGGTCGAAAGCAAAACAGATGAGCTGCAGACCCTGGTGAAGACCCTCTCTTCTCCTATGATTCCAGTGATTGAGGGCATTGTGGTCGTTCCTCTTTTAGGAAAGTATGATGAAGAGAGAATGGAAGAGCTGATTGAAAAAACACTAAATAACCTTCCCGCATATAAAGCAAAGTACCTTATTTTGGATTTAACCGGCCTTGACCGTAACCTTACACCTCATACTTCCACCTTAATAGACAAGTTGGCTGCTGCCACCTCATTAATAGGAACAAAAACTATTTTAGTTGGAATCTCCGGTGAATTAAGTATCATCATGGCTCAGAAGAATATAGATTTATCCAGGCTGGACTGTTTTCAAACCTTAGAGCATGGTATTTACTATGCCTTTGGCAAAAAGGGATTAAAAATTGTAGAAGAGTGAGTAGAAAGAAGACCTGTCATCCTCGCATCAGATGACAGGTCTTTTTATTTTTTCTATACAATAGGAGCCGAGTCAGGTACTTTTCTTATACGGTTGGCCAGAACGTGTACACCTTTTGAATAAAGAAGATGAGGCTTTTCTTCTGGCATCGTTAACGAATTGACTTCAAATAAACTGGTTTCCTTTAGATACATGGATGCCTTTTGAAGGGGCCATTGTGAGTGATGAATATCCCCTTTAAACAGCTGGCTGCCTGAAGAGGAGAACAGGCGGTATCTTTCTGTTAAAAAATACTCCAAGGTCCCGGGCTTAGAATAAAATACTTCGCCCTCTGGCTGGTATTGGCCGACAAAACGAGCAGGACTTTTTTGGCGCTGATGAACGTAGCGAGTATCATCCCCGTTGGTTTCACATGAGAATGCACTATGATAATAATTTAAATGAAAAAGTCGTCTGGCTAGTTCCACAGCAAGAGGATTTGAAGCATCAAGACTAAAAAAATATACACCTTTCTCGCCATTAACTTTCACATATGTCCGCAGATTGAGTTCTGGAAACGCAAAAGAAGTTTGAGGAGGCATGAAACGAGCTCGTACATCTTCCATGAAGAAGGGAACAATTCCTACATAAGCTCTCCCTTCAAATGTATCTACTTCCATTCCTTCAGGCAAAATCTGCTGTAATTCTTCCACAGGATAGCTCCAATGGGCAAATAAGACGTTTTTCCAGGTCATGTTCATAAGGTAAACAGGTTTTTCTTGATCAGACATGGTTTCACCTCTTCAATTAATCAGTTATCTTCTAGTTTACCGGGGATAAGGAAACCTTGCAAAAATAAAAGACGAAGAGTACAGTATGTCTGTAAGAAAAGAGATGGACTCTAAATGAGGGAGTGAAAGAAAGTGACACAGCTTAAGGTTATCCATGGAGATATCATAACAATCGCATGCGATATTATTGTTAATGCTGCTAATAATGGCTTACAAGGAGGAGGAGGAGTAGACGGTGCCATTCATCAGGCAGGAGGCCCCGCAATCATGGAAGAATGCCGGGAAATAGGTTATTGTCCTACTGGAAGTGCGGTGATTACGAGTGCTGGGGATCTTCAAGCTGATTATATCATCCACACAGTCGGACCTGTATGGATGGGAGGTACCAGAGGAGAAGCTGAAAAACTACAAAGCTGTTACGAAGAATCTATTGAGCTTGCCGTTGAATATAGGGCTGATAGTCTGGCTTTTCCTAATATAAGCACGGGGGTTTACAAATATCCCAAAGATTTGGCCGCTCCTTTGGCTATTAAGACAGTGAAAGAAATGCTAAAAAAGCAAGGAACAGAAATGGAGATCTTTTTTGTGTGCTTTGATGCAGAAAATGCTGAGCTGTACAAAAAATTGATAGAGTAATACCGATTTAATGGGGAAAATAATCGAAAATCCTCATATATAAACAAATTAATAAAAAAATACAAGTTTTTCTCCTCATAACGCAGGGTATTTACTTATAACATAGAATAACATAAAGAAACGCCTGTAAAGGAGGAGAGAAACAGTGAAAATCAACATGAATGCCAAAACGCGGGCCTGGATAATGAAACGAGGCGGAGCAGTTACTATAGATCCTTTTCACCCCCTGCATGGGGTGGTGCAATCTAAATCAGTAGATACAATACTTTCTCATGAAACACCTGAAGAGGAAAGTTTTTATAACAAAGTGGTTGTTAATGACGTCCTGGTGTATGTGCACAAGGGACTCGAAGAGAAAAAAGATGTAAAAATGCACATTACAGGATATAGGCCATTTGAGCACTTGCACGTTTCCGGCCTTCGCCGAAAAAAGAAATAAGATAAGAATATAATCATTCAAAGGACTTTTATAAAGGACTGACAAGATGCTAAAGAGTAGCATCTTTTTTTTATGGGATGTAACCCCTTTAATATACTCATAAAATTTATTTGTTCGAGGGAAAGGAACAGAAGGTTTAATGTCGAAATATTTTCTAATGATTATAAAGAAAGGAGAGAAAGGGAGGTTGTAAATTGACTGAAGATTTAAACAAATATATGGGGGGAGAAGATTGAATAATCAGGTGCAGGGGCTAATAACAGAAGCTGCAAATAGAATGACGAATCAATACAATGTGTATAGAGATACGAAGCTGGGAAACGAACCCCTCTCCTTTACTGCAGAGTATCACCGCAAGGACGAAAAGTACTTTCTAACAAAGAAAGTTAGAGTGTATGAGGTGCAAAACCAGCACTTTCTGTTTGTAAAAGAATTAGAGCATATTACAGCAAAAGACATAAAAAGGATGACAGAATCCATGCTTACTCATATGAAAAGTTTCATCCCAAACCAAGGAGAGCATATGTCAACGATGTTTGCAGGGGTCCTTGTAACAGAAGGAGAGGTAGCCAATGAAGCAAAAAAAATGGCAAGGCGTTTCCGAAAAATCAAATTTTTAAATTATGGAAAAGATGGGTGGGCCGATTTATATATTGCCATTGTTCAAGTTAAAGAAAAAGAAATTTATATCCATAAAAAAGGGAGAGAGCTGGTTTACGTGTTTGATACCTTGCTCTAGGAAAGGAGTAAATATTCATGAACCTGTTAACCTTGCTGTTAATTTCAGGAGTCATTTTTATTATTGCTTACTTTACGTATGGCCGCTTTTTAGAAAAACAAATGAAAGTAGATCCAGGAAGAGAAACTCCTTCTTCAACCATGTATGATGGCGTGGATTACGTCCCGGCAAAAAAGCCAGTCCTCCTTGGCCATCATTTTGCCACAATAGCCGGGGGAGGTCCCATTGTAGGACCAGTGTCAGCAGCTTTGTTCGGGTGGCTGCCTGCGGTCATTTGGATAATCGTAGGAAGTATATTTATAGGTGGTGTTCATGATTATACCTCTTTACAGGCTTCCATAAGACATAAGGCTCAATCCATTGGTACGATTATTAAGGAATACATCGGCAATCGAGGACAGCTTCTGTTTCTTATATTTTCCATTGCCACATTGATTTTGATCGTCGGAGTTTTTGTTATTTTGGTAGCGGATACATTTGTAGCTGTGCCCGAGGCAGCCACGGCTTCTATTTTGTTTTTAACGGTTGCTATTATATTTGGTTTCCTTGTAAATCAGCTTAAAATAAACTTACTGGGTGCCACCATCCTCGGAGTTTTAGTCATGTTATTTTGTGTGTGGATGGGAATTTTGTTTCCGGTTTCATTATCAGCAAATGTATGGGCAGTAATTCTGCTGGTATACGCTTATGTCGCTTCCATACTTCCTGTTTGGGTATTGCTGCAGCCAAGAGATTATCTTAACTCATTTCTTTTATACGGGATGATTTTTGGAGCTGCGATCGGTATATTAATTGCAGCACCTATGATGCAGCTTCCGGCCTATACAGGATTTGTGAATCCGGAACTGGGATTTTTGTTTCCTATCTTATTTATTACCATCGCATGCGGAGCAATTTCCGGATTCCATTCCCTTGTTTCTTCCGGCACTACGGCAAAGCAGCTGGATAATGAGAAAAATGGAAAATTCATCGCCTATGGCGGGATGCTTCTTGAAGGATTTCTTGCCATTATAGCCATTGGAAGTGTTGCATATTTAACTCAGGCTGATTTTGCCGCACGGATGGATGCTCTTGGGGGTCCAATCGGAACATTTGCGGCCGGCATTGGGTTTTTTATGTCACACTGGGGAATACCTGAAGCGACTGCCGTGACCTTTACAGCCCTTACCGCTTCTGCATTTTTGTTAACCACGCTGGATTCAGCTACAAGGTTAATGCGTTATGCGATACAGGAGCTTGGTGAGGGGAGAACAAAAGCATTCAAGAATAATCATGCTGCTACTTCCCTGGGGTTAGTCGGAGCTGGTGCGCTGGCATTAACCGGTACATGGTCAACGGTCTGGCCTCTGTTTGGAGCTGCCAACCAAATGCTTGGAGCCCTGGCCCTTCTTGCTATTACGGTATGGCTTTCAAAGCAGGGAGCAAAGGCATTTTACACAGCAATTCCAATGGTCTTTATGTTTGTTGTCACAGTAGCCGCACTTGGCGTCTTAATGTATAATAACCTGCTGGCCGGTAATATGTTTTTAGTAGTAAGCGCCTTCATATTATTCGTTCTTTGTATTTTTCTTGCCATTGAAGGGTGGAGAGCCATTTTTGGAAAAGAAAATAAAGACATCACAGTTAAACAGTAATGAAAAAACCTGGCGAGAATTCGCCAGGTTTTTATGGTGAAAAGTGTCCTTCATCTTGACCGTCTGCTGGTCCTTCCTCAACAGGTTCATCTTCAATAATACCTTCATTTGGCTGCTGCGGCTCTTCCGTTTCTTGAGGTGGTTCTATATCATATTCCTCCTCCAATGATTCTTCTGACTGTTCAGGAGGAGCGTTTTCCTCTTCATCAGGCTCATTCATTCGTTCAATAACATGTGAATGATCGACTTCAAAGATGAGACGTTCATCATTTTCACGGATAAATTCAGTATGAGTAGTGTCTTTGGTCAGCTGCCTGAAAATTCTCTGCTTGTGCAGGTCGGCAGCTGCTCCTGTCAAAGGTCTGGGCTGCGATTCGAATATACGGTAGGGAAGCATTTCTAACGTAGCCTGACCGTCATCCTGGAGCTGGTAATTGGCGATGACAGTATCTCGTGTTCTCGTCCACCCTTGATCAAAAACAAAGTTTCCGATGGAATACATGATGATGCTGTCGTTATAAATGTCTACAGATTGGAGTACGTGTGGATGGTGACCAACCACGATATCAGCGCCGGCATCTGCCATAAATCTCATTAGTTCCTTTTGGCGGGAGGTAGGAGCGCTGTCGTATTCCTGCCCTGCGTGAATATGGGCAATCACAAGGTCCGCCTCAACGGCCTGCAAGGTATCTGAAATGTAGCTGGGATCTGTCGTTAATACCCCTGGACTATTAGGTCCAGCTTGTTCCATGGCAGAGTAAAAGACATCGTTAAAGCCGACAGTAGCCACTGTTAATTCCTGGCCGTTCACATCATACGTATGATAGGAAGGAAGCATGGCATCTTCTAAGTTTCTGCCTCCCCCTATTGCCTGGACATCGTACTGTGGAAGCTCTGCTTCAAGGAGAGCACTTAATTCTGGATCTAAGTGTGTATCATCCTCCGGCTTGGCTCCTTCCGGGCGGGAGAATGTTCGGAGCGTTGTTTCCAGGCCCTCAAGCTGATAGTCCATCATATGATTGTTTGCCAGGTTGATTGTGGTAAAGTGTGCATTCTGTAAAGCTTCAACTGCTCGTGGCTTTGAGAAGAGATGAATAATTTTGTCAGCTGAGTCATATTCATCTTCGTTTAAGATAACTGGATTTTCAAAGTTTCCTGTCGTATAGTCAGAGGCCTCAAATACTGGCGCCACATGTTCAAAAATATAGTCATCCCCGTGATTATTCATTACTTCTTCAACGTGGCGGCCCATCATTATGTCACCAACCATGGAAGCGGTAAAGATTGAGCCTTCAGTATCAGGAACATCACTGGCAGATGGCTCCGGTTCTAAGAGTCTAGCTGAGATTAAAAGAATAATACACAGGCCAAGGGCAATAAGAGAGTGGGGAAGGGCTTTTTTCTTATGTTTTTTTCCTGCTGCCAACACTTTTTCTTTATAAGTAAGGTTTCTTCTTTTTGCCATGATCTAAAACCCCTAAATTAAGTAATAAACTGTAATAATTCCGAAAGTAAGAGCACTGAGGACAAGTGTACTGGAAATAGTAGGGATGACTCCCTGCTTTTGAATAGAATTTGCAATCAATCCGGGAACAATGACACCTAGTCCTCTGAATTCGTATATTTCAAAGGGGAGAACCGGATAGAAGTAATCAAAAAGCACTTTCAGTACAATACCTGTACAAAGCATGGCAGCAAACTTGCGCCGGCCATAAAGTGTAGTTATCCTCGCGAGCCCGTGAGCAACAATAACATAAGTAAGCAAGCTTACAAGAAAGACAACAAGGAGAAAGACAGGCTGGTCAAATACCAGGGCAAGGTAACCAGGAACGATTAGCCCTGCCGGCATGACGCCTGTCCTTTCTGCGTAAATTAAACTTAAAACAACTCCCACAATTAATGCGATATATAAATCTGTACCAAACACTACATGGCCTCCTCTTTAACTGAATCGTCTGATTTGGATTTATTTTGGAAATAATCGGCAAGCTCTCCGCCTGCTCCTTTTATATTGCCCAATCCAAACAGAGTAGTATTGTTTGCTTGTTCCATTAATACGTCTGCTATTTCAGTGATTGTTTTATCTTCTAGGTTGATGAGCTCTTTAGCTGGAAGTTCTCCACGTTTGTAGGCATTGACTACAGGCTGAGTGAAGGATCCAATTAAGGCTAACCGATGAGGAGGCAATTTTGGCAAAACATCTTTGACAAATTGTTCCGTCCGTTCTACCCGGTCATCACGGCAGCTTAGAATAATAACCGGCTCTTCTGATGGATAATCCGACTCCTCAATGTGCTTCCAAATATTTAATGTCGAGGTTGCATCATTGGCTGCAAACCCATTAATGAAATATGACACGTTGTCATGGTTGTCTTTAAAAGGGAGAAAGCGAAGGGCGCCAGGGTCTGGATTGGCATTTAGCATCCCTTTTAAAGCCGTTTCTTTGTCTATACCTGCTGCTTCTGCAAACGCAAGTCCGATTGCCACGTTATCAGGAAATACCATGTACGTGAATTTGTTCAGGTAATCCTCTGGTATAGCATCCTTGTCTGCAATATAGACTTTTGTGTTTCTTTTTTTAGCGAGAACACGAAAATAGGACTCATAAGGCCCCTTATTAATAATTAAGTGTCCATTATGAGGAATTGTGGCAGTAAAGGCTTCTGCTACATGATCCAGAGTAGGGCCAAGCACATCCATATGATCCTCGAGCACATTCACGATGACACCGTAATTCGCTTGCAGGAATTCATTTTGAAGTGTGATCTGATAATCAGGATTAACTGCCATACACTCACTTACATACGCGTTAGCATTTAGTTTGGATGCTTCTTGAAGAACCTCTTTTTGTTCTCTGATATTAGGTCCTTCAGGCTTTCTCTGGATTGGTTTTTCTTCACCATTCCAATAAATTTTCCGGGCGGTTGTCCCGGTTGTTTTTCCTACTGTCTTATACCCTTCTTCATTAACAATACCTGTAATTAAACGGGTAACAGTCGATTTGCCCCGAACACCATTCACATTCACTCGCAGAGGAATTGAATCTATTGCTCTTTGGGTTCTTTGCTTTTCGATTACTCCTGCTATGATAACAAGAGCAAACGCCAAGAACATTAAAGTCATTGTTATGATCCTCCTAGTCACATACTCTCTATAAGTACTAACCCTATTTTTCCCTTCTCAAAACACCTTTATGTTGAGTAAATCCTTAACAATAATATAACACTCTTTGCGACAAGTAAATGAACAACCTGACCTATATTCAAAGTATTTTATGTAACATTGTAGAAAAAAAGTGAAAAAAGACGCCCTTTCTGTGTAAAAGAAAGGGCGGCATGGGAAAAATGAACATAATGTTACAATTCCCTTAAGGGATATCTATAATATCTTCCTGTTGTTGAAAATCATTATTCCTTATCTGGTCCATTTGGTTTTCTTCTTCGGATGTCAGGCCTTCATCCTGTCTGAAAGAAAACATAAACGTAACCAGCATGAGTACAAATAGAGAATACCCTAACAATTGCTTCACAATCATCACTCCATCATATTATTCAACTTCATCTACTATAGCACTTCCAGCACGTCTTGAGTCAGAAATTCCTTGAACTTTGTTTTCAAGGGAGTTTACATAAATGGTTTCCAAGCTGCCAAATGCTGTTCTTGAAGAAGTAACGGTAGTGAGGTAGCCTATTTCTTCTAAATCTGCCCGAAGTCCAGGGATTTCATGCAGCGGGCTTTCCAAAATCACTCTATCTTCTTCAGTTTCAGGGTCATATTCTGCAAAGAAACGACTCGCATTTACACTTTCCGCATAGGTCTCATCAAGGTAGGCATGTCTTAGCATAGTCTGTGCCATCATCGCTGGGATCCGGTTTCCTCCTGGAGAGCCCATCACTATAATTTCTTCACTATTCTCCTCTACCACAATAGTAGGGGAAATAAAACTTCTTGGGCGTTTTCCTTCTTCAATCACGTTGGGAGATCCCTCAGTGGTATTGAAACCAGAAGTCAGCTGACTGTTCATTAGCATGCCATCCACCATCATACCTGAACCGAAAAAGTTCCCTAAAGAATGAGTGGTGGAGATGGCCATACCGTCAGCATCCACAACTGATATATGAGTAGTATCTGAAGACTCTGAGGCTTCATCAATAACACTAGGTCTGACTTCTTCAAAGCGATCACGATTAGGAAGTCTCGTTTCTACCATATAATCAAGGTAATCATTACTTAATAGCCTGTCCTGATGCATTGGATTATGATTGGAATTCCAATGTTCATATCCTTCTTCTGGATAGAAGTTAGGATCTCCCATAAATTCCATTCTCTGAAAATCGGCTTCTCGAATAATCTCAGACAAGACATGCACATACTCTGAATTAGGTTCATCCTCCATCAGCTCTTCAATGCCAATTCTTTCAGCCATCTCCAAAATATGAATAAAGGTAATTCCAGACAATGGGGGTGGTGCTGAATAAAGATCATAATTTTCGAAATTGCCATGAACAGGCTCGCGAGTTTCCACTTCATATCCTTGGAGGTCTGCAGAAGAAAGGTGGTCTACCTGTTCAGTTATGCTTTGGGCAATCTCTCCTTCATAAAAGTCGTTAAGACCATTATTTTGAAGGGTGCGCATAGTTTCTGCAAGTTCAGGCTGAATGATGGTTGTTCCCTCTACAGCGGGTGTTCCATTGGGAAACAGCGGTGGAGCCATGTCGGCAGAAATGCGGTAATCGGCCCGTTCAAGCCCTAAGGCTTGCAAATCATCCATCACATAGCCTTCTTCAGCAAATTGTATAGCAGGATCAATCAGCTCTTCGATCGTAAAATTACCTGAAGCATGGTTATCGTAAAGTTCCTGCATTCCTCTGGCAAACCCAGGCACAGCAATCATATCTTCAGGGTCCGTGCTGGCAGCAGTTTCACGATAATCATAAAAAACAGGTACATTCCCGTCTTCCAAAACAAGAGAAGCGCCCCCGCCTCCCAGGCCGGAGCCCTGATTTTCTGTGACCCCTAAGGTGAATGACATCGCAATAACTGCATCTGCAGCGTTTCCGCCTTGTTCTAATATAGTACTTCCGACTTCAGCAGCATGGGGATCAGAACTGCTGATGCCATATCCACCCGGGCTTTCGATACTGACTTCCTGTAATTCTTCTTCCTCTGCATCCATTTCTACTTCATCACTCGTTAGATCATCATTTGCTTCATCTGTTGTTGCAGGTTCGTCATCACTTGCCTGGTCATCGTCGTCTCCGCCGGTAAACCCGCCGACGGCATAAATAATGAGACCCAGGACAACCACGCCTGCTAGTATGTTTGTTATTGTTTTCGCTGACAAAACGTCTGTCCGCTCCTTTCGTTAAGCATGAATCTAGTAAAAAAGCTAAACCTCGACAACTGCCTAGCTAATATATTACCAATTTATATAAAGAAATAGCAACAAAAAATAAGGTCACAGCGCTGCCTGATTTTGAAGGAAAAGCTTTTCGGTTAATTACCAATTATCTCCACAAAAAGCTGTGAGTTAATCGTGTATTATTTGTATTATTTCTGTTTTATTGAAGTTAATAGCGAAATATATAGCGTAAGGTATTATTATGTCAGATGATGATGAAAATAACGCACTATATCTTTTTATATCTCTATTTATCATCGCAATATGATGTGTTACAATTTGTCTTGTAAAAATTTTTTGATGATAGTAAGGAGGATTTTTTATGCTTGTAAATGTAAATTCAGAAACACGGCAATGGATCAGGAAAAATGGGGGAGCTGTCACATTAAGCCCGTTTCAGCCGTTTGGCCGTTCAAGCCGTTCTTTAATAGATGTAGAATTAAGCTTTGAAAAGCCGGTTGAAGCGGAAGGATACCACCTAATTGAAGTGAAGGATATTCAAGTGTACGTCCATCCTTCTTTAGAAGTAAAAAAAGCCGCAGCAATTAAGATTAATGGATATGGGCCATTCCGTCATCTGAGCGTAAGCGGATTCAAGCGTTTTAAAAAGAAGTCCGTGATATAACAAATAAGAAACTGCCGTTCAAATAATTAAAGATTCTACAACGGGTTATTTGTTGAGAGACTAAATTAGGCGAAAGGTTTGATTTTCATTGTGTAGTAAAAATTAAAAGGCTGTTTTCGAAAAATATTCGAAAACAGCCTTTTTTATATCCCGGCAGGAAAAGATAAAAAGGACTGAAAGGAGCTAAGGAGTCTACTTTAAAAAAGGTTACATCCTTCATACATATAACAGAAGCCAAATGGAATAATAGGGGAAACACGGGAAAGGACGGTGCGCTATATGAACATGGCTGATCTGCAAATTCTATTTCCATTTTTACCTTTTTTTATTTTTGCGGTATCTGTGTACGGTACAGCTAAGCTGAAAAGGTTTTATATTATGCCGCTAGCAGTCTTAATTATATTTCCGATTGTAAGCAATATGTTGTTTCATACTATAAACCTTCCCTGGGTAATTTTTTACACAGGTTTGTCATTGCTTGCTTCTTTTATTACCTGGTCCCTGCGTTATCGTTTCCAGCAAAAAGTCAGAACATGAGCGAAGCACAAAGACGATTGCCTTAGGCAATCGTTAGTTTATGGGATATATAATAGATGCATACGAGTAGAAAAACAGCAGACAGAACAGAAAGAATGAGCGGAATATAGTTATTTTCAAGAGTACCTTGTCTTTTGCTCTTCCATAAATATAAGTAAAATAAAATAAAAAACAAAGCAGCTCCCAGGGAAAAGAAAATTTCAAAATACCGTAAATCTGAAGTGACGAAGACGGAGATAAAAAATAAACCCATTCCAATGATAAATAGAATGTGATAATTTTTCATAATTAACACCCTTTTTGATCAACTCACACTTTCAGTTAATCAGGAAACTTTTCTCATGTTTTGAGAAAGGTTTTTTTCTTATTCCCTTTGTCTTAAGATTTAAACCCACACCTTGTACGATATGTTAAAATGAGAACGAACGTTCTTTGCGAAGTAATAATTATGTTAATCATAAATTGAAGTGAACAGAGATGACGAATATAAAGATCTGAAAAAGGAGGAACAGTATGGGGGTATCGTTTTATTTGGGTCGTTCCGGGAGTGGGAAGTCAACAGCTATTTTACAGGAGATTCAGCAAAAATTAGCGGAAGAACCAGCCGGGCGGCCAATTATTTATTTAGTACCTGACCAAATGACTTTTCAGTCAGAGTATCAGTTAGTGAAATCTGCAGGAGGAATGGTTAGAGCACAAGTGTTCAGCTTTTCCCGCCTTGCATGGAGAGTTCTCCAGGAAACAGGGGGGGCAGCAAGGTATCACCTGGAACAAACAGGTATACATATGCTGCTCCGCAAGATTGTTGAGCGAGAAAAAGAAAGATTTTCTATTTTTACTAAATCAACAGAAACAAGCGGCTTCATAGAACAGCTGGAGCAGATGGTGGCTGAATTCAAAAGATATGCGGTGACTCCCGAGGTTCTTGTGGAGAAGAAGAGGGAGCTGGAAGCAAAGGATAATGTGACTCCCCAGGAACAAGTATTGATTGATAAGCTGGAAGATGTCAGTGTCATTTTTAAGCGAATGGAAGAAGAGCTGGCCGGCGCCTACGTTGGCACAGAGGATTACTTGCAGCTCTTAACTGAAAAAATCGAGGATTCTTCGTTTGTAGAAAATACGGAAGTGTATATCGACGGTTTTCACAGTTTTACTCCCCAAGAACTTTCAGTGCTTGATAAGTTAATGGCTAAGGCCTCAAAGGTTACGATTGCTCTTACCCTTGATAAACCATATGACATAGAAGCTCCCCATGAGCTTGATTTATTTCATATGACGGCTCAAACCTATCAAACGTTGCGTCAGCTGTGCAAAGAAACAAGCTGTGAAGTGGAGGATGTGGTTACATTTGAGAGTGGGCAGCGTTTCAGGGAAAGCTGCCTTGCTCATTTAGAGAATTCTTATGAGGCCAGACCTCTGTCACCTGCTTCATGCGGGGATGCCGTCCGTATTTTTTCTGCCGTTCACCGCCGGGCGGAAATAGAGGGAGTAGCGAGGGAAGTTCTTCGCCTTGTCAGGGAAGAAGGATACCGGTATCAGGATATAGCGATATTGCTGAGAAACATAAATGAATATGGAGATCTTCTAGATACTGTTTTCACAGATTATGAGATTCCTTTATTTATGGATCAGAAACGATCTATGCTCAATCATCCGGTAATTGAGCTTATTCGTTCAAGTCTTGAAGTGATCCAGGGGAATTGGCGTTATGAAGCGGTCTTCAGGTGTTTCAAAACCGATTTTCTCTTTCCATATGATGCCGGGAAACAAGAGATGAGAGAAGAGGTAGATGAACTGGAAAATTATGTCCTTGCTTATGGAATACAAGGTAAGCGCTGGCGTGAAAACGAACCGTGGACATACAGCCGATTTCGTACTCTCGCAGAAGGTGAATTTGTTAAAACGGATAAAGAACAAGAATTTGAAGATCAGATAAATCGTCTGCGAAAAGAGCTGACTGTACCTTTATTAAAGCTGGAACGGAAAATAAAAAAGGCAGTGACTATAGAAGAAAAGTGCACAGCACTTTACTTGTTCCTTGAGGAGTTGGAAGTTCCCAAAAAGCTTGAGAAGATGAGAGATGAGGCGGCTCAGGCAGGGGATCTCGCCTATTCTCGTGAGCATGACCAGGTGTGGGGGGCTGTAATTGACCTTCTCGACCAGATGGTGGAAATGGCAGGAAATGAAAGGTTATCTTTCAAAATGTTTCAAAGCATGCTCGATTCAGGAGCAGAAAGTATGCGATTTGCACTTGTACCCCCCGCGATGGACCAGGTGATCGTTGCTGACATGGAACGCTCTCGTCTTTCTCAAATTAAATGCACATTTATAATGAATGTAAACGATGGGGTCATACCTGCCCGTCCTGATGAAAATGGCCTCATTAATGATGAAGAGAGAGGGTGGCTGGAAAGTAAAGGGATGGAGCTTGCTCCAGGAAGTACAAGGCAGCTGCTTGATGAGCAATTTTTAAGTTACCTGGCACAGGCTACTCCTTCGGAGAAGCTTTATTACTCATACCCTATGGCTGATGAGGAGGGGCGCGCCCTTCAGCCTTCCATGTTAATTAAACGTGTAAAAGAGCTGTTTCCTGACGTGGAGGAAACTCTGCTTATGAACGACCCTCATGAAGAAGAGGAAGATGAGCAGTTAGCTTTTATCAGCAATCCGGGAAAAACTCTCTCTTATTTAACAACCCAAATGCAGGCCTGGAAAAAAGGCTATCCAATGGCTTCGTTTTGGTGGGATATTTACAATTGGTATACAGAAATTCCTCATTGGCGTATGCGAGCCGGCATTACCTTATCAAGCTTATTTTATCAAAATACAACTCGCATACTTGATAGAAAGACAAGCATGGAATTGTATGGACAAAATATTAAAACAAGTGTATCGAGAATGGAGCAGCATCAATCTTGCGCTTTTTCACAATTTGTTTCCTACGGACTTTCTCTCAAAGAGAGAGATACGTATCGGCTTGAAGCCCCTGATGTAGGCCAGCTGTTTCATGCTGCTTTAAAGCAAGTGGCAGAACATCTTCGTTTGAGAAATAAAGACTGGGCTGCTCTTTCAAAGGAAGAGAGTCGTAATCTTGCCAAGGAAGTTGTCAATGAGCTTGCTCCAAAAATTCAGCGGGAAATTCTTTTAAGCTCTAACCGTCATTATTATTTAAAGGAAAAGCTTGAAGAAGTGGTTTCAAGAGCTTCCATTGTTCTTAGTGAACAGTCAAAGATCTCTGGTTTTTCTCCTGTTGGCCTGGAAGTGGGGTTTGGTCCAGGGGAAGAGCTTCCGCCTCTTCGATTTTCACTTGATAATGGAGCAAAGATGGAAGTTGTCGGACGTATTGACCGAGTGGACAAAACAAGTGGAGAAGATGGCCTGCTTCTTCGTATCATTGATTATAAATCGAGCCAGAAAGATATCAGCCTGACTGATGTATACTTTGGCCTGGCTCTGCAAATGTTGATTTACCTTGATGTGGTCATCTCATTTTCAGAAGAGTGGCTTGGTAAAAAAGCTGATCCGGCTGGTGTTTTGTACTTCCACGTTCATAATCCTATCGTTCAGGCAACGCAGACAATGAGCATGGAAGAAATTGAACGGGAACTCTTTAAGAAGTTTAAGATGAAAGGCCTCTTAACAGCTGATGAACATGCCATCAGAGAAATGGATCAGACTCTCGAAAGCGGACATTCACAAATCATACCGGTAGGCTTGAAGAAAAGTGGAGGATTTTATTCTAACTCTTCCGTTATAGATCCAGATGATTATGAGTATTTGAGAACGTTTCTCCGTAAACAGGTAAAGGAAATTGGTGAGTCGATTACCAGTGGGCACGTAGAGATAAACCCTTTTAAAGTAAAGCAAAACACCTCCTGTACATTTTGTTCATATAAATCAGTCTGCCAATTTGATCCTGCTATGGAGACAAATGACTTTAGGCCCCTTGCCCAGTATAAAGAAGATAAACTCCTTGAAATGATTCGGAAGAAAGGCGGTGACAATGATGAAAGTTAGACCAAAGCCAAAGGATGCCGTATGGACCGATGAACAATGGCAGGCTATAGATGCGAAAGGAAACAATATATTGGTGGCTGCAGCTGCCGGCAGTGGAAAAACAGCGGTACTGGTAGAGAGAATTATCAGGAAGATTGTTGACCCGGATGATGAGGCGGAAGTTGACCGGTTATTGATTGTGACATTTACAAATGCAGCGGCAGCGGAAATGCGAAACAGGATCGGGGAAGCGATTAATAAGGAAATCCAGAAGCAGCCTGGTTCCCTTCATCTTAGACGCCAGCTTTCTCTATTAAACCGGGCTCATATTTCAACTCTCCACTCCTTTTGTATGAACGTAATAAGAAAGTATTACTATAAAGTGAATATCGATCCAAAGTTTCGCATACTCGATGACACTGAAGGAGAGCTGATGAGAGAAGAAATCATTGAGGATATCTTTGAAGAGGAGTACGGAATAGAAGGTAACTCTAGTTTTTATAAGCTGGTTGATATGTACAGCGGAGATCGAAGTGATGATGCTCTTCGCAGCCTGGTTAGAAGGTTATATGACTTTTCAAGGTCCCATCCTTCTCCTGAATACTGGCTGGATCAAATGGCTGCACGCTATGATATTTCAGATGCTGAACGGGTAGAAGACCTCCCCTGGACTCCTGAATTGCTTCAAGATATTCAATCGCAGCTGAGGGGAGCTCAAAGCTGGATTGAAAAAGCATTGCAAGTGACACATGAACCTGGAGGGCCCCATCCATATGGTGAAAATTTTTCAGAGGACCTGGAAAAGATCTCATCACTTTTGCAGGCAGATAACTGGGCTGAACTTTATGATAAATTTCAAACATTTACTTATGGAAAGCTCAAGACAATCCGGAAAACAGAAGGAGTGCTTGATGAGCTGAAGGAACAAGCCAAAAGTTTGCGGGAGCGGGCAAAAAAACAGACCCAGGAATTAAAGGAAGGGCTCTTTAGCCGTCCACCAGAGGTGTTTCTCAAGGATGTAAAGACTATGGCACCTTCCATTAGGTATCTCGTGAAGCTTGTAAAAGAATTTTCAAGTCGTTATCAAGAGGCCAAGCGGGAAAAAGCCCTGGTTGATTTTTCTGATCTTGAGCATATCTGTCTTACTATTTTAACCGAAGGATTTGGAGAAAATGGGACACGGCTACCTTCTGAAGCAGCAAAGGAATATCAGGATTATTTCGTAGAGGTAATGGTGGATGAATATCAGGATACAAATCTCGTTCAGGAAACCATTCTTTCACTTCTTTCTAAAGGAGATAACCGCTTTATGGTCGGGGACGTTAAACAGAGTATTTATCGATTCCGACTGGCCGAACCGGGTTTATTCCTGCAAAAATACAAAAAATACCAGGAAGAAGATAATACTGAGGGATGGAGAATCGACTTGGCAAAGAACTTTCGCAGCCGCTCTGAAGTTCTCGATGCAACCAACTTTTTGTTTCGGCAGATTATGGATGAAAGCGTAGGAGAGATTCCTTACGATCAAGCGGCCGAACTACGACTAGGAAACACAAGTTACCCTCAAAGCGCTGGCTTTGAAGCAGAGATTGCGGTGATCAATAAAGGGGATCCAATCGAATCCAGCAAAAACGAAAATGAGATGATAGAGTTAGAAGAGGAACTGGAAACCGCACAGCTTGAAGCAAGGTGGATAGCGCGCAAAATCAAAGGTCTTGTGGAATCAGGCCAGGAAGTTTTTGATAAAGACAGTAAAGCGATGAGAAAAATAAGATACAGGGATGTCGTAATCTTAATGCGTTCGATGCCATGGGCTGCAACGATGATGGAAGAATTTAAAAAGGAAAACATTCCTGTATACGCAGAGCTTAGTACTGGATACTTTGAGGCTGTAGAAGTCGCTGTTATGATGTCTCTCTTAAAAGTGATAGATAACCCTTACCAGGATATTCCTCTTGCATCCGTTTTACGTTCACCGATCATTGGTCTGGATGAAGAAGAGCTTGCCCAAATAAGAATAAAGGATCGAAAAAGTTCCTATTATGAGGCTCTGAAAATAGCATCCATAGAGATGGAAGATGAAGCTCTCAAAAACCGTGTCACTTTCTTTTTAGAACGTCTTACTCATTGGCGGACCAGTGCCCGTTGCGGATCCCTTTCAGAGTTAATCTGGGATTTATACAGAGAAACCGGGTACTATGATTTTGTCGGCGGACTGACAGGAGGAAAACAAAGACAGGCAAATCTAAGAGCTTTATATGATAGGGCTCGAGCCTATGAGGAAACGTCTTTTCGAGGTCTCTTTCGTTTTCTTAGGTTTATTGAACGAATGCAGGAACGAGGCGATGACCTTGGTGCAGCCCGCGCATTGGGAGAGCAGGAGGATGTGGTGCGAATTATGACAGTCCATAAAAGTAAAGGGTTGGAATTTCCGGTCGTTTTCTTTGCAGGTATGAACAAGCAGTTTAATATGCAGGATGTCAGGGGCACCGTTATGCTTCATAAAGAACTTGGATTAGGATCGAAATTTATTGATCCTGCATTAAGAGTATCCTATCCTACTCTTCCTCAGCTTGCTATTAAAAACCGTATGAAATTAGAGAGTATCGCGGAGGAAATGAGAGTCTTATATGTTGCTTTAACAAGAGCGAAAGAAAAGCTTTACCTTGTGGGAACGGTAAAAGATGCAGAAAAATCTCTTCAAAAATGGCAGGAACATGTATCGATTGAGGATTGGCTGCTTCCAGCAGCAGAACGGGCAAAAAGCAGTTCTTACCTGGATTGGATTGGGCCGGCTGTGCTCAGGCACTCAGCGGGCACAGATCTAAGAGGAGAAGAAAACGCAAAGGTTCTCGAAGGCGTTGAAAATGACCCTAGCAAATGGAAAATCGAAATTAAGCAGCAAGAAGAGCTTCAGCAATTGCCAGAGAAAAAGGAAACAGCTGCTACTCTCCTTGAAAACAAGGTGAAAAGACTAGAACCCGTAGAAGAATCTTCTCCCTATCAGGAAGTGGTCCGCTTCCGTCTAGAATGGGATTATGAATTTCAGTCAGCCTCGGTACACCGATCCAAGCAGACAGTAAGTGAAATCAAACATGATATAGATGACGAGTACAGTGATCGGGAATTTATCGGGCATTTCAAATCAGAGACTGCCGAACGTCCCCGCTTCATGCAGAGATCCCGGTTAACCCCGGCTGAACGTGGAACCGCTATTCATGCCGTAATGCAGCACGTTCCACTTCGTTCATCTATATCAAAAGAAGAGGTTGACCGCTTGCTCTTTATGATGACGGAGAGAGAACTTGTAACAAAAGAACAAGCAGACAGTGTAGATGCAGAGGCTGTGGTTCAATTTTTATCTTCTGAACTAGGAAAAAGGGTATCCTCTGCGAGGATGGTTGAACGCGAGGTTCCTTTTACCTTTGCAATGGCCGCCTCAAAAGCTTACCAGGACTGGAATGAAAATGAAGAAGACGAAAAAGTATTAGTCCAGGGAGTGGTCGATTTATTATTTAGAGACGAGAAAGGTGATCTTGTTCTTGTAGATTACAAAAGTGACAAGATTACGAACCGGTTTACAGGAGGGTTTGAAGAAGCGGAACAGGTCATGAGGGAACGCTATCAAACACAAGTCAGTATATACATGCAAGCTCTTGAATCAATTTTTAACGAAAAAATACAAGAGGCCTATTTATATTTCTTCGATGGTTCCAGTACTCTTGCGATGCACACGGAAAGAAAGGAGGAATAAAAGAAATGAGATTACTTCACACGGCTGACTGGCATCTTGGCAGAACGCTGGAAGGCAGAGACAGACTGGCAGAGCATGAGCAGTTTTTTGATGAGCTTGCTCTTATTGTAGAAGAAGAAAAAATCGATGCCATTTTAATGGCTGGAGATGTATTTGATTCTGTAAACCCGCCGGCAGCGGCGGAACAGCTATTTTATGAAAGTATGGCCCGCCTTTCAAACAAAGGGAAAAGACCTGTTGCCATCATAGCGGGAAACCATGACCACCCGGAGCGATTATCGGCAGCGAGAACACTGGCAAAGGAGCAGGCAATTTCTATTATTGGCTATCCGACAAAAGAAACAACGTATCTGGAGGTCCCTTCCTGCGGGGAACGTCTGCACCTTGCTTCCCTGCCTTACCCTTCAGAATCCCGGTTAAAGGAAAGCTTTGTTGAAGAAGGAGAAGAAGAAACGCTTCGGGAGGCTTATGATCATCGGATAAAACAGATTTTTGGTGAACTGACTAAGACATTCGACCCTAAAGATGTCAATATAGCAATGAGCCATATTTTTGTAGCCGGTGGATCGGCCACTGACTCAGAACGGCCCATTGAAGTAGGGGGAGCCTATACGATACGGGCAACAAGCTTGCCGGAAAATGTCCAGTATACAGCTCTAGGCCACCTTCATCGTCCTCAGAATGTGAAAAGGGCTCCTGGCAAAGCAAGGTATGCCGGTTCCCCTCTGGCCTTTAGTTTCTCTGAAGCAGGATACTCTAAATCAGTAACCATAATTGATGCAGAGCCAGGTGGAGAAGCAATGGTGAAAGAAGTACACCTTTCTTGCGGAAAACCATTAGTAAGATGGCGGGCAAAAGAAGGTCTCTCTCAAGTTCATCAGTGGATGAGTGAGAAAAGAGACAGCCAGAGCTGGATTGACCTTGAAGTACATTTGGAGCACACACCTTCTATGGAAGAAATACATCGTCTTCGCAAGGAGTACCCTGGAATTGTGACGATTCGCCCGATCTTTCCCGAGCAGAAGGCCACAAACGAACAAAAAAGGGACCAAGTGCCTATTGATCAGTTATTTTACAAATTTTATGAACGTCAGACGGGAGGAGCCCAGCCAGAAGAAGACTTAGTGAGGCTTTTTCTCGAATTAGTAAATGAGGAAGAAGAGGTGACATCATGAGGCCGATCTCGTTAACGGTCCAGGGTCTGCATAGTTTCAGAGAAAAGCAGACAGTGGATTTTCAGTACCTGTGCGAAGGAGGCGTATTTGGTATTTTCGGTCCGACAGGAAGCGGAAAATCTTCCTTGCTTGACGCCATGACACTTGCTCTTTACGGCAAGGTAGAAAGAGCTCCTAATAATACCCAGGGAATATTAAACCATGCCGAAGACAGCCTGGCTGTTTCCCTTACCTTTACACTTGGTCTGCGAACTTATAAAGCAGAGCGCTCTTTAAAAAGAACCGGCGACTCTCGATTACGGACAGCTACGTGCAGGCTTCTCGATCTTACGGAGGAACCAGTGGTTTTAGCAGACAAAGCCAATGAGGTAGGAAGGGAAATTGAAGATCTCCTTGGCTTATCCATTGAGGATTTTACCCGGGCGGTTGTTCTTCCCCAAGGAAAGTTTGCAGAATTTCTATCATTAAAAGGTACTGACCGCCGTCATATGCTCCAGCGCCTCTTTAACCTTGAAAAATACGGAGATGAATTAAACAGTAAAATTAAATCCAAGGCCATTCAAGTAAAAAATGAAATTGAGAAAATAGAGGCTGTCCAGCAAAGCCTGGGAGATGCTTCGGAAGATGCGGTAAAAGAAGCGGAAGAAAAAGTGAACCGTCTGTCCAAAGATTTGCAAATGAACAAAAATCTGCTTGAGAACCTTGAGACACGCCAGCTCGAAGAAAAAGAAATAATGGACCTCCAGACTAAAAAGGCCAAAGCAGAAGGGGAAATAGGAAACCTGACTGCCAAGAAAGATAACATTCAACATTTAGAAAAAAAATGTGAACTTTCTATACAGGCTGAAAAACTGGTTCCCTACGCAGAAGAAGTGCAGTCCTGGACAGAGAGCTTTAAAAAGTGGGAATGTGAAAGAGAAAAAAGGATAAAAGAAGTAAAATATGCTTCTGACCGTGAAAAAGAAGCAACAGAAATCTATGAAAAGGCCAAAGCTTCCTTAAAAGAAAAGCAGCCGCGCTTACAATCAAAGCATGTAGAACTCAGTCAGGCAAAAGAAACAGAAATGAAGCTTCTAAAAGAACAAGAGGCCTATGAAAGGCTCCAGCAAGAAAGTAAGTACCTTTTTGAGAAGCAAAGCAAGGCTCAGCTAAACTATCAAAAAGCAAAATCAGACCATAAGAAATATGTTGATGTTCAAAAGAGTATGAAAGAAGAACTAGCAGATCTGGAACCACAGCAGAGTGCCAAAAAAGAAATCTATCAGGCATATGAAGCTAGTCAAAAGGTTTTACAAATACAAAGCAGAGCATCAGAAGAAGAAGAAGAGCTAAAAAAGAGAAATAAATCGCTGAAAGAATTGGAAGAAAGGATTGAAAAACAATCCGCAAACTATAAAGATGCTGAGGACACGGGAAAAGAACGTTTTACTCAGATCTTTCGCTGGTATGAGAGAACTGCTCAAGAAGAGAGAAACATAGATTCTTTTCGAAAAGCTCTGCAAAAAGAAAAAGCCAGTCAGCAGGAAGAAATGGAGGCAAGAAGAGCAGAAGCGCTTGCTCATCAGCTTGTCAGCCAGTTGAAAGAAGGTGAGCCGTGTCCGGTATGCGGTTCCCGGGAACACCCCTCTCCTTCTAAGGAAGCACAACACGTCTCAGTTGACTTCAAGAATATCATCGAGAAGCTTAGCAGCTGGGAAGAAACAGCAGCACAGGCGAAATCAGAAATTGGGCAAAGAAAGTGGAAGCTGGAACAAATGTCAAGCCAGCTTACAGAAGGATTTTCTGCCGAGGTTGCTGCAGCAACAGAGGAAGAAGAAAGTGAAGAAAGTGAGGGTTTCCCTTCACTTGATGACAACAGGTGGGAGGAAAAAGCATCCTATAAACTTTCTTCCTTTAAGCAAGAAGGATTTACAATAGAACATTTAGAGTCTTTAGTAAAAGATGACATGAAACGGTTTACGGATATAACCAATGAGATAAACCAGCTTGAAGCGGAGAAAAAGTCCGAAGAAAAAGCCAGAAATGCTGCTCAGGAAAAAGTATCTGAGCTTCATGGAAATGCTGATAACGAAATGCAAAAGTGGGAGGAGCTGTACCCTTCCTTATCTTTTCATTCCATTAAAGAAGAAAAGAAAAAGGTGGAGGGACAGGAAGAGCAGGCAGTCATCCTTCGTCAGAGAATCGAAAAAAGCGGACCATTTATTGAAAGAAAAGAAGAAGAGATTGCCCAACTAGAAAACGAGCTTACTCAATGCCAGCTAAAGGAAGCGTCCTTAAAAGAAAAGCTATCCGGAAAAACAGAACTTATTCGCGAAATGAAAGGCTATATTTCTCACCTTGCCGGTACAAAAACCATAGATGTGCTACTCCAGGAAGTAAAAGCCGCTTTAACCGAGTTAGAAGAAAAAGAAGAGAGCAGTTTGAATGCTCTTAATAAAGCCAAAAGCCTGCTTCATCAGGCGGAGAATGAAAAAGCAGCAGCCGAGCAGGCATGTAAGGATGCAGAGCAGCGTTTAGCCGAGGCTTCTGCTAAATGGGAAGAGCATAGAAAACATACAAACTTTATATCAAAGGAAGAAGTAAGAGCAGCCGTGCTTGGCCAGGATAAACGAACAGAGTATGAAAACTACATTCAAGACTTTTATGAAAAAGAAAAACAGTTTCTTCATTTGATTAACGAGTATACAGAGCAGCTGGACAATCGGACAGTAAGTGAAGAACAGTTGGAGGAAACAGAAGAAAAAGTAAGTCAAACTAAGATCCTGGTAGACCAGCTTAGAGAACAATCTGGCGCTGCCCAGGAAGTGTTCCGTGATATTACAGAGAAACATAAGCGTTATAAGGAGTGCCAGAAGGAAATAGAAAAACTGGGCGAAACATTTTCGAAATACCAGAAATTAGAAAAAGTGTTTAAAGGGAAGGCATTTGTTGAATTTATTGCTGAAGAACAGCTGGAGCAGGTAAGCAAAGCAGCATCGGAGCGCCTTCATGTATTAACAAGAGGAAGGTATGCTATTGAAGTTGATTCTTCAGGAGGATTCGTGATAAGAGATGACAGCAATGGCGGGGTTAAGCGACCAGTATCTACTCTCTCAGGAGGGGAGACATTCCTCACGTCACTTGCTCTTGCCCTTTCTTTGTCCGCTTCTATCCAGCTAAGGGGCGAACACCCTCTTGAGTTTTTCTTTCTTGATGAAGGGTTTGGAACCTTGGATCAGGAGCTCCTTGAAACAGTCATTTCTGCTCTGGAAAAGCTTCAGGCTGATAAATTATCAGTCGGTGTCATTAGCCATGTGCCTGAACTGAAAGAGCGTCTTCCAAGAAAGCTTACAGTCACACCTGCTGAATCCGGCGGTAAAGGCAGTACTGTTTCTCTGGAATCCATGTAAGGTAACCGCCAGGTAAAATCTGCAAAATAACGTACTAAATAAGAGGGGGATCCAATCCGCCTCTTATTTAGTGTAGGTTGAAAAATAAATCTTACCAGCAAAATCACTTTCAATTGCCAGATGGCTGTCTGGCTTTGTTATCTAATGATTTGCTTTTTAATAATAAAGAACCTCGACTTTTCCACAGTGAGCACATCTTTTATAGTATTGATAATCAGTATACTGATGGAAGCAGCTTGCCTGGATTTCTGCTAAGGCATTTTCCAGCCTGGTCAGCTTTCCTTGCACCAGAGCAATCTCTCGCTTTATATTCTCTGCTTTGTTCATTTAATCACTCCTGTCCCTTCCCTACTGATAAAGGCTTCCGCCTGTTTCTTTAAATTGGTTTGCTTTCTCTTTCAGGCCTTTTTCTACAGCTTCAGCAGTTTCAAGGTCATGTTCAGAAGCATAACGCCGGATATCATGGGAAATACGCATACTGCAAAATTTAGGGCCGCACATGGAACAAAAATGAGCAGTTTTTGCACCTTCAGCTGGCAGGGTTTCATCATGATATTCAAGGGCACGGTCAGGGTCAAGAGAGAGGTTGAATTGATCTTTCCAGCGAAATTCAAACCGTGCTTTTGAAAGAGCATCATCCCTTATCTGGGCACCTGGGTGGCCTTTGGCAAGGTCTGCTGCATGGGCTGCAATTTTGTAAGTAATGACTCCTTCACGGACATCGTCTTTATTTGGCAGTCCTAAATGCTCTTTAGGAGTTACATAACAAAGCATAGCCGTTCCATACCATCCGATCATAGCAGCCCCGATAGCAGACGTAATATGGTCGTAGCCTGGAGCAATATCAGTAGTCAGCGGCCCTAAAGTGTAAAAGGGTGCTTCGTCACAAAGGGCAATCTGTTTATCCATATTTTCTTTAATTAAGTGCATAGGTACATGACCCGGGCCTTCCACCATTACTTGAACCTCATGCTTCCAGGCAAGTTTCGTTAGTTCACCAAGAGTTTCCAGTTCTGCAAACTGGGCCTCATCATTAGCATCGGCTATTGAGCCTGGACGAAGCCCATCCCCTAATGAAAAAGATATATCATAAGCTTTCATAATCTCACAAATGTCTTCAAAATGGGTGTACAGGAAATTTTCTTTATGATGAGACAAGCACCACTGAGCCATAATAGAACCACCTCGTGATACGATCCCTGTCAGGCGGCTGGCAGTTAAGGGAACGTATCGAAGCAGAACGCCTGCATGAATGGTGAAATAATCCACACCCTGCTCAGCTTGTTCAATAAGAGTATCCCGGTAAATCTCCCAAGTAAGGTTCTCAGCTACTCCATCCACTTTTTCGAGTGCCTGATAAAGAGGAACGGTGCCGACGGGAACGCATGAGTTTCGAATGATCCATTCTCTTGTTGTATGTATATCCTTTCCAGTTGATAAGTCCATGATGGTATCCGCTCCCCATTTGGTGGCCCAGGTCATTTTTTCAACTTCCTTATTAATGGAAGAAGACACTGCAGAGTTACCTATATTAGCATTTATTTTGACGTGAAAGTTTCTGCCGATAATCATGGGCTCTGTTTCCGGGTGGTTAATATTTGCTGGAATAATAGCTCTTCCCTCGGCTACTTCCTTTCGGACAAATTCTGGATCCATCTGTTCCCGTATAGCGATAAATTCCATTTCAGGGGTTATGATACCTTTTTTAGCGTAATGAAGCTGGGTTACATTTTTTCCTTCCTTAGCTTTTAGAGGATTTCGGGTAAGTCCGGGAAAAACTTTCTCAGCGCGGGGATCGGAAATATCTTTATAGCCGTTATCCTCGGCTTTCAATTTCCGGCCTTTGTATTCTACGGTATCTTTTCGTTCATTAATCCAATTGTGGCGAATTGGTGTGAGTCCCGCTGTAACATCAGCTTGATAGGAAGGGTCTGTGTATGGTCCGCTTGTATCGTACACACGGACAGGTTTGTTTTTTTCTTCCCCGACTGTGCCAGTAGTGGGGGAAAGTCCGATTTCTCTCATTGGAACTTGAATGTCTTTTCTTGAACCTTGAATGTAGACTTTTTTACTGCCTGTAAAGCTCGACATGATAGACACATTCTGCTCTTGCAATGAAGATGATGGGGTTGTCATAAAAAATCTCTCCTTGTTAAAAATTAATGGAAAGGACGAGATCAGGAGAAAACAGGCGGGATAACACAAAAAAGCCGGTTCCTAAAATAGGGGACCGGCTTTGTATGCAGAAGTTGATAGTGAAAATCAATAGCTGTCAATCTAAACTTCCCCACGCTGGTATGAACCAGATCAGGTCCGAAGGGTCAAGAAACCTCATCGCGTTTCTCTCTCAGCCTGCGCTTTGCAGACACCCCTAGTTTGCAATATTCCATTTGTTATTCATTATAAGGAGAGATGACATAAAAAGAAAGGAATAATTCCATATTTCTGAAAACAGTGAAAAAGACATCGTCAAATAGAACTGCTTTTTTAGTGCGGTGTAAGTTCCTTTTTAACCTTTCGTACGACACCGACTACTTCAAAGTCCTTGCTTGACAAGGTATCTTTCTGCCTGCAGGAAGAACAAGTGACATGTTGATCCATTTTTTCTGCACGGAATTCTTTATTACAATTATTACATTTCACGATATGGGGTTCATGAGTGTCTCCTACACAATCAAAACGGATTACTTCTGTTGCATCAGTCATGAGGCTATTCCTCCCCTGTGTTTTTTTACCTACCTACTTCCCCGGTTCAAATATAATTAATCCTAAAAATGCAATAGAGTAAGGCATTATTCTCTAAAAAGAGTAAGGTTTCTTTAAATTGAATATTCATGGCTATTTACATAAATTGTGCCAATATGTGCAAAGTAAATAAAAACGGGGGAGGTGTGTGTAATTGAAAAAAGCTTCTCTGTTAGATGAGCAGGTAGAAATAGTAAAAAAGGGTCTGAATGATACAGATGATTTGATGTGCCTGTCCTTGCCTTATTTTCATACTGAACTGTCTGTCATGTTTCTTGAAACAAGAGTGAAACGAGTTGAATTTGAGAAGCAAGTACTTGACCATCTTAAGCCAGAAACTAAAATAGCAGACGTAAAAGCAAAGATAGCTAAAACTGAATGGGCGCAAACAAAAGACTTATCTTATATTATTACAAGAATTGCAGAGGGCTACGGAGCAGTGATCATAGAAGGGGAGGACAAAGCCCTCTTATTTGATGTAAGCCAGACACCTGAACGAGATGTGGAAGAACCGGTAAACGAGCAGGTTATTCGTGGGTCCCACGCCGGATTTGTAGAATCATTAGATACAAACTTAAACCTTTTGCGTGTCGTCATCAAAAACCCGGATTTGACTGTGAAATTCTATAAAATTGGAGAACGAACCGGCACTAAAGTGGCGATAGTCTATATTAATGGTTTAGCCAAAGAGGAGTTGTTAACTGAACTGGCCGAGAGGATCACTTCCATAAAAGCAGATGCCGTTAATGCTCCCAGTTTTACTGAGGAGTTTATTGAGGATGAAGCTTTTACGCCGTTTCCTCAATTTTTAAACACAGAAAGAATAGACAGAGTAACTGGAAATCTTCTTGAGGGAAGAGTGGCTGTTATGAGCGACGGAAGTCCCACCGCCTTGATCTGTCCGACTACCTTTTGGGCTTTTTATCAATCTCCGGATGATTATAATAGCCGCTGGATGATGGGGACGTCTTTTCGTTTGCTGCGTTTGTTAAGCTTTTTAATTTCTGTTTCCTTGCCTGCTCTCTACATTTCGATCGTCTCCTTTCACTTTGAAGTGATACCTGAAGGGATGACGCTTATGATTAAGGAGTCCATTGACCAGATTCCATACCCTCCCTTGATTGAAGCTTTTATCATGGAAATCACCATAGAATTGATTCGGGAGGCGGGGATCAGGCTTCCCAGCCCGGTGGGACAGACCATCGGCATCGTAGGCGGACTTGTTATTGGAGACGCGGTGGTTAATGCAGGCTTTGTATCCAATGTGATGATTATTGTTGTAGCAATTACGGCCATTGCCTCTTTTGTCGTCCCAAACAATGAAATGAGTATGTCAGTGAGGGTTCTTCGCTTTCCCTTAATGCTTGCTGCAGCTGCCTTTGGATTAATTGGTATTGTGTTTGGCCTAACTCTCATCTTGATCCACATGTGCGGGTTAAGATCCTTTGGTACGCCCTATTTATCACCGCTTGCCCCTTTATCATTCACTGAGTTGAAGGATAGCGTCATTCGCGGGCCGTTATGGAAAATGAACACTAGACCTTTTGGCAGTCAGGCTCTTGATAAAACGAGACAGGGCAAATGAGGGAGCGATTATGAAAATATTATCACCTTCCGAGATTACTCCTTTTCAACTGTTTTTTATTATTATTCAAACACAAATCGGTGTGAATATTCTTTCCCTCGCCTATACGGTATCAGATGAAGCAGGATGGAACGGGTGGATAGCCATTCCGTTAGGCGGGTTATTTACCGCTATAATAATGATTGTCATTTGGGCCGTTTATAAGAGACAGCGGTCGTCGTTATTTGAGATGGCTCCTTATCTGATTGGCAAAGTACCTGGAGCATTCTTAAATACATTGTATACCTTGTTTTTTTTAGGCATAGCTGCTGTTGCACTTGTTTTATATGCAGAGGTCATAACAAAATGGATATTTCATCATACACCAGTCTGGGCTGTGCTCCTCATTATGGTCATTAAAGCGGTGTACCTTGTGCAAAAGGATGTACAGGTAATGGCTCAGTTTTATGTAATTATATCTGGGGCTCTGATTATATTAATTGCTGCGATTTGTGTAGGGCTTTTTGATGCAAACATTAATTATATCCGTCCTTTCGGGCAGAATTTGGACTTGCCTTCTTTATATCATGGGATGAAGTCATCTATTCTGGCCATTGTCGGCTTTGAACTTGTTCTTATCTTTTTTGCTCTGACTAAGGGGACGATGAAGCAAAAGTTAAAGGCCTCACTTGCCGCAAATGTATTTGTTACTGTGCTTTACACTATGTCAGCAGTTATTCCTATGATGTTTTTTAGTCCAAAGGAAATAGAGATCGTTCCTGAACCCGTTGTATACATGCTTAAAGCCTACAGTACACCGGTATTTGAAAGGATTGACCTTGTTTTTTTAGCTATTTGGATCGTCTTTGTTTTAACCTCCTATTCCACTTATGTGTTTTTAGCTTCCAAAGGTGTAACCACTCTTTTTCCAGCCATGAAATACAAAACAGCAGTTTTAGTTGTTGCTTTGTTGTCGTATTTACTGGCGCTTATACCTAGGAACCAGCTTTTCATCGATATGGTAACGGAGTGGGCCGGTAATATAAGCTTTCTCTTTATCGCAGGCTTTCCTATTTTTTTATACATCTTCAGCCTCCTGAGAAAAAGGAGGCCGGCATGAAACGAGGTTTGATTTGCTTCATTATACTCCTTGCTGTGACTGGGTGTTGGGATCAGCGACTGTTGAAAGATTACACGCTAGTAAAAGCGATCAGCATTGATATTACTGAAGATAAAAGGTACATTACTACGGTTTCTGCTCCACTTCCGGGAGGAGAGGGAGAGGGTGACCAGGTTGTTTCTACAGAAGGATATACGATGGGTGAAAATAAAATATTATTAAACCGAAAAATGCCTGAGCAGGTAGATGACAGTAAGCTTAAGGTTCTTCTTCTTGGAGAAGGAGCAGTAGACGAAGATATCTTTCCTTATTTAGATCGATTTTACCGGAATCCCCAAAGCGCCTTAGATGCCCGGGTAGCCGTCGTCAAAGATAAAGCACAAAAAGCATTGTTTTTTTCAAATAAACATAAGCCAGAAACCCCTGATTACATTAGTGAGTTAATGGAAAGCGGAGAAGTTACCACTCTGATACCAAAACTAAATATTCAATTTATTTGTCCATTACTCTTTGATGAGGGGCACGACCTTCTTCTTCCTTCGCTTAGAGTAACGGCAGAGGATATCGAAATTGACGGCTTAACGATGTTTAATGGAAGAAAAAAGGCTGGAGAGTTAACTTCTGAGGAGAGCACATTGTTTCTGATGTGGAATAACCAGACGGGAAAGGAAGCGGAATTTACTTTTAAAGTGGGGGACCAAAATGAAAGGAACCTTAATTTTATTCATGTTTCTGTCATGGAAATGACAAGAGATCTTGACGTGGAGGTGGATGATTCCACGCAAGAAGTCGAAGTTTTTATGAATATGGAACTGATGGTAAATGTAGATGAGTATCCTCCAGACGACTTGCTTGAAAGAGAAGTAACAGCTTCCTTAAACCAGCTGATGGAACAACAACTCGAAGAACAAAGCAAAGAACTCTTTGATAAAATGAAAGAAGTTAACTGCGATGGACTAGGAATTGGAAGGAAAATAATAGCAAACGATTATAGTTTTTGGGAATCGGTTGAGTGGTCAGAAACCTTTCCAAAGGTCAATTTTCATCCGGAGGTAAATGTAGAAATTGAACAGACAGGCATTGTGAATTGATGTATACCTTTGTTTTAGGTTGGTGGACTGCGGGAGCCTTTGCTTTCTTCCTCCTCGGGAATAAGCAATCGCCGGGCTCACGGCTCATGCTATTCCGAAAGCATCTCCCGCTTTATCCGCAACAACATGATTTATAAAAAATCAACATTGGCCTTTAATGGAATCTTTTACTAAAATGAAAGGTATTATAATCTTCAGGAGGAATAGCATGAGTAAGGAATTCAAAATCAGAACATTTACTATAAACGACTATGAGGAAGTGTATGAGCTCTGGGAGCATGCAGAAGGTGTAGTGTTAGGAAGCTCTGATACGAAAGAAAGGATTCATAAGTATTTAATAAGAAATCCTGATTTAAGTGTCGTTGCGTCAGAAGGAGGAAGAATTATCGGAGCTCTGTTGGCAGGGCATGATGGCAGAAGAGGTTATCTGCATCATTTAGCTGTTCATCCAGATTGGCAAAGAAATGGATTAGGTAAATCTTTAACAGAAGAGGCTCTTAAAAGGTTAAGAGAAGATGAGATAGAAAAATGCCATGTGTTCGTACTTAATGATAATGAGAAATCAGACAAATTTTGTGAGTCGATAGGGTTTTCAAAGCAGACTCACTTTCATGTGAACTCTATTAATCTTTGAATGCCGAATGGCAATTCTATCTGTACTTTAGAAAAATGGCGAATGGCTGGCGGCTTCATATTGTCTTGCTTTTTATGGGCAAGGAGGTCTATACGGGCGTAAGAAATTGTTCAAAGCAGATGAACTTCCACTGTAACCATGTGCAAAATAATATGATTTCTTACTACAGCATGGTGTGGCAAGCCGTCTTTACAATGGCAGCTCATCATTTCCCAATTATTATTTACAATATAAAGCTGGCATATAGTCTTCATGATAAACTCTTCAATCCATATTTATATTCTATATAATAGAAGTGATTTTTTTATTAACAAATAGTATAAATTACCAGCCGAACTTGTATTGTGTTTTGTTCCGCAGGATGATATATTTAATAGCTTGCCGCAGAAAGACATCAACAAGGCAAGAAACACAAAAATGTTATTGACACTATATTGCGAAGGTGTTATGATAGTTAAGTCGCCAAAAAACGGCGAACAAGTTGTCCTTTGAAAATCGAATGAAAGTC
>NZ_JBHSOZ010000011.1:0-1583 GCF_042656525.1 Thalassorhabdus alkalitolerans
TCACTCCCAGTGCCATCAGATTCTTCACCTTTGTTTTGGGCAGCTTCCATTCCTTCCATCGAATCATTCGGAGTCTTCTTCTCAACCATTCCATCAGTCTTTTGAAAATGGATGGCGTTTCTGCCAACTGAAAGTAGTTATACCATCCTGTAAGAAATGTATTGATTTTCTCAATTCGGTATTTCATATCGGTACTCCATTTTCGACTTGTCAGTTGACGCAGACGTTGCTTAGCCTTATGAACCGAATCATTATGGACACGCACTCTAGCCTTACCTTTCACCGAAGGTGTAAAGCTGAATCCGAGAAACTTACGTTTCCACGGGCGGCTCACCGCACTTTTCTCTCGGTTTACCTTGAGTTTTAACGTCTTTTCGATGAAAGTTGTCATATTCCTGAGGATTCGCTCGGCGGCTCGTTTAGAACCTGCATATATTTGGCAGTCATCGGCAAACCGAACGAAGCGAAGCCCTCTGGATTCCAATTCTTTATCCAGTTCATCGAGCACAATATTAGAAAGGAGTGGGCTTAATGGACTTCCCTGTGGTGTTCCTTTTCGGTTTGGGGTCGTGAGCCCACCTTCCATAATGCCTGCTTGGAGGTATTTTCGGATAAGACGAAGCACCCGGGGGTCTTTAATGCGGAAGCTTAGCGTTCGCATCAACCGGTCATGGTTAACCCGGTCGAAGAATTTCTCGAGGTCGATGTCTATCACCCAGGTGTACCCCTCATTGATATAGGCTTTCGCCTGTCTCACCGCATCATGTACTCGCTTTCCTGGTCGGAACCCATAGCTTTGCGGAGAAAACTTAGGGTCATACATCGATTGAAGATAGAGGTTGAGCGCTTGTTGGATCGTACGATCCATCACCGTAGGGATACCTAACTTCCGTTTGCCTCCGTTCGTTTTCGGGATTTCGATTCGACGGACGGGAGACGGTTGGTACGTACCCTTCAGAAGTTGGTCGTGGATGGTGTCCCATTCTTCCGAAATCTGAGCTTTCAGTTCGGAAGTGGGAACTCCATCAACGCCGTGACTTCCTTTATTCTTTGTCACCTTATAGTAGGCGGCATTCAGATTGTTTCGGTGTAGAATGTGTTCCAACATGTTGCTCACCCTCCACGTGACCATTTCGTTCTTTTGTGTGGCGACCATCCTCCACCCTACCTGCGCCCTCGAAGACTTCACTTCTCTTTCGTAGGTAGTTGGTCTATTCTGTGTCATCGGATGACGCGTACGCCAGGGAAATGGTACTCATTTTATGATTCAGCCCTTCCCTTACCTCCCGGAAGGTAAGGTACTATGGCTTCGGCTGACTTCTGATGGTTCAGCGATTCTTTGAGAATCGGTTACCGTATGTGTGCGGCGTTCCCATCAGACCTCCCCGGGTAAGGGCATAAACTTCCCTTCCATATCCCCGCCTCATTTACTGCCTATCCCTTTGGTCGTTGGGGCTTTGTCTTGTATTGCAGACTCATCCCAGACAGACAGCCTTCTATGAGGTTCGTATTCCTCGGGGCGGAAGTTTGTCTCCGGCTTCCTTCAGATTCCAGGTCACCCTGGACACCCTTGCCTTTGACTA
>NZ_JBHSOZ010000012.1:0-1511 GCF_042656525.1 Thalassorhabdus alkalitolerans
ACTTTCGAGGCGTGACTTAGAAACAAACCACCTAATAGGTTAAGTTAGAAAGGGCGCACGGTGGATGCCTTGGCACTAGGAGCCGAAGAAGGACGCGACGAACAGCGAAATGCTCCGGGGAGCTGTAAGTAAGCTTTGATCCGGAGATATCCGAATGGGGGAACCCCCTATCCGTAATGGGATAGGATCTGCACCTGAATCCATAGGGTGTAAGAAGGCAGACCTGGGGAACTGAAACATCTTAGTACCCAGAGGAAGAGAAAGCAAATGCGATTTCCTGAGTAGCGGCGAGCGAAACGGAAACAGCCCAAACCAGGGTGCTTGCACCCTGGGGTTGTAGGACACTCCATTGGAGTTACAAAGAAACGAAGTAGGCGAAGCGGTCTGGAACGACCTGCGAGACAAGGTAAGAGCCCTGTAGCCGAAACTTCGTTTCCTCCGGAGTGGATCCTGAGTACGGCGGGGCACGTGAAACCCCGTCGGAATCCGGGAGGACCATCTCCCAAGGCTAAATACTCCCTAGTGACCGATAGTGAACCAGTACCGTGAGGGAAAGGTGAAAAGCACCCCGGAAGGGGAGTGAAAGAGATCCTGAAACCGTGTGCTTACAAGTAGTCGGAGCCCGTTAATGGGTGACGGCGTGCCTTTTGTAGAATGAACCGGCGAGTTACGATCCCGTGCAAGGTTAAGCTGAAGAGGCGGAGCCGCAGCGAAAGCGAGTCTGAACAGGGCGCCATAGTACGTGGTCGTAGACCCGAAACCGTGTGATCTACCCATGTCCAGGGTGAAGACAGGGTAACACCTGTTGGAGGCCCGAACCCACGCAAGTTGAAAATTGCGGGGATGAGGTGTGGGTAGCGGTGAAATGCCAATCGAACTCGGAGATAGCTGGTTCTCCCCGAAATAGCTTTAGGGCTAGCCTCGAGTTAGAGTCCTGGAGGTAGAGCACTGATTGGACTAGGGGTCCCTACAGGATTACCGAATTCAGTCAAACTCCGAATGCCAGAGACTTATTTCTCGGGAGTCAGACTGCGAGTGCTAAGATCCGTAGTCAAGAGGGAAACAGCCCAGATCACCAGCTAAGGTCCCCAAGTATACGTTAAGTGGAAAAGGATGTGGAGTTGCTTAGACAACTAGGATGTTGGCTTAGAAGCAGCCATCATTGAAAGAGTGCGTAATAGCTCACTAGTCGAGTGACTCTGCGCCGAAAATGTACCGGGGCTAAACGTATCACCGAAGCTGTGAATGAACACCATCAGGTGTTCGTGGTAGGGGAGCGTTCAAAGGGCTGAGAAGCTGGATCGTGAGGACCAGTGGAGCGCTTTGAAGTGAGAATGCCGGTATGAGTAACGAAAAGAAGGGTGAGAATCCCTTCCGTCGAAAACCTAAGGTTTCCTGAGGAAGGTTCGTCCGCTCAGGGTTAGTCGGGTCCTAAGCCGAGGCTGAAAAGCGTAGGCGATGGGAAACAGGTTGAAATTCCTGTACCACCTCCTCACCATTTGAGTAATGGG
>NZ_JBHSOZ010000013.1:0-559 GCF_042656525.1 Thalassorhabdus alkalitolerans
GGAAGTTAAGCTCTTCAGCGCCGATGATAATTGGGGGGCAACTCCCTGTGAAAGTAGGACGCTGCCAGGCGGTCAAGCGCTCTTTTACGGAGCGCTTTTTCCTTCTCAAGTACTTCTTATATAACAGACGAAACACTTTACGCGGGTGTGGCGGAATTGGCAGACGCGCTAGACTTAGGATCTAGTGTCTTTATGACGTGGGGGTTCAAGTCCCTTCACCCGCACCATTTCCACGGGAAGTAGCTCAGCTTGGCAGAGCACTTGGTTTGGGACCAAGGGGTCGCAGGTTCAAATCCTGTCTTCCCGACCATGAATTCCTCTCTATTGATTGTTTCCTATATTCCTAGATTGAAAAAGAATATATTTGCCATCAATTGGAAGAGAAAAACGATTGATTTCATGGCTGCAAGGTGATATACTTATTATCTTGTCGCAGCAAGTCATCAACAAGGTAGGAAAAACAAAAAAGCTATTGACACCATATTACGAAGGTGTTATGATAGTTAAGTCGCCAAAAAACGGCGAACAAGTTGTCCTTTGAAAATCGAATGAAAGTCAA
>NZ_JBHSOZ010000014.1:0-571 GCF_042656525.1 Thalassorhabdus alkalitolerans
CAAACCGACACAGGTAGGTGGGATGAGAATTCTAAGACGCTCGGGAGAACTCTCGTTAAGGAACTCGGCAAAATGACCCCGTAACTTCGGGAGAAGGGGTGCTCTCTAGGGTGTTAAAGCCCCGGAGAGCCGCAGTGAAAAGGCCCAAGCGACTGTTTATCAAAAACACAGGTCTCTGCGAAGCCGCAAGGCGAAGTATAGGGGCTGACACCTGCCCGGTGCTGGAAGGTTAAGAGGAGAGGTTATCCCCTTCGGGGAGAAGCTTCGAATTGAAGCCCCAGTAAACGGCGGCCGTAACTATAACGGTCCTAAGGTAGCGAAATTCCTTGTCGGGTAAGTTCCGACCCGCACGAAAGGTGCAACGACTTGGGCACTGTCTCAACGAGAGACCCGGTGAAATTATATTACCTGTGAAGATGCAGGTTACCCGCGACAGGACGGAAAGACCCCATGGAGCTTTACTGTAGCTTGATATTGGATTTTGGTACAGCTTGTACAGGATAGGTAGGAGCCTTGGAAACCGGACCGCCAGGTTCGGTGGAGGCGCTGGTGGGATACTACCCTGGCTGTA
>NZ_JBHSOZ010000016.1:0-56214 GCF_042656525.1 Thalassorhabdus alkalitolerans
AAAAAAAAAGATTGGGATATTATACGAAACTCATTTCAAGAACTTGGCTATGAAATTCACTTTCGAATATTAGATGCAGCCGATTACGGAGTGCCTCAACATAGAGAACGACTAATAATGGTAGGTGTAAAAAACAATTATGTTGATTTTAAATTTCCACGACCTATTTATGGACCAGACAGTTTATCTAAACAATCTTACGTAACGGCAGGAGACGCAATAAAAGACATAGACGATCCCAATGAAGAAGTTCCTGAATATGGCGGTAAATACGGTAAGCTAATTGAAGAAGTGCCACCTGGCATGAACTATCTACACTTTACAGAAAAAATGGGACACCCAGAACCTAAATTTGCCTGGCGCTCTCGATTTTCAAATTTCCTATATAAAGCTGATCCATCAAATCCTATAAAGACATTAGTAGCCAGTCAAGGACGCTATGGGGGTCCCTTTCACTGGAAAGGAAGAAAGTTTAGTATTAATGAACTAAAAAGGTTACAATCTTTTCCTGATGCTTATCATATTGAAGGAAGTTGGAACCACGCATCAAAACAAATAGGAAACTCTGTGCCACCTAAGCTTGCTGAAGCAATTGCCCAATCTATAATGCACCAATTATTTGACAGTAATAAATTTAAAAATATCGACTTGTTAAATAAAGATGATCATTTGTCATTTGATAAACGAAAAGGTGAAAAAGCTAAAAGAACTAGAAAAAAAACAAAGGAAAATGCTGGTGTCGAACAATTAAATCTATTTAACATGAATGATGTAAGTGATCCATTTGATAATGTTAAACATAGCTTTAATTTAGAATGGTATTACTCTACTGTTAGGAAGCAAACAAACCAATATCTTCAAAGTAATTATGGCCATTTCAATGTCATTGGAACCCTAAATAATGGAATATACGAATTACAAGTAAAGAAAAATAAGTCACAAGATGTTTCACTCATATTAAATCTCGATTTTCACAAGCCCATAGCTAAGAAATTTGTAAAAATCAAATGTACTCTTTCCTCAGATACTCTTTGGGATGTACCTATTGCTTGGGATGCAATCAATTATGCAATAAAAGAAACTACTTCCTATGATAGTATAGAGCCTTTATATGGCCATTTCACAGAACCTTACCCAATGTTTGACCTAAGTATTGAGACAAATGGTATTTATGAGAAAGATATGGCTGAATTCTTACAAAAGATAAGTAATTTTAGTAATTTAAAGAAACTGCATCCAGTAAATGAAATCAGAAAAATATTTGGAACTAACAATCATTTAGATGTAATAAAAAAACTACTCATGCATGGATTCGATATACGTGTACATCAGACTAATAAAACAATTCCTCTCGACTTTTATAAATGCTGTTACCCTTTTACAACTAGTTTGGACTCCTTAAAATTTATTAAATGGATTGATATTGAAAACCAAAGAAAAGTTAATTAACTGATATTTACTTATGGAGGGAAAAACATGCCTTTAACTGTCAAAGACAAAAAACAAATAGAGGAATCATTACAAAAAATTTTAGACAAAGTACAAACAGAGGAATCAGTTGATTTACCTGAAGGGGTGAAGAGAGCAGTTCAAAGTTTCAGTGAAAAAGTCGATACTGCTACAACTGCTTTTACAAATATAGTTACATGTCTGATTGCTAATATAACTGATCAAGATATTGACCCAAGGTATCATCGTAAGCCAGGAGAAGGAGAAGGAATGCCTTCTCCACCAAGTGGTAAAGAGAATTGGTTTTCTGGAAGATCAATAAGTGAGAGGATTATATACCCATGGTTAAACGCCAACAATTATAGAACTGCTAAATCAGGTTGGCAAACACGCACTTTTGAAAGGCCGCGTCCTTACTCTTTAAGCTATCCAGAAAATATAGACTATGTAAAAGGTGAGTTTCTTTTAATTTTAGATGAAATAGCTAACGGTAAAGTATTGGCTGAAGATGTACTGATCTATTTTCTGAAATTAGAAGAAAAAGAAAAAGAAAAACGAGACCAAACCATCATAAATATTGCGAAATTTCGTTCTGAGGGTGATAAATTAATTCAAGATGTTATTAATGCATTTGAAGAACATTTCACGTTAAAAGATAGTGCGAGATTGCCTGTGTTAGCAATGTACGCTACATATCAAACAGTTGTTAGTGACATTAAAAAATACGATGGATTTAACCTAGCAGATTTATCAAGTCATGAAGCAGCAGACTCACGAACCGGCTCACTTGGGGATATAGAAATTTTAGACGAAGGTGAAGATATAATAATAGAAGCTATAGAAATAAAACATCAAATTCCAATAGATGAAGTAATAGCCCTTAAAGCAAAAGAGAAAATAGAGAAATCAAATGTAAGTAGATATTATATTCTTACCACTCACCACTCCTGCAACGACGTTGATGCTGAAGTGGAAAGAGTAATAAAAACGATTTATAAAGAACATGGTTGTCAACTTATTATTAATGGTGTAGTACCTACTATGAAATATTACTTAAGGCTAGCAAGCAAACCCGAAGAAATTATAGAACATTACTCTAAGCTGCTTGTTGCAGATAGGAGAATAAAAACACACCATTTAGAAGAGTGGGATAAAATAATTCGAAATCTATAATTCTAAAAATACTATAGTTCAGAGATTTTTTGATACCAATATTTTAATAACCTTGTCCTATCATCTTTCTATCAACAAAAAAAGTAAATAACAGGGCTGCCATAAAGGACGTGAATCATGACCTTTATGGCAGCCTTTTTTTAATTCGACAAGAAAAAAAGGGGAAATCGTCTCCTTCATAGGCGATTTCTTTTTATGTTGGAGTAGCTGTAGAATAAGCTCAATAGGAGATGAAGGTAAAATCTAAAAATAAACAATTTATGATAATAACGTATAGCAAATAACAGCCTTCTTTAGGCTGTTATTTTAGTAGATTTTTTTCCACTCTTAAGGGAAGGTGTATAAAACTCTAAAAATATGACCATACCAGTACTAACTTCAAAGTTTGGGAGAGTGAACGGGTATGGCAAGTAATAAATGTAGAAGTTGCGGTAAAAGTACACGTGATCGAAAAAGTAATAATCGTCATGGTCTTTGTCATTGTTGTTATAAGATAGAGAAAAAGTGGGTTAAAGAAGGGTTTACTTATTTAAGAAAACAGGCAAGGTAATTTACTCATAAATGACTTGTTGTGTCCCTCCCGTGTTTACCACGATAGGTTTGATCAGAAAACGCTCATTCTTATTGTAATGATATTGGGCCTGTTCGATAAAAGACGGACTATTAAGAGTGGTAAGCAGTATGGTATCCACCATTTCAGACTTTGTCATTCCGCAGCTCGTGGCAAGCAACTGTAATTTATGGTCGGTATCATTTTGAATGGAAACAGAAAATCGGCAACAACGTTTCTTTCCATGACTTCTGGTTTTTGCCGATTCACTTTTAGGTGTACTTTTTATAAAACTAGTCATAAAACTCCCTCCAAAGTTAGGTGTAGTGGTGCAGTGGTTCTAAAGTATATGTGTTTTTCAAAGCGCTCATGCCTCCTTTTTAAAACTGTATTGGTAAGAAATGGCCTTTTATCTTAATACGGACAATCATAAATGTTCGTCTTTTTTGTGTGTCAGGAAAACAATTTTTCATGGCGTGAAGGGGAATTACTTAAATTTTGAAAAATTTTTTATTTTACATAGAGTGGTAAAACCACTCTCCTTTCTACCTTATAAGACCATAAGCTCAACAAAAATTAGTATAAATCACATTCGAAAAGTGGTTCACTCGTGATGTGGTGAAGGGGTGTAGGGAAGGAGAGGGAGGTCATTTAATAAGATGTTCGGTTCATATGTATAGTATTGGATGACCAATATACATATCTTTATCGTCATCCAATGTAAAAGGTATTCTTCGTGTTTTAAAGATTTTTTGGATAAATAAAACTCGAATAGTACCTTAAGGAAAGAGATGGTGGATCTTTTTAAAATAGGTTGAACGAAAACTAAGGGAGCTTAACAGCTCTCTTTTTTTATATAGTAAACTGTTTTTAATAAAAAAACGACTGTGGACATACGTTTACATTTCTATTTTCGTCCCTTAACCTGGTGAAAATCTACAGTAAAAGTCCTTATCCTTAAGACCTGAAAGTGATTCACTGTTCTTTTCTACACTGGTACAAGAGCAGGAGGGGAGAAGGATCATGACATGTACTGTTCTCCCATCTATCACAAAACACTAGTTAGTGTAAAGAGACAAACACTATATAGTGTTTACACTATATTGGTATCCAGCCCACCTCTTTCCTCCTGTGTAACTTTCTCTATCCCAGATTTCCGTGACAAAAGTTGAAGACAATACTTCTTGAAATACATTATATATAGTATGTGAAATTTTTATCGCCAGACCAGCTACCTGAAGTTCCTATGAATACTACTACATACGTATGAAAAGAAAAGAGAAGGTTTACTTTGTCTTCTCTTTTCTTCTTGTCCTAACATACATGGGTTTGTGCTGCATGGTTTCAATATGGTCTCTCATCTTTTCTAAATAGGAATCTGTTAAGCGTTGCGGAATATAAACCATTCTCTCTCTGAGAAGGTTTTCGACAACGAACATTTTCTTGGTCCAGTATTGATAATCTGTTCCTTGGTCTTCTTCTTGATCCTGGTACTCAGGGTTTCCCGTTTTTCTCGCCCGGTAAAAATGAGTCATTAATTTGTAAGCAGTAGCCCTTTCTTTACGGATCAGTTTTAACAGCATCATTAGCTCAAACGAAGTCATATTCTTTAATTCGGGTGTGGTTTTTTCTGCATCTTCCCTAAAGACAAAATCGCGAACCAAAACCTTCTCTCGTTGATGATCCGTTTGCACTTTTTCCTTTGGTATCGTCATCACACAAAATTCGCAATAAAAGTTTTGATCTAAACGGCTGCCACAATACGGACACGTATCTTTCATGTTCAGAACCACCTTTTATATTGTTTTTCTCTTTCGCACGGTGTGCGGTGGATGCAATCGTAACGCACAAGATGTACAATAAATTTTTTCCGGAGATGTGACTTCATTGATCCGTATTCTCTGTTTATTCTCATCGTGTAATCGTGCGAAACACTCCCAGCAAACCGGCTGACCATTTATAAAATGAAGGATTGTCATGATCATGATCTCCTTTCTGTTTGGCAAAAAAGGGCCAAGTGAAAAAATTCATAGCATTTCAGCTTGCCAGATTGAATGGGTGGGAGGTGGGAAAAGACGATGACTATTCATCTTCCACCTTTTCTATTTTCGTACACCTTCGGATTGATGGTATATTCAATAATTGTGTACACTTCGGTTTGAGAACGAGCATAAAAAGGCTCTGAAAAATAACTCGGCTCTAGCTCCCATCTTTCACTGCCTGCAGGCTTATAAAGCAACGCAACTTCCATGTAGTTGTCTTCATACGTTACCAGGCTAATCGCAAGGTCTTTTTCCCCTTTGATTGGAATAATGGTTTGTTTCACCTGTCATCCTCCTTGTAAGGAAAAGGATGGGGCTTTTAAGCCCCCACCGATTCCCTTCGCTTGTCCTTCCTTTCTTCCAACTGGGTTAAAATGGTTTGGCTTGTTTTGATAATGTCTGTTCCAATTTTCTTCATAATATGAGGGTCTTTGCTCCAACTGGCAATATAGCCAAAACTATATTCCCCAGTATCTATGCCGTAATGGTGTAAGACTACATAGGCCACGCCTTCAGCTTGGGCTTCTTTAATCCGGTGTTCTTCTTGTTCAAATGTGGCCCCTTGTCCATGTAAAAGATGATGGGCATATTCATGGACTAAGGTTTTCACTTCCTGATTGTGGCTTAAATCATGATCGAGAGCAATGTATTTGTCGATGATATGATAGTATCCATTGGCGGGTTTTGTATCCTCATGATAAATAGGAATGTCGATGAGGTTTTCCAGATCACTGTATAATTCCTTTGTCACGTCCTTTTCTCCTTCCAGTGTTTTGACCGGAGGCTCTGGCAACGGCTCTCCTTCTGTTTGCTGGACATCAAAAACATTGACGTACCGAAAACCATATATAATTGATTTTTCTTCATCTGTTTCTTTGTCTTTTTTCTTGGTGATTAAGGGCGCTAAGATTTTAATGGCCTTGGAGCCTTTTTTCGGGTATCGTCCGAGTTTTTTCCACTCATGATACCCTTTCACAAGCGTTGCTGTGGGCATTTGACTAAAAATGAGCACGGTATTGTTAAACGAATACTGTCTAAAGTTTGAGAGAAACGCTAGATACTCTTTCATTTGTTCAGATGCAAAGATCTCCTGAATGCCTTTTTCTAGCTTCTTTTCAATGCCTTTCATCACTTCCTCTTTTGTCTTTTTCATTTGTGTTTCATCCTTTCTTTTTTCTTTGTTTGGCTCGGCAGGGAAGTGTACTTCCCAAAAGGGAGCTTTTTTTCTTTTGTTGCGTAGCAGTTAGCGTGACCTTTAACCAAAACGACAAGGGAACCAACCAATTCGTCATGCTTCAAAACTTTTTTGTTTGTGCAGCGTTTTTGCAAAAAAGTTTTGAAGCTCCCTTGCGTTATGGTTGTTTTAGTTGCCAAAAAACGTAGGAAAGAGCGAAGCGCAAACTTTGCCACGTTTAGGGGCTTATCTGAAACAGGGAACGCTAGACTGCCGGAGCCAAAAGAAAAAAGCATAAAAAAAGAAGCTGGCAATGGCCAGCTTTCTAATTGGAGGGGAAAATAAAAGGCGGTCTTCTTTTCGGCCACACTCTTTTTAAATTTCTATGTTCCACCCTAAGAATGGGACTCGTTCTCTCGTAAAAAATAGTCAGGAACATACGGAATGTTAGCGTAGCCTTACAGACCGTTGATATCAACTATTTTAGAGGGAAGCGAGACTGTTATCAGCATGTAAGAAAGCTCACTTCGCTTTCTTACATGCTGATAGGACTAGAAGCGATTGTATTCTTATCCATCGTAAAAATCATAATCATACTAAACCATATGATTGTCAATGAAGTTTTCCGACCCATGGTTTATTTATTTGTGCTCTAATAAGATCAACCTTAAAGGTATTGAATAGCTATACAAAGATGAACTAGTCTGTATCTGATATTATTGATTTGTACAACAAGGAAACACAAAAATTTTTAGAGAAGGAAAAAGTAATCCTATTATCTAATGATAAGTTATTGAGCACTTTAGATGGAAGGATAGATAGCAGTAAAAAAGAGACTGAGTAAAGAGGAGTAAATAAAGTCCAACCCTTTCATAATTTTTAGGTTTGGGAGTTGAGGAGGGAAAGAATGGAGTTAAATATAGGAATTATTGATAGTGACCAGGCAAATGAATTTCTAAGGAGTTTGTGGGCAGAGATAGCAACAGAATTTGGGAGTTGTGGATGGTCTTATATGCCTTACAAAGATATCCAAGGAAAAAGAATTCATTTTGGGGTTATGGCAGCTGGACAACATGCCTTAGCAGTAAGTATCTCTTATAAAGATAGAGGTTCTATTATAAATCTATATTTTGATTACCCTGATACTAAAAAGTCTTTGGAATTAGACTCTCCTTTAGGGCAACAACTAAAGAGGGTTGTAAGAAAGGCAAGAAGAAATATGGGTAATTATCAAAAGTATCTTGTTACAGAGCAAATTAAATCATATTTTCCCTTATCATTTTATGAAACAAAATTCTTTAAATCAGGATTATTATCTGAAGAAGTAACTGAAATTTCATTTCCTGTTTGGGCTTATGATAATAATCAATGTAATGGGTTAGCAGTACAAAAATTAAATCAAATTATGGACTTTTTAGCTGTTGAGACCAATGTACCTTTTTGGAAAAACCCAGAGAAAATGAAAATACATGCAAAGAGTACTGCTGTATTAAAAACAGAGCAATATCAAGATGATGACTTTATCAGTGAATACTCTCTTCAAAATGATTGCTTGGTTATCTCCAAGAAAGGTAAGGCATTTTTAGATTTTATGATAAACAACAATGATATTAATGAAGATTTAAACAAATTCTTAAATGCTTGCTATCATTTCCATACAGCAAGAAAATATGATGCACAAATATTTGATTATAAAGGGTATAAACATACACTATCAGAGGATGAATCAAGGCTAGAAGTAGATATTTATACAAAAAACAAGGATTTAGAAACTGCATTTAGGTTAGGTAATTCACACACTGAAATAGCATCAACTTTATACATGTCAGCTTTAGAAGTTGTTACTTTAATTGGTTTTAAGGAAGATAAATGTGATTCATGTGGTCAAACTAAATTTTCTATTATGCGCAGGGTAAAAGAATTGGCATCAAAATATCTAAATCCAGTAGCAGCTGATTCCCTAAGTGATTACTATAATAAGAGGTCTGAATACTTACACAAAGGTTCTATATTAACTAATCCCACCCCATCATTCTCATCTGTTCCCTTATTAGATAAGGATGATAACACAGGGACAAATTTCCCTGTAAAAGTCATGGTTGATCATTTAAGGGAGGATACAAGTTATATTCTAAGAAATTTTTATAAAGAGCATTTTGCAAATATTCTTTCCTAACAGGTGGTTAACATGAATAAAGATAGTTTTGCTTTATGGTTAGAAATCCATGCTAATCTAAAACCCTACTCTATTAACCTAGTACTCTTTTCAGTTAGTAATAAATGATATAGAATGAAAAAATATGGAAATTTTAAGGAGGCATACAATGTCATTAAATAAAAAGCTCATTCCTGATGGCTTTAAGTACTATATAACATGCAAAGATAATAATGAGCAAAAATATTACCGCTATGATCATGCTCCATCATGGGAACATCCAAATGGGGAAACAGAAGACACTACAACATTTTCAGAAATAAGTAAAAAATTTGAGCAGGAAGTTTTAAAAGATAGGGAATCAAACACAGAAGTTCCTATGCAAACTGGTCCTCAGGCAGAGCAAGTTAAAGTTAATCCACAAGACATTGATCTTACAACAGTAGTTATTGAAAGCTACGATCCTAACAGGATTTTTGGCTACTTTGAATAGTATTATTTTAGATTAATCTTAACACCTTCAGGGAGTAGAGTCATACTTTACTCCTTTTTGAGTCCTAAGATGGTTACCGGGAGATAATAAATAAATGTCCTTCCACTTTAAAAACAGGAAACAAAATTTGCCATATGACTTTGTTTATTATGTGTGATAGAGATAGAAATAACTATTAGATGAAAAAGAGAGGGATAAGTTTAATTACCAAAAACATAGCTTCCTTTAAACCATCCAACAACCTACGGGTTTACTCAATTTATAACTTAGAAGAAGGGGTTATACAAGTTTGTGAAAGAGAAGGTAATGAATTTAAACATAAGCCTTTGCACGAATTTTCACAAGAAGAAAAGGAGAAGGTTAGATCAGCCTTGCATGTACATAATGATAAACATTTAATACTAAGTAACCTATTCAAATCTTGGAATACAAAGCGTTAAACAAACATACAGCGAAAGGTTTGGAGAAACCAACTCACAACCAGAACCGGCAGAAGAACCAGAGTTATCAAAACCTTCTCCTTCTACTACAGATACTTACACACCTCTCCCAGCGACAAACAGTGATGATGAATGCAAGGAATACAAAGCATTGGATCTTAACCCAGATGAAATAGAAGAGGATCTGGAAGATATGTTGAAAGAAGGCTTAGGGTTACCGGAATAATTTTAGAGGTAAAACTTTCAAAATAACCTTTGAAAGTTTTTTTGTTGTCTTTAGGATGGAAGGGAGACAAAGGGAATTGTACTCTTTGTTTGTTAAAATAAAGTACAATAGCAAAGTAAAACAGCAAGGGGAGAGGTAGATAATAATGGAGAATCTAATATTGTTGGGGGCTGCTGCGTTCGGGGCGTTTATTTACATGTTCATAGACAAAACTCTTCTACCACTTATAGTAAAATTGATAAGCCAATGGCAAAAGTTTAAAGGAGACAAAGCACTACAAGAAGAACAGTTTCAGTTTGAAATGCATCAAGAAGCTAGGAGAAATAACTTTGAAATCAATTTGCATTTGGAACGGAGACTTAGGGAAGAAATTTTCCCAACTCTTTATGAGAAATTCTTAATAGCTTCATCTTTTGCTTATCACAATAAAATAAATGTTACTGAAAGAAAAATGAAAGAGAATATGCATAGAAGTTTTTGGGAGGCAAAGAATTATTGGGTTACTATAGAGGTTTTTATAAAAAATGACAATGACCTACGCGATTTAATAAATAATATGGTGAAAAACCTTGCCGATAACTACCAACAATGGGCATTACCAAGAAATATACGTAATACTGCGAAAATGACTAGTTTGGAAAAAGACAATGAAAAGCAAGTAGAGAACCTATTAAAATTGCTTCAAGAGAGAATTTATAAAGAGTATAACCAAGTGAACTCAACTCCTAAGAAGGAGAACGAGTAGTTTTAACTTTGGAAATAATCATTCAATTCGCGTTATCAATGTAGTATCGAAATAGTACCATGCTATGATGGTTCCAAAAAAGATCCAAGTCATCCCCAGTTTAGAACATAGAAAAAAATATTCATAACCCTTGGGGATTCGACCGAACACTATTTACTGTTACAGACTATCAACAAATCAAGTTAGACACACGTTTGTCTGCAGCGAAAAAACTGCCTTTGCATTGACAAAGGCAGTTTTTTTATCCATATTACACTATAGCACTATTTAGTAAAAACAATATATAGTTTTTATCTTTTCGTTTTTAGGTTATTTCCCTTTGGTTTATATGGCTTAACGGATTGAATGGGCTGCTTAGGATTTTTCCGTTTGGCAATGATTTCTCCACTTTGAGTGACAAACGGATAAAACGCTTCTAAGGATAAGTGAACATTCTCGGTGTACACTGTTTGCTGTAAATGATCAATATAGAGTTTTTCTTTCGTAATCCCAGGGAAGGAGGTTACATGCTCCATTGAGCTGATCTTCTTTATAAGTGGGTATTCTTTCTGATCGCTTTGAATATCGCAAGGAAATTTTTCCTTGATTTCTCGTTGAAGAGTTGAATTCATTAACTGGTGTAAAAACTCTTTTTTATTTGGTAAATGCTGAATGAGAGAAACATAATCACCTGTATCGTTAGCTACCTCTGCTGGAGTATGCTCCTTGACCAGGTCTTGAACCAATCCTACGGTTTCCTCCTCAGAAGCATATAAAGCAAAGATCGTGAGTCTGTCAGCGATATCTTGCAACAAAGCCGACTCATTTTGTAAAGGGGCGGTGACTTCTTGTGTAAAATTAATCATAACCATCTCCTTTTGTTTACAGATCTACTTCTTCAGCCTTCCTGTTTTGTATTTTGAGAACTTCGTCCTGTGCTTGTCCCTTTCTTTTTTCAGTCCCTTGATCCTTGTTAATCTCTTGAGAATCCTGTCTATCGACTTCCGTAAGATAATTTTCAAAGTCTTGATAAATATCTTTGTTCTCTTGAAAAAAACTCTCTACTATATCCAGTTTTCTATCCAGCTCATTGTTTTCTTTCTGCAATCCCTTTACTTGTCGCTGCAATAAATGAATCTGATTAATATCTTTTTTAGAAAGAACTGTGTTGTTTTCACCTTTCTCTATATCCTCAATAGGCTTTTCCAACTTTCTTTCATCGCCCCATTTCTTCTTTCGAAATTCCTTTTCCATTTCAATCACCCTTTCTTTGTCGTTTTTATCTTGCTAATCCTTTAGCCATAAGTAATCTTGTTGTCGTACGTCCTGCGTTTCCCATGGCGTTCATAGTAGCTCTCCCTGAACCGGTGGCGTACCACATCGAACGAGTAACTGAGGGACCCCGAATGATTAATACACAAAACCCGATAAGCAAGGCAAAATTCCACCAGGTCAGCTCTCCCATAGCCAAGATTTCCGTTACCCCAACCATCAACATAATTTGCACGATAATAGATAAGACTTGAGACAATACTTCTCTCCACCACACACTGGCATAATTATTCTCATCGGCTGCAACCGACACGGCTGCCCATACACTAAGGATAGTCAATAAAATTAAGTCTGCGTGGTAGACACAAACTTTGACAATAAAGGCGATCATGGCTATTGCTATAAAACCTACTAATACAAGCAACATAAACCCATTGAGAACCTGACCAACTGGTCCTGATGTTAAAACGCTCGTGACAGATTCAGCAGTGTGGGAACCAATTTCACCAAACATCCAGTATGCTAATGGATACACAACCTGACCCACTAGCCACATCAACATAAAGGGGAGTATGATAACTAAGAAAGAAGCTAAGAAAGCTCTATAAACCACCTGAGTTATTCCAACCTCTACTGGCAGGCCATTAGCGCTAGCATGAGTGATATGTTGAACTACTTTAAATAAAATTATTAAAAGGAGAACAATAGATCCAAATCCTAGAAATACTTGATACGCTTCTTGAAAAAAACCTGTTAATCCTTCATGGCTAAACAGTAGCTCTGTGATCATTTGAAATGCAGAGGATAAAATATCATCAAATAGTTCTCGAAAAAACTCTTCTACCCGTTCAGACAAATTAAACACGGAATAATCCTCCCAATGTTTTAATTATTAATCTTCCATTCTCCGTTTTCTTGTATCATATCTACCATGTAGGAATGCTGTTGACCTATAGATCGTTCAGGGGAATCTAAATAATAAACAACTGTTTCTGTATCTTCATCTACTTCATCTACTTCAATAGAAAAATCGTTACGGAAGACCGTTTTTCTTTCAAAAGGATCATTTTCTAAAAAGAATGTAGCGCCTTCGTTATAATGACTATGTCCTGTTTCTTCAATGGTTTTAATAACTTTTTCATGAAAAGAATCTGTAAAATATTCAGCTAAATGTTCATTAGTTGCCACGATAACCGGTTCAATATCTCCCTGTTCTTCTGCCAGAGTTTCTTGGCTTTCAAACGTATTTAGAAATTCCTCTAACTGTGCTTGGCTTTGTTCAATGGCTTCTTCCTCGTCAAATGCGTTTTCGTCGTTACAAGCAACCAAAAACAACAATGAACTTGGAAGAAGCAATAATCTTTTCTTCATGATTGACTCTCCTTTGTTTTCATTCATTCTGCTTTTTTCTTAAAGAAAGCTTGAGCTTGGCTAAAGTTCTCGCCTGAATTAGCTGTTGTTTGTGGTTCCTGCAGTGTTTTCTGAGGCGGCAATTCACCAGGTTCCTTCGCCTCTCTTTCACTTTCTGCAGCTTGTCTTCGTTTCTCTTCTTGCTTTTTAAGAAATTCTTCTACTTTGATCTTATAATTCTGCTTCCTTTCATCGGTGGTTGTTTTTTGATAATCGGCTTGTGATATATCAAATAAGTCTGTAGCTTCGGGAAAAAGGGTAAACTGGAAAGCTTTTTTGGCAATCACAGGATGTTTTCCGGCAATGACCACAATACTTTCGTTCTTTCCCATTGTTAAAATCTCATCTAAGTTCATAAGATTTCTCCCGGTATAACTAAAGCTTTCCGATGCAGAACCCGTTTCTCTTCGTCCAGTATTCCTAGAGGTGGACCCTGTTTCCACTTTGACAGTGGCTTTTCCCATCTGTTCAAGAAAGTACTTTGCACTCGTTTCATTGACGTTGCCAAGGCAAATTTTCACGGCACAATTTCCGAGAATACTCTCAGCCTTTTCTCTTCCGTAAATCGCCTGTAATTGCGTCAGGTTTTGAACAATGGTTGCCACTCCAATGCCATATCCCCGGCAGGTAGCTAAAAATTTTTCATAATCATCAAATCGTCCTAAATTCGGAAACTCATCAAGAATGAAAAAAACAGGCTGTGGCAACTTCGCTTTATTGTTTGCGCCTAGTTTATAAAGTTCATTAAACATTTGGTTAAAAAAGAGATTGATCAACCCCTCCCACGTGCTATCCATCACGGGAATAATGACGTACAGCGCGATCTTTCGCTTGCCAATGTCACTCAAATGAAAATCCGAGAAGTTAGTAAAGGCTGCCACTTCCTCATCAACAAAATCAGATATGGTGGTAAGGAGAGAAATGATAATGCTAGAACGTGTCTTTTCCACTGATTTTTTAAATCCCAGTTCATACGCTTTTCTGGCCGGATGTGTTTTCTCTAGCATTAAAAATTGTTGATCAAGTTCTGAAGTGCCTGATTGATCGACTTCGGGATCAAACTCCTGTAAGAACTGCAGGACACCGGACATATTCCGTTCTTCAGGCGGCTTTTCATGATTCACATACAAGATTAAGGCTTTGAGCAGACTTAATTGAGAGTTGTACCATATATCTTTTCGTTTAGGATCATTCTTTGAAGCGACAACCGTATTAGCCACGGTGTTTGCTTCAACATCTTTTTTCACATAGTCAAAGGGGTTATAACGATCACTGGCTTCCATGTTGGAGAAGTTCACCACATGGACTTCGTAACCCTGGGCTTTTTTTATTCCTGCCGTCATTTCATAGACCTCACCTTTAGGGTCTGTACATGCTATCGAGCACTCTCTCTCATTAATCATATTGGTAACAACATAGCTTTGGGTTTTATAGCTTCCAGGACCCCCAACAATAAAATGATTTCGATTGGGGGCCTGGCTGTTGGTCGGCTGAATGATCAATTCATGTTTCATTTCACCTAGAATGATGCCGTTGGTTTTCATCTTAGCTCCCATGTTAGGGCTCCTTTCTCTGTTTCATAGATTCTTTTAGCTCCGCAAATACATCTTGTTTCTTGGCACCAATGAATTCGGTTTTGTTGATAATGTCACCCTTCTTGGCAAAATGGGCGGATCCGTAACTTTGTTCTTTCTTATCGACTTCCCATCCACTATCTTTTTTTCCCTTGGTGGCAATCAGGGAGAGATACAGAGAATAAAGGAAAACAGCCATCACACCCACATAATATAGAGGTACGTTTTCAGTGATTAATAACTGTGTTGTCTCTATTGGATGTAAAAAGGTATCTACCATTACGGAAGGGAGTCCTTCCACCTGTTCTAGTGGGGTGTCTCCTTCAAAAAGATAAGGAAAAAGGGTGGAGACTTGAAGAACAAGAACGTACCCTATGGTAAAAGCCAAAAGAAAGGCTAGACATTTCGTTTTCATCCCTACACTCCTTTAGTCTGTCCATGACGGATTTTCCGGTGACTCATTTGCTGCGTCATGGAAATTTGTTATGATCCACTCTCCATCCTCCCGGGACACTTCCACTTGGAGAAACGTTTGCGACTGATTTCTTTGCCCATTGGAGAGATATTCAATGGTATGGGTAAAGGTGGTAAGCACCTGTTGGTTGGTATGTTCATTTCGTATGCTATCTACCTCAACATAAACAGCAAGATCACTGACATAAGCTCTTAAATCATCTTGTGCATTTTCCTCGCTAGGGAACAAATAATGGTGCATGTTTTCATTCATGATCGAACGAGCTTCTTCTTTTCTTTCTTGATATCCTTCTTCATTTTCGACATATACGGTGTTTACAAAGGTTGTGACAACCTGTTCAATGGTTTCAATGTCACTAGAAGAGCTATCCTGGATGGTACTCGCTTCTTGAGCTTCAGAAGGAGTGAGATTGTCTAGGCTAAACGATTGCTCCTCGTCCTGTTGTTCCGAGCCACAACCCATCATCAAGAAAAGAAAAGGAAGAGAGAGCAAAATCAATCCCTTCATGTTCCACTTCCTTTCTATAAACGTTGCACCCTGCCGTTGAAGGTTTTTTCCCAATAACCTTCCTCCATGCTTTCAATGGCAACCCCTGTACTGCTTTGCGCACCGATATACTTTCCATCACCTAGGAATATTCCTACGTGTCCATCAACCTTGTAGGTATCAAAAAAGACTAAATCCCCGGGTTGAGCCTCCTCATATGACACACGTTCCCCTTTATGCTTTAACGTATCAGTGGTGACAGACCCTAAGTTTCCTAGTTCCACTCCGACTTGTTCATAGGCCCAATGAACAAAAGAAGAACAATCAAACAAGCCTTGTTCTTGTTCACTTCTCGTTCTGCCTCCACCAAAGACGTATTCGGAGTTATTAATCCACTGCATGCCAACCTCAATCACTTCTTCAACTTCTCCAGCATCTACGGGGGTACTAATGTAGGACATCACCGCATCGACATACTGCGGATCCCCATAACAAGCGCCTGTTTCCACACTTTCTGGACGCACACAAGAATACAGTCCAGTGTGTTTTAACCGTTGATACTGTTCTCTGGAAAACTCGATAGCTAACTCCTTGGAATACTCTCCACTGTTGTGTTCATTGGCATAATCAATGAATCCATGCCCAAAGTTGTACGATTGAAGGGCTAGTTTTACATCACCATTGGCTTGTTCTAAGACCTGAGCAAAATACGCTGTACCTACGTCAATGCTTTCCTCAGGATCTGTAATCGTATTTCGTGGAAGTCCCAACGATTCGCTGCTTTGCATTACGTCGTCTAGTTGTCCTCCACTCTCTTGCATCGTCTTTGCCATTAACAAATCTACGTGTTCAGGAATGCCATGCTCCTCAGCGTATTTTTCAAAAAGAGGACGTAAGGCTTCCACTTCTGCATTGACTTGTGCTGTTCCCACGCCCCCGGAATAGGAGGATTCACGTTGAGAATGTTGCTCTCCCACGACAGCGATAATCAGAAGAAACAACAAAGCTCCTAAGCCAAGAAAGAAATAGAAAAGTTTGTCCCCATGATTTCGCAGGAGGGCAGCAATAACAACTGGATTCATGTTGAACACCTTTCTTTCACATCAATCTATGACTCTACTTCCTCAAGTTCCTCTTGTAACTGGTTCATTTGATCCTCGATCTCTTCTACTTCCTCACCCTCATCATCGCTTTCAAGGTCTTCCAATTCTGCCTCTAGTAAATCAATTTCTTGTTCTATCCGGTGAACTTCTTGTCGCTGCTGCTGTTCTTCAATGGCTTGAGCAACGGATTCTGAATCGAAACGATCCGCAATGATTCTCGCATCATTCAAGTGGTTATTTTTAATAAAAGCTTGAGCCATTCTCATGGCAGTTTCTTCGTTTTCAACCAAAGTTGCCCGGTTACTAATGGCCTGGTGATTGTAATCAAGAATGTTTTGTTCATCCTGAAGAAGTTGGTTATCACCTTCTAAGTCAAGAAGGGCTTCCTCGTCCTCTTGTTCGTAGAGTCGGTCCACAATGGCTGTTACCGTTCCATCGGTGGGGGAACGATCAAGAGCAAGCTGGTACTCCCGTTCTTGAATCAACCATTTTACAATATCGTTTTCTTCTACATGTTGCTCTTCCATGCGTTCAACAGCCGTTTCATAGTCACCGTGGTGCACGTCGTTCAGAATTTCAACTTCGGTTTCTTTTTGCAGAAGTTCTTGTTCATAATGTTCAGCAATGACGGCTTGTTGATTACTATGAATCGATTGCACAACGCCTATGGCTACGATCAAGGTGATAAAAGAAGCTGCACCGAGTGTAAAAAGTTTTTTTGACGCTCTCTTTTCGGTATGGTTGATTTCGTTAAAATACTGAAATTGAGCATACTCCAAGGATTCATGCATATCTTCCCGTAATTCCTGAGCAGTGGTCGCTTCACGAATAATTTGTACCAATTTAAGAACGTCTGGTTCTTCTCGTTTGGCCAAGATGTGTTTTCGCCCTTTGAATCCTTTTTCTCCGTGCACAAGGAATGTCTCATAAGGCTGTTTGGTAATTAAATGCAAGGCTAACGCTTTATATTGTTGTAAGATGGTATAACGGTTTTCCTGGGGCATATCCATCGTTGCCATATAAGAAAACAGCACATGAGACATAGGCCTGAAAAACAAGGTGGCCGGGTGAATCGAAACAGAGGATGATGTCTGCAAAGGATCTACCTCTAACACATTTGTAAGCACAGCCAATCGAATCGGCAAGGATTCTTTGTGAATATCGTTCATGCTTAAATAACCATTGGGAATGGCTTGTTTGATGTGAATTCTATCCTGTTCTTTGCTGACTTCTGTCACGGGCAGACAGTAAGAAGTATTTTCATAGGTTTCTTTGATGTTTTCGATTTGAAAGGGGGCGAGGTTGGAATGTTTATCTGCTAGTTGAATGATCGCTTCGTTTGCCCGGACTTGGATGGAACCATGTTCAAAGGAACGGACTTTCACAGGAGAGATGCCTCCTTTCTCTTTAAGGTTCTAGATTTGAAACTCTCTTGCTTCTTCAATTTCAGATGGACTCATTTCCACTTCATACTTCGGCTGTATATCAGCCGGTTCACCGTATGTTCTTTCATACTGCTCTGGATCCCATAAACGTAACTCTTCTTGTGTGAGCTCCACTTTCATAAATGCTCGGTTCGAACCGTGAATAAATAAAGCTTCACGCTGTCTTTTGGCTCGTAACAAGCTCTTTTCTTGTTCAGAGAACTTAATTTTTAATTTAGATACCACTTCATCGACACCCATGTTATCCAAGCCAAAAAACATCTTTGTATAGCTATTTTCAATGATCCCTGCACCTAAATTATCGTGAGTATCTAATACATCTTGGATTTGCTGAGTGCCAGCAATCGCCCCAGCGTTGTATTTACGGAATCGTTTATAGGCATTGTAGAAAAAGGAAACAGAATCAGGGTTTTTCGTTAAAAAATGGAATTCATCGATGAAACAATAGATTAACTCCTCTTTGTCTTTGGTAATCTCATCCCATAAGAAGGAAAAGATATTTAAATAAGCAGCAGCTTGAACATCTTGTTCATTTTGTAAGGGTTTAAGGTTAAAGCTGACCAATTGGCCTTTCACATCAACATTGGTGTGTCCGTTGAATAAAGAATTGGAACCAGAACAATAGGAATCTAAAATGATGTGTAGATTTTCAATTTTTTTATAACGATCTGGATCTTTGCGTCTTAATTTCTCCATTTGGTCATAGACATTACGTAGGGTCGGGTAACGATCATTCGGAATGGAAGCTACGTCATCGAATTTATATATTCCATAGTCAGCGTATGTGTCTCGTAGGATGGTATCTAATAATGACTTTTCAACTTGTGTAAGATCAGGCTTGATCACATGAAAGAATCCTTTTAATCGTTGAATTTTAGCTTTGATTAAATGCTCGGTTTCATGCTGTAGACTGGGATCGCCTTCTCCGGTGTCATTACTAAATAGTTGAAGTGGATTGATTTTGGTTTTGGCGTTGGAAGATAAGTGAATCACTTGACCGCCTAACGACTCTACTAATCGGGTATACTCGTTTTCTGGGTCAATAATAAACGTCTTACTTCCCATCGCAAAACTCCGAAGGATTTTTTGCGCCATGTAAGTCGATTTGCCAACCCCTGAAGTACCAATAATTACAGCATTCTGATTGAGTGAACGATACGTATCTGTGTAATCGACGGACACCAGTGAATCTGTTTCTTTATTAATTCCTTCCACTTGCGCCCGAGGAGAGAGATCAATAATCTCTGCATCATCGATCGGAATAAAGGAAGAGGCAGCGTCGGTATTGCTCAGTCGTGACGTGTATTCAGCTAATAGGTTCGTTCCAATCGGCAAGGTAGACCAGTAAGATTGGTACATGCCTTTGACTGGTGTTAAATACCGTAATTTTGATTTCTTTAAGGTTCGTTCCACATTACCTTTGATGTGCTTTAATTCTTCCTCTGAGGTGGCTTGCAGAAGCAAATAGGTATGTTGGTAAAGGTAGGTGGTGTCATCGTCTAACTTATCCATCTGCATATAGGCAGAGTCAATTTGCTTTTGCAGTTGTTTACGGTGATAAGGGTCCACAGTCCTTTCTTTTTCTACTTCTTTGTTTTTGATGGATTCATTATAATGAGCGATCATCACCTGATCATCGGCAGATTCTAGGTGCTGAACAATCGTAATGTTTCCTTTCTTTCGCTTCAAATCAGCTAGCCAGTTTCCCGTTTGCCTCGTGGGATAGCCAACAATCGCAAGGACGGTAAGATAATTCCCTCCACTTTCAATATGCATGTGTTGTTCTTCCCAGGAAAAGGGATAAATGTCATCTAGCGAGGTGGTATCTAAAAACTCATCGATCACCTCAGCGTCGGAGTTCTCTCTTGGGGTTTCATGAATGGACTCGGGAAGGGTTGGTTCTTTCTGACGTTTCAAGGTAAATGGGAGAGTAAGCGATTTTAAGATATTCATCCATTCCACTCCTTCTGTTATTGCCTGATGAAGTTCGTAAAATGGTGCAAAGCTTCTTTATATTCACTTGCATCCAACTTTGTAATCTCAAGGTGGTAGTTTTCAAACGTGCTTTCTAAGGTTTGTCGAAGTTCTTTTACTTTGTCATCTAGGTTTTTCCTTGCAAATTCTAGGCTTTCATAGCTATCTTCTTTAATTTTTTCTTTGATAATAAAAAGATGCTGTTTGGTCGTCATTTCTGTTTTTTCGTCTATCCCTTCAAAGTGGTTGATGTATGAAGCGATTAAACGTTGCTTCACTGGGTCGTTAGCTTCCTCTGCCATCAGATATCTTTTTTTCCATCCGAGTAAATATGGTTTCATGTCAATTGGAACCGTGGTATCTAACAGCTGGAGAGAGTCGCTCTCACTGTTACCTGAAAACATAGAGTTTAAGAAAGACGCGTAATCATGAAACAGTTCCGTTTGTTCATCTTGATTAAAGAGTTGCATGTTAATCCCTGTGGTTTTGAGGGCAGCAACCAAGTATCCATCTTTTAAGACGATGTATTCTAAATATTGTCCTTTAATCAAAGACATATCTTGAATGGTTTGATCTTGTTCATTTTTCAATTTCTTTGGAGCCTGACTTATAGAATTCGGTGGTGATTTTGGTTTTTTCAAGAGCAAAACGATCCCCTCTTTTATCGTGTTTTTCCTCGAATGTAAAAACGCTTCTGTCGTTTTACATAAGCCTTCCGGTATTGAATCCATTGAAGAAGTGAAATGTTTTCTCGTTCTCTGATTGGCTTAATAACGACAATTGAAAGCCCAGTAAAGAAAATAAGTAGAGCAACAAAAGCCCGTAGGATAAATAAAAAGGTGGAATACGGTGGCGTCAGTAAAACCACCAAGGAAAGGGCTGCAAATGGGACAACAATAAACCAAAATTGCTTGGTTGGTATGCCTTTAATCACGTTATAACTAGCGTCCACGTTTTCAGGAAAATAAAAAGTTTTTCCTTTCCCTTCATCGGTTTGTTGTGCCATAGAAGATCCTCCTCTGTTTTATGCTGCCATTAAGTCCCATGCCCATGGAACGATCCATATCATGGCGGCTCCAACAGCTGTGAGAAGAGCAATGCTTCCTAGTGTCCGGTATACTTGTTCTTTTTCATGCGGGTTATGCATGGAAGCAAAGCCAGTAATGACGCGCCAAATGGCAAAAATAACCCCTACTAACACGACAAGTCCGGTTAAAATTCCCTGAATGGTTGCTCCAGCACTTTCTAGTCGACTTTCCACTTCAGCTCCTGACGGAGCAGGCGTTGCTACGAGGTGTCCCGGTTGAATCAGTCCTGTAATCATCCATTCCTGAAATTGAAAAATAAGGCCCAATAAGGTCATTAGTCTTATCCCTCCATTTTAAGTAAATAAAAAATAGAGATATGCAAATAAATGGTTTTTCATTTATTTCTATCCCTATTTTTTTCTCTCACCAATCTCCCTTACGAACTCTCTTTCTTGCCCCCTTTCCTTCTGCATCTCGCGAAATTCCTGTAACTGCTTTTTCGCGTCTTCTTTCTCCATGAAATGTGACAAGCTGTTTAGTTTTCCTCCTGGGGTGACTTGGCCAATGTATGCACCTTTTTCCGTTTCAATCACATGCATCCGTTGTTGATATTTTTCCAGAGCTTTATGCTGCTCTTTTCCAAACAGGTCAAACATCCCTTCCAGCACGGCTCCACTGGCGAAACTGACTTCAGCACCTGCTCTTTTCGCTTGAATGACAGCCTTTTTAAGGTGGGGCATCGATGCTTTGTCAGCTTCTTGAGCATCTTTATAGGGGTAACCTTTTTGAAGCATAAAATGCTTTAGTTTGAAGTTACTCACTTCTACATCTTGACTCGCCTTTTCTTCCATTACAGATGTTCGAACAGCTTCTATTGGTTTTCCATAACGCTCTAACCACTTCTCTCTGTCTTCCTGTGACAAATTGTCGTAATCCCTCCTTAACATCCCTCTGGAATGATTGGGATCGGTGAGAATCTTTTCTTTCAGAAACACTTCATAGGCCAACTTTTCCTTCTGTCGATTTCCTTTAATTTTAATCACCTCCTAAGTAATATATAATTATATATTTTATATAGCTATGTATATATTTTAATATAAATGAAGGCATTATTCAATATTTTCCAACAATTTATTATAAATTTTTCCAGAAATGGTACTTATTAATCACGGTTCGGTATATCAAGGTACAGGACTAAGTTCCTCAGAAAGATCTCCAACAATTCTCCTTCTGTAAATCTGCGACCATTGTGATTAGTTCGAGAACCGAGATAACGTTTTAAAGGCCTTGCTATACGGATAAATTGCTTGCTTTTGGACTGACTATCAGTTGTAGGGGAAAGCAACGTATTCTCATTTGCCCTTTCTAGCAAGACAGCCATATTGATAAGTCCGGTCATACTTATATTTGTTTCTCTAAACACCGTTTCTTTTAAATATGATTTTAAGGATTCAGAAATATTATACGTTGACGAAACAGTAGAACAGGAGTCTTCTAATTCCAAACCGGTCCAAATGTGGTTACTATTATTTAATACATATTGTTCCAATTGATAACTTAAATACATAGATAAAGTCATTTCATACCTAGGGTAAGAACCATTTCTTTCTATTAACAATGGAGAAGCATCTATAGGAACTTTTTCTAATTTTTTATGGGTTTCAATAAATCTTCTAGACTCTTCTGCATTTATAAGCTTTTGTTCTTCGGAGATCATAAAAAAGTGCATGAGCGTGACAGCATTAAAACTAACGCCGACACACTCTTTTCTTTTAGTAAGTTTATCTTTTACTTCATCCGTTAGTGCCAAATAGAACCGCAAAGAATCAACTCCTTCCTAGAGGTAGTGTAAATGATTTTTATTTTGCAGTTCAAACTTCTTTTATAAGCTCATTCCCCGGTCATCAGTTTTTCTACCCTCTGCTTTTCTCATCTCGTGAATCTTTTCTTGTTCATCATATTCCACTTGATGTAAAGCTCGACTAACAGAATATCTCATAGCTTGAACAATGGTAGAGAAGGATGAAGGATTCCGGTAAGTGAATGGATTAATTCGCTTTTCTTCTTGCCGTTCATACTCTTCAAGCAAGTCCTGAATCTTTCCTTTAGCCTCATCCGATAAGTCATGGGTGTCGAGACACTCTGCAAAGAAAAGATGTTCAACGGATGAATTATTTACGATAAGCTTCCTAAACTTTATATATTCCGGTGTGTTCGTTTTCGTTGCGTCATCATGATAAAAAGCATCGTGAATCGCTTCAATGATTGATTCTTTTTCTGGAGTGGTAAATAGGTGCTCTCCTTCACTATCCACCGTTATTTTTCGTCCCGTGTATTCCTTCAAACTCAACAGCAACTCTTTTTCTTCAATGCTTAACTGATCATTAATCTCCTGTCCATAAAGAGAAGTCATGCGATGATTGTAATGCTCTTTCATAGCATCTAATGCCTGTTTGATAGAACCTTGTCGTTCAACTGTTTGTTGCACTTCTTGTTGAACGGCTAGATCTAACTGATGAAAGGTTTCAGGTTGGGTGAAATCAATGCCATGCTCTTGGACCAATTGATTTAATTTGGTATCCATTTTTGAGAAAGAACGTTCCAGCTGATCAGCCGTGGACGTTCGATCAATAGACAAGGAAGACAAATGATGATTGATTTCACGATCACTATAATAATGGAGCTTCTCTAAAGCTTCATCATGACCTGGCAGGTATGATTGACGAATGATTACATTGACCAGTCCTCTTTTCGCAAAATCACTAAAAGAGTTTTGATCAATGCTGGGATAATGCTTTTCTAAGAAACGATCAGCTTCCTTGGATAAAATTTCTTCCACATGATCGACTTTTTCATTCAATCCTCGAATGTATTCTAGTTTAGACTCATCACGTTCTTCTACTGGCTTTTTGATATATTCAGAGCGATACCATTTTTGCAGAATTTCTTTCTTTTCATTCAAGGTTTCAAAAGTAACCGGAGCTTTTAATTCTTTGGCGAGAGAAGCAATCTCTTTCTTCTCATTTGGCGATAAGTGACGTATCGGTTCAGGAATGCTTTTGATGTCTTGAACTTCTTTTTTGTACTCTTCGATCTCCACAATTTTACGGTTATGTTCTCTAATTTTTTGATTTTCTTGCACACGTTCAGAATCTTCACCCATGCTTCTGGCCACGTGACCTTCATGGATGGTGGGCTTCACTTGTTTTCCTAATTCAGCATAAGACTTTTCTGTAATTCGATCATCCATTCCATTTGCTTCTAAGTACTGATTCGCATAACTTGCCCACTCTTTTCTCCAGTGCCTAAATGTTTCACGATCTCCCCAGTTATTCATGTTTATTCTTTGCCCATTAACCTTCTTTGCTTTCGCTTCCCATTCTCCGTTCTCTTTAAAAGAACGCATCGTTAAAAGGACGTGAAAATGAGGGTTATTCACGTCGTCTCTATGAATCGATAGATCAGCCACCATACCTTCATTTACGAAAACATTCTGGCAGAATTCTAAAGTCAAGTTCGTTTGCTCCTCTTTAGATAATTCTTTAGGCAAAGCGACATTTATTTCTCTCGCTAACTGTGCTCTTTTATGGCGTTCCACTTTTTCTACTTCATTCCATAACCGCTCTCGATCATTCGCCCAATCAGGAGCATGAAGGGGTGTTAAAAGGTAGTTTTCAGGTTGAACCATTCTTTTATAATGATTGGCACGATCATACCGTTCACTATACAAATTTTCTCCAGAACGATACGCTGCAGCTGCGATTGCCGATTGTCCTTTTCCTCTTGAAATAACTTGACCTGAAAAATGATAAATAGCCACCATTTCCTACCTCCTTTTCACACGAGCGAATGCGAGTTTTGCCATCATGATTTTTGACATGAGCGTAAGCGAGTTTTAAAGATTTTCATAAATGATCGATAGAGAATTTATCGCACGCATCCTTGATTGGAAATCAAGGTGCATAAGTGCGCCCTTCGCTGTTGCTTGGGATCATTTTATCATGCTATACTGGTATTATCAACCAATTTTGATAGTGGATACCAGTCGCATTTATTACATTAAAGGAGTGTGTAAGGCATGGGGAACAGGTATCAATCCAAGAAACAGAAACTAGAAGAATTAAAAGAACAGCTCAAGCAAGAAGAAAAAAGAGTAGAACAAAACATTGGGAAGTTTGCTTTGAAAGAATTAGAGTTTGAACATGACAGGGAAGAGGAAGCAAAAGAGATTCTTTCGTTATTAATTAGCGAATACAAAGAAAGCCAAACAAACAGTGAAAAGATCGAACATACTCAACAAGAACGTCCCTATCAAACTGTCGGGAGTTCAGTGAAGTGAGTAGGAACGAAGTGGAAAAGATTCAAGCAAAGATTAATAGCTTAGAATTGGAAATCAATCGAGATTCCTATCTAGATAGAAAACAAAGAACAAGGCGCCTGATTCAAAAAGGCGCCCTGGCAGAAAAATATTTTAATATTGAACATTTAACCGTAGAAGAAACCGAAGAAGTCTTTAAAATTTTTTCTGCTTATGTTCAAGGAAACCTACCGAATAAATTTAAAAAAAAGGATAGTCAAAGTGAGTAGAATAGGAAATATACATGATGAAACAATTGAAGTATGGTGATCAGCATTTCTTTGTGGTGTATGAGAATTTGCCACGTTCCGTTAAGACACTGAAAGGAGTTGTATACGGGTACAATCATGCATACAACTCCTTCTAATATGAGTAATCCTATAACTCTCCCCTACCCTTTGCATTTTTATGTATTACCTTTGAGAGAACCATCCTTTGCTCCTGAGATCTTTGCTTCTTCAAACGTAGCCATGTTATGGACAATATGTACGGCTGACCTAACTATTGGCAAAGCAAGTGCAGCCCCACTCCCTTCTCCAAGACGAAGATTCAAATCAATGAGTGGCTGCAACCCTAAAAGTTGATTCACAACAATATGACCCGGTTCCACAGATTGATGGGAGGCAATAAGGTATTGCTCACATACAGGATTGATACGAACGGCTGTAAGAGCAGCTACAGAAGTAATAAAACCATCTAGCAATACTGGAATACGTGTTGCCGCAGCACCTAAAACAACACCAGCAAGCCCTGCTATTTCTAATCCACCGACTTTTCCCAATACATCTATCGGGTCATGAGGGTTCGGTTGATTAATTTTAATTGCCTGCTTAATGACTTGAATTTTCCTTTCTTTGTCTTCATGATTTATACCCGTGCCGACTCCAACGACGTTCTCAATAGATGTTTGTCCTAGTACTGATAGTATGGCGCTGCTTGCTGTAGTGTTTCCAATTCCCATTTCTCCAAGGGCAATCAGCTTAGCCCCTTTTTGTATGGCTCCCTCTGCTACCTCGATTCCTGTTTCTAGTGCTGCAATTGCTTCTTCTCTCGTCAAAGCTGGTCCTGCCATCATATTGTTTGTCCCTAAACGAACTTTTTTGTTAATTAAACCTGGGAGTTCTATGTTTTCCTTCACACCAATATCTACTACTTCTACAGAGGCATTCGCCACTTGGGCCAACACATTAATTGCCGCGCCCTCGTTCATAAAATTATGTAGCATTTGCTTAGTAACTTCTGAAGGAAAGGCTGATACCCCTTCCTTTGTTACCCCGTGGTCGGCTGCCATCACTATTACCGTTGCTGGGTCAATCTCAGGTTGAGTACTTCTCCCTATCCCTGCTAATTTAATTGCTAGTGATTCTAACGAACCTAAACTTCCTAATGGTTTAGTAAGGGAGTTTATATGCTGTTCCATTTGTTTTTCTGCTCTAGTATCTACACCCTCAATTAAACGAATTGTTTCTTGTAATTTATTCAACAAAATTCCTCCTTAGGCTATTCTTTCTTTATTTTTGGTACTTTTCTGTACTATGAGGTCTTAAGTACGCTTATAGTCGCTTTCCGATAAAGGCTCACCTACCGTCAATCTTTACTAGTAACGAACGTGGCCTGTTTTATAAGAGTACTGGGATGGATGGTAGTCTGTAACCAAATTTGTAATAGTTAATACTCCTTATTTAAGTACTATTACATTTTTGGTGCTTCTTATCTTTCATTACCTATTTATTAAATTCTATCTCATAGATATCTATTTCTTATTGTTTTAATTGTTTTACTTATGTTTTATATGTTTTAAATCTTTTAAGTGTTTTCAGAGACGTAAAAATACTAGTCTAATAGGAAAAATCAAAGGTAACTATTACACTTTTGGTGTTAACCATTACACTTTTGGTGCGAGCGATTACACTTTTGGTGTTAACTATTACGTTTTTGGTGCCTAACTATTACACTTTTGGTGTTAACTATTACGTTTTTGGTGTAACGATTACAAATTTGGTGCGAACTATTACGTTTTTGGTGTCTTTAACTATTACAGATTTGGTGCCTAACTATTACACTTTTGGTGCATGCAAGAAAAAAGAGCCTCCCTCTCTAACTATTACAAGGAAAAAGGTTGTAATAGTTAGTTGTTTTTTAGATAATAGAACCATTGGAGGTGAAATTTTGCCAAAGATAGCAGAAAAAGAACTGAATTCAGTGGTCACCAAAAGTAATGAATTAATTCAAGCATCGTATCGATTGGGGTTGACTGAGCAGAGGGTCATCCTATACCTGGTAAGTAAAATTCAACCGAATGATGAAGAATTTAAAGTCTATACATTTTCCATCAAACACTTTCACGACATCTTAGGGTTAAAGGGTACCCCAAAGTATTCAGAGATAAAAGAGATTACGAGAAACCTTATGCGAAAGGTGTTTCAGGTTCAGATGGATGGAAAGCTGTACCAGATGAGTTGGTTATCATCGGTTGTTTACAACGATGCAGAAGGGACCATTAGCCTCCGGTTTGATCCTGTTTTAAAACCCTTTCTTTTAGAGTTAAAAAAGAACTTTACCAGTTATAAGTATGAAAATGTGGTCAAGCTCCGGTCTTCCTACTCGATTCGGATTTACGAGCTCTTAAAGCAATATGAAAAGTTAAAGGAACGGCATTTTGAGATTAATGAGTTCAGAAGTGTTCTTGGCCTGGAGGATCAATATAAGACCTATGGGAATCTCAAGAATAGAGTCATAAAGCCCGCCCAAAAAGAGCTTGCGGAGTATACCGATGTGAAGTTTGAGATCAAAGAGCAAAAAACGGGTCGGAAAGTGACAGGAATCACCTTCTTGATTGATACCAATAAAGACGTAAACGTCTATCTGCAGGAAGACCTGGAAACGGGTTTATTTATGAACCGTATACAAATATTTGCCCATCAATATGGATTTAAAATGAGCGACAAAGACCTCTCTCTTTGGTTAGAAAACAAAGAAACAGTGTTAGAGCTCATAGAGAAAATTGAAAAGAAAGAAAAAGGAGACATCCAAAAGCCTTTTCATTACATAAATAAGGTTCTCGCGAATAACGAGGATCCTCCTAAAGCTACGGACAAAGGAAAAGACTCTCTCGAGATCATTAATCAGTTTATTAAAAAGTATAGGAAGCAAACAGGCACAATTCCAGCTTGGCTTATTGCTGATGAACTAGAGGCCTTTATGAAAGAAAAAGGGCTTTCTGAAGAAGAGGTAGAGTCTCACCTTAAAGAAAAAAAAGAAGAGGTAATAAACATCATTACAACCCAAATCAAAAGGAATCGAGAAAAAAATTAGTAGGTTTCCTCTGGAAAGGTCTGCCGCGAAGGTTGTAGAGGAAATGAATGAATCTCAGGTTTCATAGCAGTTCCAACATGGAAGGAAAAAAGAAATGGATAATCAGGTACAAAGAGAATTCGAAAAAGCAAAATCTAAGAATAAACATGAACGCTACGAAGCATATTGCAAGATCTTAGAAGCAACAGAGGAAACTGTAGACTGGGCTTATGAAGTATGGGATCAACTAGTTGAAGATTTAACTCATCAAGACAATCATGTACGTTCACAGGCTGCACAGTATTTGGCTAATTTATCTAAAAGTGATCCAGAACAAAGAATTCTTCGAGATTTTCCAAAGCTATGGACAGTAACAAAAGACGAAAAATTTGTCACAGCAAGGCATAGTTTACAATCGGTTTGGAAAGTAGGATTAGCCGGAAATCAACCCAAAGACATGGTGATGAAACACATGGTTGATCGATTCCATCAATGTACTGAAGAAAAAAATTATACGCTGATACGCTCAGATATCATTCAAAACATGAGAAATTTATACGATATTCTAGATGAGGAAGAAATAAAAGAAACAGCCATGGAGTTAATTGCAACGGTTGATGAAAAAAAATACAAGAAAAAATATGAGGCTATATGGAAATAAAAACTACATCGTCTGATAGAAAATGGATAGATTGGGTCCATCTTGCTGGGAGAGACTTCTCCGTTTGAAGAAGTCTCTTTTACTTACCCCTTTTTTACGTTATGTTTTTCTGCCAGGTAATGCGCGGCTTCGGTAATTAGATGAGCAATCGATGTATCTGTTTCCGCGGCCACTCTTTTTAAAATTTTATGGTCAGCAGCATAAATCTTTATGTTTTTTTCCACGACGGGTTTTCGCGTCGTATCTTTTGTTAGGGGATTGACTTTTCGTTTCGGTTCATCCTTGTTATTTAATTTATCTAGGTTTTTACCCACGTTCTTCTCCCACCTTTTCTAGTATTTCGTCGAGCACAGCATCATACATGCGTATAGCCTGTTGATCATGGCGGTCATTGTTTTTTACCCCTTGCTTTGAAAATAACTTGACTCTTTCACGAGCATAAATAGGAGTGGTAAACAATAAATCCCCAAACCATTCCTTGGCCTCTTCCAGCACTTCATTGTCTATTTTTCCTTCTTTTTTAATGTAGTAGGGAACCACACCTAGTAAGTCTAATTCCGGATTATACTCTGCCATCTCCCGTAGATAATCAACAAAACTGGTGGACTGTTCATAGCTATGTTGGTGTGTCTGCATCACAATTAATGCATAGTCACTTGCCACCACGGCATTGTTGGTCTTTTCACTGGTCGTAGGTGCCACATCAATGAAAATAAAATCGTACGTTTCTTTGAGAGGCTCAAGTAAATAATCCAAGAAGAAGGAGGTTTTACTCACATCCACTGTCTGAGAGTATACATAGCGTTCAAAACCCAATAAATCCCGATCAGACGGCAAGATGTCATGATGGTCCGTTAAGGAAACAATAGCCTCTTCTAGCCTTTCCGATTGAATAGATTCATAGAAACTGGGCTTCTCTTCTTCTTCCGTCCCCTGGTACGTCTTGAATAACATTTTGCTGCAGTCAGCTTGAGGATCAAAATCAATGGTTAACACGTTAAATCCTCGTTGTGCGAGCAAATAAGAAAACATCACACAACAAGTTGTCTTCCCTACTCCACCTTTACTATTTGCAATTGTGATTGTGGTAGCCAAAAGAACACCTCGTTTTTCATCATTTGGTACTTTTTAGTGTAACAAAAAAATACTATAAAAGAGAATAGTGTTTGCACTAAATACTCCTGAATAAGAGAGGAGAACCTTGTTTTTTTGGTTTTTATTGAATTATAATTGTTATAACAGTTATAAAAATATAACAATTTGTATAGCGTATTAGGAGGAAAACGAATGGCGGTGAATAACATGGAACGCAAAGTAACGAAAATCGGAAATAGTTTAGGCGTAACGTTTCCAACAGAATTGCTAAAACGTCTTGGTGTAACGCACGGTGATGATGTTTTTATTGAGGAACAGGATGGCGCCATTGTGATTCGCAAAAGTCAAAAAGTACAGTTACCCAAAGGTGTGAGCGACGACTTTTTTGATACTCTAGATAAGAACATGAAACAGTATGATGAAACCATGAAAGGGTTAGTTGACCGTTGATACGTTATATAACCGAACAAGAAGTGATTGCCATCAATTTACTGGTCATTGAACGATATAGCCCCAAGGAACAAAAAGGGGTGAAATTGCCTGATCTTCTCAATTCCGCCATTAATCGCCCCAAACAATCCGCTTTTGGTGAAGAGGCTTACCCGACCATCTTCGGAAAAGCTGGAGCTTTGTTTGAGTCATTAGCCAAAAATCATACCTTTCATAACGCAAACAAGCGAACGGCCTTTTTGGCATTGATTCAATTCCTTGCCTACAACGGCTTTCAGTTTACTATGAGTCAAAAGCAAGCCGAGGATTTTGTGGTGGATGTGGTGAATCAAAAATATGAATTTGATGAGATGGTGGCAATCATTAAAGAATATAGTGTGAAACGGTAGTCTTGTGTTCGTAAAGAAAGGCTTTTCATGATGGAAATTCTCATGAGTTTTTTCAGGAACTAGAAAAATGGGTGTTGTGAAAACACTAGATAGAAAGCCATGTTCCATAAAGCCAAATATACTTGGCGGCAGTCCTACAGACTGATCGGAAAACAACGCTTTCCGTCATTCTGTACGTATCACTTCGGCATTACGTCCCTCGATCACCACAGATTGTACGGCTCATATCGTTGCCTCAAGACCGCATCGAAAATGAGCCCCCCCTTTTTTTCCTTAGGGTTCTCGCTCAATACCCAGCCAATGATAGACTGTTGGATCGCTTTAATTGGTTAGCGGTATCCTTCTTTCTTTGGGAAAGGACCTCCTTGGCTTCTTCAAAAGAAATGCGTTTTTCTTTTGCTAAGTCTCTCGCAGACAGCATGAAATGATATTCCTTCGTTAGAAGCTTCCTAGACTCTTCAGAATCTCTTTTTTCGTCTTTTGAGGGGTATCGGTTAGGATTGGTTGTATCTTTCCTCTGTTGCTCTTTCTGGAGCCATTTAGGGAGCTTGTCCTTCTTTATTGTTTGTTGTTTTTGAGTCATATAGGATTTCGGTCCTTTTTGCTGAGTAAGAGCAAGATCAATAAGGTAGCCAATCCTTCTAATGTTGTCCTTCGTCGTCTGTAACACATGCTTTAAACATAAAGCATAGAAGTGTGGGTTCATGTTGTCCTTGGATTTAAAATGGTTTTCTATATCCACTACCTCAACAACATCATCAATCAATCGATTTTTATATTTGAGTAAAACAGTTGTGATGGGTTCAGGTAGATTCATAGCTAGTATCTTCTCATTAGTGATTGATAGATTTTCTTTTTTCTTTTTCTTATTTTCTTTTTCTCTTTTCTTTTTAGGCGGAACGTTTTGTTCCTCCCCTACCGGAACTTTTTGTGTCTTATCCACCGGAACGTTTTGTTCCGATGGGTGTTGAGCAGATGTATGTTTCCAGTAAATACGATGGTCTATTTGACGCTCGGGTAGCTGTTTTTCCCCTACGATCTTCAAGCATTGGTCAACGAGGGGTTTAAAGTTGTATACATTTGATTGACGTTGCCCCTTCTCATTCATGCGAAACCCGACCAACACCAACTGTTTCTCTTCGATGCTCTTTAATAATTTTCTGATGTTTCGTTTAGTGGTGCCCATAATCGTTGCCAGTGTTTCTTGAGAAGGGAAAGGGTCAGACGTGTCGTGCTTAAAGCTCATAATGGTGAGCACCAGTTGAAACTCTTTTCCCGTTAATCCCACTTTTGTCGCATTACGGATAATCATATTTGGTACGCAGGTAAATCCCTCATCTAAAATGGCGCTTCCCCACATTGCTTCTAATCTTGTCTCTTCCATAGCAAAAAGCTCCTTCCGAATCCCACGCGAGATTCCCGAAAGGAGCTAGCAAGTGTAAGTCATAACAATACCTTCAACGATATTCCACGTTACACTGTTCAAATAGCGTGGCAAAGAATCCCCCTCTCTTTTTCCTTTTTTGCAAGCCAAATAGACTTTTAAAAAGAAAGAGAAAGTGGTATACTTACACCACAAACAAGCTTTAAGCTTTAAAGCTTAGCTTCTTCCGAGGAATCTCTGTTATGTGTCTAGGCCGCCAAACCTTTAGGACACGTAACAGGGATTTTTCTTTTTTAGTTGTCTTTTATTTTAGCATACTGATAGGAATATCACTTACTCATTTTGTTAATTTTTAGATTTTATATTAGAGTCGGTGTTTCGAATAAAACAAACACATGGGTTCCAGCAGCTTTTAATTCCTCTATGTCTTCCTTTGTAAATGGTTCTGCATCTTCCAACGTGAAAAAACCTTCCTCTACCATGCGTTTTACGTCTTCATTATTAAAGTGGTGTGGAATGCCATGAATGTTCTTCATTAATAATTCCTCCTTTAATGAGCGTAACCTTTATGATAAAGCCAGTCTATTGTATATACTGTTATAGTGTTAGCACTATATATTGTTAATGCATTAACCATATTATACCATGTAACACTCATTATAAAAACACTATATAGTGTAAAAGCTAAATAGTGTTTTTATTTATGGCTATACACCTTATGGAACGACAAAACCCTATTCATTAAAAAAGAAAATTTCGTAGTCTTCTCGTAAATTAAAAAAACAACCATCAGAATGCATCGGATGGTTGTTAAAGAAGGTTCTCCGAACAATAATTGAAGGTAAAAGTCTTCCAAGCAGACGGTAAGCCCTGCCGTTTGCTTAAAGGTCCTTTCCTTTTCTGCAAAGAGTTGAAACCAGGTTATGGGAAAATAGGAAAAACATTAAATGAAATGTTAGAAATCTAAGTTTACGAACTCAAAAAAACAACCACCAGAATTCTGGTGGCTGTCTAAAGGAGGGTCGAACAATGAATAAAAAAGAACCCAGCGTCAGCAAATGACTCCTCGTGCCTGATCATTTGCTTAAAGCACCTTATCTGTGAAAAGTTAAAACCATATGCCGACAAAACAGGAAAAAACGCCTAACAATGGAACAAATGTAGGGCTAACTTGCTTGCTTTCTTTAAAGAAAGCCTATTCAAGTTTGAAAACTTGGTAGCTGTTACACTCTAAGTTTTCCATCATATTGTTTCGTTGATTGAGCTTGTGAAAGGTACGAGAGCATGATTTCCCCGACTCTCTTTTTGATATTGGCGTTCATATAACGCATGCTACCTTCGTATCCTCTGCATTTATAAACAAATTCAGTAAACATGTCATCAGATGCAGTAGGTTCATGCCACATCTTTAAGCCTTTGAGATGCATTTCCTTTTTCACTTCTCTTAGATCAGCCCGAGCTAACAGAATGGCTTCGTCAATGAGATATGTATAGGGATGTTTCAATTTGAAAGGAGATTTTTCAATGATTTTCATATCCCTTTCAAAATTTTTAATCACGTATGGAATTAAAATAAAAGAATCAAAAATCTCAGCATCCTCTTCTGTATGATTCATAATTACCCCTCACAATACAAGAACGTTTGTTCTTATATTACCACAATAGAATAACGTTTATTCGTTCTTATGTAAAATTCCATATTTTTGATGTTGGAGAGAGCTTATATTTTACAACTAATTTTAATCTTACACCCATTCGTATATTATGTTTTATGCCTTCATCAAAAACTTAGGTTTTTAAGGTGGATATTAACCTTGGTAAAATGAATAATAACCTATTATTATTAAGGTATTAAGGTTATTATTTAGGTTAGTAGGGTGGGTGATAACATGAGTAAAAACGAAAACCTAGGTGAGGATAACGTGGGTGAAAACATAAATAATATTGAACTAACTGTGAAAGAGGTTTCGAATATCATTGAAGAAACACCTAATGTCATTCGAAATTGGATGAAAGAGTTAAAACCATACATTCCTCTTAAGAAAAATGCTTCTGGATATAATGTGTTTGATCGAGAGGCTTTAGAAAAAATAAAGTTAATTAAGCAGCTTCATCGGGAGCAAAACTATTCTATTCGCCAAATTGAACATTACTTTGCAACAGGTGGAGAGGCTTATAAGCCGACACCAGAAAAAGGGACGGATGAAATACTGGCTGATGATTTAAAAGATATCAAGAAAGAATTGTCCATGTTGAGAGAAGAGCAGCACAATCAAAAAGATTTTAACCAAGAGCTTTTAAAGCGATTAGACCATCAGCAAGAATACATAGATCGAAGACTAGAAGAACGCCATCAGAAGTTAGACCAGTTCATAACAGAATTTCGTGAAGTGAAACGTTTGGAAGCAGCTGCAAGTGAAGAAAAGAAATGGTGGAAGTTTTGGAAATGAAATAATTAAGCATAACCAATTCGGTTTTAATAGGTGGGTGTCTATGTGAGCAATAAGGTTATGTTTCACAGAGGTATGTTTACAGGGGAAAGGAGAGGTATTTCCTTTCATGTATTTTTCCTCCTCTGTTTTAGTTTTAATGTTGTGGCAACCGGGTGCGGGAATGATGAACTCAATCAATCTTCTACCAATGAAGAAATAGGGAATCCAACACCAGAAGAGATACTAGACTCTAACCCTGAAGCTGATATCTTTGAATACCAAGGGATTGTATAATCAAATGCTACAGAATTAGACCACTATGATATAGAAGATTACGATAAAGGAGAACAAATTGGAGAAATTCAGAATCGAACGAACGAAGCTGGTGATTTTGATTCCTTTACTTCCACCCATTTAGCTGTAGGGACGACGCTCTATGCTACGAAAGACGAACACAACGGTAATTTTAATTACACGATTATTGCAAACAATGAAGGTGAAGAGGTCCTTTATTTTGCATTACTTGAGGGGTAGTAAATAAAAGCTTTTTGAGTGATCAAGAAGCCGCCCATGATAGGCGGCTGTTTTTATACCTGATTTATCCCTATAACACGGAGTCCCTTGTTTCAACGACCTAGACTGTAAAGTGGGACAAGGATTCTATGTAGGTTAATAAGGTAGGTATTAACATGGGTAAGGACGAAAACCTAGGTTATTATGAACCGCATGAGCGATTGATATAAAATTTCACTCACCGTGCATTAGAAAAATAATTTAGCCCTACTGAGTATCATCTATTTAAGATTTATTACATGATCATTAATACTAAGAGTAGCAAACTTTTATTGCTATCCCCTTTTTTATAGAACTTCCTTAGAGGATTTGTTAAAAAGGAAACAAATAGCTTTTTATGAGGAACTTAAAAAGATAAGGCTAACAAGACATAAAATGGTTGGGTACCTGCTGTACCTATCTAGGTAGTAAGGCGTTTGATCCTAACTATGTAATCTGCCTGGTTTCGTGCTTTCGTGATTTTTGAACTACGTTGTTTATATATCCTTCAGCAGCAAGCGTATACTGTTGGATAATGTCTTCTCGATCTTTCATAAATTGTTCTACGCCAACACTAAGCATGGGACCATATCGCATGGTGGTTTTGTGTGGGTCCTCTAAGCCAAATTGTATCTCTTCTTCAACGTAAGCCAGCCCTTTTGTATGGTGTGGAATTTTTTTAAAAGTCACGAGGATCGAAATGTTATGAGTGTTCATATTTCCTCCTTTAAAGTAAACATATCATTTAATTCTATAAAATTTACTTCTCTTTTGTTCTATGTATCGTTAATCGTTTCCCAGTAGTAAAATAATAACATTTATTACCTTTTATTAGGAGTTATTTTTGAGCCAATTATAACGATAAAAAGTCTAAGGTAGCCAAGCTGGTTAGAAAACTTGGATTTAGTATATTAAGGTTTTTAACAAAGCTAGTAGGGTTGGTAAAAACCTGAGTAAATAGAAAAACCTAGGTAAGAACACGAAAGGTTGAATGGTGGAAACCCTGTGAGGAGAGGACAATCGGCAAGGAAAAGCACAAAAACTATAAAAAACTGTGTAATAGTCTCTCTTTGTTCCTAGAAACTGGTGGAAAGGGTATAAAATATCCGTAAAGGAGGGGTAGATAAATGGTAAAAGTGTTTTGGATGATTGCTCTATTTTTACTTATTCCAACTACGGCTCTTGGTCAAGAAGAAAATACGTATACAGTAGAACCCGGAGATACGATGTGGAGCATCTCTCAACAACACGATGTAACGGTCGATGAACTCCTACAGGCTAACCCAGACATCCTAGATGTAAATACAATCTATGCTAATCAAGTGATTCAACTTCCTCAACAAGGGGACGGACAAAGTACGCCTTCTCAAGCCGAACAATCTGAAGAGGGCCTTGTACAAGAAGTGATTCGTTTGACCAATGAAGAGCGCGCCCAGCATGGTTTGGATCCTTTAGAACCATATGGAGATCTTGCTAACGTGGCAGAAATGAAATCTGTGGACATGAGAGATCAAGACTATTTTTCTCATTATAGCCCAACTTATGGAGATCCTTTCGAGATGATGACTTCTCAAGGGATTGATTTTCAAGGGGCAGGTGAAAACTTGGCTGCAGGCCAAACCTCTCCTGAACAAGTAGTAAGGGAATGGATGGAGTCTCCTAGTCACCGGGATAATATATTAAGACCTGACTATACCCATATTGGGGTGGGGCACGTAGAAGGTGGTTCTTTCGGGACGTACTGGACCCAAATGTTTGTAGTAAAGTAAGGGGATTTTTCCATCAAGCAAAAGTGTTTATCTAACGGAATGAAACAAAAGGGGATCACGTATTCTCTTCACCTTCTAAAAGGTTAGTAGGTGGGTGATAACATGAGTAAAAAGAAAAACCTAGGTGGAGTATTACCGATGTTTTCTTATGATTCAAACGAGAGGTTTTAAGGTGAACTGATAGGCCGTAACTTGGGTGAAAAAGAACCTAGGTGAACAACTAGATTCAGGCACTGCTGAATGATCATTTCATTTACCGTATTATTAATGTTTTAACAATATAGCAAGAAATCATAACTAGCTAGTAAGTCTGTAAAAAGGTCCTAGTATTTATCAGTGAAAGTCTGTATACACTGGTGTTGGGACTCTTTAAGGCGATTCCGTACATGCAAGTTACCTCCAGAGTCCTACCCTCACTAGTAAGGGAGCCTACGGGCTCCTTTTTACTTTCTATTGAAAATGACTCCGCTCGGGTGAAATCAGTGGTTTAAAAACACCTGATAAATCTTCTTCAGAAATCGAGTGAATTTTCCATCCTTGTTTGCCTCTTTCTAATATCATTTTTCCGGTACATATTTTTGGTTTCGTGTGTTTGTTTTGATAAAGCAGTTTATAATGGACCACCCGAATAGTAGGATTTGATTGTCACCACTTTGGTTTCCAACAAATGTATTTGTCCAAAGTGTTTCATATTCCTTCGAATGTTTTTTTTCAGCTCCGTAGGTAACCTGTATAAAATAGTCATTAAGAAGGCCAATAAAATCATCCGCATTTACTTCATTTATCGCAGTGATCATGGATGTAACCGTAGAAATAATTTCACGCTTTTCTAATTTACCAATTGAAAACAGCACACTGAGTAAAATGATCATGATAAAATTTCACAACCTTGCTCCTCTGTAAACATTATGTTAAATTTTTAATTCTGAAATGGAAGCCCACGGCTCAGTACGTACTGGAACCCATATATGGTTTTTTTAATGAAAGCAAAAGATACTTTCCTTTAGGATTGGCAAAAACCTAGGTAAAAAAGAAAACCTAGGTGATAAATTATGAACCTTTATGAGGAGAGAAGAAATGCAAAGTGGCGTTACTCAAAGGATCTATGACGGAGTTTCCGGTATTTTTTATTATATAAACACGTTTAACTTCCTGGTATTAAAGCGGAGGAGGGGGCATTATGAGGAAAAGATATGGGTTGTCAATTGTTACTTTAAGTGTTGTTGGACTATTCGTTGCATGCGGGGAGAATTCGGCAGAGACGGGAACAGAAGAAATAAAAGCCGAAGAAACAGAGAACATGGAAGGGGAGGAGACCGCAACCAATTCAACAGAAGGTGTGGTTGCCGTTGAAGAGGCTGAGGAAGTAGAGCCAGGGGTCGAAGAGCAGACGGAAGAAACTCCACAATACGAGCAATTCGTTTCTGATTATAATTCGTTCATTTCTATGTATTTTGACAGTGAGGCACTTCTTAACGTAGACGACATTGTTCCTCATTCAGATTATGCTCTACAGATGAATGGGTACGTGACTCATTCGATTAAGGTATCTGAAAAGGGGAACGTTATCGAAGTGACACTTCTTGGTAAGACGAACGATAGCCAGGAAGGGAGCCGAGAACTGCCTGTGGCTTTGGCTGGTACCATGCACGCAATGGATCAAGATCATTTCGAGAGTGTCGAAGAGATAGACGCGTTTTTAACAAACGAAACCGAGTTTGATAAATATACTTCTGAAGGGGAGAAGAGGATCAAGGCTGAAACAGACTCGGTTGAATACTCATTTATTAACATGGGCGACGGTATGATAATAACGGTGAAGCCAAAATAAAGTTCTTCTTTAAGGGAGGGATTCTAATGGGGATGATAGGTAGGTATAAACCTGGGTAAAAATAACCTTGATAAAAACATTCATAACAAAATTATTGACCTATAGTTAGAGAAAAAAGGCCATTAGTAAATTTCTAGGATTCAATCAGATGTGGAAAAAGAAAATACAGGATCTTTGAAGGAGACTATAAAAGGTTGCTTTAAAGATAAAGTTTTTGGGAAACCAAAAAATGAAGCAGCATCCTGGACCGACGTATGGTCCAGGATGCTGCTTTATTTATAAGAATACTCAGGAGGTGATTCTTAGAAGTGCCTATATTATTAGGCTATCATCACCTTATTATACGTGAACACATGGAAGAAAAAGGGTCCAATAAACCCTTCTTGAATTCAAGAAGGGTTTATTGTCTTAGAGGGTGTAAACAAAACAATGAAAAAATTACTTTAGCAGGACATCGATGAAGAGAGAATATAAAGTATTCTCTCTTCATAGTATAATACACTTCATTTATAAATAGTAATGGTTCTTATTTATCATTTTACTTTGTAGGTATTTCCATTATGGTCAACTTATTATCCATTCATTATTACCTAATTTTTATTGGAATACTGCTCTAACTTGTACATTCTCCACTTTCTGCGTGGCCCTGGCGAGCCCATCGGAAGATGGGCTATTCGTGGAGCTGGTAATATCCTAAAGACTCTCCGGGTGTGGGGATAAAACGGGTATGCGTTTAAGGTCTCATACACAAAGACAGAGAAGTTGCAGAGATTAATAGGTGGGTAAAAACATGGGTAAAAACAAAAACCTAGGTAAGAATAACATTAGTAAGAACCTGGATAACAATTTAATGAACGTAAGTAACATAGGTTTTTGAGGCGCACTGCAAAAAAAGATGGGGGTTTGATTTTTTTCTTTATACCAAGGAATTTTCCTCTTACATACTTTGGACCTGAAGATAGTTCTTTCTCTTCAGTAACTCTCTGTACCTCCCTATGCTTCATATACCACCAACTTGGCACAAGAAGCATGTCTAGTTAAAACCATTAATTCCTATACGGGTTAATACGGGTTGCATTTATGACATGGACTATAGAGAAGGACCGATTGATTCCCTTTTCGGTTTACCCCTTTATAGGGAGAATAGCAAAAGAATACCTCTCCACCTACCCTGGCGAGCATAAGAAAACGTCCAAGACAATGGGGGTGCTCATGATTAGAAAATTCTCTCTTCTTCTACTTTGTATACTATTGCTTTTGACGGGTTGCTGGAATGTAAGGGAGTTAGATGAATTATCTATCGCTTCAATGATAAGTATTGATAAATCAGATGAAAACAAGTATGAAGTCACCGCGCAAATTATTAATCCTGCCCAAAATGTGGAGGAGGAACGAACCGACCGTGCTCCGGTGGCAACACATAACGTCTCAGGAGCATCTGTTTTTGAAGGGATACGTAGACTAACGACTCACATTCCCCGAAAACTTTTTTTAGCACATATCAGAGTCGTCGTTATTAGTGAGGAGATCGCTGAAGAGGATTTTACCGAAGTATTAGACTTCTTTTTCCGTGATCATGGAGTAAGGACTGATTTCTTAATAGTGATCAGCAAAGATCAACCTGCAAAAAATGTCTTGAAGGTATCATCGCGGATAGAGGAACTACCTGCAGAAAAAGTTTTTTCCTCCATCACTTTTTCTGAAGAAAATTGGGCACCAACCAAAGGAATGCAAATAGATGACATTATTGAGCAATTTATCCTAGATGGACAAAACCCCGTAGTCACGGGAATTAAGGTTGTTGGCGATCAGGAAGTAGGGGGAAGCAGGGAACACGTAGAAACCATTGAAACCGAGGCGGTTTTGAAGCTGCATAATCTTGCTGCCTTTCGGGAGGGGAAACTGGTCGGCTGGATGACAGAGGATCAAAGCATAGGATATAACTATATCCGTGGCAATGTGCAAAGCACCTTAGGTGTGATTCCTTGTAATAACGACAATATCACATATGAAGTGATCCGTTCAGAAAGCTCCATTGATGCAAAGCTTGTAAATGGGGAACCAATGGTTAATGTCACTATCTCAACTGAAGGAAATATCGCTGAAGTGACTTGTGACCTTGAAACGTCACCTCAAACCATTAAAAAACTTGAAAAACAAATAGCAAACAACATAGAAACCATGGCAATTTCTTCAATCAACCGAGCCCAAACTGATTTTAAAAGCGACATCTTTGGATTTGGAGAACAAATTCGCAGAAGTGATCCCACCTACTGGAAAAGTGTAAAAAATGATTGGAACACTCATTTTGAAGATCTAGAGGTAAATGTGGCCGTCGATTTCTCTATTCACCATACAGGTACCGTAACTGACTCCTTAATAAATGATAAGAAAAACTAATGGGCATCAAAAGCTTTCATTGGCGATTTTACTTTAAGGAGTGAGGTTGTTATTCGTGGCATAACATGAATAAATTAAAACCTAGCTGAGAGGATTATTACTAAACTGCTAAAGAAAAAAGCTCGGGCACCTCCTCTTTAATGTTGTTTTCCCCAAACTGGTTTTGGCTTTTGACAAAGGCCTGTTAGGACTTTATTGTTCCTCTTTGTTTTCGGCGTTTGTGCGGAAGAAACCATGTTAATCTGTGATTTCACACTTTTTGCGCATTGAGTGTTCCACTATTCTGCCATTTAGTCGGTGCCGGTCCCTCTTTAAGGAAATATAAAATTACACACCCGGTATCCTTACATAACCTTAAAACAGCGTCTATATGTTCTTATATAGTGTCTAATGTTTAAATTTATGACCTGGTACCCCTTATGGAACGACTAAAGAAAAATTTAGTAGTCTACTCATAAATTAAAAAAACAACCATCAGAATGCATCGGATGGTTGTTAAAGGAGGTTCTCCGACCAATAATGAAGGTGAAAGTCTTCCAAGCAGACGGTAAGCCCTGACGCTTATCGTTTGCTTAAAGCCCATTACCTCCTGTAGGAAGATGTAAAACCAATTGGCAATAAGACAGGATAAAAACCCTAAGCATGGAACAAATGTAGTGGTAACTTGCTTTTTCTCTTTCAGGGCTTATATCGAAACCTCTCTCTTTTTTATAGTAAAAAAAGATTGTTATCGTGTGGGAGTCCAAAAATTAAAGAAAAAGCGTTTGTTTGGCTGGGGATCCAATAAATAAAAAGAAGCATCCTAGATTTAAGTATGGTCCAGGCTGCTTCTGTATTTACAAGGTTATTCAGGAGGGTGATCTTAGTTGTGCCTTTATTATTAGGCTATCATCACTTTATTAGACGTGGACACATTGAATAAAAGGGTTTATTGTCTTAGAGGGTGTAAACAAAACAATGAAAAAATTACTTTAGCAGGACATCGATGAAGAGAGAATATAAAGTATTCTCTCTTCATAGTATAATACACTTCCTTTATAAACAGGAATGGTTCTTATTTGTCATTTTACTTTGTAGGTATTTCCCATTATGGTCAACTTATTATCCATTCATTATTACCTAATTTTATTGGAAGACTGCTTCTAACTTGAACATTCTCCACTTGTTTACTGGGATACCTCCGCCACCTGCTAAGGGATCAAGTTGGTAACTCCAAGAATACGTCACATGCCATCCTTGAATATTCATCCTTTGAGCGTGTAAGTACATTTCATGACTAGCCCAATTCACGGCACTTACACTCCAACTAGCAACAGCTCCCGGGATGGGTAGCTCTTCCTATGGTTTTTAACCCTGCATTAATGGCTGAGTGCCCTAGGCCAACTCCAGATATGTAATGATCTCCAGTCGTAGAAGCTAGGCGTTTGATAGAAACATAGGTGCTGTCTGTATGTGTTACGCACGACGGATTGTACTTCTCAAGCGCTCCACTATAAGGGTTTTCACATGATGCTTCTGCTGCAGACGGACTTACAATAAATTAGGATGCCATTAATGCTGCAACTAATAGGAAAAAGTTAGTTTTCAGTAAAAGTTTCATTTCGAAATTCTCCTTAAAATGGTTTGAATTATAAATGAAATGTTACCATAATTATTTTTAGCACAGTTGAATAGGTCGTAGTTTTAAAGTTTTTGTTTGGTTCGTACTAGAAAAAAGTTAATTTGCGAGTGAAACAGACGCCCAAGAAGTTCGTAGACAAAACCAGCAATCTCAGTAGCGTAAGCAGCAAAACCAACAACAATACTTACCTTCCACAGAGGAACCTCTTTATTCAGAGGTTCCTCTTATCCTCCAAGACGGACGCTAAATACTTCCGCCTTCTCTGAATACTTTAGTTCAGGTTCATGATTAAAAATATTTTTAAAGGAGATAATTTTGAAAGGAAACAGATAAGAAGAAGTAATAGGAAATATTTTAATCTACATATAACACATACCTTATAGATCAAAGTCGGTGACAAACAATGAGCACGAAACCTCATCAATACGAAATGAAAGCTTCTGAATTAGGTTATGTCCTTATTTCTTACAGCCTTGGAGTAGGAATTTTAACGCTTCCAAGAGACTTGGCCTTACGTCTGGATACTTCCGATGGATGGATGACTGTTCTCTTAGCGGGTTTCATTACTCTCTTGTTAGTCTATTTCTGTGTCACTTTGCAAAAACACTTCATCCGTGAAAATGTTTTTGAATACTGCTTAGAGGTTCTGTTAGTAAATGGATCGCTTTTCCGTTAGTTTTTTTGTTCCTCGTGTATTTTATGTTAGTGGCTGCTGTGGTCCTTCGCTATTTTGGTATAGCCTCAAAAATGTATTTGCTTGACCAGACTCCTACTGAAATTCTTGTGATCACCTCCTCTTCCTTTCATCTAGTTAGATGAATTTTCTCATCCTCCTTTATACATACATCAGCCAAAGATGGACAATTTATTACTAAAAGGAGTTGAAGTGTGTGGGAATATTAGGTGGAAATCAATCGACAGAACCATTGCATTGTGGTGAGGTATTTGGCGTGTGGTCCTATTTATCTTCTTTGAAGGGGTTTGTGGCACATTATGAAACCTTGGTCAACCATACGGGGGATGGAGAGCTAGCCAAATTGATCGAGGATTCGTTACAAAGAGTAAAAAAAGAAGAACAGGAAATAGAAGATTTATTAAAAGTAAATGAAGTGTCCCTGCCCCCAACCCCTCCGGGAAGACCGAAGGCAAACATAGAAGAGATCCCGGTAGGAGCTAGGTTTAACGACAACGAAATTGCTGCAATGTTGACAAGGGATGTGGCGATGGGACTTGTAGCTTGCAGTCAAGTCATCGGTCAGTCTACACGAGAAGATATTGCTATGATGTTTAGTCGTTACCACCAAGAGAAAACACAATTAGGCTCAAAGCTTCTACGTTTGGAGAAAGAAAAAGGGTGGCTGGTTTTACCTCCACTTCATACTCAAGCAAATACTCAAGAGGCATAGAAAACTCTATAGTACTTACCAGATTGAAAAAGGAGCTCATGGGTGGAAAGAGCTCCTTTTACATACCCTGCTTGCGTACAAGCCATAGGATCATCCCGAACGGTGGAAATGGTTTTAATTGTAGAAGAGTACTATCTTTTTAGCTCAAGGTCCTGTTACATAAAAACCCCCTTTAAGCATGCTCAAGGGGAAAACGTCTGTTTTATTTTGAGGTTTTACCCAACAATCCGCTTTGATCTTTTCTTTTAAGTTTGGGCATTCACACCTTTAGGTATCTCAGTTTTCTTCTTCTTCTTCACTCGTGAGGCCTTTTTAATCATGTAGGTAGGTTGTTCAACTAACGCACCCTTTACTTTAATAAGAGAAATATCAAATTACTAGCGTAGTTAACTCATCGAGACTATGTATTACTTTTACATCTGCGTGTGTTGTGTTATTTTTTCGATTTAACCATATTCCAACCATTCCCGCATTTTTACTTCCTTTTGCATCAGTTTCAAGTCTATCACCTATATAATAACTCTTATGTACTTGAACATTCGCTTGAACACATGCTTTTTGAAAGATAGTAGGGCTTGGTTTAGCCACTCCTATTTCACTTGAAGTAATAATACAATCAAAAAAATTATGAATCCCTATACTTTTTAATTTTTCTAACTGTTGATTATAATCACCGTTACTAATAATTCCAAGGCGAAATCCTTGTTGGTTTAATCGCTTTAAGCAAGGAATTACGTCGTCATAAGCAGACCAATTTTTTTTATATAAATCCAAATAATTTTCGAAACTGCTGTCTGCTTGTTCGTTGTTTAAATGATGTCCAAACAAGCCTTTAATTCGCATTCTTCTTTGTTCTTGGAAGGATAATTCTTTTGTTAAAAACTTTTCAAAATATTTTATTGAAAGGTTATACCATAAGTCAACAAATTCTGCTTCATTATGTTCTAACTCGTCTCCAAAATTCTTATAAAAATCAATTGCCCCCATTTTTTCTGCTCGGTCATGGTCAAGTAATGTTGCATCTATGTCAAAAAATATCACGATACTACTCTCCCTCTGTTCATTTATGAAATCAAATCATAATTATATTTCTTTTCTTGTTAAACTATCCTCCCCGTTTGTTGAACAAGAATGGACTCAGTGACTTGTTAAAAATATTTTCCCTTTTGTTTTATTAGAAGATTCAACAGCAGCAATTGCCTTTTTGAAATCCGACAAGTCATACCTAGAATCGACCATCATCAAACATAATTTCTTCGCCTCTATTAGCCGTATTATATGATTAAAAGTTTCTTGCCATTTTTTTGCTGAGACATTTTTATTCCAATGCCGTAAATGAAACATATTCGCATTCACTTTTGCTTGATTTACAATTTCTTCCCAATTTACTTGTACCCCTGATAATAGACCGATTGTTAAAAAATATCCATTAGGGCGGACACTAAAAGCCAATTCGTTTCCATCCGAACCTCCAACAGAATCAATGGCAGCATCGGCCCCAATTCCACTTGTTAACTCCATAACGGTTTCATTTAGACGACTTATAGAGGTATCTATCACATTAGAAGCACCGAGATGAAGTAACTCCTCTGTATACTTATTATTTCTAGTCACTGCAATCAATTGAAAACCTAAAATCTTTGATAATTGGGCAAAAATATGCCCAATAGAAGAACCACATGCGTTAACCAATAAAACATCATTTGGTCTTAACTTTAAAATTTCCGTACAAACCACCCACGCTGTAACGGGATTAATATACATTTGTGATGCAGTAAAATCATCAATAGAATCAGGTATATGGACGGCAAATTCTGCTGTTGTTTTAACAAAATCTTGCCATGTACCTTCCCCACGCAAAGGTAAAACCCGTTGACCAATAAGGCTTTTTGTCACTAAAGGACCTACCTCCTCTACAATCCCAACTCCTTCATAACCAGGAATATTAGGTGAAGAAACTCGATGAGAATATGCCCCTCTAATTGGAATTAAATCAGAAGGATTGATAGGACGCGCTCAACATTCGAACAAGCACTTCATTATCTTTTGGTGGTTCAATGGTTTTATATTCAATTTTTAACACATCTTTAGGACTGCCAAATTCGTGAAAATTAATATATTTTGCATCCAAAATAATAAAGGCTCCTTAATATAAATTAGAATTATTTATTATAGCATTTTGACTAAACTGCTCCGATAGTTAAAGAAATCCCATAACGAAAAAGACACCATTTAAATACATGCTCTTAAAGTTAAAGTATATTAATCTTTTCCGAGTTAAATCTTCTGTAAAAAGAACTCCTAGGTACGCTAGTTATCTTACAAATTTCACTTACCGTATGGTTGCTCTCTTTATAAAGCTTCACAGCCAAGCTATGCATTTTATATAAGTTATAGCCTTCGGTGGCCATTGAGAGCCGGATCTGGCTACAATTTTAAAAATCTTTCGGCAAATACAGACCTCTTTGTTTAGCTACTTTATGTATTAATTCTAATTCACTTTTCATGTTATCAGATAAGATTCCTCGCATTATGTTTCTCTTTATTTCATAATACAAACCAGAGAGCAAAACACTTGACGCTTTTTCATATGCAGACATAGGACTCTCCTTTACTATATACAAATTTTATTTATTCTAAATATAATTTGACACAAATATATAAATTATTCAATTATTTCCAACGATGACAATCAAGACTATATTATCGAAAACGTTCGTTTTTGATAACGATCTATCATCCTTAAAAAACTTACTCTATTTTTTGGTTTTTGGCAGATTTTCAGTTTCAAAAGACATATCAAAATCTAAGTTTCAATATATCCTTTATTTACCCTTTTTGATAATATAGTAGTAAGGAAATCAAAAAGGAGTTACAAAAAATGTTATTTGGGTATGCTCGTGTGAGTACAAAAGATCAAAATCTACATATGCAGTTTGATGCGTTAAAAAAATATGGAGTGGAAGAAAAAAATATTTACTCAGAAAAAGTCACTGGTACCAAAAAAGACCGGCCAGCTTTTAATGAAATGCTAAAATATCTTCGTGAAGGAGATACGGTTGTTGTTTACAAACTCGATCGGATAGGTCGAAGTACAAAACACTTAGTGGATCTGATCAATGACTTCCAGGAAAAAGGGGTCAACTTCGTTTCCATAAATGAAAACATCGATACAACGACGGCAATGGGAAAACTAGTATTTACTATTTTCAGTGGACTCGCCCAATTTGAGCGTGACATTATCTCAGAGCGAACGAAGTCAGGGTTAGATGCAGCTAGAGCCAGGGGAAGAAAAGGTGGCAGACCAAAAAAAGACCAATCCAATTTGGAGTTGGCCTTTAAAATGTATGATAGTAAGGAGTACAGTATTCAGGAGATATTGGAGGCAACAGGGATGAGCCGTGCTACTTTTTATCGGTACTTAAATCAAAAAAGTAAATAAACAATGCATCAGGAGGGTATTTGCATAGTTAACTATCCCCAAATGGATTTTTTTACAGATTCACTAACCACTCCCACTAAAATATCTTTAAATCCAGTTGATATTTCTGATCCAGTTTTAGAAAGCAGGCTTTTAAACTTAGTAGTAGCCACTACCGTTCTAGGTCCATCTTTAACTAGATCATCAAGCGATTTTTTTAATTCTTCTTGCTCTTCATCCGTTAAGTCATCCAGTATTTCAGCTAATTCTTTTGCAGCTAATAACTTCTCCTCCGTCCACGGATAAGAACTACCGCATGCATGGCAGTAACTCGGTACATTGTATGATCTTGTTGAAATTACCCCCGGCACACTATAATAACCACGAATATGATTCTGACACTGAATACACTTTGTTATAGTTTTTTCACCACATTGATTACAAAAGTTCGCTCTTAATTCAGGTGATCGGTTGTATCTTGAAGTAATAGTATGCCCATTTAAGCAAATCTGCGCAATATCATGACTTCCACTCAACGTAAGCACTCCCCTTCCCTTATGTATGGTCATTAGCGTTCCTATGTTTTTCTTCATAATCCTTCTCGAACGCTTTAGTTACTTCCGTGTTGTCTAATTTTCCACCTTTAGACTTGTAAACTCTTTTAGTAACTTTTTCCCCGCGCCTCCTATACCTGCAGTGAAATTAGTCTCTTTACCTTGTACTCCAATACTTTTTTCTCCACTCCGCTATAGAATTCTTCAATTTCAACTTCATCTGCAATTTTCTATTCTAGATGCTATAGCTAACTCTTGCGCTGCCCTAGCCTGAGACTCTATAATTTCTACTTTCTATTATTTGTCGTTCTTCTTCGTTTCGTAACTGTTCATCATTTTTCTGCATCCCTGACCTATATACAAAGCATCTTGAAAAGTCTACTGTCACTTCTTCACGAGTGCGTACTATATAACAAAATACACCATCCAACCTATAAAAAGAGTGATACAGTGCTTCTATTCTGCGGTCACTCTTTTTTAATTTGATAGTTCTCTATTTAGTTTCACATATTAATAGATCAATTTAATGTAAAAAGTATTGCCAGTATTTTTTAGCTTGACTTGGGGATTCTAACCAAAAAATAATGGGGCTGTGAGAATCTCTGTATTCTATATAGGTATTTGACTTAATTAAAGATATCCACTTTATTCGTAAGTGGTTTAATCTTTTAAAAATGTTCTCTACTTTCTTAAAATATATTTGTTCTTCTAAAAGTGTAACATCGCTATCAAAAGTGTTAATCCTCCAAAAATGTTCTTTATATTCATCTAAACAATTATAATAATCTTCTAAGAATCCCAATAAACTAATGGTGGAAGAACCAATAGGCTGTTCATTTTTGAGATAGTTTAGTTTGTCCTCAATTTCTTCGAGTAGATTTTGTATTACAAAGTACTCCTCAGTCTTTTCAGTGGCATAACTAATTAAATCATCCTTTGCCAACCTAAAAATATCTATATATTTACTTATGTAAGTACACAACTCATCTCCATAATCCGGTATTTCTTCTTCTGACAACCTTTCAATACGTTTAATGTCATTTAATAGGCGTTTGATATAGTTAAACTCTTTTTCTACTTCTCTATAAATTAAAAGAAAAGGTACAATAAGAGGAGAGACCGGATCCGTAAATATCGGCTCATATTTTAAATGAGCATTTTTAAAAACTCGATCTTCTATTTGTTTAATCTTATCTACATCTTTTACTATAACCCCTGCCTCAAAGTTATCTTTCGAAAAATCAGTTAGATTAGCACTTCCAATATAAAGGGATGATCCATTGCTAATAATCTTTGAGTGATTAACCTCATTATAAAAAAATTGAATGTACGGATTTTTTCTTAAAGACCTTCTTATCAAGTTGGAGACATTTTTTTCTCGATTATTAAAAACAACTATAATTTCATTTATGTATTCAATATCTTTTTTAATCCAACCATCGTAGTTTTTGGGAAGCCCATAATTAAAAGTGGTTAAATACAAATGTTTATTCCTAATAGAAGTTGAAAATATTTCTTCAAAATTGTCTGTTCCTTGTGTAAATACAACTTTGGCATCCTTAATTTCGATTGTAAAGTTGTTTTCATCTTTCATTTCACTAAACATCAAAAATCTCCCTTATCTTTTCAACTTTTGTTAAAGAATATTTTTTTGTTTCCATTCGGCAACTTCCTTTTTAATTATTATAACAGTAAAATAACTTTATAGTTTTCTATAAAAGTAGATTTGATAGTATATTTAATACTAAGTTAACGGTAAAATTAACGCTAATTTTTAATTATAATATTTTAGTTTAGCTCAGTGCTATTATTACTTTGAAATGCTGTGAGTAGCATTTAAACCTCTCTAGAATGAAAATGAACCTTCTTTTAATATATCTTATGTAAACTGGTACCTTTTTTACCAAAATCACATTCTTTTCTATCATTATGAATAATATATGATAACTTACACTTACTTTGCCCTAAAATCCTTAGATTATGCAAAGAATTTTTTGTTTTTTTACAGGGGTTCATCACTACTTCAACCAATTAAATAACTCAAATTCTAATAAAAAGAGCCCTCCTATGAAGGAGAGCTCCTTCCTTTTTATCCAAGAAGTTGAAGTACGGATTGTGGTTGTTGGTTTGCTTGAGCTAGCATGGACTGAGAAGCTTGAGAAAGGATGTTTGCACGAGTCATTTCCATCATCTCAGCAGCCATATCAACGTCACGGATAGGAAATTCCGCAGCTGATAAGTTCTCAGCTGAATTATCGAGGTTAGAGATAGTGTGCTCCAGACGGTTCTGGAATGCACCAAGTTCAGAGCGTTGAGAAGATACTTCTTCGAATCGAATTGGTCGTAGCACGAAGCATTTAGTGGATCTAATCAATGATTTCCAGGAAAAAGGCATTAACTTCGTTTCCATTAATGAAAACATAGATACAACAGCAATGAGAAAACTTGTCCTTACCATGTTTAGTGGACTAGCTCAATTTGAGAGTGATATTATCTCAGAGCGGACAAAGTCCGGGTTGGATGCAGCTAGAACCAGGGGAAGAAAAGGCGGTAGACCAAGAAAAGACCAATCCAAACTGGAATTGGTCGTTAAGGTGTACGGTAGTAAGGAATACAGCATTGAGATATTAGATGCAACAGGGATAAGCAGATCCTTTTACCGGTATTTGGACGGAAATCATTAAAGAATCTTTAATAAATACTCGAATTTTTTAAGGTTAAATGATAATTATGTCTCATCTAACTCATTAACACTAAGATCTATGAGACCTTGCTCACCAGATAAAAATGTGTATTCTGAGTAACTAATATACATTGATGGAGGAGTATTGTCTACTACAATTAACTGAAAATATTCACTTAATTCAACAAAAATCTTATAAATTTCTTCATATACCTCTGGATCATTGATTCTACCTTTTCTATTACGATCTTCTTCATCCATCTCTGACCTTATTGTACCTAAATATTTACTTATTGAGTCGAGTAACAAAAATCCTGGGTGTCCAGCAGCGTAACCTTTGATTTTGCTAGACAATATAGCTGCTACAAAGGAAATTTGCATACATTCTAACAAACCACCACTTTCATGTTCAAACACACTAGCCCCGTCATGATAAGGAATATACTCTTTAAAATCAATGTATGTATGAGTAGTATCATACTTTAATCGTGCCATATAGTCCTTATATTTTTCATTAATCAATTTAAAAATCTTGTGTTTCTCATCTTCACTGGCTTTCAACCCATTTAAATCTTCTTCCAAATTCTCTATCTCAGATTCTAATTCCTCGATAAGCTTGTTTTTCTCTTCTATTTTCCTATGAACCCTGATACATTCATCAATAATTTCTTTTTCACGATTATAACTATTAATTATGCTATTAATACTATCAAGTTGAGAAAGATATGGAACACTTGTTTTCTTTGAAAATTCACCTACCGCATTATCAAGTATTGCTTGTTCCTTACTTAGACTTGCCACTTGAGCATCAATTTTTTCAATTTTATCTATATCTTTTTTAATTAAATTTTGCACTAATTTGGCTTTATTCTTGGTTTCCCTGTGGATTTTATTAAGAATTTTCTCAGTTGGTTTACTTTCGTGATGTATGTGACTTTGTACTGTAGAATGACATAAAGGACATTCAATCCTTTGATTATTTACTACTAACCGATAGTTCATTTCTAGCGTTGCTTCCGTTTCTGATTTCTCTTTCTCATATTCTTGTAATAAGAATTTTTTTGATTCAATAGACAAATGGATATCCTTAATTTGTCTTTTATAATCGAAAATCTGATTTGCTATAGTTGTTAGCCTATTTTTTAATTTAATGTACATCTCGTTCTCTGTACTTTTATGACTGTTATTTTCTTGAATAACTAAAGTTTTTTTGCTTTTTTGTACTGCTATTTCTCTTTTTATCTGATTTTCTTGAGATATTAAAGTAACAAATTCACTAGCTTCTTTATCTTCTAAATAAGAATTTAATCCTGTTATTTCCCTTTTTTTCATCTCTATATTATTTTTTGCAGCGATTAATTGTTCACTTAATTGATCCTTGTCCGCCTCTACCAAGTCAAAGATCATTTCAAAAGCATAAGGGTTCTTATTTTTCTTGAAAGTTACTTTATTATCAAGAAAATCATTAGTACCAAGAGCGTGCTGTTTTATGTAAACATAACGAAAAATGTCTCTAAAGGAAATTGTGTCTAACTGTTGTTCTTTACTATGGGGTTTATATTTAGTACGAATATATTCATTGATGTTAAGTTTCCTCATAATATATTGCATTACTTCTTTGATATCAGAAATCTTAGGGATATATCCATCTATGTCATCAAATTCACAGAAGAAGATACTGATCTTTGATTTATTTTTTTTTAGCAACCTATTTAGAGTGATTACTTCGTCATCTATACTAATTTCGAGAAAAACTTCATCACAGTGTTTAGCTAACTCTTTGTGTACTTTCAAACGAATATGTTCACTTCTACCAAAACAATAATCAATAAGTTGCAGAGTTAAAGATTTTCCAGAAGTTCTATCTCCCCGAATTAAATTGAATCCTTTATTAAACACCAAAGTACGCTTATAACTTGGTCCTAAAAGTATAAGTTTATTTATATTGAGTTTACTCATTTTTTCCCTCCTTTTATTTTATTTTTATTCTCCGTATTGTTATCTACCATTTCGATTACTTCTAAGTACTTATTTATCAACTCTACAAAATATTCAATCTCTAAACTATTCACAAATTCATTTCCTTTTGTTGTTAATCGTGCCCCTAGTTGATCTGTTTTAAATGACACTTTACCCTTGATATCTACGAACTGCAAATTATATAGCTCAAGTAGTAGTTGATTAATATTTTGCTGGTATCTAAAGTACAAATTTCTCGAAACGAATCCTACATCCTCTTCTGCCTCTATTACGTTTAATAAGTTAAAATTAACAATGCTATAATAAAATATAATATCTGGAATTTTATAAAACTTCTTAGGCTTTTTCTGAAAAAAGACGTAGAAAAGACACAATGTGTTCATCAGCTCTAACTGGTTGTTATCGAATATAAGCTCTATTGATGGGGGAACAACGAATTCATCTTTATTGTAACTACTCATTTAATCTTTTCTCCCCCCACCAAATCTTCTTTTTTTCATCATCTGCCAGTAGGTGAATCAACCCTCTATTTTCATTCTTATCTGACATGTCGTCCTCTGTAAAATGTTTAGCATGTCTGCCTAATTCTATATTCTCTAAGGTTTCATGGACGACTTCTACAAACTGTTGACTGTTACCATGTTTCCTAAAGGTATCGATATACCTTTCTTGGAAATGTATTAAAACTTTTCCTAGTAACGTATTAATCACATCAATTGGCATACCATTATTTTTGAGTTCACGAATGTATATTTCTGCAGCAACATAAAAATACGAACTTAACTCAATCAAAGCAGGTTCAACATTTTCAAGTTTTAGTTTCTTATAAAAAAGGTGTTCAACCTTCTCATCGAAGTCAGTAATTTTCGCACCTGGAACCACAGATTTCGTACCAGAGATTTTGTTATCTCCCTTGATACTTTTTTTTTCTGATTGATTCCCATGATTTGATTCTGACAAATGTGCTAATATTTTTCTAATTTCGCCAACGTGAGAAGTTTTCTTAGAGTCGTAGGCAATAGTATTTAGACCAAATTGTTTTTTTAAGTCAGCAACCTTATTAGGCGGAGGGTTATCCAATATAATATAGTGCTGCCCTCTAAAATGCTCTCTGTGATCTTGAATCAACTTTTGTATGAATTGATCTTCAAATGAAAATCCCATAAATAATAATTTCTTATTACTAGTAACTACTTTGAGTAAATTTTCATATTTTTGATCTTGATACAATGCATCATAGCTGCTCTTACTTAGAACGATTGACCCTGGGTTAGAAACATTACCGTGCAAATGTAATACTCTTTGCTTATCAAATAAGTCTTGAGTACTGAAATTAATGTCTCTAAGTTCCATAGGATAGGTACTGCACTTTACATATTTATACAACAGGCCTTCATAATTGGTTGTAAGATACAGGTCGAAATTTAGTTCTGCTATGTCAGTGTAATTATGTAAAGAATCATCTTCTAGCTCACAACACATTCTTTCTTCAATTAATTGGGAGGTCATTGTTTGAATATCTTGATCATCCAAGTTTGCAAAACTTTTCAGTTGATCCACTGCACTCCAGTAATCGTGGCGTTGCAGTAGTATATTTACAGACTCTCCAAGAAAACTTAGTTGACCCTTGGAATATTTTTCAGTTATTGCTTCGATTAACGATTTCCAAGTAGGAACTTGAAATGGTGCTGATAAACCAGCGCCAATAAAGGGAACTACCTTGCCTTCTTTAAAATCTTTTCTTAGATCATGTAAGTTTGCCTCCATAATGTCACCACTCCCCGATTAGCCCTTATGGACTATTTTAGCAAAATTTTCTATATCGTACATTATGTTTTAAAATTTAGTAACTATCCCCAAATACCCTGTACACGGATTACCATTCTTTCATTCGCAAATTTCCAAAATCGTAGCTGACCTACACCTCTTCAAACCTTTATACTTTCTTGTATTAAGAATCGGTATATTTAAGTTTCGTCATAGAAGTTGTTAAGAGTTTTATGATAAATCAACGTTTCTTCGACTATATGATCTTTTGAAACATTTAAATTTTCCCATATTTAGCAAAACTCAAGTTTCAAAAAACATATCAAGAAAAGATATAATTTGTTATAGTAGTCTTTTCATTATTCATTTTAAGGCAAACCGATTTATACTGAAAATGTCTGATATAATAAGACTATTAATTACAGTAAAAAAGAACTCTCAGGAGTGAATATTGTATGGCACAAGTAAAGGTATTAAGTCTGTTTTCAGGAGCAGGCGGTTTAGATATTGGTTTCGTTAAGGCTGGCTTCGATGTTTTATGTAGTATTGAATATGAAGAGAAATTTACGAAGACATTGGAAGCAAATAAGGATACTTTTTTTAAAGAGGACCATCAAATAATATGTGAAGACATAAACAAAGTAACAACTGAGGCTATAAACCAGAAACATTTTGATTTGATAATTGGTGGCCCACCTTGTCAAAGTTTTTCAGCTGCAGGCAGAAGAGCTGGTGGGGTTTATGGTATTTCAGACACGAGAGGTTCCTTATTTGGAGAATTCTGTCGATTTATTGATCACTATAAACCAAAAGGATTTCTCTTTGAGAATGTTAGAGGGTTGTTACAAGCAAACAAAAAAAAAGATTGGGATATTATACGAAACTCATTTCAAGAACTTGGCTATGAAATTCACTTTCGAATATTAGATGCAGCCGATTACGGAGTGCCTCAACATAGAGAACGACTAATAATGG
>NZ_JBHSOZ010000017.1:0-55717 GCF_042656525.1 Thalassorhabdus alkalitolerans
GGCAACTCCCTGTGAAAGTAGGACGCTGCCAGGCAAACTCTGAAAGCACCCATGTTGTGGGTGCTTTTTTTTTATGTCTACCAAAGAAACACATCTCCTGGGAGCACTCAAAGCTGTACACCTTTTTTGAAGGCTCTGTTGCGGTCCACTGTTGATCAGATAAAAGAGCAGATGGATTCGGGGATAGCATGTGATGCGAAGAATCTCTGCCCGGTGCTTATGTCAAGGAAGCTCAGGCCATGCTCGAGGCATAGAAAATATTGTGAATGCGAATGAAATAAGCACGGATGGATGTGTCACTTGTACCATTGGGGGTGCAATCGAGCTTCTTTCACGAAAATCAACAACAAATGTAACAATGTTTGTTTCTCGGTGTCTTGGCAGAAGAAACGTCCCACTCGCTTTTTCCTTATGACCATAAGGAAAAAATAGGCACATTCCTTGTTGTTGACGCGTATGCTACTAGAAGAACAAGTGAAATCGTGACGACTTTGTATAAGAAGCAAAAAAGTGGCCATCCTATGTGTAAGGGGTGAAAACTATGAAACCGAGAAATGAAAGCGATTCTAGTGTAACTGAATTATGTTTAATATGTGAAAGAAAAAAAGAAAAAGGGATTCATATTGTAACAGCTTTTATTTGCTCAGAGTGTGAGCAGGATATTGTGCAGGCGACCACAGAGGATCCAAATTACCGCTTTTATATTGAAAGACTTAGAGAGATAAAGACTAACAAGCTGACTTCCTGAAGAGAAGGGCTTGTCTTTTTTTTTAAAAGAATATAAGGTTAAGGAATGAATGTAAAAAAGGATTGTAAACGATGAATAATCAGTATAAACGTCCTCTATATGACAAAGTTGCAGCTTTTGCAGGCAGCTCTCCTCTTTCTTTTCATGTTCCAGGACACAAGAATGGAGTTGTATTTCCCACCTTTTCCAAGGAACCCTTTTCCTCTCTGTTGCCTTTTGATCTCACAGAACTTGAGGGATTAGATGACCTTCATGAACCCGAGGGGGTCATAGGGGAAGCACAGGATCTTGCAGCAGATTTATACGGAACGTTATCAACTTTCTTTTTAGTGGGCGGCTCGACTGCTGGGAACCTTGCTATGATCATGTCTGCTTTTCAAGAAGGAGATAAAGTAGCTGTCCAAAGAGATGCTCATAAGTCAGTCATTAACGGCCTCAGGCTTGCTAAGGTCGAGCCTGTATTTATATCGCCGATTTATGACAATAAGACAGGACTTTCACTTGGAGTAACGATCGAAAGAATAAAGGAAGCTTTTCAATTATATAAAGGAATCAAAGGGATTGTATTAACATCTCCTACTTACTACGGGTGGGCTGCTCCTCTGCACAACATTATTGAGTATGTTCATGAGCAGGAAGGAGTAGTGTTAGTAGATGAGGCTCATGGTGCACATTTTGTTTATGGAGAACCTTTTCCCATACAAGCATTGGATCAGGGGGCTGATATGGTTGTTCAATCTGCCCATAAAACATTACCGGCTATGACAATGGGCGCATTTTTACATGTGAAAAGCTCCAGGCTTTTGAAAAAAGCAAAGGAGTATACTGGAATGCTTCAATCAAGCAGTCCATCTTATCCCATTATGATGTCACTGGATATTGCAAGAAGCTATCTGGCTCTCTTAACCAAAGAAGACAAACAGAAGATAAAAAACTCTCTTCTTTCTTTTCGACAAGAACTCCAGCAAATAGAAGAATTGGATATCGTGTTTCCTCCTCCTGGCATAAAGGATGATCTTCTAAAATGCACTCTCAAGGCGCCTTTCTCCCAAACAGGATGGGTTTTTCAGTCTTTTTTGCAAAAAGAGGGGGTCTACCCAGAACTAGCTGACCACCGGCATGTTTTATTGGTTCTGCCTCTATCGAGTGATTTCCCCTGGGACATAGCAGCAGAAAAAATAAGAAAAGCAGTGAAAAAAATGGCTGTTTACAAAGAGATACAGTCATCCAGGAGAGTTTGGTCCTTCCCGTTTCCTCCTATCACAAGGCTATCTTTTCCGATAAAGGAACTTGAAAACAAAGGCATCATTTCATGTCCCCTTGAGGAGGCAGAAGGTGAAATAGCTGCAGAGGACATGATTCCCTATCCTCCTGGTGTACCTTTGCTGTTAAAGGGTGAGAAAATTGACCGTCCCCGGTTGGATGCGTTAAGTGCCTGGCTTAAGGAAGGTGGAAGAATTCAGGGAGGAACAAAAGAGACAGATAAGTGTATGACTCTACGAATATATAAAGGATGACGAAAATGAAAAAGAATGGTTTATTCGTGACATTTGAAGGCGGCGAAGGTGCTGGAAAGACAACGGTGATAGAAGCCTATTATGAGAAATTAATAGAATCGGGATACCATGTAATTAAAACGAGAGAGCCCGGGGGAATAGATATTGCTGAACAAATCCGTCATATTATACTGACGCCCCAAAACACGGCAATGGAAGGCAGGACAGAAGCATTGCTGTATGCTGCTGCAAGAAGACAGCATTTAGTGGAGAAGGTTATTCCTGCCCTTGAACAAGGCGGGATTGTTCTTTGTGATAGATTCATTGACAGCAGCCTGGCCTATCAAGGATACGCTAGAAACATAGGAATAGAGGAAGTCCTGGCTATCAATGAATTTGCAATTGATCAGTATATGCCTGACTTGACCATTTACCTGGACATTGAGCCTCAGACAGGAATGAGGAGAATCCAAAAGAACAACAGTCGCGAGGTTAATCGATTAGATATGGAAAAAATTGAGTTTCATGACCAAGTGCGGGAGGCTTATCACAAATTATTAGAGAGATTCCCCGAACGAATACATAAGGTTGATGCAAACAGGGAGATAGAAAACGTTCTCGATGAGGTAAAACAAATCATTTCTCCTGCCTTACCAAACTTGTAAGCCGCAGCCTGCTTCTTTTAAAAAAAGGATTTTCATTGTAAGAGCAATCCAGTAAGATAACAGTAAAGAGTTCTCCCTTCCATGCTCTCCTTATTACGGCCCCTGGCGCTATCCAAGATTGGGAGAGCAGCTGAAACGGGAGATTATTACGAAGGAAGGGGTTAATATGAAACTTATTATTGCCGTGATTCAAGATAAGGACAGTAACCGTTTGTCTAATGCTCTGGTGGAGAATAATTTTCAAGCCACGAAATTAGCTAGTACAGGCGGGTTTTTAAAAGCAGGCAATACAACGTTTCTAATCGGGGTGAAGGACGAAGAGGTGGAAGACGTTCTTGGGATTATTCAAGGGAACTGTAAAGCTAGAGAACAGCTGGTAGCTCCTGTTTCACCAATGGGAGGCAATGCTGATTCTTATGTGCCTTACCCTGTAGAAGTGCAAGTGGGCGGGGCAACAGTGTTTATTATGCCTGTAGAACAATTTGAAAAGTTTTAATAATAGAGGGATCATATGGATTGGGAGACAATGAAAAAACAACAGCCAACGGTCTTTCAAATGCTTGAACGAAGCTTTGAAAAAAATCGGCTGGCTCATGCCTATATATTTGAAGGAACCAGAGGTGCAGGGAAAAAGGAAACAGCCATTCTCCTTGCCCAGCGGATGTTTTGTAGTAAACATCATAGAACGGTGCCTTGTGGCTCATGCAAAGACTGCACACGGATAAGACATGGAAATCATCCTGATGTTCTTCTAGTGGAGCCGGATGGGAAGTCAATAAAAAAAGGACAAGTAGAACAGCTTCAAAAAGAATTTGGATATAAAGGAATGGAGTCTTCTACAAAGGTTTATATCGTCAATGACTCTGATAAAATGACAGCAAGTGCTGCCAATAGCCTCTTAAAGTTTCTAGAGGAACCAGAAGGGGAAACGCTGGCAATTCTGCTTACTGAAAATATCCATTTTTTACTTGAAACGGTTATTTCTAGGTCGCAGGTTCTCACCTTTGCTCCACCTTCTTATGAAAGGAAAGCAAAACTGCTTGTATCCGAAGGCGTCGGCGAAAGTGTCGCACCGCTTCTTGCCAGACTTCCAGACCACCTCCTAGAAAGGTATAACGAGGACAAAGAGTGGATTGTACAAGGAAGAAGTCTAGTGATACAATTGACGGAAGAGGCGTTAAATAGGCCTCATCAAATGCTCTTAACGCTGCAGGATAAGTGGCTTGCCCATTTTAAGGATAGAGAAGAGCTGGATGCGGGGTTAGATTTGCTTCTCTTCTGGTACCGGGATCTTCTTACTGTACGACATGAGGAAACAGGTCTGGCTTTTCCAGAACAGCGGGATCAATTGAAGGCAGAAGCCTTTCAACGGACAGAACTGGAGGTTACCAGTCAGTTACAGGCTGTACTGGAAGCGAAGCGGCAGCTGCAAGCCAATGTTAACCCACAGCTCTTAATGGAGCGTTTACTGCTCCGTTTACAGGAGGGATTGTAACTTGCATCAAGTGGTAGGAGTACGATTTAAAAAAGCAGGGAAAATATATTATTTTTCACCTGGTGACTTAGCTATAGAAGAAGGACAATGGGTGATTGTTGAGACAGCCCGTGGCATAGAATATGGGAAAGTCGTTTTGGGAACAAAAGAAGTAGGAGAAGACGATGTTGTGCTCCCATTGAAGAAAGTGATTCGACTGGCCACAGAAAAAGACAATCAGAATGTGGCTGAAAACATGCAGCTTGCAAAAAAGGCTTATGATGTTTGCGTTAGCAAAATTAATGAACATAAGCTGGATATGAAGCTGGTGGAAGTAGAGTATACGTTTGACCGAAATAAGGTATTATTCTACTTTACTGCGGACGGGCGTATTGATTTCAGGGAACTCGTCAAGGATCTTGCTTCTATTTTCCGGACAAGGATTGAGTTACGTCAGATTGGTGTACGTGATGAAGCGAAAATGCTCGGTGGCGTAGGGCCGTGCGGACGTATACTTTGCTGTTCAACTTTCCTGGGTGATTTTGAGCCAGTCTCAATCAAGATGGCAAAAGATCAAAACTTATCTTTAAATCCGGCAAAAATATCTGGTTTGTGCGGTCGTTTAATGTGCTGTCTAAAATACGAAAATGACACATATGAAACAGCCAAGAAGGAATTACCTGATGTAGGCCAGCAAATTAAAACACCGGATGGAAAAGGAAAAGTCATTGGTTTAAATATCTTAGAAAGAGTAATCCAAGTATCTCTCAGTGACCCGGACCGGGTTCTTGAATACTCCCTGGAAGAAATAATGGATGAAGGCTCCTTGACGAGCTAAGGCGAAAGGATGGCGAGGTGGGAAAAAAGTGAACAAAAAAGAAATTTTCTCCCAGGTCATTCATATGGAAGAGAGAATAGGAGCTCTGCACGATGAGTTAGGAGAATTAAAAGAGCAGCTTGTCATGTTAATAGAGGAAAACCAGGCTCTCATGCTTGAAAACAAGCACTTGCGAAAGAGGCTTGACAATAAGGAAGAAGAAGCAGAGAAGAAAGAGACTGAAAAACCAACTCCCCACCTTAAAGCGAATCCTGGAGAAGGATATGATAATCTCGCCCGCCTTTACCATGAAGGGTTCCATATCTGCAACCTCCATTACGGAAGCTTGCGGGTAGATGGAGATTGTCTCTTTTGCCTATCCTTTTTAAATCAAAAATAATGAAGAGGCCTTTCCATGATGGAAAGGCCTTTTTTCAGGAATCATTTACTTATAAAGAAAAAAGGTAAAAGAAAGGAGAAGAAGGAATGAAAGAGGTAAAAGAGGGAGAACGGCTTGATTACATTAATAAAGGAAGGCTTCAAATTATTCAAAGCCCTTCGGTATTTTCTTTTTCCATTGATGCAGTGTTGCTGGCCCGTTTTGCCTCAGTACCGCGAACAAAAGGAAATATCATAGATTTTTGCTCTGGAAATGGCATCATCCCCCTTGTACTTACAGAAAGAAGTCAGGTACCTATCCTTGGCGTGGAAATCCAGCCGCTGCTGTGTGATATGGCTCGAAGAAGTGTGCAAATCAATAAAAAAGAAAAGCAAGTGACAATTAAGCAAGGAGATATCATTACAGTGGCGAAGGAAGCAGGGTCTGCTAAATTTGACTTGGTGACGTGCAACCCTCCTTATTTTGCTACAAAAGGGGAGAAAGAATATAATGAAAATCCACACCTTGCTATTGCCCGCCATGAAATATACTGCAGTCTGGAAGAAGTCATTCACGCATGCAGCCAAGTTGTAAAGCAAAAAGGTAAGGTGGCAATGGTGCATCGTCCAGAGCGGCTTTCAGAGATGATAACGCTTTTTGAGAAGCATCGAATAGCACCAAAAAGAGTGAAGTTTATTCACCCAAAGAAAGACAGAGATGCAAACATCGTTCTTCTCGAAGGAATAAAAGACGGAAAGCCAGGGATGGCCTGCCTTCCTCCTCTGTTTGTTTATGATGAAAAAGGAAGCTATACAAAGGAGTTTCAAAATTATTATGAAGGAAAATAAGCACTTTGTGTACATCTTAAAGTGCGGGGATGGCACTTATTACACCGGTTACACTACAGATGTGCAAAAAAGGCTGATCACACATGAGATGGGAAAGGGAGCGAAATATACAAGGGGAAGAGCACCTCTTTCCCTTGTGTATGAAAGTTCTTTTTCCACAAAGTCAGAAGCTCTGAAAGCTGAACGAGCAATAAAAAAACTAACTAAAGCCCAGAAGAAAAACTTAATTGATTCGGGGGAAAGTAAATGAACCAGCAAAAAAGCTATCATACAGCTGAGGCCGATAAAGGCCACTTATATCTTGTGCCGACACCCATAGGGAACCTGGAAGACATGACTTTCCGGGCAGTTCGTATCCTTCAGGAAGCAGATGTGATTTTAGCTGAAGATACAAGGCAGACGAGAAAGCTTTGTACTCACTTTGAAATTCCCGGCCCGCTTGACAGCTATCATGAACATAATAAAGAACAAAAGGAAGAAAAAGTGCTGGGCTACTTAAAAGAAGGGAAAACAGTAGCCTTGGTCAGTGATGCTGGCACTCCACTCGTTTCAGATCCAGGACAGGAGCTTGTATCTTCCTGTGTTCGTGCGGGTTTCTCTGTGATTCCTCTTCCTGGCGCAAATGCTGCTGTCACTGCCCTTATTGCATCAGGGTTAGCAGGAGGTCCCTTTTACTTTTATGGCTTTTTGCCAAGAAAAAACAAAGAGAAGGCAGAAATCCTGGATAAACTTTCCTATGTAGACGGCCCGGTTATTTTTTACGAATCCCCATACCGAATTGGTAAAACGGTTGAAGATATTGAAAAGCAGTGGGGAGATAGAGAAGCAGCCCTTGCCAGAGAGTTAACTAAGCGGCATGAAGAAATTTTCCGTGGAACCCTTACTACCATCAGGGAAGCTTTAGAAAAAGAGCCAGTCAAAGGAGAATGCTGTCTCATTGTTCAGGGGACTGGAAAAGCTCCGGTTGAAGAACAGGCGTGGTGGCAGGCTCTGGATCCTGCTGAGCATGTGAAGAGCTACATCAAGGAAGGGATGTCTTCAAAAGAGGCGATAAAGCAGGCTGCAAAGGATAGAGAGGTTCCAAAGCGTGAAGTCTACTCGGCTTTTCACGAGTTGGATTAAAAGGGGATAGTGAAAACAAAGACTCTATGCCACAATAAAAAAGGCAAAGCCTGATGAGGCTTTGCCTTTTTTTCTCTATCTATAAGAAATACATTTTTAAGTGTAAGCTTGTTATCTCTTTATCTATAAAGCTTATGCGTTTGTTTTGTGCTTATCGACGTATGACTGAAGATCCTTAATTACTTCTTCTGCGCCTTCAGGGCTTAAGATAATCTTTCCGTCCGCAATGGATACGTTGTCATCAGATACTTCACCAGTAACCTGACAAGTCATGTTAGGCTTGTACTTTTTCAGTACAATGCGGTCATGATCTACATAGATTTCAAGAGCGTCTTTTTCTGCAATATCTAACGTACGACGCAATTCAATAGGAATAACTACACGGCCAAGCTCATCAACCTTACGTACAATACCAGTAGATTTCATTAATAAATCCTCCTTATATTTTCATAGCTTTGTAGGAAGAGTCAATATTCGACAATTTTCTCTTTCTTCTTTCTAAATATACCAATCTTTAGAAAAGACGTCAATTATTATGCATAAAAAAATATTGAAGAAATTTGAAGAAATTGAAAATATATAGGAAAAATAGAAAAATAGTTTTTTATAAAGGCGTTTTATGTAAAAAGTGTTCCTTTGTTAATACAAACTAGCAAACTATGATTAATAATTTTCGACAAAATGCACCGAAACCAAAAATCAGCTGATACAAAAAATGGAAATTACAAATAATTCTTCCTATCCTTTTCAAGGAAGCTTGACACATGTTCTTCTCCTTCGATATAGTTTTTTTAAAAGACAGGAAATATGGAAACCATAGATGTAAATCCGATGAAGGGTAGAGTATGCGAAGAAGCTTCTCACAGAGAGCCGGAAAAGGTGAGAACCGGTGAGGCAGAACCGCAGAAAATGGGCCCAAGAGGAGTTCTTTCGAGTTGAAAGCCAACAAGGGTGAAACGTCTCCAGCGTTATATGGAACACTGCAAATATGTCTGGCAGCAGAGCAGTGAGAAGAGACCTTTGTTTCACATGAAACAAAGAAATTTGGGTGGTACCACGTGAGCGAAGCTTTCGTCCCTTAGCAGGATGAAGGCTTTTTTATGTCTTTTTAGAGAAAAGAAAGCATCTCTTTGTTTAGACTCTCGCCTTTTAACAAAGATGTAAGATTGGAAGGTGAGAGGAATGAAGCAGGCAGATGAAAAGAACATCAAATATCAAAATACATGAAGGAGGAAATAAAATGGCAAAGCAAAAAGAAACCTTCTATATTACAACTCCTATTTATTATCCAAGTGACAAGCTTCATATTGGTCATGCTTATACGACTGTAGCCGGAGACGCCATGGCAAGATACAAGCGTCTTCGTGGATATGATGTGCGCTATTTAACGGGAACCGATGAACATGGTCAAAAGATTGAAAGGAAAGCTGAAGAAAAAGGCCATAGTCCACAGGAATTTGTTGATGAGATTGTAAGTGGCATTCAAAATCTATGGGATAAACTTGATATTTCCTATGATGATTTTATCCGAACGACCGAGGACCGTCATAAAAAGGTAGTTCAAAAGATCTTTGAGCAGCTAAAAGAGCAGGGAGACATTTATCTTGACCACTATGAGGGCTGGTATTGTACGCCCTGTGAATCCTTTTATACAGAACACCAGCTGGAAGATGGGAAATGTCCGGATTGCGGGAGAGCTGTAGAAAAAGTAAGGGAAGAGTCTTACTTCTTTAGAATGAGCAAGTACGCTGACCGGCTCCTTGAGTTTTATGAGAAAAACCCTCAGTTTATACAGCCGGAAACAAGAAAAAATGAGATGATTAACAACTTTATTAAACCGGGACTTGAAGATTTGGCTGTATCACGAACGGCATTTTCATGGGGAGTCTCTGTAAAAAGCGACCCTAAGCATGTCGTGTACGTATGGATTGATGCGTTGTCTAACTATATCACAGCATTAGGATACGGAACAGATCAGCCTGATTTATATGAGAAATACTGGCCGGCAGACGTTCACTTAGTTGGAAAGGAGATCGTACGCTTTCACACTATTTACTGGCCGATCATGTTAATGGCTTTGGATCTGCCGCTGCCAAAGAAAGTGTTTGGCCATGGCTGGCTGCTTATGAAAGACGGAAAAATGTCGAAATCAAAGGGAAACGTCGTAGACCCTGTCCCATTAATTGACCGCTACGGCCTGGATGCCCTTCGTTATTATCTTCTCCGTGAAGTGCCATTTGGATCCGACGGAGTCTTTACTCCGGAAAGCTTCGTAGATCGGTTGAACTATGACCTGGCCAATGACCTTGGAAATTTACTAAACCGAACTGTAGCTATGATTAATAAGTATCTAGGAGGCTCCTTACCAGCGTACTTAAAGGACGGCACTTCTTTTGATAACTCATTGGTGGAGTTGGTAAATGCCACAGTTACAAAAGTCGAGAAAGCAATGGAAGACATGGAGTTTTCTGTGGCTCTTACAGCTATTTGGCAGCTCGTGAGCAGGACAAACAAATACATTGATGAAACACAGCCCTGGATTCTGGCAAAAGATGAGGGAGAAAAAGAACAGCTTGGCGCGGTGATGTACCATCTTGCTGAATCCCTGCGGTATATTTCCATTCTTATTCAGCCATTCATGACAGAAACACCAGGGAAGATATGGAAGCAGCTGGGGATTTCAAATGAGTTAACTGAGTGGGAAACAATGAAGGAATTTGGAAAGATACCGGAAGGGACTACCGTCGTAAAAAAAGGAACGCCTCTCTTCCCTCGTCTTGATGTAAAAGAAGAAACCGCTAATATTATTCGCGATATGGGCGGAGTAGTAAAAACAAATGAAGAAGAGAACAGTGAAAGGAAAGACCCAGAAGAAAACGCACAAGATACTGAAATTACCATAGATGATTTCTCTAAAGTAGATTTACGAGTAGCAGAAGTGCTGAAAGCAGAGCCAGTTAAAAAAGCAGACAAGCTGTTAAAAATCCAGCTGGATTTAGGTTACGAGAAACGACAGGTTGTCTCTGGCATTGCAAAATATTATACGCCTGAAGAGCTCGTCGGCAAAAAAGTGATCTGTGTGGTGAATTTAAAGCCTGTAAAACTTCGCGGCGAAATGTCACAAGGCATGATTCTTGCCGGATCAGAAGGAAAGCAGCTTACCTTGGCAACCATTGATGACAGTCTTCCAAACGGAGCGAAAGTGAATTAATTTAGTGAGAGAAGTCCGGCTTAAGCCGGACTTTTTTATCAATGGTACTACATGGGCTTACACACGATTCTTGAAGAAAAGCCCAGGGCTTATGTATAGTACAAAGATAGTAGAAGCTGAACAAAAGAGCTGAGGAGGATTCATAATGTTGTTTGATACACATGTTCATTTAAATGCAGATCAATTTGAAGAGGATGTGGAACAAGTCATTGAAAAAGCGCGGGGCGAAGGAGTTCGTTTAATGAATGTGGTCGGGTTTGACCGCAAAACAATCAAAGGAGCTCTGTCCCTGGCTGACAAATACGATTTTATTTATGCTTCTGTAGGCTGGCATCCCGTTGATGCGATAGATATGACAGAAGATGACTTGAAATGGTTAGAGGAGCTTTCTGAACATCCTAAAGTCGTAGCATTAGGAGAAATGGGGCTCGATTACCATTGGGATAAATCACCAAAGGAGGTCCAAAAAGAGGTCTTTAGAAAGCAAATACGACTTGCAAAGAAAGTAAACCTTCCAATCGTCATTCATGATCGAGATGCGCATCAGGATATAGTAGATATTCTCAAGGAAGAAAAAGCAGAAGAAGTAGGAGGAATTATGCACTGCTTTGGAGGAAGTTTAGAGATCGCCCGAGAGTGCTTAAAAATGAATTTTCATATCTCCTTTGGAGGGCCGGTGACTTTTAAAAATGCAAAAAGGCCAAAGGAAGTAGCAAAGGAAATTCCCATGGATAAGCTTCTTGTTGAAACGGACTGTCCATTTCTTGCTCCGCACCCATACAGAGGAAAAAGAAATGAGCCTGCTTACGTGAAGCTTGTTGCCGAGAAAATTGCTGAGCTGAAAGAACTTTCTCTGGAAGAAGTAGCGGAGCAAACGACAAGCAATGCAAAAAAACTTTTCAACATTAACTAAGTAATTTTGATAGCGGATCTTGTACATTCTCCTCCAAACGTGAGTTTTTTTCTTTAGGAATCCTTACAAATGCTGAATTAGTCGATAAATATTTCTTCTCCTTTTCCCCTGTTTTTTGCATAATGTCAACATATGCCAGCGCTTCTTTTATTGACATAAGGAGGGGAAGAAGCTAAACTTCTGATCTTGTATAGAACAGTACGTTTATACATGGCAGCGAAAGGGAGACCCTACGTCTCTTTATATATTTGTAAACCTTATGGAAAAGAGCACGCTAGTTAGGAGGAGAAGAAAATATGGACCTTAAGCAGAGACTCATGCCTTTAACAATGAGCATGAGAAAGAAGCTGATGGCCTTATTTGCTTTCATGCTGATAATTTCTATTTCTACATATGGGATATATGAAATGGCAAAGTCTTCGGTGACTATTGTGGTTGATGAAATGGAAGAAATAACAGCAGCCACTCATGCCCAAACGGTAGAAGAATTGTTCAGGGAGCAAGGGTTGCAAGTGAAAGATGCTGATGATGTAAGCCCTGACCTTACCTCTCCGATAGAAAACAATATGTCGGTTGAATGGACAAGGGCTGTACAAGTTGAAGTAATGATAGGGGATGACCTTGACGAGGTTTGGACGACAGCACGAACAGTTGAAGATTTAACATCAGAATTGGAAGTAGAAGTAAATAAACACGACTATATTAGTCATGACCTTGACCAGACTGTGGAAGAAGGATTAGCGCTGAGGTACGAACAAGCTTTTCCAGTAAGTGTAATTGTCGATGGTCAAGAAAAAGAGCTTTATACCACTTCGACTACTGTCGCTGATTTTTTACAGGAAGCTGAGGTTATCCTTGAGGAAGACGACCGGGTAAAACCGGAACTCAAGGAAAAGCTTACGAATGAAACAGAAATTCAAGTGACCAGGGTAGAAAAAATCACCGATGTAGTGGAAGAGGAGATAGATTTTAAAACTGTGACTTCCAAGGATGACAGTCTGGAAAGCGGAGAGAAAAGAGTAAACGAAAAAGGAGAAAAAGGACTTCTTGAAAAGAAGTATGAAGTGGTTCTTGAAGATGGAGAAGAGGTATCAAGGAAACTTGTAAAAGAAGAAAAAGTGAAAGAAAAGAAGGACAGGCTGGTGACAATAGGAAGCAAGCCATCAACGTCTGGGCAAAGCAACAAGCAGACACAATCAGCACCTGAACAAGACAGCTCTCCTTCCCCTACGAACAGCACTTCTTCAGCACAGAGCAGCTCTGGTCCGGAACATGAGCAGGATACACAGGAAGAAGAAGAAACTGTTACGATGGAAGCAACTGCTTATACAGCGGACTGTAAAGGGTGCAGTGGAAAGACGGCTACGGGAATTGACTTAAATAATAATCCAGATAAAAAGGTGGTAGCGGTCGACCCCGATGTGATCCCACTTGGAAGTGAAGTACATGTGGAGGGCTATGGGAGGGCTGTGGCTGGTGATACAGGAGGAGCCATCCAAGGAAACCGTATTGACCTTCATGTGCCTACCACTTCTGAGGCCACTAGCTTTGGCCGCAGAACGGTAGAAGTTACAATCATTGACTAAACGAAGGGGAGCCCCTCAGCCAAGTTGACTTTAGTTCCCTGCAGATGAATGCCTGTAAACTGCAGCCGGATAAGAAATAGCTGAAGAGGACGCAATGAATGGTCTTTGTTCATGTGACTTCCAAAGACAGTCGTCAAACTGTTTCGTGCACATCATTGAGTGCGTTACTGGAACCGTGGGGTAAGGTCTTAAAAGGGTTGGATAACTTGTTATATATAAGCCATTTCCCCTCTTATATCCGGCAAGGCTTAATGATTTTTCTTCGCCATAAAGGTGCAAATTACGAAATTGATGTAGAAACTGGAATAATACTAGCATGTTGAGTACGATTCAAACAGGATTCTCCTTTGGTGATGGGTGGTTGGACCTCCCTCATCATAGCGGAGAGTCCTTTTTTTGCTGGACTGTCATTCCTAAAGAAATTAAGAATGCAACGTCCCTGGGAAATGACAATTTTCCAATAGGATGAAGTGTTGCCGGCCATGGTTGGAGTTGAAGGGAAGGTTGAACGGATAACGTACTTGTACCGTTGCGTAAAAGCACCTCCATCCAGCGGTTGCAAATCACAGCTTTTAGCAGTTTTCTAAAGAAGGAGGCGCTTGCTCAATAGGGATCAGCTTTTTTGGGGTAAAATAAAGAAAGAGATAAAGCCTTTCATGTATAATAGATAACGACTTTTGGACTTTGAAGTGTAAATGAGTAAACTTGGAGGAAACATGAAAATAAAAGAGTGTATTGTAGTGGAAGGAAAAGACGATACAACGGCGATTAAACAGGCAGTGGATGCAGATACAATAGAAACAAATGGTTCTGCCGTCTCCCACGGGGTCATTAAGAGGATTAAGCTTGCCATGGAACGGCGAGGAGTGATTGTGTTTACGGATCCGGACACGCCTGGTGATCGTATCCGCAGAATAGTAAGTGAAGCAGTTCCAGGCTGCAAGCATGCCTTCCTGCCAAAACGAAAAGCCCTTTCTCAGAACAAAGGAAGCAGCATCGGAGTAGAGCACGCCTCTCCAGAAGCAATCAGGGAAGCTCTCGCGGCTATCAGAACTGAGAGGGAAGAACAAACTTCTCAAACCATAAGCCAGCAGGATTTAATGGACGCAGGGCTCCTGGCCGGACCTTTTGCACGAAAAAGAAGAGAACGGTTGGGAGAGGAGCTTGGCATAGGGTACGCTAACGGGAAGCAGCTTTTAAAAAGACTGGAAGTATTTTGTATTACCGAGGATGAATTCGCCCGAGCAGTTATGACGGTAATAGAGGAGGAAGATACAAAGTGACAAAAGACATTGCCACTCCAATTCGCACGCGAGAAATACTTAACAATCATAAATTCTCATTTAAAAAAAGCCTAGGACAAAACTTTTTGATTGATGTGAACATCCTGAGAAAGATTGTAGATGCCACAGGCCTGACACAAGAGGATGGAGCAATTGAAGTTGGCCCCGGCATAGGGGCGCTGACAGAACAGCTGGCCAAAAGAACAAAAAAGGTTACGGCTTTTGAAATTGATCAGCGTCTTATCCCTATTTTGCAAGATACGTTAGCTCCCTACAGCCATGTAGCGGTGCATCATCAAGATATACTAAAAGCTGATGTGAAGTCAGTAATAGAAAACGATATGCAAGATGTAAGACGTGTGGGAGTGGTGGGCAATCTCCCGTATTATGTTACGACTCCTATTCTCATGTCTTTGTTGGAGCAGGACCTTCCTGTCAGCGGCTACACAGTCATGATTCAAAAAGAAGTCGCGGATCGCATTGCTGCAAAGCCGGGTACCAAGGATTATGGTTCTTTATCTATTGCTGTTCAGTATCACGCGAAAGCAAAGAAAGTGATGACTGTCCCAAAGACCGTCTTTGTTCCCCAGCCTAATGTTGATTCAGCTATCCTTCACTTAGAGCTTCTTGAAGAGCCTCCAATAAAAGTTCCAGATAAGGATTTTTATTTTCAGGTTGTACGAGCCTCCTTTGCCCAAAGACGCAAAACCCTTCTGAACAATCTTCAGCATAATCTGTTAGGTAAGGAACAAAAACAGGAAATTATTCAGGCTCTGGAGGAAGCAGGCATTGATTCTCAGCGGCGGGGAGAAACCTTGTCCATGGAGGAGTTCTCTCGCTTAAGTTTTGCTTTGTACCCCCTTTATAATCAAGGGTAATCCAAGGGGATCACTAGAATAAACTAATTACAGAGTGGGCAGGCACACCTCTTTTTGCTGTGCATAGGCTATGTGGTGAAGGAGGAGTGTCTAATGGGCTTTCAAGCAGGTGACTTGGTAGCGAGATACTCGTATAACTGCGATATTTTGTTTAGAATTACGGCGGTTAAGGATGGGAAAGCCGAGCTGATTGGAGAAGAGGTTCGGCTTCAGGCGGATTCTCCGTTGTCGGATTTAAAAAAAATTGACGATCAGGAAAGAGAAAAACGTCAGAAGGAATCCAAAGAAAAAGAGGAAAACTGCTATCGCCTTTTCCGTCAGGAATGCAGGCTCTTAAAAGAAAGAAATGAGTATGAAACAACGGATAGTTATTCCTCATCGACTCCTTATTTTGAAATGAGAGGAAGGGTTCTCCATCTGGATGGAGACCCCTCTTATTTGGAAAAGTGTACGGCTTTATATGATCGTTTGGGGATTCCGGTATATGGTGTCCATCTTCCTGAAAAAGAAATGCCTAATCAAGTTGCCTCTCTTCTTCATATGGTCCGTCCGGATATTTTAGTAATAACCGGCCACGATGCCTATTTGCCTTCTAGAGGAGAAGAAAATGATCTTAAGGCATACCGGCATTCAAAAGCGTTTGGCCAGACAGTGCGGGAGGCGAGAAACATTGTACCCCAGCTGGATGATCTCGTTATCTTTGCAGGGGCATGCCAGTCCTATTTTGAGTGGCTGATTAAAGCAGGGGCTAACTTTGCCAGTGCTCCGAATAGAGTCAACATCCATGCCTTGGACCCGGTTTATATTGCTGCCAAAATAAGCTTGACACCGTTCATGGATCAAGTGAGTATCCTTCAGCTTATCCGGAATACAATAACCGGTGAAGAGGGACTGGGTGGACTGGAGACAAAAGGAGTGCTTCGCAGAGGCGTACCGTGGAAAAGTGAAGATTCTGCATTGAACCGCTAGCCAAAAAGGTGAGCGGTTTTTTGTACGCCTCCTTATTTCAGAAAGGAGAAAATAAAAATATTTTTAGCGAAGGAAAAAAGGCAGGAGTGTCGAGAAAGCAAGGAAAAAAAACCTCTATAATGTGGAAGTATGTATGTATTTATCGAAAACCCTTTTAAATAATAAAAATAATCACTAGTTTTTTACATATTTTTGAGAAAGTGGTACAGACTAAACAAAGCAGTAGCAGATGGAGAGGGTTAAAGGTTATTGACAACACTTTCAAAACACTGTTATAATAAAAAATTTTATTTGACAATGTGAAGGTGAAGTGATACAATTCATATTAGTGAGGTGGGTATTAACTATGGGAAAAACGCTGGTCGAAATTAAACAAGCTTTAGATGCCAATGTAGGTAAACGAGTGACAGTAAAGGCGAACGGCGGAAGAAGAAAGACTGTAGAACGCTCTGGGCTGATTGAAGAGACATATCCTTCAGTTTTTATTGTTAAGCTGGATAGGGAAAAGTATCCAATTGAAAGGATTTCCTACAGTTACACAGACGTGCTCACCAAGACGGTTCAGCTCACGCTTACAGAAGAAGAAGAGCTGCAAGCATAACAAACATACCAGCTCCCAGTTATGGGAGAAGATGGCTTTCTGTTCTTTGGGCAGAAAGCTATATTTATGTCTGTTTAAGCTCATACTATTCTTGACCAGCGGTGAAAAAAGGGGCTGGTGACCTTGAGTCGCAGACGAGGAATCATGTCCGAGAATTTCAAGTATGAGTTGGCCAAAGATCTGGGATTTTATGAAACCGTGCAAAAAGAAGGATGGGGTGGAATCAAATCTCGTGATGCAGGAAACATGGTCAAACGTGCAATAGAAATGGCCGAAGAACAGATGGCAGGAAAGAAGTAACATTACACCGCTGGTTTTGGGTCAGGCATTCATGCCTGACCCCTATTTTTTCTGTACATGGCTTCATTTTTCGACTAAAATGGACAGATGATAAGCAATATGAAAGGAAACAAAGCAAATGAAGGAGAATGGAACGTGAAGCTATCTGTAAAAGCTCCTGCCAAAATAAATTTATCCCTTGATGTTCTGAACAAGCGGGAAGATGGCTACCATGAAGTCAAAATGGTTATGACACAGGTTGATCTTGCTGACAGGGTGGAACTTCAAAGCCAAGAAGGAACTAAAATCACTGTTGAGATGTCCTCAGGTTTAGTGCCAACCGATAACCGAAATTTAGCTTATCAGGCTGCTGCCCTGCTGCAAAAGCGATTTACTGTGAATCAAGGGGTCTCAATTTACATAAAAAAGAACATCCCGGTAGCTGCAGGCTTAGCCGGAGGAAGCAGTGACGCTGCTGCTGTGTTAAAGGGATTAAATATCCTTTGGGACCTTCATTTAAGCAAAGAAGAGCTTGCTGACCTGGGGGCAGAAATCGGTTCCGATGTTTCGTTTTGTGTTTACGGAGGAACAGCCCTTGCTACAGGCAGAGGAGAAATTATTCAGCCACTGTCTTCGCCGCCTCCTTGCTGGGTAATCCTGGCAAAACCGCCGATTGGAGTATCTACTGCCGATGTGTACCGACGACTCAGCATCGATCAATCAAAGCCAAATTGTTCGGATATCATGAAGAGAGCCATTGAAGAACATGATTATAAAAAAATCTGCGACATGCTTTCTAATGATTTGGAAGACGTTACGCTGAAGATGCATCCAGAGGTAAAACAAATAAAAAAGCGAATGGAAAAGTCCGGTGTTGATGCAGCATTAATGAGCGGCAGCGGGCCTACTGTTTTCGGTCTAATTCAAAAAGAAGCAAGAGTTCATCGTGTATATAATGCCCTGAGAGGATTTTGTGACCAGGTTTATGCCGTCCGTTTAATTAGTCAGCCCAACACTTGATAAAATCCGTACAAAGATGGTATATTAAACTAAAATATTCGGTTTTTTCCGGAGGGGCTTATGAAAAAAATGAAACGCAGCGGACGTCTAGTTGACATGACTCATTTTCTCTTACAGCATCCGCACCAGTTAATCTCGTTAAGTTATTTTGCCGATCGATATACATCTGCTAAATCCTCAATTAGTGAAGATTTAGGTATCGTAAAAGAGATGTTTGAATCACAGAGTATCGGATCTCTTTTAACCATTCCCGGGGCAAACGGCGGGGTGAAATATGTTCCCACTGTTGCTCCTGAAGAAGGGGAAGAGATTATTTATAACCTTTGCAGGAAGCTAGAAGATCCGGAGCGGCTGTTGCCAGGCGGGTATTTATACATGATGGACATTCTTGGTTATCCCCGGTTAATGAATGAAATTGGACGATTATATGCAGCTGTATTTGCAGATCAGAAGATTGATGCCGTGATGACTGTAGCTACCAAGGGAATACCGCTTGCTTATGCGGTAGGCTCCTATTTGGACGTGCCAGTGAGCATCGTGAGAAGAGATCATCGGGTCACGGAAGGCTCAATGGTAAGCATTAATTATGTCTCTGGTTCATCGAAGCGGATTCAAACCATGTCTCTTGCCCGCCGCAGCCTGCCAGAAGGTGCCAATGTATTAATTGTGGATGACTTTATGAAAGCGGGAGGCACTGCTTTAGGCATGATGGATCTCTTGAAGGAATTCCGCGCCAACGTGGTCGGGATTGGTGTTCTTGTAGAAGCAGAAGATGTGGAAGAACGCCTTGTTACCGATTACGTGTCAATCACCAGACTGGCTCAGGTAAATGAAAAACAAAAAGAAATAAAAGTGGTACCAGGAAATTGTCTCGACAAAATCAAAGAGGTGGTCAAAGCATGAAAAAAGTATACACGACCAAGGCACCAGAAGCCATCGGTCCTTATAGTCAAGGGATTATAGTAAACAATATATTTTATAGTTCAGGCCAAATTCCTCTTACTCCGGAAATGGAAATCGTAGAAGGCGGAGTTCAGGAGCAGACCCATCAGGTCTTTCAAAACCTCAAAGCTGTCCTTGCTGAAGCCGGAGCATCACTGGACACCGTGGTAAAAGCCACCGTTTTCATAAAAAATATGGACGAATTTCCGTTAATCAATGAAGTATACGGTGAATATTTCAGTGAGCATCAGCCAGCTCGTTCTTGTGTAGAAGTGGCACGTCTTCCAAAGGATGTGCTTGTGGAAATTGAAGTAATTGCTCTTATAAAAGGGTAGAAGAACCATTTGAATCCACCCTTCTTTTCTTCAGAAAAATAAAAGGAACAAAAAAATATTATTTTTATGAAAGGAAAGAAGGAATTGCTGCCTTAGTCGTTGAATTTGAGTATCAAGACTTTTATTTGGCAAAAGGTGGTGACAGAATGGAAGTGACAGACGTAAGACTTCGCCGGGTAAATACCGATGGAAGAATGAGAGCGATAGCCTCTATTACAATTGATAATGAGTTTGTTGTTCATGACATTCGTGTGATTGATGGGAATAATGGTTTGTTTGTAGCTATGCCTAGTAAACGTACCCCGGATGGAGAGTTTAGAGACATCGCCCACCCTATTTCTTCACAAACGCGTGAAAAGATCCAAACAGCTGTTTTGGGTGAGTACGAACGTCAGGGAGAATTAGAAAACGTAGAATTCGAAGAAGCTGGAGCTTCTTAATTTATACTTACACGCCAAGCGGCCTTGCAGAATTTGAGCAAGGTCGCTATTTTTTGGGAAAATAATGAAGTTAAGGTGAGCCGCGTGAAGAAAAGTTGTAAAGGTTTTATGACCAGATCAAGACAAACCTTGAAAAGGTCTTTTTTTTAGGATATATTCGTAATGGAAAAAAGCATGCTTGGGGGATAAATAATGAGTGATCGCTTTGCAGTTATTTTGGCTGCGGGACAAGGAACACGAATGAGATCTGACTTGTATAAAGTACTTCATCCTGTATGTGGTAAACCTATGGTTCAACATGTGGTAGAGCAGGTCCGCCATGCAGGCTTATCAGAAATCGTCACAATTGTAGGGCACGGTGCGGAGATGGTAAAAGATCATTTGGGAGACCGGAGTTCTTACGCTCTGCAGGAAGAACAACTGGGAACAGGGCATGCTGTAGAACAGGCAGAAAACCAGCTTGCCGGCAGGGACGGAATAACCGTTGTTTTATGTGGTGATACACCGTTACTCACTGCGGAAACAATAACCGATTTAATGGACCACCACGAAAAAACAAGTGCAAAAGCTACAATTTTGACTGCTAAAGCAGATGACCCAACGGGCTACGGCAGGATTCTGCGTGATGAAAAAAGTGGAGTTGTTACCCGTATTGTAGAACATAAAGATGCAAATGATACTGAACGGGCTGTAAAGGAAATAAATACAGGTACCTATTGTTTTGATAATAAATCCCTATTTAAGGCTTTAAAGCAAGTTGAAAATAATAATGTTCAAGGAGAATATTACCTTCCTGATGTGATTGAAATCTTAAAAGAGCAGGGGGAAACGATCTCTGCCTGGCAGACTGAAGATTTTACAGAAACGATAGGTGTAAACGACCGGGTAGCTCTTTCCAAAGCGGAGCAGGCTATGAAACGCCGAATCAATGAGAATTGGATGAGGCAGGGTGTTACTCTTCTTGACCCTGATAATACTTATATTTCTTCAGAAGCAGAAATTGGACGCGATACGGTCCTTTCTCCAGGTGTAATAATAACAGGCCGTACAAAAATCGGAGAAAAATGCACAATTGGCCCTCACAGTGAATTAATTGACAGTACCATTGGAAACAGCACTCATATTAAACAGTCTGTTGTGGCTGACAGTGAAGTGGGGAACAATGTAAATATTGGCCCATTTGCTCATATCAGGCCTCAATCACAAATTAGTGATGAAGTGAAGATCGGGAACTTTGTGGAAGTGAAAAAGTCTTCCATGGATAAAGGAAGCAAGGCTTCTCACTTAAGCTATATTGGGGATGCCGAAGTAGGCACAAACGTTAATTTAGGCTGTGGTTCGATTACAGTAAATTATGACGGCAGTTCAAAGCACCTGACAAAGATCGAGAATGATGCTTTTATCGGATGCAATTCTAATTTGATCGCTCCTGTAACTGTCGGAGAAGGTGCATATGTGGCTGCTGGATCGACAATTACCGACGATGTACCGGGCAAAGCTTTATCCATTGCTCGCGCAAGGCAGACAAATAAAGAAAATTTTAAAAAGAAATCTAACCAATAATAGCACGGAGGGAATAAAGAAATGGCAATGTATGATGATCCGTATTTGAAGGTATTCACCTTAAACTCTAATCCAAAGCTGGCTGAGGAAATAGCAGAACATATAGGGATTGATTTGGCAAAATGCTCGGTAAAGCGTTTTAGTGACGGCGAAGTTCAAGTCAACATCGAAGAAAGCATCCGAGGGTGTGACGTATTTATAGTCCAGTCAACTTCTGAGCCTGCAAATGAACATCTTATGGAGCTTTTAATTATGGTGGATGCCGCCAAACGTGCTTCAGCTAACACCATCAATGTGGTGATACCTTATTATGGATACGCCCGTCAAGACCGTAAAGCCCGCTCACGTGAGCCGATTACTTCAAAGCTTGTAGCAAACCTCCTAGAGACAGCAGGAGCCACGAGAGTGCTTAGTATGGATCTTCATGCTACACAAATACAAGGATTCTTTGATATTCCTGTGGATCAGCTTCTCGGTGTGCCCCTTCTTTCCAAGCATTATGAGGAAAAAGGATTAGAGGATGTAGTCATTGTTTCTCCGGACCACGGAGGTGTGGTACGGGCAAGAAGAATGGCTGACCGTTTAAAAGCTCCGATTGCTATTATTGATAAAAGACGTCCAAAGCCTAATGTGTCCGAGGTTATGAACATTGTCGGTAACGTAGAAGGAAAAACTGCCATTATTATTGATGACATTATCGATACCGCCGGAACGATGACATTAGCTGCAGATGCATTAATTGAGCATGGCGCCAAAGAAGTGTATGCATGCAGCACGCACCCGGTATTATCAGGGCCTGCTATTGAACGGATCAAGAATTCGCAAATTAAAGAGCTGACTGTAACAAATACAATCGCTCTCCCAGAGGAAAAGAAAATCGAAAAGATTCATGAGCTTTCCGTTGCTGGTCTAATGGCAGAAGCGATTATCCGTGTACACGAGCACACGTCTGTCAGCACGCTGTTTGATTAAAGCAAAGAAGTATGGTTTTCTATAAAGAAGAAACATTTCCACTAAGGTGTACAAACGAAAAACTTACCACTTGCCAGTAACATTCAACAACCTTTTCAAGTAATTTATTCAGATTTTTGGTTTCGGAAGATGAAATGTCGGGAATAAAGAATAATGGACACTAATAAGGGGTGAATAGAATGTCAGCAGTATTAGAGGCTAAGTCACGTACAGATTTAAAACGTTCTGCCACAAGAAAGCTTCGCGTGGAAGGTTTTGTGCCAGGTGTACTATACGGTAAAAAAGTAGAGAGCACACCGGTAGCGGTTGAAAATGTTGACTTTATTAAAACCATTCGTGAAGTAGGACGTAACGGCATTGTAGAATTAGAAGTGGAATCTACAGGAAAGAAACATAAAGTTATCGCTCATGATATTCAAGTAGATCCGCTTAAGGACCATATCATGCATATAGACTTCTTTGAAGTTGATTTAGATGCTGAAATGGATGCAGATGTTACAGTAAGTCTAACTGGAGAAGCACCGGGTGAGAAAGAAGGAGGCATTGTCTCTCATCTTCTTTACAACATTACCGTGCGAGCTAAGCCAGAAGATTTTCCAGAAGAAATAACAGTGGATATTTCTGAACTAAACATTGGTGATTCCATTCAAGTTGACGCCTTGAAGTCCGGCAGAAACTTTGAAATTCTAGGTGAACCGGATGAAACAGTGGTAACCGTGCTTCCACCTCAAGAAGAGGAAGAGCCTGCTGCTGAAGAAGGCGGAGAGCCTGAGCTGGTAGGCGAAGAGGGTGCAGAGGAATCTGGTGAAGACGCCTCTGAAGACAATAATGATTCAAATCAATAACAAATAGATTACAAGGTATAGCCGGTTGTGGCCGGGTATACCTTTTTCACATCTGAGATTTTTGAAAGGAAAGACGGAGGTAGAGCCTGTACGGGCTCTTCTCCGTCCATTCTGCGTGAAAGAAAGCGATGAAGTGAGGGAAAGATTATGAAGCTCATTGTCGGTTTAGGCAATCCAGGGGCAAAGTACAATGAAACAAGACACAATGTTGGCTTTGAAGCTATTGATATAGTGGCAGAAAAATTGAGTATCTCTTTAGATCAAAGCAAATTTAAAGGGGTATACGGGACAGGAGTTCAGGGTGGCGAAAAAGTATTTTTACTTAAGCCCCTGACCTTTATGAACTTATCAGGGGAATCGGTTAAGCCGTTGCTTGATTACTTCTCCATTGAACCTGAAGATGTACTAGTAATATATGATGATTTAGACCTGGAACCAGGTTCATTGCGCCTTCGGCAAAAGGGGGGCCATGGAGGCCATAATGGCATGAAGTCTCTTATCAACCATTTGGGCACAAAAGATTTTAAAAGAATCAGAATAGGTGTTGGACGTCCCGAAGCAGGAGCATCCATTACCTCTCATGTGCTGGGTAAATTTCCGCCTGAGGAAAAGGAAGCTGTAAAGGAAGCGATTGAGAAGTCAGCTGAAGCCGCTGCTCTGTGGACGAAAGAGGATTTTGCTTCAGTGATGAATGAGTTTAATCGCAAAGAAGGAGTATAGGGAATGCTTCTGCCGTTTATACTACGAAAAAATAGCTGTAAACGGTAGAAGGGAGTATGCATATGGCAATTTCATATCACTGCCGTCATTGCGGGACAACCATCGGTGAGGTAGAAGACGATCGGCTGCTGGATTCTCATAAGCTTGGTTTACAAGAGCTTACAGAAAGTGAACGGGCAGAAATGGTTCATTACGGAAATAATGGAAATACCTATGTGAAGGTCACATGTGAGCATTGTCAGGAGGCATTGGAGAGAGATCCTTCTTTGCATGCAATTGAGCGTTGGATTAACTAATTAATCGTATTATCATGATAGTATATAAGATAGAAAAACAGCTTTGGTGAGACGTGAGCCAAAGCATTTTTCTGTTCTCTGGCTGCAAGTAAGGTGGAAAGAAGCAGTCTTGGATTGTATATAATTGGTGTACAGCAGCTATGTGCATCTGAATAGATAAGTAGGAGAAGGCCGTCATCCTGTTCCAAAGAGTGGGAGAGGTGGTTGAGAAATGAGGAGGAACAAAAAGAATGAAGGGTATCCAACAGGTCTTACTGAACAATAAAGATGTTCAAGCGGTAAAAGAGGGGGTGGAAGCGGGTTTAAAGGAGCAGTTGGTAACAGGGTTGACAGGGTCGGCCCGCACGATGTTAATGGCTTCGTTTTTTGAAGAGACTTCCCGCCCACAGGTTGTGATCACACATAACCTGTACCAAGCTCAAAAACTCTATGAAGACTTAATAGATCTTTTAGGTGATAATGTTTACTTATACCCTGTGAATGAACTTATTTCCTCGGAAATAGCTGTGGCCAGCCCTGAAATGATGGCTCAGCGAATCGAGGTATTAAATTCACTGCTGCATGGAAAGAAAGGCGTTGTGGTTGTCCCTATTGCAGGAATGAGACGTCTTCTCCCTCCTCCATCTCTATGGGAGCGCTGTCAATATCGTTTAAGAGTCGGGGAAGATCTGCCTATAGATGACTTTGTGTATACGCTGACATCTACGGGGTATCAACGAGCGGATATGGTCAGCTCTCCAGGCGAATTCAGCATTCGCGGAGGTATCATCGATATCTATCCACTGACAGAGGAAAATCCTCTGCGTATTGAACTTTTTGATACCGAGATTGATTCCATTCGCTACTTTCACGCAGAAGACCAGCGTTCATTAACGCAAGTAAAAGAAGTGCTCATTGGTCCGGGCCAGGAAATTATTCTGTTTAAAGAGCATCTATACCGGGGAGCAGAAAAGCTTGAGCACTCCCTTGCAGCCTCTTTAAAGAAATTGAAAAACAACGAAGTGAAGGAAAAGCTCCAAAGCTATTTAACGTATGAAAGGGATCAGCTCCGCGAGGGAAGCAGATTTCAGGGGCTGTATAAGTACGTAAGTTACTACTACGAGGAAACCGGCACGTTATTAGATTACCTGCCGGAAGACTCACTGGTAATGGTTGATGAATTAACAAGAGTTCAGGAAATGGCAGAAAGGCTGGACAAAGAGGAAGCTGAGTGGAACACCGCATTACTGGAGCAAGGTGAAGTCCCACATGACCTTGAATTATCCATCCCATTTGAAAAGCTTTTTACTCGTATGAAGCAGCCAAAGGTTCACCTGTCCTTGTTTTTACGTCATGTGCCTACCATTAATCCGCAAAATATTGTAAATGTGAACTGTAAGTCAATGCAGCAGTTCCATGGGCAAATGCCTGTGTTACAGGGGGAAGTTGACCGATGGAAAAAAGGCAGCTTTACAGTGGTATTCGTAGCAAGTGATGATGAGCGGGCGAAAAAGCTGCAAAATATACTGAGTGATTATGATATCGTAACGGAAATAGCGAAGGAAGGTACCTCACTTCGACCAGGATATCTATATATCACCACGGGGTATTTAAACAGCGGCTTTGAGCTTCCTATGGAAAAGATAGCTGTGATTACGGAAAAAGAAACGTTTACGAAGAAAGTAACAAGAGCAAGAAGAGGTCAGAAGATTTCTAATGCTGAGCGGATCAAAAGCTATTCAGAGCTTCAGGTCGGTGACCTTATCGTTCACACTAATCATGGGATAGGTAAATATTTAGGAATTGAAACTCTTGAAGTAAACGGTATTCATAAAGATTATTTAAATATTTCCTACGCAGGAAACGATAAGTTGTATGTGCCTGTGGAACAAATAGACCAGGTGCAGAAATACGTCGCTTCAGAGGAGAAAGACCCTAAGATCTACGCGCTTGGGGGAAATGAATGGAAAAAGGTTAAACGAAAAGTACAAAATTCAGTAGAAGATATAGCAGACGACTTAATCAAGCTTTATGCCGAAAGAGAAGCTTCGAAAGGTTATGCCTATTCACCTGACAGCCCTGAACAAAAAGAATTTGAATCTTCTTTTCCTTATCAGGAAACAGAGGACCAACTAAGGGCAATTCAAGAAATTAAAGAGGACATGGAGAAAGGCAGGCCAATGGACCGTCTTCTTTGTGGAGATGTTGGTTATGGGAAAACGGAAGTTGCAATCAGGGCTGCCTTTAAAGCCATTATGGATGGGAAGCAGGTAGCAATACTGGTGCCGACGACCATACTTGCCCAGCAGCATTACGAGACCATCCAGGAACGGTTTTCGGAATACCCTATTAATGTAGGCCTCTTAAGCCGTTTCCGTACACGAAAGCAGCAAAATGAAACGATAAAAGGGTTAAAGGCAGGAAGCGTAGATATTGTAATCGGTACCCACCGCGTTCTTTCCAAGGATGTAATATTCAAGGATTTAGGTCTATTAATCGTGGATGAGGAGCAGCGTTTTGGCGTGACCCATAAAGAAAAGATTAAGCAGCTGAAATCTAATATCGATGTGCTTACGCTGACAGCCACTCCTATACCAAGAACCCTTCATATGTCTATGCTCGGTGTCCGGGATTTGTCCGTTATTGAAACACCTCCGGAGAACAGGTTTCCCGTTCAAACGTATGTGCTCGATTATAATGCATCGCTCATCAAGGAGGCCGTAGAAAGAGAATTGAGCCGGGGAGGACAAGTGTATTTCCTCTACAACCGCGTAGACGATATAAGCCGTATGGCAGATCAAATTTCTATGCTTGTTCCGGAAGCAAATGTCACCTATGCACACGGGCAAATGAACGAACAAGAGCTTGAGTCAGTGATGATAGACTTCCTGGAAGGAAATAAAGATGTCCTGGTGACAACTACTATTATCGAAACAGGTGTAGATATACCGAATGTAAACACTTTAATCATTTACAACGCTGATAAGATGGGGCTCTCGCAGCTGTATCAAATACGTGGACGGGTAGGAAGATCTAACCGGGTGGCTTATGCCTATTTTACCTACCAAAGGGATAAGGTGCTAAGTGAAGTTGCTGAAAAACGGCTGCAGGCTATTAAGGAATTTACAGAATTAGGCTCCGGTTTTAAAATCGCGATGCGCGATCTTTCTATCAGAGGTACAGGAAATCTTCTCGGTGCCCAGCAGCACGGCTATATTGAATCCGTGGGGTTTGATTTGTATTCACAAATGCTGAAGGATGCAATTGAAGAGAGGAAAGGGGATAAACCAAAAGAGAAAGCACCTGAACTTGAAATTGATATGAAAGTAGATGCTTATATACCTGCCAGCTATATTGAAGACTCCAAGCAAAAAATTGAAATGTACAAACGTTTTAAAGGAGTGGAGTCAACAGAGGATATCAGGGATCTGGAGGATGAAATGATTGACCGCTTTGGTGATTTCCCTGTGGAAGTCAAGAACCTTATTTCTCTGACAAAAGTTAAGGTATACGGACAGGAAGAAGGAGTTGAGGCTTTGCTGCAGGAGAACAACAAAACTTCACTCATTCTTTCAAAAGAAACGAGTGATCAGATAGACGGGGCAAAGCTGTTTGCTGTCATAAATGATCTTGGCAGAGAATTGGGTCTAGGAGCGACGGATCAAAAAATCAAAATTGTTCTTCAACGACGCAAGATGTCAGATGAAAAGTACTTGGGCATACTCGAAAAGCTTTTGAAAAGGCTGCCAGAAGCAAAAAAAGAAACGGTTAATCAGACCAATTAAACAGTATTAAAGGGAAAACAGGCAAATTTTAAAAAATATATGGAAATTGAATGAATAGTTCTTTTTTGGTGACGGATAATAGGAGTAGCAAAACGATGAAGTAGAACTTTTCAACAGAAAAGTCTCGAAAAGAAAGGCAGCTAAGTTTATACCACCATTCTTTTATTCATCTCATCAAGAGAAAACAACTTAGAAAGTGAGGCATCTCAGATGAAAGCTACTGGTATTGTCCGTCGGATTGATGATCTCGGAAGGGTCGTCATTCCTAAAGAAATTCGCCGAACTTTACGAATAAGGGAAGGCGATCCATTAGAGATTTTTGTAGATCGAGACGGGGAAGTCATACTGAAGAAATATTCCCCTATCTCAGAATTGGGTGATTTTGCAAAGGAATATGCAGAGGCATTATACGAAACACTGCACCATCCTATTTTGATCGCTGATCGCGATACGTACATTGCTGTTTCTGGGGGATCAAAGAAAGAGTATGGCACGAAAAGCGTTGGAGAAGTAGTTGAGGAAGCCATCTCCGAACGTCAGACAAAGATCGAGAGCAGTCAAGGAGAATATAACGTCGTCAGTGACCATAAGGAAGAAATGCAAGGCTATGTGGTAGCTCCTATCATTGCTAATGGTGATCCTATTGGAGCAGTTGTTATGGTTGCCAAGAATGAATCATTTCATAGTGAAGTAACACAAAAGCTTCTGGAAACTGCAGCCGGTTTTCTAGCCAGACAAATGGAGCAATAATAAAGATTATAACCGATTTCAAAAAAGCAGCCAGCGGGCTGCTTTTTTGCAGTCATCTTTCGTTCTCTTAGGAAAGTCGTACAATGTGATATAATTAACGCCGGATACAATCCCGGGAGATAAAGCTACATATGAGAAAGGAAGAGCCTTTTTGGAGAATCGGAACATACCCGCTGGCAGTAAATTAATAAAGGGAGCTCTTATCCTTTCAGCAGCCGGTTTACTGGGAAAAGTACTTAGTGCTCTATACAGAGTCCCTTACCAGAATTTAACCGGAGACTTAGGTTATTATGTTTATCAGCAGATTTATCCATTCTACGGAGCTGTAATGGTCATCTCCATGTATGGGTTTCCGGTGATTATTTCAAAAATGATGCTTGAAGATCGTTTACATAGATCCAAGGGAGAGGAAATCGCAGCCGCCTCTTTTATATTACTTTCACTTTTTTTCCTGCCGTTATGTATTCTATTGTGGGTAGCTGCTCCTTTTCTTGCAGAGTGGATGGGAGACGAAATGCTAGCGTTCCCGCTTCAAATCATCTCTTTATCCGTATTGACAGTCCCCTTTCTAGCTTCAGTCCGCGGGTACGGACAAGGAAGGGGAAATATGGTACCTACAGCTGTTTCTCACCTATCCGAGCAAGTGCTGAGAGTAGCGGTGATATTGATATTTGCTTGGGTTACATACATAAGCCAGGGAACAGCATATCAGGCAGGAACAGGAGCAGCCCTTGGGTCAGTTATCGGAAGTGCAGCGGGAGCTGTGGTACTCTTTTTTGTTACATTTAAAAGCCACCCGATTTCCTTTACACATCTTCACTGGCCAAGTGTGTTTGCTTCAAGCAGACAAATAGGAAAAAGACTTTTTGTAAATGGTATGCTCGTTTCTTTAGGAGCTATGATGTTTATTATCTATCAGCTTGTTGATGCATTGATGGTCATTCGAATGCTTCAAGGAGCAGGACTTGCTGGAGAAGAAGCGATGGTGGCAAAAGGTGTATTCGACCGCGGCCAGCCTCTCTTACAGTTTGGAACACTGGCGGCTACTGCATTTTCCTTAGCTGTAATTCCATATATCAGCAGAGAAGTTTCAAGGAAAAACGAGAAGGAAGCCCGCATATTCGGGGAGCTTGCCATAAGGGTAAGCATCATTCTTGGGGCAGCAGCTGCCTTGGGGCTGTGGGTCATTGCTGAATCCGTAAACGTCATGTTGTTTGTTAATGGACACGGTACAGAGGTGCTTAGGTGGCTTGGCTTAACACTAGCCGTAAGCGGCGCAGCCGTCACATCAGCAGCTGTACTTCAAGGCAGAGACCACTTTTATCTGCCGGCTATTCACTTAAGTATAGGTATTATCGTCAAAATTTCTTTGAACATTTTGCTTATTCCAGCTTTCACAACAATTGGAGCTGCGGCAGCAACCGTAACAGGGATAGGAGTTACAGCTCTGCTAAATATTATTTTTATTTACCGAAAAGGCTATGCTGTAAAAATACAAGCCTTGCATGTTGTCAAAGGGGGAGCTGCTCTGCTTTTTATGTTACTGTGCACTTGGATTTTACATACCTGTCTTATGACTGCAGGGGAAGGTGGACGGGGAGTTCATGCCATTGCGGCGGTATGTTCTGCCACCGGAGGAGGAGGCATCTTTTTGCACCTCTTGTTACGCTGGAAAGTGATCTCCTCTCCTGAAAGCAGCTATCTCCCTGGCATGGACCGTTTAGAAAAGATTCTGTTGGTAAAGGAGCGATCAGCATGACTAGTAAAAAAATTTCAATCGTAGGTCTAGGACCTGCAGGTCTTGAATTTCTTCCACTAGGAGCATACAGGTTCATTAAAAAACAAGAGAAGGTCTACGCCAGAACAACAGATCATCCTGCTGTGAAAGATCTTCAGGAGGAATCTATAGCAATTGACAGCTTTGATTATTTATACGAAAAGCATGGAAATTTTGAGGATGTTTATAAGGAGATTGTAGAACGGCTCAGTGAGGAAGCACGCTCAACGAATGTTTGCTATGTCGTTCCTGGTCATCCCATGGTTGCTGAAATGACGGTACAGCTGCTCATTGAAAAAGAAGCAAAGGGTGAAGTGTCTATAGAATTTAAGGGAGGAGCAAGCTTCCTTGATCCCATGTTTCAAGCTCTTCAGATTGACCCGAGTGATGGTTTTCAGCTTTTAGATGCGACTGAGCTGAGTAAGGAAAATATGAATGTACGACAGCATATGATCATTACCCAACTATATGATCCACTTATTGCTTCGGAGGTTAAGCTTACTCTGATGGAAAAAGTTCCAGATGACTATGAGGTAAAGCTGGTAACAGCGGCAGGGTCTAGGAGGGAAAGGGTAGAGACGCTCCCTTTGTATGAGTTGGACAGAAAAGCGGAGATAAGCAATTTAACAGCACTATATATTCCTCCAGTAAAGGATGAAGCGCTCCTGTACCAGGACTTCAACACACTTCGGCAGGTAATTGCAGAGCTTAGAGGTCCAAATGGCTGCCCGTGGGACAAAAAGCAAACACACCAGTCTCTTAAAAAATATCTTCTTGAAGAAGCTTACGAAGTATTGGACGCTATTGATGAAGAAGATGACTGGCATCTTCAAGAAGAGCTGGGAGATGTATTGCTTCAAGTCATGCTTCATGCGCAAATTGGAGAAGATGAGGGTTACTTCACGATAGATGATGTGATAGAAACCATTACAGAAAAAATGATTCGCCGCCATCCTCATGTATTTGGAGAAGAGCAGGCAGAAACGGCCGACGAGGTAGTGACTAATTGGGATGCAATAAAAAAGGAAGAGAAAAAAAACAAAGGGGAAGATACAGAGACATCCTCTATATTAAGCAGTATCCCCGTGTCCCTTCCGTCCTTAATGAGAGCATTCGATCTCCAAAAACAAGCAGCGAAAGTGGGGTTTGACTGGGGCGAAGCAGAGCCAGTCTGGGCTAAACTTCAGGAGGAAATAGAAGAAATAAAGGCTGAAATTCAACAAGCTGACAAGGAAGCGATGAAAAAGGAATTCGGGGATCTGTTGTTTGTCCTGGTAAATCTGGGCCGCCACTATGGCCTTCATCCTGAAGAATCCCTTCATATGACGAACCAGAAATTCCAACGTCGATTTGCCTATATCGAAAAAAGGGTACGAGAAGAAAAGAAAAACCTTGAGGACATGAAATTAGAAGAAATGGATGCTTTATGGGAAGAGGCAAAAAGGAAGGAGAGAGAATCATGAGAATTGATAAGTTTTTAAAGGTTTCCCGTTTAATCAAACGCAGAACCTTAGCAAAAGAAGTGGCTGCCAAGGGAAGAATTACAGTTAACGGAAACAAGGCTAAAGCCGGCACCGAGGTAAAAGAAGGCGACGAGATTGCGATTCAGTTTGGAAGTAAAAAAGTTACGGTAAGGGTAGAGGCAATCAAGGATACGACAAAGAAAGAAGAATCAAATTCGATGTACACTGTTTTAAAAGAAGAAGTGCAAGAGGCAAAAGAAGAGGAGAGAAATTACTAAAGTTAACCTGGCTGCGGTCAGGTTATTTTTGTTTTGCTTATTCGTTTATTCTATTACTCTCTTGTGACGCATAGGGATGAAACAAGCTAAAGAAACAGGAGAGTGGTCGTATGACATACCGTGATGATTATCAAGTAGAGCGTCCTCAAAAGGTTCATGATATTACCCTCAAAGGAAGAAAAACATTAGAGATTTCAGGTGTGAAAGAAGTTGAAAGCTTTGACAATGAAGAGTTTCTATTAGAAACAGAGCTTGGCTATCTTTCCATCAGGGGCCATAACCTTCACATGAAAAACCTGGATGTAAAGGAAGGCGTTGTTTCTATTGAAGGGAAGGTAGATGACCTCATCTATCTGGATCAGCAGGATAACAAAACAAAAGGCTTATTCGGGAAGTTGTTCAAGTGACACTCTCTGTCCAGTTCTACACTATGCTTGTAATGGTCCTTATGGGAACAGCAGTAGGAATGAATTTAGATTTATATCACCGGTTCCTGGGGAAAGAACGATATTTTTCCTGGAGACGAGCTTTACTTGATGTATTGTTCTGGGTGGTTCAAGCCTTATTGATATTTTATTTTCTCCTTCATGCTAATGAAGGAGAAATGCGTATTTATGTTTTTCTTGCTCTCCTCTTTGGCTTTTATTTTTACCGTCTTTGGGGCAGAGAAGTTTTTATGTCTACCGTCGAGAAAGTAATTACCTTTGTAAAACATTTGCTTCGTATTTGCAAGCAGATAATTACATTAACCGTTTTCAAACCTGTCAAATTCATATTGAAAGTCTTGGTAAGCTTAGGTATGATAGGAATAACAACCTTGTGTTCGATAGCAATAGGAATCTTCCGTGTAATTATATTCCCTCTTCGCTGGTTGGCATCGCCAATTGTTAGCCTGTTTATCCGCTGGTTCCCTCCTTCTTTGCGAAAAAGCATAAATTCTAAGGTAGATTTATTAAAAAAATGGGTAAAGGAGTGGCGGATATTTAAACGTAAAGGTGGTTAGAAATGGCAGATCAAAAAAAGAAAATTACCAGACTGAAAACACAGTACGCAAGCGAGAAGAATCGTGAGCAGGAAAGAATGAAAGCTGTAGAAGAAAAGCGTAGACGCGGCCTGTCACGGCGCCTTACTGCTCTTGCAGCAGTCGGCATTCTTTTTACTATTATTGCCTCCGTTACTTTAATATCCCAGTGGTCCATGCTTGAAGCAAAGAAAGAAGAAAGAAACAGCTTGGAAATAGAGATAAAAGAGCTGCAAGCGGAGGAAATAGAATTGAAGCAGGAGATCGAGAACTACAACGATATAGATTACATAGCAGAAATTGCTAGAAGAGATTATTATCTAACAAAGCCTGGAGAAACGTTATTTAAAGTTCCGGCACAACAACAGTCTGATTGACACTTATTTTTTCATTCAAGTATAATAGTGGTGGCTGGCGGAAGGCATGCATGAAAACTTGCCCTGCTTACAAATAAGTGATTAACAAATTGTCTCACTTATCGTGTATAATAAAGGTGCAGGATATTCTTGCCCAAGGCCGCAATGAAATTTGAGAAGTATACAAGGAGGAGCATTTTTTTCATGTCAATTGAAGTAGGCAGCAAGTTGGAAGGGAAAGTAACCGGTATTACCAACTTTGGAGCATTTGTGGAACTTCCGGGAGGCAAAACCGGACTGGTGCATATCAGTGAAGTTGCCGATAAGTATGTGGATAACATTAATGAATTTTTAACTGTGGGAGATACAGTCACAGTGAAAGTAATGAAAGTAGAGGACGATGGTAAAATCGGCCTTTCTATCCGCAAAGCGCAGGATCGTCCTGAACGTCCAGAGCGTCCAGAGCGACAAGAAAGAACAGACCGTCCTAAAGGTGACCGTCGTGGCGGCTCCGGACGCGGGCCGGGCCGTGGTGGACCAGGCGGACGACCGCAACGCCCCGCTTCTTTTGAAGATAAAATGAATCGTTTTCTAAAAGACAGCGAAGAGCGTTTGGCCTCGTTACGTAAGAACACTGATTCCAAGCGAGGTGGCCGTGGATCTAAGCGCTAATCTTGCTGCCGGCTCTTGCAAATAATATAAGAAAAAGGGTGACTTATACAGGGTGGTGCCTGTTTGCCTCTAACCTTTCCTCCTGATCGTTAAAAAGGAAAGAAGAGACTGTAAGCATTCCCTGCCTGTCACCCTCTTTTCTGTTAAAAAAACTATTGACTTATTTGTAGAGAAAAGATACAATATTTATTGTCGCATAAACGAGGCGGTGTAGCTCAGCTGGCTAGAGCGTACGGTTCATACCCGTGAGGTCGGGGGTTCGATCCCCTCCGCCGCTACCATACTTAGTTTATCTTTACTAAATTAATAGATAAATCTTATAAATACGACCGAAAGGGATCTCCCTTTCGGTTTTTTTGTCTAATAAATGATTGTTTCCTGTTATTTGAAATATATGTAGCCAAATAAAAAGAACCGGATTTAATTATCTGACTTTTTCAACTTCTTTCGCCTTGATCTGTCTTTATAGACAGGTCCTTTTTTTGAAAAAAGAAAAGTTTTAAGATTATAATTAGCTATTTATTTTTGGAAAAAAAAGTAAAATCCTTAGTGGGACAGGGAATTGGTTTAAGAAAAAGAAAACGTCGAAGAGTTTTTTGGGGGGGATTTGGCATTTTGACAAACATTGTACTTTTCAACATCTATACTTGCTTTACAACTCCTTACAAGGCGGTGAAGCATGTGTTACAAAAAGAGACCACGACTAAAAGAAGCGTAGACGTGTTATGGCCTGTTAAACAAACATGGGGAATGATAACCGCAACAGGAAAAAAAGGAAAGGAACGAGCGATACGAGGATCTGAATTGGTTTTTCTGCAGTGGGGAGGGCTCCTTTTTATTGTAGGGGTGCTATTGGGAAGAGCTGTGCTGTTAGCAGAGCTTTATCCTTTTGCCATCCCTTTCTTTGCTGCCGTGTATGTGTGGAGGCGAAACAAAGGGGTCGTTGCAGCGGCAGGTATTCTTTTAGGAACGTTCCTCGGAGCTCCTTTTCACGCTACGTTTGTATTAGGAGGAATTATTCTTTTTGTTTTACTCTTTGAATGGATGAAACGATACAGCTGGAAAACCTCCATGTCTCTTCCTATAAGTGTTTTACTGGCCACCGGGCTTTCACGGTTGTTCGTAAACTGGGCTTCCCTTGGCGAAATTACTAGTTACACAGGGGTAATGACCGGTGTGGAAGCTGGGCTGAGCTTCGTACTTACTATGATATTTATGCAGAGCCTTCCTCTCCTGATGACTAAAAATCGCAGACAGCCTTTAAAACACGAAGAAATTGTCTGCTTCATTATACTTTTGGCTTCAATAATGACTGGTGCTATTGGTTGGGTAATTTATGGCTTAGCTGCCGAGCATATGCTGGCTCGTTACTTGGTGTTGTTGTTTGCTTATATTGGTGGAGCAGCAATTGGTTCAGCTGTCGGGGTAGTCGTAGGTCTGGTGCTAAGCCTTGCAGCGGTAGCTAACCTGTATCAGATAGGGCTCCTGGCATTTGCCGGCTTGCTTGGAGGACTATTAAAAGAAGGGAAAAAACTGGGGGTGAGCCTGGGGCTGTTGTTAGGAACGGCTCTGATTGCTTTATATGGAAATGGAATGGGAGCCGCAAGCTTGACGTTAGCAGAGTCTGCTGTAGCCGTTTTGTTATTTTTCTTTACGCCTAAAGTGGTGACCAGCTTTTTAGCTAAATATGTTCCCGGGACTTCTGAACACGTGCAGGAGCAGCAAAAGCATGCCAAGAAAATAAAAGACGTTACAGCTATGAAAGTCGAGCAGTTTTCAAAGCTGTTTCAAACGCTGTCTCATAGCTTTTCCGTACCCCCGTCTGTTCACAGGAGAGAGGAGGAACAGCATGAAGTGGATTTAATGCTGAGCCAGGTGACGGAAAAAACGTGCCAAACGTGCTTTAAAAAAGAAAGATGCTGGGTTAATCAATTTAATGAGACCTATGAAAGCATGTCAACCATGATTGAAGAATTACAGGTAAGTGGAGGGATTTCCCAAAAGACACAAGGGAGCTGGAGCCGCTTATGCCACTACAATACAAAAGTAATCAATGTGATGAAGGAGGAATTGGCTGATCATGAAAAGAGACAAACATTAAAATTAAAAGTAGAGGAGAGCAGAAGACTTGTAGCGGATCAATTAGAAGGAGTCTCCAAGATTATGGAAAACTTTGCTGGTGAAATACAAAAAGAAAAAGAAAACCATTATTGGCAGGAGGAACGAATACATGATGCGCTTAATCATGCCGGGGTAGAAATTAATCACATTGATATTTATAGGCTGGATGAAGGCAATGTAGAAATAGAAATGATCATGGAAAAGGATGAAGGGTTTGGTAAAGGAGAAAAAGTGATCGCGCCGATGCTTTCCGATATTTTAAATGAACATATTGTTGTTGCAAAAGAAAAAAGTGATGAAGCAGAGGTTGGATATTCCTGCATTACCTTTGTATCAGCCAGGACATACACCGTGGAAACAGGAATAGCGACTGTCGCTAAAGGAGGGACGTGGGTATCTGGTGACAGCCACTCAGCAGTGGACATTGGGTCAGGAAAGTTTGCCGTGGCAATTAGTGACGGCATGGGAAATGGAAAACGAGCCCATGAAGAAAGCAAGGCCACTCTGCAGCTCTTGCAGACCATTTTGCAGTCGGGAATGGATGAAACAGTAGCGATTAAGTCTATTAATTCAATCCTCTCCCTTCGTACAAATGAAGAGATGTTTTCTACACTGGACTTGGCGATGATAGATTTACAGGATGCAGACGCCAAGTTTCTAAAAGTTGGTTCCATACCGAGCTTTGTAAAAAGAGGGAGTAAGGTATTTCAAATAGAAGCAGGTAACCTCCCGATGGGGATGCTGGACAACGTTGAGGTGGATGTCGTAAATGAGCAGTTAAAAGATGGGGATCTTTTAATTATGATGAGTGATGGAATATTTGATGTTCCTAAAGGAATCGAAAACAAAGAAGTGTGGATGAAACGTCTTGTCTATCAGTTAAATGTTAATAAGCCGCAGGAGGTGGCAGATCTTTTATTAGAAGAAGTGATTCGGGCCGGACAGGGGGAAATTAACGATGATATGACGATCGTGGTAGCAAAAATTAAGCGAAATATACCAAAGTGGGCGTCAATACCAGTTGGACAGCATGTAAATCTGTTAAGGAAAAAAGCTCAGTAGCAGAATCATAGAAAGAAAGGAGAGAAAAGTATATTCCCCTTCGGATTTGTGAAAGATGGTACCATTACATCTTCATAACGGAGGGGTATTTTATGAGTAAAGGCACGTTAAAGCAAATTTTGTTGTTAACTGATGGGTGCTCGAATCAGGGTGAAGATCCGGTTGCTATAGCTGCTCTTGGGAAAGAGCAAGGAATAACCACAAACGTTATCGGTGTCCTTGAAGAAGGGATGATGAGCCAGCAAGGGGAGAAAGAAGTTGAGGAGATTGCTTTAGCTGGAGGGGGAATAAGCCAGATTGTATACGCAAAGCAGTTGGCACAAACGGTACAAATGGTAACAAGAAAAGCGATGACACAAACTCTTCATGGGGTGGTGAACAAAGAACTTTCGAGTATTCTTGGAAAAAATCAAGAGTTGGATGATCTTCCTCCTGAGAAGAGAGGAGAGGTGATGGAGGTCGTTGATGAGCTGGGAGAAACCATTCGCCTTGAAGTACTAATTCTAGTAGATACTAGTGCCAGTATGAAAACAAAGCTGCCCATGGTGCAGGAAGCTCTTACTGATTTGTCTGTAAGTTTAAATTCCAGAGTTGGAGAAAATCGCTTTTCCTTATATTCATTTCCCGGGAAAAGAAAAGAGGTAGATCAGCTTCTGGACTGGACTCCAAAGATAGAGTCATTGACCGGCAAATTCCAAAAGCTTACGGTTGGAGGAGTTACTCCTACAGGGCCGGCTTTACAGGCTGCTTTGCTGAATTTTGGAAGACGTCAGGATAAAAGGAGTCTGATTTCTCGTGGTCACGAAGAAGACTACATGGAAGAGTCAGGATTCTAACTTGCAAAGGGGGACATGTATAACAGGGAAATGGCACGGGCACAAGTACCACGTATTAAAAAAGCTTGGGGAAGGAGCGACGGGTACTGTTTATCTGGCCGAATCGCCAAAAGGAAAAGTAGCGGTAAAAGTGGGAAAAAACAATATGTCTATTACTTCAGAGGTCAACGTATTGTCCCACTTTTCAAAAGTGAAAGGACAGGTCTTGGGGCCTTCCCTCCTTGATATGGATGATGTGATCCTTCAAGGAGAGGCCTTTCCGTTTTATGTAATGGAGTATTTAGAAGGAACAACTCTCCTTTCCTTTGTAGAGAACAGAGGAAGTGAATGGGCACCTATATTTATTGTTCAGCTGCTTGGAGACTTGGATCGCCTTCACCGGGCCGGGTGGGTATTTGGAGATCTTAAGCCTGATAATTTAATTATTACCGGTCCTCCTGCAAGAGTCAGATGGTTTGACGTGGGCGGCACTACCCTCATAGGAAGGTCGGTAAAAGAATACACAGAGTTTTTTGATAGAGGATATTGGGGATTGGGAGACCGAAAAGCAACCCCATCCTATGATCTTTTTGCTTCCGCCATGATCTTTCTGAATGTCGCCTATCCAAATAGATTTGAAAAAAAGGGAGGAGAAAACCCTCTTCTTTATCTTTCAGGAAAAATAGAGTCGGCTCCTTTGCTGCGTCCGTACAAGAAAGTATTGATTAGGGCATTAACCGGGGAATATCCAAACGCTCAATTAATGAAAAAAGATTTAATGGAATCCATCTCTGACAAACAGAGAAAAGAAAAGCCTGAAAAAAAAGGAAAGCAATTGAAGAAAAAAAAGAGTCCCCCCCCCGCCAGTGCTCCTCCTGAGAAAAAGCCTTCCTACAAAATAGAAATAATGTTAACTGCCTCTTTTCTCTTTTTAGCATCTGTCTTATACTTAGTGGGACAGTGGATATAATTGAGAAAATTTACTAAAAAGCGAGGTGGGCCTGCTTATGGCAAAAGCAGAAGAAACAATGGATGTATGCCTTTTAGCAGGGCACCTTTTACTAAAATACGGAGCGGAAACATACCGAGTAGAGGATACAATGAAAAGAATGGCGCAAGCCTCGCATATGAAAAAGGTCAACAGTTTTGTTACCACTACCGGTATCTTTTTATCGTTTCAGACTGAAGATGGCTCTGATTTAATGCAGATGATTCGGATCGTTGAAAGGTTTCAGGACTTAAGCAAGGTTACGTCAGTAAACCAAATATCAAGAGAGTTTGTAATTGGAGATATTTCATTAGAAGAAGCAAATCTTCAGCTTCTTGATGTAGAAAACGCTCCTATGAATTATCCTCTCTGGCTCATCTATTTAGCTTCAGGAATAGGTGGGGCAGCTTTTTCGTTTCTAATGGGCGGGAACTTGTTTGATATGCTTCCTGCATTCATAGGAGGAGTCATTACTACATTAAGTCTCGTATTTTTTCAGCATTTTTTGAAAGCCAAGTTCTTTTCAGAGTTCATGGCTGCTTTTATAGGAGGAGGGACAGCTTTTTTTCTTGTGGGTATTGGTTTTGGCTCAAATATTGATCAGATCATTATAGGGTCATTAATTCCGCTGGTCCCGGGTATTCCATTAACGAACTCTGTCCGTGACTTGATGTCGGGAGATCTGGTTGCCGGAGTGGCGAGGGGCTCTGAAGCAGCTTTAACATCACTTTCCATTGCTTCCGGGATAGCCTTATCAGTGACAATATTTTTAGGAATAATAGGGTGATAGAGGTATGTTATTAGAGTTATTCCTTTGTTTTATAGCTACTGCTGCCTTTGGCATAATCTTTAATGTACCTTTCCGTCTTGTTTGGGTTGGAGGGTTCATCGGTGTACTTACATGGTTTCTTTACCGAATCTTGCCTGAATTTGATATTCCATTAGCCTTTGCCACCGGAGCTGCGGCTTTTAGTGCAGCATTTATTTCACACTGGCTGGCACGTTTTCAAAGAGTACCTGTCACTACTTTTACCATTCCGGGGATAATTCCTCTTGTTCCTGGTGGCAAAGCATATGCTACCATGCTTGCATTTGTTGATGAGGATTATATAACCGGCCTTGAGCAGGGAGTAGGGACCTTGCTTCAAGCAGGTGCGATCGCAGCCGGCCTGGTGTTTGCTTTATCTGTGTTTTCAATAGGCAGAGGAGTGGGACAGCGTTATGAAACAAACCGTTAAGGATTTTATTACCTCCCACAAGTTAATTGACAAGGGAGATACCATTGTTGCAGCTGTTTCAGGCGGCCCTGATTCCATGGCTCTTCTTCATTACCTTCATGAGATGAAAGATACCTGGGATCTTCAGGTTGTAGCAGCACATGTGGAGCATGGCCTCCGCGGTACACCCTCTATAAAGGATGCAGAATTTGTAGAGGAGTGGTGCCGGGAGCATTCTGTCCATTTTGAAAAGGTTCACCTTTCATTAGCTGATAAAGTAAAGCAAGACAAAGGATCAGTGCAAAAGACAGCTCGCCAGGCAAGGTACGAATTCCTGGGAAATGTAATGATCAGATGGGGAGCACAGAAGCTTGCAACCGCCCACCACGGAGACGACCAAGTAGAGACAATGCTTATGAAGCAGACGTCAGGAAGAGCGTTAATTGGAGAAATGGGGATACCGGTGAAAAGAGAAGAGGCATATGGCGTAATTATCCGGCCATTTCTCTCGGTTACAAAGGAAGAGATTTTGGCGTATTGTCAAAAAGAAGGAGTTACATACCGGGAAGATGAGAGTAATAAGAAAGACGACTATTTAAGAAACAGGTTTCGAAAAAGGGTCCTTCCTTTTTTAAAAGAGGAAGAACCGGAAGTCCATTCCCATCTACAAAAACTATCTGAATGGATGAATGAAGACAGAAAGTATATAGAAGCGATGGCAGAATCAGAAATAAAGAAGTCAGTCATCTCTAAACAGCCTGATGAAATTACCATATCTGTCCCTTGCTGGGCATCTCTTCCTGTTTCTTTACAAAGACGGGGGATTCCTCTACTATTAAAGTATCTTTTTAGGGATAAAGAGCCAGAACTTTCATCAATACATATAGAGGATTGTCTGCGCCTTATTTCGGGTACTAGTCCCTCAGGACAACTGGATCTCCGCCAGGGACTGAGGGTGGTTCGTTCATACGAGAAATGCCGTTTTACAATGGAAAGACTCGTGGAGAACAGGAATACAGAGGGAAAAAGAAGTCTGAAGGTACCTGGTGAAACAGTGTGGAACGGTCACAAGGTCACAGCAAGGATTAGTGATCAGATTCCACCTGCCTGGAAAGAAAAGGACATATTTGTATGTGAGCTTGAGGGGCTGCCTCTTCCCCTGACAGTGAGAGGGCGTCAGCCAGCTGATCGCATACGGCCAGCGGGGATGAAAGGAAGACAGAAAGTGAACCGGATTTTTATTGATGAAAAAGTCGATAAAAGCATACGTGATCACTGGCCGGTCATTGTTGATGGAGAAGGGGATATTTTGTGGCTTCCCCTGTTAAAAAAATCTGAGAGAGCGCTCACTGCAACACAAAGCAAGCCTTTTTTAATTTTATTGTATGAAAAAAGGTGAAAGTGACAAAATGGTGAAAGATACGGCATCGTGGAGTTTTATGTGCCTATTTAAAGTGCAGGAAGGGTGTAGAGTGCTTTTTCTCATGGTAAGATAGGTCTCGAGGTAAAAAGACGCACGCTTTTGAGGCTTGCAAACATACATTCCATTCGGGAGGGTACACATAAAGAATGAAAGATGAAATCCAAAAAGTTCTAATTACTGAAGAAGAGATCCAGGAAAAAATAGGTGAAATTGCGAAAGATATGACGGCTGAATACGAAGGGCGTTTTCCATTGGTGATTGGAGTGCTCAAAGGAGCTCTCCCTTTTTTGACCGATTTGACGAAACGAATTGATACTCATTTGGAATTTGATTTTATGGATGTATCAAGCTATGGCAACAGTACTGTTTCTTCTGGAGAAGTAAAGATTATTAAGGACCTTGATACATCAGTTGAGGGCCGGGATGTTATTATTCTGGAAGATATCATTGACAGCGGATTGACATTAAGTTATTTGGTAAGCCTAATAAAGCACAGAGGGGCTAAATCATTAAAAATTGTTACTCTTCTCGATAAGCCGGATGGCCGAAAAGTTGACTTAGTTCCTGATGTAGCAGGTTTTAATGTTCCGGATGAGTTTGTCGTCGGGTATGGATTGGATTATGCAGAAAGATATCGAAACCTCCCCTACATTGGTATTCTTAAGCCGGAAATTTACAAGAGCTAATTATTGTGAGGAAGAGAGCAAATATGATACTATTATCTAAGCTTTTATTGTCCGTGGGAGGAGGTCAGGAATGAATCGTATTTTTCGTAATACAATCTTTTACTTGCTTATATTTCTCGTTATCATAGGGATTATCAGTTTCTTGGGAGATGATCCGCAACAAGCTGACCTAGAGGTAACGTCTAATGAATTTGTTAGCACTCTGGAAAACAACGAAGTAACATCCATGATGGTACAGCCTGAAGGAGAAGTGTATTTCGTTCAATATCAAACTCAAGAGTCCGCTGAGGACGAGTATTTTCATACACACATTCCTATTTCAGAAGCATCAACTAACTTACTTATGACAGCACAAGGACCTGATGGGAACGTGGTGACGTTTGAAACGGAACCAGCCGAAGAGCCTGGAGGCTGGGTTACTTTCTTTGTTTCAGTTATCCCTTTCATCATCATCTTTATCCTGTTCTTCTTCTTGCTTAGCCAGGCCCAGGGCGGCGGCAGCAAGGTTATGAACTTTGGTAAGAGTAAGGCCAAGCTTTATCAGGAAGATAAGAAGAAAGCCCGCTTTAAAGATGTGGCTGGTGCAGATGAAGAGAAACAGGAGCTTATGGAAGTTGTTGACTTCCTTAAAGACCCGCGGAAATTCGCCACAATCGGTGCCCGTATCCCTAAAGGTGTTCTTCTTGTAGGACCGCCGGGAACAGGTAAGACATTAATCGCAAGAGCTGTGGCAGGGGAAGCCGGAGTACCGTTTTTCTCCATCAGTGGTTCAGACTTTGTGGAAATGTTTGTCGGTGTCGGTGCATCCCGTGTTCGTGACCTCTTTGAAAATGCAAAGAAAAATGCTCCGTGTATTATTTTCATTGATGAAATTGATGCCGTGGGCCGCCAGCGTGGTGCCGGTGTCGGCGGCGGGCACGACGAACGTGAGCAGACGCTTAACCAATTGCTCGTAGAAATGGACGGGTTTGGTGCCAATGAGGGGATAATTATCATTGCTGCGACAAACCGTTCGGATATTTTGGACCCAGCGCTCTTGCGTCCTGGACGTTTTGACCGTCAGATTATGGTAGGCCGTCCTGACGTGAAAGGCCGTGAGGAAGTACTTAAAGTACATGCCCGTAACAAGCCTTTAGCAGATGACGTGAATTTGAAAGCCATCGCACAGCGTACACCTGGTTTTTCAGGAGCTGATCTTGAGAACCTCTTAAACGAAGCTGCCCTGGTGGCTGCTCGGGAAGACAAAACGAAGGTTCACATGAAGCATGTAGAGGAAGCCATTGACCGTGTAATTGCTGGTCCTGCGAAGAAGAGTCGTGTGATTTCAGAGAAAGAAAAAGGAATCGTTGCGCACCACGAAGCAGGCCATACAGTCGTCGGTGTGAAGCTTGAAAATGCGGATATGGTTCATAAGGTAACGATCGTTCCTCGAGGACAGGCAGGCGGTTATGCTGTTATGCTTCCAAAAGAGGACCGTTACTTCATGACGAAGCCGGAGCTTCTCGACAAAATTGTCGGTCTACTTGGCGGACGTGTAGCTGAGGAAATTATCTATGGCGAGGTAAGTACAGGAGCCCATAATGATTTCCAAAGAGCGACTGGTATCGCAAGGAAAATGGTTATGGAATACGGTATGAGTGATAAGCTGGGACCTCTGCAGTTTGGTTCAGGGTCCGGCGGTCAAGTATTCTTGGGACGAGACATCCAAAATGAACCAAATTACAGTGATGCAATCGCCCATGAAATTGACCAGGAAGTTCAGCGCATTATTAAGGAATCATATGAGCGCTGCCGCCAGATTTTAACCGAAAACAAGGACGCTCTTGAACTGGTTGCTCAAACGCTTCTAGAGCTTGAGACCCTGGATGCTGAACAAATCCAATCTCTTGTTAATGAGAAGAAGCTTCCGGAAGGTCATCATGCGAACCCTGAAAACCAGGACAATGATGATGTGAAGGTAAATATTCAGTCTAAATCAGACAATGACAAGGCTGATGTCTCTTCTTCTGAAGAAGGAAATGTGACAAAAGAGCCAGAAGATGGAATCGAAGAATCTGGTCCAAACGATCTGTCGGAAAATCCAGATCCTGAAGACAGAGATAAGCGTTAAGATGAGTATTTTTTTAAAAAAGGGGTGCCTGCGGGCATCTCTTTTTTAATGCCTGGTATTGTAGCTGAGCAAGCTGGATCAGAAAAAAGGTGTAATACCTCTGGTAAGAAGGGGACAAGTTCTATAGGAATCTGATCAGGGGAAAAGACATTTTGCTTTCATATTTTTTGTCTATAAGCTATTCTTTGTAAGCAAACGTTTTAACAATTAAAAAAGGTGCAATAGTGGTGATATAAATGATTTGTGTAATTGACGTGGGAAACACCAATATAGCGTTAGGGTTATATGATAAAGAGACACTTTTATATCATTGGCGCATTTCTACTGACCGAAGAAAAACGGAAGACGAGTATGGGATGATAATTAAATCTCTAATGGAGAATAATAATGTATCAGCCCAAAGTGTAGAAGGCATTATTATTTCTTCCGTTGTTCCTTCCATGATGTTTGTATTTGAGCATATGTGCAAAAAATACTTCAACCTTTCACCTATGGTGATTGGCCCGGGAATTAAAACGGGACTGAACATTCGGTATGACAGTCCAAGAGACGTAGGGGCTGACAGAATTGTTAATGCAGTCGCAGCTCTGCATCAATACAATGGTCCTTTAGTGATTGTAGACTTTGGGACAGCGACGACTTTTTGTTATATTGATTCCTCAAATCAATACGCAGGGGGGGCAATTGCTCCCGGCCTCACGATTTCCACAGAGGCCCTGTACAATTATGCCTCTAAGCTGCCAAGAGTTGAAATAAGCAAACCAGAGAGCGTAGTAGGGAAAAATACGGTTCATGCTATGCAGTCTGGAATATATTATGGTTTTGTAGGACAGGTAGATGGGATAGTATCTCGAATGATTGACCAGGCTGATCAGACCCCATTTGTCATTGCTACCGGTGGGCTTGCCAAGTTAATCAGCAAAGATTCAAAAACGATCAACAAAGCAGATCCATTTTTAACCTTAAAAGGTTTAAAAGTCATTTATGAAAAAAATAAATAAATCATTAAAAGGAATTTTCTACGGAAAGGATGGACTAGTATGTCTGATTATCTTGTAAAAGCAACGGCCTATGAGGGAAAAGTAAGGGCCTATGCAATTAAATCCACCGAAATGGTGAATGAAGCGGTCCGCAGACATCAGGCGTGGCCAACAGCCGCAGCAGCTTTAGGACGAGCGATGACGGCTGGGTCCATGATGGGAGCCATGCTAAAGGGAGACGATAAACTAACGATTAAAATCGAGGGTGGCGGCCCAATGGGACCAATCGTAGTTGATAGTGACTCTAAAGGGAATACGAGAGGGTATGCTCATAATTTACAGGTTCATTTTGATTTAAATAAGCATGGAAAATTGGATGTAGCCCGGGCAGTAGGAACAGAAGGACATTTGGCAATAGTAAAGGATTTAGGAATGAAGGAGCACTTTACTGGTAACAGTCCTATTGTATCCGGTGAACTTGGAGAGGACTTCACTTATTACTTTGTTACCTCTGAACAGGTTCCTTCATCAGTGGGACTGGGAGTACTTGTTAACCCTGATAATACGATAATGGCTGCTGGTGGTTTTATTCTGCAACTGCTTCCAGGAGCTGATGATGAGCTGATTGACAACTTAGAGAAGCAGCTTGGTGCAATGCCTCCTATTTCTAAGCTCATTGAAAAGGGAAAAAATCCTGAAGAAATTCTCCAAATTATTTTTGGAGAGGAAGTAAAGATTCTTGATAAACAAGAAGTGAAATTCACTTGTCAATGCTCTAAAGAACGAGTTGGAAATGCAATTGTGAGTCTTGGAAGCGAGGAATTAGAGGATATGATCCAAAAGGACAAGGGAGCGGAAACACAGTGCCATTTTTGTAATGAAATCTACAATTTTTCTGTAGAGGACTTACAGGAACTAAAGGAACGTGCGTTGAATAGTGAAAGTAATACCCCTGGATAAAAAGGGGTATTATCATTGAGCCCCGGCTTTAATGAATAAAGTGTTTGACACTTTAAATAATCTACTGGTAAGATAAAAACAATAAAGCCTATGAAATTACTAGGGTATTAGGAGGAGTCTTAATGAGAGTAGCAAATTCAATTACTGATTTAATTGGAAACACTCCGCTAGTAAAGTTAAATCGTTTAGTGGGAGAAAACGACGCAGATGTATACTTAAAGCTTGAATTTATGAATCCGGGAAGCAGTGTTAAAGATCGTATTGCGTTAGCGATGATTAAAGACGCTGCAGAACAAGGAAAGCTTAAAGAAGGAGATACACTTATAGAGCCAACAAGTGGAAACACGGGTATTGGACTAGCAATGGTTGCTGCTGCTCAAGGATACAAAGCAGTGCTTGTCATGCCTGATACAATGAGCATGGAGCGCCGGAATCTGTTACGCGCATATGGTGCAGAACTTGTACTTACACCTGGATCTGAGGGTATGGGTGGAGCAATCCGTAAAGCGAACGAGCTGGCAGAAGAAAATGGATATTTCATGCCTCAGCAATTTGAAAATGAAGCAAACCCTAAGATTCATCGTGAGACAACAGGAAAAGAGCTTCTGGAACAAGTAGACGGTCAAATTGACTCATTCGTATCTGGTATTGGAACTGGCGGCACCATTACAGGTGCAGGTGCCCTCTTAAAAGAAAATTATCCGGAGATGAGAATTGTAGCTCTTGAGCCAACTGACTCCCCGGTTCTTTCTGGCGGAAGCCCCGGCCCGCATAAAATCCAGGGCATTGGCGCCGGTTTTGTACCAAAAATCCTCGACACTGACGTGTATGATGAAGTCGTTCAGGTAAGCAAGGATCAAGCTTACGAATATGCTCGCCGTGCAGCGAGAGAAGAAGGCATCCTTGGCGGGGTATCTTCGGGTGCGGCGATTTATGCTGCATTAGAAGAAGCAAAAAAGCTTGGTAAAGGAAAGAAAGTTGTAGCTATCATTCCTAGTAATGGAGAGCGCTACCTCAGTACACCTCTTTATCAATTTGAAGAATCAGAATAAGAAGCTATTAAAAAGCAGCCGTTTCTGGCTGCTTTTTTTTGGAATCTTTTAAACGATGGGGTAAAACACATTAGCGGAGAAGGCTCCTTATTTTTTTTCTTGTCTCTTAATGGTACAATGAGGAACGATTTAAAGCTTCCCATGGAAGAATGCGAGGAGTGACAATGATGAATGAAGCTTTTTCCCCGCTTCCTGCAAAAGAAAGCCGTCGATACGTCAAAGCGCAGAGCTTTTCTTTTCCAGAGGAGAAGTGGTTTCACGCATATAAACATATGAGCAAAAATCTAGAATATCACGTTCTGCTTGAAAGTGGCCGAAGCGGCCGCTACAGCATGGCCGGCCTCTCTCCTTTTGCTTTATTAAGAGGAAAAGACGATCTATTTACCGTAGAAACAAAAGAGGGGAAAGCTGAAACCAAAGGAGATATCCTTGAGGAAATGAGGCGGTGGCTGGCACCTTACCAAACTAAAAAACATCCGGAGCTTCCCGATTTCCAGGGAGGAGCTATTGGTTTTTTCAGCTATGACCTTGTCCGGCAGGTCGAGCTTTTACCACAGGATTCAAGCGATGATTTAAATACAGATGATTTTTATTTTCTAGTGTTTAACGATGTCTTTCTTTATGATCATCAAGAGAAAAAGCTATGGATAATCGTTCATTACCAAGAGAGTGAACAGCAGAAAGCAGAGGCCAAAATAGCAGATTATTATGCAAGCTGGTCTGATCCTTATCCCTCCTGGGAATGGTCAAACAAAGAAGAGCAAGAGGAAATGTGGGAGGTTTCTCTAAATGAAGGTGAGTTCTCACAAGCTGTACGAAAGGTACAAGACTACATCAAAGCTGGTGACGTGTTTCAAGTAAATCTATCAGTGCGGCAGGCGAAGACTCTTCAAACGGATCCCCTTCATATTTATGAAAAGCTAAGAGAACTTAACCCGTCTCCGTATATGGCTTACATTCACACTCCAGATTTCCAGCTTGTGAGTGGATCACCGGAATTATTAGTAAAGAAGGATGGAGAGGAAGCAAGCACAAGACCGATTGCCGGGACGAGGTCAAGAGGGAAAACCAAGGAGCAAGATCTGGCCCTTGAAGAAGAGCTCCTCTATAATGAAAAAGAGCGGGCTGAGCACGTTATGCTCGTCGATTTGGAAAGAAACGACTTAGGAAGAGTGTGTAAATACGGGAGCGTCTACGTAGACGAACTCATGGTTATTGAACGATACTCCCATGTCATGCATATCGTTTCAAATGTAAAAGGAATACTTGCCGAAGACATAGATGTATATGATATGATAAGAGCAACCTTTCCAGGAGGAACCATTACAGGTGCTCCTAAGATTAGAACCATGGAAATCATTGAGGAGCTGGAGCCTGTCCGACGGGGAGTGTACACAGGATCTATAGGCTGGATTGGGTTTAACGGAGACATGGAAATGAATATTGTCATTCGAACCTTGCTTGCAAAGGAAGGGAAAGCTTATGTCCAGGCTGGAGCAGGTATTGTAATTGATTCTAATCCTGCGGCTGAATATAAGGAGTCCTTGAAAAAGGCAAAGGCCTTGTGGAAGGCAAAAGAGCTGAGTGAAGAAGAGGTATCAGGAAAACAGAGTAGAGCGGAGGAGGAACATTTATGATTTTAATGATTGATAATTACGATTCATTTACGTATAACCTAGTACAGTATCTGGGTGAAATGGGAGAGGAACTGGTTGTAAAAAGAAACGACCAGGTAACTCTTGAAGAGATAGAAGAATTAGCACCGGATTTCATTATGGTATCCCCGGGCCCTTGTACTCCAAACGAGGCAGGGATCAGCATGGAAGCGATCCGTCATTTTGCTGGAAAAATTCCTATTTTTGGAGTGTGTCTGGGTCACCAGTCTATTGCCCAGGTATTCGGCGGAAAAGTGATTCGTGCTGACCGTTTAATGCACGGGAAAACATCCGACATTTATCACGAGGATAAAGGAGTGAACAAGGGACTGCCACAGCCTTTTACAGCAACTCGCTATCACTCGTTAATTGTGGAAAAAGAAAGTCTGCCTGACTGTTTTGAAATTACTTCTTCCACAAAAGAAGGAGAGATTATGGGTATCCGCCATAAAACACTGCCGGTGGAAGGTGTGCAATTTCACCCTGAATCCATAATGACAGGAGACGGAAAAACTCTTTTACGCAACTTTATTGAAACCCACCGGGCTGTACAAGGAGTATAAGATGTATATTCATATAAACGGAAAAATTATGAAGGCGGGCGAAGCTCGCCTTTCCCCTTTTGAACATGGATTTATGTACGGATTAGGGCTTTTTGAAACATTCAGGGTGTATGAGAATCACCCTTTTTTGTTAGATGATCATTTTAGGCGGCTGGAAGAAGGTCTAGCGATGATGAATATTCGGTGGACATACGAGCGGTCATCTGTAGAAGAAGAAATAAATCTTCTTCTTAACGCCAACAATCTTCAAAACGCTTATGTCAGATATAATATCTCAGCAGGAGAACAGGACCTAGGGCTGACAACAAGCCAGTATCACAACCCCACGAAAATTATCTACATGAAGCCTCTCACGCCTCCTGTTTCTTCTCTAACAAAAAAAGGAGTAATCCTTTCTACCTCCAGGAATACGCCAGAAGCTGATATTCGACTAAAGTCCCACCATTACTTCAATAGTATATTAGGAAAAAGAGAGCTTGGAGATCATCCGGATGAAGAAGGTATCTTCCTGACCAGAGAAGGGTATATAGCAGAAGGAGTAGTTTCTAATATATTCTGGCTGAAACAGGGAACACTATATACGCCATCTGTAGACACTGGCATTTTAAACGGAATCACTCGACAATTCGTAATGACATTAGCTAGAAAGCTAGGCTATTACATTCGCACTGGAAGATTTTCGTTGGATCATTTATTGAGTGCAGACGCAGCATTCGTGACAAATTCAATCCAGGAAATTGTGCCTTTATCGGAAATAGATGAAAGAAAGTTTAAAAAGTCTGAGGATATCACACGGTTGAAAGCACACTATGCTTCGTTTCGTGAAAAATTATGGAGCCGTCAAGAAATCTAAACATGCAAGGAGGGACAACAATAATGAAACATTCATTTGTTTCCTGGGGGAAATGGGAGCTCGATTTTACAGAAAAGACGTTTGTTATGGGAATTATTAACGCAACACCTGATTCCTTTTCCGACGGGGGAAGATACAATAATGTAGAAAAAGCGGTTAAAGGGGCGGTTGAGTTTGTAAGACAAGGCGCTGATATTATAGATGTAGGCGGGGAATCAACACGTCCTGGAAGCACAAAAGTAGAGGAGAAGGAAGAGCTGGAAAGAGTCATTCCTACAGTAAGAGAGATGGTAAAACATCTCACTGTTCCTATTTCAGTGGATACATATAAAGCAGAGGTGGCAAGGCAGGCGATTGAAGCAGGCGCCGCGATTATTAATGACGTGTGGGGGGCAAAGGCTGACCCTGACATGGCTCGTGTAGCCGCAAAGTACGACGTACCGATCATTTTAATGCATAACCGAACGAATACTGATTACGGTGATCTGCTTGAAGACATGATTAACGATGTACAGGAAAGCATTGATATTTGCCGCAGAGCCGGAGTGAAAGAAGACAAGATTATACTTGATCCAGGAATCGGTTTTGCTAAGACATATGAACAGAATCTAGAAGCAATGAGAAGAATGGATGAATTTACAGCACTTGGTTACCCGGTTCTTCTAGGAACCTCCAGAAAGTCACTTATTTCAAAAACACTTAACCTCCCGCCTTCAGAAAGGGTAGAAGGAACAGGGGCCACGGTTTGTCTAGGGATAGAAAAGGGATGCAATATTGTCAGGGTGCATGATGTGCTGGAGATGAGCAGAATGGCTACAATGATGGATGTGATGCTTGGAAAGAGGAAGGTGAGTACTTTTGGATAAAATTTTTGTAAATGGGATGGAGTTTTACGCCTATCACGGGGTATTTCCGGAAGAAAACAAGTTGGGACAACGTTTTCGAGTGGATTTGACTCTTGAAGCAGATCTGAGCGAAGCAGCAGCCAGTGATGATTTAAAGAAAAGCGTGAATTATGGAGAAGCCTACCAGGTTGTAAAAGAAATTGTCGAAGGACAAACATATGATTTAGTGGAAACCATAGCCCAGGCAATTACTGATAAAGTACTGGCAGAGTTTTCAATTATTGAGAGGGTCACTGTTAAAGTGATTAAGCCTGATCCTCCAATACCCGGACATTATGATTACGTTGCCATTGAACTAACGAGGGAAAGATAAATGAATGAGGCCTATATCTCACTTGGCTCAAATATGGGGAACCGGGAGCAGTATTTGTTCGAAGCGGTTCACTTATTACAGCAAGTTCCAGGTGTTATCGTGGAAGAAAGTTCGTCTTTATATGAAACCGAACCGGTAGGTGTAACGGATCAGAAATCTTTTTTGAATATGGTCACTAAGATTCAAACAGAGCTTTCACCTGTGGAACTACTAGAAGCAACACAGGAAATTGAAAATAAATTACAGAGAGTAAGGGTTGTTCGGTGGGGCCCCCGCACAATAGACCTTGACATTTTACTCTACAATAAAGAAAATATTGAAATGAGTCACTTAAATATCCCCCATCCCCGCATGATGGAAAGGGCTTTTGTATTAATACCGCTGCAAGAGCTTGCTCCTCACCTTATCTTGCCGGGGTTTCATATAACGATAGATAAAGCGGTAGATCAGCTGTCAGATAAAGATAAAGAAGGTGTAAGCGCATGGAAAAGCAACATTGGGCAAGAAGAATTCGGGCATACCGAAAATTAAAAGGCTATACCCAGCAAAGCTTTGCTAATGAGCTTGGAGTATCTGTTTCTTTATTGGGAGATGTTGAGCGTGGAACGCGCATCCCCGATGAAGAATTTATAGAGAAGGTCACCGAGGCACTAGGGATTTCAAAACACGAGCTTCAATCAGGTTGACACAAAACGAAGGTGAAAATGCTATAGGCATTTGAAATGAAGAATCGAGTGGTTCCTGCTCCGATGGCTGGTGTATGTCATCCGGCATCTCTGACCGCTAAGGATTTTGGAACGGGTTTGGTATGCGCAGAAATGGTGAGTGGCAAAGCCCTCTTGCATAGGAACGAGAAATCTCTTCAAACGCTTTACGTAGAGGAAAGAGAAAAGCTGCTGAGTCTCCAGATTTTCGGAGTGACTAAAGAAACGGTAACAACAGCCGCTAAGGTCATTGATAAGCAGACGAACGCGGACATTATTGAATATGTCCGGTTCCAAAAGTAACAAAGTGTGATGCCGGTGCCAAGTGGCTTCTCTACCCAAGGTCTATGAGATGGCAGCCGTACCGTTGATGCCGTTGACAAGCCAGTGACAGTGAAAATGCGCATGGCATGGGATAAGGACCACATACATGCCGTAAAAAATGCAAGAGCTATTGAAAGAGCGGGCGGACAAGCGGGTATCCCTTCATGGACGAACGAGAGTGCAAATGTATGAAGGGACTGCAAATTGGGATATCATTAAGGAAGTAAATGATCACTTGCATACAAGAGAAGAAATTTCCAATGTTCTTTACAACTACGTAGAAGAAGTGGAAGCGAGAGAAGCTGAAAAAGTTTCTGCCTGCTAAAAAGTGCTTGGATGTGCACGCCCCCTTCTTTAAACTGTAACTAGAGGTCTCCCTCCAAAGCGTCTTCCTTCCGTTGTTCTTTAAGGAGTTTTAGACGAAAGGAGCTAAAGCAGGGCTCCCTCTTTTTTTACATACTTTACTTAGGTTCAATAGAGTTGAAAAATGGTGTACCGAAAATAAGCAGGATCGGGAGTTGATGATATGAGCGAAGAGCTTGAATATAATGACCAGATGAGTGTACGAAGAGATAAGTTGAAGGCAATGCAAGAAGAGGGACAGGATCCATTTGGAGGCCGCTTTGAAAGAACTCATACTGCAGAGTCCATGAAAAAAGAATTCGATCAATATACCAAGGATGAGCTTTCAGAAAAAGAAAGCCATGTCACTTTAGCTGGACGAATCATGACAAAGCGCGGGAAAGGGAAAGCAGGTTTTGCCCATATTCAGGACCTTACCGGGCAGGTTCAGATCTACGTAAGAAAGGATCAAGTAGGCGAGGAACAATACGAAATATTCCAAAGCGCGGATATTGGCGATATTGTAGGTGTTAAGGGATCAGCTTTTAAAACAAAAGTTGGAGAGCTTTCAATCAAAGTGAGCGATTTCACCTTTTTATCTAAATCTCTTCGTCCTCTTCCAGATAAATTTCACGGTTTAAAGGATGTAGAACAAAGATATCGGCAACGCTATCTGGATTTAATTGTGAACCCCGAAGTGCGCGATACATTTGTGACTCGAAGCAAAATCCTTCAATCCATGCGTCGGTACCTTGATGAAAATGGCTACTTGGAAGTGGAAACCCCTATGATGCATTCAATCCCCGGGGGGGCATCCGCGCGTCCTTTTGTGACTCATCATAATGCCTTAGACATGGAGCTATACATGCGAATCGCGATAGAGCTTCATCTAAAAAGGCTCATTGTCGGTGGAATGGAAAAGGTGTATGAAATCGGGCGAGTGTTCCGAAATGAAGGAGTTTCCACTCGTCACAATCCCGAATTCACCATGATTGAATTGTATGAAGCATATGCAGACTACAAAGATATAATGAAATTAACGGAAAACGTGATCGCTCATATAGCACAGGAAGTGATCGGATCAACGAAAATTACCTATGGGGACTATGACGTAGACTTGACACCGGAGTGGAAAAGGGTTCATATGGTCGATGCAATAAAAGAATATACTGGTGTCGATTTTTGGCAGAATATGAGTGATGAAGAAGCAAGAGCTCTTGCAAAAGAGCATAAGGTACCTGTCAAAGAGACAATGAGCTTTGGGCATGTCGTTAACGAGTTTTTTGAACACTTTGTAGAAGAGAAACTTATTCAGCCAACGTTTGTGTATGGACACCCCGTTGCTATTTCTCCCCTTGCCAAAAAGAATCCGGAGGATCCTAGATTTACGGATCGCTTTGAGCTGTTCATCGTAGGGAGAGAACATGCAAACGCCTTTACTGAATTAAATGATCCGATAGACCAGCGGGAACGTTTCGAAGCACAAGTGAAGGAACGGGAGCAAGGAGACGATGAAGCACACATGATGGATGAAGATTTTCTAGAGTCTCTTGAATATGGTCTTCCGCCTACCGGTGGATTAGGTATAGGAATTGACCGGCTCGTTATGCTGTTAACGGATTCTCCATCTATTCGTGACGTTTTGCTTTTCCCGCAAATGCGGCACCAAGAATAATAACCAAATGTAATAACAAAAACACCTGCAGAAAAGGCAGGTGTTTTTTGTAACTAATGCAAGGGTAAAGGAGGGGGGAAAAGAACTATCATTTTCAGAGAGGTTCCGTTATCATTATAAAAGACATTAAAAAAAGTTAGTAAAGGTGTTGCATTTCTTTTTAGATGGTGATATATTATTTCTTGTCGCCAAAAAGCGATGAGGAAACAAACAAATAAAATTGAAGCAGTTATTATACTACGGTAATACAGCTTCTGGTCAGTCATTTCTTTTTATAGGTATTGACACTTTAGCCAGAACTTGTTACTATAACATTCCTGCTTCAAAAAGCGCTCAAAAAACTTTAAAAAAGTTATTGACTTTTTATCAACTATAGTGATATGATAATAAAGTCGCAAAAAGAGCGGCAGGGAAATGTTGTCCTTTGAAAATCGAATGAAAGTCAAACGTCAGTTAATTTCTATTAAAGTAAGTTAAGTTAGTTTC